>NZ_KV807502.1:0-5143 GCF_001812045.1 Kocuria sp. HMSC066H03
TCGGGCCCGGGTTGCGTGTCCTCCCGTGGGGTGGGGGTTGTTGGTGGTCAACCACATAGTGAACGCGAACACCACACTTGATGACTGTTTGTGTGTGTATAAGTCTTCGGTGTATTAGTACCAGTCAGCTCCACGCCTTGCAACGCTTCCACACCTGGCCTATCAACCCAGTCGTCTACTGGGCACCTCACACCCCTCAAAGGGGTTAGGAAATCTCATCTCGGAGCAAGCTTCCCGCTTAGATGCTTTCAGCGGTTATCAATCCCGAACGTAGCTAATCAGCGATGCTCCTGGCGGAACAACTGACATACCAGAGGTTCGTCCGTCCCGGTCCTCTCGTACTAAGGACAGGCCTCCACAAATTTCCAACGCACGCAGCGGATAGGGACCGAACTGTCTCACGACGTTCTGAACCCAGCTCGCGTACCGCTTTAATGGGCGAACAGCCCAACCCTTGGGACCAACTCCAGCCCCAGGATGCGACGAGCCGACATCGAGGTGCCAAACCATGCCGTCGATATGGACTCTTGGGCAAGATCAGCCTGTTATCCCCGAGGTACCTTTTATCCGTTGAGCGACGGCCATTCCACAATGTACCGCCGGATCACTAGTCCCGACTTTCGTCCCTGCTCGAGCTGTCACTCTCACAGTCAAGCTCCCTTGTGCACTTACACTCAACACCTGATTGCCGACCAGGCTGAGGGAACCTTTGGGCGCCTCCGTTACTCTTTAGGAGGCAACCGCCCCAGTTAAACTACCCATCAGGCACTGTCCCTGACCCGGATCACGGGCCGAAGTTAGATGTCCAGAGTGACCAGAGTGGTATTTCAACAACGACTCCACCACCACTAGCGTGATAGCTTCACAGTCTCCCACCTATCCTACACAAGCCACACCGAACACCAATACCAAACTATAGTAAAGGTCTCGGGGTCTTTCCGTCCTGCTGCGCGAAACGAGCATCTTTACTCGTACTGCAATTTCGCCGAGTTCATGGTTGAGACAGTAGGGAAGTCGTTACTCCATTCGTGCAGGTCGGAACTTACCCGACAAGGAATTTCGCTACCTTAGGATGGTTATAGTTACCACCGCCGTTTACTGGGGCTTAAATTCTCCGCTTCGACCCAAGGGTCTAACAGGTCCTCTTAACCTTCCAGCACCGGGCAGGAGTCAGTCCGTATACATCGTCTTACGACTTCGCACGGACCTGTGTTTTTGATAAACAGTCGCTTCCCCCTAGCCTCTGCGACCCCACCCAGCTCACACAGCACGTGTGCTCACCAGACAGGGCCCCCCTTCTCCCGAAGTTACGGGGGCATTTTGCCGAGTTCCTTAACCATGATTCTCTCGAACGCCTTAGTATTCTCTACCTGATCACCTGTGTCGGTTTGGGGTACGGGCGACTAGAACCTCACGTCGATGCTTTTCTTGGCAGCATAGGATCACCGAATTCCCTCACCTAAGAGAGTCCCATCACATCTCAGGCACACAACCCGCGGATTTACCAACGGGTCACCCTACATGCTTAGACCAGGACAACCATCGCCTGGCTCGGCTACCTTCCTGCGTCACACCTGTTAACACGTTTACCTCCCCGGATCAGGTCCCACGCTCCCCACACACCCCGCGTACCACAAGGGCACACGGTCATGGTGGTTCGGGTGGTTAGTATCCCCGGTTCAGTAGGGTCGGTTCTTCGTCGGTACGGGAATATCAACCCGTTGTCCATCGACTACGCCTGTCGGCCTCGCCTTAGGTCCCGACTCACCCAGGGCAGATTAGCTTGACCCTGGAACCCTTGATCATCCGGCGGACGGGTTTCTCACCCGTCTATCGCTACTCATGCCTGCATTCTCACTCGTTGAGGTTCCACCACTGGGTCACCCCGCAGCTTCACTACCCCAACGACGCTCCCCTACCCACAACACCACCTCAACCACAAACGGCTCAGCTATACGGTGTCATGCCACAACTTCGGCGGTGTACTTGAGCCCCGCTACATTATCGGCGCGGAATCACTTGACCAGTGAGCTATTACGCACTCTTTCAAGGGTGGCTGCTTCTAAGCCAACCTCCTGGTTGTCTAAGCAACTCCACATCCTTTCCCACTTAGCACACGCTTAGGGGCCTTAGTTGATGGTCTGGGCTGTTTCCCTTTCGACTATGAAGCTTATCCCCCACAGTCTCACTGCCACGCTCAACTTGACTGGCATTCGGAGTTTGGTTGACGTCAGTAACCTTGTAGGGCCCATCAGCCATCCAGTAGCTCTACCTCCAGCAAGCAACACGCAACGCTGCACCTAAATGCATTTCGGGGAGAACCAGCTATCACGGAGTTTGATTGGCCTTTCACCCCTACCCACAGCTCATCCCCTCCATTTTCAACTGAAGTGGGTTCGGTCCTCCACGCGCTCTTACACGCGCTTCAACCTGGCCATGGGTAGATCACCCCGCTTCGGGTCTAGATCACGCCACTCACAACGCCCTATTCAGACTCGCTTTCGCTACGACTACCCCACACGGGTTAATCTCGCGACGTAACACTAACTCGCAGGCTCATTCTTCAAAAGGCACGCTGTCACCCCTAAAGGCTCCAACGGCTTGTAAGCACACGGTTTCAGGTACTATTTCACTCCCCTCCCGGGGTACTTTTCACCATTCCCTCACGGTACTGATCCGCTATCGGTCATCAGGAAGTATTCAGGCTTACCAGGTGGTCCTGGCAGATTCACACGAGATTTCACGGGCCCCGTGCTACTCGGGAGAACGTCACACCACGACAATGACAGTTTCGTCTACGGGACTCACACCCCCTACGGTCTGGCACTCACCACCAGTTCGACTACCACCACGCCACAGCGCCCAGGGTGGCGACCCCAGGAACAACGCATCCCACAACCCCGATCATGCAACCCTCGCCAGGTATCACACACAACCGGTTTAGCCACCATCCGCTTTCGCTCGCCACTACTCACGGAATCACTGTTGTTTTCTCTTCCTATGGGTACTGAGATGTTTCACTTCCCCACGTTCCTCCTCGCACCCTATGAATTCAGATACGAGTGACTACGCATAACACGCAGCCGGGTTACCCCATTCGGAGACCCTCGGATCACAGCTCGTTTATCAGCTCCCCGAGGCTTATCGCAGATTTCCACGTCCTTCATCAGCTCCTGATGCCAAGGCATCCACCGTGTGCTCGTAACAACTTATACGCCACACAACACAAATAAATCATCAAAGAACACACCACACACCCCAACAGGGTGCGCGGCGTCAAAGATGCTCGCGTCCACTATGTAGTTGACAAACAACAACCCACCAGCACCACCCCACCAGAACAACCGTCCCAGCTTCGTGGTGCTGCGGGAAACCAACCAACACCAGCGTGTTGATCGACAACCCAACAATGTGCCACCACACCACCACCCCAACACCACCACCAGGACTGTGCCCGGTCGTGTTCCCGTGTCAGGGAGCAGCGTGTCCGCTTGCTGATATTCCACCCATGAGCATCAACCACACCCCCACCACAACGGTGAGGATCGTGGGCGCCGGCCACACGGCCAGCCACTGTGCTCCTTAGAAAGGAGGTGATCCAGCCGCACCTTCCGGTACGGCTACCTTGTTACGACTTAGTCCCAATCGCCGGTCCCACCTTCGACGGCTCCCCCCACAAGGGTTAGGCCACCGGCTTCGGGTGTTACCAACTTTCGTGACTTGACGGGCGGTGTGTACAAGGCCCGGGAACGTATTCACCGCAGCGTTGCTGATCTGCGATTACTAGCGACTCCGACTTCACGTGGTCGAGTTGCAGACCACGATCCGAACTGAGACCAGCTTTTTGGGATTAGCTCCACCTCGCGGCATCGCAACCCATTGTACTGGCCATTGTAGCATGCGTGAAGCCCAAGACATAAGGGGCATGATGATTTGACGTCATCCCCACCTTCCTCCGAGTTGACCCCGGCAGTCTCCTATGAGTCCCCACCATCACGTGCTGGCAACATAGAACGAGGGTTGCGCTCGTTGCGGGACTTAACCCAACATCTCACGACACGAGCTGACGACAACCATGCACCACCTGTACACCAGCCCCACAAGGGGGAAAGACCATCTCTGGCCCGGTCCGGTGTATGTCAAGCCTTGGTAAGGTTCTTCGCGTTGCATCGAATTAATCCGCATGCTCCGCCGCTTGTGCGGGCCCCCGTCAATTCCTTTGAGTTTTAGCCTTGCGGCCGTACTCCCCAGGCGGGGCACTTAATGCGTTAGCTACGGCGCGGAAAACGTGGAATGTTCCCCACACCTAGTGCCCAACGTTTACGGCATGGACTACCAGGGTATCTAATCCTGTTCGCTCCCCATGCTTTCGCTCCTCAGCGTCAGTAACAGCCCAGAGACCTGCCTTCGCCATCGGTGTTCCTCCTGATATCTGCGCATTTCACCGCTACACCAGGAATTCCAGTCTCCCCTACTGCACTCAAGTCTGCCCGTACCCACTGCACACCCGGGGTTAAGCCCCGGGCTTTCACAGCAGACGCGACAAACCGCCTACGAGCTCTTTACGCCCAATAATTCCGGACAACGCTTGCGCCCTACGTATTACCGCGGCTGCTGGCACGTAGTTAGCCGGCGCTTCTTCTGCACGTACCGTCACTTTCGCTTCTTCCGTGCTGAAAGAGGTTTACAACCCGAAGGCCGTCATCCCTCACGCGGCGTCGCTGCATCAGGCTTTCGCCCATTGTGCAATATTCCCCACTGCTGCCTCCCGTAGGAGTCTGGGCCGTGTCTCAGTCCCAGTGTGGCCGGTCACCCTCTCAGGCCGGCTACCCGTCGTCGCCTTGGTGAGCCATTACCCCACCAACAAGCTGATAGGCCGTGAGCCCATCCAAAACCAGTAAAACCCTTTCCACACACCACCATGCGGTGACATGTCGTATCCAGTATTAGACCCAGTTTCCCAGGCTTATCCCAGAGTCAAGGGCAGGTTACTCACGTATTACTCACCCGTTCGCCACTCATCCACCCAGTGCAAGCACCAAGCTTCAGCGTTCGACTTGCATGTGTTAAGCACGCCGCCAGCGTTCGTCCTGAGCCAGGATCAAACTCTCCGTCAAAAAATTCAACAGAAACCACCCACCAC
>NZ_KV807503.1:0-289954 GCF_001812045.1 Kocuria sp. HMSC066H03
GTGGGAGAGTAAGTCACCGCCGGAATCAACGTAGGATGGGTTGAGGCCCCACCAGGACCACTCACACCGAGTGGACCAGGTGGGGCCTCCCCACATTTAACAAGCATTCCCCCACCAGCCGCCACTGCGCAGACGCCTCGGGGCCGACAACGGATCGCCGCGATCCCAGGATCCGTGCCCGGACACCGCGGCTCGCCCCAGACTCTCACGCCGCGACCGGCCTCTGGCCGCTACCGCCCCTCGGCATCGGCCCCGAACCGGTTGGTGGCTGGGCCGCCGCCCACGTGCCGCGCACCGTGCCGCGCTCCTCAGGTCCATGGCGTTGCACCGTGCGCCGTGGCTTCACGTGCCGCTGGCGGTCCATGCCGGGCTCCTGCTCCTGACAGTCGTTGCATGTTCCGAGAGCCCGCGTGTCCACCAGAGTGAGCCGACCCGGTGCTTCTCACGGCTTCCCTTGCTGCTCGCCTCTTCGCTCCACCGGCGGTGGGGACGTCTGAAGTTCTGGTCCTCCCGCCTGTGAGACACGCCACCTGGTAGGTTTCGAGCACCATCCCACGTGGTGGGTCACCGTGAGCGAGAGGACTGTTGATCCGATGACGGCACGAGAACGCGAGAACAGCAGAGCCCCCCTGTGGCAGCCTTCGCCGGAGGCGGTTCGTGATTCACGGATGGCGGGCTTTGCCCGGTGGGTCGAGGAATCCCGCGGTCTCAGCCTTCCGGGGTTCACGTCCCTGCACGAGTGGTCCGTCAGCGACCTGGGCGGGTTCTGGCAAGCGGTGTGGGAGCACTTCGACATTGTGGCGTCGTCACCGGGGGAGTGTGCCCTCAGGTCCGATGCCATGTCCGGGGCCGAGTGGTTTCCCGGGGCCCGGTTGAACTATGCCGAGAACAGCCTGCGGTGGGCAAGGGTCTCGCCACATGACGTCGCGGTCATCGGAGAGCACGAGACGCGTCCTCCGGTCGAGTGGACCTGGGCCGATCTGGAAGCCCGAGTTGCCTCGCTCGCGAGCCGCCTGCGGGACCTCGGAGTGGAGCGAGGCGATCGCGTAGCTGGGGTGCTCCCGAACATCCCGGAGACCGTGGTGGCCCTGCTCGCCACGGCGTCCGTGGGTGCCGTGTGGTCGGTGGTGAACACCGATTTCGGGCCGGCGGGGGTGGCAGACCGGTTTGCCCAGATCGAGCCCAAGGTGCTGTTCGTGGTGGACGGCTACGAGTTCGGGGGCACCGTGCGGGACATGACGGGGTCCTACGAGTCGCTGCTGGGTGTCTTGCCCTCGGTAGAGCAATTGATTGTGGTTGACCAGATGGGGGATGGGGATGTGGGACCGCTGCCTGACAGCGCCCTGCGCCTGTCGAACATCCTGGGAGAGCCTGCGGAACCGTGCTACGAGCAGGTTCCTTTCGAGCACCCCCTGTGGATCCTCTACTCCTCGGGGACCACGGGTAAACCAAAAGGGATTGTCCACTCCCACGGGGGAGTGGTGCTGGAGTTCTGCAAGGCACTCGGTCTGCACGCGGGTCTCGGGCCGGATGACGTGGCCTACTACGCCGTGGCCACCACGTGGATGGTGTGGAACATGCTGGTGGGAATCCTCCTGACCGGAGCCCGCATCATCACCTACGACGGGTCACCCACGTTCGGGGGCCCCGAGAAGTCGCTGGAGCTCGCCGCACGGAACCGGGCCACGTTCTTCGGCACCGGCGCAGGGGTGCTGTCCATGGTGCAGAGGGCGGGTGTGGTGCCGAACGTTCGACTGGACTTCTCCGCGCTGCGCTCCATCCTGGTGACGGGATCCCCGTTGCCGGAGGCCACGTGGGACTGGGTGTACGAGTCGGTCTCCTCCACCGTGCGGCTGGGTTCGGACTCCGGGGGAACGGACGTCACCAGCGCGTTCATCGGGACCAACCCGTACCAGCCGGTGTACCGGGGCGAGATCATGGGGCCGTACCTCGGTGTGGCCGCCGAGTCCTGGAACTCCCGCGGTGAGCGTGTGTGGGACGAGGTGGGGGAGCTGGTGATCACCACGCCCATGCCGAGCATGCCCGTGGGGTTCTGGAACGACCCGGACGGCTCGCGTTACCGCGAGGCCTACTTCGACATGTTCCCCGGGGTCTGGCGTCAGGGGGACTGGGTGACCCAGCTGTCCGAGGGGCCGTTCATCGTGCACGGCCGCTCGGACTCCACGATCAACCGCGGAGGCATCCGGATGGGCTCCGCTGATCTCACCCACGTGGTGGACCGCGTGGCGGGCGTTGCGACGTCCATGGTGATCGGTGCCGAACTGGTCGGCGGGGACTACTACATGCCGCTGTTCGTGGTTCCTGAACCGGGCACCCGGCTTACGGAGGATCTGGAGCAGCGCATCGTGGCCGCCATCCGCGAGCAGGTCTCGCCGCGGTACGTGCCGGACGAGATCATCGAGGCGCCGGCGGTGCCGCGCACACGCACGGGCAAGCTGCTGGAGATCCCGGTGAAGAAGCTGTTCCAGGGCGCGGATCCGAGCAGCCTGAACCGGGCCACGGTGGAAGATCCGGCCGTCCTCGACTGGTATGCCGAGACGGCGCGTCGGCACACCTCGCAACGGCCGGGGTCCTGAGGTTCGGCGCGGGCCCAGCTCTGGCCGTCAGTCCCGGATGTGGTGCCGGTTCGCGGCGTACAGCGCCCGCACGGCGGCTTCGATCCGCTCGTTGAAGCCGATGGCGTTCTCGTTGCTCCGCGCGCGCAGCGGTGCGCCCACGGCCACGACCACGGGCGGACGACCGCGGCGCGGCCAGTTGGCCCCCCGGGGCATGGCCTCGTGCGCGCCGATGAGGGCCACGGGCACCACGGGCACCTGGGTGGACAGGGCAAGCGACGCCGCTCCGATCTGGAACGGTGCCATCTTGCCGGTCTTCGAGCGGGTGCCCTCGGGGAAGATCAGCAGGGGGATGCCCGCCGCGAGCAGCTTCTTGGACAGACCTCGATTGGCACCCTCGCCGCGCCGGTCCACGGGAAACGCGTTGAACACGAGCTGGGTGAAGAACTTCTTGTGCCACGCCGTGAAAAAGTAGTCGGCGGCCACGCCCGTGGCCAGGTCGCGGGAGATGTAGTGCGGCACTCCACTCATGACCAGCGGGGCGTCCAGGTGGCTCGAGTGGTTGGCGACCACCACGCACGTGCCCTTGACCCCGTACGCCGCCGGGTCCACCAGGTTGGTGCGGGTGATCGTGCGGTTCACCATGCCGCGGAAGAAGACGGTCTGCGCGACTCTGCGCGCGAGACGCCGCACCGGGTGGGTGTAGTGGGCCGCGGTCAGTTCAGCGGACTCCGCAGGGGGAGCCGGGGGAGGGGGCTCCGGCTGTCCGGCGGAGCCCTCGAGGGAGTCCAGCACCCGGGGGCGGGGCTGCGGTTCCCTGGCCTTTCGGGGGCGTGCCGGCTTGGCGGAGTCGTTCTCGGCAGGTTCCTGGGAACGCGACACGGGATCAGGCCTGGATCTCGCGGCGTCGGATTCCCGAGATCTGACGGGAGACCCAGCGGACAGCGGGACGGGGAAGGTGGCGCATGGTGGTGGCCATGACCTTGTAGCGCAGCGTGGGGATGGAGATGACCTTGCCCCGCGCGATGTCCGCGAGGGCCTCCTCCGCCAGGCGGTCCGCGTCCAGCCACATGAAGTCGGGGATCGAGGAGCCGGCGATGCCCGCGCGGCTGTGGAACTCGGTGCGGACCCATCCCGGCAGCAGGGCAGTGACCTGGACTCCCGTGCCGTGCAGCTCCACGGCCAGGGACTCGGTCATGTTCGTGGCGTAGGCCTTGATTGCGGAGTACTCGCCCATGGTGACGTATCCGGAGACGCTCGACACGTTGACGACCCACCCCGTTCCACGGGCGGTCATCGCGCGGGCCGCCGCGCCGGAGAGGCGCGCCACTGCGGCGCACATGACGTCGAACCCCATCTCGTGCCGGCTGAAGTCCTCGTCCGCGTAGGGAGTCTTGACGGAGAAGCCCGCGTTGTTGACCACCATGTCGACCGGGCGGTCGGGGTCCTCGACGCGCCGCGCGACCCTGGCGAGGTCCTCCGCGACGGCCAGATCGGCCCCCACGGTCTCGACGTGGATGCCGTGCTCGTCAGTGAGGTCGTTCGCCGTGCGGGCGAGGCGGTCCTCGTCCCGTGCGACCAGGATCAGGTTGAAGCCCCTGCGGGCGAGGGAGCGTGCGAACGCGGCACCGATGCCTGACGTCCCACCGGTCACGAGAGCGGTAAGCATGCCCCCAAGATACACTACGGTAGGCGTAGCGTTGAGTGGACCTGCGGGCTGACCTGCGGGGAGCTGCGCGGAGGGGGTCCGCAGTCTGCTGCCCCGGGCCGGGCGGGCCACGCCCTGGACCGGGCGGGCCACGGATGCCCACGAGGTGGCGGCGTCGCCTCCGGCGGGGGTGCGTGGTCGGCCACGTGGTGCGGCGGCGCGCCCGGTGGGCCGGTGCCCGCCGCGCGGGTGGGGTGCGGTGGTCCTGGTGGCCTGCCGTGGCGGACGACGCCGCCCGCTCCCGTCTGCGGCGGAGCGGGCGCTCCCCGAGCCTGCACCGCGTCCCGCCCACGGACCGAGGGCGGGACGCCCACCGCCCGTGAATCACCCGTCCACTGCCTGTGAACCATCCGCACCGACACCCGGAGGAGCCCCGTGACCGACAGCGCCAGTGCTCCAGCATCGCGCCCGTCGCCCCCCGAGCCGGACCCGCAGGCCGTCGCGAGTGAGTCCGTGGACCCCCGCACGGCCCGGACCGACCGCAGGATTGTGACCGGGGCACTGCGCCTGCTCCGGGAGGGTGGTCCGCAGCGGGTGACGATCGAGGCGGTCTCGGCACTCACAGGCGTGGCCAAGACCTCGATCTACCGGCGCTACGACAACAGTCCTCAGCTGCTCGAGGCGGCCCTCAGGCACACGGCCGCGGCGGCGGGCTCCCTGCCGGAGGGCGCCACGTGGGAGCAGGCACTCACGGAGGCGGTGGAGCTGCTGCTGCGGGACATGGGCCTGGGTGTGGCGATCACGCTGCTGCAGGAGCCCGGGTCAGCGACGGCCCAGGTGCTGCGCTCCTCGGTGGTCCGCCCTCGGATGGATGCGCTGCGTTCCCTGCTGCAGCGGGACCGGGACCGCGGGCTGATCCGGGCCTCCGTGGACCTGGACATGGTGGTGGACTTCATCCTGGGTGCGGCGTACGCCCACGTGGCGCGGTACGGATCACTGGACGAGCAGTGGACAGAGCGCGTGCACCGGGCCGTGACCGACCTGATCTGCGTCCCCCCGGACGAGGACTAGAAGACGTCCCGTTCGTCCGGGCGCTGCGCCAGGTAGGACTTCACGTAGTCCTGCGCCGCGGCCGCGGTGGCCACGTCCTCGCCCGCCTTCTCCGACATGAACCAGCGGTGCTCCAGGACCTCGTGGATGATCTGCGCAGGTTCGCGCTTGCGGTGCAGCTCGGCGGGGACAGCGGACATGATGGGCGCGAAGATCTCGCGCATCCACAGCTGCGCCGTGAGGTCCTCGGGAAGACCCGGGTACAGGGCGTGACCGAACTGGTCGATGTCCGTGAGGATCCGCCGGGCCTGGTTCTCCTGGGTGTTCAGTCCCGTGAGGTGCAGGAGCCTGCGGCTGTGGTGCCCGGGCTCCACCACCCTCGGACGCAGGTGCACGCGGCCGGCCTCGTCGGAGTCCAGGGAGGCCTCCTCCACGTCGAATCCGAGGTCGTTGAGCCGCTCCACCCTGGCCTGGACGCGCCAGCGCTCCGCCACGGAGAACACCTCGGTCGCAGTCAGCTCCTCCCACAGGCCGTTGTAGGTCTCCACGAGCCGGTCCGAGACGACGAACGGGTCCACGGACCCGGGGTCCACCCCCTCCTCCGAGAGCCGCTGCTGCATGTGCTCACCGGCCAGCAGGTCCATGATCTCCCCGGCCACGTTGGTGCGGGCGAGGTCGATGTCGTACTCCCGCTGCCCGCGCGTGAGCCGGGGATGCAGCTCACCGGTCTCCGCGTCCACGAGGTAGGCGGCGAACTCCCCGGCGTCCCGGCGGAACAGCGTGTTGGACAGCGAGACGTCCCCCCAGTAGAAGCCGGACAGGTGCAGCTGCACGATCAGCAGGGCCAGCGCGTCCACGAGACGCTCGATGGTCCCGGGGGAGGGAACCTGCTCGAAGATCGCGCGGTAGGGCAGCGAGAAGCTCAGGTGGTCGGTCACGAGGGCCGCCGGCAGCGGCTCACCGTCCGGTGCGCACCGGTCCGTGACGACCGAGTCCGGGACCACCGAGGGGGTTCCCATGCGCTGCAGCCTCCGCAGCAGTCCGTACTCCCGCCGGGCGTAGTGCGCGGTGGTCTCCTTCACCGCCACCACGCGCTCACCCACGCGGGCGAAGCGCACCACGTGACGGGACAGCCCGCGCGGGTACGCGGCGAGCACCTCGGGCGGCCAGTTCTCGAGCGGCACGTCCCACGGCAGCTCGAGCAGCCCGGGATCGGGGAATGCCGTGCTGATGGACACGCCGCGCGGCGGGTGCGCCGGGGCCGAGGTTCCCGGCTGCTGGGTGTCGGCCATGTCAGCCGGCGTGGCCCAGGGCCCGAGCACGACGCCGCACGAGGCCCGCGAGTGCCTCGGCGAGGGTCGCGGGATCCGCCACGCGCCACGGCGCCACGGAGTCCTTGGCGCCCACCTTGATGCCCACGTCGCGAGGGCCCAGGACGGCCAGGGCGTCCTCGTCCGTGTCGTCGTCCCCGGCGAAGACCGTGACGTCCGGGCGCACCGCGGCGCGGATGGCGTCGAGGCCGTCGCCCTTGGTGGCGCTGAGCACCGAGCACTCGACCACCTGCTGCCCCGGGGTCACGCGCAGCCCCGGCACCGCGGCATAGGCGTTCCTCATGTCGGCCAGGGCGCGCTGCGCCACCTCCGGATCGGCGATGGGGCGGGTGTGGAACGCGACGCCCGCGGGCTTGTGCTCGGCCCGCGAGCCCGGGTAGCGCGCCACGATCGCCTCGGTGTCCGCCACGGCACGCGCCAGGAGCTCACGCTGCTGCGGGTCCAGGACGATCTCGGTGCCGCCGTCCGCGCCGGGGGCCGCACCGAGATCCACCTCGGCACCGTGCGATCCCGAGAGCACCATGGCGCGGTCAGGATCCACCACGGTGCGCAGGAAGTCGAGAGGACGCCCCGAGATCACGGCCACCGTGGTGCGGGGCAGCCGTGCCAGGGCATCCAGGGCGTCCCGGGCCGCGGGCAGGGGACGCGAGTCCTCGGGGCGTTCGGTGAACGGAGCCAGGGTGCCGTCGAAGTCCAGTGCCACGAGCAGGCTCTCGGCCTCCGCCGCGGCGTCGAGCGCGTCCTCGACCCCGTCACCCACGGTCGGCTCCGCTCGGGGCGTCACCCGGCCGTGCGGCGTCGTGCTCCGGTCCGCCCGCGCCGCCGGCGTGGGATGCGAGGTCGTCCAGGAAGCGCTGGGACCAGTCCACGACGTCGTGCGTGAGGACCTGGCGGCGCATGGACGCCATCCGCTTGCGGGCCTCGGTCGCGGGCATGTCCCGCGCGTGCAGGATGGCCTCCTTGAGACCGTCGATGTCGTGCGGGTTGACCAGGATGGCCTGCTTCAGCTGCTCGGCCGCACCCGTGAACTCGGACAGCACGAGCGCGCCGGAGCGGTCCCGGCGGGCGGCCACGTACTCCTTGGCCACGAGGTTCATCCCGTCCCGCAGCGCGGTCACGAGCATGACGTCCGCCGCGAGGTACAGCGCCACCATCTCCTCGAACGGGTACCCGTGGTGCAGGTAGCGGATGGCGGTGTGCGAGATGGTGTCGTGCTGGCCGTTGATCCGGCCCACCATGCCCTCCACGAGCTCGCGCAACTGGCGGTAGGAGTCCACGCGCTCGCGGGACGGGCTGGCCACCTGGATCAGCACGGAGTCCTCCACCGTGATCTCGCCGTCGTGCAGCAGCTCCCCGTAGGCCTTGATGCGGTGCCGGATGCCCTTGGTGTAGTCCAGCCGGTCCACTCCCAGGAAGATGGTCTCGGGGTTGCCGAGCTCCTCGCGGATCTCCCGCGCCCGCGCCTGGACCTGGGGATCGTCGGCGAGCTCCTGGATGGAGTCCACGTCGATCGAGATGGGGTAGGACTCGGCGTGCACGGTCCAGGTGGTCCCCTGGCCGTCCGCGGTGTCCTCCGACATCACCGCGGTGCCCTTGGTGAACTGCGCACCCAGGTACTTGCGCGCGCACCGCTGGAAGTTCTGGGCGTCCCCGGGACGCTGGAAGCCGATGAGGTCCGCGCCCGTGAGCCCGTCCAGCACGGCCCGGCGCCACGGCAGCTGGGAGAAGATCTCGGTGGGAGGGAACGGGATGTGGTTGAAGAACCCGATGGTCACGTCCGGGCGCAACCGGCGCAGCATGCGCGGCACGAGCTGCAGCTGGTAGTCCTGCACCCACACGGTGGCGCCCTGCGCGGCCGTCTCGGCGGCCGTGCGCGCGAAGCGCTCGTTGACGCGTCGGTAGGCGTACCACCACGTGCGGTGGAACTCCGGGGGTGCAATCACATCGTGGTACAGCGGCCACAGCGTGGCGTTGGAGAAGCCTTCGTAGTAGCGGGTGACCTCCAGCTCGCTGAGCGTCACCGGAACCAGGTGGAAGACGTCGTGGTCGAACGGCTCCAGGGTCTCGTCCGGGGCGCCGTGCCAGCCGATCCACGCGCCGTCGCGCTGCGCCATGACCGGGGCGAGCGCGCTGACCAGGCCGCCGGGGGAGCGCCGCCAGGTGCTGCTGCCGTCCTCGGCCACGTCCCGGTCCACGGGGAGCCGGTTGGAGACCACGACGAAGTCGTAGCCGTCCCGGGGGACGGCCACCTCTTCCATGGACTGTTCTGCACTCATGCTGGTTCCCTTCCCGCGTACCGGCTGGTTTCCCTCCATCCTAAGTGGGCGTACCACCGCCGGGCAGGGGCGGCGCGTTCCGGGGAGGCCCCTGGGTGCCCGCTGAGTCGTGGGCGACCTCCGGGCCGGGTACCCTGAGGACGAGTTGTCGACACCCCGCCACGCCCCACGGAAGGACACCTGGCCCCCATGGTTTCCAAGAACAACAATGCCGGTTCCTCACCGGCGGACGCCCGAGAGCGGGCCCGGCAGATCGCCGACCGCCAGGCGCGCCGCCACAGCGGTCGACCCCTCGGTCTGATCCTGGGCATCGTGGCCCTGGTGCTGGCCATCGTGCTGATCATCGGGCTGGTGATGTGGCAGAACAGCAAGTCCAAGATCCCCGAGGCCGGCCCCGTGCCCACGAGCGCCAACCAGTACGGCGGCATCACGGTCACCAAGGACGGCATCCCGCAGAACACCTCGGACGTCGAGGAGCGGGACCTCTCCACCCTCCCGCCCGCCCCAGAGGAGCCGGACACCACCAAGACGCCCCCGGGCATCGTGGACGCGGACAAGGCGGCCACCAACGGGGAGCCCGTGCAGCTCGTGGTGTTCCAGGACTACGAGTGCGTGCACTGCGCGGACTTCGAGAAGGAGAACGCGGAGCTCCTCAAGAAGTACGTGGACGCAGGGAAGCTGGACGTGGAGTACCGCAACCTCAACTTCCTGGACAAGGCCACTCCCGACCAGTACTCCTCGCGCGCCGCCAACGCGGCCTACCTGGTGGCCGAGCAGGTCAGTGCGGACCAGTTCCTGGAGTACTCCCAGGAGGTGTTCACCCACCAGGGAACCGGTGGTCTGAGCAACCAGGAGCTCGCGGAGATCGCCGGGAAGCACGGGGCCTCCGTGACCGCCGAGGACATCGACGAGAACACCTACCGCCCCATGGTGGACGTGGCCACCCGCGAGTCCGTGACCAACGGCGTGGCCGGGACCCCCACCATGTTCGTGGACGGCAAGCGCTACGAGGAGGGGGCTTTCGAGGACATGCTCAAGAAGGCCGTCGACGCCAAGAAGTAGGCGCCGCAGCTTCCGTGCCGAACGGGCCCTTTTCCTCCAGGAACGGGGCCCGTTCCCGTGCTCCCGGGAATCATCGGGCGCGGGCTGCGCCCGTCGGAACCGTGCCGGGGCAGGGCAGGGCGGGGCGGCGTCGTGGGTGCGGCCGGGGCCCTGAACGGTGACCGCGCGCCCGCAGGAGGTGCTGGCGATCGGGACGTCGCCCGGTTGCCGAGTGCGGCGGCGTCGTGCGCGCGGCAACCACCCGGCGCGCACCAGGGGGGAACGGCGAAGGGGCACACGGTGTGTTCCGTGTGCCCCTCGTGTGCGCCAGGCGCTGTGGAGCCCCCTGCCGGATTCGAACCGGCGACCCTCTGTTTACAAGACAGATGCTCTGGCCATCTGAGCTAAGGAGGCGCTGCGGCCCCGGTTCGCTGCCGCGAGAACGGGACCGCTCCATGATACTGGACCGCGCCGGGCGGCCCGCGCAGACGACGTCGGCCACGCTCCCCGGGGAGCGTGGCCGACTGTCAGCGAGGCGCGGGGGTCATTCCTCGGAGATCTCCACCGCGGCCTGCTCCCGGCGTCCGAAGGCCCACAGCAGCAGCTCCGAGGGCTCGCCGCGCACGATCTTCACGCGGCGGGCGGACTTCTTGCCGCCGCGCACGGCGCCGAAGCCCGCGGCGAGGAGCACCACGGACTCGGACTCCTTGCGGAGCATGGCCGGACCGCCCAGCTTGAGCATGGCCCACAGGGCCTTCTGCTCGTCGTGGAGCAGCTGACGCGGGTGCCACTGCGGCTGCGCGCGGCGGACGTCCTCGTGGTGCACGAAGAACTCGCCCGTGTTCATGCGCTTGTCCACCGGGGACCAGCGACCGGGGGAGTGCAGCGGGGGACGCTCCACGAGGTCCACGAGGGACTCCCACGGCATGGCGCGGTAGTCCCCGTCCACGGACCTGGTGTGCGAGCCCAGCAGCGGGAGCTTGGGTGCGAACATCCCGGGCACCGCATCCGGGCGCGCATCGCGGATGGCGAGGTGCACGGCGAGGTCGCGGGTGTCCCACCCCTCGCACAGCGTGGGGGCATCAGGGCCGACCCGGCGCAGCAGTGCGGCGAGGTGGCGGCGTTCGACATTGGCGAAGTTTGTCACGGGGACATCCGTTCTGTGGGGTGGACCATCACGACCACGGTAGACGCGCTCGGCCGGGTGCGCCACCGCCCCGGGGCACCCTGGCGCCGAGATCGGGGGTCTGCGCACACCGGCGGAACCGGCACGACGGAGCCACCGGGAAGCCGCCACGAGTGCGTGTGGAGGGGGCGCGGTGCCCCGTCCGGAGATCAGGCGTCCGCGTCGGCACCCACGCCGGGTTCGGGTTCGTTGAACTGGGCCTCGTACAGCTCCGCGTACGCGCCCTGGGCCTCGATGAGCTCCGCGTGGGAGCCCTGCTCCACGATCCGCCCGGAACGCATCACGATGATCGTGTCCGCGTCCCGGATGGTGGACAGCCGGTGGGCGATCACGAAGGACGTGCGCTGCGCCCGCAGAGCCGCCATGGCCTTCTGCACGAGCAGCTCCGTGCGGGTATCCACAGCAGACGTCGCCTCGTCCAGGATCAGCAGGGACGGCTGGGACAGGAAGGCTCGCGCAATCGTGATCAGCTGCTTCTCCCCGGCGGAGACCGAAGACCCCTCCTCACTGATCACGGTGTCGTAGCCGTCCGGCAGGGCTCGCACGAAGCGGTCCACGTACGTGGCCTGCGCCGCCGCGACCACCTCCTCGTCCGTGGCGTCCTGGCGGCCGAAGCGGATGTTCTCCATGATCGTGCCGCTGAACAGCCACGCGTCCTGCAGCACCATGCCCACCTGGGAGCGCAGGTCGTGGCGGGCCAGGTCCCGGATGTCGATGCCGTCCAGGGTGATCCGCCCGCCGTCGATCTCGTAGAAGCGCAGGACCAGGTTCACCAGCGTGGTCTTCCCGGCACCCGTGGGGCCGACGATCGCGACGGTCCGTCCGGGCTCCACGTGCAGGGAGAGGTCCTCGATCATGGGCTTGGCGCCCTGGGCGAGGGCGGCCTTGTCGTAGGAGAAGTCCACGTGCTCGAAGCGCACCTCGCCACGCAGCCGTGCGGGCAGCTGGGCGGTGGGGGTCTCGAGCTCCTGCTCGGGGGCGTCCAGCAGCTCGAAGGTGCGCTCCGCGGACGCGATGCCGGACTGCAGCTGGGTGGCCATGCCTGCCACCTGCGACAGCGGCTGGGTGAACTCGCGCGAGTACTGGATGAACGCGGTGGCGTCCCCCAGGGTCAGCTGCCCGGTGGCCACGCGCAGCCCGCCGAGCACCGCGATGCCCACGTAGGAGAGGTAGGAGATGAACTGCATGACGGGCATGATCGTCCCGGACAGGAACTGGGCGCCGAAGGCGGCGCGGTAGAGCTCCTCGTTGCGCTCGTCGAACTGCGCCTGCATCTCACGCTGACGCCCGTAGGCGTGGACGAGCTCGTGGCCCGAGAAGGACTCCTCGATGTGCCCGTTGAGCTGGCCCGTGGCCTTCCACTGCTCCTTGAACATGCGCTGGGAGCGGGTGCCGATCACGCCGGCTGCCACCGCGGACAGCGGCAGCGCGAGCAGCGCCACCAGGGCGAGCTGCCACGAGACCACGAACATCATGACCACGATGCCCAGCACGGTGAGGACGTCCTGGACCAGCTGCGCGAAGGTCTGCTGCAGCGCGGTCTGGATGTTGTCCACGTCGTTGGTCACCCGCGACATCACGTCCCCGCGCTGGCGGGTGTCGAAGTAGCTCAGCGGCAGGGCGTTGATCTTGCGCTCCACCTCGGCGCGCAGGTCGTACACCACCCGCATCACCACGCGGTTGAGCACGTAGCCCTGCAGCCACATCAGCACGGAGGCCACGGTGTACATGGCGAGGACCGTGAGGATGAGGGTGCCCAGCCTGGTGAAGTCCACGCCCTGGCCGGGGACCAGGGTCATGGCGGAGATCATGTCCGCGGTGGAGTCCTGGCCCTGCGCGCGCAGCCCGGCCTCCACCTGCTCCTGGTCCGCACCGGCGGGCAGGGAGCGGCCGACGACGCCGGCGAAGATCACGTCCATCGCACGTCCCAGCACGCGCGGCGCCCACACGCCCAGGACCACCGAGACCACCACGGCCAGGACCACCACGGTGAGGGCCGCCTTGTGCGGCGTGAGCAGCTTCATGAGCCGCGCGGCCGAGGCCCAGAACTGCTGCGGCTTGCGGGCGGGTTCCTGGGTCTCGCTCACAGTGCGCCTCCGGTGCTCTGGTCTGCCGACAGCTGGGAGGTGACGATCTCCCGGTACGTGGTGCTGCTCGCCACGAGCTCCTCGTGGGTGCCCCGGGCGGTGATGCGGCCCCGTTCGAGGACCAGGATCTCGTCCGCGCCCGTGATGGTGGAGACGCGCTGGGCAACGGTGACCACGGTGGCGTCCCGGGTGACCGGGCGCAGCGCCGCGCGAAGTCGGGCGTCGGTGGCCACGTCCAGTGCGGAGAAGGAGTCGTCGAAGACGTAGACGCTCGGGCGCGCCACGAGGGCACGGGCAATGCTGAGCCGCTGGCGCTGACCGCCCGAGACGTTGGTTCCGCCCTGGGACATGGGGGCGTCGAGACCCTGGGGCATGGCCCGCACGAAGTCCTCCGCCTGCGCCACGCGCAGGGCCTCCCACAGCTCCTCGTCCGTGGCGTCCTCGCGCCCGAAGCGCAGGTTGCTCGCCACGGTGCCCGAGAACAGGAAGGGCCGCTGCGGGACGAGACCCACCCGCCCGGCCAGGTCCTCCGGGGCGTAGTCCGGCAGCGCCAGCCCGTCCAGCAGCACCTCGCCACCCACGGGGTCGATGAGGCGGGGGATCAGGTTGATGAGGGTGCTCTTCCCGGATCCGGTGGCCCCCACGATCGCCACGGTCCGCCCGGGCTCCGCGGTGAAGCAGATGTCGTCCAGCACGGGGGCCTCGGCCCCGGGGTACTGGAAGGTGACGTCCCGGAACTCGAGCCTGCCGCGAGCGCGCGGGGCCGCGGCCGACCGCTGCGGGGGGTGCATGGCGGGGTGGGTGTCCAGCACCTCGGTGATGCGCTCGGCGCTGACCACCGCGCGCGGGACCATCATGAACATGAACGTGGCCATCATGACGGCCATCAGGATCTGGAGCATGTACTGCAGGAACGCCGTGAGGGCGCCCACCTCGATCTGCCCCTGGTCCACGCGCTGGCCGCCGAACCACAGCACGGCCGCGGTGGCCAGGTGCATGACCATGTTGATCACGGGGAACATCAGTACGAACAGTGCGCCGATCTTGAGGGAGATGTCCGTGATGTCCTGGTTGGCGCGGGCGAAGCGCCGCGTCTCGAAGGGTTCCTTCACGAACGCGCGGATCACGCGGATGCCGGTGATCTGCTCGCGCAGCACGCCGTTGATGCCGTCGATGCGCTCCTGCATGGTGCGGAACCACGGCATGAGCCGGGAGACCACGAGCCCCAGCAGCACGCCCATCACGGGGATGGAGACCCACACGAGCCACGACAGCCCGGGGTCCTCCCGCAGGGCCATGATGATCCCGCCCACGCACATGATGGGTGCCATGACCATGAAGTTCAGGGCCATGAGCGTGAGCATCTGGATCTGCTGGACGTCATTGGTGTTGCGGGTGATCAGCGAGGGCGCCCCGAAGCTCCCGACCTCGCGCGCGCTGAACGAGCCGACCCGCAGGAACACGCTGCGGCGCAGGTCCCGACCCACGCCGATCGCGGTGCGAGCGCCGCACCACACGGCGACGACGGCCGAGACCACCTGGACCAGGGCGACCGCCAGCATCACCGCGCCGGTGCTCCAGATGTAGTCGGTGTCCCCCTTGGTCACGCCGTTGTCAATGATCCTGGCGTTGAGACTCGGCAGGGAGAGGGTGGCGATCGTGGAAATCAGCTGGAAGACCAGGACCCCCACCACCCAGGGGAGGTAGGGACGGGCGTGGGTGCGCAGAAGGCGCAGCAGCATGACGGTCGATCCTGACGCAGAGCAGCGCGGCCGGAGCCGATGACGGGCCCAATATACGCGGTCGCCCCGACACGGTTCGGTCGGGGACGACGGGAGAAATGTGGGAAAAAGGGTGGTAAAACCACATAAACAGACATAAGCTCACATCCAACACGCGTGAGACCAGCAGCCCCGTCCGTGAGGTGAGCATGTTCGCTGCAGAACGACACGAGGAGATCGCCCGCACCGTGACCCGCGAGCGCCGGGTGAACGGCGCGGAACTGGCCCGCCGCTTCGAGGTGACCATGGAGACCATCCGACGGGACCTCGCGGTCCTCGAGTCCCAGGGAAGGCTGCGGCGCGTCCACGGGGGAGCCGTGTCCGTGGACCAGTCCACGAGCGGGGAGCAGGGCATGGACTCCCGCCACCGTCTGGCCACCGCGCAGAAGCACAGCATCGCCCTCAAGGCCCTCGAACTGCTGGAGGACGCCGGCGCCGGGGCCGTGGTGCTCGATGCCGGAACCACGGTGGAGGCGCTCGCGGAGCTGATGCTGTCCCGCGACAACCACCTGGAGGGCGGTCAGGAGCAGCTGGTGATCACCCACGCGCTGCACATCGCGGCCAAGCTCGCGGACGCCGAGGGTGTGGGGCTCGAACTCGTGGGCGGACGGATCCGCAAGCTCACGTGGGCGGCCACCGGTTCCCGTGCGGCCCAGCACTACGACCAGCTGCGACCGGACCTCGCGTTCGTGGGCTGCAACGGCGCCCACGCCCGCTTCGGGCTCTCCACCCCGGACCCCATCGAGGCGGTGGTGAAGTCTGCGATCGTGACGGCCGCGCGCCGCGTGGTGGTGCTGTGCGATGCCAGCAAGCAGGACCAGGAGACCCTCACACGATTCTGCTCGCTGGAGCAGATCGACACCTTCATCACCGACAGGGCACCCATGGGGGACCTCGCGCAGGCCCTCGAAGACGCAGACGTGGAAGTGGTCGTCGCATGATCATCACCGTGACCCTCAACCCCTCCGTGGACCGCACGGTGGACCTCTCCGCCCCGCTGGCCCGTGGCCGCGTGCAGCGTGCACACGCCACCCGCCAGGACCCGGGCGGCAAGGGCATCAACATCTCGCGGGCGCTCGCCGCCGGGGGAGCGGCCACGGTGGCCATCGCCCCCGGCGACGACACCGACCCCCTGTTCGCGGGGCTCGACGCCGCCGGGGTGCGCTACGACAACGTGTCCACCGGCGCTTCCATCCGCACGAACATCACCGTGACCGAGCCGGACGGCACAACCACCAAGATCAACGAGCCCGGTCCCGCCCTGGACGAGGGCACCGTGGAGCGGATCGTGGAGCGGATCGTGAGCCGTGCCGCCGGTGCCTCGTGGCTCGTGTTCGCCGGTTCCGTGCCCCCGGGACCCGCCCAGGACGTGTACGCGGTCATCGCGTCCCGGGTGCGCGGGGCGCTCGGGGCCGCGGCGCCGTCGTACGCCCTGGACACCTCCGGGGCCCCGCTGACCGAGGCGCTGGCCCCGGGAGCGACCGTGCTGCCGGACGTCATCAAGCCCAACGGGCACGAGCTCGCCCAGCTGCTCGGCCGCGAGGACGGCGACGCGCTCGAGGCCGACCCCCGGGCCGCGGCCGATGCCGCGCGCATCCTCGTGGAGCGCGGCGTGGGCGCGGTGCTGTGCACGCTGGGCGGGCACGGCGCCGTGCTCGTCACGGCCGACGGCGCGTGGCACGCGGTGCACGAACCGGTCACCGTCCGCTCCACGGTGGGGGCCGGGGACAGTGCGCTGACCGGCTACCTCGTGGCCGCCGAGCGGGGGGACTCCCCGAGCGAGTGCCTGCGCCACGCGGTGGCCCACGGCTCCGCGGCCGCCGCGCTGCCGGGCACCCTGATGCCGAGTTCCGCCCAGACGACCCCCGAGGCCGTGCGCGTGACGGAGCTCGGCCCGTGTGCGGCGTCCCCGCAGGCCTCCAACACCCCGCAGGTCTCCCACACCCCGCGGGGCACGGCCCACGACGCCGCACGGCACCGGGCCGCCGCGACCCAGCCCGCCGTGAAGCAGCCCGCCACGACCCGGCCCGCCGACCCACCGGGGACGGCGTCGGCGCCCGGTCCCGCCGACGACGCCCCGTACGTCCCCGGTCCCGGCCGAGGGCCTGCGGGTCGTCGTCCCTGATCCACCCACTGCGCGCCGCACCGGCCCGTACCCGAGGAGCACCGAGATGTCAGAACTCATCACCCCCGACCTGGTCCTGCTGGACCGGGATCTGGGCGGGGACACCGACAGCGTGATCCGCGCCCTGGCGGCCACCGTCCACCGCGACGGCCGCGCGCGGGACGCCGAGTCGCTCGCGGCGGACGCGCTCGCCCGCGAGGCCAAGAACGCTACCGGGATCCCCGGCGGCATCGGCATCCCGCACTGCCGTTCCGAGGCCGTCACCCGGGCCACCCTCGTGATGGCGCGCCTGGCCCCGGCCGTGGACTTCGGTGCCAAGGACGGCCCGGCGGACATCGTGTTCTTCATCGCGGCTCCGGCGGGCGCGGACCAGGAGCACCTCAAGCTGCTCTCCAAGCTCGCGCGCTCCCTCATGAAGAAGCCGTTCGTGGCCTCCCTGCGCGAGGCCGCCTCCGCGGAGGAGGTCGTGGCCGTCGTGGACGGGGCCCTGGGTCTCGCTCCGGCCGACGACGACGCCGCCGCACGCCCCGCGGGGGACGGCACCTCGTCGGCGGGCTCACCCGCGGCTCCCGCCGCGGGTGCCACCGCGGCCGGTGCGGCGACCGGGGGAGCGGGCGCCGCGGCGTCGTCGTCCCACGGTGAGGACGGTGCGCGGGAGGCCCGTGGCCCGCGTCGGCTCGTGGCCGTGACCGCGTGCCCCACCGGGATCGCGCACACCTACATGGCCGCGGACGCGTTGACCAACACCGCGCAGGAGATGGGGGTGGACCTGCAGGTCGAGACGCAGGGCTCCTCGGGCGCCACCCGCCTGGATCCGCAGGTGATCGCGCGCGCCGAGGCCGTGATCTTCGCGACCGACGTGGATGTCCGCGAGCGCAACCGCTTCGCGGGCCTGCCGTACATCGCCTCGGCCGTGAAGCGGGGGATCGACGAGCCCCGCGAGATGGTCGAGGAGGCGCTCGCCGCCGCGGACGACCCCCGCGCACCGCGCGTCACGGGTGACGGCACGGCCACGGCCGATGCCCTGACCGCGGGCGAGGGCTGGGGCACGCGCATCCGCAAGGCCGTGATGACGGGCGTGAGCTACATGATCCCGTTCGTGGCCGCGGGCGGTCTGCTCATGGCCATCGCGTTCATGATCGCGGACCCGGTGGCCGTGGCCCAGCAGGCGGAGGACGTCCTGGGCACCGCCACCCTGGGCAACCTGGGGGACGTGTCCCTGTCCATGTACCTGGGCGCGGTGCTGTTCACGATCGGCAACCTGTCCATGAGCCTGCTGGTCCCGGCGCTCGCGGGCTACATCGCCTACGGGCTCGCGGACCGGCCGGGCATCGCCCCGGGCTTCACCGCGGGTCTGGTGGCCAACTTCATGGGAGCGGGCTTCATCGGCGGCATCGTGGGTGGCCTGCTCGCGGGCCTGTGCGCGTACTGGCTGAGCCTGCCGCGGCTGCCCCGCTGGCTGGGCTCGCTCATGCCCGTGGTGATCGTCCCGCTGCTGGCCTCGCTCTTCGCGGGCGGGCTGCTGTTCCTGGCGATCGGCGGGCCCATCGCGGCGTTCATGACGTGGCTGACCGGTCTGCTCGCCGGGATGAGCGGGGCGTCCGCCGTGGCGCTCGGGGCGGTGCTGGGTCTCATGATGTGCTCCGACCTGGGCGGCCCCATCAACAAGGTGGCCTACTCGTTCGCCGTGGCCGGGCTGGGCACCGCCACCGCGACCAACACCGCGCCCCAGGAGATCATGGCCACCGTGATCGCGGCGGGCATGGTGCCCCCGCTGGGGCTGGCCCTGGCCTCCACCGTGCTGGGCCGGAAGGACTTCACCCCGGCGGAGCGGGAGAACGGCAAGACGTCGTGGCTGCTCGGGGCGTCCTTCATCTCCGAGGGTGCCATTCCGTTCGCGGCGGCGGACCCCCTGCGGGTGATCCCCGCGTGCATGGCCGGCGGGGTGGTCACCGGAGCCATGACCATGGCCTTCGGCGTCACCTCCGCGGCTCCGCACGGGGGCATCTGGATCTGGCCCGTCATCGGCGGCCTCGGAGCTTTCGTGGGCTCCATCCTGGTGGGAACCGTGATCACCGCTGTCCTGGTGACGCTCCTCAAGCGCGTGGGCGGCGTCGAGAAGCGGGCCGCCGAGACCCCCGGGGTTCCCACCACCCCGCAGACCGTGGAAGCGTGAGAACCATGGACGAGAACCGGACGGGGCAGCAGAGCCCCGAGCAGCAGAGCCTGCACGGCGTGGGTGTGAGCCCGGGGCGGGTCATCGCGCCCCTGGTGCACATGGCCCCGGCCGTCACGGAGCCGCCCGAGGGGGATCCGCTCACGGGCGATCCCGAGGCGGCGGTTGACCGGCTCAAGGCCGCCGCGCTCGCGGTCAAGGCCGAGCTCACCGAGCGCGCCGCCCGCGCCCGGTCCGAATCCGCGGCCGAGGTGCTCAAGGCCACCGCCCTCATGGCGGGGGACCGGGCCCTGACCAAGAACGCCGGCAAGCTCGTGGCAGCGCAGCAGCTGAGCCCCGAGCGCGCGCTGTGGCAGGCCGCCACGGCCTACGCGGACCAGATGCGTGCCATGGGCGGGTACATGGCGGAGCGCGCCGCGGACATCGAGGACGTGCGTGCGCGGATCGTCGCGCAGCTGCGCGGGGAGGACGCCCCCGGCGTGCCCCAGCGCCGTGAGCCGTTCGTGCTCGCCGCAGAGGACCTCGCGCCCGCGGACACGGCGGTGCTCGACCCCGATGTGGTGCTGGCCCTGGTCACCGAGTCCGGCGGTCCTCAGTCCCACACGGCGATCCTCGCCCGCAACCTCGGTCTGCCCGCGGTGGTCGCCGTGGCCGGCGTGCTGGAGCTGCCCGGCGGAACACGTGTGTACGTGGACGGCGCGGCCGGGGCGGTCGTCACCGAACCGGGCGGGACGGAGGAGCAGGCCGTGGCCGCGTGGCGGCGCGCGAGCGAGCAGCTGGCGTCCTTCGACGGGCACGGCGAGCTCGCGGACGGCACGGCGGTCCCCCTGCTGGCCAACGTGGGGACGGGCGACGACGCCCGCGCGGCCGCCGAGGCCGGCGCCCAGGGCGTGGGGCTGCTGCGCACCGAGTTCTGCTTCCTCGGACGGGACACCGAGCCCACCGTGGCCGAGCAGGCCGAGGCCTACGCCGAGGTCTTCGCCGCGTTCCCGAGGCGCAAGGTCGTGGTGCGCACGCTCGACGCCGGCGCGGACAAGCCGCTGCCGTTCCTCACCGACGCGCAGGAGCCCAACCCGGCGCTGGGGGTGCGCGGCTACCGCACCGACTGGAGCACACCGGGTGTTCTCGCCCGGCAGCTGGAGGCCATTGCCGCGGCCGCCGCCGAGAGCTCCGCGGACGTGCGGGTCATGGCCCCCATGATCGCCACGGTGGCCGAGGCCGCCCACTTCCGTGAGCTCGTCCACGCGGCGGGGCTGCCCGTGAGCGGCGTGATGGTCGAGACGCCCGCCGCCGCCATGACCGCCGAGCAGATCCTGGACCGCGTGGACTTCGTGTCCCTGGGCACCAACGACCTCACCCAGTACACGATGGCCGCGGACCGGATGCTCGGCTCGCTGGCCGAGCTGAACTCCCCCTGGCAGCCCGCCGTGCTGCGCATGGTCGAGTGCGTGACGCGCGGGGCGGCGTCGGCCTCGCAGTCGCACGCCACCCCCAAGAACGTGGGAGTGTGCGGAGAAGCCGCGGCAGATCCCGCGCTCGCGGTCGTGCTGGTGGGCCTGGGTGTGGACTCGCTGTCCATGAGCGCCCGTTCGCTCGCCGCGGTGGCCGCGGTGCTGAGGACCGTGGACACGGAGCAGGCCCGGCGGATCGCGCGTCTCGCACTGCGGGCCACGAGTCCGCAGGAGGCGCGGGACACCGTGCGGGCGGAGCTGCCCGTGCTGGCCGAGCTGGGTCTGTGACGGCCCCCGGGGCTGCCCGGAACGAAACCACCCGCAAGACAACGACTAGGAGCTGACATGT
Source organism: Kocuria sp. HMSC066H03 (assembly GCF_001812045.1). NCBI lineage: Bacteria > Bacillati > Actinomycetota > Actinomycetes > Micrococcales > Micrococcaceae > Kocuria > Kocuria sp. HMSC066H03. The sequence continues at coordinate 21,078 of NZ_KV807503.1, forward strand.
CAGAACGCACTGCCACCGTGGCCTCCCGCGTGGGGCTGCACGCCCGACCCGCCGCCATCTTCGCGGAAGCGGCCGGGGAGTACGAGAACCTGGAGATCACCATCCGCGCCGATGGTGAGGATGCCGAAGAGGGCATGGACGCCTCCTCGGTGCTGTCCCTCATGTCCCTGGGCGCCGCCCACGGCGATCGCGTGGTCCTCGCCGCCGAGGGCGAGGGGGCCGAGGAGGCCCTCGAGCACCTCGCGGGCATTATCGAGACGGACCTCGACGCCGACTGACAAACCCCGCGGCGCACCGGATCCCTCCGGGGATCCGGTGCGCCGGTGTCATGCCCGCACACCTCGGGCCGGGCTCCGGACGTGCGGGGTACGGTGTCCCCATGGTGCGTCATCTGATCCTCGCCGGCCTCGCCGTGGCCACCCTCGCCACGGTCCTCGCGGCAGTCCTCGGTCCCTGGGGATGGTGGTTCCCCGCCATCGCCTTCCTCCTCCTGCTGCTCGTGGCCGTGCGCGACGCCACGCAGCGCAAGCACTCGGTGCTGCGCAACTTCCCCGTGCTGGGTCACATGCGGTTCTTCCTGGAGAAGATCCGCCCGGAGATCCAGCAGTACTTCATCGAGCGCAACTACGACGGCAAGCCCTTCGACCGCGACCAGCGCTCGCTCGTGTACTCCCGGGCCAAGGGCTTCAAGGGGGACAAGGCGTTCGGCACCGAGCTGAACGTCAACGAGCCCGGCTACGAGTACTTCGTGCAGTCGGTGGCTCCCAAACCCGCGCCCGAGGACGAGCACCGCGTGCGGCTGGGCGGACCGGACTGCCTCCAGCCCTACGACGCCTCGCTGCTGAACATCTCCGCCATGAGCTTCGGCTCCCTGTCCAAGAACGCCGTGCTGGCCATGAACAAGGGTGCGGCCCTGGGCGGATTCGCGCAGGAGACCGGTGAGGGCGGCCTCACGGAGTACCACCTGGCGCACGGCGCCGACCTCATCTGGGAGTTCGGCTCCGGGTACTTCGGCACCCGGGACGAGCACGGAAACTTTGACCCGGAGGTCTTCCGGGAGAAGTCCCACCTGCCTCAGGTCAAGGCCATCAACATCAAGCTCTCCCAGGGCGCCAAGCCCGGTCTGGGAGGTGTGCTCCCCGGCTCCAAGGTCACCGCGGAGATCGCGGCGGCCCGCGGTGTGCCCGAGGGGCAGACCTGCATCTCCCCGGCCAGCCACTCGGCGTTCACCACCCCGCGCGAGCTGATCCGGTTCGTGGCGCGGCTGCGGGAGCTCTCCGGCGGCAAGCCCATCGGGTTCAAGCTGTGCGTGGGCTCGCGCGTGGAGATCCTCGCCATCTGCAAGGCCATGATCGAGGAGGGGGTGAGCCCGGACTTCATCATCGTGGACGGCGGTGAGGGCGGCACCGGCGCCGCCCCGCTGGAGTACCAGGACCACGTGGGCACGCCCCTCGTGGAGGGCCTGATCCTCATGCACAACGCGCTCGTGGGCTCCGGTCTGCGGGAGCGCATCAAGCTCGGGTGCGCCGGGAAGATCACCTCGGGCCACGACATCGTGCGCCACATCATCCAGGGCGCGGACTTCTGCATGAGCGCCCGAGCCATGATGATGGCGGTCGGGTGCATCCAGGCCCAGGCCTGCCACACCAACAAGTGCCCCGTGGGGGTCACCACCCAGGATCCCAGGCTCTACCGAGCCCTGGACGTGGCGGACAAGGGCGAGCGCGTGGAGCGCTACCACCGCCTGACGGTGGCCGAGGCGGGGCAGATGATCTCCACCATGGGCTGCGAGCACCCCGAGGAGCTCACCCGGGAGATGCTGCGGCGCAAGGTCACGGCCACCCAGTCCACGTCCTACGAGACCCTCTACCAGTGGCTGCGCCCCGGTGAGCTGTTCGAGGGCGTCGAGGGCGGCTGGGGTGAGGACTGGGACTACGCGGACCCGGACCGCTTCTCCGCGGGCCACCCCGGCAAGTACGTGTTCCACGACCGCGGGCCGCTGACCCCGGCCGGCGTGATCCCCGAGGCGGACCGCAGGTACGCGGGCGGCGCCGCCGGCGTGCGCTTCCCGGACGGGCGCCCCGCGGCGTCGTCGTCCCCCTCCGGAGCCCCCGCTGCCGGAGCCCCCGCTGCCGGGGACTCCCGGGAGAACGGCTCCCCGGCGGGTACCGGCAAGCGCCCGGAGGGCGAGCCCGGGACCACGGCGGGCGCCCAGCACACCACGCGGGACCCGGTTCCCGAGCCCGACAACGTGGATCCGCGTGACGACTCCCGCAGCCGCAACCCCGGGATGGCCTGAGCGCGGAGGGATATCATGTGGGACGGCGTCGCCGCGCGGCGTCGCCCACCGTCCGAGCACGACCCGCGGTCGAAGGATTGAGAGAGCCTTGCGAGAATTCACGGCACGATTTGCCACCGCCCAGGAGATCGCCGAGTGGGACTCCCACGTGACGGCCAACCCGGCGGGCGGCAACCTGCTGCAGTCGGAGGCCTTCGCGGAGGTCAAGAAGGACCACGGGTGGACGCCCCGGCACGTGGTCTACGAACCCTCGGACGGCTCGCAGGCGAGCTACAACCTGGTGCTCGAGAAGAAGGTCCCTGCCCTCGGCAGGCTCTGGTACATGATCAAGGGCCCGGACGTGGAGTCCGTTGACGACATGCCGGGCATCGTGGCCGCCAACGAGCGCTTCGTGGCCGGCGCGGCCAAGGGCGTGTTCGCGATCAAGTACGAGCCCGAGATCGTGGCCTCGGACTACGCCGCCGGGGTGCTCGCGCGCTGCGGGCTGGTGAAGTCCTTCGAGATCCAGCCGAACGACTCCACCGCGGTGCTGGACACGGACATGGACGAGAAGGCCCTGCTGAAATCCCTGCACTCCCGCGGCCGCAACGCCGTGCGCCGCGCCACCCGCGAGGGCTGCGAGGTGGCGCAGGTGCCCCTCACTGAGGAGAACATGCGCGCCATGTACACCCTCATGGACTCCGTGGGCCAGGGCCACGCGCACGTGAACCTGCGCTCCTACGAGTACTACCGGGCGTTCTGGACGAACTTCGCCGAACGCGGCCAGGGACGCCTGTACTTCACCTACGAGGACGGCAAGCCCTCCGTGGGTGCCTACGTGATCGCGTACGGCTCCAAGGGAACGTACAAGGACGGCGGCTCCAAGCCCCGCCGCAAGCAGTACGGGGACTCCCACCTGGTGCAGTGGAGCGCGATCACGGACCTGAAGCGGGACCACGGGATCACGCAGTACGACTTCTGCGGCACACCGCCCTCGGACCAGCTCAAGAACAAGGAGCACCACTACTACGGCCTGGGTCTGTTCAAGACGAGCTTCACGAAAACTGTCGTGGACTACGCAGGCGTCTGGGACCAGCCGCTCAGCCGCGCGAAATACGCTGTCTGGACCAACGTGGCGGAGAAGGTCCAGCGTCAGCTGTGGGTGCGCCGCACGGGGCAGCCGTTCTACTGACCGTCCACCCCGCCGCGACACCTGGCGGGTCCACCGCGTCCCGGCCTGAGAGCCGAGGCCCGCACCAGCCACCACACCAGATCTGAGCAGTGCCCGCGGCGGCAGGGAAGGGTCATCCGACGTGAGCGTGAACGAGCAGTTGAGGCACCTGGCGCACCAGGGGTACCCGTCCTCGGGGGAGGCCACGGCCCGCCCCTCGGCCGACGACCAGCCCTTCGGCCCGGGCGGTGACACGGCGCTGCGGGAGGCCGTGCGTTCCACCGCTCCGCGCCGTCGTGCGCGTCCCATGACGCGCCCCACGGAGGAACAGGCGGCCCAGGCCCGTGCGCGCGCCGCCGCGCACCCGCACACGGACCCGCACGCCGCGGCCCCCCGCACCGCCGGGCCGCGAACCCTGCGGACGGGTCAGTCGGCCACCGCCGGATCCACCCGGGTCTCCGCCCTGCCCGTGCTCACCCCCGGACAGATCGCCGCGGACCGCGCGGGGCAGGGACACCGCGGCGGGGTCCCCGCCGCGCTCACCGAGCCGATCGGCACCACGTCCCGACGCAGCAGCACCCCGGCGGCCTCGCCCGTGGAGCGCCCGGAGACGGTCGAGCACGAGATCGCCCCGGCCACCACCGCGATCCCCCGGGCCGTGTACCCGGCCGCCCGGGTGGACCCCCCGAAGGCCCCCCGGTCCCTGTTTCGCTCCCTCGTGCAGGGCGACGCCGCCCCCACGGCCCCCATGCGCGTGGTGGACCGTCTCACCTCCACGCCGTTCCGTCACCTGCGCAAGTTCGGCGACGGCTCCGACCGGCAGGCCCGGCGGACCCTGAACTTCGCCCTGCGCCTCGCGGAGACCATGTTCCACTACGGGGCGGACGCCCTGGACGTGGAGAACGCCATCATCGCGGTGTGCGCCACCTACGGGGTGGAGAACCTCGAGGTGGACATCACCAACCAGTCCGTGACCATCAACTACGTGGCCGAAACCACCGCCACGGGCCAGCTCGCGGCCGCGGGGCTCACCCCGGCCGCCACGGTGGCCGAGAGGGAGGCCGGGGAGAACGCGTCCTCGTTCGCGGGCACCCCCGGCACCACCGGGGAGATCCGCGGCTCGGGGACCACCCGGACGGGGGAGGACCCCTGGGGGGACTCCGCGACCTCCAGCCACACCGTGATGCGCGTGGTGCGCTCGTGGACGGACAACTACTCGGGCCTGGCGGACACCCACCAGCTCGTGATCCGCATCATCGAGGGCGAGATGCCGCTGCGCAGGGCGGAGCGGGAGCTCGCGGAGATCAATGCGCGCCCCAAGCCCTACGCCCGCTGGATGGTCACGGCCGCGACCGTGCTGGTGGCCGGAACCCTGGCGCTGGCCCTTGGGGCGTCCTGGGTGGGGGCGTCGGTGGCCGTGGCCTCGGCCGCCGTGGTGCAGATGGTCACCGCCAAGCTCAGCGCGTGGCGGATCCCTGAGTTCTTCACACTCGCCGCCAACGCCTTCGTGGTCACGCTCGTGGCCATCGTGGTCTCCGCCCTCGGTGTGCCGCTGTCGCCGCCCACGGTGATCGCGGGCGGTCTGATCATGCTGCTGCCCACCACGCGCATGGTCTCCACCATGCAGGACGCCATCAACGGCTTCCCGGTGACCGCGGCGGGGCGGCTGCTCTCCACAGCCATGGCCTTTCTCGGCATCGTCGCGGGCATTGCCCTGGGGGTGTCCCTGACCGTGAACGTGCTCGGGGTGCCTCCCATCGACATCTCCCAGTCGAGCTTCACCCCCACGGGCAAGCTGACGAACATCGCGTTCATGCTCGTCTCCACCGCCCTGATCGCGGTGTCCATGCAGGTCAAACCGCGGCACATCCCCCCGGCCGTGGCCGCGGCCCTCGCGGGGCTGCTGCTGTACCACGGCGTGGGACTCGTGGACGCCGGCAGCCGGATCGCCACGGGCGTGGGGGCGGTGGCCAGCGGGTGCGTGGCCGCCCTGCTGGCCGCCCGCTCCAAGATTCCCCAGGCCGTGCTCGCGATCCCGGCCATGACGTTCCTGCTGCCGGGGCTCACCCTGTTCCGCGGGATGTACGCCATGACGGTGCAGACCGAGGCGCCGGGCCAGGGCATCAACGAGCTGGTCAACGCCATGGCCTCGATCGTGCTGCTGGCCGCCGGCGTGGTGCTGGCCAAGTACCTCATGCGCCCGTTCATCGAGCAGATGCAGCACCTCTCGCAGCGGCGCAACCGCCGCCGCTGACGCTGCGTGCGGACCTCATAGGATCTTGCCCACGGGCAGCTTCTTCTCCGCCTGGAACACGTCCTCGGTGCGCCCCCGCGCCCAGTAGCCGGACAGCGACACCTGTGAGCGGTCGAGTCCCCGGACGTCGAACAGCTCCCGACGGGCGGCCTTCATGGCCTCGCGCTCGCCGTGCACGAACGCCTGCACGCCCGTGAGGTCCTCGGACCACGCGGCCTCCGACAGGCCGACGACGAGCGCCCGCTCACCCGGGCGCTCGTCCGCCCGGTGCACCCACCGCACCCGCACGCCCTCGGGAACGGCCGTGTCCGAGAGGTCGAGCTCGTGGGAGGCGTCCTGGACCTCGAGGACCGCCTCACCGCGCGCGGTGCCCGGCAGGGCCTCGAGGTTCGCGAGCACCGAGGGAACGGCGGCGTCGTCCCCCGCGAAGATGCTCCACGAGGCGGCGGGGTCCGGAACCCACTTCCCGCCGGGGCCCAGGGCCACGATCCGGTCACCGGGCCGGGCGGAGGCGGCCCACGGGCCGGCGTGGCCCTCGCCGCCGTGCAGGGCCACGTCGATCCACAGTGTGGCCGTGGACAGGTCCACCCGGCGCAGGGTCATGTGGCGGGACACCGGCTGCTCGTGGGGTGGCGCGCTCTCCCGGACCGCCCAGTAGTCCGGCAGCTCACCGGGAGCGGTGGCCGCGAGCGTCTGCGGGGAGAAGAAGAGCAGCTTGACGTACTTCTCGGGCGGTGCGACGTCCCGGAAGTCCTCGGGGTTGTCGATGCGGCACACCACACGCGCCATGGCGGGCGCGAGACGGATGCGCTCGAGCACGCTGAGGTTGATCTGGGGCTTGCGGTCCGCGGGCGCTGGAATCCGTGGCATGGCCCCAGCGTAGGGGACCTAACCCGGCAGCTCCCACGAGACGGGCTCCGCCCCCTGCTCCCGCAACAGGTCGTTGACGCGCGAGAAGGGGCGGGAGCCGAAGAACCCTCGGGACGCGGACAGCGGTGAGGGGTGCGCCGACTCCACCGTGGGTGCCCCGCCCAGCCAGTCCTTGGTGGTGCGGGCGTCCCGGCCCCACAGGACGGCAACGAGGGGCTGCTCGCGCGCGCCCAGCGCACGGACGGCGCACTCGGTGACCGCCTCCCAGCCCTTGCCCCGGTGCGACGCCGCCGAGCCCGCCTGCACCGTGAGCACCCTGTTGAGCAGCATGACTCCCTGACCCGCCCACGAGGAGAGGTCCCCGTGAGGGGGCGCCTCGATGCCCAGGTCGGACTTCAGCTCCTTGTAGATGTTCTGCAGGGACCGGGGGACCGGGCGGACATCCGGCGCCACCGAGAACGAGAGCCCCATCGCGTGGCCGGGCGTGGGGTAGGGGTCCTGGCCCACGATCAGCACCTTCACCGCGGACAGCGGCTCCCGGAACGCGCGGAAGATGTTCTCCCCGGCCGGCAGGGTGTGCCGCCCCGCGGCGTGCTCGGCCCGCAGGAACTCGCCCATCTCCCGGATCCGGGGCTCCACGGGCTGGAGTGCGGCGGCCCACTCCGGGTGCATGATCTCGGACAGCGGGCGCGGGGTGCTCACGAGTGGCCTCCTGGTGCGGTGCGGTACGCGCGGCGCAGTCCCCGCGCGCTAGGGTTGACGCCATGTCTACCACGGGGGAGGAGCTCGACGAGCTGGACCGGGCCGTCCTGGAGCTCGAGTCCGAGCACTGGAAGTACCGCGGCGCCAAGGAGTCCGCGATCCGCTCGCGGTTGGGACTGAGCCCGGTGAACTACTACCAGCGTCTGAACGCCCTGATCTCCTCCGAGGCCGCCGCGCGCCACGCGCCGATGCTCATCTCCAGGCTGCGCCGGGCGCGCTCGCGCTGACCGCTCGTGGACACCGGGCGCGTGTTCCCGGGCGCGTGTTCCCGGACGCGGGCAGACCTCCGAGCGGGCACCCGGCCGGCCGTGCGATAGTGGCCACTGACAGCGTTGCGCCCGGAGCACCGCACGGTGCGCGAGCCGGGCCCAGGAGAGCGAGACCATGAGCGAACACCCCCGCGACGAGTTCGACGACGTTCCCGAGGACGGCGCCCGCCAGGGCGCGCACCGCGGCCACAACCCCCGCGCCCGCGAGGGCTCCACGCGACAGTTCCGCACGGTCCTCGTCTCGGGTGTGCTCGCCCTCGTGCTCGGCGCCGTGTGCTTCGTCAACGCGCCACGCACCGCTCAGGAGGCGCAGTCCCTCGGGAGCGCTGCGGTGTCCCCGGCCGCCGTGACCACCGCTTCGCCCGTGCTCGCCGACGCCGCCGCGGCGGGCCCGCGCGCACCGGCCCCGGGCGGCGTCGAGCGCGTCTGAGCCGTCCGGCGTTCAGCCGGGAATGAAACCTGAGCCCACCACGCGCAGGGCGTTTGCGGTTCCGCGCGCGGCAGTGCCACTATGGGATTAGCACTCAGTCGGGTGGACTGCTAACCGGGTCCGGTGGCAGCGCCCCGGCGCACGAGTGGACACCACATCACGGTGAGGTGGTCGCGGCGCGGTGAGGACCGCGGTGCGAGCGCCGTCCGTCGCGGGCATCGTGACCAGTCTCGTTTGTCGACCGTCCAGGAGGGACGAATCACATGGCAAAGATGATCGCATTCGACGAAGAAGCACGCCGCGGCCTCGAGAAGGGTCTCAACACCCTCGCGGACGCCGTCAAGGTCACGCTCGGCCCCCGCGGCCGCAACGTGGTCCTGGAGAAGTCCTGGGGCGCCCCCACCATCACCAACGACGGTGTCTCCATCGCCAAGGAGATCGAGCTCGAGGAGCCGTACGAGAAGATCGGCGCCGAGCTCGTCAAGGAGGTCGCCAAGAAGACCGACGACGTCGCCGGTGACGGCACCACCACGGCCACCGTGCTGGCCCAGGCCCTCGTGAAGGAAGGCCTGCGCAACGTGGCCGCCGGTGCGGACCCGCTGTCCCTCAAGCGCGGCATCGAGAAGGCCGTTGCCTCCGTGACCGAGCAGCTGCTGTCCTCCGCCAAGGAGATCGAGACCGAGGAGGAGATCGCCGCCACCGCGTCCATCTCCGCCGCTGACCCCGAGATCGGCAAGCTGATCGCCGAGGCCATGGAGAAGGTCGGCAAGGAAGGCGTCATCACCGTCGAGGAGTCCAACACCTTCGGGCTGGACCTCGAGCTGACCGAGGGCATGCGCTTCGACAAGGGCTACCTCTCCGGCTACTTCGTCACGGACGCGGACCGCCAGGAGGCCGTCCTGGAGGATCCCTACATCCTCATCGTGAACTCCAAGATCTCCGCCGTGAAGGACCTGGTTCCCGTGCTGGAGAAGGTCATGCAGGCCGGCAAGCCGCTGCTGATCATCGCCGAGGACGTGGACGGCGAGGCCCTGGCCATGCTGGTGCTGAACAAGATGCGCGGCGCCGTGAAGTCCGTGGCCGTCAAGGCTCCCGGCTTCGGCGACCGCCGCAAGGCGCAGCTCGCGGACATCGCGATCCTCACCGGCGGCCAGGTCATCACCGAAGAGGTTGGGCTGTCGCTGGAGTCCGCCACGATCGACCTGCTGGGCCAGGCCCGCAAGGTCGTCGTCACCAAGGACGAGACCACCATCGTGGACGGCGCCGGCACCCAGGAGGAGATCGAGGGCCGCGTGGCGCAGATCCGCGCGGAGATCAACAACTCCGACTCCGACTACGACCGCGAGAAGCTGCAGGAGCGCCTGGCCAAGCTGGCCGGCGGCGTGGCAGTCCTCAAGGCCGGTGCGGCCACCGAGGTGGAGCTCAAGGAGCGCAAGCACCGCATCGAGGACGCCGTGCGCAACGCCAAGGCGGCCGTGGAGGAGGGCATCGTCGCCGGCGGTGGCGTGGCCCTCATCCAGGCCGGTGCCAAGGTGTTCGACTCCCTGAACCTCTCGGGTGACGAGGCCACGGGTGCGAACATCGTCAAGGTCGCCATCGACGCCCCGCTCAAGCAGATCGCCCTCAACGCCGGCATGGAGCCCGGCGTGGTGGTCGACAAGGTGCGCGGGCTCGAGACCGGCTGGGGCCTCAACGCCGCCACCGGCGAGTACGAGGACCTCATGGCCGCGGGCATCAACGACCCCGTCAAGGTGACCCGTTCCGCTCTGCAGAACGCGGCGTCCATCGCCGGGCTGTTCCTCACCACGGAGGCCGTGGTGGCGGACAAGCCGGAGCCCGAGGCCGCCGGTGCGGGCGCGGGTGCCGATCCCATGGGCGGCATGGGCGGCATGATGTGATTCCACTCCACCGAGTGGACTCCCACCCGTTCTGCGGGTGAGACCCGTGAAGGACCCCGGACGCGCACGTCGTGTCCGGGGTCCTTCCATGTCCGGGCGGGGCGGGAAGGCGCCGTGGCGTTCCGCGTGTCGGGACGCTTTGGGAGGATGGGCGCATGACGATCATTGCTTCCGCGGACGGTTCAGCGCTCGGCAACCCGGGGCCGGCCGGCTGGGCCTGGTACATCGACCCCACGTCGTGGCGTGCGGGCGGCTGGGCGCACGGCACCAACAACATGGGCGAGCTCACCGCCGTGCTGGACCTGCTCGAGTGCACGCGCCACCGGCGGGACGAACCGCTCACGGTCTACTGCGACAGCCAGTACGTGATCAACTCGATCACCAAGTGGATGCCGGGCTGGAAGAAGAAGGGCTGGAAGAAGCGGGACGGCAAGCCCGTGCTGAACGTGGACATCATGAAGGCCCTGGACCGGGAACTGTCCGGCCGCTCGGTCACTTTCGAGTGGGTCAAGGGCCACGCCGGTCACGAGCTCAACGAGGCCGCTGACGTGCGTGCCCGGGCGATGGCCACGGCGTACCAGGTGCGCACCGCCCCCGAGGACATGCCGGTGGGTCCGGGCTTCCGGGACGAGGACGTCACCCCCGTCTCCCGTCACGCGTCCGGGGCAGAGCCCTCCGCCACCGACGCCGCCGCACCCGCGTCCAGCGCTGCGACGGCCCCGCCCTCCGCCGAGGGTGGTACGTCCCGCCCCGCGGCCACGGGGCACGCTGCCGCCGGTGGCGGCGCACGTGCCGGACGACCGTCTGCGGCACCGGGGGACGGCATGGTCAGCCAGCCGGATCTCTTCTCCGAGCTGGAGGCCGTGCCGCCGCCGAGCGGGACCCAGGAGTCCGCCGGGGATGGACCCGACGGGTGGTCGGAGCAGTACGTGGTGGATGCCGTGCAACGGGAGCGGGCGGCGGTGTGCACCCCGCCCGGGGCGGCGCACGAGACCGCCGGGGCCTCACCCCGTGCGGCGGCGTCACCCCACGCTGCGGAGCAGGCCACCGCACCGCTGCACCCCGACCTGCAGTGCATCGACGCGGGCGGTGCCGTGGTGACGGTGGCGCAGTTCCCGTTGCGGGCCGTGGCGGAGGGCACCCCTGGTGAGGTGCGGGTGACCGCCCTCGCTGCGGATGCCTACCACGTGAGCTACCGGCTCGAGGAGCCCTCGCACGTGACCCGTCGCAGCTCCGTGTGGGTGCGCGAGGACCAGCACAACGACATGGGCCCCTGGCTGCTGCGCTTCCACCAGGTCACGGCAGAGGACTGAGCCGGACTCACGAGGAGAACATCCGGGCGTTGGCGGCTTCCGTCTCCGCGTACTGCGTTCCGGCGGTCGCGAGGGCCTGGTTGATCTGCGCGACGGCCTGCTCCATCTGGGCCTGCGCCGAGCGCCACGAGCTCAGGGCCTCCTGGAAGCTCGCGGAGGCGGTGCCCGTCCAGGTGCCCTGCAGATCCGTGAGCGTGGCGGTCATGCCGTTGACCTCCGCGCTGAGCCGTTCGATGTGCCCGTGTGCCTGCTGGGACTTGGCGGCAATGGTGTCGCTGTCCACCACGAAGTGAGCCATGATGTTCCTCCTCGGAAAAAGGTGCCGGTGACCGGCGGGTGCCGGTACGGGTCACGCTACGAGGGGGAGGTCCGCGGGGACGCGAGACCGAGGAGACGGTGGACCTAGGAGTCCGATCCCCGGCTGTCCACAGGTTCCGTGTGCGGGATCCGCACGGTGAACGTGGCTCCTCCGCCGTCCGTCTGCTCCAGGCGGACCGTGCCGTCGTGCTGCTCGATGATCGCGGCCACGATGGACAGCCCCAGCCCGGTGCCCCCGGTCTCACGGGTCCGGGAGGAGTCCGCCCGGTAGAACCGTTCGAAGACCCGCTCGGCGTCGGTGCCGTGGATGCCCGGCCCGTGGTCGCGCACCTGCAGCACTGAGGTGGACCGGCCGTCCACGGCGGGTTCGAGACCCACGGCGAGCTCCAGCGGCGAGCCCGCCGGTGTGTAGCGCAGGGCGTTGGTCAGCAGATTGGCCACCACCTGGCGCAGCTTGGACTCGTCCCCGTGGACCCAGGCGGCCTCCGGGGAGGAGTCCTGCAGGCCCACCACCGTCACGGTGCGGTCGGGAGCGGTCGCGTGGGCGTCCGAGGCGGCGTCGTACGCCAGGTGCAGCAGGTCCACCGCGCCCATGGTGGACACCCGGCGCTCGTCCAGGCGGGCCAGGGTCAGGAGGTCCTCCACGAGCTGCGTCATGCGCTTGGACTCCGACTCGATCCGGTCCATGGCCTTGCCCACGTCCTCGGGCGTCTGCAGCGCCCCGTGGCGGTAGAGCTCGGAGTACCCCCGGATGGACACCAGGGGGGTGCGCAGCTCGTGGGAGGCGTCGGCCACGAACCGCCGCAGCTTGGTCTCGGACCGGGTGCGCGCGTCGAAGGCGTCCTCGATGTGGCCGAGCATCGCGTTGAGGGATGCGGAGAGCTGACCGATCTCGGTGTGCGGGTTGTACCCCTCCATGCGCTGGGAGAGGTCGCCGTCCGCGATCCGCGTGGCAGTGGCCTCCACCTGTCGCAGCGGCTGGAAGGCGCGGGTGACCATGACCCACCCCACGGTCATGGCCGCGATCAGGGTGGCCAGTCCGAAGCTGAAGGTCAGCAGGCCCACGCCCGAGATGATCGCGTTCGTGCGGGCCATCGGCTCGGCCACCACCACGGACATGTCGAACATCGTGAGCTTGGCGGGCAGCACCCGCCACGTGTCCTCGTCCGAGCCCACGGACCCCACGGTCTCCGCCTGACCGTCGTGGGCCACCACGTAGTCGAGGGTCATCCTGCTCAGATCTGGATCCGGCGGGTCCTCGGCCGTGGGGGCGCCGCCGTGTGCCGTGGCGATCACGTTGCCCTCGGCGTCCAGGAGGTACCCGTTGGTGGGCACCGGCGAGCTCACGTCACCCTCGAGGGTGCCCGTGAGAGCGGTCGCCACCGCGGGAACGGACTGCCGCAGCTCCTGGTCCAGGCTCGTCACGAGCGAGTCCCGCAGCACCGAGACCGCCACCAGCGTGGTCACCATGATGCTGACCGCGAGCAGCACGCCCGTGAGGGCCATGAGCTGCGAGCGCAGGGACGCGGAGCGGAACCGCCGGGCGAGCACGTTCAAGGGATCAGTGGCGCTTGTCCGCGGAGCGCAGCAGGTAGCCCACGCCGCGCTTGGTGTGGATCAGGGAGGGCTGGTCGGGATCGTTGTCAATCTTGCGGCGCAGGTAGGAGATGTAGGACTCCACGATGGAGGCGTCCCCGTTGAAGTCGTACTCCCACACGTGGTCCAGGATCTGGGCCTTGGACAGCACCCGGTTGGGGTTGAGCATGAGGTAGCGCAGCAGCTTGAACTCCGTGGGGGACAGGTCGATCTCGCGCCCGTCGCGGAAGACCTCGTGGGCGTCGTCGTCCAGGACGAGGTCGTCCACCTTGAGACGGGAGTCCTCCTCCTCGAGGGGCTGGGTCCGGCGCAGCACGGCGCGGATGCGGGCCACGACCTCGTCGAGGCTGAAGGGCTTGGTGACGTAGTCGTCGCCGCCCACGGTCAGCCCGGCCACCTTGTCGTCGGTGTCGTCCTTGGCCGTGAGGAAGAGGATGGGGAAGTGCCGCCCGGCCGCGCGCAGCTTGCGGGTCACGGAGAAGCCGTCGATGTCCGGGAGCATGACGTCCAGCACGGCGAGGTCCGGGTCCTCGGCCTCGGCCTTGAGCAGGGCGTCGCGGCCATTGGCGGCGGTGACGACCTCGAAACCGGCGAACCGCAGGGAGGTGGCGAGCAGCTCGAGGATGTTCGGCTCGTCGTCCACGACGAGCAGTTTCGCTTCTGTGGTTTTCGTGTTCATGCGCTCAGTGTCTCCGAATTTCCTGGATGGAAGCTGTCATGCAGCCCGCGGAAAACTGGGAGGGGTGAGCAGGCGGGGGCACGGGGGCTCCGGGACGACGGCGAGCGGCGCTCTCAGCGGTGCGAGCGGCGTCGTGCACCGCCCCGCACGAGCTCCACGCACAGCAGCAGGAACGCCAGGGGGAAGAGGATCGACGGGATGAAGGTGAACCCGGGCCACAGCACCGTCCCCGCGGCAGAGGCCACGAGCACCGCAATCAGGCAGAGGGCGCTCACGCCAGCCAGCACGAGGGCCACCACGAGCAGCACCGGCAGACCTCCCCCGGTGCGGTGGTCGGCGGCGGCGGCGGTGGTGGGTGCGGTGGATTCAGGCATGCCCACAAGGTAGCAAGCCGGGGTTACGCGCTGGGTTGAACGGGGCCGCGGTCGAGCTCGCGGGGGATAAACTGTGGTGTTCGCAAGGCGCCGCGCAGCGGTGGCCGCAACGAGAAGACGAGAGACTGAGGTGATCCGCGTGCCCACGGGCAAGGTCAAGTGGTTCGACGCAGACAAGGGTTTCGGTTTCCTGGCCACCGACGACGGCCAGGAGGTGTTCCTCCACGCGTCGGCACTGCCCCAGGGGGTGACCACGGTGAAGCCCGGCACCCGCATGGACTTCGGGATCGCGGACGGCAAGCGGGGGGCGCAGGCGCTGTCCGCCACCGTGCTCAGCGCACCGCCGTCGGTCACCCGCAACACCCGCAAGCCGCCGGAGGAAATGGCGGTGCTCACCGAGGACCTGATCCGCCTCCTGGACGGGATGTCCAACGGGCTGCGCCGCGGGCGCTACCCGGACCGCTCCCACGGGCACAAGATCGCGGCCATCCTGCGCACCGTGGCGGATGAGCTCGATGTCTGAGCGCACAGCACGGACCACGGACACCGCCCGCGCGGATGCTGCCGGCCCCCCGGCTCCGGCCGAGCAGATCCCGGACATGCAGACCCCGGACGAGCAGACGGCCACCGGGCAGACCACGGACGAGCAGGCCCAGCAGGAGCAGACCACCGCTGCCCAGAACCCCACCGAGCAGGGCTCTGCCGACCAGACCCCGGGTGGACGGAGTCCCGCCGGGCAGCTCTCGGTGGATGAGGCCTCGACGGAGCAGGACCCGCCGCAGCAGGACCGTGGGGAGGCCCCCGCGGCATCCCGGTCCGCAGCAGCGGTGACCGCCGCCGAGAGCGGTGCGGAACCGTCGTCGGCTCCGTCCCGTGGCGCGGCGAAGCGGCGCTCGGGACCGCGCACCCGCACGCCCAAGCAGGATCCCGTCCTCACGGAGGCCGTGGACCTGGCCCGGGAGGCGGTCGTGGCGGGCGCCCACGAGGATGGCGGCATCGGCGAGCACGTGGGCGTCACCGTCCACGAGGACCGTCTGCTCACGCACCTCTTCGACTGCACGCTCCCGGGGTACCCGGGGTGGACCTGGTACGCCACCGTGTCCCGCGCTCCCCGTTCCAAGCACGTGAGCGTGTGCGAGTCCGGTCTGCTGGCCGGCCCCCGCTCGCTCCTGGCGCCGGCCTGGATCCCGTGGGAGGAGCGCATGAACTCCCTGCACGCGGAGCAGGAGGGCGCCGAGCACGAGGGCACGGAGCAGCCGAGCCCCGAGCAGGCGGAGACCGACCGTCCCGACGACGCCGCGCGCGAGCCCCACGAGGGGTCCGCGGCCGGTGATCCCCCGGCCGCGCAGGACACGATGTCCGCCGAGGGCGGCACGTCATCCTAGGCCGCGGGTCCGGCGCGGCGGAGCGGGGACCGGCGGCACCGGGTGCCACCGGGATGTTCCGATCGCTGCGGATCCGCAACTACCGGCTGTGGTTCACGGGGGCTCTGGTCTCCAACATCGGCACGTGGATGCAGCGCACGGCGCAGTCCTGGCTGGTGTTCGACGAGCTGACGGATCACGACTCCACCGCCATGGGTGTGGTCATGGCGTTGCAGTTCGTCCCGCAGCTGCTCATGGCGCCGTACGCCGGGGTGCTCGCGGACCGCTACGACCGGCGCCGCATCCTGGTGCTCACCCAGGGGATCATGGCACTGCTCGCCGCGGCGCTGGGCACGCTGCTGCTGCTCGACCTCGCGGGGCTGTCCACCGTGTACGTCTTCGCCCTGGCGCTGGGGGTCGTGGCCACGTTCGACGCCCCCGTGCGGCAGACGTTCGTCTCCGAGATGGTCCCGGACACCCACCTGTCCAATGCGGTGGCCCTGAACTCCACCTCGTTCAACTCCGCGCGGTTGATCGGCCCCGCGGTGGCGGGAGTGCTGGTGGCGGCCGTGGGCACCGGGTGGGTGTTCGTGCTCAACACCCTCACGTTCGCCGCCATGATCTGGGCAATCGTGCTGATCGACGCCGGGCGGCTGCGGCCCGCCCCGCGCGCCCGCCGGGGGCGCGGCCAGATCCGGGAGGGCATCGGCTACGTGGCGCACCGCCCGGACATCGTGGCGGTCATGGCCACGATCTTCATGATCGGCACCTTCGGCATGAACTTCGCGGTGTACCTCGCGGCCATGGCGGGTTCGGAGTTCGGGCGCGGCTCGGAGGAGTTCGGTCTCCTGAACTCGATGCTCGCCCTGGGCACCGTGACCGGTGCCCTGCTCTCCGCCCGCCGCGAGCGGGCGCGGCTGCGCTACATCTTCATCGGCTGCGCGGCGTTCGCGGTCTCCTGCCTGGGGGCGGCCACGGCGCCCTCGCTGTGGCTGTTCGCCGTGTGGCTGATCCCGTGCGGCGTGTCCTCGCTGACCATCATGACCACGGCCAACGCCTACGTGCAGAGCACCACGGCCCCCGCCATGCGGGGACGCGTGATGAGCCTGTACATGGCGATCTTCATGGGCGGCACCCCGATCGGCGCCCCCGTGGTGGGGTGGCTCACGGACACGTTCGGAGCACGCTGGGGCATGGGCTCCGCGGTCCTCGCGGGTCTCGTGGGCGCGCTCGTCGGGGCGTGGTTCGCGTGGCGCCACGTCCCCGCCCGCTCCGGGGCGCCCACGCCGGGCTGAACGCGGCAGGACGACGACGCCGCGGCGCCCGCCGCGCGCTCAGGCCAGTTCGCCCACGGCCCAGTCGATGCACCGCAGCAGCGCGCGCACGTCCTCGGGGGGAACGGACGCGAAGGTGGCGATGCGCAACTGGTTGCGTCCGAGCTTGCGGTAGGGCTCCACGTCCAGCACACCGTTGGCCCGCAGGGCGGAGGCCACACGGGCCGCGTCCACGGCGGCGTCGAAGTCCACCGTGCACACCACGGGGGAGCGGTGCGCGGGATCGGCGACGAAGGGCCTCGCGTGCTCGCTGTCCTCGGCCCAGTCGTAGACCAGCCCGGAGGTCTCGGCGGTCCGCGCGGCGGCCCACGGCATGCCGCCCTGCTCGAGCAGCCAGCCGAGCTGCTCGTCCAGCATCACGAGCCCGGCGAGGGCCGGTGTGTTGTAGGTCTGGTGCTTGCGGGAGTTCTCCACGGCGGCGGCCAGCGAGAGCACGTCCGGGACCCAGCGCCCGGAGGCCGAGAGGCGCTCCACGCGCTCGAGGGCTGCGGGGGAGAACGCGGCGAACCAGATCCCGCCGTCGCTGCCGAAGTTCTTCTGCGGGGAGAAGTAGTAGACGTCCGTCTCGGCGATCTCCACGGCCATGCCGCCAGCGGCGGAGGTCGCGTCGACGACCGTGAGGGCGTCGTCGGCCACCACACGGCGCACCGGCATGGCCACGCCCGTGGAGGTCTCGTTCTGCGGCCATGCGTAGACGTCCACGTCCTGCAGAATGCGCGGTCCCTCGGGGCGGGAGCCCGCGGGAGCCTCGAGCACCACGGAGCGTTCCAGGAACGGGGCCCGGTCGGTGACGCTCGCGAACTTGGCGCCGAACTCGCCGAAGGCCAGGTGCTCGGCGCGCGAGCGCACCAGGCCGAACGCGGCGCTGTCCCAGAACACGCTGGCCCCGCCCGTCCCCAGCACGATCTCGTAGCCCGCGGGCAGCCCCAGGAACTCGGCCAGCCGCTCCTGGATCCGGGCCACGAGGTCCTTGACGGGGGCCTGCCGGTGGGAGGTTCCCAGCAGCGTCGTTCCGGCCCGGGCGAGGGCACCCAGCTGCTCCGGGCGCACGCGGGACGGGCCGGCACCGAACCGGCCGTCCTCGGGAAGCAGGTGCGGGGGGATCACGGGCAGATCGGTCACGGTGGGTCCTCCTGGAGGGCGGGACGGTGGTGTGCTCCATTGTGCTCGCCCCGGCCGGTGCTGCGGCGCACGACGACGGCGGGGACGTGACCCGCCTCGTTACAATTATCCTGAATCATTCACACCACGCTGGAGTGCATCCCCCCACCGGGGACCGTTGACACGCGCGCCGCGGTGCGCAGAAATTCGAGGACGGACCATGAGCGGCGACCTGATCGACACCACCGAGATGTATCTGCGCACGGTGCTGGAGCTCGAGGAGGAGGGCATCACGCCCATGCGGGCCCGCATCGTGGAGCGGCTGCACCACTCCGGGCCCACGGTGTCCCAGACGGTCTCCCGCATGGAGCGCGACGGTCTGCTGTCCGTGGCGCCGGACCGGTCCCTGCAGCTCACCCCCGCGGGCCGTGACACGGCCGTGTCCGTGATGCGCAAGCACCGCCTGGCCGAGCGGCTGCTCGCGGACGTGGTGGGACTGGACCTCGCGCACGTGCACGAGGAGGCCTGCCGCTGGGAGCACGTGATGAGCGAGCGCGTGGAGAACCGGCTCGTGGACCTGCTCGGTGACCCCAAGGTCTCCCCGTACGGGACGCCCATTCCCTGTCGGGGCGGGGACGCCCCCGAGGTCTTCGGCGGCCTCACCCTCCTTGACGCCGCAGCGGCGGCCGACGGGGCGCAGTACGGGGTGCGACTGCTGCCCGAGGTGGTGCAGGCAGACCCCGAGCTGATCGAGACGCTCAGCTCCGCCGGCATCCTCACTGGGTCACGTGTCACCGCCGAGATCAACCCTGGTGACGAGCAGCGAGTCGTGGTCACCCATGTGGCATCGGGGGTCTCCCTGGACCTCGACGGAGCCACGGCACGGGCGATCCGGGTGAGCGCGACCGCCTCCTGAGCCCGGCCCGCGGGTGGGACCGTGATCTTTCCGATGTGTGGACAACCACACGGCCACCGGTGTGCCATGCCGCGCCGCACGGTGATCCCCGGGACTGTCTCTGCAGGTCAAGGCTGTGTTCCCGACGGTGACAGGCCCCTGAGGCCTCCTCCTGGTTGATTCACTTTTCCTGAACAAAAGGCCCGACTGATAGCCGTGAGTGCCCGATCTGTGACCGGTTGTAATCAAAACGTGACATTCTCGTGATCTCTCCTGTACAGTCGTTACCGTGCCGATCACTGGTCGGATCCGGCACTCCCGAGCGCTCGCCGAGTTCTGCCATGCGCTTTGGGATCCCGTACACAGAACATCCGCATGGCAGAAGCGGGGGAACCACTTCCCGGATTCGTCACAGCCCGTCGAATCCTTGGGGTCAAGTCAGCGCAGCCCATCGGCTCGTGCGGCCGGATGTCTCCCATCCGAACCCGACAGCTCACCCCGCAGGCGTAGGGAGGAACACACACATGTCTTTCATGAAGCAGAGCTCTGCCCGCCACCGCGCTGAGACCCAGTCCCACGTGGTGCGCAACACCACCGTTGCCACCATCGCGGCCGGCGCGGCCGTGGCCGGCATGACGATGCCCGCTCAGGCATCCAGCGACATCGTGGAGCTGGGCTCCACCTCGTCCTACAGCGCCGACACCTCGCTGGGCGCCTACAACGCTTCCTACACCACCCCGGCCCCGGATGCCATGGCGTCCGGCTCCGGCGTGAGCACGCAGTCGAACCACGCCGCAGGCGGCATCGTGGGCGATGCCTACGCCGGCATCGGTGGCGCGTACGTGTGGGGCGGCACGGGCTTCAAGGCCTGGGACTGCTCTGGCTTCACCCAGTCGGTCTACGCCCAGAACGGGATCAGCATTCCCCGCACCACCTGGGCCCAGTTCGCGGCCGGCACCCCCACCTCCACCCCGCAGCCCGGTGACCTGGTCTCCCAGAACGGCGGCTCGCACGTGGGCATCTACATCGGCAACGGCCAGATGATCTCCGCCCTCAACCCCGCGCAGGGCACGCAGATCCACTCTGTGAACGCCATGCAGCTGGACGGCTACTACACCTTCCGCTGATCGGTGCGCCTGCGGCGCCCTCGGGCGCCGCAGGCACCCATCCAGTGAGAAACACGACACGGCGCATCGGACCGCACCCGGGCGGTGCGCACGTGCTCGCACGAACTGACATCAGAAGACATCGCCAACCCGCCCTCCCTCGGTGAGTTGCGGCAGCACTGCGCTGCCCGACGACCACCGCACATCTTCGTGCCCTGGGCGGACACGAACGTGTTAGGAAACCACACGCATGACGAACGAAACCACCACTCAGTCGGCCAAGGGTCTGTTCGCGGGCAAGGCTCGCACTGTGGCAGCCGTTGCCGCCTTCTCCGGTCTGGCTCTCGCCACCACCGTGTCGGTGCAGGCCACGCAGAACGCGTCCGACGAGCAGGCTCCCGCCGCCGCCGTGTCCGAAGCTCCCGCCTCCGAGAAGACCGTCTCCGCCGAGCCGGCCGCCAAGGCTGACAAGGCCGAGAAGGCTGAGAAGGCTCCCGCCAAGAAGGCCGAGCCCGCCAAGGCTCCCGCCCAGCCCGCCGTGGTGCAGGCCGCCCCCGTCGCCGAGGTGACCCCGGTCGAGGCGCCCGCCGCTCCCCAGGTGGCTCCCGCCGCTCAGACCGTGGCCCCGGTCGCGGAGCAGGCTCCGGCTCCGGCCCAGGGCCGCCACGCCGCGCAGCCCACCCAGCAGACGCTGCAGGCCGAGGCCGCCGCCGAGCAGGGCAACGCCATCTACAACTACGGCGCCCCCCAGACCGGCAACACCACTCAGGTCGGCTACACCGCTCAGGCCGGCTACACCGCTCAGACCGGGTACGACACCACCGCCAATACCGGCAAGGTGACCACTCAGTCCAGCACCGCCCCCAAGCAGGCCAAGGCCGCGTCCAGCACCCCGGCTTCCGGCCAGGGCCAGGCCATCCTGAGCGCCGCTGAGGGCCAGATCGGCGTCAACCAGGACTGCACCGCCCTGGTGAGCAACGCACTGGCAGCGGTGGGCATCAACCACCACGGCTGGCCCGCCAGCTACAAGTCCCTCGGCACCCCGGTCTCCGCCGCTGAGGCCCAGGCCGGCGACATCGCCTACTACGCCGACGGCGGCGCCGGCGTGGCCCACGTGGCCATCTACGCCGGCAACGGCCAGGCCATCCACGGCGGCTGGAACGGCAACCAGACCGTGAAGACCACCGCGAACGTTGGCTCCGGCCCGGAGTACATCCGCGTCGGCTGAGCTCTCCCGAGTTCGGCACCGCGCTGATCGGCGCGGTGCCACACCTCGCATCGAGTCGGGACCGGTTGTGTACCCGCTCCCGACGAGGACGAGATGAATGCGTACGGACCCTGATGACCACAGGGTCCGTACGTTTTTCTCGTCTCTGCATCCCTCTGCATCCCTCCACGTC
Source organism: Kocuria sp. HMSC066H03 (assembly GCF_001812045.1). NCBI lineage: Bacteria > Bacillati > Actinomycetota > Actinomycetes > Micrococcales > Micrococcaceae > Kocuria > Kocuria sp. HMSC066H03. Next base: position 42,490 of record NZ_KV807503.1, read on the forward strand.
ACTGCCGGGCAGTGCGCGCCGGCCACGGGACCAATCATCCTGTTCGTCCACCGCGGGCCGTCGGGGCCGGCGTGCGGGTGACGTCCAGGGGCCGGGATCTAGAATGGACGCCATGTCCACCGATTTCTCGAGCGCAGCCAGAACCCCCCAGGACCAGGAATTCACCTACTACGCCGTGGGGATGGTGGCCGGCGCAGTTCCCGGCATCGTCGTGGGATTCATCGTGGCGGCCTTCGCCGGCCACGCGGCCATGTGGCTGTCCGTGTTCGGCGGTCTCGGGATCATCGTGGGTCTCGTGCTGGCGGCGCTCATCTTCCGCCGCCGCCGTGCCTCCGCCCCCGACCCGGTGGAATCCGGGGCATCCGCTCCGGACTCGTTCGAGCAGTCCGGCGCAGACTCCGCTGCGACGCCGCCGAACCACCGCTCCTGACGTCGACCACGCGGAGCCGTAACCAGCCGCGTACCCTCACTTCGGCGGAACAGCGCGACCCGCGTGCCCTCACCTCGTAGGAATGATGCGACCCGGGTGCACTCACCTCGGCAGAGTGATGCCAGCCGGGTGAACAGTGGGTCGGCCACGAATCCCCTCGGCGCGCCGCCCTTCCCCGTTGCTCACTGCCCGGTGAGCAACTGGATCTCCCGTGCCACGTTGCGCCGGGCCTGCGCCTCCCACAGCGCCACCGCAGTGCCGTGGTGGAACAGACGAGGACTGGACAGCAGGTTCTGCAGCACCTCGGCGCGGGCGGCCCGGAACTGGCTCTCGGGGACGTCTGCGTACTCCCGGCGCACATCCGCGCGGTAGCGCTCGTACTCCTCCACGGTGCCCCCGAGCACGGCAAGATCCGCGTCCACGAGCACACAGGCGTCCCGGTCCGTGGGATCCGGCCGGTGCGCCACGGTGACCATGACGAGCTCTGCGACCCTGTCGGCAAGGCCGACCGGCCACGACTCCGCAGCTCCTGGACCCCGTCCTTCGCGCGGGGCCGTCCGAACCCCGGACCCGGGGGCGGCGTCGCCCTCCCCGCTGCCCCCCAGGGCGGGGGACCGCCCCGCCCTGCCGCGGCCGGCCGCCGGGGGTGAATCCGGCGCCCACCCGTCGGGGCCCAGCAGCTGCCGGGCGAGGGCCGCCGAGTCCTTCTCGTCCTCGCCGGCCCGCCCCCGGTGCACGGCGTCGTGGAACCACGCCGCCAGCACGAGCTCCTGGGACGGGCGCCCGTCCGTGAGCAGGTCCACCGCCTCGAGCACCTTCAGCAGGTGGGCGGGGCCGTGGTAGGCACGGTGCGGTTCGAGCCAGCGCTCCAGCAGGTGCGAGCCCAGGTCGGGATGCCCCGGAACGTGCCGCTCCCAGCGGCGGGTGAGCGCCGGGGCCAGCTTGGCCGGGCGGCGTCGTGCGGGGACCCGCAGGCCGCTGCGGATCAGGATCCGCGCGAGGTCCTTGCCCTCCACCGCGACCGCGCCGAGGGCCAGGGCGTCTGCGTGGCGGCGCGCGGGAATGTCGTAGTGGTCCTGGTCGAACGCACGCACGGACACGCCCAGGCGCGAGGCGAACTCGTGCAGCTCGGCCAGGGACTGGTCCGAGACGAGGTGGGAGAACACGGTCCCGTGGGCGGGCCAGCGCGGGGGATCGATGTAGAGCGTCATGGTGACCATTGTGCGCCTGACTCGCGGGGCGGGTCCCCCGCGGATAAGCTGGTGCAGTGTTGCCCTCGTAGCTCAGGGGATAGAGCACGGCTCTCCTAAAGCCGGTGTCGTTGGTTCGAATCCAATCGAGGGCACGAACGATGCCCTGCCCGGTCCCGGGCGGGGCATCCGTCGTTCGGCGGTGGAGCAGTCAGCCCCGTGGACGCTGGCCGGGCAGCTGGCCCTCGGAGAAGGCGTTGATCTTGCGGCGCACCACGGAGATGCTCACGAGCGCCGCGATGAGCAGCAGGAGCGCGGTCAGCACCCAGCGGGTGACCACCAGGCCGGAGGCGAGCGCCACGGCGCCGCTGTCCTCGGGGTGAGCCACAGCGGCGTCGAGCGCGGCGTTGCCCGCCAGGAAGACCACGGCGTACGCCAGGACCACGGACCAGTAGAGCCACTTCCGGGCTCGCTGCGGGGTGTTGAGACCGGTGAACAGCAGCCATCCCAGGCTCAGCAGCAGGGGAGTGAACAGTCCGGTGGTCGCGTGCACGCCCTCGTAGGAGGCGAGGCCCTCCGCGCCCAGTCCGCGCGCGAAGGCGGCGATGTGCTGGGAGTCGAAGCCGCCGGGCATCAGCTCGGGAGCGGTCACCCCTCCGGCCAGGTTCCCGGACACGCCCTGCAGGACGAGCAGGTGGTAGTACAGCCAGAGCGCGACTCCCACGAAGGACGCGACCCCCACGAGGATTCCGGCGGAGGAGCCCTTGGTGGGGTCCGCGGCGAGCTGCCCGTCCCGCATCTCGTGGACGCTCACGGGGCGCACGGAGTCTCCCTGGGCGCTCGTGGATCCGGCCGGGGCAGCACCCGCGGCCTCCCCGTGCTTCCTGGCCTTCTGCGCTCTGGTCATACCCATGGCTCCATTATCCCCCGGGGGCGTACTGTGAATCGAAGACGGGTACCCACTCTCGACGACGAGGTGGAGGACAGGTGCCCCCGGCGGGCACCGCGAAAGGTGGTGACGGTCATGGAGCTCTCCATCGGCCTTCCGGACGGTCTGCTCATGAACGCGGGTGACGGCTCGGAGCTCACGCTGTACGAGGCCGACCACTGCACGGTGCGCCGCAGGATCGACTGCTCCGTCCTCGAGGGCGCCCGCATGGCCGACATCGTCTGGTCCCACAAGCTCTCCGCCGTGGTCGCGGCGGTCCCCGAACGCCACCGGCTCTACCGCTGGGACGCCTACACGGACGAGCTCCAGGAGTGGGCGGGCACGGGAGAGCCCGGCCGCAGGGACGGCACGCTCGGCCAGGCCACGTTCGCGGCCACCGTGTCCATCACGGAGGCCGGGGACGGCACACTCTGGTTCGTGGACCGGGACTCCTCCTCGCTGCGGCGCATTGACATCAACACGGACCGGCCCGACGGCGCGCCCCACGTGGTCACGGTCGTCGGCAGGCACGGGGCCGGGTACCGGGACGGTGCGGCGTCCGAGGCCGCGCTCGACCATCCCCAGGACCTGCAGATCCTCTACGACGGCTCCGTGGTGGTGGCCGACACCGGCAACCACGCCCTGCGGCACGTGGACACCTCCGACGGCGAGGTCACGACCATCTTCGGGGGCCCGGAGCAGGTGCTCGACGAGCTGAGCGACGACGACCTCGTGCTGGAGGCTCCCGTGCGGGTCACCGTGGCGGACTCCCACCTCTGGGTCGAGGACGCGAACGGCCGCCACCAGGTGGAACCCCGGTACGTCTGACGGGCTGGCAGTCGTGCGGTGCCGGACACCGGGGCCCGGCACCGGCTGCCCGTCGCCGGTGAGGCCACCGTGCGGGTCCGCGCCCGGCTGCGCGTCCGAGCCGCTGGATAGACTGGGCGCACCATGGACTACCTCTCTGACAACTCCCTGCTCTCTGCCTCGTCCGTGCGCTCCCCGGCCGGTGGCGTCTCTGCCGAGCCGTCCGACGCCGCGGCGTCCCCGGAGCAGCTCGTGGCGGGGCTCAACGACCCGCAGCGCGCGGCGGTCGAGCACTCGGGTTCAGCCCTGCTGATCGTCGCGGGCGCGGGGTCGGGCAAGACGAGGGTGCTGACCCACCGGATCGCGCACCTGCTGGCCACCGGTCGGGCCGGCCGCGGTGAGATCCTGGCCATCACGTTCACCAACAAGGCCGCGGCGGAGATGCGCGAGCGGATCGTGGACCTGGTGGGGGACTCCGCCCGTTCCATGTGGATCTCCACGTTCCACTCGCTGTGCGTGCGGATCCTGCGCCGCGAGGCCAAGACCCTGGGACTGAGCACGAACTTCTCGATCTACGACTCCGCGGACTCGCTGCGGCTGATCACCCAGGTGGCCAAGCAGCACGAGCTGGACCCCAAGCGCTTCGCGCCGAAGGCCATTCAGCACAAGATCTCCGCGCTGAAGAACGAGCTCGTGGACGACGAGACGTACCTGGCGCGGGCCAGCTCCACGGACCCCTTCGAGTCCGCGGTCGCGCAGGTGTACCGGGGGTACACCCAGCGGCTGCGCGCGGCCAACGCCATGGACTTCGACGACCTGATCGGCGAGACCGTGCACATGTTCCGCGCGTTCCCCCAGGTCCTCGAGTACTACCGGCGGCGGTTCCGCCACGTGCTGGTGGACGAGTACCAGGACACCAACCACGCCCAGTACGCCCTGGTCCGGGAGCTCGTGGGAGGGAACTCTCCCGGTCACACGGACGAGTCCGGGATCCCCGCGGCCGAGCTCACGGTGGTGGGCGACTCCGACCAGTCCATCTACGCGTTCCGAGGGGCGGACATCCGCAACATCACGGACTTCGAACGGGACTTCCCGTCCGCGCGCACCATCCTGCTGGAGCAGAACTACCGCTCCACCCAGAACATCCTCTCCGCGGCCAACGCGGTGATCTCGCAGAACGCGGACCGCCGGGACAAGAAGCTGTGGACGGCCGAGGGTGACGGCGCACCCATCGTGGGCTACGCGGCGGAGAACGAGCACGAGGAGGCGCGGTTCATCGCGGAGGAGATCGACCGCCTCCAGGACGAGCACGGGATCCGCCCCGGGGACGTGGCCGTGTTCTACCGCACCAACGCCCAGTCCCGCTCCCTGGAGGAGATCCTCATGCGGGTGGGGCTGCCGTACAAGGTGGTCGGGGGCACGCGCTTCTACGAGCGCAAGGAGATCAAGGACGCCATCTCCTACCTGCGGGCGATCGCCAACCCCTCGGACGACATCACCGTGCGCCGGATCATCAACGAGCCCAAGCGCGGGATCGGCGACCGCGCCCAGGGGTCGATCTCCGCGCTCGCCGAGCGCGAGGGGATCTCGTTCTCCGCGGCCATGCACCGGCTGGACGAGGCCCCGGCCCTGGCCACCCGTTCCGCCAACGCGATCCGCTCGTTCTCCCAGCTCATGGACGACCTTGCCGAACTGGCCGAGGGGGCGTCCGTAACCACGGTGCTGGAGGCCGTGCTGGAGCAGTCCGGCTACCTCGAGGCCCTGCGCACGTCCACGGATCCCCAGGACGAGTCCCGGGTGGAGAACCTCGCCGAGCTCGTGGCCGTGGTGCGCGAGTTCGAGAAGGACCACCCGGACGCGGGGCTCGGCCAGTTCCTCGAGCACGTGGCCCTCGTGGCGGACGCGGACCAGATCCCCTCCCGGCCGGACACCGCCGGGGAGGGGGCGGCCAGCGCCCAGCAGATCGCGGCGGAGGTGGAGGAGGCCAGGTCCCTGGGGGTGGTCACCCTCATGACCCTGCACACCGCCAAGGGGCTGGAGTTCCCCGTGGTGTTCCTGACCGGCATGGAGCACGGGATCTTCCCGCACCAGCGCAGCTTCGCGGATCCCTCCAGCATGGAGGAGGAGCGTCGGCTCGCGTACGTGGGCATCACCCGTGCCCGGCAGCGGCTCTACATCACCAGGGCGGAGTCCCGCTCCATGTGGGGCCAGTCCCAGTTCAACCCGGCCAGCCCGTTCCTGGACGAGATCCCCTCCCACCTCATCGACTGGAAGCGGGAGGGCTCCGCCGCGGCGGGAGGCTGGGGGTCACCCGTGCACTCCGGGGGCCCGTCCGGTTCCCGGGATCCGCTGCGGGGGTCCTCGTGGGGGGCCGCCGCCGGTTCCGGAGCCACGTTCCGTCGCCTCTCACCGGCCTCGGCGGGCAGGGTGCAGCCGCAGAAGGAGATCCCGTCCCTGAGCGTGGGGGACACCGTGGAGCACAAGGCCTTCGGCCGCGGATCGGTGGTCGCGGTGGAGGGCGGCGGGGACAAGACCGTGGCCAAGGTGCGCTTCGGGGCCGAGGAGAAACGGCTCCTGCTGCGCTACGCACCCATGTCCAAGGTCTCGTGACGGACTCCCCGCGCGGGGGTCCGGTGCCGCGTCAGATGAGGGCGTAGACCAGGACCGTGAACGGTGCCGTCACGCGCAGGGACTCCCCGGAGCGCACGTGGAGCATGCCCAGGAGCACGCTGGCCACGAGCGTGCTCAGCCCCGCGGCCTGTCCCCGGGACAGCAGGGCCACGGTGCCCAGGCACACCCCGGTGACCAGCCCGCCCCACGGGATCCACCGCGCGCCCCGGAACGTGGCCACGCCGAGCACGGCCCGGTGGGAGTACGCCAGCAGCCCGGCCACTACGAGGCAGCGCCCCACGAGGTACACGAGCCACGCGGCCATCGCGAGCCAGGCGCCGCCACCGTACTGCGCGTAGAGGTCCAGGAACCGGTCCACCGGGGGGAAGCCCCACGGCAGCCCCACCACGGCGGGCAGCGCGATCGCGGTGACGACGGCGGCCGCGAAGTACCCGAGGACGGCTCGCCAGGCGCGGTGGTCCGGCCCGTCCGCCCGCTCACCCGCGGTCCGGTCCGGGGACAGGGGGTCCAGACCGCGGCGTCGGCACCAGAGCACGAGGGCGCGCGCCAGCAGCAGCCACACCGCGCCGAGCCCCACCCAGGTCAGGCACTGCCAGCCGAGGGGGTAGAGCGACGGGACGTCACCCGTGAGGGTCAGGTACGTGCCGTCGACCACGAGCTCGAGTCCCAGCGCCACGAACGAGAACGTGGCGAGCGAGGCCATGAACCCGTGGTCCGCTTCCCGGGCGTCCCAGACGTCCGGCAGTCCGATCCATTGCATGGACCCAGTCAACCAGGCGATCCCGGGTGGCAGCGCATCGTGGGCTGTGGGTTCACGCAGGCCCCGGTGGGGCGAATCGCCGCGCCATGGACTAAAATCACAGTGAGGGCACTGTGAGCGCAGCGCTGCGCCGCATCCCCCCACATCAGGTCGCTCCAGCCGGGGGTTCCCGGCGCGGAACGACACACCTCGACGCAGAAGGACACTTATCCGTGGACCTGTTTGAGTACCAGGCACGCGACCTGTTCGAGAAGCACGGAGTCCCCGTGCTGGCCGGCATCGTCGCCACTACCCCAGAAGAAGCCAAGGCAGCTGCTGAGAAGATCGGCGGCGTGACCGTCGTCAAGGCCCAGGTCAAGGTGGGCGGACGCGGCAAGGCGGGCGGCGTCAAGGTCGCGAAGTCCCCCGAGGAGGCCTTCGAGTACGCCCAGCAGATCCTGGGCATGGACATCAAGGGCCACACCGTGCACCGCGTGATGATCGCGCAGGGCGCGGACATCGCCGAGGAGTACTACTTCTCCGTCCTGCTGGACCGCGCCAACCGCTCCTACCTGGCCATGTGTTCGGTCGAGGGCGGCATGGAGATCGAGCAGCTGGCCGTGGAGCGTCCGGAGGCCCTGGCCCGCGTGGACGTGAACCCCGCCGAGGGCATCACCGAGGCCAAGGCCCGCGAGATCGTGGAGCAGGCCAAGTTCGACGCCGAGACCGCTGCCAAGGTCGTGCCCGTGCTGGTCAAGCTGGGCGAGGTCTACGCCAAGGAGGACGCCACCCTGGTGGAGGTCAACCCCCTGGTCAAGACCGGTGACGGGGAGATCCTCGCGCTGGACGGCAAGGTGTCCCTGGACGACAACGCCGAGTTCCGCCACGAGGACCACGCCGCGCTCGCGGACAAGACCACGGCCGATCCCCTGGAGGAGAAGGCCAAGGAGAACGACCTCAACTACGTCAAGCTGGACGGCGAGGTCGGGATCATCGGCAACGGCGCCGGCCTCGTGATGTCCACCCTGGACGTCGTGGCCTACGCCGGCGAGAAGCACGGTGACGTGAAGCCCGCCAACTTCCTGGACATCGGCGGCGGCGCCTCGGCCGAGGTCATGGCCGCGGGCCTGGACGTCATCCTGGGCGACCCCCAGGTGAAGTCCGTGTTCGTCAACGTCTTCGGCGGCATCACCGCGTGCGACGCCGTGGCCAACGGCATCGTCAAGGCCCTGGAGATCCTCGGCGACTCCGCAACCAAGCCCATCGTGGTGCGGCTGGACGGCAACAACGTGGACGAGGGTCGCGCGATCCTCCGCGAGGCCAACCACCCGCTGATCACCACCGCGGACACCATGGACGCCGGCGCCGACAAGGCCGCCGAGCTCGCCCACTCCGCCAAGTAACCGCCCACGAGCAGAGCTACCAGGAAGAAGACATGTCGATCTTTTTGAACAAGGACTCCAAGGTCATCGTTCAGGGCATCACCGGCGGCGAGGGCACCAAGCACACCGCGCGCATGCTCGCGGCCGGGACCCAGGTCATGGGCGGCGTCAACGCCCGCAAGGCCGGGACCACCGTGAACCACCAGGACAAGGACGGCAACGCCGTCGAGCTGCCGGTCTTCGGCTCCGTGGCCGAGGCCATGAAGGAGACCGGTGCGAACGCGTCGATCGTCTTCGTGCCGCCGGCCTTCTGCAAGGACGCCGTGATCGAGGCCATCGACGCCGAGATCCCGCTGGTCGTGGTGATCACCGAGGGCATCCCCGTGCAGGACTCCGCCGAGTTCTGGGCCCACTCCCAGGCGAACACCGGTGCGGACGGCAAGCCCAAGACCCGCATCATCGGCCCCAACTGCCCGGGCATCATCTCCCCGGAGGAGTCGCTGCTGGGCATCACGCCCGCGAACATCACCGGCAAGGGCAAGCTGGGCCTGGTGTCCAAGTCCGGCACCCTGACCTATCAGATGATGTACGAGCTGCGTGACCTGGGCTTCACCACCGCCATCGGCATCGGCGGTGACCCGGTCATCGGCACCACCCACATCGACGCCCTCGAGGCGTTCGAGGCGGACCCCGAGACCGAGGCCATCGTGATGATCGGTGAGATCGGCGGCGACGCCGAGGAGCGCGCCGCGGACTTCATCAAGGCCAACGTCACCAAGCCCGTGGTGGGCTACGTGGCGGGCTTCACCGCTCCCGAGGGCAAGACCATGGGCCACGCCGGCGCCATCGTCTCCGGCTCCTCCGGAACGGCCCAGGCCAAGAAGGAGGCCCTCGAGGCCGCCGGGGTCAAGGTCGGCAAGACCCCCTCGGAGACCGCGCAGCTCATGCGGGAGATCTTCGAGACCAAGTGAGTCGCGCCCGGCTCCGTCCGGGACCCGCGCTGAGAACGACGCCGCTTGCCCACCTCGGTGGGGGAGCGGCGTCGTTCTCGTTGCGGGCGGGTGGTCGCTCCGGGGGCGGGCCGGTCGGGTCTCAGGCCAGCACGATGGTGCGGTTGCCGGAGACCACCACCCGGCCCTCCGCGTGCCACTTCACCGCCCGGGACAGCGTCTGTGCCTCGGCGTCCGACCCCACGGCCACAAGATCCGCGGGGGTGTGGGCGTGGTTCACGGGAATCACGTCCTGCGCGATGATCGGGCCCTCGTCCAGGTCCGGGGTGACGTAGTGGGCGGTGGCCCCCACCATCTTCACGCCGCGCTCGTAGGCCTGGTGGTAGGGCTTGGCCCCCTTGAAGGACGGCAGGAACGAGTGGTGGATGTTGATGCAGCGTCCCGCGAGCTCCCTCGTGAGCTCGTCCGAGAGGATCTGCATGTAGCGGGCCAGCACCACGAGCTCGGTGTCGTGGGCTGCCACGAGGCGCAGCAGCTCCGCCTCGGCCTGGGGCTTGGTGTCCCGGGTGACGGGCACGTGGTGGAAGGGCACGCCGTAGAAGTCCACGAGCGGGCGCAGATCCGTGTGGTTGGAGACCACGGCCACGATCTCCACGGGCAGCGAGCCCACGTGCGCCCGGTGCAGCAGGTCCGCCAGGCAGTGGGAGATCTTGGAGACCATCACCAGCACCCGGGTCTTCTTGCGGGCGTCCACCAGCCGGAAGCGCATGTCGTGCTCCTGGGCCACCGGGCGGAAGCCCTCGATCAGCGACTCGGTGGTCACGGTGCCCGGCGCGCTGATGGTGTGGCAGCGGATGAAGAACCGGTCGTCGTGGCGGTCGGAGAAGTGCTTGACGTCGAAGATGTCGCAGCCCTGGCTGGTGAGGTTGGAGGCCACCGCGCTCACGAGGCCGTAGGCCTCGGGGCAGTGGGCGGTGAGGACGTGCTCGTCGGGCGTGGAGGGCTGGGCCGACATGAAGGGGATGCTCCTGGGGTCACGGGACGGATCGGTGGTCCGCGGGGCGGCAGGGCCGCGGCACCGTGGACCGGCGTCGATTTTATCGCCGGGACAGGGGCGTTATCGACCGGTAGCCGCGTGAGCGGACGGTAGGAGCCCGTCCGGCGCGGGGAGAGGTGCGCCTCTGTGAGAGAACCAGCGGCCACCGGCAGGCGATAACGCCTCAACGGGATCGAGCCGTGGGCTGAGCGGCTACCGACGCACAGCACCGGCCACAGTGCACCCCCCAGTGCAGGTGTGGCGGTTTCCCTGTGCGAAGTCTCCCGTTGCAGTGGTTCAGCGAACCACGAGTCCAGAATATCCGAATTTCACAGATGGCTCGGAGGCTGTGCAGATTCAAAGAACCGCTTTACCTACACGGGTACCCCCGCCCTCCGCGGGTGCGGGCGGGCCGGGCGTCGAAAATCCTGCTGTGACTAGGGGAAACGCAGAAAGTAAATGATATCCCTACTATTTACCTCTGCGAATTGCCATATTTCTCGAGCCAAGTCGATTCACTTGTGGGCCCTAGAGGGGACAATACTTTTCGTGGACTGCGGCGATGCGCTTCGGGCCCGCGCGAGCGGGTCAGGCCACCCCGGTGTTGAACACGAGCCCCAGCAGGTAGGTGGCCACGGCCGCGCCGTAACCGATGCCCAGCTGCCGCAGGCCCCGCTTGAGCGGGGAGGCACCGGAGAGCAGACCCACGAAGCCACCCGTGACCAGCAGGGCCATTCCCACCAGGACCATGCCCACGACCATGGCGACTCCGCCCGTGAGCCCGAAGATGTAGGGCAGGATCGGGATGACCGCTCCCGAGGCGAAGAAGCAGAAGCTGGACGCCGCCGCGCCCAGATCCGTGCCGAGGGCCTCGTGCTCGCCGGAGCCCGCGGCGTCGTCGTCGCTCTCCTGTCCAGGGTCCGCGGCACGGCGGGCCTTCTCGTCCTGGAACGAGAGCGAGGGGTCGCAGTCGCAGTCGTAGTGGCCGAGTCGCTCCGCGGCACGGTGCTCCGCGGCCTCCTCGCTCATGCCGCGGGCCCGGTAGATGAGGGTGAGCTCGTTCTCGTCCAGGTCCAGGGACGGGGCGACCCGGAGGGTCACCTGGGTGGGCTGCGAGGCGTCCAGCAGCTCGCGCTGGGAGCGCACGGACACGTATTCGCCCGCCCCCATGGACAGCGCGCCCGCGAGCAGCCCGGCGATGCCCGAGAACAGCACCATCGAGCTGGACGTGCCGGTGGCCCCCACGCCCATGACGAGTGCGAGGTTGGACACCAGGCCGTCGTTGGCGCCGAACACCGCGGCGCGGAAGTTCCCCGAGAGCCGGGTGCGGCCGTCGGTGGCCAGCGCCCGGATGATCTCCTCGTGCACGGCCTCGTCCGCGGCCATGGCGGCGGTGGCGTCGGGGTCCTCCCGGTACGGGGAGCGGGACTCGGCGCGCTGCAGCAGCGCCAGGACAAAGACCGAGCTGACGTGCTTGGCCAGGAACATGAGGATGCGCGCCTCGAGACCGGGGTGGACCGTGCGCTGCGCGTGGGGCCCCAGGAGCCGGCGCCAGTGCTCCGCGTGGCGCCCCTCGCCCTCGGCCACCCGGTGCAGGATCTCCGCGTGGCGCCCGGTGCTGTGACGGGCCAGGTGCTCGTAGGTCTGCGCCTCGGCAAGCTCGTCCGCGAGGTAGTGGCGCCACCTGCGGATCTGGGCGGGGGTCGGTTCGGCGGTTCCGGGCACGGGGGAGTGCGTGCTGGTGGGCTCAGGCATGTCTCCGGATCATACGCACGAGCCGGCACGGGTGATTTCGGGGCCCCGAAGCTCGGGTCGAGACGCGCGCAGTGGCCGCCACCGGCACCAGGGGCCCGGTTCCCCTGATCACGGGCGCCGGGGAGTCGGGGCGCCGGACCCACGCTCTGCCTGCAGTGCCAACTCGCTGTGTGGTGCCGGTGGTGCGGCCCTCAGGGCTCCACGAGCGAGCGGATGTCCTGCGCGTCGAGGCTCGCGGAGAACACGCGGTCGTCGTCGAGCACCGCGGAGAAGAGGTCCGCCTTGCGGGTCTTCAGCTCCATGACCTTCTCCTCGATGGTGCCCTGCGCGACCATGCGGTAGACCATGACCTTCTGGGTCTGCCCGATCCGGTGGGTGCGGTCCACGGCCTGGTTCTCGGCGGCGGGGTTCCACCACGGGTCCAGGAGGAAGCAGTAGTCGGCCTCCGTGAGGTTGATGCCGAAGCCGCCGGCCTTAAGGCTCACCAGGAACACCGGGGCCTTCCCGCTGCGGAACGTGTCGAGGGCCGCGGCGCGGTCCCGGGTGCTGCCGTCCAGGTAGGCGTAGGCGATCCCGGCCTCGTCCAGCCGCCGGGCCACGATCTTGAGGAAGCTCGTGAACTGGCTGAACACCAGGGGGCGGTGGCCCTCCTGCAGCAGCTGGGGGAGCTGCTCGAAGAGGACGTCCAGCTTGGAGGAGGCCGCGGTGGCCTCGGGGTCCACCAGGGCGGGGTCCAGGGCGAGCATGCGCAGCGTGGTGAGGGACTGGAAGATCGTGAAGCGGTTCCTGTCGAAGTCGCGCAGCAGCCCCAGGATCTTGGCACGCTCGCGCTGCAGCCTGCGGTCGTACGCGGCGCGGTGCTCGGGGTTGAGCCCCACGGCCAGCACGTGCTCGAGCTTGGGTGGCAGCTGCAGGTCCACGTCCGCCTTGGAGCGGCGCAGCATGAACGGCCTCATGCGGGAGCGCAGCCGGGCCAGGGCGTCCGAGTCCATCGCGCGTTCGATGGGCCGCTGGTAGTGCTCGGTGAAGCGCTTCTTGGACGGGAACAGCCCCGGTGCGGTGAGGGACAGCAGCGACCACAGCTCCGTGAGGCTGTTCTCCATGGGGGTGCCGGTGATGGCCAGGCGGGTGCGGGCCCTCAGGTTCTTCACGGCGCGGTAGGCCTTGGTCCGCGGGTTCTTCACGAACTGCGCCTCGTCCATGACCACGCCGGCCCACTCGACGCCGCGGTAGGCATCCGCGTCGAGACGGAGCAGGGCGTAGGAGGTCAGCACCACGTGCGAGTCCCGCGCGGCGTTGGCCACCGAGTCCTTGGTGCTGGTCAGCACGGTGGTCCGCAGCGACGGCGCGAAGCGCGTGAGCTCGGCCGACCAGTTGGCCACCACGGAGGTGGGGGCGATCACCAGGAACGGTGGCAGCCGGGGATCGCGGGCCACGGCGCGCAGCATGGCGGCGATGGTCTGCACGGTCTTGCCCAGCCCCATGTCGTCCGCGAGGATCCCACCGAGGTCGTGCTCCCACAGGAAGCTCAGCCACCGGAACCCCTCGTACTGGTAGGGGCGCAGGGTGGCCTGCAGGGCCTCGGGCACGGAGGGCGACGGGATCTCGTCCAGGTGCGCCAGCGCGCGGACGCCCGTGCGCCACTGCTCCGCCTGCTGCGTGTCCGTGGCGAGGTCCTCGAACTGCTCCCAGAGGCTGGTCTGGTACCGGTTCAGGGCCAGGGGCGCGCTCTTGTCCTCCTGCAGGGTGCGGGCCTCGGCGATCAGCTCGCGCAGCCGGACGAACTCCGGGCGGTCCAGGGAGAACCAGGACCCGTCCCGCAGCAGCATGACGTCCTGGCCGCGGTCCAGGGCCTGGAAGATCTCCGAGAAGGGCAGGTAGTGCTCACCCACCCTCACGGTGACTCCCAGCCCGAACCAGTCGTGGTGCTCGGTGGGCGCGGTGGAGACGGTGATCTCGGTGGGCTCGGAGACCTCTCGGTAGGCGGGGGCGCCACCGGTCTCCTCGATCCGCAGGTCCGGGATGCCGCGCAGCCGCGGCAGCCACTCCCGCAGCAGCGTGAGGGCGTCCTGGGCGGCGTAGGAGCTGCGTTTGACGTCCAGCTCCGGGACACGGCGGTGCACGGCCTGGACCATGGAGGACTCCCAGCGGGACTCCCGCGCCACGACCTCGTCCCCGAGCGGGTCCAGGGGCCGGAACGGCAGGCGCACGCGCTCCCTGCCCTTCTGGTACTCCCACTCCCACTCCACGCGCTCGGTGAGGTCGTCGTGGTGGACGGTCAGCACCAGCTCGGGATCCGCCACCTGCGGCAGCACCAGGGAGTCCTCCCCGGCGGTCACGTGCATGCTCTGGTGCAGCCGGGGGAAGTACGTCTCGAAGAACTCCTCCACCCCGTCCTGCGGGACCGTGAGGTCCTCCGCGCGGTCCAGGAAGGAGCGCTGCTGCTGGTTGAGGCGGGTCCCCAGAGCCACCAGGTGCAGGGGGAAGCGGTTGAGGTCCTCGGCGTCCTCGAGCGCCGCTGGGGAGGCCTCGGGGTAGAACAGCCCGTGACCGGGCTGACCGATGATGTGGGCCCAGCGCAGGGGCACCTCGTGCTCGCCCACGATCAGCTGCGGGCGCAGGCTCAGCTCCCCGTGCTCGCCCGGGTCCACCCGCACCTCGAAGCGCCCCTCGTGCTCCAGCACCACGGGGGCTCCCGAGCCGCGGGACACGAGGGGGATGCCCAGGGCGTCGGCGCGCGACAGGATGGGCCACAGCAGGGGAGAGGTGTAGCGCTCCACGTGCAGCTGGTGGCGTTCGGCGGCGTAGCTGCCCCGGTGGGACTCGGACAGGGCGCGCAGCTCCTCGAACCAGTCCAGCTGCTCGGGGCCCAGCCGTCCCGCGCGGGCGTGGGAGGCCAGGTTCCCCCAGTCGATGCCGCTCTGCACCCAGCCGCGGCGCCCGCGCAGCACAGGCCGTGCGGTCAGTGCGAGGGGCAGTTCTCCGAGTGAGCTCCGCCACGCCCTGGGGGCGCGGTTCTGAACGCGGGAGAGGTCCAGTTCGAGCGCGACGCCCGGGGCGTCGTCGGGGTCGGAGACCACGCGCTCGGAGGCGGTGCCGGGGACGATGCGGGAGAGTTCGCTGCGCCAGTCCGGGCCCCCACCCGGCATGCGGGCATCGGGGAACTGCGCGGCGTCACTCATGCGCACTACGGTACCGCCCGGTACGGACACGGCTGCGCGAGGGCCCGCGCGGAGGCGGTCCGGCGGCGTCGTGGGAGTCTCCGCCCGGGCACCCGTGGGACGGCACGGCCCGGACTCCTATACTCGAGGTGACTGTGACGACTTAAGCGCCCACGGCGCAGACGGAGGATTTGTGGCTGACGCTGCCGGTTTCCGCACGGGAGACCACGCGATTGCATCCGGACCCCAGGAAGTCGAGTACCTGCGCTGGAACGACGCCGTGGCGCGTGCGTTCTTCGGTCCCCGCGCGGCGGGGGAGCTCGTCCAGCTGGACCTGGACGAGAAGATGCTCGAGCAGATCGGTTCCGAATTCGGCCTGGACGGGCCGTCCACCCTGCGGGCGCTCGCGGACTCCGTGACGCCGCTGCTGGTCACGGACGGCTCCCGCCGCTCGATGTTCGACGCGTTCAACAAGCTCACCGAGGTCTGGTACCGGATGTCCCGGCGCCAGCTCGAGGACCTCACGAAGATTGGCCCGCCGCCGATCGTGGCGCTGCTGGCCCTGCTGTCCCTCGCGGGACGGCACATGTCCGCGCTCGCGGCCCGCACGGGCAAGAAGTCCGTGTCCACGTTCTACCTCCCGCTCGCGGTGCTGCTGCAGGCGGGGCAGGACAACGCCAAGGCCCTGGAGTCCTCGGTGCGCAAGGACTCGGAGACCTACTGGGACGCCCTGCGCTACTGGCTCGAGGCCTTCGACGGGCAGCTGGGGCTGCCCTCCGCCTACGCCGTGAACCACCGGCCGGTGGGCCTGGCGCTGTCCCAGACGCTGTTCGGCCCCTCGGAGCTGCGCCAGCTGCACCAGATGTTCGAGGACCTGGAGCTCACCACGGCGCAGGGCATGAGCGCGCAGGAACTCGGGATCTACATCGACTTCTGGCTGGACATCGCGGACACGGACGCCTCCAAGTCCATGCGCAGCATCTGGTCCAACCCGCTCACCCGCGACCCTGCGCTGCAGGTGGCACTCGCCCAGCTCGCGGCGTGGGAGTCCTCCCCGGACGACGACGCCGCCGCGGCCACCCGAGGCTCACGGCACCTGGGCTCGCGCAGCCCGGGCCTGTCCCTCACGGACGGCACGGACTACGTGGGCAACCCGGTCTACGAGCTGGGCTTCGTGGTGCCCAAGCGGCTGGTCCCCGGCCGTGAGGTGGACCTGGCCACCACCGCCGGTCCGCGGACCATGTTCCTGAACTACATCGGGGACGCGTTCCTGGGGATCTCCGCCTACAGCGCCCGCATGACCAGCGACACCCTGCTCTCGGGCCAGCTGACCGTGACCGCGGGGGAGCTCACGCTCACCCGCAACCCGCGGCCCGTGGTGGTCTTCGCCAAGGACGCGTACTCGGACACCTTCCTGTCCGTGGACCACGTCCCCACGGCGTGGCCGTGCCGCATCATGGTCCGCAACGAGCCCGAGTGGGTCGAGCAGGTCCGTGCCATCCTGGACGACTCCGCCTCCCCGGACTACCGCGTGGTGGGGCCGGGGGAGAACGGCGTGGCCGAGGGGTGGGTGCTCTTCGACGACGTCCAGGTGCTGCGCGCGGGCGATCCCGCCCTCACGGTCAACGACAACTTCTCCGCCCTGGTGCCCCGCCTGGTGCCGGCCATGACGCTGTCCGGCGGGCTGCGCATCCCGGGGGACGTGGAGCGGTTCTCGGCGCTGCGCCCGCCGCAGCTCACCGTGACCTCCGACAGCGACGACCCCCTGAGCGTGGAGTGCGAGTGGCGCAATCCGCACTCGTTCAAGCTCACGAGCACCAAGCTGACCGCACCGCGCGTTCCCCCGTTCCAGGTGAGCCTGGGCGCCACCGAGCTGGCCACCGAGCACGGTCACCTCAAGCCCAACGACTACACGCTGGTGCTGCGCTCCGGGCGCACCGTCAAGCAGCGGCTCGAGTTCCGGGTCCGGGACAGCTCCTACTACATCACGCAGCGCTCCCTGGGCTACGAGGGTGAGATGGTGCACGTGGCCGAGGAGACCCTGTGGCCCGTCACCGCCGTCACCCGGGACGAGATCCCGGACGAGTACGTCCAGGGCTCGTTCGACAACATGACCCCCCACGAGGCCGAGCTGCCGGAGGCCGAGGTGCCCGAGGTGGCGGGCTGGGAGTCCGCGGAGGGGCAGATGTTCCCCGAGCGCAGCAACGAGCTGCCCACCGCACCGGACGTCTCCTGCATGGTCACGGGCAAGCACAAGGTGATCCTGCCGCCCATGGACCCCAAGGCCAAGGCGCCCTGGGTGTTCGGGCGGTGCACGTTCTGCGGGCTCACCAAGCGCTACCCCGGCCGCCTCACCAAGCTCTCCGCGGTGGGGCAGACCGGTTCGGTGGAGGCCCTGCAGTTCATCGGCCCCGAGGAGGGGGAGTACCCCGGTTCGTGGGCGCCCTTCAAGGACATGCTCACGTTCCTGGGCGGTGGCAAGCGCTCGAGCCTGTCGATCGTGGCGCGCCAGCTGGAGGACTCCGAGCGGTTCGAGGAGTGGTTCGTGGGCCACCTCCAGGCCCTGGGGTTCCTGGAAACCATCCGGGACGAGAACTGGACGGTGCGCCGCTGGCAGGTCTGCTCCCCGGCCCTGACCCAGCTGGTGGACGGCTCCGTGCTGCTCACGGGCGGGTGGAAGACCGAGCAGGAGGAAGCCGTGACCCGCGCCGTTGCGGCCCAGGGCGGTGAGGTGGTCGTGCTCTCGCCCGAGGACCACGCCACCACCATGCTGGTGGACGTGGACCTCGAGGCCCTGGGGCGGATGCTGCCCGAGGGGATGTGCGACGTGGTGTACGACGCCGGGCCGGTCATGCTCGACACCCTCCCGCCGCTGTCCTCGGTGGTGGCCGGGCTGCCGCTGCGCGAGATGCAGTACAACGGGGTGGCGGAGAAGTTCGTGCCCGCAGACGCCACGTGGGAGGCCACAGAGGACCGCAACACCCCCGGGCTGTACCGGATCAACCACCACCACAAGACGCGCTACGTGTTCCGCACGGCGGAGGACGTGGAGTCCGGCCACGGCCGGCAGGTGTCCTCGGGGCTGGGCAAGCACCTGGCCGCCCGGGAGCTGGGGGCCGCCCTGGTCAGCCACGACCCCGAGCTGCGGCTGCTCTCCGTTCCGATCGGAGCCGCCCTGCCGGGGCTGTACGCCCGCGCCGCGGTGCTGTGCTCCGGTCTGCTGCCCACGCTCGTGGACGAGGACTTCTCCCTGAACTACGGGGACGTCTCCGAGGAGTTCGCGAGCGCGCTCGTGGCCAAGCTGCTCGGATGACGGAGACCGGGCGGGGGCGCGGATGTGCCCTCGCCCGAGGCCTGTCCTAAGGTGGGAGGGCCGAAAATTTGCTACTTATCGGTAACACGACGCATCGACCCCGGGTCGCCCATCGTCCGACCCAGACGTGAGTTCGTTCCCATGAGTGAGTCCTCGACCCCGCCCTCGTCCGCAGCCGGCGCCACGCCGGTCACGTCCGCAGCCAGCTCCGGCACCGCCCGGCTGCCCGTCAACTGGCGTGTCCTGATCGCGGCGGCCGTGGTCATCATCGGCCTGTCCGCGTGGGCCATTGCCGCCCCTGAGCAGGCCGACGCCGTGATCGGCGGCGTCGTCGCGTGGGTGGCCTCCCGCCTGGGGTGGTTCTACGTCCTCACCGCCACGGTCGTGATCGGTTTCGTGATCATGGTGGCCGCGAGCCGCGGCGGCAAGGTCCGCATGGGCCCCGACCACGCGCGGCCGCAGTTCAACATGTTCACGTGGACCGCGATGCTCTTTGCTGCGGGCATCGGCGTGGACCTCATGTTCTTCTCGGTCTCCGAGCCCGTCAGCCAGTACTTCGCGCCGCCCTCGGGGGAGGGCGAGAGCCTGGAGGCGGCACGTCAGGCGGTCGTGTGGACCCTGTTCCACTACGGCATCACCGGCTGGGCCATGTACGCCCTGATGGGCATGGCCTTCGGCTACTTCGCGTACCGCTTCGGCATGCCGCTCAGCATCCGCTCCGCGCTCTACCCGATCCTGGGCAAGCGCATCCACGGCGTGGCCGGCGACGCCGTGGACACCGCCGCGCTGCTGGGCACCGTCTTCGGCGTGGCCACCTCCCTGGGAATCGGCGTGGTGCAGCTGAACTACGGGCTGAAGTCCCTGTTCGGCGTTCCCGAGAACCTCGCCGTGCAGGCGGCCCTGATCGCGGTGGGCGTGGGCATGGCCGTGGTCTCGTGCGTGTCCGGCGTGGACAAGGGGATCCGGCGGCTGTCCGAGCTGAACATCGTGCTGGCGATCGGTCTCATGCTCTACGTCCTGCTCGCGGGCCGCACGTCGTTCCTGCTGGACGCCATCGTGATGAACGTGGGGGACTTCATCTCGAGCTTCCCGGGCATGACCCTGGACACGTTCGCCTACGAGGCGCCGCAGGAGTGGATGAGCGCCTGGACCCTGTTCTTCTGGGCGTGGTGGATTGCCTGGGCGCCCTTCGTGGGGCTGTTCCTGGCCCGGATCTCCCGCGGCCGCACCCTGCGCCAGTTCGTGGTGGGCACCATGACCGTGCCGTTCACGTTCATCCTGCTCTGGATCTCGATCTTCGGGAACTCGGCACTGGACCTCGTGGTGGGCGGCAACACGGAGTTCGGCGAGGTGGCCATGAACACCCCCGAGCGCGCGTTCTACTCGCTGCTGGAGCAGTACCCCGGTGCCACGCTCGCCGCCTCGATCGCCACCTTCACGGGCCTGCTCTTCTACGTGACGTCCGCGGACTCCGGGGCGCTCGTGATGAGCAACTTCACGTCCCGCATCGACGACCCCAACCAGGACGGCCCCAAGTGGCTGCGGGTGTTCTGGGCCGTGGGCACGGGTGTGCTGACCCTGGCCATGCTCCTGGTGGGCGGTGTGACCACGCTGCAGAACGCCACCCTGATCATGGGCCTGCCGTTCTCCGTGGTGATGTACCTGATCATGGTGGGGCTGTGGCGGGCCCTGCGCGTGGAGGTCAGCACCGCCGAGTCCGGTGCGGTGGCCAGCCGCTCGGCCGTGGCCGGGCGCACCGGCCGGGACACGCACTGGCGGGCCCGGCTGTCCCGGCTGGGCAGCTATCCCGGCGCCCGCGCCGCCCAGCGGTACGTCAAGGACGTGGCCGCTCCCGCGCTGGACACGCTCGCCGCGGAGCTGCGCGGGTCCGGGGCCGCGGTCACCGTGGTCACCGACCCGGTCGAGGAGAACCCGTCCCTGCAGCAGGTGTGCCTGTCGGTGGACCTGGCCCCGGAGCGGGACTTCGTCTACCGGGTGCACCCGGTGGCGTTCCCCACCCCCGGCTTCGGCGGGTTCCGCACCAATCCGGACTCGGACCGCTACTACCGCCTGGAGGTCTTCACGGCCACGGGCTCCCTGGGCTACGACGTCCTGGGCTACACCGCCGAGCAGCTCATCAACGACGCACTGGACTGCTACGAGCGTCACCTGGAATTCATCCGGCTCAACCACGAGCACCCGGGCAGCACCCAGATCGGCCTTCCCGCGGCCGAGACCGGCGCCCCGGTGGACAGCTCCCCGACCAAGGAGGACAACGCATGAGCACCACCCTGTACATCGACGGCCAGTGGGTCCCCGCCCAGCAGGGCGGCACCCGCACGATCACGTGCCCCGCGGACGGAACCGAGGTGGCCGTCGTCGCCGAGGCCACCCGCGAGGACACCGAGCGCGCGATCGCCGCGGCCCGCGTGGCCTTCGACGACGGCCGCTGGTCCGGCGTCCCCGCCCCCGAGCGCGGCGCGTTCCTGCTGCGCGTGGCCACCCGGCTGCGAGAGCGCGCGGACGAGTTCGCCCGGGCCGAGTCCCTCGACACCGGCAAGCGGATCGAGGAGTCCCAGCAGGACATGGTGGACATCGCCAACTGCTTCGACCACTTCGGCAGGATCGCCGCGGACGACGCCGGGCGCGTCGTCGACGCCGGGGACCCGGACGTGGTGAGCCGCGTGGTCCACGAGCCCGTGGGCGTGTGCGGTCTCATCACCCCGTGGAACTACCCCCTGCTGCAGGCCGCGTGGAAGATCGCGCCGGCGCTCGCGGCGGGCAACACGTTCGTGCTCAAGCCCGCGGAGCTCACCCCGCACACCGCCATTCTCATGATGCAGGTGCTCGAGGAGCTGGAGCTGCCGGCGGGCGTGGCCAACCTCGTGCTGGGCGCCGGAGCGGAGGCGGGCGCGCCGCTGTCCTCGGATCCCCGCGTGGATCTCGTGTCCTTCACCGGCGGTCTCGTCACGGGCCGCGTGATCGCCCGCGAGGCCGCGGCCACCGTCAAGAAGGTGGCCCTGGAGCTGGGCGGGAAGAACCCCAACGTGGTCTTCGCGGACGCGGACTACGACGCCGCCCTGGACAACGCGCTGAACGCGGCGTTCGTGCACTCGGGCCAGGTGTGCTCCGCGGGGGCGCGGCTGGTGGTCGAGGAGTCCATCGCGCAGCGCTTCGTGGACGACCTCGTGGCGCGTGCCGAGGGCATCCGACTGGGCGGCCCGTTCGACGAGAAAGCCGAGACCGGCGCGCTGATCTCCGCCGCGCACCGTGACAAGGTGCACGCCTACGTGGAGCACGCCCGGGAACAGGGCGCGCGGGTCCGGTGCGGTGGCTCGTTCGCCGAGGGCCCCTCCGCGGACGGCTCCCTGCAGCTGGAGGACGGCTTCTTCTACCTGCCCACGGTGATCGACCAGTGCACCCCGGACATGGACTGCGTGCACGACGAGGCCTTCGGGCCCACCGTGACCGTGGAGACCTTCCGGACCGAGGAGGAGGCCGTGGCGATCGCCAACGACACCCACTACGGCCTGGCCGGTGCGGTGTGGTCCCAGGACGCCGGCAAGTCCCAGCGCGTGGCCGGGAAGCTGCGCCACGGCACCGTGTGGATCAACGACTTCCACCCCTACCTGCCCCAGGCGGAGTGGGGCGGCATGAAGCAGTCCGGCGTGGGGCGAGAGCTCGGCCACGACGGGCTGGGGGAGTACCAGGAGACCAAGCACGTCTACCAGAACGTCCGCCCCGCCGTCACCGGCTGGTTCGCACAGCACTGAGCGCACCGCGGGCCCGCCCGGGGCACGACGCCGCCACGGCGCAGGTGCGCCCGTACGGAACCTCGGCGCGCTGAGCCGCCCGCTGGGCGGTCTCGCGCGCCCGAACACCTCACCGGCACCGACGCCGCGGTCCCGCACCGCGGCGTCGGGCACCCACCGAAGGGAGAAGGCATGACCGAGAAGAACACCATCGCCGAGTACGACTACGTGGTCGTGGGCGCAGGATCCGCAGGGGCGGTCGTCGCCGCCCGGCTGAGCGAGGACCCGGACGTCACCGTGGCCCTGCTCGAGGCCGGCGACCACGACGCCGGGTACCCGGAGGTCCTGCAGCTCAACCGCTGGATGGAGCTGCTGGAGTCCGGCCACGACTGGGACTACCCGCTGGAGGAGCAGGAGAACGGCAACTCCTTCATGCGCATGGCCCGTGCCAAGGTGCTGGGCGGCTGCTCGTCCCACAACTCGTGCATCGCGTTCTGGGCCCCGTCCGAGGACCTGGACGAGTGGGAGTCGAAGCACGGCGCGCAGGGCTGGAACTCCGAGCTGGCGTTCCGGCTGTACCAGAAGCTCGAGAACAACGAGGACCCGGGCGCCCACCACGGCCACGACGGGCCCGTGCGGCTGCGCAACGTGCCCCCGGCGGATCCGAGCGGCGTCGCCCTGCTGGACGCCGCCGAGCAGGCGGGGATCCCGCGCGCGGACTTCAACACCGGCAAGACCGTGACCCAGGGCGCCAACTTCTTCCAGATCAGCGCCCGGGAGGACGGCACCCGCTCGTCCTCCTCCGTGAGCTACCTGCACCCCGCGCAGGACCGGGAGAACCTCACGATCCTCACCGGCACGCAGGTCAAGCGCGTGCTGTTCGACGAGGACCGCCGTGCGACCGGCGTGGAGGTCACCGACAACGCGTTCGGCAAGGCGCACACCATTTCGGCGCGCCGCGAGGTGGTCGTCTCCGCCGGGGCGATCGACACTCCCAAGCTGCTCATGCTCTCGGGCATCGGACCCGCGGAGCACCTGCGCGAGGTGGGCGTGGACGTGCTCGTGGACTCCCCGGGCGTGGGCTCGCACCTACAGGACCACCCGGAGGCGGTGATCCAGTGGGAGGCGAAGAAGCCCATGGTGGAGGACTCCACCCAGTGGTGGGAGATCGGCGTCTTCGACCAGGTGGACGAGGGCCTGGACCGCCCGGACCTGATGATGCACTACGGCAGCGTGAACTTCGACATGCACACCTACCGGCAGGGCTACCCCACGGCGGACAACGCGTTCTGCCTGACCCCGAACGTCACGCACGCCCGCTCCCGCGGCACCGTGCGGCTGCGCACGCGGGACTTCCGCGACAAGCCGCGCGTGGATCCCCGCTACTTCACGGATCCCGAGGGCTACGACATGCGGATCATGACGGCGGGCATCCGCCGGGCCCGCGAGATCGTGGCCCAGCAGGGCATGTCCGAGTGGGCCGGGAGGGAGCTCTTCCCGGGCGAGGACGTGCAGAGCGACGAGGAGATCGCCGACTACATCCGCCGCACCCACAACACGGTGTACCACCCTGCGGGCTCGTGCCGCATGGGCCCGGTGGAGGACGCGGACTCGCCGCTGGACCCCCAGCTGCGGGTCAAGGGCGTCACCGGACTGCGTGTGGCGGACGCCTCCGTGATGCCGGAGCTCGTGACCGTGAACCCCAACATCACGGTCTACATGATCGGTGAGCGCGCCGCGGAGCTGATCGACGAGGACCGGCAGGGCACCGGGCGCTGATCCGTCCGCTACCGGACACCACTGGGGCCCGGCACCGTGCGCGGTTCGCGCGTGGTGCCGGGCCCCAGTGGTGATCGAGTGCTGGTGCTGTTCAGGTGGCAGCCGTCCGCCGGAGCGCCCTTGCCCCGGTGGGGGCGGCTCAGGCCGGCAGCGGCTCCAGCTTGAAGAAGGGCATGCCGCCGGTCACCCGGGACGCTCCCGGCACGAGGAGGCGACGGTACTTGGCGCACCACTGTCCCCGGCCGCGCGTGTGCTGGGTGGCGAGCGCGAGTTCACGGACGTCCTCGGTGCGGAACGAGCGCTCGTGCCCGTCCGCCCCGGTGAGGGAGACGAGCTGGTGGGCGACGTCTGCGCGGACGGTGACGTCCACCCACTGCTCGCGGGACTCGGTCCCGGCGTCGGTGCCGTGCGATGGTCGCTGTGCTGTGCTGTTCATGGTGTGTGGCCTTCTGTGCTTTCTGGCTGCTTGCCGGAGCCACGCGTGTGACCCGGCCTCTTCGTCATCCAATCCACCCCTGGACCGAGGGTTGGCGTGCGCCGAGTTGGAGCTCGGGGTGCGCAGGGGCGTGTCCGCCCTCGCGCAGGCGCATCTCGTGAAGATGGTTCGAGCGTAGCCAGGCGGTCCGGGCGCGAGCCAGGGACCGGCCGGGAATGTCATCAAAACTTAACCAATGCACCCCGTGAGACCCGGATCACGGGGTGCTGGGATACAGATGTGGTCGACATCACCGCAATTGCGGTCTGCGAGGGGTCTTCGGGGCGCACGTGCGGCACCGGGGGGGGGCATCTGCCGTGCCCCGGGGAGGCTCACTGCAAACCGGCGGGTCCCGTCCGTTCGAGCCTGGATCCGGCACGTGCCCGCAGCCGGCGGGCGTTGACCGTGCGGGCCCGTTCGTAGTGCTCGACCAGCTGGTCGCACACCCCGGCCCACGTGCGCGGCTGGACCGTGCGGTGGGCGGTGCGCGCGAACGCGAGGCGCTTGGCGTCGTCGCCCACGAGGTCCCGGACGCGCTCGCGCAGCTGCTCGGTGTCCCCGGGGCGGTAGAGCCACCCGGTGCGGGAGGAGTCCACGAGGTCCAGGGGACCGCCGCGGCCCACGGCCACCACGGGCACGCCGGAGGCCATGGCCTCCTGGATGGTCTGGCAGAAGGTCTCGTGCTCGCCCGGGTGGACGAACACGTCCAGGGAGGCCATGGCGGTGGCGAGCTCCGTGCCTGCGAGGAAGCCCTCGAAGTGGGCGTTGGGCAGCAGCGTGCGCAGGGACTCCTTCTCCGGGCCCGAGCCGATGACGACCACGCGGGTGTCCGGCAGCGAGTCCAGCACCACCAGGTCCGAGACCTGCTTCTCCGGGGCGAGCCGGCCCACGTAGCCCACGAGGCGCCGGCCGCCGCCCACGCGCTCCCGCCACGCGTGGTCCCGCAGCTCGGGACGGAAGCGGGCCGTGTCCACGCCGCGGCGCCACATGTGCACCCGCTGGACCCCGTGCTCGTGGAGCGCGGCGATGGATGCCGTGGAGGGCGCCAGGGTGAGCGTGGCGGTGTTGTGCATGGTGCGCACGTGGGACCACATGGCCTTCTCCAGCACCGGGGCCCCGTAGCGCGCGGCGTAGCCGGGGACGTCCGTCTGGTACACGGCCACGCACGGAAGGCCGAGGCCGTTGGCGGCCTGGATGGCCTGCCAGCCCAGGATGAAGGGGGAGGCCACGTGCACGACGTCCGGCGCGAACCGGTTCAGGATGCGCTGCATGCGGGCGACGCTGCAGCTGGCCACCCGGACCTCCGGGTACCCCGCCAGGGGCAGGGACGGGATGCGCTCGATGCGCACGCCGTCCACGTGGTCCACGGAGCCCAGGAAGAGGGTCTTCTCGTACGAGGGGGCGATCACCATGGCCTCGTGGCCGCGGTCGCGGAGGTGCTCCAGGACGCGGAGGACGGAGTGCGTGACGCCGTTGACGTGGGGGAGGAACTGTTCGGCCACCAGTGCGATTCTCACGGTTCCCACGGTGGGGGCCGCGCCCCACCGCAGCGTCACCCCACGGTGGCCCGCGGGTGAAATCCGGGCGAACAACGCTGCCCTGGCGGACGGCGCGGGCGTGGGAGGATGGGAGGGATGAAACTTCCCTCTGTGCCCGGCGCCGTCTCGGGCGTACGCGACCGCTGGCGGGCCCGCGGCTCCTCCGCCGCGCAGGACCCGACCGAGCCCCGCCCCGGACGCGGGGACGACGGCATCCCCATGCCCCTCCCGCTGCAGGGGGTCATCGAACTCCTGGTGGTGGCCGCGGTGAGCCTGCTGCTGGGTGCCCTCCTGCTCGGCGCCGTCTGGGCCGCGGGCGGCTCGGACACCCTCGGGGCCGGGGGCAGCCTGCGGCTCGCGGGCCAGGTGTGGCTGCTGTCCCACGGGGCTCCGCTGTCCATCCAGGCCGTCGAGGGTCTGTCGCTCGCGGGCGGCACCGTCACACTGGTGCCGCTGGGCCTCACCCTGATCCCGTTCGGCCTCTCGGTGGTTGCCGGACGACGGATCGCCCGGGCGTGCTGGCGCGGCCAGTTCCTGCTGCCGTTCGCCGCGGGCATGGTCGGCTACGCGGTGTTCGGCGCACTCGTGGGGCTGCTCAGCCGCACGGAGGAGGCCTCGGTGGACCTCGTGGCCGCGGCCTTCTGCCCCCTCGTTCCCGTGGCGCTGGGAACCCTGGTGGGTGGCTGGAGCGTCTCCCGTTCCCTCGCGGCCGTCCTCGGAGCCGACGCCGCGTCCTGGCTGCAGCGCACGAGCCAGTACTCCCGGTGGGCCGGTTCCTACGTGTGGGCCGTGATCCGCGCGGGCTTCCTGGCCGCCGTGGCCGCCGTGGCAGGGGGCGCGCTGCTGCTCGCGGCGGCCCTCGCCTGGAACTGGGACGCCGTCATCGCCGTCTACCAGGACCTCGGCACGGATCCCGCGGGGGACACCGCCCTGACCGCGCTGCAGCTGGGGTACCTGCCCAACATGGTGGTCTGGGCGCTCGCCTGGGCCACGGGCGCGGGATTCTCGCTGGGGGCGGGGACCACCACGTCCCCGTTCCAGACCGCGCTGGGCCCTCTTCCCGAGGTGCCCGTGCTCGCGGCCGTGCCCACCGGCGACCCGTGGGCCTTCGCCCCGGGGGTGCTGGCCATTCCGGTGGTCGCCGGTCTGCTCGCGGGCTGGTGGTTCTGCCGGGAGGGGGAGAACCACCTGGACGACTGGATGGCCATCCGCCTGCCCCTGCGCTGGATCACGTTCCTGCTCTCCACCGTGCTGACCGTCGTGTTCATTGCGGCGGTGGGCGCCGGGCTGGTCTCGGTGCTCGCATGGCTGTCCCACGGCTCGCTGGGGATCGGCCGGCTCACGGACGTCGGCCCGCACGCCGGGTCCGTCTTCCTGTGGCTGGGCGCCGAGCTCGCCGTGGGCGCCGCCGTGGGCTACCTGCTCGGGCCCTGGCTGGAGCACGAGGGCTACCGCTCCCGGGCGCGGGCCACCGCGGACGACGACGCCGCCCCGGCCCCCGACGATCCGCACCGTGCCGGCACCCCGACCACGGACCCCCTGGACCCCACGGGTGCGGACGGAGCGTCCGAAGAGCCCTTGGGCGCGCCCGCCGCAACCGGAGCACGACGCTGGCGCCTGGGGGGACGCGGGAACCCGGTGCAACCCACCTCGCAGGACCACGCGGCCTCGGGCGCGGCCGGCGGGGAGGACGCGGACGTCACCGCGGGACGCGCTCCCGCCGGCTCCTCGGAGCCTCGTGGACGCGACCCCCGGCAGCCCGTGACCGCAACGGCGCCCCGGAAGCTGTCTGCCACGGCCGGCCGGTCCGGGGAGGAGCCACCACGTGCCGGGCGCCCGACCGGCGGGTCCACTGCGGTGTCGCTGGGTGCCGGGCCCGAGGACCGGCCCGCGGTGTCCGCGCGGGAGGAGGCCAAGCGGCGTCGTGCCGAGCGCCGGTCCGCCAAGCGCAAGGCCGCGCGGCTTGCCGCGATGGACCGGGAGAACGAGCGCTAGCTCCCCGCAGGAAGGACGGACCGCCCTGCCGGGTGCCTCAGGTCGAGGGTGTGCCGGTCGGTGTGCCCGACGCCGCGCTCGACGGGGCGGCGGTGGGGGACCCGGTGCCGGTGGTCGTCGCGGACGGCGAGGGCGAGGGCGAGGCGGACGCGGACGGATCGGGCGAGGGCTGCTGCGTGGGGAAGCCGGTCTCCACGGGATCGCCCGAGAGGTGGCGCCACACGTTGTCGGTGAGCTGCTGCTGGCACTGGGACGTGGAGGACAGCGTGAGCGCCCGGTCCGTGCACTCCTGGAACGCCTCGGACGCCGGCCACACAAGCAGCCGGCTGCCGCCGCCGAAGGCGTTGAGCGTGCCCCACAGGATCGCGATGACCGACAGGGAGATCACCAGGGCCCGGACCGCGGAACCCCGCAGCCGCGAGAGGGCCACGATGCCCAGGACCACACCCGCGACGGCCAGGACGATCCCGAGCACCGTGGCCCAGACGTCACCGCTCACGAAGGCGGAGGCCAGCACGGCCAGCCCGGCCGCGGTGGCGGCGAGCTTCACGCGCGCGGAGTCCGCCGCAGAACGGCCCGAGGGATCGGGGGAGCCGGGGGTGCGGTCGTGGGGCGGCGTGCCGCGGTGGGGCGAATCCTGCATGCCCACCACTGTAGGCGAGGCGCGGGGGTGCCCCCGCCGGGGTCCGCGGCCCGGCCCGGCCGTTAGCATGGGCCCATGCGCATAGTGGTTCTGGTCTCGGGGTCCGGCACGAATCTGCAGGCGGTCATCGACGACCTGCACCACGGGGAGGCCCCCGTGGAGATCGTCGCGGTGGGCGCCGACCGGCCGTGCACGGGGCTCGAACGGGCTGAGGCCGCCGGGATCACCACGTTCCTGGTGCGCCCCGCGGACCACCCCGACCGGGCGCAGTGGAACCGCGCACTGGAGCGCGCGGTGGCCTCCCACCACCCCGACCGGGTGGTGTTCGCGGGCTTCATGCGCATCGTGGACGCCGAGTTCGTGGCCGCGTTCCCCGGGCTCGTGGTCAACACGCACCCGTCGCTGCTGCCGTCGTTCCCGGGGGCGCACGCGGTGCGCGACGCCCTGGCCTACGGTGTGAAGCTCACGGGGGCCACCGTGCACGAGGTGGTCGCGGACGTGGACGCCGGGCCGATCCTCGCCCAGGTCGCCGTGGCCGTGGAGGACCAGGACACCGAGGACACCCTGCACGAGCGCATCAAGACGGCCGAGCGGCAGCTGCTCGTGGACTGCCTGGCCGACCTCGCCCGCTGAGCAGGCCCGCCGCACAGGGCTGCGCCGGCGACCGCGGCCTTAGACTGGACCGGGCGCTGTCCTGCGGTGCCCCGCACCGTCGCCGCCGCGCCGGACCACACGTCCCCACGTCTTCCTGGAGAGTCCGTGAACACTTCCGACCTGAACCGTGTGCCGCTCAAGCGTGCCCTGATCTCCGTGTACGACAAGACCGGCCTCGAGGAGCTCGCCCGCGGGCTGCACGAGGCCGGCGTGGACATCGTCTCCACCGGCTCCACCGCGAAGACCATCCAGGCCGCCGGGGTCCCCGTGACCGAGGTGGCCGAGGTCACCGGCTTCCAGGAGTGCCTGGACGGGCGGGTCAAGACCCTGCACCCGCGCGTGCACGCCGGGATCCTCGCGGACCGCCGCAAGCCGGAGCACGTGCAGCAGCTGTCGGAGCTGGAGATCGAGCCCTTCGACCTGGTGGTGGTGAACCTGTACCCGTTCCAGGACACGGTGCGTTCGGGCGCCGGCCAGGACGACGTGGTGGAGCAGATCGACATCGGCGGGCCCTCCATGGTGCGGGCCGCCGCCAAGAACCACGCCGCCGTCTCCGTGGTCGTGGACCCCGCCGGCTACCCCGACGTGGTGCGCGCCGCCCAGGAGGGCGGCTACGACCTCGCCGCCCGCCGCAGGCTCGCTGCGGCCGCCTTCGCCCACACCGCGGCCTACGACACCGCCGTGGCCACGTGGACGGCGCAGCAGTTCGACCACGACCTGGAGGCCAACTTCTGGCCGCCCTACGCCGGACTGGCCCTGCAGCGCGCCGAGTCCCTGCGCTACGGCGAGAACCCGCACCAGAAGGCCGCGCTCTACACGGACGACGCCGCCTCGCCGGGCATTGCGCAGGCCGAGCAGCTGCACGGCAAGGCCATGTCCTACAACAACTACGTGGACGCGGACGCCGCACTGCGCGCCGCCTACGACTACGACCAGCCGGCAGTGGCCGTGGTCAAGCACAACAACCCGTGCGGCGTGGCCGTGGCCACCCCCGGTGCCGCGGACCCGATCGCGGACGCCCACCTCAAGGCGCACGCGTGCGACCCGCTCTCCGCCTACGGGGGAGTGGTGGCCGCCAACCGCCCCGTGACGGCGGAGATGGCCCGGAACCTCAAGCCCGTGTTCACGGAGGTGGTCGTGGCACCGGAGTTCGAGCCCGAGGCCCTGGAGATCCTCTCCGCCAAGAAGAACATCCGCCTGCTCGTCCTGCCCGAGGGCTTCGACCGGGATCCCCTCGAGGTGCGCGGGGTGTCCGGTGGTGCGCTGATCCAGCAGGCGGACCGCCTCGACGCCCCCGGCGACGACCCCGCGAACTGGACCCTGGTCGCGGGTGAGCCCGCGGACGAGCAGACCCTCGCGGACCTCGAGTTCGCGTGGCGCTCCCTGCGCGCCGTGAAGTCCAACGCGATCCTGCTCGCGGACCACGGCGCCTCGGTGGGCATCGGCATGGGCCAGGTCAACCGCGTGGACTCGTGCCGGCTGTCCGTGGAGCGTGCCAACACGCTCGCCGAGGACGGTGCGCAGCGCGCCCGCGGTGCCGTGGCGGCGTCGGACGCGTTCTTCCCGTTCGCGGACGGGCTGCAGGTGCTGCTGGACGCCGGCGTGCGCGCCGTGGTCCAGCCCGGCGGCTCCATCCGGGACGAGGAGGTCGTTGAGGCGGCCCAGGCCGCCGGCGTGACCATGTACCTCACGGGAGCGCGCCACTTCTTCCACTGAGCTGCGCCCGCTGGAAGCCGGCGGGCACGGCGGCGGCCCGGACTCCACGAGTCCGGGCCGCCGTGGTGCCCGGGGGTTCCCCGTCAGGAGTTCAGCGCGCGGTGCTCCCGGGAGAGCACGATGTAGTGCTGGGCGTTGCGGCTCACCGCACGACGCTCCTCGCCCGTGAGCTCGCGGCGCACCTTCCCCGGCACACCGGCCACGAGGGAGCCCGGCGGCACCTCGGTCCCCTCCAGGACCACGGCGCCCGCCGCGATGAGGCTGCCGCTTCCCACCACGGCGCCGTTGAGCACGGTGGCGTTCATGCCCACCAGGACGTCGTCCTCCAGCGTGCAGCCGTGGACCACCGCGCCGTGGCCCACGCTCACGCGCTCGCCGATCGTGGTGGGGTGCTCCGGGTCCGAGTGGACGGTCACGTTGTCCTGCAGGTTCGAGTTCGCCCCGATCCGCAGCGGGGAGCGGTCCCCGCGCACCACGGCGCCGTAGAAGATCCCCGCGCCCGCCCCCACCGAGACGTCCCCCACCAGGGTCGCGTTCGGAGCCACGAACGCGGTCTCGGACACCACGGGGCGGCTCTGGCCGTAGGAGAGGACGAGCGGTCCGCGGGCGGCGTCGGACGCGGAGGAAGCACTGTGTGTCATGCGGCACAGTCTAGTGCGGCCCGGCCCGGCGTGCGGTGGGCTGCGCTCCCCGGGGCGGGGACCGCAGCGGTCCGCAGCCTCGTGGCAGTGCCGGGCGCGGGCCCCGGGCTCGGGCCCCGGGTGACGCCGCCGTGCCCGGCCCGGTGGCGTCACCCGCCGTGCCTCAGGACTCGCCGGCGTCCGAGATGAACCGGCGGCGCAGGGCCGCGGTGGCCTTCTCCGGGCGGCGCGACTCGCGGTGGCGCAGTGCCACGGAGATCTTCTGGCCGCCCTTGAGCACGTACTCGGCGTCGTTGACGTGGATGGTCACCGGATCCGCCTTCACGGAGCTGCCCTCCAGCTCCAGGATGTCGTGGTCCAGGGAGACCTCGATGACCTGCCCGTAGTACAGGACGGTGAAGTCCACGGCTTCGATCTCACGCGGCAGCGCGGGCTGGAACTCGAGCCAGTCGCCGCGCACGCGCAGCCCGGCGTAGGCGCGGGTGACCACGTCCACCGACCCGGCCATGGCACCCAGGTGGATGCCCTCTCCCGTGGTGCCGCCCTGGGTGTCGTCCAGGTCGACCATCAGGGCGTCCTGGAAGGAGCCCCACGAGCGGTCCGGGTCCAGCCACGCGAGCACCGCGGCGTTGACCACGCGGGACAGGGACGAGCCGTTCGAGGAGCGGGCGATGTAGTGGTCCACGGTCCGCTGCACGGCGTCCAGGTCTGTGGTGTAGCCCATGCGGGCGAGCTCCTCGATCACACCCTCCGGACCCAGCAGGTAGACCAGCATGATGGTGTCCGCCTGCTTGGTCAGCTTGTAGTTGTTGGTCATGTCCCCCTCGTTCTCGAGGAGGAGGTCCAGGCGGCCGATGTTGCGGTACTTGTTCCGGTAGAAGTCCCAGTCCAGTTCCGCGAGCTCGTCGTAGCCCTCGAACTGGGCGATCGTGCCGTCCGCGTTGAACGGGACGTACATGTTCTTGGCCATGTTCAGCCAGGTCTGGACCTCCTGCGGGGAGATCTCGAAGCGGGACTCCAGGTACTCGCGCTGGTGCTCCACCATGTCGTTGAAGATGTGGGCGGAGTGGCGGAACAGCCACGAGGCGAGCACGTTGGTGTAGGCGTTGTCCTTCAGGCCGCCGCCGTGCTGGCCCGCGGGGCCGTCGTGGTACTCGTCCGGGCCCATGACCCCGGCGATGTGGTACCGCCCGTCGTGGGAGTCGTACTCCGCCAGGGACGCGAACAGGCGGGTGATCCCGATGATCAGCTCGGCACCCTGGCCGGAGAGCCAGTCCATGTCACCCGTGGACTCGTAGTACACCCACGCGTTGTAGGCGATCGCGAGCCCCACGTGGAACTGCCGCCAGGAGTTGTCCGGCAGCCAGCGGCGGGAGTGGTGGTTGTACAGCTCCGGGGGAGTCTCCTCCCGGCCGTCGGAACCGGACTGCCACGGGAATGCCGCACCGTAGAGGCCGATCTCCTGGGCCCGCTGCTGGGCCATGGCCAGGCGGCGCCAGCGGTAGGAGAGCAGGGAGCGGGTCACGTGCGGCTGGCGCATGTTGATCACCGGCAGGATGAACAGCTCGTCCCAGAAGATGTGGCCGCGGTAGCCCTCGCCGTGCAGACCGCGGGCGGGGACACCGGCGTCGCGCAGGGTCAGGTGCGGGGCCAGGGTCTGTGCGGCGTGGAACAGGTGCGTGCGCATGGCGAGCTGGGTGCTCAGGTGCTCCGGGGTGTCCTCCGTGGACTCCAGGGTGACCTCGTAGCGGTCCCAGAACCGGGCCCACTCGATCTCGTGGGACGCGAGCAGCTTGCGCACCCCGAACGGCGTGCGGTTGAGCTCTGCGAGCGCCCCGTCCCGCGGCGAGCCGATCGCGGCGTCGCGGCTGGTGACCACGGCGGTGGTGCTGTCCACGAGCACGGGGCTCCACGGCGTCACCTGCACGGTGTGGCGGCGGAACTCGATGCCACCGGGGCGCACCTCGCGGCGCTCGGTCACCGCACCCTCGCACTCGATGCGGGTGCGCTGGGCCATGGCGATCTCGATCTTGGACTGGGACGTGCGCACGAGGGACAGCAGGGTCTCGTGCTCGTCCGGCAGCGTGGTGGAGTCCAGCAGCAGGAGGTGGTGGGAGTTGAGCTCGCGGTACTCGGCCACCCCGCTGTTGGTCACCGCCGGGTCCACGCCCGTGCGCACGTGCAGCCGCCCCTGGTAGCCGCGCGAGACGATGCGCGTCTCTTGCGCGCCCAGGTGGCGGTAGCGCAGGGACACCAGGCGGCGCTGCTCGATCTCCAGGCTGCGCTCGGGCTCCGGGTCCGCGGGGTCGGCCTCGGTGTCCGTGAGCACGAGCGTGCGGATGAGCACACCCCGGCGCAGATCCAGCTCCACACGCTCCTGCGACGCGCGCAGCCCGCCCTCGGACCACCAGCGGCCGTCCGAGAACCGCAGGTCCAGGTGGAGCCAGTTGGGGGCGTTGACCATGGACTCGTGCTCCACGTCCCGCCCGTTGACGTGGCTCAGCACGCGGTTGAACACGCCGGCCAGGTAGGTGCCGGGGTAGTGCACGCCGTTGGCGGGGAACTCGCACGCCGCGCCGCGCACGCCCATGTAGCCGTTGGCCAGCGTCAGCAGCGCCTCGCGGCGGGCCTCGGTGGCGGGGTCGAAGCCGTCAAAGACGAGCCGCCAGGTGTCGTCCCGGCGGGCCCCCAGGTCCAGCTCGGAGACGTCGTTGAGCACCACGTGGGCACCGGCACGGTAGAGGCGCTCGCGGGCGCCGTCGCGGTTGACTCCCACCACCAGGCCGAAGCCACCCGCGGCACCGGCCTGGACACCGGCCACGGCGTCCTCCACGACCACCGCGTCCGCGGGGTCCACCCCGAGCAGCCGGGCGCACTCCAGGAAGGTGTCCGGCGCGGGTTTTCCGGGCAGGCCGTTCTCCGCGGCCCAGTTGCCGTCCACGATCCGGTCGAAGGAGTCCTGCAGCCCGGCGGCCGCGAGCACCACACCGCTGTTGCGGCTCGCGGTCACGAGTCCCACCGGCACGCCGCTGTCCCGCAGGCGTCCGATCAGCGCCACGGTGCCGTCGAAGACACGGACCCCGTGCTCGGCGAGCTCCTCGTGGAAGAACCCGTCCTTGGCGCTCGCCTGCCCCTGCACGGTCCAGTCCCCGGGCTGCGGGTCTGCGTGGCCGTCCGCCTCCGGGAGGGCCGCCCCGCGGGCGGCGAGCAGTGCACGCACACCGTCCTCGCGGCGTCGTCCGTCCACGTGGGCGCGGTACTCGCCGGCCATGTCGAAGGGTTCGCGCTCCACCCGGCCGCCCGGCTCCGCGGGCTCGAGCCGGGGATCCTGCAGCAGCTGGTCGAACAGCTTCTTCCACGCCCGGGCGTGCACGCCGGCGGTGTCCGTGACCACGCCGTCCATGTCGAAGATCACGGCGGCGTAGCGGGTGCGCAGCACGTCCACGGGTTCCGACGGCGCGTGGCCGTCCGACACGCGGGGCATGGCGGCGGTGAACGGGGCAGTGGGAAGGACGTTCACGGCGCGGGTACTCCTAGCACAGGCAACGGGTGGAAGGGATGGTGCGGATGCTCGCAACCTCCAGGGACAACGGCGGCCCGGCGTGCGTCGACCGCGCGAGTGCTCCGCGAGCGGTTCGGGCACACACGTTACCGGCATTCGTCCCCCGCGTACCACACCGGGCTCCACCCCACCGGTACGCGGCCGGACCCGCGGGCGGGGGAGGGGGACGCGCGCCCGGTCCGGCGGGAAGCCGTGTGACGCACCGGACAGCAGCTGGGCGGCGCACGGATATGCTGGTGCGGACCCTACCGACGACGAAGAAGGTGGAGCATGACGCCGACCCCGGCAGACTCCGTGACCAACCAGCCGCTCTCCCAGGTGGATCCTGACGTGGCGCGCGCGATCGACGACGAGCTGGGCCGCCAGCGCTCCACGCTCGAGATGATCGCCTCCGAGAACTTCGCACCGCGCGCCGTGCTCGAGGCGCAGGGCTCCGTGCTGACCAACAAGTACGCCGAGGGCTACCCCGGGCGCCGCTACTACGGCGGCTGCGAGCACGTGGACGTGGTGGAGAACCTGGCCCGCGACCGCGCGTGCGAGCTGTTCGGGGCCGAGCACGCGAACGTGCAGCCACACTCCGGCGCGCAGGCCAACACCGCCGTGATGGCCGCGCTCATGCAGCCCGGTGACACCCTCATGGGCCTCTCACTGGCCCACGGTGGACACCTCACCCACGGCATGAAGATCAACGTCTCGGGCAAGCTCTACAACATCGCGGCCTACGAGGTGGACCCGGACAGCTACCGGATCGACATGGACAAGGTGCGTGCGCAGGCCCTGGAGGCCCGCCCGAACGTGATCGTGGCCGGCTGGTCCGCGTACTCGCGCCAGCTGGACTTCGAGGCCTTCCGCTCCATCGCGGACGAGGTGGGCGCCAAGCTGTGGGTGGACATGGCCCACTTCGCCGGACTGGTGGCCGCGGGCCTGCACCCCAACCCGGTGCCGTACGCCCACGTGACCACCTCCACGGTGCACAAGACCCTGGCGGGCCCGCGCTCCGGCGTGATCCTGTGCGAGGCGGACCTGAAGAAGAAGATCGACTCCGCGGTGTTCCCGGGGCAGCAGGGCGGACCGCTCATGCACGCGATCGCGGGCAAGGCCGTGGCGTTCAAGATCGCGGCCTCCGAGGGCTTCGCCGAGCGCCAGCAGCGCACGATCGAGGGCGCCCAGATCCTCGCCGAGCGGCTCACCGCACCCGACCTCGCCGAGCACGGGGTCTCCGTGCTGACTGGCGGCACGGACGTGCACCTGGTGCTCGTGGACCTGCGGGACTCCGAGCTGGACGGCAAGCAGGCCGAGGACCTGCTGCACCGCGCGGGCATCACCGTGAACCGCAACGCGGTGCCGTGGGACCCCCGCCCGCCCATGGTCACATCGGGGCTGCGGATCGGCACCCCCGCGCTGGCCACCCGCGGCTTCGGGGCCACGGAGTTCACCGAGGTCGCGGACGTGATCGCGCAGGCCCTCAAGCCCGGTGCGGACATCGACGGGCTGCGCTCCCGGGTGGACGCGCTCACCGAGCAGTTCCCGCTGTACCCCGGCCTCGAGGAGTGGTGAGGTGACGGCCAGGATCCTCGACGGCAGGGCCACGGCGGCCCAGATCAAGGACGAGCTGACCGAGCGGGTCGGGAGGCTGCGGGAGTGCGGCGCGGTCCCCGGACTGGGCACCGTGCTTGTGGGCGACGATCCCGGATCGCGCTCGTACGTGGCGGGCAAGCACCGCGACTGCGAGCAGGTGGGTCTGGCCTCGATCCGCAGGGAGCTTCCGGCGGACGCGTCCCAGGAGGAGCTCGAGCGCGTCATCGACGAGCTCAACGAGGACCCGCAGTGCACCGGCTACATCGTGCAGCTCCCGCTGCCCGAGCACATGGACACCAACGCGATCCTGGAGCGCATCGACCCCGCCAAGGACGCGGACGGGCTGCACCCCACCAATCTGGGGCGCCTGGTCCTCAACGTCAGCGAGCCCATGACCTCCCCGCTGCCGTGCACGCCGCACGGGATCGTGGAGCTGCTCACCCGCCACGGGGTGGAGCTCGCGGGGCGTGAGGTGCTCGTGATCGGCCGCGGCGTGACCGTGGGCCGTCCCATGGGCCTGCTGCTCACCCGGCGAGAGATCAACGCCACGGTCACGCTCGCGCACACGGGCACGCAGAACCTGCCCGAGTTGCTCGCCCGGGCGGACGTGGTGGTGGCCGCGGCGGGCCGCCCGCACATGGTCACCGCGGAGCAGGTCAAGCCCGGCGCGGTGCTGCTGGACGTGGGCGTCTCCCGCGTGCCGGATCCGGAGACGGGCAAGGGCAGGCTCACGGGTGACATCGACCCCGCGGCCGCCGAGGTCGCGTCCTGGATGTCCCCCAACCCCGGCGGTGTGGGTCCCATGACGCGCGCCATGCTGCTGGTCAACGTGGTCGAGTCCTGCGAACGGCAGGTCGCCGGTGAGGCCTGAGTCCTCCGCCGTCCACGACGCCGCCCGGCCGCCTCCTCCGCGGGGCCGCCGGGCGGCGTCGTCCCATCTCTGGCCGCGGCGCCGGGTCCGTGGGTCAGGTGCGGGAGGCGGCCGTGCGGCGTCGCCCGTCCGCCACGGCCACGGCCATGGCGAGCAGGACCACCAGGGCGATCACCCCGAAAGCGGCCGCGAACGCGGTGTTCCAGTCCGCGAGCTCCAGCACCGCGAACGTGACGGCCGTGATCAGGGCGGTGCCGATCGCGGTGCCCATGCGCTGACCCGTCTGCAGCACCCCGCCCGCGGCTCCGGCGAACTTCAGGGGCACGTCCGCGAAGCTCAGGGTCTGGTTGGGGGCCATCACGGCGCCCTGCCCCGCGCCGATGAACGCGAGCGAGGCGTAGAAGCACGCGATGGGCCAGCCCCAGTGGCTCATGCCGTGGGCCACGAGCACCGACAGCAGGATCCCGGACAGCGCCACGCCCATGCCGACGACCACCACGGTGCGTCCCCAGCGCAGCACGGCGCGTCCGGAGAGCGGGGCGATGACGGCGGAGAGGACGGACGCGGGCAGACCCAGGGTCCCGGCCTCAAGTGCCGTGCGTCCCAGCCCCTGCTGGGCGTACATGGCCACGACGATCCACACGCTCGTCACGCCCAGGAAGTAGATGGAGATCAGCAGGCTCCCGTAGCTGAAGCTCGCGGTGCGGAACAGTTCCAGGTCCACCATGGGGGAGCCGCCCGCGGTCTTGTACCGGCGCTCCCAGCGCACCCAGGCACAGAGCAGGAGCAGGCCCGCGGGCAGCGACAGCCAGATCCAGGGGCTCACCCGAGCCTCCACGAAGGGCAGCAGCAGGGCGAGCACCGCGACGCCGAACACGCCCACCCCCACGGGGTCCATGTCCACGCGGCCGGGGCGGCGGCGCTGACGGGGCAGCCACAGCAGGGCGAGCACGATCGCGAGCACCGCGATCGGGACGTTCACCAGGAACGCCGCGCGCCACCCCGTGCCGGGGCCCAGCACCTGGATGAGCAGACCGCCCAGCGTGGGCCCGATCGCCACCGCGACCCCCACCACGGAGCCGAACAGGCCGAAGGCGCGGGCGCGTTCCCGGCCCCGGAAGTACTGCTGGATCATGCCCACGGTCTGCGGGTTGAGCATGCCGGAGCCCAGCCCCTGGACCACGCGCCCGATGTTGAGCACCGTGGTGCTCGGTGCCAGTCCGCACAGCAGGGACGCGCCCGCGAACACGGCGATGCCCCCGACGAACAGCTTGCGGCGTCCGAACACGTCCCCGGCCCGCCCGCTGGCCACCAGCAGGACGCCGAAGGCCAGGGCGTAGCCGGTGAGCACCCACTGCAGGGCGGAGGCGCTCGCGTGCAGGTCCTGCTGGATGGAGCTCAGGGTCACGTTCACGATGGACACGCTGCTCAGGGACATGAACAGCGGCACCAGCAGCACCCCGAGGATGCGACGGCGCGCGGCGTCGCTCAGCTCCTCCGGCTCGCCCCCGGAGGCATCGGGACTCGGGGAGTGCTGGGAGGTCGTGGTGGCGGCGTCGTCGGAGCGCGAGGAAGGTGCGGGGTCGTGACTCACCCTCCTTTGATACTCCTGTCCGGGGGCGAGCGCCACGGGCACGACGCCGCCGCGCGGCCCGGTCCTGCGCGATTCGGCACGCACAGCCGGGTTTGAGACAATGACCCCATGCAGCCCATCGGATCTCCCGCCGCCCACCCCGCCGACCCCGACCGCTCACCCCGCTCGGGGCGCACAGCGCTGTGGGGCACCCTGATCGGGCTGGCCGTGCTCGTGGTGATCTTCGTGGTCGCCCTGATCGAGGCGGCCAACGCCAACACGCTGCTGGGCTGGATCCTCGCGGGCATCGCCCTGGGCTGGCTCATGCTCGCTGTGTGGGCGCTGTCCATGGTGCGCAAGGCCGCCGTGTTCGGACGGGAGCAGGTGCGTCAGGCCCAGGAGCAGTTCCAGGCCCAGCACGGCCGAGCCCCCGCCACGTCCGCGGCGGGCGAGGGACGATCGCTGCGGGACGAGAAGCTCGCCCACGGCATGCAGGTCATCCTGGTGCAGTCCAAGGTGGTCAAGGAGCAGCTCTCCTCCCCGGAGGCGGATCCCGAGCAGGTCCGGCGGGCCCTGGAGACCATCGACATGACCGCGGCCAACGGGCTGCGCAGCCTCCGCGACTCCGGCACCCCGGTGAGCGGTACGGTGGTGGACTGATCCTGCGGGACGGGGCCCGGCGGCGTCGTCCCTGCGCGTCAGGGACGCACGAGACATCATGGACGACCGAGGAGACTCAACGGATGGCTGACTCAGGGCAGACGGTACGCATTGCCACGGTGAACGTGAACGGCATCCGGGCCGCCTACCGGCGCGGGATGGCCGAGTGGCTGGCGCCTCGGGGCGTGGACCTGCTGTGCCTGCAGGAGGTGCGCGCACCGGACAAGATCACGCGCGAGCTGCTGGACGAGGACGTCTGGGACGTGCGGCACGCCGAGGCCGCGGCCAAGGGCCGGGCGGGCGTGGCGATCGCCACCCGCCGGGACGCGTTCGACGGCGCCCTGCTGCCCACCGCTTCACGCGTGGGGATCGGCGAGGAGTACTTCGACGACTCCGGGCGCTGGATCGAGAACGACCTCACCCTCCCCAACGGGGAGACGCTCACCCTGGTCTCCGCGTACGTGCACTCCGGCGAGGTGGACACACCCAAGCAGGCGGACAAGTACCGCTTCATGGACGCCATGCTCACGCGCCTGCCGCAGCTTGCGGAGGGCTCCGACCACGTGCTCGTGGTGGGGGATCTCAACGTGGGCCACACCGAGCGGGACATCAAGAACTGGAAGGGCAACGTCAAGAACGCCGGCTTCCTGCCCGAGGAGCGCGCGTACTTCGACCGCTTCTTCGGGGACGTGGGCTACGTGGACGTGGCCCGCAGCCTGGCCGGGGACGTCTCCGGCCCGTACACGTGGTGGTCCTACCGCGGCAAGGCGTTCGACACGGACGCCGGGTGGCGCATCGACTACCACATGGCCACCCCCGGGCTGGCCGCGCGCGCCGAGAGCGCCACGGTGGACCGGGCCGTGAGCTACGACGTCCGGTTCTCGGACCACGCCCCGCTCGTGGTGGACTACCGGCTCGCCTGAGCCGCGGCACCGGTTCGACGCCGCGGGGCTCCTGCTCCGCAGCGGCCCGCGGCCGGTTCCGCACTCGACGCGCCGGTGCCGTCTGCGCTCCGGCCACCACGACCTCCCGCACTCCCGACCACGACGCCGCCGCCCGCACGCGGCGCGTCACCCGCACCTTCACGCACCGCGGCCCTGCGCGGCCCGCACGAACGAAAGAAGACAGCCCCGTGAGCGAACAGAGCACCCCCGTGAACCAGATCCCGCGCGTGGTCTCCGGCGTCCAGCCCTCCGCGGACTCCCTGCACCTGGGCAACTACGTGGGGGCCCTGCGCAACTGGGTGGACATGCAGGACGACAACGACTGCGTGTTCTTCGTGGCGGACCTGCACTCCATCACCACAGGGCAGGACCCGGCCACGATGTCCGAGCGCACCCGGGTCACGGCCGCGCAGTACATTGCCGCGGGCATCGACCCGGAGCGCTCCACGCTGCTGATCCAGTCCCAGGTCCCCGAGCACACGCAGCTGGCGTGGGTGCTCAACTGCATCACCGGCTACGGCGAGGCGGCGCGTATGACCCAGTTCAAGGACAAGTCCGTGAAGCAGGGGGCGGAGAACACCACGGTGGGGCTGTTCACCTACCCGGTGCTGATGGCCGCGGACATCCTGGTCTACCAGGCCCAGCAGGTCCCGGTGGGAGAGGACCAGCGCCAGCACCTGGAGCTGACCCGCACCCTCGCGCAGCGCTTCAACTCCCGGTTCGGCGAGACCTTCACCGTGCCGGACGCCAAGATCCTGGAGAACTCCGCCAAGGTCTACGACCTGCAGAACCCCACGGCCAAGATGTCCAAGTCCGCTCCCTCGGATTCGGGACTGGTCCGGCTGCTGGATCCCGCCAAGGTCAACGCCAAGAAGATCAAGTCCGCGGTCACGGACGACGGCACCGAGGTGCGCTTCGACCGCCAGGCCAAGCCGGGTGTCTCCAACCTGCTCACCATCTACTCGTCCCTGACGGGTACGCCCGTGGACGCCCTGGTGGCCGAGTACGAGGGCAAGATGTACGGCCACCTCAAGGTGGACCTCGCCGAGGTGGTCACCCAGACCCTGGACCCCATCCAGAAGCGCGCCCAGGAGCTGCTCGACGACCCCGCCGAGCTCGACCGGCTGCTGGCCCGGGGTGCCCGGAAGGGCAGGGACATCGCGTCCCGCACCCTGGCCGAGGTGTACGGGCGGATGGGCTTCCTCCCCGGAGCCTGAGGCACCGCGCGGAACACGGTGGGATAGTCTGGAACGCGGCCGAGTCGAGGAGGATCGCGTGAGCGAGCAGCAGACCTCACCCACCGTGCGCCCGGGACACGTCTACGCCGGTGTGGTCATCCGGCTGCCCGAGCCCACGGGCCAGGAGCTGCAGGACTGGCGGGCCTCGTTCGAGGACTCCCCGGCCGCGGGCGTCTCCCCGCACATCACCCTCATGATCTCGGAGTCCCGAGGCGAGTGGGACCGGCTCGTGGAGCACGTCCGCCAGGTGCTGGCCGAGTGGGAGCCGTTCCACCTGGAGATCCACGGCACCGGCACGTTCCGGCCCGTGACCCCCGTGGTCTACCTGGACGTGGAACGCGGCCGCGAGCAGTGCCTCGCCCTGCACCGGGCCCTGCGCGGCAGCGGAATGGACTCCGCCTCCCCCTTCGAGTACCACCCGCACGTCACCCTGGCCCACGGGCTCGACGACGAGGCCCTGGACCGGGCGCAGGAGATGCTGCGCACCTACCGCGCCGGCTTCCTCGTGGACCGCGTGCACGTGTACGAGGGCGACGAGCACGGCCAGTGGCACGTGCGGGAGACCGTCCGCTTCGGCCAGCGGGGTGCGGACGAGCGTGGCTCGCACTGACCCACCCCCGGTGGTTCCCGCCCTCGTGGACCGCGCCGGGCTGACCGCCGAGCACCGTCGACTCCGCGCCGTGCGCCGGGACCTGGCCTCCCACGGCGCCCCCGCGGGACGACGCCTCGGCGCGTTCTTCGCGTGGGCCTTCGCCCGAACGATGGCCCTGTTCCCGGTGCGCACCGTGGGCCACTACACGTTCCACGGCGGCCCCCTCATGGCGGCGGGTCTGGCATACCAGCTGCTGTTCGCCTCCACCGCCCTGCTGGTGATCTTCTTCGCGGCACTCGCCACGTTCCTGGGGACCAACTCGCCGCTGCAGCAGAACCTGGTGGCGGGGCTGACGGAGAAGATCCCCGGGCTGCTGGACGTGGGGGACGGACACGGGGGAGTGATCCCCCTGGAGCTGCTCGAGAACACCGG
This sequence comes from Kocuria sp. HMSC066H03, assembly GCF_001812045.1. Lineage (NCBI taxonomy): Bacteria > Bacillati > Actinomycetota > Actinomycetes > Micrococcales > Micrococcaceae > Kocuria > Kocuria sp. HMSC066H03. The sequence continues at coordinate 85,455 of NZ_KV807503.1, forward strand.
CCCCTTCTCCGTGGCCTCCACCGTGGCCGGGGTGGTGCTGCTCTACACAGCGTGGCGCTGGGTGGCCGGCGTGCGCCTGGCGACCCGCCGGATGTTCGAGGTGCCCCCGGCGCCCGGCGCTCCGCTGGCGGCCGTGGCCCGGGACCTCGGTTGGCTCGTGGTCGTCGGACTGCTGCTGCTGGCCTCCGCGACCGTGAGCATCTTCGCCTCGGGCGCGGTGGACGGCATCATCGGGTGGCTCGGGGACATCGGGCTCACCACCCTGCAGCCCTGGCTCGACGGTGGGGTGAAGTCCACTATCACCTTCGGCGTGGGCTTGCTCGTGGACTGCCTGATGAGCTTCACCCTGGTGCGCGGCGTGGCCCAGCTCAAGCTGCACCGCAAGGCGCTCACGGTCACCGTGGTGATCGGCGGCCTGGGCTCCCAGCTGCTGCGCTACGGCGGCAGCGAGATCATCGGCCGCGCGGGGGAGAACCCCTACCTGCTGTCCGTGGCCGTGCTGGTGGGTGTGCTGCTGTGGTTCAACGTCTACGGCCAGGTGCTGCTGTTCTCCGCCGCCGCCGGGGCCGTGGTGCAGGCCGACATCCGCGGCGCCCGCGCCCAGCCCGAGCGCGAGGACCGGGCCGTGGCCGCCGTGGCGGCATCCGCCCTTCCCGACGCCGCACGGGGACTCGGTCACGAGGCGCCCGTCGACGTCGGGCGCGCCTCGGGCAGCAACCCCGAACCCACCGACGCGCGGTAGGACCCTTCTTCACTCCGGCCCCGGCCCGCGAACTCGTTCCGCACCCACTGACGCGCGGCCGGACCGCAGACCGTGCACGGCGGTCCTGGGAACACTCGCCAACCACCGCGGGGGCCGGCGGGTGCGTCGCGGTCGTGAAGGCCGGCCGGCGCGTGGCTGTGGTGAGGCGCCCGTTGGGAATCCTCACGGCGCACTCGCGGCAACGACGAAGGCCCCGGGATCCAGAACGGATCCCGGGGCCTGTCGGCTGCGCCAGAAGGTCACAGGGCGGAGGCGAAGACCGCCTTCTTGACCTCGGCGATGGCCTTGGTGACCTGAATGCCGCGGGGGCACGCCTCGGTGCAGTTGAAGGTGGTGCGGCAGCGCCACACGCCTTCCTTGTCGTTGAGGATCTCCAGACGCATGTCACCCGCCTGGTCGCGCGAGTCGAAGATGAAGCGGTGCGCGTTGACGATCGCGGCGGGCCCGAAGTACTGCCCGTCCGTCCAGAACACGGGGCACGAGGACGTGCACGCCGCGCACAGGATGCACTTGGTGGTGTCGTCGAAGCGCTCGCGGTCCTCCTGGGACTGGAACCGCTCCCCGGTGGGGGTGTGGTCCTCGTTCACCAGGAACGGCATGATCTCGCGGTAGGACTGGAAGAACGGCTCCATGTCCACGATCAGATCCTTCTCGCACGGAAGACCCTTGATGGGCTCCACGAGGATGGGCTTGGACAGGTCCAGGTCCTTCAGCAGGGTCTTGCAGGCCAGGCGGTTGCGGCCGTTGATGCGCATGGCATCGGAGCCGCACACGCCGTGGGCGCACGAGCGCCGGAAGGACAGCGAGCCGTCCAGCTCCCACTTGACCTTGTGCAGGGCGTCCAGCACACGGTCGGTGCCGTACATGGTGAGGGGCCACTCGTCCCAGTGCGCCTCGGTCTCGAACTCGGGGTTGTAGCGGCGGACCCGCAGCACCACGTCGTACGTGGGGATGGCCTCTTCGCCCTCGGTATCGGGCTTCTGGGCGTCCTGGTTCTGGTTCTCGGTCACTGCAGTGGACATCAGTACTTACGCTCCATCGGCTCGTAGCGGGTCATGACCACCGGCTTGGTCTCCTGCCGGATGCCCGCGGTGGCTGACGACGGGTCCTCGTAGACCATGGAGTGGACCATGAAGTTCTCATCGTCACGATCAGGGAAGTCCTCGCGGAAGTGTCCGCCGCGGGACTCCTCACGGTGCAGGGCCGCCACGGACATCACCTTGGCGAGCTCCAGCAGGAAGCCCAGCTCCACGGCTTCCAGCAGGTCCAGGTTGAAGCGCTTGCCCTGGTCCTGGATGGAGATGTTCGCGTAGCGCTCCTCGAGAGCGGCGATGTCCGTGAGCGCCTGCTGGATGGTCTCGGCCGTGCGGAACACCTGCATGTTGAGGTCCATGGTGTCCTGCAGGTCCTTGCGGATGGCGGCGACCTTCTCGCTGCCGTGGGGGCTGCGGGCGTTGTCCAGCAGCGCCTCGGTGCGGGCCACGGCGTCGTCGGGGATTGGCAGGAACTCGGCGGTCTGCGCGTACTCCGCCGCGAAGATCCCGGCGCGCTTGCCGAACACGTTGATGTCCAGCAGGGAGTTGGTGCCCAGGCGGTTGGAACCGTGCACGGACACGCACGCCACCTCACCCGCGGCGTACAGGCCGGGGATCGTGGTCTCGGAGTCCTGGAAGACCTCACCCTTGATGTCGGTGGGGATGCCACCCATGCAGTAGTGCGCCGTGGGGAACACGGGCACCGGCTCGGTGTAGGGCTCCACGCCCAAGTAGGTGCGGGCGAACTCCGTGATGTCCGGGAGCTTGGCGTCGATGTGCGCGGGCTCCAGGTGCGTGAGGTCCAGCAGGACGTAGTCCTTGTTGGGACCGCAGCCGCGGCCCTCGCGCACCTCGTTGGCCATGGACCGGGCCACGATGTCGCGCGGCGCGAGGTCCTTGATGGTGGGGGCGTAGCGCTCCATGAAGCGCTCGCCGTCCGCGTTGCGCAGGATGCCGCCCTCGCCGCGGGCGGCCTCCGACACGAGGATGCCCAGACCGGCGAGTCCCGTGGGGTGGAACTGGACGAATTCCATGTCCTCCAGCGGCAGGCCGTTGCGGAACGCGATGGCCATGCCGTCACCGGTGAGGGTGTGGGCGTTGGAGGTGGTCTTGAAGACCTTGCCCGCACCGCCCGAGGCGAAGACCACGGACTTGGCCTGGAACACGTGCAGCTCGCCGGTGGCGAGGTCGTAGGCCACCACACCGGCGGAGCGACGCCCCTCGGGGGTGTCCACCATGATGAGGTCCAGCACGTAGAACTCGTTGAAGAACTCCACGTTGTGCTTGATGCACGTCTGGTAGAGGGTCTGCAGGATCATGTGGCCCGTGCGGTCCGCGGCGTAGCACGCGCGGCGCACCGGGCTCTTGCCGTGGTCACGGGTGTGGCCGCCGAAGCGGCGCTGGTCGATCTTGCCCTCGGGCGTGCGGTTGAAGGGCAGACCCATGTGCTCCAGGTCGAGCACCGCGTCGATGGCCTCCTTGGCCATGACCTCGGCGGCGTCCTGGTCCACCAGGTAGTCACCACCCTTGACGGTGTCGAAGGTGTGCCACTCCCAGTTGTCCTCTTCGACGTTGGCGAGGGCCGCGCACATGCCACCCTGTGCCGCGCCCGTGTGGGAGCGGGTGGGGTAGAGCTTGGTCAGTACGGCAGTGCGGGCGCGCTGGCCGGACTCAATGGCGGCACGCATGCCGGCGCCGCCGGCGCCGACGATTACCACATCGTACTTGTGAACCTGCATACCAGATGTTCTTTCTACGTGGGTGAGTGGGAGAAGTGTGGGGTCCGGAGGCGTGGTCCGGAACGACCGCGAACGGCGGGGCCCGCGGGCCCCGCCGTTCACCGGGTCACTGCGCGGGGCAGAAGGACGGCAGCAGCGACGGATCGGCGCCGGCCGGGCAGGGATCGAAGGTGAAGATCACCATGGTGCCCAGCAGGATCACGAACGCCGAGGCCACGAAGAGCAGCACCTTGAGCCAGAAGCGCGTGGTGCTGCGGGCGGCGTAGTCGTCGATGATGGTCCGCATGCCGTTGGTGCCGTGGAGCATGGCCAGCCACAGCATGACCAGGTCCCAGACCTGCCAGAACGGGTTGGCCCACTTGCCGCCCACGAAGCCGAAGTCCACGGCGTGGACGCCCTCGCCCACCATGAGGTTGACGAAGAGGTGGCCGAAGACGAGGACGATCAGCAGCACGCCGGACATGCGCATGAACAGCCACGCGAACATCTCGAAGCTGCTGCGGGAGGAGGAGGCACGGTTGTACTTGACGCCGTCCACCTCGAGGTCCCGGCTGCGGGGGACCTGGATCTTGGTCTTGAGAGGAGTGCTCATGGGATCAACCCCCGAAAACGATCGACAGGTGGCGGATGAGGAAGGGGATCATCACGATGACCCACAGGGCGATGACTCCCCAGAGGAGACCCTTCTGGTTCTTGGTCCCGCCCTTCCAGAAGTCGATCAGGATGATGCGCAGCCCATTGAAGGCGTGGTACACGATCGCGGCCACCAGGCCGGTCTCGCCCAGACCCATGATGGGGTTCTTGTAGGTGGCAATCACTGCGTTGTACGCCTCGGGGGATACACGCACGAGTGCGGTGTCGAGGACGTGGACCAGCAGGAAGAAGAAGATGGCCACGCCGGTAATACGGTGGGCAACCCAGGACCACATGCCGTACTGGCCGCGGTAAAGGGTGCCCCTGGATGAGTTCGCCACGGAATGTCCTCCCTGTGTCGCTCGTCGTCGTGCGCACTGGTGATCGGTGAGATTCGGTAGCGGTCTCGCGCGGGTGCACGGCGAAGGCGGAGCTCTGGCTGGCTCTGTCATGGATGATGCGGTAGTTCTCGTCAAAGATACCAGCCTCCCGGGAGTTCACTGACAACGTGTCGCCATCCCGAAAACCGCGCGGGGCCGGGGAATTAGCACAGTTGGGCATTCCCGAATCGCGGCCCTCGGAGGCAGCCCTGGATGGTGTTCCGCGGTGTTCCCGGGGGCGGCGTCGGGCGGGGCCCCGGCGCGTGGGCCGGACGCGGCGGCGTCGTGCCCCGGGGTGTGCACGGGGCGGGAAGGCCGACGGCAGCGGCGTCCCCCGGGCGGGGGATGCCGTTCGTCCGGGCGAGATCACAGGCGCAAGATCCGCCGAGCAGCGCGGGTCTGGCCGTACACTGACGGGCGTGACTTCGCCATTGCAACGATTCCATCCGTTCATCCCGGCGGGCGGCGTGGGCTCCCGGCTGTGGCCCCTGTCCCGCGCGGACGCCCCCAAGTTCCTGCTGGACCTCACCGGCTCGGGCTCGTCCCTGCTGCGCGCCACGTACGATCGGCTGGCCGCGCTGACGGGCGGACCCATCATGGTGGTCACGGGACGCTCGCACGCGGGAGCGGTGCAGGAGCAGCTGCCGGAACTCACGGACGGGGACCTCGTGCTGGAGCCGTCGCCGAAGGACTCGGCGGCGGCCATCGGGCTGGCGTGCACGCTCATCGCGCGGCGCGATCCCACCGCGATCATCGGCTCGTTCGCCGCGGACCACGTGGTGGAGCCCGCGGAGGCGTTCCAGGAGGTGGTCCGCGAGGCGGTACAGGCGGCGGACACCGGACGGATCGTGACCATCGGCATCACCCCGTCGTCCCCGGCCACGGGCTTCGGCTACATCAAGGCGGGGGAGTCCCTGGGGCTCGAGGGGGCGCCCCACGCGCTCGCGGTCGAGCAGTTCGTGGAGAAGCCGGACGAGGAGACCGCCCGGCAGTACGTGGCCAGCGGCCGCTACACGTGGAACGCTGGGATGTTCGTGGCACCGGTGGGTCTCATGCTCGAGTACCTGCGCGAGAGCGAGCCCGAGCTGGCCAGGGGGCTGGACCGGATCGCCGACGCCTGGGACACCCCCGAGCGCGACGCCGTGGTGGACGAAGTCTGGCCCACCCTGACCAAGACCGCGATCGACTACGCCGTGGCGGAGCCCGCGGCCGCCGCGGGTGCCGTGGCCATGGTCCCCGGGGACTTCACGTGGGAGGACGTGGGGGACTTCGCCGCGATCAACCGCCTCAACAAGGTGGACCCGCAGACCGATTCCCAGGTGTCCATCCTGGGGCAGAACAACCGGGTGCTCGCGGACGAGTCCTCCGGGATCGTGGTCTCGGACACCGGGCGGCTCATCGCGCTGATCGGTGTGGAGGACATCGTGGTGGTGGACACCCCGGATGCCCTTCTCGTCACCACCGCGGAGCACGCCCAGCGCGTGAAGAACGCCGTGGACTCCCTCAAGCGCAACGGGGACACGGACGTCCTCTGACAACCGGCCGCCGGCCCGTCCCGGCTGCGGCGCCCGCGGCCTACTCCCGCCCCGGGGTGGCCCAGGATCACGCGCCCGGGCACGGTTGCGGTGACCGCCGCCCGCCCCGGCACCTGTGACCACCACCTTCCCCGCCGCGGACGACGCCGCCCGCGCGCCACCGTGCCGCGTGCCGCCGCGCGCGGTGGTGGCCACCCCGGGGAGGGGCACCCGGGTGCGATCCGCGTCACTGCGCCGCGGCGGTACTCTGGCTCTCATGTTGGATCTGCCGCTGCCCTCCGCCGACGACGTGGGCCTGCCCCCCGCGATCGGACCCCTGCTCTCCCACTACCTCCCGGACCTGATCCGCTTCCGGCGCGACGTGCACCGCCACCCGGAACTGTCCTACGAGGAGTACCGCACCACCGAGCGGATCGTGAACGCCCTGGAGGCCTCCGGTCTGCGCCCCGTGCGGTTCGAGCGCACCGGCTGCTACGTGGACGTGGGTCGCGGGCCCGTGATGGTGGGGCTGCGTGCGGACATCGACGCCCTGCCGATCCTGGAGGACACGGGGCTGGAGTACGCGTCCATCCACGAGGGCGTGATGCACGCGTGCGGACACGACATCCACACCACCGTGATGCTCGGGGTGGCCCGGGTGCTCGCGGACCTGCACCGCTCCTCGCCGTTCGCGGGCACCGTGCGGATCGTGTTCCAGCCCGCGGAGGAGAAGCTGCCGGGCGGGGCGCTGAGCATCATCAAGCAGAACGTGCTGGCAGGCGTGCCGCGGATGTTCGCCCTGCACTGCGAGCCCAAGCTGGACGTGGGGCAGGTGGGCACCAGGATCGGGGCCATCACCTCGGCGTCCGACACCATCCGGATCGAGCTGTCCGGGCGCGGCGGGCACACGTCCCGCCCGCACCTCACGGAGGACCTGGTCTACGCCATGAGCCAGATCGCGATCGACGTGCCCGCGGTGCTCTCCCGGCGCGTGGACGTGCGCTCGGGCGTGGCCGTGGTGTGGGGGCAGATCCACGCGGGGGTGGCCCCCAACGCCATTCCCATGTCCGGGTTCATGGCCGGGACCATGCGCTGCCTGGACGCGGATGCCTGGTACCAGGCCGGGGAGATGCTCGACGAGGTCGTCGGCCAGGTGGCGGCCCCCTACGGGGTGAACGTGGACCTCGAGCACATCCGCGGCGTGCCGCCCGTGGTCAACGGCGAGACCGAGACCACCCTGCTGGAGATCGCCGCCCGCGCGGAGCTGGGGGAGGAGAGCATCCTGCTCGTGGAGCAGTCCATGGGCGGGGAGGACTTCGCGTGGTTCCTGCAGCACGTGCCCGGCGCCATGATGCGCCTGGGCACCCGTGAGCCGGGAGGACGCACGTACGACCTGCACCAGTCCGACTACGCCCCGCAGGAGGAGGCCATCCGGTGCGGCGTGCAGGTCATGGCGTCCGCCGCGCTGCGGGCGGTCCGGCTGCGGGTGCGCGAGCTGACAGACGCGGCACAGGTTCCGGAACGGTCCGAGGGCTGACACGCCGACACTCGGTGCACTGCCAGGGATTCATGGGGCTACACTGAGCGGACCTATGATCCGGGTCACGTCCTTCTCGCGGTTCCACCGCGGTGCGAGGACCCGGTTCTGCGCGCCCCCAGCCCGATCCCACCGGAGGACCCCATGACCACTCGACGTTTCCGCGCTCTCGGCGCCCTCGGACTGGCCGGGCTGACCGGCCTCACCCTGGCAGGCTGCGGTGCCGCACCGGACAGCTCCGGGGACAGCAGCGCACAGGCGTCCGACTTCAAGGGCTGCATCGTCTCCGACGACGGCGGCTTCCAGGACCGCTCGTTCAACCAGAGCTCCTACGAGGGCCTCAAGGCAGCGGAGGAGCACAAGGGCATCAAGATCAGCCAGGCCGAGTCCCAGTCCGAGACGGAGTTCGAGCCCAACCTGACCTCCATGGCGCAGCAGGGCTGCAACCTCACCGTGTCGGTGGGCTTCCTCCTCGCGGACACCACCAAGAAGGTCGCGGAGGCCAACCCCGACAAGCACTTCGCGATCGTGGACGACAACTCGATCAAGGCCGACAACGTCAAGCCGATCGTGTACAACACCGCGGAGGCGGCCTTCCTGGCCGGCTACCTCGCGGCCGGCAGCTCCGAGACCGGCAAGGTGGCCACCTACGGGGGCATGGACATCCCCACCGTGACCGTGTTCATGGACGGTTTCTCGGACGGCGTGAAGTACTACAACGAGAAGAACAAGAAGGACGTCAAGGTCCTCGGGTGGAACAAGGACTCGCAGAACGGCACGTTCCTGAGCTCCTTCCAGGACTCCTCCAAGGCCAAGACCGTGACCCAGAACCTCGTCGGTGACGGCGCCGACGTCGTGCTCCCGGTCGCGGGCCAGGCCGCCCAGGGCACCGTGGACGCGGTGGTCGAGGCGAACAAGGGCAACAAGAACGTGCGGCTGATCTGGCCGGACACGGACGGCTACGAGACCCTCGACTCCGGCAAGGAGTTCCTGCTCACCTCGGTGCTGAAGGAGATGACCACCTCCGTGGAGGACGTGGTCACCCAGGCCGCGGACGGCAAGTTCGACAACAGCCAGTACGTGGGCACCCTCGAGAACGGCGGGGTGGGTCTCGCGCCGTACCACGACCAGGAGTCGAAGGTGGGGGAGGACCTTGACAAGGAGGTCCAGCAGCTGAAGCAGGACATCATCGACGGCAAGGTCACGGTGGAGTCCGAGAACGCCCCCAAGTCCTGACCGAGCGCGCAGGCAGGAGCTAACGACGTGCAGCTGAAACTCACGGACGTCACCAAGAAGTTCGGTGACTTCACCGCCAACAACCGTGTGAACCTGACCGTGGAACCCCACCAGATCCACTGTCTGCTCGGGGAGAACGGAGCGGGCAAGTCCACGCTCATGAACGTCCTCTACGGTCTCTACGAACCCACGTCCGGGAGCGTGGAGATCGACGGTGAACCCGTGAGGTTCAGCGGCCCCGGCGACGCCATGGCGGCCGGGATCGGCATGGTGCACCAGCACTTCATGCTCGTCCCGGTCTTCACGGTGGCCGAGAACGTGGCGCTGGGGCACGAGAGCACCCGGGGCGTGTCCCTGGACCTGGAGACCACGCGGGCCAGGATCCGGGAGATCTCCCGGCGCTACGGCTTCGACGTGGACCCCGACGCCGTGGTCGAGGACCTGCCCGTGGGCGTGCAGCAGCGCGTGGAGATCATCAAGGCGCTCGTGCGCGACGCGCGGGTGCTGATCCTGGACGAGCCCACGGCCGTGCTGACCCCACGGGAGACGGACGAGCTGCTGCAGATCATGCGCCAGCTGCGGGATGGCGGCACCTCCATCGTGTTCATCTCGCACAAGCTGCGGGAGGTGCGGGCCGTCTCGGACGTGATCACCGTGATCCGCCGTGGCGAGGTGGTGGGGCACGTGGGCCCCGAGGCGTCCACGGAGGAGCTCGCGGCCCTGATGGTGGGCCGGAAGGTCTCCCTCACGGTGGAGAAGGAGCCGGTCCTGCCGAGCGGTGCCGCACTCGAGGTGCGCGACCTCACGGTCGTCGGGGACAACGGTCTCGTGGTGCTGGACGGCGTGAGCTTCGACGTGGCCCCCGGGGAGATCCTCGCCGTGGCCGGCGTGCAGGGCAACGGCCAGACCGAGCTGACCCAGGCGCTCGTGGGGCTCGAGGACCGCGTGACGGGGTCCGCGCGCCTGGACGGCCACGAGCTCGTGGGGCTGCGCACGCGCGAGGTGCTGGCCCGTGGCGTCGGATTCGTGCCCGAGGACCGGTCCACGGACGGCCTCGTGAGCCCGTTCTCCGTGGCCGAGAACCTCGTGCTGGACCGCTACCGGGACCGCGAGTTCGCGGCGGGACCCTCGCTGCGGCTGGGCGCCATCGGCGAGAACGCCCGCTCCGCCGTGTCCGAGTACGACATCCGCACGGGATCCGTGGACTCCGCGGTGGTCACGCTGTCCGGCGGCAACCAGCAGAAGGTGGTGATCGCCCGCGAGCTCGGGCGCCCCCTCACGCTGTTCATCGCCTCCCAGCCCACGCGCGGTGTGGACGTGGGCTCGATCGAGTTCATCCACCGCCGCATCGTGGCGGAGCGGGACCGGGGCACCGCGGTGCTGATCGTCTCCACCGAGCTCGACGAGGTCTACGCGCTCGCGGACCGCATCGCGGTCTTCTTCCACGGTCGGCTGATGGGCATCGTGGGCCCGGAGACCCCGCGCGAGGCGCTCGGGCGCATGATGGCCGGCGAGCCCGCCGAGTCCGTGCTCCCCGCGGCCCCCTGGGACCACTCCGACGTCGCCTCGTCCCAGCAGGCCGACGGCGCCCACGTACCCGACGACGCCCACGCCGCAGCTGACGACGCCCACGCGACATCCGCCCACTCCGACGACACCGGCGCGGGCGCCACGCCCGCCGACGACGCCGCCCACCACGCGGTCCCCGGCGCGGCCTCTGACGCGCACCGGGGAAGCAGCGCGGCCGACCCGACCGACGACCGACCCGAGGGGGACCGCACGGCATGAGCGCGACCACCACACCGGCGCAGACCGACCAGGTGTCGGCGCCGCCACCGACCGAACTCGCCGCGGGCAGCCACCGCCGCACCCTGCTGGGCTCCACGCTCCAGTCGGTACTGGCCGTGGTGGTGGCGCTGATCCTGGGCGGACTGCTGATCGCGGTCACCAACGAGGACGTCCGGGAGGCTGCGGGGTACTTCTTCGCGCGCCCCGGCGACACGCTGACCGCCATGTGGCAGGCCGCCTCGAGCGCCTACGTGGCCATGTTCCACGGTGCGGTGTACAACCCCGCCGGGGCCACGCTCGCCGACAAGCTCTACCCGCTGACGGAGACCCTCACCGTGGCCACCCCCCTGATCCTCGCGGGTCTCGGCGTGGCGCTCGCGTTCCGCGCGGGCCTGTTCAACATCGGTGCGCAGGGCCAGATCCTGATCGGGGCCACGCTGGCCGCGTGGGTGGGGTTCTCGTGGCACCTGCCCGCCGGGATCCACCTGCTCGCCGTGATGGCGGCCGGCGCCCTGGGCGGTGCCCTGTGGGGCGGGATCGTGGGGCTCATCAAGGCCCGCACGGGCGCCCACGAGGTCATCCTCACGATCATGCTCAACTACGTGGCGCTCAACCTGGTGGCGTGGCTGCTGACGCTGCCGGGCTTCCAGCGCGAGGGCTCGTCCAACCCCATCAGCCCTCCCGTGGACCAGACCGCCATGTTCCCCAAGCTGCTCGGGGACCAGTTCCGGCTGCACTGGGGCTTCGTGCTCGCGGTCCTGGCCACCGTGGCCGTGTCCTGGCTGCTCAACCGCTCCACCGTGGGCTTCGAGCTGCGGGCCGTGGGGGCCACCCCCCGCGCGGCGCGGACCGCGGGCATCTCCGTGACCCGCGGCTTCGTCGTCGTCATGCTGCTAGCGGGTCTGCTGGCGGGTCTCGCCGGCACCGCGCAGGTCTCCGGCACCGAGCACTCGCTCACGGCGGGCATTGCGGCCTCCTTCGGCTTCGACGCCATCACCGTGGCCCTGCTGGGCCGGTCCACACCGTGGGGCACGTTCTTCGCGGGGATCCTCTACGGGGCGTTCCGCGCGGGCGGGGTGACCATGCAGTCGATGACCGGCACCAACGTGGACATCGTGCTGGTCGTGCAGTCGCTCATCGTGCTGTTCGTGGCGCTGCCACCCCTGTTCACCTTCGCCACCCGTCGCTCGCAGGAGGTCGCCGCGTGAGCACCGCCACCGCTTCCCCCCACCTGGACGGCCCGGACGGCTCCGTGCCCGAGGCCGATCTGCCCACCTCCGCGGTGCTGCGCGACGTGGGCGTGCGGACCCTGCGACCCGCGGTCGGCCTGGCCGTGCTCGCGCTCGTGGCCCTCGTGGTCTTCGCCCTGAACGCCTCCGGGCAGTCGGTGCAGTTCCGCTTCTCCGGCGAGAACGACGCCGTGCGCCTGCCCGACGTCTCCGTGGCCTCGACACTGTGCGGCTGGGTGGTGACGGCCGTGCTGGCCGTGCTGGCCGGCTACGCCGCGGTACGGGCCCGCGCCCTGCCCCGCTGGGCCTCGCTCGTGGCCGGTTTCTTCTTCGTCACCGGATTCCTCGTGTGGATCGTGGGCACGGCCCAGACCCCCAGCATCTCCGTGACCGCACTGCTCGCGGGCTCCGTGGCCCTCGCCACGCCGCTGGTCTTCGGCTCCCTCGGGGGTCTGCTGTGCGAGCGCTCGGGCGTGGTGAACATCGCGATCGAGGCCCAGTTGCTCTTCGGTGCGTTCTCCGCGGCGGTCGTCGCAACGATCGCGGGCAGCGCCTGGGCGGGCCTGCTCGCGGCCGTCCTCGGTTCGGTGCTCGTGTCGGTGGTGCTCGCGGTCTTCGCCATCCGCTACCGCGTGAACCAGGTGATCGTGGGCGTGGTGCTCAACGTCCTGGTCTCCGGGCTCACGGGCTTCCTGTTCGCCACCGTGCTGGAGCCCAACGCGGCCGCGTTCAACTCCCCGGAGCGGCTGCCGCACGTGCGGATCCCGGTGCTGGCCGAGATCCCCGTGGTGGGGCCGGTGCTCTTCGACCAGTCCGTGATCGGATACATCATGTACGCCACCGTGGCCGTGGTGTGGTTCGCGCTGTACCGCACGCGGTGGGGCCTGCGGACCCGAGCGGTGGGCGAGCACCCCAAGGCCGCAGACACCCTGGGCATCCCCGTCAACGCCCTGCGCGTGCGCAACGTGCTGCTGGGCGGTGCGGTGGCCGGGCTGGGCGGTGCGTTCTACACGCTCGTGTCGGTGTCCGCGTTCACCCGGGACATGACGGCGGGCTCCGGCTACATTGCGCTGGCGGCCCTGATCTTCGGGCGGTGGAACCCCGTGGGGGCGCTGCTGGCCTCGCTGCTGTTCGGCTTCGCGTCCAACCTGGAGTCGATCCTCTCCTTCCTGGGCACCCCGGTGCCCAGCCAGTTCCTGGCCATGCTCCCGTACGTGGTCACCATCCTCGCGGTGGCGGGCCTCGTGGGCCGGTCACGGGGGCCGGCCGCCTCGGGTGAGCCCTACCTCAAGGAGTGACCACCCCGCCCGGCGAGCGCCTCGACGGCGTAGCGTCGGGGGTGGACCTCCCGCGCGGTGGCCCGCTGAGCGGCGTCGCCGGGAGAATCCGCACAAGGACCCGCACGAGAACCCAGGACCAGGAGCGCACGACACCATGACCGAGAACCAGCAGATTGTGGACGAGTCCACCTGGCAGCGGCTGCAGCGGGCGGCCACCGAGGCCCTCGAGCACTCCTACTCCCCGTACTCCCGCTTCCCCGTGGGAGCGGCGGCACTCGTGGACGATGGCCGCGTGGTCACCGGGGCCAACATCGAGAACGCCTCCTACGGTGTGACCCTGTGCGCGGAGTGCTCGCTCGTGAGCGCGCTGTTCATGTCCGGCGGCGGCAAGCTTGTGGCCTTCGTGTGCGTGGACGGGCACGGGGAGGTGCTGATGCCGTGCGGGCGCTGCCGGCAGCTGCTGTACGAGCACCGCGCTCCCGGGCTGCAGCTGCTCACCGTGAGCGGTGTTCGCAGCATGGACCAGGTGCTGCCGGACGCGTTCGGGCCCGAGAACCTGTGACCCGCCGAGCCGCCGGGGGAGCGTCCGGCTCCCGGGTGGCTCCCGAGCGGCCCGCCTATACTGAGCACCAGACCGAGCCCGGCTTTCGAAGGGAAACATTCACGTGGGTTTGAGAGATCTGTTCCGCAGCAAGAACACCACCCCGACACCCCAGCCGTCGCCCGGCGCCGCGCCGTCAGACCCCGCGGCGGGACCCGTGTCCGGCCAGGCGACGCCGCCCGAGGCAGTGCAGAGCACCGCCGGGGATCACCACGAGCACCCGCGCCAGGAGCCGACCGCCGAGCCGCTGCCGCAGGACGGGGCGCTGCAGCACCTCGTGGAGCTCCTGCTGGCCCGGGGTGCGGACCGTGCCCGGCTGACCCTCGTGCAGTCCGGGAACATCATGACGCACCAGACGCGCCAGGCCGTGGGGGAGGCGCCGGACGAGGTGGAGAACGGGACCGTGGACCAGGGATCGCCCCTGTTCGACGACGTCGCAGACCTCTACACGCAGGCCATGAGCACCCCGGTGGGGCCGTGGCGCCAGCTGGACCTCGTGGTCTCGGCGTCCCACCACGCGGCGCACGAGATCACGGTGACCTACGACTACCCCACCGGGGAGTCGCGCACCGAGCACTACAGCCACCCCGGTGGTGGTTCCGTCCAGCAGCACCACGGTGCCTCCGACGAGTCGCGCACGGCCACGCCGGCGCACCACGAGGAGCAGCACCAGGCCAGCTCGGACGACCGCACGGAGGCCACGGACCGCGTCCAGGACCACCACGGAACCCCGGCGGGCCACGGCTCCGACGACCGGGCCGGTGCCCCCGGGCACGTGGACGCCGCGGGCGCGGGGACGGTGGCCGGCGGTGCGGCTGGGCTCGCCGCCGCGGGCACCTCGGGGGACCAGGGTGACCACATTGCCGATGCTCACCGTTCCGAGCAGGGCCACGCCCCCGGCGAGGCCGCAGAGCAGGTGCACACGGGCGCTCCGCAGGACTCCGACGCCGTGCGTGTGGTCTCCGACGGCCACACCGAGCCGGCCACGGACGGCGACGTCCTGGCCGCGGGCCAGGCGTCACCGGTGCTCGCGTCCGGCGAGCAGAGCTCCGCGGAGCGCGCCGAGGACGGCTCCCCGGCGGTGCCCGCCGAGGAACGGTCCGTGGATCCGGAGCGCGCCTTCGACGCACAGGACGGAGGATTCCCGGACGGCGCCGCAGGGTCGGAGGAGGACGAGCACTTCGACCAGGGCCTGGGCGAGGACCCCCGCATCCTGGGCGGTGGGCCCACCCATGACGGCGCGCGCGGTGCGCAGCCCGGAGCGGAGCACGCCGCTGCCACGGACACCCAGGACGCCCGGTCCTCGGAGGACCTGCCCGCCCACGTGGACGAGTCGGCGTTCGGCACGGAGTCCGAGGACACGCTGGTGCCCGCGCCCGTGCGCGCGGCGGTGGACGGCGACGACGATCCGGCCGGTGCGCCGCAGGTGGCCACTGCCACGGACGTGTCCCCGTCCTACCGGGCCCCTGCCCCGGAGCAGGACGTGGACCCCGATGCCCTCGCGACCGGCAACCTCGCGCTCACCGTGGGTGACGTCACGGCCCGCCTCGCGGATGCGCAGCGGCACCTGTTCGGACCGGAGGGCACCGCCCGTGAGGTCTCCACCGTGCTGATCCGCGTGCGCGCTCTCGGCACCTACTACGACGCCCTGACCCACGTGCGCCTCAACGGGTTCTGGGACCAGCGCCCCACCTTCGACCTGGTGCCCGAGGACCAGCTCAAGGTCCAGGAGCTCAAGGACGACTCGTACGTGGAGGGCTCCGGCGCCCCGCTGGCCATGATGTTCCGCTTCCGTCCGGGCGTTCCCCCCGAGGTCGCGTTCGACTACTCGGACGAGGAGGCGTTCGTGCGCTACGAGCAGCGCCTCCCGGGGCAGAACTACCTGGAGGAGCTGCGCATGTATCCGCGCACCGGCTCCAACATCCCCCAGCACGTCAACGACGCACTGCAGGACTGGAACTACTGACGCCATGAGCACTCGAACGACCCCCGAGGGCCCCGTCCGCACCACGGACGGGGCCCTCGGGCCACACGGACTGATCTCGCTGCACGACCACCTGGACGGCGCACTGCGCCCCGCCACCGTCGTGGATCTCGCGGCGCAGGTGGGCCACGAGCTGCCCACCACGGACCCGGCATCCCTGGGTCAGTGGTTCCGCGACAGCGCCGACTCCGGGAGCCTGCCGCGGTACCTGGAGACCTTCGCGCACACCGTGGCGGTGATGCAGACGGCACCGGCCCTGCGGCGCGTGGCCCGCGAGTACGTGGCGGACTGCGCAGCGGACGGCCTGGTCCACGCCGAGGTGCGCTGGGCACCGGAGCAGCACGTGGCCGGGGGACTCACTCTGGACCAGGCCGTGGACGCGGTGCAGAGCGGTCTCGCGGAGGGTGTCGCCGAGGTCAAGGCCGCAGGCGGGCACGTCTCGGTGGTCCAGATCTTGTGCGCCATGCGCCACCTGGACCGCTCCCGGGAGATCGCCGAGCTCGTGGTGCGGCGGCTGCGGGCGGCGTCGTCCCCGTCCGGGAACCCTGACGAGGCAGTCACCGGCGGCACGCCGGCCACGGACGTCGGCGCGCACACCCCCACGACGACGGCGGACGGCCAGGTTCCCGGGGAACCGGTGCCGGGATCCGTGGTGGGCTTCGACCTGGCGGGCCCGGAGGACGGCTTCCCCGCCTCGGCCCACCGGGACGCCCTGGAGCTTCTCGCGGCGGAGCACGTCCCCGTGACGCTGCACGCGGGGGAGGCCGCCGGCGCGGAGTCCATGGCCGACGCCCTCCGCTCGGGCCGGGCCCTGCGACTGGGGCACGGCGTGCGGCTGCTGGACGAGGACCGGGAGATGACCGCACCGCTGACCCGCTGGATCCGGGACCGGCGGATCGCGCTCGAGGTCTGCCCGTGCTCCAACCTGCAGACCGGAGCGAGCGCGGCGTGGGGCGCCACCGTTGCCGAGCACCCGGTGACGCGCCTGCTGCGGGCCGGATTCGCGGTGACGGTCTCTCCCGACAACCGCCTCATGAGCGGGACCTCCGTGACGCACGAACTGGACCGGCTGCGCTCCGAGGCGGGGTGGAGCTCCGAGGACGTGCTGCGGGTCCAGCGCACGGCGGCGCGCGCGGCCTTCGTGCCGGTGGCCTACCAGCAGTGGCTCGAGCAGCGCATCACGGGGGAGACCTCGTGAGCCCGGAGAGCACAGGACCCGCCGAGCGTTCGCACGGCGACGCGTTGCAGACCTCGGAGAGCGCCGGGGCCTCATCGCACCGCGATGCGCGGTGGGCCCCGGAGGGCGCGGGGAGCCTGGCCCCTCGTCACGCCGCGACCAGCACGGCCGCGCACGGTGCGGAGAGCACTGCGGGCGAGCAGTTCGAACGGCTGCTGGCGGTCATGGACCGGCTGCGCTCTCCGGGGGGCTGCCCGTGGGACGCGGAGCAGACCCACGAGTCGCTGCTGCGCTACCTCGTGGAGGAGGCCTACGAGGTGGTGGAGGCCGTGGAGACCCTCGAACCCTCGAGCCGCCGCCGGGACGAGCTCGTGGAGGAGCTCGGGGACGTGCTGCTGCAGGTGGTCTTCCACGCGCGGATCGGCCAGGAGCACCCGGCCCCGCAGGGCTTCGACGTCACGGACGTGATCTCCGCCGTGACGGACAAGCTCGTGCGCCGCCACCCGGCGGTGTTCGGCGGGGGCGCGGGGACCACCCTGATGGCCACCGGGAACACCCTGCTGGGTGAGGACAACGCGGACGGCCAGGCGGCGTGGTCGGACGAGATCGCCGCCGCGGGGGAGCAGCCGAGCACCGCCGAGCTCGCCGCGCGCTGGGACGCCGTCAAACGGGACGAGAAACCGCAGCGCACGCGCATCTTCGACGGGATCCCCCCGGCGCTGCCCGCCCTGGCCCGCGCCGAGAAGGCGCTGTCCAAGGCCCGCCGGCACGCGGTCCCCGGGGTCGGACCCGTGGGCCCGGAGCTGCCGGAGGAGCAGCGCGAGGACGAGGAGCGCGAGCTGGGGGAGCGGCTGCTGCGCCAGGTGACGGAGGCCTCCGCACGCGGTCTGGACGCCGAACGGGCCCTGTGCACGGCGGTGCGCCGCTTCGTGCAGGAGCACGACGGCCCGCTGCCCGGGTGAGCACCGTCATCCCGGGGCGTATCGCCGGGACACAGGCGCGCTCGGTAGGCTGGGACCCGGGGCCGGAACCGCCCCACGGGTCGACGACCGACAAGGAGATTTTCATGGCAATGATCATTGCGCTGCAAGCCCGCCAGATCCTGGATTCCCGCGGCAACCCCACGGTCGAGGTGGAGGCCCTGCTGGACGACGGCAGCTTCGGCCGCGCGGCCGTCCCCTCGGGTGCGTCAACGGGTGAGTTCGAGGCCGTGGAGCGCCGCGACGGCGACAAGAAGGTCTACCTGGGCAAGGGCGTCCTGGACGCCGTGCACGCCGTGGACGAGGAGCTGGAGCAGGCCGTCGTGGGTCTGGACGCGTCCGACCAGCGTGCGGTGGATCAGGCCATGCTCGAGCTGGACGGCACCGACAACAAGGCCAAGCTGGGCGCCAACGCGATCCTGGGTGCCTCCATGGCGATCGCCCGTGCGGCCGCGAGCTCCGCGGACCTGCCCCTCTACAAGTACCTGGGCGGCCCGAACGCCCACGTGCTGCCCGTGCCCATGATGAACATCCTCAACGGCGGCTCCCACGCGGACTCCAACGTGGACATCCAGGAGTTCATGATCGCCCCGATCGGCGCCCCCACGTTCTCCGAGGCCCTGCGCTGGGGCGTGGAGGTCTACCACAGCCTCAAGTCCGTGCTGAAGGACCGCGGCCTGTCCACGGGCCTGGGGGACGAGGGCGGCTTCGCCCCGAACCTGGACTCCAACTCGGCGGCACTGGATCTCATCCTCGAGGCCATCACGAAGGCCGGCTACAAGCCCGGCCGGGACATCGCCCTGGCCCTGGACGTGGCCTCGTCCGAGTTCTTCGAGAAGGGCAAGTACACCTTCGAGGGCAAGAAGCGCTCCGCGGAGGAGATGTCCGCGTACTTCGAGGACCTCGTGAAGAAGTACCCGCTCGTGTCCATCGAGGACCCCCTGGACGAGGACGACTGGAAGGGCTGGGCCACGCTCACCGAGCACATCGGTGACAAGGTGCAGCTCGTGGGCGACGACCTCTTCGTGACCAACCCGGAGCGGCTGGCCCGCGGCATCCAGGAGGACGTGGCCAACTCCCTGCTGGTCAAGGTCAACCAGATCGGCTCGCTGACCGAGACCTTCGACGCCGTGGAGCTCGCCCAGCGCAACGGCTACCGCTGCATGATCTCCCACCGTTCCGGTGAGACCGAGGACACCACCATCGCGGACATCGCGGTGGCCGTGAACGCGGGCCAGATCAAGACCGGTGCCCCGGCACGCTCCGAGCGCGTGGCCAAGTACAACCAGCTGCTGCGCATCGAGGAGGAGCTCGGCGACGCCGCGGTCTATGCGGGTGCCTCGGCCTTCCCGCGCTTCACCGCCAAGTAGGCCCGCCGCGCGGCGTCTCCGGACGCCCCGCCCGGCCACGACGACGCCGCCCGGTCCCGCCCAGGGGACCGGGCGGCGTCGTGCTGCGGGTAGACTGGCCGAGCACGATCCGCCCCACGACGTCACCCGGGAGGTACGCATGGTCGGTCCCCGCCCCCGGATCCCCCGACGCACACCGCGCCCCGCGCAGCAGGCCCCTCGGGCCGAGCGACCGGACCCGCGCCGCGACGCCGCACCGCGTCCCGAGCGCTCCGCGGGAGGCTCGTCCACGCTGGCGGCGCCCACTCCCGCGCACTCGTTCAACGGGCGCCTGGTGGCCCTGGTCGTCGTGGCCACGCTGATCGTGTTCCTGGCCGCGCCCACCGCCAAGATCTTCCTGGACCAGCGGGCGCAGATCTCCGAGCTGCAGGCGAGCATCGCCCACGAGGAACAGCGCCAGCAGGAGCTCAAGCGCGAGGAGCAGCTCTGGGGGGACGACGCCTACGTGGAGCAGCAGGCCCGGGAGCGGATGTCCTACGTGAAGCCCGGTGAGAGCGCCTACGTGGTGCTCGGCGGGCAGCAGGAGCTGCACCAGGCCCCGGAGTCCTCGGCCGAGCAGGTCGAGGCCGGCAAGCCCGCGTGGGCTGACGGGCTCTGGCAGTCGGTGCTCGACTCCGCCTACCCCCAGGAGGACATCACCCTGGAACCGCAACCGGACGAAAGCAGTGAGAAGTGACCGCACCGCACGACCCGACCGTCACGCCACAGGACCTCACCGTGGTGGGAGCCCAGCTCGGGAGGCCGGCCCGGGACGTCGTGGAGATCGCGGCGCGCTGCGTGTGCGGCAACCCCCTCGTGGTGGCCACGGCCCCGCGGCTGAGCAACGGCACCCCGTTCCCCACGGTCTTCTACCTGACCCACCCGGTGGTCACCGCCGCCGTGTCCCGGCTCGAGGCGGAGGGCGCCATGTACGCGATGTCCGACCGCGTGGCCCAGGACCCGGAGCTCGCCGAGCAGCACCGCGCTGCGCACGAGGACTACCTTGCCCAGCGGCGTCGTGTGGGCGAGCTCGCGGGCACCGGTGACGTCCCGGAGATCGAGGGGATCTCGGCCGGTGGGATGCCCACCCGGGTGAAGTGCCTGCACGTGCTCGTGGGCCACAGCCTGGCCGCGGGCCCCGGTGTGAACCCGCTCGGGGACGAGACCCTCGAGACCATCTCCGGGACGTGGACGCCGCAGCGCTGCGCGTGCGACCCCGCGTGGCGCGACGCAGCCTGACGCGCCGGACCCCTGCCCCCTTCGACACGAGGATCTCTGCTGCCATGCGCGTTGCTGCCATCGACTGCGGTACCAACTCCATCCGACTGCTCATCGCCGACGTGGTGACCCGCGAGCACCACCCCGCCCTGAAGGACGTGGTGCGCGAGATGCGCATCGTGCGCCTGGGTCAGGGTGTGGACGCCACGGGGTGGCTCGCCGAGGCCGCTCTCGAGCGCACGTTCGCCGCCGTGGACGAGTACGCCGCCCTGATCACCGAGCACGGTGCGGACAGGGTGCGTTTCGTGGCCACCTCCGCCACCCGGGACGCCGGCAACCGGGACGTGTTCGTGGCGGGCATCCGCTCCCGGCTGGGCGTGGTTCCTGAGGTCGTCAGCGGCGACGAGGAGGCCGCCCTGTCCTTCCGGGGCGCACTCAACGCGGCCCCGGGCCTGGACCCCGCGGACCGGGTGCTCGTGGTGGACGTGGGCGGCGGTTCCACGGAGTGCGTGCTGGGCACCCCCCGCGAGGTGCTGGCCGCCCGCAGCGTGGACGTGGGGTGCGTGCGCATGACGGAGCGCCACCTGGGCTCCAACCCTCCCACCGAGGAGCAGCAGGCCCACGTGCTCCGGGACGTCGACGAGGCCATGGACGTGGTGGCACGCACGGTCCCCCTGGAGCAGACCACCCGCCTGGTGGGAGTGGCGGGCACCGTCACCACCGTCACGGCCATGGCCATGGGTCTCAAGCACTACGACCCCGACCGCATCAACGGGACGGTGCTGGACGTCGCGGACGTGGACCGCGCGTGCCGGGAGCTCACCGCCATGACCCGCAAGCAGCGGGCACGCCTGGGCTTCATGCACGAGGGCCGGGTGGACGTGATCGGGGCCGGAGCGCTCGTGTGGCGCCGCGTCGTCGAGCGCGTGGCCCGGGCAACGGACGGCCGGGTCGACACCGTGACCGCGAGCGAGCACGACATCCTGGACGGCATCGGCCTGTCGCTGGTGTCCTGACACCCGACACCTGACACCCGGCACCGCCGGGACCACCCGCGGCACGGACGGCGGGACACACGAGGAGACACGACGGACATGACCGGTGGATCGAGAACGCGCCGCGCGCTCGCGGGGTCGGCGGCGGCGCTGCTGCTCTCGGGAGCCACGCTCGCTCCCGCGCTGGCACAGGACCCCGCGGTCCCCGCGCCAGCACCGTCCGTCCCGGTGGAGACCCCGGTGCAGCCCCCGCCCGCCGGTGGCAAGCCCCCGGTGGACGGGGCGGACATCCAGCAGAGCGAGTACTGGCTGGACGACTACGGGGTGCGCGACGCCTGGAAGCAGTCCACGGGCAAGGGCGTGAAGATCGCGGTGATCGACACGGGCGTGGACGGTGGCCACCAGGACCTCGCCGGCGGCGTGCTGCCGGGTGCGGACGCGTCCGCCGCCGGCCAGTCCGACGGCCAGAAGGGCCTCGGTGCCGAGCCCGAGCACGGAACCCTCGTCTCGTCCCTCGCGGCCGGACGCGGTCACGGGGCCCCGAACGAGAACGGCCCGGGCCACCAGGAGGGAATCCTCGGGGTGGCTCCAGACGCGGAGATCCTGCCGGTCTCCCTGTGGCTCGGCAACGAGCAGCCCGGTGTCAAGGACGTCAACGAGCAGATCCCCGAGGCCGTCCGGTGGGCCGTGGACCACGGCGCGGACGTGATCAACATGTCCGTGGGCTCCGACTCCACCTCCTGGCCGCAGTCCTGGGACTCCGCGTTCGCGTACGCGGAGGAGAAGGACGTGCTGGTGGTCGCCGCGGCGGGCAACAGGGGCTCCGGACTGAACCAGGTGGGCGCACCGGCCACCATCCCGGGCGTGGTGTCCGTGGGGGGCGTAGACCGTTCGGGCAGGGCCAGCTGGGACTCGTCCTCCCAGGGCATCTCGATCGCCGTGGCCGGTCCCAGTGAGGACATGGTGGGCGCGATGCCCGGTGACGGCTACGCGCAGTGGTCCGGCACCTCCGCCACCGCACCCCTCGTGGCGGGAACGGCGGCTCTGGTCATGGAGCAGCACCCGGAGCTCACGGCCGAGCAGGTCACGCAGCGCATCGTGAAGACCGCGCACGACGCGGGGGAGAAGGGCAAGGACCCGATCTACGGCTACGGGGTGCTGGACGTGCGCGCGGCCGTGCTCGACGACGTCGAGACCCCGGACGAGAACCCCATGGGCAGCGTGCGGCACT
Organism: Kocuria sp. HMSC066H03; assembly: GCF_001812045.1. NCBI lineage: Bacteria > Bacillati > Actinomycetota > Actinomycetes > Micrococcales > Micrococcaceae > Kocuria > Kocuria sp. HMSC066H03. The sequence goes on from NZ_KV807503.1 coordinate 108,162, forward strand.
GGATCGACCAGAACCGTCCGCGCAGCGGCTCTGCCGCACCCACGGCCACCTCCGGCACCACGGACGGGGACACCCGGCAGGTCACCCAGGAGGCCACCCCGCCGGTCGCACAGGCACCGCTCAACGAGACCGGGGCGCTGCCGGTCGTGGTGCTCGCGTCCTTTGGGCTGGTGGTGACCGCTCTGACCGTGGCCGCCGTCCTGCACATCCGCCGGCTCTCCCGCTGATTTCACGATCAGCACACTTCCCGGCCGTCACACCGCCAGCGAAAGCCCGGCACCGTGGGTAAACTCGGGGGCATGGCTTTCAATCAACTTGCTAAGGACCGACCGCGCCTTCTCATCGTGGGTGGCGGCTACGTCGGCTTCACCCTCGCCCAGAAGCTGCAGACTCGCATCAAGGAGTCGGGCGGCGTGGTCACGGTGGTGGACCCCAACCCGTACATGACCTACCTCCCGTTCCTGCCGGAGGTTGCGGCGGGCAACATCGACGCCCGTTCCGCCGTCATCTCCCACCGCCAGCACCTCGGTGACTGCGAGCTGGTCGGCGGCCGCGTGGAGCACATCGACCACGCCTCGCACACGGTCACCGTGCGCGGGATCGACGAGGGCCCGGAGTTCCAGCTGCCCTACGACGAGATCGTGATCGCCGGTGGCTCCACCACCCGCACGTTCCCCATCCCGGGGCTCGCGGAGAAGGCCATTGGCATGAAGACCATCGAAGAGGCCGTGTCGGTGCGCAACTGGGTGCTCGAGCGCATCGAGGTCGCCTCCCTCACCGACAGCGAGGAGGAGAAGCGCAAGGCGCTGACCTTCATCGTGGTGGGCGGCGGATACGCCGGCTCGGAGTCCATCGCGGAGCTCGAGGACATGGCCCGCACCGCCGTGGAGCGCAACGACCGCCTGCGCGTCTCTGACCTGCGCTTCGTGCTCGTGGAGGCCATGGGCCGGATCATGCCTGAGGTCTCCAAGGACCGCGCCGAGAAGGTCGTCGCCGAGATGCGCGCCCGCGGCATCGAGGTCCTCCTCAACACCTCCATCTCCGAGGTGGACGGGGACGTCGTGAAGCTCATCAACATGGGCGACAAGTCCCCGGCCGGCGAGGTGGCCACCGACACCCTGATCTGGTGTGCCGGAGTGGCGGCCTCCGGCTTCGCCAAGAACAGCGACCTCCCGGTGGACGAGCGCGGCCGCGTGCGCGTGGGCGCGGACCTGCGGGTCACCGGTGACGACGGGCCCCTCGAGGGTGCCTGGGCCGCCGGCGACATCGCCGCCGTCCCGGACCTCACGGGCTCCGGCCCCGGCGGGTTCTGCGTCCCGAACGCCCAGCACGCCGTGCGTCAGGCCGCCACCATGGCCAAGAACATCATGGCGGCCCACCAGGGCGAGGCGCTGGAGGACTACTACCACGAGAACCTCGGTTCCGTGGCGGGGCTGGGCCTCTACAAGGGGGCGGCCACCATCCGCGGCGTGGACCTCGGCGGGCTGCCCGCCTGGACCATGCACCGGCTCTACCACGGCTACGCGATCCCCACCGTGGAGCGCAAGGTCCGTGTGTTCACGGAGTGGGGCATCAACATGCTCTTCGGCCGCGACACCACCGCTCTGCGCCACCTGCGGGAGCCGCGCAGCGCGTTCCTCCAGGCCGCAGGCAAGCGCGAGTCCGCGGGGAAGGCCCAGCTCTAGGGATCTTCCGCACGGAAGCAGACGTTCAGCGGTGGGGTCGCACTCGAGGCGACCCCACCGCCGTCGTTGCCGCCCCCATAGCCCAACCGGCAGAGGCAGCGGACTTAAAATCCGCTCAGTGTGGGTTCGAATCCCACTGGGGGCACCCGACCGCCGGTCCCGACCAGCCCGCGCGGCTCTGGACCTGGCAGCTGGCCCTGAACCTGGTGATCCTGCGCTGAAGCGCGCAGTGGCGCGCAGGTGCCGCTGATAGCCTGGGGCAACAGCTCGACTACGCCCTCGAAAGGACGTCACATGGCCGGCGGAAACCCCCTCCTGCGCGACTTCGACAGGAAGAACGCGACCACCCCGGGGTCCTACCAGGATTCCCGCTACTCACCCGAGCAGCTCGAGCGCATGTACAACGCGCCCGCTGCGGGACCCGCGCAGACGGGACGCATGAGCTACGACGACGTCGTGATGCGCACCTCGCTCGTGCTGGCGTGCGTGATCGCCGGTGCGGCGGCGGGCTGGTTCATGCCTGTCCTGTCCTTCCCCGGCGCACTGGTGGGCCTGGTGCTCGGTCTGGTCAACTCGTTCAAGCGCGAGCCCAGCCCCGTGCTCATCATCCTCTACGCCCTGGCCGAGGGCATGTTCCTGGGCGGGTTCTCCATGATGATGGAGGCCGCGTACCCGGGGATCGTGGTGCAGGCAGTGATCGGCACCCTGGCCGTGTTCGTCTCCGTCCTGGTGCTCTACAAGGTCGGTGTGCTGCGGTCGTCCCCGCGCGTGACCAAGTTCTTCATGGTCGCCCTCATGGCCTACGCCATCTTCGCGCTGGTCAACCTGGGCACGAGCCTCATCGGCGGCTTCGACATGCGCTCCGAGGTCTCCATCATGGGCATCCCGCTGGGGCTGGTCGTGGGGGCCGTGGCCATCCTGCTGGCGGCCTACAGCTTCGTGCTGGACTTCGAGAACATCAGCGACGGCGTCTCCCGCGGGATCCCCCAGAAGGCCGCGTGGACCGCGGCTTTCGGGCTGACCGTGACCCTGATCTGGGCGTACGTGGAGATCCTGCGCGTGCTCTCGATCATCCGCTCCATGAGCGACTGACCTCGCAACAGGACTCGGAGCCGCCGCTGCGGATCTGAGCCACCACAGACCACGGCGGCCCGGTGCACTCCAGCACCGGGCCGCCGTGGTCTTGTCGTGGGTTCCGTCCGTGGCGGCTCAGATCCAGCTGATCTCCAGCTCGCGCGGCGGCAGGTTGATGGCCCTGGCCGGCACGCTGTCGGATGCCGCGCGGCCCACGAACAGCCAGCCGAGCACCTCCTCGTGCTCGTCCAGCGAGTAGAAGTCACGGATCAGCTCGCGGTCGAAGGGTTCACGCTGGGACCACATGGTGGCCCAGCCCTGCGCGTAGAACGCGGCTTCCAGCACACCGCGTGCCGCGTGGACCTGACCCCGCTGGTCCTTCTTGGACTCCGGGAGCTCGGGATGGTGCCGGAAGATCAGCGCCAGGGCCACCCCGCCCCGGGACGCCCACTGCAGGCTGCCGCGGTAGGCGGCGAGCACGCGGATCTTCTTGCCCTTCAACCGGGGCACCGGGCCGGTGAGGTTGGGCACCGAGGTGAGCCCGGCCATCGCGGCGGCCAGCAGGGAGGCTGACCTGCGGTTGGTCACGGCCACCCGCCACCCCGTGGGGCGGTCGTCGTACTTGGCGCCGGCAGCGGCTCTCAGCACGGCCTCGAGGTCCTCGGGCCGGGGACTCTCCTGGGTGAGCAGACTCGCGGGGCGGCGCTGGGCCAGGACACGCAGCAGTGTGGTGGACATGACAGCCATCTTGTCATCCTCGGTTCTTGTTCGCGTGTATCTGGGGCGCGCGCAATGGTGCGATGATAGTGCGCATGTCATCCAGTGTTCCGACGTCGCACGCGGGCTCACCCCCGGGCCGCGCCTCAGACGTCCCCCAGTCGAATCCCGTGCCCATCGCCGATGCCGAGACCATGGTCACCACGCCCGTTCGGATCGCCGCGGCGTGGTCCTGGCGCGTCCTGCTGATCATCGCCGGGGTGGGTGTGATCGGCTGGCTGCTGAGCCACGTGACCACCGTCCTGATCCCGGTTCTGCTGGCGGCACTGGCCGCCGGGCTGCTGTCGCCCGCCGTGCGGTGGCTGCGCTCCAAGGGGATCCCGGCGGCGTTCGCGGCCATCACGGTGGAGCTGGGCCTCATCCTGCTGGTCCTGGGGCTGCTGACGCTCGCGGGTCAGCAGATCATCGTGGGCTTCGCGCAGCTCTCCAGCAACGTGGTGGCGGGCTTCCAGCAGCTCATGGGCATGCTCGAGGACAGCCGCCTGAACATCTCCACCGACACCATCAACCAGTGGTTCTCGGAGCTCGGCAGCACCCTGCAGGCCAACTCGGACGCGATCCTCTCCGGGGCCATGAGGTTCGGCTCCACCGCGAGCAACATCGTGACCGGCACCGTCATCGCGCTGTTCGTGCTGCTGTTCTTCCTCATGGACGGGGAGAGCATCTGGCTCTTCCTGGTGAAGCTCTTCCCGCGTCGGGCCCGTCCGGCCGTCAACGGGGCGGGCCGCAAGGGCTGGATCTCCCTGGCGCAGTACGTGCGGATCCAGGTGTTCGTGGCCTTCGTGGACGCCGTGGGCATCGGCCTCGGAGCGTTCCTGCTGCACGTGCCCCTGGCGCTGCCGATCGGCGTCCTGGTGTTCCTGGCCTCGTTCATCCCCATCGTGGGTGCGGTGCTGACCGGAGCCGTGGCGGTCCTGGTGGCGCTCGTGGCGGTCAGCCCCGGTATCGCCCTGGCCATGCTGCTGGTGGTCCTGGCCGTGCAGCAGATCGAGTCCAACATCCTGCAGCCCCTGGTGATGGGCAAGGCGGTCTCGCTGCACCCCGTGGCGGTCTTCCTGGCGGTGGCCGCCGGCAGCGTGCTCTTCGGGATCATCGGCGCCCTGTTCGCCGTGCCGCTGATGGCCATCCTCAACACGATCATCCGCTACCTGGCCGGCCGGGCGTGGGAGCACGACGACGAGATCGCCTGGGAGCCGTTCCTGTACCCGCGTGAGATCAAGAAGGCCGCCAGGAAGAAGAACCTCTCCAGCGAGCAGATCATGGCGCAGCTGCAGCGGTTCCGCGGCAAGCGCCACCGTGAGCGCGAGAGCGAGGAGCGCAAGCGCGAGGAGAAGCACAAGAAGGAGACCGAGCACAACGCGAGCATCGAGCAGCGTTCTCCGGGTGAGGACCAGCCGCTGCGCTGACGCACCGGTGCCATAGCATGGAACGCGGCGTCCCCATCTGCGGGCGCCGCGTTCTGCGTTCCTCCACGACGCCGCCCGCCGCGATCCGGCCGCGCGCGGGGAGCGGCAAGCCTCACGAACCGGCAACGACGAAGGAATTCCCTGTGGGCCACAATGCACTGCCCGTTTCCGCCACGGACGTCCACGACGCCGCGCAGCTGCTGGACGGCATCATCGAGCGCACCCCGCTGGCCCACTCCCGCGCCCTGTCGCGCATGCTGGGCTCCGAGGTGTACCTCAAGTGCGAGAACCTGCAGCGCGCGGGCTCGTTCAAGGCGCGGGGCGCCTACGTGCGCATGGCGCAGCTCAGCGAGGACGAGAAGCGCAGGGGTGTGGTGGCGGCGTCGGCGGGCAACCACGCGCAGGGAGTGGCGCTCGCCGCGGCCAAACTGGGGATCACCGCGCGGATCTACATGCCCCGCGGAGCGGCCCTGCCCAAGATCGCGGCCACGCAGGACCACGGCGCGGAGGTGGTCCTGCACGGCTCCTCCGTGGACGAGGCCCTCGCGGAGGCGCAGCGCTTCGCGGACGAGACCGGTGCGGTGTTCGTCCACCCGTTCGACCACGTGGACATCATCGCCGGACAGGGCACCATCGGGCTGGAGATCCTGGACCAGCTGCCCACGGTGGACACGGTGATCGCCGGGGTTGGGGGCGGTGGCCTGCTGGCCGGGCTGTCCGTGGCCGTCAAGGCGAAGGCCGAGCAGCAGGGGAGGAACATCCGGGTGATCGGGGTCCAGGCGGAGAACGCCGCGGCCTATCCGCCGTCCCTCGCGGGAGACGCGATCGTGACACTGTCCAAGGTGTCCACGATCGCGGACGGCATCGCGGTGGGTCGCCCCGGCCAGTTGCCGTTCCGGATCATCCGGGAGCTCGCGGACGACGTGGTCACGGTGTCCGAGGACTCCCTCTCCCAGGCCCTGATCTTCATGCTCGAGCGCAACAAGATGGTGGTGGAGCCGGCCGGTGCCGTGGGCGTGGCGGCCATCCTCGAGGGCGAGCTGAAGCGGACCCACCCAGAGCTCGGAACCACCGTGGTGCTGCTCTCCGGGGGCAACATCGACCCCATGCTCATGCTCAAGGTGATCCAGCGCGGACTGTCCGCGGCCGGACGCTACATGACCATCAAGATGATGCTCACGGACCGCCCCGGCGAGCTCGCCCAGATCTCCAAGATCATCGCGGACATGGATGCCAACGTCACCGGTGTGAACCACACGCGGATCGGGGGATCACTGTCCATGGGGGACGTGTCCATCACCATCGACATGGAGACCAAGGGGCACGCGCACTGCGACCAGGTGATCGCGGCCCTCGAGACGCACGGGTACCACCCGGTCATCGTGCACTGACGCGCCCGGTGGGGGAGCGCTAGCGGCGTCGCCCCCGCGCGGTGAAGAACGTGAGCAGGGCGGACGCGAACGTGGCCACGAAGAGGATGTTGCGCAGACCGCCCGTGGCGTTGAGCGAGGGATTGCCCTGGCCCAGGACGTGGACGACGATTGCCGCCACGGCCAGCAGCGCCGTGAGGACGATCAACGGCGTGGTCCAGGGTGCCGGGCTGCGATTCCAGTGGGTGACCACGGTCGGGCTCCTCTCGGGGACGTGACAGGTGATGGCACGATCCTACGGGGCGCGCCTGCGGGAACCGTGGGAACCGGGGCGTGGTGGGCGGCGGCACCACCCGGGTACGCGAAAGGCCACCCCGCCGTGGCGAGGTGGCCTCCGGGGACCCGCGGAGGGGTCGGGGTGGCTCAGCGGCTGAAGGGCTTGGCCTTGAGGATCTTCACCGTGATGTCCTTGCCGTTGGGGGCCTGGTAGCTCACGGTCTCACCCACCTTGTGGCCGTTGATCGCGGCACCCATGGGGGAGCGCTCGGAGAAGACCTCCAGGTCCTCGCCGCCGGTGAGGTCCTCGGCGACCTCGCGGGATCCCATGAGGAAGGTCATCTCGTCCCCGGCGATCTCGGCGGTCACGACCATCCCGGCCTCGATGATGCCGTCGTCTGCGGGGGCCTCGCCCACCTGGGCGTTCTCGAGCAGCTGGGTCAGCTGCACGATGCGGCCCTCGTTCTTGCCCTGCTCCTCACGGGCGGCGTGGTAGCCGCCGTTCTCCTTGAGGTCTCCCTCGGAGCGCGCCTGTTCGATCCGGTCCACGATCTCCTGGCGGTAGGGCCCGGCGATGTAGTCGAGCTCCTTCTTGAGCCGGTCGTACGCTTCCTGGGTGAGCCAGGCTCCCTCTTGTGCAGGCACTGTGCCTCCGTTCTCCGGTGTCCGTCGCCCTGACGGTCACGTGTGAAAAACCCCGCCCCGGGGCGAGCCGTGTGGCCCAGCGCTTCCGGGTCGGGGATGTGGTCTTCGGGCAAGTGTAGAGGACGCTGCGCCCGCACCCCAAAGTGACGCGGGGCACTCGGTGCGTCAGCCGGAGGTGTTCCAGCAGGAGTCCACGCCCGCGGTGTTGGCCAGGTTGGTGGTGCGCACGGGCACCCGGTGGGTGCTGGTGCGGCCGTTGAGCTCGTCCTCGGGGACGTGGCCGATCGTGACCTCGTTCCACCCCACCACGGCGTACTGCTCGTTCAGCGCCTGCACGGCGCACGTGACGGTCTGGTCCGGGTCCTTGGTGAGGTCGAAGTCCGCGTAGACCTGCCCGGCGTCCATGATCTTGAAGCTGACGTCCTTGGCCACGGGCTGCTGGGACTCGCCCCGCACGATCCACGTGACGAACAGTGCCGCCACCAGGGTGGCCGCCACCGCAATGAGGATCCAGCCCCTTGCCCCGGGGCCGCGGCGGGGCGTGCCCGCCACGGTGCGGTGGCCCGATCCGTAGCGCTGGGAGAGCACCCGCTCCGTGGCGGGCTCCTCCGGCGTGCGCCGGGCGTCGGAGGGCTGGGAGGTCGCGGAACTCATGGCCTCCACTGTACCCAGCGGGAATGGGTGCGCACTGGGCGGACGGGCCACCGTCCGGCGGGTTCGGGCGGCGTGATCGGCGTAGGATACCGGGGGTTGTCATTTTCGCTTCGACGTCTTGGAGGCATCCGTTCGGTGACGGACTATTCGCAGCTTCGTTTGTTGGCCATCCACGCCCACCCGGACGACGAGTCCAGCAAGGGCGCGGCGACCATGGCCCACTACGCCGGGCTCGGCGCCCGCGTCATGGTGGCCACGTGCACCGGTGGTGAGCGCGGTTCGATCCTCAACGCCGAGATGGAGGGCGACGTCCGGGCCGAGCGGGACCTGCCGGGTCTGCGCCGCCACGAGATGGCCTCGGCCGTGTCCGCTCTGGGAGTCGAGCACCGCTGGATCGGGTTCGTGGACTCCGGGCTGCCGGAGGGCGATCCCCTGCCCCCGCTGCCGTGGGGCTGTTTCGCCCTCCAGCCCCTGCAGCGCGCGGCCGCGCCGCTGGTGCAGCTGGTTCGTGAGTTCCGCCCGCACGTGATCCTGAGCTACGACGAGAACGGCGGGTACCCCCACCCGGACCACATCCAGACGCACAAGGTCTCCATGGAGGCGTACCTGCGCGCAGGAGACCCCGCGGCGTACCCGGGAACGGGGGATCCCTGGACGCCGGCCAAGCTGTACTACGACCGCGCGTTCAACCCGGAGCGCTTCCTGGCCCTGCACGAGGCCCTGGAGGCCCGGGGGCTGACGTCCCCGTACGCGCAGCGCATCGCCGCGATGCAGGAGTCCGATCCCGAGGGCCACCAGCCGCCCGTGCCCCGGCACGAGACCACCACGCAGGTGCGCTGCCCGGAGCAGTTCCCCGCCCGGGACCGCGCGCTGAGCAGCCACCGCACCCAGGTGGATCCCCGCGGCATGTTCTTCGCGGTCTCCGCCGAGACCCAGGCGGAGGTGTGGCCCTGGGAGGACTACACCCTCGCGGAGTCCCGGGTGGAGACCAGCCTGCCGGAGACGGATCTCTTCGCCGGGATCGACCCGACCACGACCCCACGGAAGTGAGTGCCGCCGTGCCCACGCTGCTGACCGTTCTGACCGCCGCGACCCCCGCTCCGAGCCCCGACACCACCCTGAAGCCGGGTCTGGATCCAAGCCAGGTCTCGCCCGGGCTCGTGGGCTTCCTCATGACGTTCGTGCTGACCGCCGCGGTGGTTCTGCTCGTGATCGACTTCAACCGCCGCAACCGCAGGCTGCGCTACCGCGCGCAGTACGCCGAGCAGCGCGCTGCGCAGGAGGAGCAGGCCCAGGGGGCGGCTCCGGCAGCGGAGCACCTCGCCCCCCGCCACGGTGGTGCGGAGCGGACGGCGTCCGCCGGGGACGGTTCGACCGGGGCGCGGTCGGCGAGCGGCCGTCCACACGACGTCGCCCGCCCCCACCGCGGCGACGGCGATGCCGCCCGCCCGGACACCGTCGACGGTTCGGAGCAGCCCCGCTCCTGACGTCCGGGCGGTACCGACCGCGCAGCGCGCCGTCCGTACCGCGAGCATTGGCGCGGGAGCGTTCCGCGCTCCGGCCACCCCGCCGGGTGGGTGGGGTGGCGGGGCGCTGTGAGACGGTGGTGCCATGACGAACCGTCTGGCGCACGCCACCAGCCCGTACCTGCTGCAGCACGCCGAGAACCCCGTGGACTGGTGGGAGTTCTCCCCGGAGGCCTTCGCCGAGGCCCGGGAGCGCGACGTCCCCGTGCTGCTCTCCGTGGGCTACGCGGCGTGCCACTGGTGCCACGTGATGGCCCACGAGTCCTTCGCGGACCCGCAGACCGGGCACCTGGTCAACGAGCACTTCGTGGCCGTCAAGGTGGACCGGGAGCAGCGTCCGGACGTGGACTCGACCTACATGGCGGCCACCCAGCTGCTCACGGGCCAGGGCGGGTGGCCCATGACGGTCTTCCTCACGCCGGAGGGTCGCGCGTTCCACGCCGGGACCTACTTCCCGCCGCGCCCAGTCCAGGGGCGACCGTCCTTCCGGCAGGTGCTCGCCGCCGTCACCGAGGCGTGGACCGAGCGCCGCGACGAGGTGCTGCGGGGCGCGGACCAGGTCACCGAGGCGCTGTCCCGGCACCCCGAGCTCGTGGAACGGATGCTCGCGGAGGCGGGGCCCGCCGTCGTCGTGCCCTCCGGTGGGGAGGCGGACGACGCCGCGGGACGGCTCGTGGGTGCGTGGCTCGACGGCCTGGAGGTGGCGCGCGACGCCGCCCACGAGGGGTTCGGCACGGGCGCCAAGTTCCCGCCGTCCCCGGTGCTCGACGCCCTGACGCGAGTGGCGCGGGTGCCCTCACCGGAGACGACAGGACCCGGCTCGGCTGCCGCGCTCGGGCAGCCCGGTGCCGATTCGCGCGCCGACGAGGCGGCGGACGCACCGGTTGTCGAGGGCTCCGCCACCGGTCGTGACGGCTCCGGTCGCAGCGGCCCCGAGAACGGGTCGACCGGTTCCGCGCACGCGGCCGCCGAGCAGCGCCGACGGTCCGCGCGCGAGCTGCTGTGCGCCACCCTGGACGCGATCGTGCGGGGTGCTCTGCAGGACCACGTGGGCGGCGGATTCTTCCGCTACTCGGTGACCCCGGACTGGTCCCTGCCGCACTTCGAGAAGATGCTCTACGACAACGCCCAGCTGCTGCGCGTGCTCGCCCGCACCGTGGAGCTGCTGGAACGCGACGGCACGGACCCGGCGCGCGCGGCCCGGTACCGCAGGGCCGCCGAAGCCCTCGTCGAGTGGCTGCACCGCGAGATGATCACGGGAGAGGGTGCCTTCGCGGCCGCGCTGGACGCGGACAGCACCCCCGCCGCGGACGAGCCGCACGCCGAGCGGGAGGGCGCCTACTACACCTTTGCGCGCGACCGGGGCCCCCGGAGCGGAGCGGACCGGGGACACCCCGAGCCCGTCACCGCGAGCTGGGGCGAGGCCGGGGCCCTCACGGGAATCCTCGACGAGAGCGTGCGGCACGAGCTGTGGGAACGACGCGTGGCGCGCGAGGCACCCCACCGGGACGACAAGGTGGTCACCGCCTGGAACGGCATGATGGTCACGGGTCTCGCGGAGGCGGCGGTGCTGCTCGACCGGCCGCAGTGGCTGGAGACGGCGGGCACGGCGGCGCAGTTCCTGTGGGAGCGGCACTGGGACCCCGAGCGGGGGACGCTCGCGCGGACCTCGCGCGGCGACGTCGCGGACCCCCACGAGGGCGCGCTCGAGGACCACGCGTGCTTCGGGGCGGGACTGCTCGCCCTGTACCGCGCCACGGGGGACACCACGTGGTACGAGCGCAGCTGCGAGATCGCGGACGTGACGGTCCGGCGCTTCCTGCGGGGCGGTCGCGTGCTCGAGACCGCGGAGCTGGACGACACGCTCGCGGCGGCCGGTGCCACGGGGCGCGCCGAGCCGTTCGACGACGTCGCCGCGTCCAGCGCCGCCGTGCTTGGCCGGTGGCTCTCGGAGCTGTCCCGGCCCGAGGTGGGCGGGCGCGAGAGCGGGGACGTGGTCGCCGCGGTGACGGCGGCGGCCACGGGTGTGGTGCTCAAGGCACCCACGGCCGCCGGTGGGATGGTCTCCGCGGTGCTGGCGGGGCAGCAGCCGCCGCAGCTGCTGCAGGTGGCGGACGCCTCCCCGGAGCAGTGGCGCGAGGTGCTGGAGGGCGTGGGCGCCGCCCGCGTGCTGAACACCCTCGCCCTGGAGTCCCGTGTGGCACCGTACGGCGCGCCGCAGGACACCGGCTCCGGGTTCACCGTGTGGCGGTGCCGGGACGGGCGGTGCGAGCTGCCCGTGCACTCGGTCGAGGAGCTGCTGCGCCGGCTCTGAGCGGTGCTCGGTTCAGGACGCGAACATGGCGAGCATGATCGAGATGTAGTGGCACACGAAGCCCACGATGGTGCACGCGTGGAAGACCTCGTGGAAGCTGAACGTTGCGGGGCGCAGCCGCGGCCACTTGGTGGCGTAGCAGACGGCGCCGGCGATGTACGCGGCGCCGCCGCAGATCAGCAGCACCGTGGCCGGGACGTTCACCGCGAAGAACGCGGGCAGGTACAGCAGGGCGATGCACCCCATGACCACGTAGAGCGGGGTGTACAGCCACCGGGGCGCACCCAGCCAGAACACCCGGAAGAGCACGAGCAGCGCGCCGATGGACCAGATCACGGCGAGCAGCACGGTGGCCGGGCCGCTGGGCAGGAAGCTCACGGCCAGCGGGGTGTAGGTGCCGGCGATGATCAGGGCGATGTTGGAGTGGTCCAGTCTGCGCAGCACCGCGTTCATGCGGGCGCCCCAGTAGAAGCGGTGGTAGATGGCAGAGGTCCCGAACAGCATCACGGCAGTGATCGTGTAGACCAGGCACGCCAGGCGCAGCTGCAGCGTGGGTGCCACCACGATGGCCACGACCCCCATGGCGATCGCGAACGGGCTGAAGCCAGCGTGGATCCACCCGCGCCAGGCGGGCTTCTTCTCCACCGTGAGCTCGCCGTGGCGGGTGTGTCGGACCACGGTGGGGGGTGCGGGGGTCTGGGCCGCACGATCTTCTCGCATGCTGGGTACCACTGCCTTCCAGGACGGCCCGGACTGCGCCGGGGCGGTGGGGCGCTGCTGGACTGCGCTTGACCTACGGGTAGTTTAGAACGTGTGGAACCACGCAGGCCGACGCGAAGCAGGGGGTAGGAACGCCGTGAAGCTCCCCCGAGTGCTGTACTCCTTCTACGAGCATCGCCTGGCCCGCACCCTCGCACCCGAGGAGCTGCCCCACCACGTGGGTGTGCTGGTGGACGGCAACCGACGCTGGGCCAAGCAGTTCGGGGCCACCACGGAGGAGGGCCACCGGGCCGGGGCGCGCAAGATCGTGGAGTTCCTGCGCTGGTGCCACGAGCTCGACGTCCAGGTGGTCACCCTCTACATCCTCTCCACGGAGAATCTCAACCGCCCGCCCGAGGAGCTCGAGGCGCTGCTGGACATCATCACCCAGCTCATGTGCGAGCTGCAGGACGAGGGCATCTGCCGCATCCAGCCGGTGGGCGCACTGTCCACGCTGCCTGCGGCGCTGCAGGAGCAGCTCGAGTGCAGCGCCCGCAGGACCGCCGACAACCCCGGGCCGCACCTCAACATCGCGGTGGGCTACGGCGGGCGCCAGGAGATCGTGGACGCGGTGCGCGAGGTCCTCGCGGACGCCGCCGCCCGGGGGGAGTCCCTCACGGGGATGGCCGAGTCGCTGAGCGTGGAGCACATCTCCGACCACCTCTACACGCGGGGGCAGCCGGACCCGGACCTCTTGATCCGCACCTCCGGCGAGCAGCGGCTCTCGGGCTTCCTGATGTGGCAGTCCGCCTACAGCGAGTTCTACTTCTGCGAGGCCCTGTGGCCGGACTTCCGCCGCGTGGACTTCCTGCGGGCGCTGCGGGACTACGCCCGCCGCCAGCGCCGCTTCGGGGGCTGACGGGCGGCGCACCGTTCCGGCCCGCGGAGGCGTTCACCGATCCGTGGGTGCGGTCATCGGACACGGGCGTTCACCGTGGTTCCCACGGGGATGCCGGGCGGTGCCGTTTCCACGGCGGATGTTCACGCCTCGTTCACCGCGGGGCCGGGGCGCTCTTCCTCTCGGCTCCTAGCGTGGAACCACCCGGCACGTGCCGGCCCGAACCCGCGTGGAAAGGCCCCCATGAGCAGCGACACCTCCGTGGCACCCGTTCGTTCCGCAGGACTTCCCGGCCAGGACGCACCCGTGGGGATCGCGCCTTCCGCCGGGGCCTCCGGTTCCCCGGTGGACCCGAGCGGCCTGGCCGGAGCAGCGCAGCCCGCGGACACAGCCCGCGCGGTGCGCAGCTACGTGATCGACACCTCCGTGCTGCTCTCGGATCCGCGGGCCCTGCTGCGCTTCGCGGAGCACCGTGTGGTGGTGCCCATGGTGGTGATCACCGAGCTCGAGGCCAAGCGTCACGACCCGGATCTGGGCTACTTCGCGCGCAAGGCGCTGCGGCTGCTCGACGACCTCCGCGTGACCCACGGCGGGCTGGACCGCCCCGTGGAGCTCCCGGGTGGTGGGTGCCTGGCGGTGGAGCTCAACCACGTGGCGGACACGGTGCTGCCCCAGAGCTTCCGGCTCAAGGACAACGACTCCCGCATCCTCTCGGTGGCCGCGAACCTCGCGCAGGAGGGTCACGACGTGTGTGTGGTCTCCAAGGACCTCCCGATGCGCGTCAAGGCCTCCGCCCTGGGTCTGGCTGCGGACGAGTACCGTGCCGAGTGGCTGGGCGGGGACGACGAGTACACGGGCGTGGCCCAGCTGGACGTCCCGGACGACGTCGTCTCCGGGCTCTACCTGGACGGGCACGCGGAGGTGGAGGGGGCCCGTGAACTGCCCGTGAACACCGGCCTCGTGGTGCGCTCCTCCGCGGGCAGCGCGCTGGCCCGCGTGCAGCGCGACGGGCAGGCGCGGGTGGTGGCCGCGGACAAGGACGTCTTCGGCGTGCAGGGCCGTTCCGCGGAGCAGCGCCTGGCGATCGACCTGCTGCTGGACCCCTCCGTGGGGATCGTGTCCCTGGGCGGGCGCGCGGGCACGGGAAAGTCCGCGCTCGCACTGTGCGCTGGGCTCGAGACCGTGCTGGAACGTCGCGAGCACCGCCGCATCATGGTCTTCCGCCCCCTCTACGCGGTGGGCGGCCAGGACCTCGGCTACCTGCCTGGCACCGAGGAGGAGAAGATGAACCCGTGGGGCCAGGCGGTCTTCGACACCCTCTCCGCTGTGGTCTCCCCGGCCGTGGTGGACGACGTCGTGGCGCGCGGCATGCTCGAGGTGCTGCCTCTGACCCACATCCGTGGGCGCTCGCTGCACGACGCATGGGTGATCGTGGACGAGGCCCAGTCCCTCGAGCGCAACGTGCTGCTCACGGCGCTGTCCCGGATCGGGCAGAACTCCAAGGTGGTGCTCACCCACGACGTGGCCCAGCGGGACAACCTGCGGGTGGGTCGCCACGACGGCGTCATGGCCGTGGTCGAGGCGCTCAAGGGTCAGGAGCTGTTCGGCCATGTGACCCTCACCCGGTCGGAGCGCTCGCCCATTGCCGCGCTCGTCACGGACGTCCTGGAGCGTCACGACGTGTGACGCGCCCCGTGCACGGACGGCCGCGGCGGCGTCGGGCGGGGGACGACGCCGCCCGGTCCGGTGGGAGGGGAGCGGCGTACCCTCGGCGTCCCCCACGGCCGCGATGCCGAGTGTGGGACCGCACGTGGCAGTGCGGCTACGAGGCGGCCACGGGCCAGGGCACGTGGCGGGAGACGTCCGTGAGGTCGAAGTCCTGGCGGGTGAAGAGGTCGTCCAGCATGTACTCGTCCACCGCCTCGATCACGAGCCGGTGGCCCTGCCCCGCGTGGGGGCCCCGGAGCACGTGCGAGTAGACGCACACGCTCGTGGCGGTGTCCACCGCGATGCGTGTGGGGCCGGGGGCCAGGGGGTGGGCGTCCGTCACGGGGCGGTAGCGCGGCGTGGGCTCCACGGTGGCGCACCACACGCGGCGTCCGGCGAAGGCCCCCGCCACCACGGAGTGCAGCGCAGCGGGGCGCTGCTCCGGGAGGTAGGGAGGCACGGGCGCCGACCCCACGCACTCCACGGGATCCAGGATCGCCTGCCAGCGGCCGCCGCCGAACACCGGGTCCCCGTAGGCGGCCTCGGGTCGGCGGGTGACCAGGCCGTGGTCGTCGTAGAGCGGCGCCACCAGGGCGGGCGGGAGCAGCCACGAACGGGGAGTGTCTGTGACGTAGAAGTCGTCACGGGAACGCTCCAGGGACGTGGAGGTGTAGAGGGGCTCACCGTGCAGCGTCTCGACGCGCAGGTCCGAGGGGCGCCGCAGCCACGCCCGCACGGGTTCCGCGGGCGTGGCTGCGGCGCCCCCCACCCAGTGCAGTGAGAACCGCAGGGTGTCCCAGCGCCACGGCGAGGAGCGGCAGAGGGCCGCGAAAGTCTCCTCGGAGGCGTCCGGGTGGGCGGGCCGGGTCTGCCAGGGAACGCTCATGGGCCCAGTCTACGAAGCCGCCCTGCACAGCCCCTGCAACATCTCCGGCAGGCGGCTGGGCGGTGCCTACCATGGCCCCATGATGCAGCCCAACTCGGCGGGCATCGGGGGATTCGTGGGGGACCACCTGCAGGAAGCGGCACTCAGTGCCCAGCTCGCGGCAGTGCTGTGCGCGCTGGCCGTCCTGGTGCTCGCGTGCTCCGGGGTGTGGCTCGCGGCCACCGACATCCGCGAGCACCGACTCCCCGGTTCCGTGGTGCGACCGCTCTACCCCGTCACGGTCCTGCTGCTGGGCGCCGCGGCGGTCCTCGGGGACGACCCCGAGCGGCTCGGGTGGATGCTGTGGGGGATGCTCATCATGGGTGGGCTGTTCCTGGCGCTGAGACTGGCGCATCCCGCGGGCATGGGACTCGGGGACGTCCGGCTGGCGGGTGTGCTCGGGATCCTCACCGGCTTCTCCTCCGTGACGCACACCGTGGTGGCGCTCGCGGCCACGTTCCTGCTCGCGGGCGCCTTCTGCGCTGTGCTGCTGCTGTCGGGGAGGGCAGGACCCACCAGCCGCATTCCCCTGGGGCCGTTCATGATCGTGGGAAGCTTGGGTGTGGTGGCGTTCGTGTGACAGGGCCCTCCTGAACCCGCCCACCGCCGCAGTTCTGCACCCCTGCACCCCTGCACCCCGAGGAGATCACCCCATGGCCGTCCCGGACTTCATCCAGCAGCTGCGGCGCAGCATCGGCCACGACCTGCTGTGGCTGCCCGGCTGCACCGCCGTGGTGCTGCACGAGGGCAAGGTGCTGCTCGGACGGCGCGCGGACAACGGGAACTGGGGGCTCATCACCGGCATCGTGGAGCCGGGGGAGGACCCCGGTGTGGCCGCCCGTCGGGAGTGCCTGGAGGAGACGGGGGTGGAGATCACCGTGGATGCCCTGGTGCGGGTCAAGGCCGGAGGGGAAGTGGAGTTCCCCAACGGGGACCGTTGCCAGTTCCTGGACCACACGTTCCTGTGCAGCTACGTGGGCGGGGACGCGCGGGTCGCGGACGACGAGTCCCTCGAGGTCGGCTGGTACCCCGTGGACGCCCTCCCGGAGATGCCTGAGCACCAGGCCGAGCGGCTGCACGCGGCGCTGGAGTTCACGGGGCGCACCGGCTTCGAGAGCTGAGCCCGCGCCCGGACACGCGACGACGCCGCGGGGGCGGCCCCGCGGCGTCGTCGTCCGTGCGTCCCCGGGCGGTAACGGGCCCCGCCGGGAAGGAGCCAGCCGGGACGGACCCGGCCGGCGGATCAGCCGCGCGGGATGTTGCGCAGGTTGGAGCGGGCCATGGAGACGGCCTCGCCGGCGCCGCGGTTGAGCACGATGCGGGACATCGCAGTGGCGAAGCCGAAGACCTGGTCCTTCTTGATCTCCGGGGGGATGGACAGGGCGTTGGGGTCGGTGATGACCTCCACCACGGACGGGCCCTGGTGGGCGAGCGCGGTGGTGAACGCGGACTCGAGGTCCTTGGGCTTCTCCACCCGGATGCCCTGCATGCCCATGGCGGTGGCGATCTGCGCGTAGTTCGCCTGGGGCACGTCCACGCCGAAGTCCGGCAGCCCGTCCACGAGCATCTCCAGCTTGACCATGCCCAGCGTGGAGTTGTTGAACACCACCACGGTCACGGGCAGGTTGTAGGCCGCGAGCGTCAGCAGCTCGCCCATGAGCATGGAGAGCCCGCCGTCACCCGACATGGAGATGACCTGGCGTCCCGGCTCGGCCAGCTGCGCGCCGATCGCCTGCGGCAGGGCGTTGGCCATGGACCCGTGCAGGTAGGAGCCCAGGATGCGGCGGGTGCCCAGCGGATTGATGTAGCGGGCGCTCCACACGTTGCACATGCCGGTGTCCGCGGTGAACACGGCGTCGCGGGCCGCCACCTGGTCCAGGATGGACGCCGCGTACTCCGGGTGGATGGGTGTCATCTTCTCGACCTTGCGGGTGTACGCCCCCACGGCCTTGTTCATGAGCTTGTCGTGCTTGGCCAGGGTCTTGTCCAGGAACGAGCGGTCGGACTTGACCGTGAGCTCGGGCAGCAGCTTGAGGATCGTGGACTTCACGTCACCGTGCACGGGGATGTCCACGCCGGTGCGGCGCCCGATCACGGTGGGATCGGTGTCCACCTGGATGGTGGTGACGTCCGGGAGGAACTGGTCGTACGGGAAGTCCGTGCCGAGCATGAGCATCACGTCGGCGTCGTGCAGCCCCTCCGCCGCGGCACCGTAGCCCAGCAGCCCGGTCATGCCCACGTCGAACGGGTTGTCGTACTGGATCTGGTCCTTGCCCCGCAACGAGTGGCCCACGGGGGCCTTCAGGGTGTCCGCGAGGGCAATCACCTCGTCGTGGGCGCCGGCCACGCCGATGCCCGCGAAGATCGCGACCTTCTTGGCCGAGTTCAGGGCCTGCGCCATGCGCTCGACCGTCTCGTCCGAGGGAACGACGGCGCTCGGTGCCGGCACGGCGAACGGCCGGGCCTCCACCGCGACGTCCGAGTCCGCGAGGTCACCCGGCAGCGTGACCACGGAGACGCCGGGGCTGGTCACGGCGAACTGGATCGCGGAGCTCACCACGGCGGGGCACTGCTGCGGGGTGCTCACCAGCTCCGAGTACACAGAGCACTCGGTGAAGATCCTGTCCGGGTGGGTCTCCTGGAAGTACTCGGAGCCGATGTACTGCGAGGGGATGTGGGAGGCGATGGCCAGCACGGGCGCACCGGAGCGGTTGGCGTCGTACAGCCCGTTGATCAGGTGCAGGTTGCCCGGTCCGCACGAGCCCGCGCACACGGCGAGCTTGCCGGTCAGCTGGGCCTCGGCGCTCGCGGCGAACGCACCGGCCTCCTCGTGGCGCACGTGCACCCAGTCGATCCCGCCCTTGGCGGAGCCGCCGGTGCGGCGCACGGCGTCCACGATGGGGTTGAGGCTGTCGCCGACCACGCCGTAGATGCGCTCCACGCCGGCTTCCACGAGCTGCTGGACGATCTGTTCTGCGAGCTTCACACTGTCTCCTCGAAGGAACGGCCCGCCGCGGGAGCACCCGGGCGGGCATCACGAATGTCTCTGCCCTCCAGGGTAGACCCGGATCCTTGCAGCCGAAAAGATCTGTGGGCAACGGAACACCGGCGCGTGCGGTGTCCCACGAGGGCCCCGCAGCCGCTCGGTCCCGCGCCGGACGGACGGGGACCGGGCGCGCGGACCCAACCCTGCGGCGTCGTCCGCGCGGCGCACTGCGGGGCCGGCGCGAGGTCCCCGGCCCGGAACCGGAAGGACCCGGCCACCCCTCACGGGGAGGCCGGGTCCTGTCACGCGCCCGCCGCGCAGGCGGGCGCGGCGGTCAACCGGTGGCTCAGTGGTTGCCCGTCATGGTGGTGACGTCCAGCGCCTTGTCGAGCTGCTCCTCGGTGAGCTTCTCGCCGTCCATGTAGCCGAGCTCGATGGTCGCCTCGCGCACGGTGACCTTGTTGGCCACGGCGTGCTTGGCGATCTTCGCGGCGGCCTCGTAGCCGATGGCCTTGTTCAGCGGGGTCACGATCGAGGGGGAGGCCTCGGCCAGGAAGCGGCAGCGCTCCTCGTTGGCCTGCAGCCCGTCCACCATCTTTTCCGCCGCCACGCGGGAAGAGTTGGCGAGCAGGCGGATGGACTCGAGCAGGTTCGCGGCCATCACGGGGATGCCCACGTTCAGCTCGAACGCGCCGTTGGTGGAGGACAGCGCCACGGTGGTGTCGTTGCCGATCACCTGGGCCGCCACCTGGATGGTCGCCTCGCAGATCACGGGGTTGACCTTGCCCGGCATGATCGAGGAGCCCGGCTGCAGGTCCGGGATGTGCAGCTCGCCCAGACCGGTGTTGGGCCCGGAGCCCATCCAGCGGATGTCGTTCATGATCTTCATGTAGGAGTACGCGATGTTGCGCAGCTGCCCGGAGGCTTCCACCAGGCCGTCGCGGTTGGCCTGCGCCTCGAAGTGGTTGCGGGCCTCCGTGAGGGGCAGCCCGGTCTCCTCGGAGAGCAGCTCGATCACACGCGCGGAGAAACCGTCCGGGGTGTTGATGCCGGTGCCCACGGCGGTGCCGCCCAGGGGGACCTCGGCCACGCGCGGCAGGGAGGCGTCGATGCGCTCGATGCCGTAGCGCACCTGCGCGGCCCAGCCGCCGAACTCCTGGCCCAGGGTCACGGGGGTGGCGTCCATGAGGTGGGTGCGCCCGGACTTCACGACGTCCTTGAACTCCGCTGCCTTCTTCTCCAGGGAGGTGGCGAGCACGTCCATGGCCGGCTTGAGGTCGTTGATCAGGGCGTTGGTCACGGCCACGTGCACCGAGGTGGGGAACACGTCGTTGGAGGACTGCGAGGCGTTGACGTGGTCGTTCGGGTGGACCTCCACACCGGCGGACTCCAGCGCCCGGGACGCCAGCGTGGCAAGCACCTCGTTGGTGTTCATGTTCGAGGAGGTGCCGGAGCCGGTCTGGAACACGTCGATCGGGAAGTCGGCGTCGTACTCGCCGGAGGCCACGGCGTCTGCTGCGTCGCGGATGGCCTGCGCGCGCTGCGCGTCCAGCACACCCAGCTCCTCGTTGGCGGTGGCGGCGGCCTTCTTCACCTGGGCGAGGGCCCTGATGTGCTCGCGCTCCAGGGTGGTGCCGGAGATGGGGAAGTTCTCCACGGCGCGCTGCGTCTGCGCACGGTAGAGCGCGTTCTTGGGAACGCGCACCTCGCCCATGGTGTCGTGTTCGATGCGGTACTCGGTGTTTTCAGCCATGGCCCCAGTTTAGGCGCCCGCACCGCCGCGCGCCCGCTGCTTCGGTGCACGCGCGGCCGCATGACGGACGACGACGCCGCCCGCCCGGGTGCCGCAGCGTCGTCGCCCGCCCGGAGGCCTTCGCACGGACCTCCGGTGGGGAACCCGCACCCGCAGCTGCACGCCTCCGCGCGGACCGGGACGCTCTCATGTGTCGATAGTGCACAAGATGGGCCGTGATGCTGCGTTTGCTCCACACCACAGCATCACGCGGGTGTGCGGGGCGGGGCGGGGCCGCGGCGGGGCGGGGCTGCGGCTGTGCGATGCGGGCGGCGCGGGGCGTGAGGTAGGCCCCGGGAGGCTCAGGCCTCGCCGAAGGCGGGGTCCTCGCTGTAGACCAGCTCGGCCTTGCCGTCCGCGAGGTGGTAGAACACGCCGATCACAGCGGCGTCCCCGCGGGTGACTGCAGTGGAGATCGCGGCGGAGTGGTCCATGAGCCGTGCGGCGGTCTGCCGGGTGTGCTCCACGACCATGTCCTGCAGGTCCGCGTCCCCGGCGCGCTTGGCCTCCAGGACGGACGGGGTGATGCGCTCCACGAGGTCGCGCTGGAAGCCGCGGGGCAGCTGTCCGGACTCCACGGAGTCCTTGGTGGCCGTCACCGCGCCGCACGAGTCGTGGCCGAGGACCATGATCAGCGGCGTGCCGAGCACCTCGATCGCGTACTCCAGGGAGCCGAGCACGGCGTTGTCGATCACCTGACCGGCGGTGCGGATCACGAAGGTGTCACCGAGGCCGAGGTCGAAGATGATCTCCGCGGCCAGCCGGGAGTCGGAGCACCCGAAGATCACGGCGAACGGCTTCTGGGACTGCGCGAGGTCCTTGCGGCGCTGCGCGTCCTGGTGAGGGTGCTCGGTCTCCCCGGCGATGAAGCGGGCGTTGCCGTCCTGCAGGGCGCGCCACGCCTCGAGCGGGGTGCGGGGGGTGTGGTCCACGGCGGTGGTTTGAGTGCTCACGCAACGGCTCCAGGGTGCTCGAAGGGTACGCGGGCGCCGATCGGGCCCGCATCGGTTCCAGGGTAGACCGGCTCACGCCGTGGTTCTGCGGGGCCGCGGACAGCGGCCTGAGTCCGGTCGGTCAAGGCGATCTTGGCGGTCCCGAGGTCCCTGAGCTCCCGCACCGCAGGGGCCACCCCTGGACACGGCGGGGGATCAGGAGCCGGACAGCGACTGCGCGACCTGCTCGAACTCCGCGTCCGGTGCCTTGCCGCTGAGCACCACGGTGGAGTCCTTGAGGTCGGCGACCCACGCCGTGTACTCCTCCTGCTTGTCCGTGGCTTCGCGGTGGTGCAGGGTCCACGTGACCCCGCCGACGGTCTTCTCGCCGGTCTGCGGAGCCTGCTCGGTGCGCTGCGCGAGCCACGTGGGGTTGGGCTCGGCCGTCTGCACGAGGTCCACCAGGTGGTACTCGGGGGAGAGGTATCCCACGTTCCACAGCGGCACGCCGTCCTCGGAGTTCTCGGTCCAGCGCGCGTAGTTGGCGCTCCACCCCTCGGGCAGCTGCGGGGCCGCCGGGGTGAAGGGCGCCTGGTCCGCCACGAACGCGGCCTCCTGGCCCACGTCCACGTTCGCGCGGTAGGGCTGTCCGTCCGGCTTGGGCTGAAGCCACAGGAACGGCAGCAGCAGGAGCATGAGCACCACCATGGAGATGACCATGCCCCGGATGGGGGCGTTGATCCGCGCCGCCTGCTTGGTGGTCAGCTGGGGGACGGGCTGCTCGGCGTCCCCGGCGTTCTCCGTGCCGCTGCCCACGCCGCCCGGTCCACTCTCCGGGGCGGCGCTCTCCGCACCGGGGACGGGACCAGCGCTCCCGGAATCACCCTCGATGCTGGGAGGGGAGGACGCACCGGGGGTGCTGGTTGCACCGGAGGCGGGCGGGACCCCGGGACCGTCGACCGCGCCGCCACTGTTCCCGGGAACGGCCGCGGCGCCGTCGGTGCCGGCGGGGGAGCGGTGGGCGGCGGCGCCGTCGGCGGGGTGATCGCCGTGGGCGGAGCGGGGGTCGGGGCCGGAAGCAGAGGAACTCACGCGCTCCATTGTGCCGTGCCCGCGCGGACCGTCCCAACAGCGGGGCCCGGGGATATGCTGGGGACACCCGTGGTGGTGCCCCGGGTCCCCGCAGCACGCGGACCGGGCGCCGCCGTAACTCGAAGGTGAGGAACAACGTGGCAGAGACGACCCAGCAGGGCTCGGGAAATGTGGCGGACCGCAACTTGGCACTGGAGCTGGTGCGTGTCACGGAGGCCGCGGCGATCGCGGGCGGCCACTGGGTGGGCGCCGGTGACAAGAACAGCGCGGACGGCGCGGCCGTGGACGCCATGCGCTCGTTCCTCTCCACCGTGGACTTCAACGGCACCGTGGTGATCGGCGAGGGCGAGAAGGACGAGGCGCCCATGCTGTTCAACGGCGAGCAGGTGGGCAGCGGAGCGGGGCCGGCCTCGGACGTGGCCGTGGACCCGATCGACGGCACCCGGCTCACCGCGTTGGGCATGAACAACGCGCTCGCGGTGATCGCCGTGGCGGACGGCGGCTCCATGTTCGACCCCTCGGCCGTGTTCTACATGGACAAGCTCGTGGTGGGCCCCGAGGCCGCGGACATGGTGGACCTGCGCCTGCCCGTGAAGCAGAACATCCACCTGGTGGCCAAGGCCAAGGGCGTCAAGCCCAATCAGGTCACCGTGTGCGTGCTGGACCGCCCGCGCCACCAGGGACTCGTGGAGGAGATTCGCGCCACGGGTGCCCGCACCCGCATGATCCTGGACGGGGACGTGGCCGGGGCGATCGCCGCGTGCCGCGAGGGCACCGGAGTGGACATGATGATGGGCATCGGCGGCACCCCGGAGGGCATCGTCACCGCGTGCGCCGTCAAGGCCACCGGCGGCGTGATCCAGGGTCGGCTGGCCCCCACGGACGAGACCGAGCGCCAGAAGGCCGAGGAGGCCGGGCTGGACGTGGACCGCATCCTCACCACGGACGAGCTCGTGACCTCCGACAACTGCTTCTTCGCCGCCACCGGCATCACGGACGGCGACCTGCTGCGGGGTGTGCGCTACCGCGGCCGCACCATCACCACGCAGTCCATCGTGATGCGCTCGCACTCTGGCACGGTCCGCATGGTCGAGGCAGAGCACTTGGCCACCAAGTGGGAGAAGTACGAGCGCCGCCAGGGCTGAGCCTCCACATCCCCCACGAAGCGCGTGCCCACCCGAGTTCGGGTGGGCACGCGTCGTTGGTGCCGGCCGCTAAGCTGGGGCGCGGTGCATCGGGCCCGAGGAGAGGAAACAGGCGTGGCGTTGAGCGTGACCCCGTGCGGCAACCGGAAGAGCTGGGACGCCCGCGTCCGGGTCACCGGAGGGCACCCGGACCTGCTGTGGGGCATCGGGGAGGCCGAGGCCCTCACGGGCGAGCGCGTGAGCGTGGAACGGGTGGCCGTGGACCGCGCGAACCAGACCGTGGGCTACGGGCAGCTTCTGGTCCACGCGGAGGACCGCCACACGGTGGTGGACGCCAAGTCCCTGCACGTGAAGAACCCGCGGGACCTCGTGACCGTGCTGGCCGCGCTGCAGGACCACGCCCGGGACGCCCACCACGCCGCGGTGCTGCGGGTGAGCCCCGACACGCACGCCACCGTGGCGCTGGCCGCCGAGCTCGCGGAGGCCGGGTACCGCCGCAGGGACAAGCCGCGCCGCGGGGAGGCCGGACCGCGTCACCTGGTGGTCCGTCTCGGTGAGACCGAGGGCGAGCTGTCCCGGAGATTGTCCAGCGCCACGCTGCAGCGCTGCCGTGGAGGGCTGCGGGACTCGGGGATCCGGGTGCGCCGTGTGGACGCCGCGGACCGGGACCTGTCCCACGTGGGTCTGCGCACCCAGCACATCAGGGATCTGCTGCGGGCCGTGGGGGACGACTCCGTGTTCCTCGTGGCCACCGAGTGCCCGGAGGAGGGTGGCGCGGAGCATGCCCTGGGCTACCTGTGGTTCGTCCACAACGGGGAGTCCGCCATGATCCACCGCTCGGGTTTCACCGACCGCGCGCGCCAGCTCGGGGTGGACGACGCCCTGCTGCTCACGGGCCTCGTGCAGCTGCAGCAGCGCCAGGTCCACAAGGTGCTCGCCGGGGACCCGGACCAGCCGGGCCAGCCCATGGTGCTGCGCGAACTGGCCACCGAGGACCACGAGGTGCTGGGCACGTGGGAGTTCCCGCTCGTGGGCGAGTTCCAGGTGGCGGGACGCGCGGAGAAGACGCGGCGCCGTTTCTTCGGGCGACGCCGCCCGGCCGCGCCGCAGAACGACCTGCTCCCCGAGGCGGGCGAGGACCCGGGAACGCTGGCGGCTCACGGGGCGCCCGACTCCGAGGGACGTGCGCGTCCTGGGGCGCCGTCACGGCACCCAGCGCCCCAGGTGACCGGTCTCCCGAGCCCTGGGGACGAGCCGCTCGCTCCGGTCACCCCCATTGCCGCCGCGGTGGACGCTGACCCGGACCTCGCGCGACCGCAGGATCTCGCCCCGCACGGTGACGCCGCACCGGCCCACGGAGCGCAGGAGCCCGCGCAGGACAAGCACTCAGGAGCTCGCAGCCGTCTCCTCGTGGGCCGACTCAAGCGCGGCGCGGGGCGCGGCGGCACCGAGTCCGGCGGTGCCGCACCGAGTGCGGGGGCGGCGGCAGAGAGTGGGCGGACGGCGTCGTCGTCCACCGGCGGTGGGGAGCCGGAGCCCAGTGAGAACCGGGCGAGCGCCCTGCTGCGGCGGGCCGTGGCCGAAGGACGCGCCGCCGTGAGGGACGCCGCCCGCTGGTAGCGCCACCCGGCGCCGCACTGGCGCCGTAACCGGCCCCGGGGAACCGGGCGTCAGGAGCGCCCCGACACCCTGTTGGCCACCCGTGCGCTGAGCGCGTGCGGCACGAGACCGGTGATGCGCTCCAGGACGTGGTAGGCCCGCGGGAACACGAGCCGCGAGCGTCCGCGCTCGAGGGCGGACAGTGCCGCTGCCGCGAGGTCCTCCGGCCGGGCCGACCGCCCGAGGTCGATGGCGGCGGCGTCCGCCACGGCGAAGAAGTCGGTGTCCACGGGCCCGGGATTCACGCTCAGCACCCGCACGCCGTGCTTGCGGGCCTCCACACCCACCGCGAGCGTGAAGCGGTCCACGAACGCCTTGGACGCGCTGTACGTGGCCATGGACGGCAGCGGCTGGAACCCCGCCACGGAGCCGATGTTGACGATTGCCCCGCTGCGGGCGGCGGTCATGGTGCGCAGCGCCGCGTGGGTCAGGGTCATGAGCGCGCGCACGTTGACGGTGAGCTCCTCGAGCTCACGGTCCAGATCGAGCGTGGCGAACTCGCCGTGGCTGCCGAAACCGGCGTTGTTGACCAGCAGGTCCACGGGGTCCTGCTCCAGGACGCGCACGAGGGCGTCGATCCCGTCCTGGGTGCCCAGGTCCGCGGCCACCGTGCGGGCCACCCCGCCGGTGACCTCGTGGGAGAGGGCGGTGAGCTTCTCCTCGCTGCGCCCGGTGAGCACCAGCGCCCAGCCCCGCTCGTGCAGCGCCCGGGCGAACGCCCGGCCGATCCCTCCCGTGGCCCCGGTGACCAGCGCGGTGCGGGTCACGACGCCGCTCCGCGGGTGCGCAGCGACCGCAGCTTCCGCCGGGCGGCCACCAGCCCTTCCCGGGCAGCCCTCCCGCCGTTGTAGGCGGCGTACCCCGCACGGGACACCGGGAGGTCCCATGTGCCCGCATGGGACACGGGTTCGCCGCCGAAGGACTTCTTGAAGGACGTGAAGCCGTACCACTCGTGCTCGGGGCCGGCGCCCTCCGGCGCGGTGCCGAAGAGGTCGAACCACGTGAGGCCCTTCTCCCGGGCGTCCATGATCATGGTCACCACGAGCGGGATCCCGGCCGAGAGCCTGCGGTGCTCCTGGTCCATGGCGGCGTGCGCGTAGGTGCGGGTGTCCGCGGAGTCGTACACGAGCGACGCCGCGATGGGCGTGCCGTCGAGCTTCGCGAGGTAGAGGCTCGCCGCGCCCACCGGCATCAGGGTCTCCGCGGCGGCGCGCAGGTAGTCGTCCTGCTGGCGGTTGAAGTTGCGGCGCGCGGCGGTGTCCTCCAGGAACTCGAGCAGGTACCGGACGTCCCGCGGGTCCTCGGAACGCTCGATGCTCACGCCCTTCTTGTGGATGTTGCGGTACAGGTTCCGGTTGGTGGACTTCATGTCCTTGAGCAGGTCCTTGGGATCCCTGCGCAGGTCCACCACCTGGGTGTGCCCCGGCTGCACCTGGCGCGGGGAGCGCTTCATGCCCCGGCGCTCCAGTGACGCCTCAGGGGCCTCGCCCGCCCGTGCGGGGTTCCCGTTGACCGGCTCCACCCGCACGAACCAGCAGCGGTGCGCCCTGGCCTGGGTCGCGAGGTCCGCCAGCGCGAGGTCGAACGCCTCGGGGGACTCGGCCTCGGGGCCGTAGGGGCAGTAGAGGTAGCGCCCGGTGCGGCCGCCCTCGACCGTGGCCAGGTACCGCCACCCCGGGCCCTCGGCCTGGACCACTCGGTGACCGATGCGTTGCTGGAACTGTGCCCATTCGGGGGACTGGAGGATGTTTGCCACGCCCCCACTGTACCGATGCGCCGCGGAGCGCGCCGTGGCCCGGATCGCACGGGGACTAGGGCACCGAGCACGTGCCGTTCGGCGAGAGCTGCTCCTCGGAGGGCACCCTGGCCAGCGCCGGGCGCACGGTGCTGGTGCCGGCCGCGGAGACACCCGCGGCGGGCCCCGTGCCGGCCCGGGCGGCGTCGGCGGCCCCCACGGACGACGACGCCGCGGTGCCCGCCGCCTGCGTGTCCCGGCCGTCTGCCTTCTCCAGGACGCCCGCGAGGTCCGCCTGGAACTGGGCGTAGTCCGGATAGGTGGGGAAGCTCTGGTCGTAGTACGGCGGACCCGCGGCGTAGGACTGCAGCTCGTGGTTCTGGGCCTTGCTGGCCACGGAGACCATGGAGCCGATCGAGGACTGGGGGATGTCCGTCTCCAGGATCTGCTCCCCGGACGCCGCGAGGTCGTCGAAGTTGGTGAGCACCGTGCGGGGATCCAGCTGCGAGATCATTGCGGCCTGGACGCAGCGCTGACGCGCCTGCCGGTCGTAGTCCGTGGCCCCCTCGCGGGAGCGCGCGTACCAGAGTGCGTGGTAGCCGTCCATGTGCTGCGTGCCGGGTTCGATCCACCCCAGGATCGGGTTCTTCTCGCCCGTCTCGAGGTTGGTGCCGCCCCCGATCGGCACGCGGCCGCCCACGGTGATGTCGATCCCGCCCATGGCGTCGATGAACGCCTCGAAACCGTCCATGTCCACGAGCGCGTAGCCCTGGATCTTCAGGCCGGTGACCCCCTCGGCGGCCTCCTTGGTGGCCTGGGCGCCCGGGTCCGCGACGCCGGGGTAGAGGTCCTGGTGGTTCTGCATGACGTCCGTGTAGATGGCGTTCATGAGGCACTCGTCCCCGCAGTTGAAGCCCTCCGGGTACACCGAGGCCATGGGGGAGTCCGCGGGGAACGGAACGTTCTGCAGGTTGCGCGGGATGGACACCGAGACGGTCTGGCCCGAGGAGGCGTCCACGCTCATCACGGACATGGAGTCCGGGCGGCGGCCCTCCCGGTCCTCACCCGCGTCACCGCCCATGAGCAGGATGTTGTAGCGCCCGTCGGAGGGCGCGAACGGGAGGCCCTCCGCGAACGTGTTCGAGATCGCACTGCGAGCCACGGACACCAGGTGCGCCGCGTACCCGAGTCCGCCACCCGTCACGAGCATGGCGAGGACGGTCACCAGGACCACGGCGCGGCGCATCCCGGTGCTCAGCAGGCCGGGTCTGATCAGGCGCAGGGTGTCGAACCACAGCAGCACCCACCCGACGGCGAGGGCCACCAGGACCACCATGAGCACCAGGGACGTCACGGCGCCGGTCAGCACCCAGACCACGGCGGTGCGCCACACGAACCACAGCACGAGCGCCGCGAGGAGCAGGCCCCACACGAGGGCCGTGACGCGCACGGCGGCACGCCCGAGCCGGCGGTTGCCCGCCACGAGCTGCGCGGAGCCCGGCACGAGCAGCGTGACTCCCAGCAGCCACCACGCACGCCTGGTGCGGGTGGCCGGGGCGGCGAAGCGCGGGTGCACCAGGGGATCGCCCACCCGCGACCTCGCGCGGCGGGGCCCGTCGTCCGGGTGGCGGGCGGCCGTGGCACCCGCGAACGGGTTGCGCTCGTCCCCGGGGCCGGCGTCAGCGACCTGCTCGTAGGCCCTCGTGGCTGAGGGGTGGGCGGCAGCGCCGTCGGGGCGGTCGGTCGATCCGTTCACGTGCAGCTCCGTGCGGGAGGGGAAGGTGGTGCGGGTCCGCGGGAGCGGTCCCGCGGGGCCGGGGTCCGGTGCCTCGGGGGGAGGGACTCCGACGCGCTCATTGTGCCCTGTCCACCCGGGTGGGTGTCGAGGTGCGGGATGCCCGGGCGAGTCCGCCGCGGGACGGTGCCGGGGCGGCGTCGTCCGGCGGGTGCGCGGACGGTCAGGCGCCGGAGCCGACGCCGCGCGCCACCGTCTCGCGCAGGGCGGCGCCCTTGCGGTGCGCCGCCTCGGACAGCTCGCTGGCGAATTCCTGCAGCCGCCCGCGCAGCTCGGTCCCGGAGAGATCGGGGGAGGAGGCGAGGACGCGGGCCGCAAGCAGACCCGCGTTGCGCGCGCCGTCCACGGACACCGTGGCCACGGGAACGCCCGCGGGCATCTGCACGATGGAGAGCAGCGAGTCCATGCCGTCGAGGTTCTTGAGGGAGACCGGCACACCGATCACGGGCAGCGGCGTGACGGACGCGAGCATGCCCGGCAGGTGGGCCGCCCCGCCCGCGCCGGCGATGACCACACGCAGTCCGCGCTCGTGCGCGGTGCGCCCGTACTCGAGCATCTCGGTGGGCATGCGGTGCGCGGAGACCACGTCCGCCTCGTAGGGGATCCCGAGCTCCTCGAGCGCCTGCGCCGCGGCGGACATCGTGGCCCAGTCCGAGTCCGAGCCCATGACGAGACCCACGATCGGGGCCTCGGCCTGCGTTGCGGGAACGGCACCCCACGTGGTGGTGCGCCGGGGATTCACCGTCTCGGAGCCGTCGGCCTGCTCGCCGTCGCGGACGATCGCGGCGGCACGGGTGGCGACGGCGCGCAGCCGCTCGACCTCGTGGGTGCCTCCCACGGCGTTGACGTGCCCGATCTTGCGGCCGGGGCGCACGGACTTGCCGTACGTGTGGATCTTGGCGCGCGGCTCCGCGGCCATGGCGGCGGGGTAGGCCGAGAACAGGTCCTGGTTGCTCCCACCCAGCACGTTCTTCATGACAGCGGCGCCCGCCACGGGATCCGTGGCTCCCAGCGGCCAGTCCAGCACGGCGCGCAGGTGCTGCTCGAACTGGCCGGTCACGGCGCCGTCCATGCTCCAGTGCCCGGAGTTGTGCGGGCGCATGGCCAGCTCGTTGACGGCGAAGCCGGCGTCCGTGCCGGGCGTCTCGAACAGCTCCACGGCCATCACGCCGGTGACGCCGAGCTCGCGGGCCAGCAGCAGGGCCGCCTCCTGCGCGGCGGCGGCGACGCGCGGGTCCAGACCCGGAGCCGGGGCGATCACCTCGTTGCACACGCCGTCCACCTGGATGGACTCCACCACGGGCCACGCGCGGGTCTCGCCGGAGGGACGCCGGGCGACCATCGCGGAGAGCTCCCGGGAAAAGGGGACGGCCTCCTCCGCGAGCAGCCCCGCGCCGTCGGCCGCGCGGGCGCTGCGCTCGAACCACTCGGCGGCCGTTCCACGGGCGGCGGCCTCCGGGCCGTCCACGAGGAGCACCCCCTTGCCGTCGTAGCCGCCGCGCGGGGTCTTGAGCACCACGGGCCAGCCCGTGCTCTCGCCGAAGGCCACGAGGTCCTCGGACGTGTGGACCTCCGCCCAGCGCGGATTGGGAAGACCCAGCCGTTGCACGGCCTGGCGCATCACGAGCTTGTCCTGTGCGTGCACGAGCGCATCCGGGCCGGGACGCACGGCCACGCCCTCGGACTCGAGGGTGCGCAGGTGCTCGGTGGGCACGTGCTCGTGGTCGAAGGTGAGGACGTCCACGTCCGCCGCGAAGCGACGCAAAGACTCCAGATCGGTGTGGTCACCTGTGGGTGCACAGTGCACGGCAGGCACGGCGCTCGCGTCCGAGGACTCTGCGAGGACCCGCAGCTGCACTCCGAGAGCGGTGGCGGCGGGGGCCATCATGCGGGCCAGCTGACCGCCGCCCACGACGCCGATGACGGGACCGGTAACGGGAGAATTCACCGGCCCAGGATACCGTCACACGCCGCGCCCAGTCATGTCGGAGTAGGATGCAGACATTTACCGCAGAACGCCGAACGACCCCGTCCGGGGCTCGGCGGGTCCGTGGCGGCGCCCCCAAGGGGTAGCCGGGGCCAGGACCGTCCACCTTCCCCGAGTAGCAGATTGAGATCGAATCCTTGAACAACCTGGCTGACCGCGCTCACGCGCTGTGGGAACTGTTCGTCAAAGAGCTCACCAAGTTCGGACTGGTGGGTGCCGCGGCCTTCGGCATCAACGCCAGCCTGGTGTGGCTGCTCATGCACACGCCGCAGTTCTCCGACAGCCACATCAAGGCCAAGGTGGTGGCCACGGTGGTGGCCATCATCTTCTCGTGGGTGGCCAACCGGATGTGGACGTTCCGGGAGAAGCGCCAGGACGACAAGAAGAAGGAGCTCGTGCAGTTCCTCGTGGCCAACGGGATCGGCATGGCCATCGAGCTGGGCTGCCTCGGGGTGAGCTACTACGTCCTGGGGCTGACCTCCGCCACCGCGTCCTTCATCTCTGGCACGGTCATCGGCACCATCCTGGGCACGATCTTCCGCTACTTCGCCTACCGCTTCTGGGTCTTCCGCACGGAGCTGGACCAGGATCCGGACTTCGCGGACAGTGCGGACGAGGAGTTCGCGTTCATCACGAGCCAGATGCCCTTGGTCCACGACCACGGCACCCAGGGGCGCCGTGCGGACACCGCCCGCCGCGGGGACACGCCGGACGACGCCGCCGGGACGTCCCCGGCCTCCGGCTCCACGACCGAGCGCCCCACCCCCACACCCTCCGACGACGACATCCGCCGCGCGTCCTAGAGGGACACGGCGCGTTCCTGGTCCAGGACGTCAGCGGTCGCGTCCTCCGGGCGGGCCGTGATCAGCACGGAACCCCCCAGCACCACCGTGCCGAGCAGCGTGAGCAGCTCCGTGTCGCCCCACCCGTCGGCCAGGGGCAGGTGCACCGTTGCCGGGTGCTCGGCCATTCCGGACGGGGTGGCCGCGAGGGCCCGCGCCACGAGGTCGCCGTGCAGCACTGCGGATCCCAGGGCCTCGGCCGAGGGATCCGGGGCCTCGAACCCCGTGTAGACGTCCGGCATGGCGCGCACCTCGTCCGCGAAGTCCACGGCACCGTCCGGCAGGGGAGCGGCGCACGAGAAGGCCAGCGCGGGACCGGCCACCACGAGCAGCAGCTGCGCGGCGGCGTCGTCGTCCGGGGCCGACTCCAGGTGGGCGTGGATGACGGAGTCCGGTTCCGGCCGGTGCGTGAACTGCACGCGGGCGCCCACCCGCAGGGCGGCGAGCGCGATCACCACGAGCCGCCAGTGCGGAACGGGGGAGACCGTGACCACGTCCGATGCGGCCACGTCCAGCTCGTCCACGAGGAGGCCCGCGGCCTTCTCCACCCAGTTGACCAGGACGCGGCCCGACAGCTCGACGCGTTCGGGGCCGTCACGCCAGACCAGAGCGGGAGTGGGGCGCTCGGAGACCGTCATGAGCGCCTGGGCGAGGTCTCTCGGTGTGCGTCCCACGAAGAAACTCCTTAGGGTAAGTGACGGCGCCCCGGGTTCCCGGGCGGCGCGCCGGAAGAACCGGTCACCTCAGGATACTCGGCTTGACCCCCCGGACTTACACGCGTGTAATTAGGGGGTCCACCCGGCCCCCGTGGGTGAACCCGATCACGGCGCACGGGCCGGGACAACCGGGCTGGTTGAGGGCACGAGACAGCGAACGCGTGGGACGGAAGGACTGACATGGGAGAGGCCGCACGCCGCCGGATCGACGGTCGCGAGGACTCCGGAACCGATGCGAGCGGGGGCACCGTCCCCGTGGACTGGTTCGTCGATCCCGTGGATCAGGCCCGTGGTGCCGCCGGGGTGACCACCCTGGACGACCTGGCCTCCGCCTTCCTGGCAGCCCACCCCGAGGTCGCCGGCGACGTGCTGCTGCGCTCCGACCGCAAGAAGCCCCGCGACGCCGAACCTCCCGCACCCGCTCCCCAGGACTTCAGCGGCATGGAGGTCCACGACGTCCAGAGCGTGGATGCCTCCGTGTGGCAGGCCGTGGCCGGTCTCTACTCCGTGAGCGAGGGCGATGCCGAGGGCGAGCTCGCGTGGCAGACGGACGCGCTGTGCGCCCAGACGGACCCCGAGGCGTTCTTCCCCGAGAAGGGCGGGTCCACCCGGGACGCCAAGCGCGTGTGCGAGGCGTGCCCCGTGAGCGGGCAGTGCCTCGACTACGCCATGACGAACGACGAGAAGTTCGGCATCTGGGGTGGGCTGTCCGAGCGAGAGCGGCGCCGGCTGCGCCGCCGGGGACGCTGAGTCCCGTGCCGGACGCCGCCGCACCTCGCCGCAGCTGCTCCAAGCTGACGTGCAACCGCGAAGCCGTGTGCACCCTCACCTACGTGTACTCCGACTCCACCGCCGTGATCGGGGCGCTCTCGGCGCGCCGCGAGCCCCACGCCTACGACCTCTGCCCCGCCCACGCCGACGCCCTGACCGCGCCCCGCGGCTGGCGCATCGTGCGCCTCGAGGCCCCGGGTGGCTGGAGCCGCGACGACCTCGACGACGTGGTCCAGGCCGTCAGCACCGACGACCTCCCGCCCGCCCGCCGAGCGCCCGGCCGGGGCCCCTCCCTCGGAGCGGCCCGACCAGCCCGGGGTGCCCGCGCGCTGCGGGACGTCTCCTACCGGGTCCCGCCGGCGCAGGACGCGCCGGACGGCGCCCCCGGCACCCCGGTGACCGACCGGGACGGGACCGAGGACGCGGGCCGCATCCGGTCCGCTCCCGGCAGCAGGTCCAGGGAGTATCCTGAACCGACGCAATCAGTTGCGAAGGCACATTCCCACCCTGCACCGCCCCGCTCCGTCGCGATGCCCGACGAGCTGCGCACGCCGCACTGGCGCCGTCCCTGACCGTTCGGCGCCCACCCGCGGCGCACGTGGGCCGGTGGATCCCCCTGTGAGGTTCTCCATGACGTCCTCGTCACCACGCCGCCCGTCCCCGGAGCAGGCCGGGCTCCGCGTCCGCGGGTCCCGCTCGTCCCGCGCTCTCGCCCTGTCCGCCCTGGGTCTCGTGGCGCTGCTGGGTCTCACCGCGTGCGGCGCGGGCTCGGGGGACGACGCCGCCGCGCCCGGTTCATCGACGAGCGGCACCACGGCCTCGCAGCACGCGTCGGCCGCTCCCGAGGTCAGCGTGACCCCGGCGGCGGACACCGCGATGGTCAACCCCGTGGACCCGGTGGTCGTGACGGCGTCCGGTGGAGAGCTCACGGACGTGACCGTGACCGCGGCGGGCACCGGAGAGACCGCGAAGGGTTCCCTGGACGAGAACCGCGGCGAGTGGCGCTCCACGGAGCCCCTGGCGTTCAACGAGAGCTACACCGTGTCCTACACCGCCCGCAACGGCGACCAGCAGCGCACGGGGCAGAGCGCCTTCACCACGGTGGACGCCGCGCACGAGGCGGACGTGAGCATGAACGTGAGGGACGGCGAGACCTACGGGGTGTGGCAGGTTCCCGAGTTCACCTTCTCCGAGCCGGTCACCAACAAGGCGGCCGTGGAGAAGGCCATCACCGTGGAGGGGGCCCACCAGAAGGGCCAGTTCCGCTGGTACTCGGACCAGAAGCTGCGCTTCCGTCCGGACAAGCCCTGGGCGCCCCACTCGACCGTGACGGTCTCGGCGGACATCCTGGGCACGGACCTGGGCAACGGGATGATCGGCAACGGGAACAAGACCGTGACGTTCACCACCGGGGCCGAGCAGCGGGCCTACGTGGACAACACCACCAAGACCCTCGTGTCCTACGTGGACGGCAAGCAGACCGGCAGCTGGCCCGTGACCCTGGGCAACCCGGACTGGCCCTCCACCACGGGCAAGAAGGTCATCATCGAGCAGGCCAAGTCCTACGAGTTCAAGGCCTCCTCCCTGGACCTGAAACCCGGCGACCCGCACTACTACCCGCCGTTCGACGCCTCCAACGTGTCCCGGCTGACGTGGAGCGGGGAGTTCATCCACCAGGCCCTGCCCTCTGCGCTGCCGGTGCTCGGCGTGGCGAACGTCTCCCACGGCTGCGTGGGCATGCCCCCGGAGGGTGCGTCCTACATCTACGACGTCTTCCGGCCGGGGGACATGGTGGAGGTGGTCAACACCGAGTACCCGCAGGCGGACCCGGACGACGGCTACGGTGACTGGAACATCCCGTTCGAGCACTACGCGGACGAGAACTGGCACGGCAACTGGTGAGCGCGCCCGGTTCTTCCGCGGCCCCGGCCCGAGCACCCCGCCCCACGCCGCTGCAGCGCGTGCTCCAGGTGTTCCTGGGGCTCTCCCTGCCCGTCCTGTGGCTCGCGGTGGGCGTCCGCCTGGTGGCCACGCCCGCGTTCCTGTGGCTGGAGTACCACCGCCCGGGCTTCCCCGCCGACCCGTGGGGGATGGGTCTCAACGAGCGCATGACCTTCGGCTCGTACGGGCTGGACTACATCATGAACCTCGCGCCGTCCGAGTACCTGGGTGGCCTGGTGAGCCCCGAGGGCGGTCTGGCGTTCACCCCGTCCGAGGTCTCCCACATGACGGACGTGCAGCACGTCATGCAGTGGGGACTGCTGCTGGCCGCCGTGCTGCTGGTGCTCAGCGCGCTCGCGGGCTGGTACCTGCACCGCACGGCGCCGGGCACCGCCTCCGCCGCGTGGTTCTGGGGGGCCTGGCTCACCGTGGCCCTGCTCGTGGTTGCCGCGGCCACCGCTCTGCTGGGCTGGGAGCAGTTCTTCACGGCGTTCCACTCGCTGTTCTTCAGCTCCGGGACGTGGACGTTCAGCGTCACGGACACGCTGATCCGGCTCTACCCCACCCAGTTCTGGGTGGACGCCGCCGTGACCGTGGCCATCGTGGCCCTGGTGGGAGCGTTCACCACCGTGCTGGTCACCCGCCGCCGGGCCCTCAGATCCAGGAGCTGAACCACATCCGCCAGCGCCAGTGCTCGTAGGGGATGGTCTGGGCGGTCCACACGGGCCAGAAGAACACGAACAGCGCGGCCACCACGAGCAGGTAGACGAGTGTCACGGTGCGCCACCTGCGGGCCCACACGGGGGAGACCACCCGTTCCCGCTCCGCAGCCACCTCGGAGCCCGCCACCGCGCCGCCCCGTGGCACGCCCAGCCTGCCGGTGAGCACCCCCACCGCGCCGGCGATCAGCAGCGCCATGGCCGGGAAGTAGGACAGGGCGTAGAAGAAGAACATGGTGCGCTCGGGGTATAGGAACCACGGCAGGTAGCCGGCCGCGTAGACCCCCACGAGGGCCCCGAAGCGCCAGTCGCGGCGCACGATCCACAGCCACACCCCGAGCAGCACGGCGGCGATCCCCACCCACCAGATGGCGGGGTTGCCCACATTGAGGATCGCCTGGCTGCACGCGTCCACGGTGCAGCCGTCCGTGCCCGCGCCCGGTGACTCGTAGTAGTAGGACGTGGGACGTCCCATGAACGGCCAGGTGGCCGGGCCCGCCATGTAGGTGTGCGGGGAGTCCAGGCCGGTGTGGAACGAGTACGCGGACACGTGGTACTCCCACAGGGAGCGCAGGGCCGGGGGCAGCCACTGCGGGCCCTCCCCGGGGTGCAGCTCGGCCCAGTGCCGGTCGTAGCCCGAGTCCGTGAGCAGCCACCCGGACCAGGTGACCACGTACGTCACGAGCCCCACGCCGATCATCGTGAGGAAGCCCCACGGGCCGTCCTTGAGCACCGCTCCCGTGAACCAGTGCCGGGCCCCGGCCACGCGGCGGGCGTTCATGTCCCACAGCACCACCAGGATCCCCAGGGCGGCAATGCTGAACAGGGCGTTCCACTTCACGGCGGCCGCCGCACCGCACGCCACGCCCGCGGCCACCCGCCACCAGCGCACCCCCAGCCACGGGCCCAGGGCGGAGCCGTTCCAGCGGGCGACCAGGCGGCGTCGGCCGTCGTCCCGGTCCAGCAGGGCGAAGACGAACGCGAGCAGCAGGAAGAACATGAGGAAGATGTCCAGCAGCGCCAGCCGGGACTCCACGAGGTGCAGCCCGTCCAGGGCCGTCACGAGCCCCGCGATCGTGGCCAGGGACACCGAGCGGAACAGCAGCCAGCCCGCCCACCAGACCAGGGCGATGGTCAGCGTGCCGAACAGCGCGGCGGAGAACCGCCAGCCGAACGGGTCGTCCGCGCCGAACAGCCACAGCCCGATCGCGATGAGCCACTTGCCCAGTGGCGGGTGCACCACGAAGGACGGCTGGTCCTCCACCGCGGGGATCATCCCCGAGACGAAGCCCTCGTCCGCGTTCTCCGGCCACTGCTGCTCCGTGCCGTGCAGCAGCAGCGAGTAGGCGTCCTTGAGGTAGTAGGTCTCGTCGAAGACCACGGCGTGCGGGGAGGACAGGCCCAAGAAGCGGACCACACCGCCCAGGACCGTGACAAGCAGCAGGGGAACCCACCACAGGTGCGGCAGCCGGGTCACGGCGGGCAGCAGCAGCTCGCCCAGCGAACGGTCGGAGCCGCGGACGGCCGGGGGGCCTGCGGGGGAGAGGGCAGTCGAGGGCACGCACCCCATGGTAGGGCGCGGACCCCGAGGGACCGCGCGGTGCGGCCGCGGCTGCGCGGACGGGGCGCCTGCGCGCCGCGACTGGACGGGGTTCGTAGAGTGGGACTGTGAATTCGCACGTATCGACCCCGTCACCCGGCAGCGACGAGCAGGCACCGACCGAGGACGGCCCCCGAGGGGGCGGCCCCGGCGCCGTGGTCGTCGTGGGCACCCCCATCGGCAACCTCTCGGACGCCTCCCAGCGACTGAAGGACGTGCTGCGCACCGCGGACGTCCTCGCCGTGGAGGACACCCGCACCCTGCACCGTCTCGCCACGGGGCTCGGCGTCACGGTGTCCGGGCGGATTGTCACGCACCACGAGCACAACGAGAACTCCCGCGCCGGCGAGCTGCTGGACGAGGTCCGGGCGGGGCGCACGGTCGCGGTGCTCTCGGACGCGGGCATGCCCACCGTCTCGGACCCGGGTTTCCCACTGGTCCGCGCCGCGGCGGAGGCGGAGCTGCCCGTCTCGGTGCTGCCCGGCCCGTCCGCCGTGCTCGCGGCGCTCGCCGTCTCCGGCCTGCCCACGGACCGCTTCACCTTCGAGGGGTTCCTGCCGCGCAAGACCGGGGAGCGCGCGGCCCACCTGTCCGCGCTCGCGCAGGAGCCCCGCACCATGGTCTTCTACGAGTCCCCGCACCGGCTCGCGGAGATGCTCACGGCGGTGCGCGACGCCCTCGGTGGGGACCGCCGCGCCGCGGTGTGCCGGGAGCTGACTAAGCTCCACGAGGAGGTGCTGCGGGACGACCTCGACGGGCTCGTCGCGTGGGCCATCGGGAACCAGGTGCGCGGCGAGATCGTGGTGGTGGTCCACGGTGCCGCGCCCGCGCCCGCGCCGGAGCCCGAGGACCTGGTGGGGGAGGTCGAGGCGCTCGTGGCCTCGCACGAGATCAAGCTCAAGGCCGCCGCGCGCCAGGTGGCCACGGACCGCGGCGTGAGCACCCGCCGGTTGTACGACGCCGTGATCGCCGCCCGGGGTCGCGCCTGAAACCCGCGGGAGCCCTCGCTCGCCGTCGGTTCTGAACCGCCGCAGACGTCCCGCCCGCGGTTGGGCCCGGGACGGGCCGGACGCTCCGCGCTGATGGACGACGCCGCCCGCCCGCTCCGGCGCGCGGGCGGCGTCGTGCGGTGTCAGCGGCGAGAGCCGCCGAACAGGGAGGGCGGCCACCACGTGGCCCGGAACCGCTGCCCGCGGGAGGCCCGGTGGCGGAACTCGTCCCGGATCCTCGCAAGGTCCTCCGGGGTGGCCCGGGGGCTCCACGAGGGGTCCGGTGCGCCGTAGCTCGCGCTCTCCAGGTCCGCCACCACGCGGTCCACGGACGGCTGCGCCGCAGGGATCCCCGCCGCGAGCCGGCCGGCCCGCGCCCGCGGGGTGTCCGAGACCCGGGAGGCCGCGCCGTGGTCCACGGCGAGTGCCCGGAACTCGTCCCACGCGGCGTTCGCCCGGCGCTGCGGGGTCAGCGAGGTGTCCTGCATCGCCCGGACCCGTGCCCGCCGACGCCGCCCGCGCAGCCACCGGGGCAGCGCCGCGAGCACGAGCAGCAGCGGGACCGCGATCGCGGCCGCGACGGCCCACCACGGCAGCGGCAGCCCTGCCGGCTGCTGCTCCCGCGGGGCGGGCTCGTCCGTGGCGCCGCTCTGATCGGGCTGCGGTGAGGCGGGCCCACTGGGCTGGTCGCTGGGAGCCTCGCTCGTGCTGGGCTCGGGCTGCGACGCGTCCGGCGCGGGGGAGGTGGCGGCGTCGCCCTGGTCCTGGGGGGTCTCCGGTGCCCAGCCGGGTGTGCTCGGGACGCCGGGGGTCGGCTCGAAGCGCACCCACCCCACGTTCTCGAAGTACAGCTCGGGCCAGGCGTGGGCGTCCCCGGTGCCCACCGCGAACGAGGTGCCGCCGTCCGCGGTGGCGGCCGTGGGGAGATAGCCCACGGCCACCCGGGCGGGGATTCCGACCTCGCGGGCCATCAGGGCCATGGCGGGAGCGAAGTGCCCCGAGTAGCCCGTGCGGGTGGACATGAACGTGTCCATGGAGCTCATCCCGCCGGCGTCGTAGCCCTGGGCCAGGGGAGCGTTGACGTCGTGCTGGAAGTCCCGGCGCAGGTGGTTCTGCAGCGCCAGGGCGCGGTCGTAGTCCGTGCCCGCTCCCTCCGTGAACTGCCGGGCGGCGTCCGAGAGGGACTGCGGACGGTCCGAGGGCAGCTTGAGGTACTCGGTCATCGTGGGGTCCGCAGACGCCGGTGGTGCCTGGCGCAGGGTCTCGGGGGTGGGCCGCGGCTGCACCGAGGTCACGGTGCAGCTCGCACCGGACATCCCGGTGGCCGCGCTGTGCACGGTGAGGTCCTGCGGGTTCCACGCCCATCCGTCCTCGCCCAGCCCGGCGATCTCTGCCGGGGCGTAGGGGGCGGGCAGCCAGTGCTCGTCGTAGTCCTCGAACGTGACCTTGGTGGTCACCTCCGTGCCGCCGGGCACGGCCTCGCGAGCCGCGCCGCCGAGCGCGGAGAGGTTCTCGTCCAGGCCGTCCGTGTCCGGGAACCACTCGTCCTGGGAGAAGTCCGAGAGGGTCAGCAGGCGCATGTACTGCGCCTGGCCGTCCGAGGTGGTGTAGCTGAAGCGCTGGGCGTCCTCCGCCGAGCGCAGGTCCTGGCCCACGGCGCGCAGCGGCCCCACGCCCGACGCGCGCCCGGACGTCAGCGAGCTGCCCTGGGGGAACGCCCCGTTGAAGAACCCCGGCATCACCGAGGGCACGAGCAGCACGACCGCGAGCACCCCCGCGACCACGAGCAGGGCGCGCGGCAGGCCACCCGGTGCCGGGGCGATCCGGCGGTCGCGGGTGGCACCCCAGATCCGGGATCCGGCCAGCAGGGCGAGCGCGGCGAGGGCGGCGGCCGCCAGGCCGAGCGTGCTGACACTGCCGGGCAGGGTCAGGGCGGGCACCAGCTGCAGCGTGAGGATTCCCACGCACGCCAGCCCCGCCATGCGCAGGCCCACCAGAACGGTCTCCATGAACACCGTGACCAGGCCCACCAGGGCGCACAGCACGAAGGACAGCCCCGGATCCTCGCCGTAGGGGGCGGCGTCGCGGGCCACGAAGTCACCCGAGGACTGCCAGAGCGAGGACGCCGCGGAGAAGGTCTCCCCGGTGGGCACGAACCCCAGCAGCGCGTGCTCGCCCAGGTGCACCACGGTCAGGGCGAGCAGCAGGGCCGCGAGGCCCAGCACGGTGACGAGCACCGAGGGCAGCCGCAGCCAGCGGGCGGCACCGGTCACCAGCAGCACGGTGACCACGGTGGCCGCCACGGGCAGCACCCACCACGTGCCGCTCAGGGCGTCGGCAAGGCCCACGCACCCCAGGGCGGTGCTCACGAGCAGCAGCAGCGACAGCTCCGGCACCCGCAGCCGGGGCGTCGCGCCCGGCCCACCGGTCGAGGTGGTGCGGGCCCCGCCAGCACGACGACTCCGCGGAGCGCCCCCCGCAGGGCCGGTACCGGCGCGGGCGTCGTCGTGGCGTGGTGCCCCGGCTGCGCCGTGCGGGGTGGGCGCACCGGGTGCGTTGTCCGCCGGGTGCGGCGTGCGGTCCCACGGCGTGCGGCGGGACGAAGGATCGGGGGAGCTCATGCGGTGGTCCTTCGGGGGGTGCGGCGCATCATCTCGTCCATGCCCAGCTGGGTGGTTCCCGGGGCGGGAGGACGGGGGGCCATCAGGGTGCCGCCGCCGCGCAGGGCCAGCCAGGCGGCGTCGACGTCGGTCCAGCAGCTCACGAGGACCACGGACCAGCCCGCGGCCTCGAACACGGCCGCGCCGGCGGGGCGGTTCAGCGGCGGGTCCACCACCATGACCACCGAGTTCGCCGGGCAGCCCGCGGTGGCCTGCACGTAGCGGCGGGCGGCCGCCTCGGACAGCCGGCCCGTGAAGAGCATCACGGGGTGGCTGAGTCCCTCGCGGTCGAGGCGCGCGGTCAAGGGGTCGTGCGCCGCCTCCGGCTCGGGGCGGGGCACGGGCGCCACCCGTGCCAGCCCGTGGACCACCTCGGTGGCCGTGGTGTCCGTGACCGCGGTGTCCCGCAGCTCGGCGCTCTCCGCGTCACCGCGCGGCAGGGCGCGGCCCTGGTCGTCCAGGGCGTGGACCACGGTCTCGCGGCGGGTCAGGTGCTCCAGCACGGAGGCGGTCGCGCGCACGGCCCACTCGAACTCCTCGGTGGACTCCAGGACCCCGGCCCGCACCGTGGCGCCGGGCCAGTGCGGCGCCACGCAGTCCAGGACCAGGACAGCCCGGCGCGTGCTGCGCGGATCCTCCTGGCGCACCATCAGCTCACCGTGCCTGGCCGACGCCGCCCAGTGCACCCGGCGCATCGGGTCACCGTGGCGGTACTCGCGCGTGGTCACGTTGTCCGGCCCCGGCTGGGGCTGCGCGCGGCGGGACGGATCGTTGCCCGTCTCCGGGACGATGGAGGCCCCGTGCTCGCTGAGGGGCTCGGGATCGGGCGCCACGTGCAGGGACGTGCGCTCGGCGACGTCCAGCAGCTCGGTCACCACCCCGAACGGATCGCTCACGCGCACCGTGGCGGGGCCCAGCTCGTGAACCCCCCGACGTCGCGGGCGCACCGTGTACGTCACGGGCGCGCCGGACACCGGGACCGAGAAGTCCTGGTCCGCGCCCAGCAGCGGGTCCACCGTCTCGTGGACGTCCACGGCGGCGCGCTCCGAGGAGGTGGACCCCGGGGTGCGCGCACGGGAGCCGAAGGCGGAGCGGCGTCGGATCCTCAGGGCCACCAGGGCGGCGTCGCCGAGCGTGACCAGGGCAGGGTCCACCGAGCGCTTGAGCAGCACCCGGGGCTTGACGAGCCACATGGCGAGCGAGGCCAGCAGCGGGACGCCGCCCAGGAAGAGGGACAGCGCCAGCACGTCCTTGCGTCCGAGCCACGTGGCCGCCGCGAGGCACAGCACCGCCGCGACCAGGAAGCACCACCCGCGCGGCGTGAACTTGGCGCGCGAGTCCACGCGAGAGGTGGTGGCCCTCATCGGGTCTGCGGGGCGTCTTCGGTGGGGACGCGGACGTCGTCGAGGATGCCGCGAACGATCTCCTGGGTGCTGTCCGCACCCGAGCGGCGCTCCAGGATGAGGCGGTGGGCGAGAACCGGAACCGTCACGTCCTTGACGTCGTCCGGCAGCACGTGGTTCCGACCCGCCAGGGCGGCGTGCGCGCGGGCGGCCGCCTGCAGCTGCAGGGCGGCGCGGGGGCTCGCCCCCAGGCGCAGGTGGGGGTGGGAGCGTGTGGCCTGGCACAGCGCCACGATGTAGCGGCGCACCGCGGTGGACACGTGCAGGGACGCCACGTGCTGCACGAGCAGGCGGGCTTGGTCCACGTCCAGCACGGGCTCCAGCCCGGCCAGGGGAGAGCCGGCACCGTGGTCCGAGAGCATGGCGACCTCCGCGTCCGCGTCCGGGTAGCCCATGGAGATCCGCGCCGTGAAACGGTCCCGCTGGGCCTCCGGCAGCGGGAACGTGCCGTCCATCTCCACGGGGTTCTGCGTGGCCACCACCATGAACGGGGACTGCAGCCGGTACGTGGTGCCGTCCGCGGTGACCTGACCCTCCGCCATGGCCTCCAGCAGGGCGGACTGGGTCTTGGCGGAGGCGCGGTTGATCTCGTCCCCGATCACGATGTTCGCGAACACCGGGCCCGGCTTGAACTCGAACTCCCGGCGCACCTGGTCGTAGACCGACACGCCGGTGATGTCCGTGGGCAGCAGGTCGGGTGTGAACTGGATGCGGCTCACCGAACCGCCGATCGCCCCCGCCAGCGTGCGCGCGAGCATGGTCTTGCCCACGCCCGGAACGTCCTCCACCAGCAGGTGGCCCCCGGCCAGCAGCACCGTCAGTGCGGTGCGGGTCTCGGCGGGCTTGCCGTCGATGACCGCGTTCATGCGGTCCAGGACGGCCTGGGTGTGGGCGGCGAAGTGTTCCATGTGTCCTCGTCTCACGGGCATGGGGGGCGGGGGTGGTCCGGGGACCATGTTCTCAGGAATTGCGCGGGTCCGCGCGCATTGCGGCCGCACCCCTGTCCGGGTCCGTGGGCGGCGCGCGGACCCGGGCGGCGCGGATCGGCGCGGGCGGGCCGGGCGGCGTCGTCGCCTATCGTGGAGCCGTGATCGAGACAGCCCTGACCGAGTCCCTGTGGCCGCACGGCGAGCGCCCCGCCCCCGTTCCCGGTGAGACCCCCGCCGCCTACGACCCCGAGCGGTACGCGCTGGCGGCCGGCGCCCCGAACGGGGAGGGCACCGAGCGGCGTGCGGACACCGACGTCCACGGGCAGAAGCGCAACCTCCGATTCCCTGCGCTGCCGGAGCCCCTGCCGCACCCCGTGGTGGACAACCACACCCACCTGGACATGCAGGACGGGCTGGTGCGCGTGTCCGTGGCGGACGCCGTGGCCACCGCGCGGGACGCCTCCGTGGCCGGCGTGGTGCAGGCCGGGTGCGACGTGAAGTCCTCGCGGTTCGCGGCGGCGGCGGCCCAGGCGGTGCCCGGTGTGCTCGCGGCCGTGGCGCTGCACCCCAACGAGGCACCTCAGCTGGCGCGCCGCGGTGAGCTGGAGGCGGCGCTGCGGG
Organism: Kocuria sp. HMSC066H03; assembly: GCF_001812045.1. NCBI lineage: Bacteria > Bacillati > Actinomycetota > Actinomycetes > Micrococcales > Micrococcaceae > Kocuria > Kocuria sp. HMSC066H03. Next base: position 152,432 of record NZ_KV807503.1, read on the forward strand.
AGATCGACGCGCTCGCGGCGCAGGACCGGGTGAGCGCGGTCGGGGAGACCGGGATGGACCGGGTGCACACCCCGGAGGAGGGGCTGGCGGCGCAGGAGGAGTCGTTCCGCGCCCACATCGAGCTGGCGAAACGCCACAACCTGGCGATGCAGATCCACGACCGCGAGGCCCACGAGGACGTCCTGCGCATCCTGCAGGACGCCGGGGCCCCGGAACGCACGGTGTTCCACTGCTTCTCCGGGGACGCGGAGCTCGCGCGGGTGTGCAACCAGAACGGCTGGTACATGTCCTTCGCCGGGACCGTGACGTTCAAGAACGCCAAGGCGCTGCAAGAGGCCCTGCGGGTCGCGGATCCCGCGCTCGTGCTGTGCGAGACGGACGCCCCGTTCCTCACACCCCACCCGTTCCGGGGCCGGCCCAACGCGCCGTACATGGTGAACCACACGGTGCGCGGGATGGCGCAGCTGCTGGACGCGGAGCTGGAGACCCTGTGCCGCCGGATCTGGGACAACGCGCGGACGGTGTACGGGCAGTTCTGAGGAGCGGCCCGCGCCCGGTGACGCGTGGGGAGAGGTTCTGCCGTGGTTGTCGCAGCAATCCGGGGCAGAACCTCTCCTCAGGCGCCGAGCCCGCGCGGGTGGCCGGTGGGCCCGTGAGTCCGCCCGAGCCCGCGTTCCAGCCACTGCAACCAGGCGGCGCGTCGTCGGGGGTCCCGGAGGTCGTCGTACACGAGGACCCTCACGGCCCAGCCCAGGTCCCGGAGCACCTCGAGCCGGTGCATCTCGTCCTTGTACGCCGCGAAGTCCGTGGTGTGCACCCGGCCGTTGAACTCGAGGGCGAGCTTCGGCTCGCGCCACGCGGTGTCCAGGTAGCGCGTCCCGTACGGGGTACGGACCTCCACGTTCATCTCCGGGGCTGGCAGACCCGAGGCGACCACGATCAGCCGCAGCAGCGTCTCCATGGGGGACCACGTGTTCGCCGCGGTGCGCCCCAGGGCCACTCGCACGGCCCGCACGCCGCCGGAGTGCGGAGGCATCAGGTCCAGTGCGCGGCGGAGGACGTCCGGGGTGCAGGTCACGGGTTGGAACCACGGCGGCTCGGAGCAGCCCTCCGGGGTCCACACGCTCTGGGATCCTGGCGTGATGGGAGCGGCGCCCCGCTTCTCCGAGCGCGGTGGGGCGGAAGACATCGGCGCTCCCTGCGGGGTGGAGCGCCCGTGAACAGGGAGACCCGGTGCCGGTTGCTCCTGGGCAGCGGGGAGCACCCGGGTCACGGATCCCGCGCTGAGGAGCGCGTCCAGCGTGGCGGTGATGGCCCAGCTCTCCATCATGGGCGCCGCTGCCACGAGGGCTTCGACCGGGTCCACGAGGGGTGCACCATATGGACCGAGCACCGTGGGGGTCCCGAGCGACCTGCTGATCCGCACGTCCGGCAGGTGGGAGTGGAACCTCGTGACGTCCCACGCGAGATGCACCGTGGACGTCAGATGGTGCCTGAGGTCGTGACCGTGCGGCGGTCGTCGGCCCCGCAGCACGGTACGCACCCAGCTGTGGCCCGCGGGAACCGGAAGCCCGAGCAGCTGCAGTGCCGTGAACCCGGTCAGCCTGAGCGGGGACCTGGCGGAGGAGAGGTGCTCACGCAGCAGCACCGCGCGCTGCACAGCGGTGGGCGGGGATTCGGAGAGGCACCACACTCCCTGCGCGAGCCTGTGGGCACGGGGTGCCGCGCGCAGCCGGTCGCTCCGACCTCCGGCGCGGGCGGTCGTGAGGAGCCGGGGCAGGGGCTGGTTGCGTGTTGGATCGGTGGCCACGACGGCACGCTAGCCACGCCACTTCCGGGCAGAAAGGGAGCGGAGCAGGATGTGGAGCGACCGGCCGCCCCGGGGGCGCAGCGTCCAGGGAGAAGTTCTACCCCGAAGTTTGCAGAAATCCGGGGCAGATCCTCTCCTCAGACCACATCCGGGGGAGCGGAGGTGCCCCGTCCTGCCCGCCCCGTAGGATTGTCCGGTGACCGAGCACAGCGCAGCCGGGCCCCTGCTGGGCCCCGCGGAGATCAGGGAACTCGCCGATCGGGCGGGCATCCGCCCCACCAAGACCCTGGGTCAGAACTTCGTGATCGACCCCAACACCATCCGCCGCATCGTGGCCGCCGCGCACCTCACGCCGGAGGAGCACGTCCTGGAGGTGGGGCCCGGGCTGGGGTCGTTGACGCTGGGGCTGCTGGCGGCGTCGTCGGCGGTCACGGCGGTGGAGATCGACCCGCCGCTCGCACGGCAGCTGCCGGAGACCGTGGCCCGCTTCTTCCCGGACGCCGCACCGCGGCTGAGCGTGGTGCAGGCCGACGCCGCCCGCGTGCGTGAGCTGCCCGGCGGCGCCGAGCCCACGGCGCTCGTGGCCAACCTGCCGTACAACGTGGCCGTGCCCGTGCTGCTGCACATCCTGGAGACCTTCCCGAGCATCCGGCACGGGCTCGTGATGGTCCAGGACGAGGTCGCGGACCGCCTGGCCGCCGGCCCGGGCTCGCGCGTGTACGGCGTCCCGTCGGTGAAGGCCACGTGGTACGCGGAGGTCGGCAAGGCCGGGGTGATCGGGAAGAACGTGTTCTGGCCGGCGCCCAAGATCGCCTCGGGCCTGGTGCGGCTCGATCGCCGTGAGCCGCCCGCCGAGGAGCGCCTGCGGGTGCCCACGTTCGCCGTGGTCGACGCCGCGTTCGCCCAGCGGCGCAAGACGCTGCGGGCGGCGCTGAGCGGCTGGGCCGGCTCCGGTGCGCGCGCGGAGGAGATCCTGCGTGCCGCGGGCGTCGACCCCGCCGAGCGCGGGGAGAAGCTCGGGGTCGCCGACTTCGCGCGCATCGCGGAGGCCGCCAACGCCCTGGCCGCCGACGACGCCCCGCCCACCTCCCTGGCCGAGGCCACCCCCGTGGTGGGACGGGACGAGTCCCCGGGGGACCCGGCATGACCTCGGCACTCCGGCGGGTCACCGCGAGCGCCCCGGCCAAGACCAACCTGCTGCTCCACGTGGGCAGCCCCACCCCGGACGGCTATCACCCGCTCGAGACCCTGTTCGTGGCGGTGGACCTGCGGGAGACGGTCACGGCCACCCTGGATCCGGCCTCCGCCGGGGCGGCTGTCTCGGTCACGGTGGAGCCGGCTCCGGGCAGCGAGTACGCGCGCATGGTCCAGCAGGGTGCGGTCGCGCTGTCCGACATCCCGCTGGACGAGCGGAACCTGGCGGTGCGTGCCGCGCTGGCGGTGTGCGACGCCGTGGACGTCCCCGTTCCGGCACTCGCCCTGCACGTGCGCAAGGCCGTACCCGTGGCCGGCGGCATGGGCGGAGGGTCCGCGGATGCGGCCGCCGCGCTCGTGGCGGTCAACGAGCTCCTGGCGGCGCACCTCGGGACCGCTCCGCTGACACCGGGCGAGCTCTCCCGGCTCGGCGCCCGTCTGGGCGCGGACGTCCCCTTCATGCTCCTCGGTGGCGCGGCACTCGGGCGCGGCACGGGCACCGAGCTGGAACCGGTCCCCACCAGCGCCCAGCTGCACCTGGTCTTCGTCCCGCAGGACCGGGGACTCTCCACTCCCGCGGTGTACCGCCGGTGGGACGCGGCGTACGACCTCACGGCCCACGGCGCACCGGACCCGGTTCCCGCGCAGGCGCTCGCCGCGCTGGACCCGGCGGACCCCGAGGCGCTCGCGTCCCTGGTCCGCAACGACCTCCAGCCGCCGGCCGTGGACCTGCTCCCCGCGCTCGCCGGCGTCCTCGACCACGGCGTGGAGCTCGGGGCGCTCACCGGCTGGGTGTCCGGCTCGGGGCCCACGGTGTGCTTCCTCGCGCGCTCCGCCGACACCGCAGGGCAGCTCGTGCGCGCCTTCTCCCACGAGGGGTGCCGCGCGCTGGCCACGGCGGCACCGGTGCCCGGCGCGCGGGTGGACGCGCGCGGATGAACCCGGCCCCGGGGACGCCCCGGGGCACAATCGGGTCAGCACACGTGCGTCAGCGCGGTTCGACCGGACCGGCGGGCGCGTCCGGCCGGAACGGCCCGGGCGCCGCAGCCGGGTGAGGAGTCAGCATGGCCATCCGTCCGCAGCAGGTCCACCCCGTTCCCCAGCCGCTCGTGGCGGCGCTCGAGTCCCTGCGCCGCGAGCTCGCCATCCCGGACGACTTCCCGCCGGAGGTGCACGACGCCGCCAGGGCGGCCGCCGGCGCACCCCGCCTTCCGGAGACCGACCGCACGGACCTGGACCTCGTGACCATCGACCCCGAGGGGTCGCGTGACCTGGACCAGGCGGTGTTCATCGAGGCCGCCGGGGACGGGTTCACGGTCTGGTACGCGATCGCGGACGTCGCGGCGTTCGTGAGCCCCGGGGATCCCGTGGACGAGGAGGCCCACCGGCGTGGGCAGACACTGTACGCACCGCACCAGCGCACCCCGCTGCACCCGCCCGAGCTCTCGGAGGACGCAGCGAGCCTGCTGCCGGACGGGGTGCGCCCCGCGGTGCTGTGGCGGCTGGGCCTGGACGACCGCGGTGGACTCGTCAGCACCGGCGTGGAGCGTGCGCTGGTGCGCAGCCGGGCGCAGCTGAGCTACCGCGAGGTGCAGGAGCAGCTGGACGCGGGCACCGCCCCGGAGGCCCTGCAGCTGCTGCGGACCGTGGGGCAGCTGCGGGAGGCCGTCGAACGCGCGCGTGGCGGTGTCAGCCTCCGCATCCCGGAGCAGGAGGTGGTGGTGGAGCAGGACGAGTGGCGTGTGGTGCACCGCAGCGCACTGCCGGTGGAGGGCTGGAACGCCCAGATCTCACTGCTGACCGGGATCGCGGCCGCCCGCCTCATGCTCGACGCCGGCGTGGGGCTGCTGCGGGTGCTGCCGCCCGCCACGGACTCCGCCATCCGCAGGCTCCGGGCGGTGGCATCCGCCCTGCAGATCCCGTGGCCCCAGGAGACGTCCTACCCGGAGTTCGTGCGGGGTCTGGACCCGGAGCGGGGAACCCACGCGGCCATGCTCCACGCGTGCACGCTGCTCTTCCGGGGTGCGGGCTACGAGGCGTTCGAGGGGCAGCCGCCCGAGAACAGCGAGCACTCGGCACTGGCCACTCCCTACGCCCACGTCACCGCGCCCCTGCGCCGGCTCGTGGACCGCTACGGCAGCGAGGTGTGCCTGGCGGTCGCGGCGGGCCGCCCGGTGCCGGACTGGGTGCTGGGGGCACTGCCGCAGCTGCCCACCGAGATGGAGACCTCCGGGCGCAGGGCCTCCGCGTACGAGCGCGGGATCGTGAACATGGTGGAGACCCTCGTGCTCTCAGCCTACGTGGGCCAGGAGTTCACGGCCACCGTGGTGGACCTCAAGGAGGACGGTTCGCGCGGGACCATCGTGATCCGGGAACCGGCCGTGGAAGCGAGCCTCAAGGCTCCCGGTCTGCGCCTGGGCAGCGAGATCCGGGTGCGACTGCTCAGCGCGGACGTGGCGGCCGGCCGCAGCGAGTTCGAACCGGTGACGGGTTCCGCCTCCCGCTGATCCGTCACACCCCGGGCCTACAGTGGGAGGGACCGCACAACGCACCAGGAGGCTGACATGTCCGTCGTGAAGATCAACGCCATCGAGGTTCCCGAGGGTTCCGGGCCGGAGCTGGAGGCCCGCTTCGCCGCGCGGAAGCACTCGGTGGACGGGGAACCCGGGTTCGAGGGCTTCCAGCTGCTGCGCCCCGTGGCGGGGGAGAACCGCTACTTCGTGGTGACCACGTGGGCCACCCAGGAGGACTTCGAGGCATGGCGGGACGGCAACGCGAAGGCCGCCCACGCGGGCGGTCCGGGCGGCGCCCGCAAGCCCGTGGCCACCGGCGCCTCTCTGCTCGAGTTCGAGGTCGTGGACCTGAACGCCGAGGGCTGAGCCTGCCCCGGACCGGAGCGACATTCCGCCACCGCCACCCACTTCCAACCGAGGAGCACTCCATGACCGACACCGTTGCCGGGATCGCCGTTCCGGACACCGCCCTGACCCGTGACGTGACCGAGTACATCCGGGACACCGAGGACGACCTGCTCTACCACCACTCCCGCCGCGTCTACTTCTTCGGGGCGCTGCTCGGACAGGCCCAGGAGCTGAGCGTGGACCACGAGCTGCTGTACGCGGGCGCCATGTTCCACGACCGCGGTCTCACCGAGGACCACAAGGACTCCACCCTGCGCTTCGAGGTGGACGGCGCCAACGAGGTGTTCGAGTTCCTCATGGAGCGCGGCGCGTCCCGGGAGCGCGCGCACACCGCGTGGCTGGGCATCTCGCTGCACACCACCCCGGGGATCCCCGAGTTCATGGCACCCGAGGTCGCGCTGGTGAGTGCCGGCGTGGAAACGGACGTGCTGGGCATGCACTTCGACCAGGTCACGGACGCCCAGCGCCGGGCAGTGGTGGAGGCCCACCCCCGTCCGGACTTCAAGAACCGCATCCTCACGGCGTTCCACCACGGGATGGAGCACCGCCCGGGCTCCACGTTCGGCACCATGAACGCCGATGTCCTGGCGCACTTCGACCCCTCCTTCGAGCGTGACGACTTCGTGGAGATCATCAGGACCAACGACTGGAGCGAGTGAGACCGCCACGCTCCCGGCCCGTGCGGCCCCGACCGGACACCCGGTCGGGGCCGCATTTTCCTGTGTGCCGCTCGTGCGTCATAATGAGAACGATTATCAGAAAGCGGTGAGGTGTGCGCCGTCGTCCGCGGTGGCACGGCTCCCGCGCGCGGCGGGCACGGGCAGCCCCGCCGCACAACCAAGAGGGAGGCGAGCGTGGACCCCGTCGACGTGATGGCAGTGGTGGGCGCGTGCGCCCCGGAACGGGCGCGATTCGCGCGGGAGACCGCCCGGCGCACCGGACGCATGCTCGTGTCCGCCCAGCGGGTGGGGGCGTCCCCGGAACCGGTGGCGGAGGCCATGTCCCTGCTCCCGTGGTGCTCCCGGCCCCAGGGTGCGGTCGTGGAGTTCCCCGAGTGCACGGACGTGACGGAGGTGATCGGCGCGAGCGCCGCTGCGGACTCCGGTGTGGTGCTCACCGGGGTGCTGTGCGTGGTGGACGCCGCCCACCTGCTCGCGGACCTGCACCGGGAGGACTGCGTGATCCACCCCGCCCTGCCACACACGCGGCCGCGCCACACCGCCCGCGCCCTGCTCAGTGTCATGTGCGTGGAGTTCGCGTCCGCGGTGGTGCTGGTCAACTGGGAACCGCTGACCACGCCGGAGCTCTCCACGGTGTTGGCGCTCGTGAACCACCTGGGCCCGCGAGCCCGCCTGCGCCTGCACCACGGCGAGCGGGATCCGTGGCTGAGGGAGATCGCCGCGTCCGCCACGCGCTACGACGTCACCCAGGAGCGCTCCGGGTGGGTGACCCTGCTCAACCGCGAGCACGATCCGTACATGACGGACCCGCGGGTCACGGCGCTGCACTACGAGAACGTCCGGCCGCTGCATCCCGGGCGTCTTGCCCGGCTGCTGGACCGGCGGATCGAGTCGGGGGAGTTCGGCACGGTGGTGCGCTCGGCGGGGTTCTGCCGTCTGGCCACGCGCTCGCACGTGATCGCGCGGTGGAACCACGTGGGACGGATGATCTGCCTGTCGCCCCTGGCGAGCGACGCGCACGTGGCGGAGGGGGAGGAGCTGCTCGCCCTCGGTCAGGACCTCGGGATCATCGGCCTGGACCTGGACGTCCCGGCCCTGCGCGAGGCGCTGGACGACGCCGCGCTCACGGACGAGGAGCTCGCGGCCGGTCCCGGTGCGTGGGCCGCGTTCGAGGACCCCTTCCCGGTCTGGCCCACCCTGAGCGACCGCTCGGGCTGACGGTCCCGGCGGGCTGCTCGCCGGCTACTCGAGGGCCTCGCCGAGTTCGAGCCACCGCAGCTCGAGCTCGTCGACCTGCTCCTGCAGCTGCGACTTCTGCGCCGCGAGCCTGCCCAGGCCCTCGAAGTCGGAGGGGTCCGCCGCGGCCATCGTGTCGTCCAGCGCCGCCACCTCGCTCTGCAGCTTCTGCAGCTTGCGCTCGACGGCGCCCAGCTCCTTCTGCGCGGCCCTCGCCTCGGCGCCGCCCAGGGCGGGTTTGCCCGTGGGCCGGGACGCGGCGGCGTCGTCCACGGCGGCGGTGGAGGACGGTCCGGCGGCGAGCGGGTTGGAGGCGCCCGAGGACCCCGCGGCGGAGCCCGAGGCCGCCGCGGAGGACAGCTTCAGGTACTCGTCCACCCCGCCGGGCAGGTGCCGGAAGCGGCCGTCCACCACCGCGTACTGCTGGTCGGTGACGCGCTCCAGCAGGTAGCGGTCGTGCGAGACCACCAGCAGCGTGCCGGGCCACGTGTCCAGGAGGTCCTCCATGGCGGCGAGCATGTCGGTGTCCAGGTCGTTGGAGGGCTCGTCCAGGATCAGCACGTTGGGCTCGTCCAGCAGGATGAGCAGCAGCTGCAGGCGCCGCTTCTGCCCACCGGAGAGGTCCTTGACCGGGGTCTTGAGCTGCGCGGAGGTGAAGCCCAGCCGTTCGAGCAGCTGCGTGGGCGTCATCTCCTTGCCGCCGGTCACGTACGAGGTCTTCTTCTGGGCCACCACGTCCGAGACGCGGTCGTCCGCGACGTCCTTCAGCTCGTCCAGCTGCTGCGTGAGCGTGGCGATCTTGACGGTCTTCCCCCGCTTGACCCGTCCCGTGGTGGGCTGCACGTCCCCGGTGACCAGGCCCAGCAGGGTGGACTTGCCCGCCCCGTTGACGCCCAGGATGCCCGTGCGCTCGCCGGGGGCGATGAGCCACGTGACGTCCTCGAGCACGCGGGTGGTGCCGGAGCCGTCCGGGGCGGGGAAGAAGACCGAGACGCCCTCGATGTCCACCACGTCCTTGCCCAGCCGGGACACGGCCATCCGGGACAGGGAGACGGTGTCCCGGGGCGGCGGCACGTCCTCGATCAGGGTGTTCGCGGCCTCGATGCGGAACTTCGGCTTGGACGTGCGCGCCGGTGCTCCGCGGCGCAGCCACGCGAGCTCCTTGCGCATGAGGTTCTGCCGCTTCTGCTCCACCACGGCGGCCTGGCGGTCCCGCTCCACGCGCTGCAGCACGTACGCGGCGTACCCGCCCTCGAAGGGTTCGACGACGCGGTCGTGCACCTCCCAGGTGTCCGTGCAGACCGCGTCCAGGAACCAGCGGTCGTGGGTCACCACGGCCAGGGCGCCGGAGTTGCGTGACCACCGGCTGTTCAGGTGCTTGGCGAGCCACGTGATGCCGTCCACGTCCAGGTGGTTGGTGGGCTCGTCCAGGAAGATCACGTCCCAGTCCCCGGTGAGCAGGCTCGCGAGCGCCACCCGGCGCCGCTGACCTCCGGAGAGCTGGCCCACGGGGGTGTCCCAGTCCACGTCCGAGACCAGTCCGGACACCACGTCGCGCACCTTGGGGTCCGCGGCCCACACGTAGTCGGGGACGTCCCCGACCACGGCGTGGCCCACGGTCTGGTCCGGGTCCAGCGTGTCTGCCTGGTCCAGCATGCCCACCGTGGTCCCGGAGCGCACGGTCACGCGCCCGGAGTCGGGCGCGATTCGCCCGGCCAGCAGCCGCATGAGGGTGGACTTGCCGTCCCCGTTGCGACCGACGATGCCGATCCGGTCACCCTCGTCGATCCCCACGCTCACCGCGTCGAACACGGTCTTGGTGGGGTACTCGAGGTGCAGGTTTTCTCCGCCGATCAGATGAGCCACCCGCCAAGGATACAAGCGGGCGGCGGGCTCCCCGGGCGCCGTCGTGACCCGTGCGTGGGGCCCACCGGCGAACGACGACGCCGCACGGCCTGGTGGCGAACGGCCAGGGCCCCGCCCGTCCCGGGGCGCCGGCCGGCGGCGTCGTCGCGCGGGCCGCTGACCGCGGAACGCGCACCCGGGCGCCCGCGTCCACCGCTCCCACCCGGGCGTGGGAGACTGAGTGCCATGCAGTCATCTCAGGGCGGGGAAGAGCTCGCGGGAACCGTGCTGGACGAGCCCCAGGACCTCGCGGCGGCCGTGGCCCGTGTGCGGGAGCACCCCGGGCCGGTCGAGATCACCATCGGGGCGGACCGCCCGGTGGGATCCCACATGGGCTCCAGGGTGCGCCGCCAGGCCGCCCAGCAGCTGCGCGAGGCCGGGGCGGACCCGCTGCTGCTGCGGGCGCCCGTGGCCGTGGACGAGGACATGCCGGACGAGGGCGTGCTCGCGGAGGTCGACGACGCCCTGGGCGTGTGCCGCGGGGTGGGCGCCGGGATGCTCGTGCTCGCCCTCGGCGGGGTCTCGCACCGCGGACGCCAGCGGCAGCGGCTCTACTCGATGCTCGCGGCGCTCGCCGAGGCCGCCTCACACCAGGAGGTCCGCCTCATGGTCCAGAACGCCACCGCGGTGGAGGAGGTGGTCATGCTGCTCGCGCTGCTCGACCGCGAGTTCGAGCAGGGGAGCCTGGACGTGAGCTCCGCGGACGTCACCTCCATGGCGTGGGACGTCTCCCGCTCCCGGGCCGCCGGGCAGTCCGACGACGACGCCTGGCACTGCGTGCGGCGCGCGGCCACCCGGGCGCAGGTGGTCGTCCGGGGGATCACTCCGGAGGACGCCGTGACCCTCGCGCGCACCCTGCCGGGCTTCCGCGAGGAGCGCGCCGCGGGGCGGATCCTGACCGTGCTGAGCCGCGGAACCCAGGTGCTACAGTGAATTTTCGTGTGCCCGCGGGCGCACGTCCCTTTGTTGGCGCCCACGGGTGACAACGCTCCGCCATGGTGTAATTGGCAGCACACCGGCCTTTGGAGCCGTGAGTCTAGGTTCGAGTCCTAGTGGCGGAACGCACGACACATCGAGGCGCAGATGGCCCCCACCGCCTCACGAGCACCCAGAGGAGTCTGGCCCGTGAGCACCCCTCCGAACGCCACGACCGGGGAGAACCCCGCCGCGATCATCGTTCTCGCCGCCGGCAAGGGAACCCGGATGAAGTCCAAGAAGCCCAAGATCCTGCACGAGATCGGCGGGCGTTCCATGCTCGCGCACGCGCTCAAGGTGGCGGGTGAGCTGGAGCCGCAGCGCATCGTGGCGGTGATCCGGCACCAGCGTGATCTCGTGGCCGAGCACATCGCGGACGTGGCACCGGGCGTGCTCACCGCGGACCAGTCGGACGTTCCCGGGACGGGCTCCGCAGTGGACGCGGGCCTCGAAGTGCTCGATGCAGCAGCCCCCGTGAGCGGCACCGTGCTGGTGACCTACGGGGACGTCCCCCTGCTCACGGCCGAGACCCTGCGTGCCTTCGTGGCGCACCACACCGAGCACGGCAACGCCGTCACGGTGCTCACCGCGGACCACCCCGAACCGGGCAAGTACGGCCGCATCCTGCGGGACGCCCAGGGGCGGTTCACGGAGATCAAGGAGTTCAAGGACGCCACGGAGGACGAGCGCGCGGTCACCGAGGTCAACTCCGGGATCTTCGCGTTCGACGCCGCGGTGCTGCGCGACGCCCTCTCCCGAGTGGACACGGACAACGCCCAGGCCGAGAAGTACCTCACGGACGTCCCCCGCCTGGCACGCGAGGCCGGGCACCGCGTGGACGCCCTGAAGATGGCGGACTACATGGAGCTGGAGGGCGCCAACGACCGCGTTCAGCTGGCCGCCCTGGGCCACTACCTGAACCAGCGCACGCTGGAGCGGCACATGCGCAACGGGGTGTCTGTGGTGGACCCCGCCACCACGTGGATCGACGACACCGTGGAGCTCGAGGCCGACTCCACCGTGCTGCCCGGCACCCAGCTGCACGGCAGCACGCGGGTGGCGGAGGACGCCGTCGTGGGCCCGGACACCACCCTCACCAACGTGACCGTGGGCCGTGGCGCCACCGTGGTGCGCACCCACGGCAGCGACTCCGAGCTGCGCGCGGGCGCCACCGTGGGCCCGTTCGCCTACCTCCGCCCCGGCACGGTGCTGGGCGAGGACGGGAAGATCGGCACGTTCGTGGAGACCAAGAAGTCCACCATCGGGCGCGGCTCCAAGATCCCGCACCTCTCCTACGTGGGGGACGCCACCATCGGGGAGAACTCCAACATCGGCGCTGCCTCCGTGTTCGTGAACTACGACGGTGTGAACAAGCACCGCACCGTGATCGGCAACGACGTCCGCATGGGCTCCGACAACATGTACGTGGCACCCGTGACCGTGGGCGACGGCGCCTACTCCGGAGCCGGGACCACTGTGCGCAAGGACGTCCCCGCGGGCGCCCTGGTGCTCACCGAGGGCAAGCAGGTCATTGTGGAGGGATGGGTGCAGCAGCACCGTCCCGGCACGGCCGCAGCCCGCGCGGCGGAAGCCGCCCAGCAGTCTGAGCGCGAGGACCGCGCCTGACAGGGCGCGCCACGCGAGCAGGAACCACGAGGAATTCAGAGAAAGCGAGTTCACATGACCGGCATCACCAACACGGGTTCGAACCGGATGGTTCTGCTCTCGGGTCGGGCGCACCCCGAGCTCGCGGAGAACATCGCGCGTGAACTGGGCACCGAACTGGTCCCCACGGACGCCTACGACTTCGCCAACGGCGAGACGTACGTGCGCTTCGGCGAGTCGGTGCGCGGCGCGGACGCCTTCCTCATCCAGTCCCACCCGGCACCCATCAACCAGTGGCTCATGGAGCAGCTCATCATGCTGGACTCCCTCAAGCGGGCGTCCGCCAAGTCCATCACCGTGGTGAGCCCGTTCTACCCATACGCGCGGCAGGACAAGAAGCACCGCGGCCGCGAGCCCATCTCCGCGCGCCTGATCGCGGACCTCTACAAGACCGCGGGCGCGGACCGGCTGATGTCCGTGGACCTGCACACCGCGCAGATCCAGGGCTTCTTCGACGGCCCCGTGGACCACCTCATGGCCATCCCGCTGCTGAGCGACTACGTGCGCTCCGTGGTGGACGTGGACAACGTCACCGTGGTGTCCCCGGACACCGGGCGCGTGCGCGTGGCCGAGCAGTGGGCCGAGCGCCTGGGCGGTGCGCCGCTCGCGTTCGTGCACAAGACCCGGGACATCACCGTGCCCAACCAGGCGGTCTCCAAGGAGGTCGTGGGCAACATCTCCGGGCGCACCTGCGTGCTGATCGACGACATGATCGACACCGGCGGAACCATTGCCGGCGCCGTGCAGGTGCTCAAGGACCAGGGCGCCAAGAACGTGATCATCGCCGCGACCCACGCCGTGTTCTCCGGACCGGCCGTGGAGCGGCTGTCCTCGTGCGGAGCGGACGAGGTGGTCGTCACCGACACCCTGCCCGTGCCGCCCGAGCACCAGTTCGAGAACCTCAAGGTGCTCTCGATCGCGCCGCTGATCGCCCGCGCCATCCAGGAGGTCTTCGAGGACGGCTCGGTCACGAGCCTCTTCAACGGCCACTCCTGACGCCCAGCCGTTCCCGGCCCCGGGCCGGAACCTGGAGAGCCGCCCACGTCACCGGACGAGGGCGGCTCTCTCGCGTGCAGGCCAGGTTGCGGGGGCGGGGTAGGTCAGGTTGCGGGGGCGGGGTCGCCCACGTTCCGGTGCGGGGCTGGCCGGGGCCTGACCGGGCCCGGCGGACACGGCAACGGCGGCCCGGTGCTCCGGGCCGCCGTCGGACGGGTGTGCAGGGGGATCCGGGGCTCAGATCTTGAGGACCCGCACGTGCCCGGTCTTGGTGTTGTAGCCGATCATGTAGCCCTTGGAGAATGTCTGGCGGATCTCGTCCCCGCGGCGGTACTCGTCAGTGGTGGGGAAGCCCATGCCGCGCTCCATGCCGCCCTGGGCCCAGCGCTTGCCGATCGCGCCCTGTTCCTTGATGGCGTGCGAGCCGTTTCGGGGGGTCCACATGACCTTGGTGGTCCGGCCGTTCGGAGCGCGGAACACCTGGTAGGCGCCACCGGGGAGGGGCCGCTCCTCGGTCGAGGGGAAGCCGTAGCCGTACTCGCTGCCGGCACCCAGGAACTTGGCGCCGATGCTGGACTTGTTTCGCAGCATGTGGGCCCCGCTGCCGGGGTGCCAGTAGGCGGTGCTGATCACGCCGTTGCGGGAGAACTGCTGGTACTTCCCGCCGTACCCCGCGTTGCGCTCGTTGGAGACGGGCTGGCCCCACGTGGCGGCACCGCCGGTCTTCTTGTACACCGCGCCGATGCCGCCGCTCACCGTGTAGCCGGACGGACGCCCGCCCAGGGGCTGGTAGTTCGCGGACGAGGCCAGGGACTGGAACTGCTGCCACGAGCCGCCGTACACGTTGGAGTCACCGGAGAACGGGCCGCTGTCCGAGAACTGCCACAGGTCGTAGCGGGACCAGCCGTTGGGCATGTAGCCGGGACTGGTGACCCCGTAGGACGCGAGGTGCAGCGGGTGGTTGTTGAACTGCGCGGTGTTGCCGGTGCAGGTGCTCCACCAGTCGGCGGTGGTGTAGATGGCGGGCAGTCGTCCCGTGCGCTGCTTGTAGCGGTCGGAGAAGGACTGGATCCACGAGTTCATCTGGGCGGGGGACATGTCGTAGCACGTGTTGCCCAGCGAGGCGTACGGGTTGTACTCGATGTCCAGCAGCCCCGGCAGGGTCCGGCCGTCCGCGGACCAGCCGCCGCCGTTGCTGATGAAGAAGTCGGCCTGCGCGGCGCCCGAGGTCTGGCTGGGCAGCGCGAAGTGGTAGGCGCCGCGGTTCATGCCCACGGCGTAGGAACCGGTGTACTGGTCGTTGAACGCCTCGGAACGGTAGCCGATGCCCTCGGTGGCCTTGACGTAGGCGAAGCGCGCGCCGTTGGCGTACTCCGCGCTCCAGTTGACCGCGGGCTGCCAGCCGGAGACGTCCATCCCGGCGATCCCGGCCGGACGCCAGGAGTTCTGCTGGATCACGAGCGACATGGAACCCGCGGGGCCCACGCCGGTGTCCGCTGCCTGCGGTGCCTTGGTCCCGGTGGCGCCGCTGCTCGGGGTGCTCGCGCCGGACGGGGAGGTCGACGCCGCAGGGCCGCTTCCCAGCACGGCCTTCTCGACCTTCTCGAGCTCCTTCTCCGAGGCGGGGGACAGCTTGGTGGTGTCCTCCATGGTCTTCATCTTCTGGCCCATGGTGGCCCCGGGGTTCTTGTCCCCGGTCTTCGGCGGGGCGGCGGGCAGCTGGGGATCCTGCACCACCGTCTCCAGCTCCTCCGTCTCGACCGAGACCACGTCGCCCTTGTCCGGGTTGAGGTTCTGGTGCGGGTCCTCGGCCGCGGAGGCCGGGAGGAAGCTGGTGACGATCAGCGCGGCGGCGGTCACGGCGGCGGGCAGCACTGATGTGCGGGGGGAGGTCATAGGCCTGGCCTTACTGCATGAGGGGGAGCCGCTCGGCAGGGGGGAAGGCGAGCAACCTGGGGGAACGCACTAGAAAGTGTAGAGGTTCACACAGGAATTCGAGGGATCTCACGCCCGGGTTCGGGCGACGCGGAGATGACGGGTGCGTGACCATCCCGTGGCCCCGAGGTGACGGCTGGCCCCCGACGGCGCCCGCTTGAGCGGACTGGTCGAGGTGCCCCGTACCCGGTTGCTCCTGACCGCCGGCGCCCTCCCGAGCGGAGTGGTCGAGGTGCCCGTACCCGGCCGCTGCGCTCCTGGCCGCCCCGTTCCCCAGCCCGTCCGGGAGTGCTGCTCAGTAGGCGCCGTCGGAGGCGAAGACGGCGCGCACGGTGCGCAGCATGATGACCATGTCCTGCACGGGGGACCAGTTCTCCACGTAGTAGAGGTCCAGGCGGACGGTCTGGTTCCAGTCCAGGTTGGAACGCCCGGACACCTGCCACAGGCCGGTGATGCCGGGGCGGACCCGGAGTCTGCGGTAGACGTGCTGCTCGTACTTGTCCACCTCGCTGGCGAGCGGGGGCCGGGGGCCCACCAGGGACATGGAGCCGTTGAGCACGTTGATGAACTGGGGCAGCTCGTCCAGGCTGTACCGGCGCATCCACTTGCCCGGCTTGGTCACCCGGGGATCGTCCTTCATCTTGAAGAGCACACCGCCGTCGGACTCGTTGGCCGCGAGCAGGGCGGCCTTGCGCTCCTCGGCATCGGTGTACATGGAACGGAACTTGAGCATCTTGAACCGGGTGCCGTCGATCCCCACCCGCTCCTGCGCGAAGAACGCCGGACCGCCGTCGTGCGCCTTGACCAGGATGCCCAGCACGAGCATCACGGGGAAGAGCAGGATCAGCGCGGTGAGCGAGCCCGCGATGTCGATGCACCGCTTCACGATCTTCTTGGCCCGTGTGAACCGCGGCGTGGCCACGTGGATCAGGGGAAGCCCGGCCAGCTGCTGAGTGTGGATGCGGGGACCGGCCACGTCCGTGAGACCGGTGTTCATGACCAGGCGGATGCGCTCGTCCGCGAGGGCCCAGCCGAGGTGGCGGATCTCCGTGGTGCTGAGCGGCACCGCGGCCGCCATCACCAGGGTCTCCACGTCGTGCTCGCGGCAGGCCCTCATGATCCCCTGCACGCTCGGACGTTCCTCGGACGCCAGTGCGTTCTCGGGCAGGCGGACGGACGCCAGGGAATCGGGCAGCTTGTGGTGCGACGTGGGCATGTAGACCACCACGGGGTCGAAGCCCGCGTCCGGGCGGCTCTGCAGCTCGCCCACGAGCTCCACGGCGCCCGGAAAGCGGCCCACCACCATGGTGCGGGACATGTTGAGCCCCCGGGAGCGCCGGCGCATGAGCTGGCGGCGGGTCCACATGCGCCCCCCGAGCAGGGTGAGCGTGCCCACGGGCAGGGCGATCAGGATGTACCCGCGCGCGGTGGGCACGTTGAAGGCGTAGGACGCGATGGCGATCGCGGCGAAGAGTGTGAGCGACGCCGTGACCACCTGCTTGGCCTCTTCGGCCCCGTTGCCGATCAGACGCACCCCGCGGGTGCCCCTCAACTCGAGCCACACCCACCAGCCGAGCCCGAGCAGGACGCCCACCAGCCAGTAGGGGATGGGCAGCTCGTCCAGCTGCAGCAGCCCCTGGAGCCGCCCGAACCGCAGTGCCTGGGCCGCGGCCAGGGCGATGACGAGTGCGACGGCGTCGTAGACCCTCAGCTCGCGCTGGTAGCTCTCACGCCAGGACAGATGCTCGTGCTTGTGGCTTGCCTTCTGGAACACGGTCGACGAACCTTCCCCCAAAAACCGTTCGACGGCGAG
This sequence comes from Kocuria sp. HMSC066H03, assembly GCF_001812045.1. Taxonomy (NCBI): domain Bacteria; kingdom Bacillati; phylum Actinomycetota; class Actinomycetes; order Micrococcales; family Micrococcaceae; genus Kocuria; species Kocuria sp. HMSC066H03. Next base: position 169,562 of record NZ_KV807503.1, read on the forward strand.
ACGCCCCACGCGCTCGCTCGGTGCTGGTCCGATGTGAGGCGGCCCCAGCACACGGTGTTCATCTCCCCCGAGATTTACGCCCGCTAACACCTGAATATACCCCCTCACCTGGTCAAATACCCCGCAATGACATGATTCGGGGCTGATGTGGGGACACGGACCGCGAAGGATCGCGGCGGGCCGTGGACCGGATGGGGGTCAGTTGTCACCCGCCCTGGTGGCGTCGGCGAACGCGTTGTCCCCACCACGGGTGCACACCCCGACCGCTTTCCGGGCGGGGCCCGGATCCCGCCCCTGAGTGCGCGAGCCCCGGGGCGGGGGCGTCCTCGGGTGGATGCGTCCTCGGGCGGATTCGTCCTGGGGGAGCGGGTAACGGGGGTGGGCGAACGGCGCCCGTGAGGCGCGCCCCGCCCCGCGCGGGCGGCGTCGTGATCCCCGCCGGCCCGCGGCGCCCGTGGTATCCTGTGCGGGTTGCCAAGGCGAGGGGGCGTGCGCGCCCCGTTATCGACGACGGCCTGTGGATCCTTTCGATCCGCCGCACCCGGTGCAGACTTCCCGGGCGGTGGGCGGAGTGCCGCACCACGTCGGTCGCAGACCGCCCGAACGTCCGGTGCCACCCGCACCGCGAGCGCGCGGACGGTCTGACGGTGACCAACCAGACCAACGATCGAAGGAGCACCATCATGGTGGATGTCATCACCATTCCCGCAACTCTGCGCACCGACTTCGGCAAGGGCTACGCCCGCCGCGTGCGCGCCAACGACCAGATCCCCGCCGTGATCTACGGCCACGGCGCCGAGCCGCTGCACGTGATCCTGCCGGGCCACGAGATGATGCTGGCCTCCCGCAACTCCAACGCCGTGCTGGAGATCAACGTGGACGGCGAGGGCCACCTGGCCATGATCAAGGAGGTCCAGCGCCACGCCGTGCGTCCCGAGATCCTCCACATCGACCTGCTGACCGTGCGCCGCGGCGAGCGCGTCGAGGTCGAGATCCCCGTGCACGTGGAGGGCGAGGTCGCACCGACCGCCATCCACAACGTGGAGGAGAACGTCCTCGTGGTCGAGGCCGACGCCCTGAAGGTTCCCGAGTACCTCGAGGTGGACATCGCGGACCTCGAGGCCGGCGAGCACGTCTACGCCAAGGACGTCACCCTGCCCGGCAATGTCACGCTCGTGTCCGACCCCGACCTCCTGGTCGTCAACGTCTCCGAGCCGATCGAGCAGGACCTGGGCGAGGAGCCCGAGACCGAGGACGAGGAGACCGAGGGCGAGCAGTCCGAGGGCGAGTCCGAGGAGTCCTCCGAGGACAGCGAGTAAGGACCGGTCCCAGGTCGCGCCCGCAGGCGGACGCGACGCGGTCTCGGAACGGCGGCGGGTGCCATGGGCGCCCGCCGCCGTTCTGTGTTCCGGGCACCGAGGAGCGCGCCGGCCAGCCCGGACGTACAGTCCTCGGGGAGTTCCCGGGGGCGCCGAGGGCCCCGGTGCCAGGCAGGTTCCGGAATGCTGGGGGACGGGGCGCGGGATTGCGCACGGCACGAGAGTCACGACGAGTGAGGAGCAGGACATGGGCGATCGCACCCTGGTGGTGGGACTGGGAAATCCGGGTGAGCGCTACGCGGGCACGCGGCACAACATCGGCGCCATGGTGGTCGCGGAGCTCTCGGCGCGGGCAGGCGCACGGCTGTCGGCGCACAGGGCGCGCGCCGCGGTGGCCGAGACGCGGTTGCGCCCGGGCGCCCCGAGGCTCGTGCTGGCCCAGCCGCTGAGCTACATGAACCTCTCCGGCGGACCCGTGAGCGCACTGGCCGGGTACTACTCGCTGGGGCTCGAGGATCTCGTGGTGGTGCACGACGACATCGACCTCCCCTTCGGGGCCGTCAAGCTCAAGCGCGGCGGCGGGGAGGGCGGCCACAACGGGCTGCGGGACATCACCAAGGCCATGGGCGGCAAGGACTACGTGCGCGTGCGCGTGGGTGTGGGCCGCCCGCCCGGACGCATGGACACCGCGGACTACGTGCTCAAGAAGTTCTCCGGCGCGGAGGCCAAGGAGCTGCCGCTGCTGGTGTCCGAGGCCGCGGACGCCGTGGAGATGCTCACGGAGCAGGGGCTCACCGCCACCCAGCAGCACGTCCACCCGCGCAACCCCGCCTGACCAGACGGGTCCCACCCCTCGGACCAGCGGCTGCGCGACGGAGGGGACGAACACGAGCAGCGCCCCTTTCCACACGGAAAGGGGCGCTGCTCGTGGTGGGGCGCGTGCGGCGTCGTCGACTCAGTCCAGGGTGTCGGGATCGTGACCGGCGGCCCGCATGGCCTTGTACTTGCGGTTGCGCGGGGCGATCAGCGCGGCACCCACGATCGCGGCCAGCAGCGAGCCGCACAGGATGCCCACCTTGGCGTGGTCGCTGTGCGGGCTGCCCTCTCCGAAGCTCAGCTCCGCGACCAGCAGGGACACCGTGAAGCCGATGCCGGCCACCACGGACATGCCCAGCATGTCGAACCACGTGTAGTCCCGGTCCTTCTCCGCAGAGGTGAACCGGTCCATGAGCCACGCGGCTCCGAAGATGCCCACGGGCTTGCCGATCAGCAGACCGGCCACGATGCCCAGGGCCACGGGGTCCGTGGCGGCGGCGGTGATGCCCTCCCAGCCGCCCACGGCCACGCCCGCGGAGAAGAACGCGAACACCGGGATGACCAGCCCGTTGGACAGCGGCCGGAACCGGTACTCCAGGGCGGGAGCCAGGCCCATGCGGGGGTCCTCCTGGCGGATGATGCGCGGCTCCTGCTTCAGCACGGGAACCATGAAGCCCAGCAGCACACCGGCGATCGTGGCGTGGATCCCGGACTCGTACACGAGCCACCACGTGATCACACCGATCGGCAGCAGGATGACCCACGCCGCCCAGTGCTGCGCCATGAACCAGCCCATGTACTTGTGGGTGAGGAACCAGAACAGGCCCAGCATGACGGCGGCACCGGCCAGGAACCCGAACTCCACGCTCTCCGTGTAGACGAAGGCGATGATGGCGATCGCGATGAGGTCGTCCACCACGGCCAGGGTCAGCAGGAACGTGCGCATGGCCACCGGCAGGGACGATCCCACGACCGCGAGCACCGAGACCGCGAAGGCGATGTCCGTGGCCGTGGGGATGGCCCAGCCGTGCAGCGCCGTGGGGTCACCGCCCGAGGCCAGGTTGATGCCCAGGAAGATCAGCGCCGGAACCGCCACGCCGCCCACGGCGGCCACCACGGGCAGGATGGCCTTGCGCAGGTTGTGCAGCTCCCCGTCCACGAACTCGGCCTTGAGCTCCAGACCGGTGAGGAAGAAGAAGATGGCGAGCAGCCCGTCCGAGGCCCAGTGCCCCACGGTGTGCTGCAGCCCGGCCACCTCTCCCGGGCCCACCTCGGCGTCCCGGAGCCCGAAGTAGGCCTCGCTCCACGGGGAGTTGGCCACCACGATGGCCAGGACCATGGCGATCAGCAGGAGGAGCCCGCCCGTGGTGTCCTTGCGGAGGAATGTGGTGATGCGTCCCCCGGATTCCGGGGCCGTTTGCGTGTCCGTGCTCACTACGAGGATCTCCCAACGCGCGCACCGTGGTTGGTCCGCGACTGTCGTGTCGGATGGGGGACGGCCGGGCGGCACGCGGGGTGCCGTCCGGCCGTCCGGGGCGTTGCTGGTGTCAGTGCTGGGCGATCCACGCCTCGGCCTGGCGGGCCTGCAGGGTCAGGGCCTTGCCGATGTAGGGCTCGGCCGTGGCGGCGATCTTCTTGCCGACCAGCGGGATGTTGGCCTGGACCTCACCGGTGACGTCCACGGAGGTCTCCTGCTCGCCCAGGGGCTTGACCTGCTGCTGGGCGGTGGCGCCCACGGGCAGGCCGGAGGCCTTGATCTCGGTGCGCACGGTGCGGGAACCGTCCGCGGCGGGGGCGTCGTAGGTGTCCACCTGGGTGAACTTCACGCCGTTCTTCACGAACTTCTTGACGGCGTCCGGCAGCTTGTCCGAACCCATGCTGCGCACGGTGGTCGCGGTGAACGCGGTGGAGGTGTCGCCGTTGACCTCGAAGGATTCGAAATGCGCGCCCCCGAGCTCGGTCACGTGGCGCACGAACGCCTCGTCCACGAAGGTCTTAAGGACGGTGTCCACGGGGGCCTTGATGGTGGTGGATGCATTGACGGACATGGTGCTCCTTGCGGGATCGGTAGCGGTTCGTCGGTTCCGCGCCCGTGGTGACCGGCGCGGGTGCTTCCGTCCATCCTAACGGCGGGAGGGCGGGGCGCCGCCCTCGGCCCGGGCCAGGGGGAGCCACCCCCGTGACCGCCGCAGGATCAGGGGCGGTGCCGGGGTGTCCGCCAAAGAGCGGGCAGGAAACTGGCTCCTGACGGCAACTGGCAGGGTGTCCGCCTCTCTAGACTGATCTCCGGCCGTCCCGGGGGTTCTGGACGCGGCGGCCGAACGGCGGGGTGGGGATCCCGCACGGCGCGCAAGCACGCGCGCACCTGACCGCACCCCGCGACCTCCGCGCGGACGCGCAGCCATGGGGGGTTGAATGTTTCTGCAGCATCCGCGTTCAGCGGGTCACGGCGCGTCGCCGGGCACCGCGGCGACGTCGGCGACCGTGGCGCCCGGACCGGCGCCACGGGACGTCCCCGGGCCGCGGGGCGGCCACCCCGTGGTGCTCCACGTGGTCGAGGCCTTCGGCGGCGGCGTGGCGGCCGCGGTGCGCGACTACGCCCGCGCCACGCCGGAGTGCGAGCACCACCTGCTGTGCCACCTGCGGCCCGAGGCCGTGAACCTCGAGGCGCAGTGGGACGGCGACTTCACCTCGGTGCGCACGCTGCCCGGGGGGCACCTGGCGAACATCAAGGCCACGCGCTGGGCCATCCGTGAGGTCAAGCCGGACGTGATCCACTCCCACTCGAGCTACGCGGGGGTCTACGCCCGCCTGGCCGTGGGCCACCTGCCGCGCCGCCGCATCGACACGCTCTCGCCGCTGAACGCGCCCGCGGCGCCCACCACGCGCGCCGAGCGCCACGGGGACCTGCTCTCGCACGCGGACCTCGCGCCGTCGGGCCAGGACCAGGTTCCCGCGGGGCTCGCAGAACCGCGGGAGCAGGGCACGGGACGACGCCGCACGCGCGCCGTGCCGGCCCCGCTGGACAGTGCCCTGCGGGAGCTCACGAGCAACAAGTACCTGGACGTCTCGCTGTCCCGGATCAAGCAGGTGTACACGCCGCACGCGTGGTCCTTCTCCCGCCTGGACCGCTCCCGCCTCACCAGGCTGGGCTACTGGGTCCTGGAGGGCGCGCTCGCGGCACGCACGGACGTGCTCGCGGGCTGCTCCAAGGCCGAGAACAACGTGGCGCACTGGGGACCCATCTCACCGCACACGGTGTACGTGCCCAACATCGCGCACCCGCACGGGGGTCCCAGGCGCCGACCGGAGCCGGGAGCGCCGCTCGTGGTCGCGGGAGCCGGGCGCCTTGCCGCGCAGAAGGACCCGGTGTTCTTCGTGCAGGCCGTTGAGGCCATCCGTGCGGCCGGGCACCGCGTGGCCCCGCTGTGGATCGGCGGCGGGGACGCGGACGTCGAGCAGCTCCTGCGGGAGCACGGCGTGGAGGTCACGGGCTGGGTGGGGCACCACGAGGTGCGCGAGCACCTGCAGCGCGCGGACGTCTACCTGCACACGGCGCGCTGGGAGGGCTTCCCCATCACCGTGCTTGAGGCCGCGCTCAGCGACATCCCGGTGGTCGTGCGCCGGATCCGGGTGTTCGACGACGCGGGGCTGCCCGTCGTCGTGGACACCCCGGAGGACGTGGCACGGCGCTGGGCGGAGATCACGGACGAGCGGGCGCGGGACGAGGTCTCGGCGTGGGCGCGCAAGGCGCTGTGGGAGAACTGCTACGCGGTGCAGCGCCGCAGGCTCGGCGAGATCTACGGGATCAGCGTCCCGCTCGCGGAGCACACGGACGCGTGAACAGCGCATCACAGGGGAGAGACCGGGGGAGAAGACCATGACCGTCATCGAGGCACGAGCACCAGAGGTGGACAGCCGACCCACCGCACCCGCAGGGGTGCGGGGCGCGGGGATGTGGACGGGCGCGGGAGAGCGCGCCACCTTCACGTGGCTGCACACACCCGAGAACGGACGCACGCGGGGACTGGTGGTGATCGCCCCGCCCGTGGGTCGGGAGCACGTGCAGGCCTACCGGCCGCTGCGCCAGCTCGCGATGCTGCTCACGGGGGCAGGATACTGCGTGGCGCGCGTGAGCTACCGGGGCGTGGGGGACTCCCACGCGCTGTCCCCGGAGGAGGACCTGCTCGCCGAGTGGGAGCGCAACATCCTGGACGCCACCCGCCAGGCCCGCGAGGTGTGCGGCATCGAGGACCTGCCCGTGTTCGGCATCGGCTACCGGGTGGGGGCGGGGCTGCTCACGCGCTGTGCGGAGCACTTCGACCGGGTGCTCGCGTGGGAACCCGTGAGCGGCGCCGTGTTCGTCAAGCAGTGGGCGCGGCTGCGCCGGGCCACGCTCCCCGAGATCCCCGTGGGGGAAGGGGTGGACCTCATGGGCCTGTGGCTCACGGACGAGCAGGCGCGGCAGCTGTCCACCCTCACGGACCCGCGCAAGCTCCCGGAGCTGCCCGGCAACGTGGAGATCCACCGCGAGCAGGACCAGCCCCGCGCCAAGGTGATGTACGGCGTGGAGTCCCTGGACGTGCGGGTGCACTACGACGTGCTTGAGGAGCTGCTGTGGCGGCTGCCCCGCCCGCAGCTGGTGGATTCCGTCTGCGGGGGCAGGGGACCGCAGCGCAACGTGTTCCGGGCTCCCAGCGGTGAGCTGTGCGCCGAGGAGATCGTGGTGGTGGATCCCCAGGGCTACCCCGGGGTGCTGACCGGGCCCGTGCAGGACGAGGCCGCTGCGGTGGCACCGTGGCCGGGCAAGCCCACGACGTTCTTCGCCCCCGGGGCCTCCGAGCCGCGCGACGGCTCCACCCTGTGGTCCGAGACCGCCCGGCGGCTCGCGGGGCAGGGCGTGGTGAGCCTGCGGGCGGACCGGGACGGTGCGGGGGACCGTGTCCTGCTGTGGTCGGACCGGGACCCCAACCCGTACCGGTACCTCAACGCGCAGGCGCTGCGGGAGCAGGCCCAGTGGCTCGCGGACCACTTCCACACGGACGTGGTGGCCACGGTGCTGTGCTCCGGTGCGTGGGCCGCCCTGCGTGCCGCGCGGGAACCCGCGGGGATCGCCGCAACGTCCATGGTCCTCGTCAGCCAGAACGAGTGGCGCATGAACCAGAAGTTCTTCGACGAGCTGCGGCTGAGCTACGACGGGGACGCCAAGCTGCGCGCCAAGACCGCGGCCCGGCCCGCGGAGGCGTCCGGACCGCACCCGGGCAGCAGGCGCGGGGACGGGCGGACCGAACCGGGCCGCGCGGCGTCGGCCCCGCACGGCGCCGAGCGCGCTGCGGCTCCCACGGTGCCGGAGCGGGCCCGCACGGCCCTGAGCGGTGCGCGGGTCTGGGCCACGGACCGGCTGGGGGACGCCAAGCAGGCGGGATCCCTCGCCCTGCGCCACCACACGCCGGAACCGGTGTGGAACCTGATGGCCCGCAGCCCGGCGGCGTCGATCCCGGACCACGTGCTGGAGCGGGCGAGCCACAACCGGTCCGTGACCCTGCTGGTGGGTCCGGACGACGAACCCCGCTACCGGGAGACCATGGCGGACCGGGCGGTGACCCGGCTGCAACGGCGCGGCCGGGACATTCACGAGCACTTCGTGCCGCACGTGGACCACTCGGTGCTCTCGCGCACCGCACGCAACCTGATCGCTCGTCAGCTCGACGAGGTCTTCGCCCAGTGGAAGGTCCAGTAGCACCGTCATGCCAGACACCCCCGCCGCCCCCGCGCCCCGGACGGACACGTCCCGCGTGGGAGCCAACATCCTGTGGAACTACATCTCGGGATTCACGAGCGTCTTCGGGCTGCTCCTGCTCTACCCCTTCGCCATCGCGATCGTGGGGGCCGAGTCCTACGGCCTGTGGGTCATCGCGTTCAGCGCGATCCAGCTGCTCACAATGTCCGACTTCGGCCTGGGCACGGGCATCGTGCGCACCCTCGCGGACCTGCCCGACGACGCCGCCCACCGGCGCCGCCGGGAGAGCTTCGTGGCGGTGTCGGTGGGAGTGTTCCTGGTGCTCGCCGTGGTGCTCACCACCCTGTACTTCGTGGTGTTCCCGCTGTACCTGGGAACCGTGGCCGTCCCCGAGCGGGACCGCCACGCCGTGGTGCCCATGGTGGTCGCGGCCGGGATCACGCTGTTCGTGTCCGTGCTGGGCCGTGCGTGCAACTCGGTGCTGTGGGCGCTGAACCGCCCGGACATCGAGCGCAAGGCCGCCGTGGTGTCCATCCTGGGACGAGCCGCGGGATACGTCCTGCTCATCCCCCTCCAGGGGGGACTGATCGCCCTGGTGCTCGTGGAGTGCCTCTCGCTGCTGCTGCCGCCGGTCGTGTGCTTCATCGCCGTGCTGCGCCGCTTCGGACTGGCGCGTCCGCTGCCCGGGGCGTGGCGGGAGCAGGGCCGACCGCTGCTGCGGATGTCCTCCGTCCTGTCCATCGGCTCGCTGTCCCTGCTGGGCGTGTACCAGCTGCCGCTGTTCGTGGTGGGTCCCACCCTCGGGCTGCAGGCCGCCACCGCGTTCGGCGCGCTCATGCGCGTGAGCCAGAGCGCTCGTCTGGTGGTCAGCTGGATCGCCATGCCGTTCGCCTACCCCATCAAACGGGCCCGTGGTTCCGAGGCCGCGGAGCACATCCGCGTGGCCATGACGGTGTCCCTGCTGGTGGGGCTCATGATCAGCATCCCGCTGCTGGCGATCCCCACGGAGCTGCTGACCGTGTGGCTCGGCTCCAAGATGGCGTTCGCGGCACCGGCCCTGGCCGTGGTGGTCGTGGGTGTGCTCGCCGAGTCACTGGGTCAGGTGCCCACCCTGGTCATGACCCTGCGGGGCAGCCCGCTCGTGGCCTCCCTCATCAGCCTCGCCGTGCTGGTGGTCACCCTGCCCGCGGTGTGGCTCGCGGCCCGGACGGACAACCTGGAGATCGTGATGGCGGCCTCCGTGGTGCCCCTGGCGCTCGCGGTGCCCGTGCAGCTGCACTTCAGCGAACGTGCCGAGCCCAGCGGTGTGAAGGCGGAGAACCTCCGCATCTGGGCGCTCATGGTGCTCGCCGCCGGGGTGGGCGCCGTCGTGTTCGCCGTGCTGGGGCGCGTGCTCCCGGACGTCCTCTCCATCGCGGTGTGCGCGGTGGCGCTCGGTCTGGTGTTCCTGGCGGCGTTCCGCCGGATCCGCCGCCGGGACCACGAGCTCAACGTGGCCCAGCGGGAGGTCGTTCAGGACTCCGCGGTCAGCTCTTCGTAGAGCTCGCGGTAGCGCCGGGCGGCGCCGCGGATGTCGAACTCGTCCCGGGCCAGCTCCCAGCTGCGACGACGCAGCTCGTGGCGCTGCCCGGGGCCCAGTTCCAGCAGCCGGCACACGGAGTCCGCCAAGGACGCGGGATCGGACATGGGCACCACGGCCCACGGCTCCACGGCCAGCAGCCGTGCGTCCCCCGTGTCCGTGGTGACCACGGGGAGTCCTTCCCCCAGGGCCTCGATGCCCGCCATGGGCAGGGCCTCGTGGTTGCTGGAGAACACCATGGCGTGCGCGGAGCGGATCAGCCCGCGCACGTCGGACACCGAGCCGCGCAGGGTCACGGCGTGGTCGATGCCCAGCCGTTCCAGCTCTCGGGTGAGCTCCGTGTTCTCGGGATCCACGCGGTGACCCGCGCAGACCAGCCGGGCGCGGGGGTGGCGCTGCAGCACCCCCGCGAAGGCCGCGAAGAGCGTGGGGTGGTCCTTGGACGGCGCGTGGCGGCCCAGGTGCAGCAGCAGCGGATCTCCCGACGGCTCCGGGGCGGGCTCCGCGGCGGTCACGGAGCCGTTGTGCACGATCCGGATCTGCTCGCCCGGGAAGCGGTAGCCGAACTCCACTGCGAAGTCCCGCGCGGACGGTGAGCACGCCACCACCGCGTCGAAGCGTGAGGACAGTTTCGCGGCGATGCGCCACACGATCCCCGCCACGCGGCTCGAGGCCTGGTCCAGGCTGGAGTGCAGCGTGGACACCCGTACTGCCCCGTGGGGGGTGAGCGCGTTGACCAGGTCGGACTGCTGCAGGTGGGAGTGCACCACGTCGATCCCGTGCCGCTTCACGAGAGTCCGCACGGCCCGCACGGCCGCCACGGGGAGCACGTCACGGCGGCTCATCCCCGCGTAGGTGGTGCTCGTGGCCGCGGCCTCGAGGCGAGGGGACAGCGCCCCGGGGGAGAGCAGCACCAGCAGGTGCGCCTCGTCCCCGGCCTCACGGCTCAGCAGCAGCTGCTCGATGAGGGTCTGCGCGCCGCCGGTCTCGGCGTCGTTGACGATGTGGAGAACTCGCACGGGGCGGGCCTTTCTGCAGAGCGGTGGACGGGAGGGCGGGCGCGGCGCGCCGGCCAGCGGGTCAGGTGGTCAGCGAGTGGTCTGGTGTGCGGTGAGTGGTGCGGGACGCCCGGTTGCCACCGGAGACCCGGACTCGTCCGGGACCCGGGCACGCGAGAGTTCCAGGCCGAGGCACACCCCGGCCACACCCCACACCCAGAAGGCGGAGTCGTAGCTGGTGGTGCCGCCGGCCACCACGAACCACACCACCAGGGTGCACGCGCCGAGCCACAGGGGATTGCGGCCCCCGGAGCGCAGGCACAGGACGGTCAGGAAGATGATGAGCGCCAGGCCGAAGAGCATCCCGCTCTCGAGCACCACGCGGCCGATCACGGAGTAGATGTCTGGCAGCGGGTTGTAGTGCTGCAGATCGCCCAGGGGTATGCGGCCCGTGAGGAACAGCTCGTTGGAGCGGCCGCGCCCCACACCCCACAGGAACGCGGTGGGGTCCGAGAACAGGTAGCGCACGGAGGCGATGATCGAGGACCCGCGGTCCGCCCAGGACCAGTTGAAGGACTCGCGGCGGTCCCGCAGGACGTCCAGGCCCACGTAGACGGCGCCGGCGAGACCCAGGGGCACCAGCAGCACGGCGGCCCATGCCCGGCGCACGGCGTAGGGCGCGATCGCGGCGATCAGCACGACTCCCAGCACCACCACGGCGGCACCTGATCCGGAGATCGCCACGGCCCACAGCACGAGGGCCATGGCCACGACGTCCCGCGGCGTCATCCTGCGCCCGTGGTGGCGCACGACCACCACGAGGGCCATGGCCATGAGGGACAGCGTGCCCACCATGAAGGAGGTCTCCGGGAAGAGCCCGAAGGGCCGGCGCACGTACATGATGAACGTCTCGCTGAACTCGGAGACGTTCGCGTAGCCGGGCAGGCTGTAGAGGCTCTCGAGTGGAATGGTGTCGAAGAGGTCGAAGAACACGTACTTCTGCACGAGTGTGTACGCGGCACTGAGCAGGATGGTCCAGCTCAGCCACGCGATGGCCCGGGAACCCAGGAAGAGGGTGGCCGCCGCAGCTCCGGCTACGGGGAGTGTGTAGACCAGCCACGTGAAGGAGCCCGAGACCAGCAGGGGCTGCGGCGTGAGGAACATCCGCACGAACGAGGCCAGGAACGGCACCGCGCCCACCAGCAGAGCGGTCCACATCACGGGCATGTGGCGGGTGCAGCGCAGGATGAGCGCCACGCAGACCACGCTGGACAGCGGGAGGTTGGTGTTGGACCCCAGCGGCACCGCGGCGTAGGGCAGGGCGGAGAGCACGATCAGCGCCCCCGACAGGGCACGGTCCAGGGCCGTGCCGTGGACCGAGCCGTCCGTGCGGTTTGCGGCGGTGGTCAGGCCCCGGCGTGCGGTCCCGCGCGATCCGGCTCCCGGGACGGGGAGGACGGCCGTGCTCATGAGGTCCAGGTTCCCAGCACCGCGGCCACCGTGGGCTGCCAGTCGGCGTGGTCCCGGCCGGAGACGGCGCGGCGGTCGCGCCGTGGCGTGGCGGCGTCGTCGTACACCGCGCGCAGGGTGGCGCCGAACGCCCGGGTGTCGCGCACGTCGGCGGCGGTGAAGCGGTCGTAGCCGCGGGCCTGCGCGCGCAGGGAGGGCAGGTCCGAGGCGACCACCGGGGTGCCCGCACCCACGGCCTTGGCCAGCACACCGGAGTGCGCGTCGAAGTGCGTGTAGGGCAGCACGATCACCGCGGCCTGCTGCACGAGCGCCGCGAACTCCTCACGGCTGAGGAAGCGGTCCTCGAGGTCCACGCTGGGGTGGTCGGCGGCGAGGCGCGTCAGCTCGCGGCCCAGCTCGGGGGTCTCGGCGGCGCCGCGCACCAGCAGCGGCACCCCCGCGTCCCCGGCGGCGCGGATGGCCAGCTCGATGCCCTTGTTGGCCCGCATCTCCCCGATGCACAGGGCGAACGGCTCGGCGGGGAGCTTCGCGCTCTGGGCGGGCTCCGGATCCAGTCGGGAGGACACCGGCAGGTCCACGGCCGCCACGGGGCGGCTCGTGCACCCGCGCACGATCTGGGCCTGCTCGGCGCCGTGGGTGACCACCCGGTCCGCGTGCCGCGCGCACGAACGGTCCAGCCACAGCAGGAAGCGCTCGCGCGGGGAGGCGGAGTCCAGGTCGAAGTGCGGCTGGGCGTTGTGCACGAACACCGCGGTGCGCTGGTCCCGGTGTGCTCGCAGCACACCCGGCAGCGGGTACTTGGTGGAGTCCAGGGCGAGCACGGCGGTGCGGCCCACCCGTCCCGCCGCTGCGCGCACCGCGAGGTGCTCCCGGACGAGGTCCCACACCTGCAGACCGGCGCGCAGCGCCTTCCCTGCAGCCGAGCCCGGCACCCGGGTGCGTCGCGGCGGGACGGTCTCCACGATCCGCACCGGGTGGTCCTCGCCCCACCCCAGGTAGTCGCGTGCGCCCGGCCGGGACACGAGCTGCACGGTGGCCACGCCCTCGTCCGCGCACAGCGCGAGCGCGAGGTCCGCGGCGTGCTCCAGCTGGCCGCCGTACTCGGTGGGGCACACCACGACGACGTCGCGGGGCCCCGTGGTCGGGGCGGGCTCGGCGCTCACGCCGCGCTCAGTGCTCATGGTCCGCGGCGGCGTGGGCACGGCGGCTGGCGCGCTCGGTGGTGGCACGCTCCGAGGTGGTCCGGTGACCGCGCAGCAGAACGAGGAGCAGACCCACGACGAGTCCCACGAGCGTGCCGAGGGCGGTGTTGATGGCCAGGGACGGCCCCGCCTGCCCCTCGGGCGGAGCGGCCTTCTGCACCACGTTGAGCTTGACGGTGGCGGGCTGGGCGCCGTCCTGGGACGGCGGGATGGTCTCGAGCTCCTGGCTCACGGTCACGAGGCTTTCCGCGGTGGCCTGGGCGAGGTCTGCGGCGCCCTGCGCGGAGGAGGACGTGGCGGTGATGGTGATCATGGCCGTGTTCGGCTGGTTGGTGGCTACGAGGTCCTTCTCGACGAGCTCCGCGGGAGTTTCCTCCAGGTGGAGCCGGTCCACCACGGGCTGCACCACGGAGCTGGTGGTGGCCACCTGCGCGTAGGAGCCGGCGCGGGCCACGGCGAACTGCTCGCCCATCTGCAGGTCCGTGACCGACCGCGGGTTGGCCACGTTCACGAACACCTGTGCCTGGGACTCGTAGGAGCTGGGCACCACGATCGCGGCGACGACGCCCGCGAGCGCTCCCAGCACCGTGGCGAGCACCACGAGTGGCCACAGCTGCCGCAGGCAACGGACGTACTGACTCAAATTCATGTCTCTCCCCCTGGAACCCGCACCCGGCGAGAGCCGCCGGGCACACGACGGTCCCCTGATCCCCTCGTTCGTGCACCAGAACTCTAGCCAGGATCACGGACCGCGATCCCCGGAAACGGTGTGTTCGGGACAAACGTGCCCCATAGTGTGGACGGATTCGCGGGAGGAGGGCCCGGCCGCGTTCCTAGACTTGTCCGGGTGGCCGTGCCAGCGGCCGCACGGGACGATCGACGGGGGAGAGATGACGGACCAGGGCGCGGGGGCGGCAGCCGCGGCGGAACCGCTCGTGAGCGTGGTGATCGCGGTGTACAACGGCCAGGACCTGGTGGGGCAGGCCATCAGCAGCGTGCTGCGCCAGACCCACTCGAACATCGAGGTGTTCGTGGTGGACGACGGCTCCACCGACCGCACGCCGGAGGTCCTCGCGGGGTACCAGGCGGTGGACCGCCCGGGACGCCGCGTGCGCGTGCTGCGGCAGGAGAACGCCGGGTGCGGGGCGGCCCGCAACCGGGCGCTGGAGCAGGTGCGGGGCGAGTTCGTGACGTTCCTGGACGCGGACGACGAGCTGCTGCCCCACCACCTGGAGACAATGCTGCGCCGCTACCGGCAGCTGGGGGAGGAGCCCGGGCGGGAGCGCACCGTGGTCTACACCAACGCGTGGCAGTGCACACCCTCCGGGATCAACGCGGAGCGTGTGGTGTACCGCGAGGCCATGCCGGCGCCGGACGAGCAGCGCAGCGTGATCCTGGAGTACAACATCGGCCACCTCTTCGGGCTGTTCCCCCGGGAGTTCTTCCGCGAGGTGGGGGTGTTCGACCCGGAGCAGGTCTTCGTGGAGGACTGGGAGCTGTGGCTGCGGGCCGTCTACTCCGGGTGGCGCTTCGACCGCGTGGACGAGGTCACCGTGATCCTCTCGTGGTCCGGGGGCTCCATGCAGTCCCAGCGTGACCGCATGGCGGCGGGCGAGGAGATGGCGCTGCGCAAGACGCTGGCCCGCTTCGAGCAGCAGCTCAGCCCCGAGGAACGCGAGAAGCTGCTCACCCGCCTGCGCAACGGATCCCCGCTCGCGGCGGCGTCGGAGGCGGAGCAGGCCCTGCGCGAGGGCCGTGCGGCAGACGCGCGGCGTCACCTGGAGACGGCCGCGCAGATGATGCCGAGCCAGCGACGCGTGGTGCTCAAGGCGAAGATCGCCCGCGTCCCGGGCGGGATGCGGTGGCTCGTGCGTCGCCAGCGGGCCGTGGACCGCAGCGTGGGGTACACGGACGCCATGCGGCGCTGACCGGCGTGTGGCAGCAGACCCCTCGTGCGGTGCCCGGCCGCACGCAACGGAGCGGGGCCCCACAATGGACAGGGTGAGCACCTCGTCGAACACCCCGCCCGTCCTTCTCGCGTGCGCCCACGGGACCCGTGATCCCGGTGGGCAGCAGGCGGTCGCGGCCCTCGTGGCCGCGGTGCGCGAACGGCTTCCGGGAGTCCGCGTGGTGGACACGTGGGTGGACGTCCAGGAGCCGGACCTCGTGGCGCGCACCGCCGAGCACGCCGGGCAGCGCGCCGTGGTCGTTCCGTTGCTGCTGTCCGCGGGCTACCACGTGTTCGTGGACATGGCCCGGGCCGTGCAGGGCTCACCGCACCACAGGGTGGCCGCGGCCCTCGGACCCGACCACCGGCTCGCGCGCGTGCTGGCCCGCCGGCTGGCCGAGGCACTCGACGCCGCTGGGGAAGCGGCCCCGGAACCGGTCGACGAGATCGTGATGGTCTCCGCAGGCTCCTCCGACCCCCGCGCCGGTCAGGACTGCGAACGGGTGGCGGCCATGCTCTCCGAGGTGCTCGGCCACCCCGTGTCCTCGGCCTACCTCTCCGCGGCCCGCCCGTCCCTGCCCGATGCGCTCGCGGCGGCCCGTGGCCGTGCAAACCCGGGGGACGACGCCGCAGGGTCGCCCCGCACGGATGCCGCTCCCGCGCGTCCTGGGCGCGTGCTGCTGGTCCCGTACCTGCTGGCCCCCGGGTTCTTCCACGGCCGGGCGCTCGCCGCGGGAGCGGACGTCACGGCCGAACCGCTGCTCGTGCACCCCGGCGAGGTGCCCCCGGAGCTCGTGGAGCTGGTGCTCGAGCACTACCGGGAGGCCGCCTCCAAGGCGTGATCGCACACGGCCCTGACCATGGCCCCGAGCCGGAAGCGCTCCGGGACCACAGCGGGGATTCCGGCCTCCTCGAGCGGCTGCACGCACACGGGCCCGATGGCCACGGCGGTGCAGCGCCCGTCCCGCAGGGCCCGCTGGAGGTCCTCGAGCACGCCGAGGGCGCGGGCGGCGTCGAAGACCGCGTCCACGGCCGGGGCTGCCGTGAAGGTCACGTAGTCCACGCGCCCCACGACCGCGTCCCGCACGAGTGCGGCGAGCCGTGAGCCCTCGTCGGCGGAGTCCCACCGGTACGGTGCCACGGTGCGCACGGGCAGACCCGCGGCGCGCAACCGGTCCAGCTGCTCCTCGTCCGGGGTGCCGTGCACCTGCACCGTCACGGTGCCGCGGGGTGCGGGATCCCCGGCGAGCAGCCGGTCCACGAGCTCCGCGGTGCGTCCCGAGGAGCCCGTGTACGCGCACGGGATTCCGCTCGCCCGCAGCTGCCCCGTGGCCTTCGCCCCGCGTGAGAGCACGGTGGAGGCCCGCAGCGCCGCGAGCAGCTCCTCGCCCAGTCCGTGCTCCTGTGCCACGGCGAGCCAGCGCTTGAGCCCGTAGCCCGTGGTGACCAGCACGGTGCCCGGGGCGGAGGCGATCAGGTCCCGGGTGGCGGCCAGCACGCCGTCGTCCTCGTCCGCGGGCGTGAGCTTCAGGGCCGGCGCGTAGCGCACCCGCGCGCCATGGCGTTCGAACGCCCCGCCCTGCTCCGAGGCGCGGCGGTGGGCGGTGACCGCCACGGTCAGTCCGGTCAGGGCGGGGTGCTCGGGGCTCGTCATGCTCCCAGGGTAGGAGGGGACGCCGACGCCGCACGCACCCCTCGGGCCTCCGCGGTCCCGGCCCGGCGCCCGCGGTGTCCGAGGCCCCGAGTAGGCTGGGGCGCGATCCGCCCGGCCCGTGCACCACGGCGAGGGTCGGGGCCAGGCCCCGCCCGGCGTCGTCGTGCCCCGCGCCGGGTCAGACCGCGCGCCGCCGCGCCACCCGCCCCACACACCAGGAGCCCGCCACTCATGTCCCTGACCGGTCTGCTCACCGCGCTCACCGAGGACCGCAGCTTCGCGAACATCCGCACCCAGGCCGCGCGCCCGCTCGCGGAGCGCTCCCCGGAGACGATCATCAGCGCCACGGACGGACTGCGCGCCCCCGTGCTCGCGCAGATCGCCGCGGGTCTCGCGGACGACGCCGCGGCGTCGGCTCCCGGGAGCTCCGGCGCCTCCGCCGCGGGGGCCCACGCCCCGGTGCTGCTGGCCGTGACCGCCACGGGCCGTGAGTCCGAAGAGCTGCAGGCCGCGCTGGGCTCCTACCTGCCGAGTGAGCAGATCGCGAACTTCCCGTCCTGGGAAACCCTGCCGCACGAGCGGCTGTCCCCCCGCTCGGACACCGTGGGGCAGCGGCTGAGCGTGCTGCGCCGACTGGAGCGCACCGACCCCTCCGAGCAGCCGCTGCGCGTGGTCGTGGCGCCGGTGCGCTCGGTGCTGCAGCCCGTGGTCGCGGGGCTCGGGCAGATGGAGCCCGTGACGCTGCGCACCGGGCAGGACTACGACTTCCAGCAGCTCGTGGCGGAGCTGGCCGGTGCCGCCTACTCGCGCGTGGACATGGTCACCCGGCGCGGGGAGTTCGCGGTGCGCGGCGGGATCATCGACGTGTTCCCGCCCACCGAGGACCACCCCGTGCGCGCGGAGTTCTTCGGGGACGAGCTGGACGAGATGCGCTGGTTCGCGGTGGCGGACCAGCGCACCCTCACCACTGCCGAGCACCCCCCGGTGATCGTGGCCCCGCCGTGCCGCGAGCTGCTCATCACCCCGTCCGTGCAGTCCCGCGCGGCCAAGCTCAAGGACCAGCTGCCCGGCGGGCGGGAGATGCTCGAGCGCATCGCCGGTGGGCAGTACGTGGAGGGCATGGAGTCCCTGGCCCCGCTGCTCGCGGACGAGATGGTGCAGGTGCTGTCCCTGCTGCCCGGGGGCTCCATGACCGTGGTGCTCGAGCCCGAGAAGGTCCGGGCGCGCGCCCACGACCTCGTGGCCACCAACGAGGAGTTCCTCATGGCCGCGTGGGACTCCGCCTCGGGCGGCAGCGACGCGCCCCTGGACATCAACGCGGCGCTGGACACGGACGACGACGCCGCCCGCACCCTCTCCTCCGGCTCGTTCCACACGATCGCCGAGGTACGCGAGCTCGCCCTGGAGCGCTCGGTGGGCTGGTGGGCCGTGACCGGGCTGAACGTCAACGCCGTGACCACCTCCGAGATCAGCGCGGACACCTCCGACGAGGAGGTCCACCTCGCAGACACGGACGCGGACACCCTCACCGTGACCGCGCGCGAACCCACCCGGTTCTCGGGGGATGTGCCGGCCGTGCTGTCCTTCCTGGGGGAGCGGGCGCGCGAGGACTGGCGCATCGTGCTGGTCACGGACGGCCCCGGACCCCTGCAGCGGCTGAGCGAGCTGCTGCACGGGGCGGACGTCCCCGCCGCCCGCCACGACAGCATCGACGACGCTCCCCAGCCCGGCCTCGTGGAGCTGACCACCGCTCGCGCCGGGCGTGGCTTCGTGCTCGAGGCGCAGCGGATCGCGCTGCTCACCGAGGCGGACGTGCTGGGCCGCTCCAGCACCTACGACAACCGCGCCGAGCGCAAGCTCCCGCAGCGCCGCAAGCGCAACCAGGTGGACCCCCTGGCCCTGCAGAAGGGCGACTACGTGGTGCACGAGCAGCACGGCATCGGGCAGTTCATCGAGCTCGTGCAGCGGCCCATCGCGGGCGCCATGACCGCTCCCGGCCAGCCGAAGCCCGTGCGCGAGTACCTCGTGCTGGAGTACGCGGCGTCCAAGCGCAACGGGCCCAAGGACCGGCTGTTCGTGCCCACGGACCAGCTCGACCAGGTGAGCTCCTACGTGGGCGGGGAGGCGCCGTCGCTGTCCAAGATGGGCGGGGCGGACTGGAACAAGACCAAGCGCAGCGCCAAGAAGGCCGTCAAGGAGATCGCCAACGAGCTGATCCGGCTGTACTCGGCGCGCATGGCGTCCAAGGGCCACGCCTTCGGCCCGGACACCCCGTGGCAGCGCGAGCTGGAGCAGGCGTTCCCGTACATCGAGACCCCGGACCAGCTCACCACCATCGACGAGGTCAAGGCGGACATGGAGCGGCCCATCCCCATGGACCGGCTGATCTCCGGGGACGTGGGCTACGGCAAGACCGAGGTGGCGGTGCGCGCCGCGTTCAAGGCCGTGCAGGACGGCAAGCAGGTGGCGGTGCTCGTGCCCACCACGCTGCTTGCCCAGCAGCACTCCGAGACGTTCGCCGAGCGGTTCTCGGGCTTCCCCGTGCGCCTGGCCACGCTCTCGCGATTCCAGACGGCCAAGGAGTCCAAGGCCACCATGGAGGGGCTGCGCAGCGGCGCGGTGGACGTGGTGATCGGCACCCACCGGCTGCTGAGCAAGGAGATGCAGTTCAAGAACCTGGGCCTCGTGATCATCGACGAGGAGCAGCGCTTCGGCGTGGAGCACAAGGAGAAGCTCAAGGCCATGCGCACGGACGTGGACGTGCTGGCCATGTCCGCCACGCCCATCCCGCGCACCCTGGAGATGTCCATGACGGGCATCCGCGAGACCTCCACGCTGGCCACCCCGCCCGAGGAGCGCCACCCCGTGCTCACGTACGTGGGCCCCTACACGAACAAGCAGGTCTCCGCGGCCATCCGGCGCGAGCTCATGCGCGAGGGCCAGGTGTTCTTCATCCACAACCGCGTGTCCACGATCGAGGCGCAGGCCAAGGAGCTCGCGGAGCTCGTGCCCGAGGCGCGGATCGCGGTGGCCCACGGGCAGATGACCGAGTCCCGCCTGGAGCAGATCATCGTGGACTTCTGGGAGAAGAAGTTCGACGTGCTGGTGTGCACCACCATCGTGGAGACCGGTCTGGACATCGCCAATGCCAACACACTGATCGTGGACCACGCGGACCGCTACGGGCTCTCCCAGCTGCACCAGCTGCGCGGCCGTGTGGGGCGCGGGCGCGAGCGCGCCTACGCCTATTTCCTGTACCCCGCGGAGAAGCCCCTGAGCGAGACCGCTCTGGAGCGGCTCAAGGCCGTGGCGGCGCACAACGAGCTGGGCTCGGGCATGCAGCTGGCCATGAAGGACCTCGAGATCCGCGGCGCGGGCAACCTGCTGGGCGGTGAGCAGTCCGGGCACATCGCGGGCGTGGGCTTCGACATGTACCTGCGCCTCGTGGGCGAGGCCGTGGCGGAGTACCGCGGGGACCAGGACACCGGGCCCGCGGAGATGAAGATCGAGCTGCCCGTCAACGCCCACCTCCCGCACGACTACGTGCCCGGGGAACGGCTGCGTCTGGAGGCCTACCGCACCATCGCGAACGCCGCCACGGAGGACGCCGTCGCGGAGGCGGGCAACGAGCTGAAGGACCGCTACGGGCCCCTGCCCACGCCGGTGCAGAACCTGCTGGAGGTCGCCCGGTTGCGGATCCGGGCGCGCGCCGCGGGCCTCACGGACGTGGCCACGCAGGGCACCATGGTCCGGTTCTCACCCGCCGAGCTCAGCGAGTCCCGCGAGATGCGCCTCACGCGCCTCTACCCGGGAGCGCAGATCCGTCCGGTGCCGGGCACGGAGGAGCGCATGGTGCTGATCCCCAAGCCCAAGACCGCGCGGATCGGCGGCAAGGACCTCGTGGACGGGGACATTCTCGCGTGGGCCCGCGAGGTGCTGGACGCGATCTTCCCGGTGCTCGACCCCGCCGCCGCGGGCACGGACGCCACTGCGGGCACGGACGACGCCGCGGGGTAGCGGCCCCGGGGACGTCGGCCCCGCGACCCATCGGCTGCGCGCGTCCTCCGTTCGGGGCTCCTAGGATGAACAGTCATGGGACATCTGCTCGTGACCGGCGGCGCCGGGTTCATCGGGGCCAACTTCGTGCACCACGTGCTGGCGCACACGCAGCACTGCGTCACGGTGCTGGACAAGCTCAGCTACGCGGGCAACCGCGGGAACCTGGCGGTCGCTGACCCGGCCCGCTACGACCTGGTGGTGGGGGACGTCGCGGACGCGGGCGTCGTCGACGACCTGGTGGGAACGGCGGACGCCGTGGTGCACTTCGCCGCCGAGTCCCACAACGACAACTCCCTGCGGGACCCCTGGCCGTTCGTGCAGACCAACGTGGTGGGGACCTACACCCTGCTGGAGGCCGCTCGGCGGCACGGGACGCGGTTCCACCACGTGTCCACGGACGAGGTGTTCGGGGACCTGGCCCTGGGGGACCCGCAGCGCTTCACGGAGGACACCGCGTACCGGCCGTCCAGCCCGTACTCGGCGACCAAGGCGGCGTCGGACCACCTGGTGCGCGCGTGGGCACGCTCCTTCGGAGTGGAGGTCACGCTGTCCAACTGCTCCAACAACTACGGCCCCTACCAGCACGTGGAGAAGTTCATCCCGCGCCAGATCACCAACGTGCTCACCGGGCAGCGGCCCAAGCTGTACGGCGCGGGAGAGAACGTGCGGGACTGGATCCACGTGGCGGACCACTCCGCCGCCGTGCTGCGCATCCTCGAGTCCGGAGTCCCCGGCCGCACGTACCTGGTCGGCGCGGACGGCGAGCGGGACAACCTCACGGTGCTCCGGGAGATCCTGCGGCTCATGGGCCAGCCGGAGGACGCGTTCGAGCACGTGACGGACCGCGCCGGCCACGACCGCCGCTACGCGATCGACGGCTCCCGCACCCGCGCGGAGCTGGGCTGGGAGCCGCGCTGGACGGACTTCTCGGAGGGCCTCGCGGACACCATTGCGTGGTACACCGAGCACCGGGACTGGTGGGAGCCCGCGAAGTCCGCCACCGAAGCCGCCTACCGGAAGGCCGGACAGTGAACGCCCAGGACCTCACCGTGCACACCACCGCCATCGACGGCCTGCGGTTCGTGGAGGTGCCCGTCCACGGTGACAACCGCGGCTGGTTCAAGGAGAACTGGCAGCGCGCCAAGGCGGTGGCGGCCGGGTTGCCCGACGCCTCGTTCGTGCAGCACAACATCTCCTTCAACGGCTCCCGCGGCACCACGCGCGGGATCCACGCCGAGCCGTGGGACAAGTACGTCTCGGTGGCCACCGGGCGGATCTTCGGCGCGTGGGTGGACCTGCGCCAGGGGCCGGGCTTCGGCACCGTGGTCACTCACGAGGTCACCCCGGGCACCGCGGTTTTCGTGCCGCGCGGCGTGGGCAACGCGTTCCAGACGCTCGAGGAGGCGACCGCCTACACCTACCTGGTCACGGACCACTGGCGCGCGGACGCCACCGCCGAGTACTCGTTCGTGAACCTCGGTGACCCGCGGCTGGGCATCGAGTGGCCCGTGCCGCTCGCGCAGGCTGAGCTCTCGGACAAGGACCGCGCGCACCCCGCGCTGGACGACGTCGCCCCGCTGGCTCCCGCGCCCGTCCTCGTGCTGGGAGCCCGCGGCCAGGTGGGTGCCGCTCTCACCGAGCTGCTGACCGCGAGCGAGCTGCCGTTCACGTCGTGGACGCGCTCGGAGCTTGACCTCGCGGACCCGGCCTCCTGGCCCGCGGAGATCAGCTCGGGGGACGCCCTGCGCCGGTACCGCGCCGTGGTCAACGCGGCCGCCTTCACGGCAGTGGACGCGGCCGAGAGCACCGAGGGCAGGGCGGCCGCCTGGGCGGTCAACGCCACGGGTGTGGGAGCACTCGCCGCGGCGTGCGCCCGGGCCGGCACCACCCTGGTGCACTTCTCCACGGACTACGTGTTCGACGGCGCCCTGCCTCTGGGCTCGGCGTACGCCCCGGAGGATCCCGTGGCGCCGCTGTCCGTGTACGGGCAGTCGAAGGCCGCGGGGGAGACCGCCGTCCGCGCCTGCCCGCGGCACTACGTGATCCGCACCAGCTGGGTGATCGGGGAGGGGAAGAACTTCGTGGCCACCATGGCGGACCTGGCGCGCCGCGGGGTGGACCCGGCGGTGGTCGCGGACCAGCACGGTCGACTGACCGCGGCGGCCGATCTGGCGGCGGGCGCCCTGCACCTGGTGGACAGCGGCGCCGCGCCTGGCACCTACCACCTCACCGGCTCCGGTGAACCGTGCACCTGGGCGGAGATTGCCCGCTGGGTGTTCGAGGAACTGGGGGCGGACCCGGAGCGGGTGCGGCCGGTCGGGACGGCCGAGTACACGGCGGGGAAAGTGGGCATCGCACCCCGGCCGACCAACAGCTGCCTGGACACCACCAGCCTGGAGGCCACGGGGTTCTCCCCCCGGGACAGCCGGGCCGTGGTGCGGTCGGTTCTCTCCACCACCCACGACTGACCGCACGGTGACGAACACGAGAGAGCCCCGCTGCCTCACGAGGAGGCGGCGGGGCTCTCTGCGGTACTGGGCCGGAATCAGACGGCGCGGTCCTGCTTCTGCTCGCCGGAACCCACGGCGCGCTGCGCCATCTCGGACGCGTTGCGCGGCAGGTCCAGGGTGACCTCGGTGCCACCGGTGGAGTGCTTGGCGGTGGCGCCGCTCAGGAACAGGGTGGGGACCATCAGGGCCAGGCCGTAGGCCAGGATGCCCACCATGAAGAGCCACCAGCTGTCCGGGTAGGTGCTGAACAGCCACAGGCTCACGAGGATGGTGACCATGCCGCCGCCGAAGAGGATCGCGTTCTTCACGATCTCGCCCTCGCCCGAGTACTGCGGTGCGCGGCGGCCGTGGCGCTCGGTGGTGGTGCGGGTGGCGTGAGCGTCCGCGGCGTGGCTGCCGTCCTCCGTGGTGCGCCCGGTGTGCGGACGGTGCGCGTTGGACTCGGCTTCCGATCTTCTGACCATGAGTTCACCCTTTCAGACCGCCGTGGCGGGCCCAGTACTGTCGTGCAGCCAGTCTAGTGCCTGGCACCCGGACTTGCTGACATTCCGTCGCCGGATGCGGTGGCTCAGAGCCTGCCGGCGATGTCCGCGAGCAGCCGGGAGATGCGGGGCCCGGCGGCGCGGCCCGCCTCCAGGACCTCCTCGTGGGACAGCGCCTCGGGGCTAATGCCGGCGGCCGCGTTGGTCACCAGAGACATCCCCAGGATCTCGAGGCCCGCGTGGCGTGCCGCGATGGCCTCCAGGGCGGTGGACATGCCCACGAGGTCCGCGCCGAGCACCTTGGCCATCTGCACCTCTGCCGGAGTCTCGTAGTGCGGGCCGGGGAACTGGGCGTAGACGCCCTCGTCCAGGGAGGGGTCCACCGTGCGGGCGATGTCCCGCAGCCGCTGGGAGTAGAGGTCGGTGAGGTCCACGAACGTGGCTCCCTCCAGCGGGGAGCGCGCGGTGAGGTTGAGGTGGTCGCGGATCAGGACCGGGGTTCCGGGAGCCCAGTCAGGGTTGAGTCCGCCGCAGCCGTTGGTGAGGATCATGATCTCGCTGCCCGCGGCCGCCGCGGTCCGAACACCGTGGGACACGGCGCGCACGCCCTTGCCCTCGTAGAAGTGGGTGCGGGCGCCGATCACCAGGGCGTGGGAGCCGTCCGCCAGGCGGATCGAGCGCAGCGTGCCGCCGTGGCCCTCGAGCGCGGGCTTGGAGAAGCCGGGGATCTCGTGGGCGGGGACCTCGGACACGGTCTCCCCGAGCAGGTCCGCCGCTCCACCCCACCCGGAGCCGAGGGTCAGGGCGATCTTGTACCGGTCCACGCCGGTGCGTTCCCGCAGGGCGTCGGCGGCCTGCTGCGCGAGCTCGAAGGGTTCCTGGGCCGTGGTGTCAGTCATGCCACCATCCTAGGCACGCACGGCTGCCGCGTCAGCGTGTGGGCGCGCCCCGGTAGGCTGGGGCGCATGGCTGACATGACTGTGCAGAGGGAATTCGCGGACCAGAAGCTCGTGATCATCGGCGGCGGCCCCGGTGGCTACGAGGCCGCCCTCGTGGCGGCGTCGCTCGGGGCGGACGTCACCGTGGTGGAGGAGCAGGGCATGGGCGGCTCCGCCGTGCTCACGGACGTGGTGCCGTCCAAGACGCTCATCGCGTCCGCGGACACCATGAACCGTTTCGCCTCGGCCCGTGACCTGGGTGTGCACGTGGGCGACGACCTCGACGCCACGGAGGAGCTCAACAACCTGCGCGTGGACCTGGACAAGGTCAACGTGCGCCTGCTGCGCCTCGCGGCCACGCAGTCCCGGGACATCAAGCGCGGCCTGGAGCGCGTGGGTGTGCGGGTGGTGGTCGGCCGCGGGAAGATCGTGGACCGCTACACCGTGGTGGTGGACCCCAGCGACGACGAGCCCTACGAGCTGAAGGCGGACGTGGTGCTCGTGTCCGTGGGCGCCCACCCGCGCGAGCTGGACACCGCCAAGCCGGACGGTGAGCGGATCTTCAACTGGAAGCAGATCTACCAGCTCACGGAGATCCCCGAGAAGCTGATCGTGGTGGGCTCGGGTGTCACCGGTGCGGAGTTCGCCTCCGCGTACAACGGTCTGGGCTCCGAGGTCACCCTGGTCTCCTCCCGCGAGCAGGTGCTGCCGGGCTCGGACAAGGACGCCGCCCAGGTGCTCGAGAACGTGTTCGAGCGCCGCGGTCTGCGCGTGCTCTCCCGCTCCCGCGCGGACGCCGTGGAGAACACCGGCGACGGCGTGCGGGTGACCCTCTCGGACGGCCGCAAGATCCGCGGCACGCACTGCCTGCTGGCCGTGGGCTCCATTCCCAACACCGCGGACATGGGTCTCGAGGAGGCAGGGGTGGCCATGACCGAGTCCGGCCACATCCGCGTGGACACCGTCTCCCGCACCACCGCCCCCGGCATCTACGCCGCGGGCGACTGCACGGGCGTCATGCCGCTCGCCTCCGTGGCCGCCATGCAGGGCCGCATCGCCGTCGCGCACATCCTGGGTGACACCGTTCACCCGCTGCGTACGGACGAGGTGGCCTCCAACATCTTCACGTCCCCGGAGATCGCGTCCGTGGGCATCACCCAGCAGGACGTGGAGGCGGATCCCGCCATGTTCACCGGAATGACCATGAACCTGGCCACCAACCCGCGCGCCAAGATGATGGCCGTGGACGACGGCTTCGTGAAGATCTTCGCGCGCCGCGGCAGCGGCACCGTGATGGGCGGCGTGGTGGTGGGCCCGCGCGCCTCGGAGCTGATCTTCCCGATCGCGCTCGCGGTCACCCACCGCCTGGGCGTGGACGACCTCTCGGACACCTTCGCGGTCTACCCGTCCCTGTCCGGGACCATTGCGGAGGCCGCGCGCCGCCTGCACGTCCACCGCTGACCCGGCCCCGGGGGCGGTACGACGACGCCGCGGTGACCTTTTCTGCGAAGGTCACCGCGGCGTCGTCGTGCGCGGGGCGGGGGGAGGGCTACTCCACGACCACCCGGGCGGCACCCACGGTGTTCATGTCCACGTGGCGGGTCTCGGGGGAGAACCACAGGGCCACCAGCGTTATGAGCGCCGCGACGGACAGGTACAGCCCCACCGAGCCCACTCCGTAGTTGGCGTTGAGCATCACGGCGATGTACGGCGTGATGGCCGCGCCCAGGATCGAGGCCACGTTGTACGCGATCCCGGAGCCGGTGTAGCGCACGTTGGTGGGGAACAGCTCGGGCAGGATCGCGGACATCGAGCCGAACGTGAGGCCCATCAGGGTCATGCCCACGGTCAGGAAGAACAGCACGCGCGGCAGGGAGGCCTCGGCACCCGTGCCCACGAGGGACGGGGCCATGACGATCCCGAACGTGAGCCCGAAGACCAGGATCAGGGACGTGATCACCAGCTGGGACGAGCGGCGTCCGAAGCGGTCCGCGAGCCAGCCGGAGACGGGGACCATGGCCGCGAACAGCAGCACGGAGAGCAGCTGCAGCACCAGGAACGTGCGGTAGGGGATGCCCAGACCACCGGCGGCGGGCTTGCCGATGCCGTAGGAGAGGATCCACGCGGTCATCAGGTAGAACAGCACGTAGGTGGCCAGCATGATGAACGTGCCCTGGACGATCTGCACCCACGAGGTCTTGAACACCTCCAGCACGGGGGCGGTGACCTTCTGCCCCTGCTTCTCCGCGTGCTTGAACACGGGGGTCTCCTCGAGCTTCACGCGCACCCACAGGCCCAGCAGCACCATGACCACCGAGGCCAGGAACGGGATGCGCCAGCCCCACACCAGGAATGCGTGGCTGGTGCTCGGGTCCTCACCGGCGGTGCCGAACTGCATGAGCACCGTGAGCAGCAGGAAGAAGCCGTTGGCCAGGATGAATCCGAACGGCGCACCCAGCTGGGGCCACATGGCGGCGCGGGCCCGCTTGCCCTCCTCGGCGTACTCGGTGGCCAGCAGCGAGGCGCCGGACCACTCGCCACCCAGGCCCACGCCCTGGCAGAAGCGCAGGATGGTGAGGATCAG
The DNA here is from genome assembly GCF_001812045.1 of Kocuria sp. HMSC066H03. NCBI lineage: Bacteria > Bacillati > Actinomycetota > Actinomycetes > Micrococcales > Micrococcaceae > Kocuria > Kocuria sp. HMSC066H03. The sequence goes on from NZ_KV807503.1 coordinate 196,861, forward strand.
GGGCGCCCAGATGCCGATCTGGTAGTACGTGGGCAGCACGCCGATCAGGAACGTGGCGATGCCCATGGTCAGCAGGGCGCCGATCAGGGTGGCCTTGCGGCCGATCCGGTCCCCGAAGTGCCCGAAGATCACGGAGCCGATGGGTCGGCCGAAGAACGCCGCGGCGAACGTGGCCATCGAGGCCAGCAGCTTGGCGGTGTCGTCGTTGCCCGTGAAGAACAGGGCGGGGAACACGGCCACGGCGGCCGTGGCGTACACGTAGAAGTCGTAGAACTCGATCGTGGTTCCCACCAGGGAGGCCAGGATCACGCGGCCGCGCGGCACCCTCTGGTTCAGGGACGGCGAGCCGGGGCCCGCGGGGGAAACGGTCGTGGACATGGAGCTCCTCATCGGCAGTCGGTTCGAAGAATGACTACAAGATAGGGGCGCGGATACCACATGGTGAATTCAGGTGTCCATCATGTGAGACATCCCGTTGACGTCCTGCGGGTGGCCGTTCCGGGGGCCTCGACCGGTACCCCGCACGAGATTCCGGTCGTCGGGGGTCCGGCGCAACGCACGAGGCCCCGGTCCGCAAGGAAACGGCGCAACGCACGAGGCCCCGGTCCGCGGGGGACCGGGGCCTCGTGAGGGCGAGGGGACTCAGGACTCGATGGTGGCCAGCACGGTGCCCGCAGAGACCGTGTCCCCCTCGGAGACCTCCAGGTCCTTGAGCACACCGGCCTTGTGGGCCGTCAGCGGCTGCTCCATCTTCATGGCCTCGAGCACCACGATCAGGTCGCCCTCGGCCACCTCGTCCCCGTTGGACGCGGCGATCTTCACGATCGTGCCCTGCATGGGGGAGGTCAGGGCGTCGCCGGAGGCGCCTCGTGCGGCCGTGCCGCCGCGGGCGCCGCGCTGCTTGCGGGGCTTGGCCTGGGCGGGCGCCGCGGAGCGGGCGGTGCCGGGCAGCTGCGGCATGGTGACCTCCAGCCGCTTGCCGCCGACCTCCACCACCACGGTCTGCCGCTCGGGCTCGTCCGCGGCGGGCTCGGGGGACGCGGCGAACGGCTCGATGCTGTTGTCGAACTCCGTCTCGATCCACCGGGTGTGCACCGTGAAGGGGGTCCCCTCCGGGGTGGCGAAGGCGGGATCGGAGACTACTGCGCGGTGGAACGGGACCACGGTGGGCATGCCCTCGACGGTCATCTCCTGCAGGGCACGGCGGGAACGCTCGAGCGCCTGCGTACGGGTGGCTCCGGTGACGACGAGCTTGGCCAGCATGGAGTCAAAGTTCCCGCCCACGGTCTCGCCGGCCTCCACACCGGAGTCCACGCGGACGCCCGGTCCGGAGGGGACCGTGAACGTGGTCAGGGTGCCGGGGGAGGGCATGAAGTTGCGCCCGGCGTCCTCGCCGTTGATGCGGAACTCGATGCTGTGCCCGCGCACCTCGGGGTCCTCGTAGCCCAGGGCCTCGCCGCGGGCGATCCGGAACTGCTCGCGCACCAGGTCCAGGCCCGAGACCTCCTCGGAGACGGGGTGCTCCACCTGCAGGCGCGTGTTGACCTCCAGGAAGGAGATGGTGCCGTCCTGACCCACCAGGAACTCGCACGTCCCGGCGCCCTGGTAGTTGGCCTCGCGAAGGATCGCCTTGGAGGACTCGTAGAGCCGCCGGTTCTGTTCCTCGCTCAGGAACGGCGCGGGGGCCTCCTCCACGAGCTTCTGGTTGCGGCGCTGCAGCGAGCAGTCCCGCGTGGAGACGACGACCACGGTGCCGTACTGGTCCGCGAGGCACTGGGTCTCCACGTGGCGGGGAGCGTCCAGGAAGCGCTCCACGAAGCACTCGCCGCGGCCGAACGCGGCGGTGGCCTCACGCACCGCGGACTCGTAGAGCTCGGGGATGGCGTCCCGCTCGCGGACCACCTTGATGCCGCGACCGCCGCCGCCGAAGGCCGCCTTGATCGCGATGGGCAGACCGTGCTGGTCCGCGAAGTCCAGAACCTCCTGGGCGGAGGAGACGGGGTCCGCGGTGCCGGGCACCTGGGGCGCGTTCACCTTCTCGGCGATGTGCCGGGCCGCGACCTTGTCACCCAGCTGGGCGATCGCGGCGGGCGGCGGGCCGATCCACGTGAGGCCGGCGTCGATCACGGCGGCGGCGAACTCCGCGTTCTCGGAGAGGAAGCCGTAGCCCGGGTGGACGGCGTCGGCACCCGAGCGCCGTGCGGCGTCGAGCACCTTGTCGATCCGCAGGTAGGAGTCCGCGGCGGTGGTGCCGCCCAGGGAGTAGGCCTCGTCCGCCATGCGCACGTGCAATGCGTCCCGGTCCGGGTCCGCATACACGGCCACCGAGGTGATGCCCTCGTCACGGGCGGCACGGATCACGCGCACCGCGATCTCCCCCCGGTTGGCCACGAGGACCTTGGTGAGGGGGCGGGTGCCGGTGGCGGCCTCTTGCTGCCGCGAGGTGGTTGTCACGTGTGAACTCCTTGTCGACTCTCTGCCGAAAGGCTAGTGCCCCCCGCCGGGGAACGCCTAAGCGCGGGGGTACCGCGGTGCGGTAACTGTGGAAGATCTACAAATCATTGCGCCCCACCCTGTGCTGCGGCACCCCACCACGAGGATGCCCGGATCCCTACCCCGGCGAGCAGGGTACGCAGGGTGGACAGGCTCAGCCCGATCACGGCGTTCGGATCCCCGCCCACCCGTTCGATGAACTGGGATCCCCGCCCGTCCAGGGTGAAGGAGCCCGCGACCTGGAGGGGCTCACCCGTGGCCACGTAGTCCTCGATCTCCTCGCGCGTCATGGAGGCGAAGTGCACGTCCGCGGAGCAGATCAGGCCGTTGCCGGATGCCTCGCCCGTGCGCGCGTCCACGAGCCAGTGGCCCGTGTGCAGCGTGCCAGTGCGCCCGCTCATGGCGCTGATGCGCTCGATCGCGACGTCCGGCTCGTACGGCTTGCCGTAGGGGGCGCCGTCGAGCTCGAACACGGAGTCGCAACCCAGCACGAGCCGCCCCTCCGCTTCCGGAAGCGCTGCGACGGCCTCCGCCTTGGCGCGGGCAAGTAACAGTGCCGTCTGCGGAGGGGTCTCGGGGGTCTCCGCGGCCACGAGGGCGTCCTCATCCACGTGGGAGACGATGGCGCGGTACGGGATGTGTGCGCGCTCCAACAGGGATGCGCGCGCCGGTGATTGCGAGGCCAGGACGAGAGCGGGGTGCACGCCCCTTACTCTACGGCGGATCTGATGAGGGGACGTCGGTCCGGTGAGGAGGGGTGTGCTCGCGGGAAGGCCGCGACCGTACAAATAGGGGCAACCTCAAGCATCTGCATGTAATCTATTACGTTGGCCGCGCGCGTGGAGAGGGAGGTGGCTCGGATGGTCGAGATCGTGCGTCGTGGTGCGCGCATTCCACGGGCCCTCTCCGGCGTCACCGGGTCCCGACCAGCGACAGCATCCCACGCCTCGAACGGGCCCGGGCTGGCGAACGGGCCGTCCATAGGAGCCGGTCTCCCGCACGGGCCGTGGCTCTCGGACGGCATCGGCCTTACGAACGCCACCGGGACACCACCGGCGCGGCCTTCGCGATGGCTGTCCCGCCCCCTGACGTCGATACTGCTGGACGCCCTGGCCGTGACCCTGGCTCTGATCCTTGCCAACCAGGTGGTGGCTCGAGGCGCGGTGATCGCCCTGCCGGGCGACGCCGGACTCACGTACCCGCAACTGTCCGTTCCACTGGGAACTGGGTGGCTCGCGGCGCTCGCCACATGCCGACGGGTCGTGCGGCTGCCCCGTGGTTATTGGCGCACCGAGTGCCGCTGCATCGCTCGTGCCGCGTTCATCGTGCTCGGTGCGGTGTGCATGGCGGCCGTGGTCCTGCCGCTCGGCATCGACCGCCCGTTCATGGCCGTGACGTTCGCCGCGGGGCTGCTCCTGCAGCTCGTGAGCCGGTGGCTCATCCGGCGCGCCGCCCTCCGCCGACGGGACGACCGCGCGCGAACGGCGGGCCCGCACCTGGGATCCGAGGCGCGGAGCGCCGCCGTTCACGAGTGACGCGGGCCCGATGAAGGTGGTTCCCAGCTGTTGTGGGGGATGGGGTTGTTGACACGGGTGTGGTGGTGAGATGAGGAACGGGCTGCTCGTCGCGGGATGGAAGTTCCTACACCACCCACCCGTACGAGAAAGCCCGTTCATGACCCACGCTAATGCACCCCCTGACCCCGACCGGCCTTCTGCGGATGGTGCACCGTCATCTTTACGATGGTGTGCCCTAGGCCCATGTGGCTGCAAAGTTCCGGGTTTCCCGGCCCACTGTGGCCACCTGGGTGGCGCGTTACCGTGCTGAGGGCGAAGCAGGACTGCGTGATCTCACCCCGTCCGGGGAGAACCTGCAACGCCCACCCCAACGTATCCGTGCCGGATGGGCCGGGCACATGATCCACCTGGATGTGAAGAAGCTCGGGAGAATCCCCGACGGTGGTGGTTGGTGGGCCCTCGGGCGAGACTCCCGCCAAGCCCTGGCTTCCGAACGCGCCCGCAAGCAGTGTGGCGGGTACACCTACCTTCCCAGCGCCGTGGACGGGTTCTCCCGGCTGGCCTGCACCGAGGCCCTCGAGGATGAGAAAGCAGCCACCGGCAACGGTGCCAACTACGCAGGCGTTGAGCTTCACCCGCACCGTGGAAGCACTGGCCAGCAGGCACTAACGGATCCGCCCCTACACGCCACGGCACAACGGCAAATCCGAACGCTATAACCGGTTACTGGTCGATGAGGTCCTCTACGCCCGCCCCTACGCCAGCGGGCAGGCCCGCCGGGAGGCGGCCGGGGTGTGGGTGAACCACTTCAACTACCATCGGCCCCACACCGCCTGCGCCAACCAGCCCCCGGCCTCACGCACCCCCGGATGCAGAATCACTAACTTTCATATCAGTGCCTTACTGCGAAGTGCGTACCCTCTTTTCGGAAGTGATCGGAAGGTGGGGTGGTTGTACCTTCCGTTAAGGACCCCATGGAAGGACATCATGAGCATCGTTATTACCGGAGCTACCGGCCAGCTTGGCCGCCAGGTCGTGGAGACACTGCTGGAGCGCAACGTTCCGCCGCAGGAGATTGTGGCCGCAGGGCGTGCAGTTGAGAAGATCGCGGATCTGGCACAGCGCGGTGTCCATGTAAGGAAGATGGACTACGCCGACGCGGCCTCCGTAGGAAAGGCCATGAAGGGGGCCACTAAAGTCCTCCTGATCTCAGGTTCCGAGGTGGGCCAGCGGGTGGAGCAGCACCGTACCGTGATCGAGGCCGCTCAGCGCGAGGGTATCCAGCTGGTTGCCTACACGAGCATCGCCAACGCAGACGGCAGTGGGATGAAGCTGGCCGTCGAGCACCAAACCACCGAGACCCTCCTGGAGCAGTCCGGCGTTCCTTTCGTCCTGTTGCGCAACAGCTGGTATCTGGAGAATTACACCGACCAATTGTCGGGCGTGCTCGCTCAGGGTGCCCTCGTCGGCAGTGCCGGCAACGGTCGGGTGAGCGCCGCCTCCCGCGCAGACTATGCCCAGGCGGCCGCCGCAGTGTTGCTGGCCGACGACCAGGCTGGCAGGCTCTATGAGCTCGGCGGTGACAAGCCATTCACCATGGCCGAGCTTGCGGCAGAGATCAGCGCCGCGGCCGGCAAGCACATCTCCTACCAGGACCTGCCGCCGCGCGAATACGCCGCAATGCTCGTCAGGGTCGGAGTGCCCGAGGGGGGCGCGGAAATCCTCGCAGATTCTGATCTGGGAATAGCCCGCGGAGACCTCCTGGTGAACTCTGGAGACCTGAACAGGCTCATCGGACGCCCGGCCACGTCCATGGCTGAGGCTGTTCGTTCGGCTGTCGCCGCAATCTAACCTCTCGGTAGAACCTGCATGAGTGGGTAGTTCTGTTTGTCCAACCATTCAACCGGACAACCAGAACTACCCGCCGGCCTCGCCCCTGCCGGCAAACCCCACGCTGACGTCCGATGGTGACGTCTGCCGAGGGGTGTCCAGAGTCTTCTACGTCGGTCAAGAGCCATTCACGCTCGGGGTTGTAGCGTTGAGGGTTCGATAGACGTGACGGGCTAGGTAGTGCTTGATGCAGCGGCGGATCTCTCGGTCGTTCCTTCCTTCCGCTCGGCGCTTGGTGACGTATAGCCGAGTCTGGGCGTCGTAGGTCATCTTGGTGGTCGAGACCGGACGTGGGGAACGAGTAGGTGGTAACTGATCGTTAGCGTCGAGAGGCGCTGGCGGGGGAGGATGTCATCATGGCTGGTCCTTATCCCAGAGAGTTCCGGGAGGACGTTATCGCGGTCGCTTGCCATCGTGAGAGCGGCGTCACCATCAAATAGATTGCTACCGACTTCGGTACCGGCGAAGCGACCCATGCAGAACTGGCTCCGTCAGGTCGACGTGATGAAGGAAATTGGCCTGGTCAGACTGTGTCGGACGCGGGGGATGCTCGGGAGCTGAAGAAGCGGATCCGCCTCCTCAAGCAGGACAACGAGGTGCTCAGCAGGGCTGCGGCGTATTTGTCGCAAGCGAATCTGCGCCTCGGCGGCTGCCCACACTGACATACCCGCTCGTTGCCGAGCTCGCCGGCGCGGGAAGGGGAAGACACCGGGCCCGCCGGTGTTCGAGGACCACCACCAGCGGGTCTTTCGCGCCGACGAGCCGGACCGGCTCTGGCGGAGAGATATCACGAGGCATTGGACGAGGGAGGGCGCGCTCTACTGTTGCGCGATCAAAGACGTGTTCTCCAACCGCGTCGTCGGACACTCAATCTCGAACTGGATGACCGCGAAATTTGCCGTCCACGCGGTCCGCAACGCACTCGCCCGCCGAGGTGACGTCGCCGGGTGCCTGCTGCACGTCGCCCGTGGCCAACGCCCGCAAACCACTGACACATCCGATCCCAGGTCAAGGAGCCATCACATGACCCAAACCCGTAACCCCATCCCACCGTTCACCGCCGAAACCGCCGCCCGCAAGGTACAGGCCGCCGAAGACGCCTGGAATACTCGAGACCCCGAGACGGTCGCCCAGGCCTACAGCGTCGATACCGTGTGGCGAAACCGTGACCAGACGATCACCGGTCGGGACCAGGTGATTGCCTTCCTCACCGCCAAGTGGGATCGGGAACTCGACTATCAACTCCGCAAGAACCTGTGGGCGTTCACCGACGATCAGATCGCCGTGCGATTCCAGTACGAGTGGCACGACCATGACGGCCAGTGGTGGCGCTCCTACGGCAATGAGCTGTGGCGTTTCGAAGCACAGGGCTACATGACCCATCGCGAGGCCAGCATCAACGACCGTCCCATCGGTCAGGAGGAGCGACGCGTCACCCCAGGTCACGGCGAACTTCCCACCTGGTGAGCCTGTCGCCCAGCCATTGAATGCCCCCAGTCTGCCGAGATGACGGGTGGGTGCATACCTCCGAGGCTGGACCATTCGCGTGACAGCACCGACCAAGTGGCCGACGACCGTACGGTCGCCGGCCACTTCGTATCTGAAATGCCTTACGTGTCCCATGGCAACGCCGCTCTCACACCGCGCCACTCGCCGAGCAAGGCCGGACAGACCACGACGAAGCGCTGCATCCAGCTACGTCTGCGTCTGCGCGAGGGACCTGCGCAGTTGGTCTACCGGCTGGGGACCGCCCCGTCGACAGACCACCGGATCCTGGTCGACGCGCACCTGAATCGGCTCTCCCACGCGGACCGCGCGACCGGGGAGCCAGTCCGGCGCTACGAGCACGACCATCCCTGCTCAATGCTCCACGTCGATGTGAAGAAGCTGGGCAACATCCCCGACGGCGGGGGCTGGCGCTACGTCGGTTGCCAACAAGGTGACCGCGACCGGGCCGTCACCCCAGACAAGCCGCGCAACAAGTGGCGGGACCCGTTGATGGGCGGGGCCTATGTCCACACCGTCATCGACGACCACTTCCGCGTCGCCCACGCCGAGATCCACGACGACATTGCCCTCACCGCCACTGCCGTCCTCGTGCGGGCCGTCGAGTGGTTCAACCAGCGTGGTGTCACCGTCGAGAGGTGCTGTCCGACAACGGCGGCGCCTACCGCTCACACCTATGGCGAGACACCTGCGTCGACCTCAGCATCCGGCACAAGCGCACGAGGCCGTATCGGCCACAGACCAACGGGAAGATCGAGCGGTTCCGCCTCACCCTGGCCGACGGCTGAGGCTACGCCCGCTGCTACACGAGCGAGGCCGAGCGCCGCGGGAAACTCGAGGGCTGACTGCACTACTACAACCACCACCGCCCCCACACAGCCTGCGGGAACCAGCCACCCTTCTCACGATTGACCAACGTCTCCGATCAGTACACCTCGATCCCACACAGTTCGCTGCGGGTGAGGAAGCGCCGGCCCGTGGGGGCCTCGAGGGAGAAGCCCCCACCGCGGCCGGGAACGGCGTCGATTACTAACCGCGTGTGCCGCCAGTACTCGAACTGCTCGGCGGAGATCCAGAACTCCAGGCCCCCGAGATCCTCGCCGGTCGGGGACGGCAACCGGGCAGTGCCCAGCAGGACATCGGCCGCGCCCGTGCGGAACTCACCGGCGGGGAAGCACATGGGCGAGGAACCGTCACAGCATCCCCCGGACTGGTGGAACATGAGGGGTCCAGGTTGCTCCCACAGTTCCTGCAACAGGGCCACCGCGGGCCGGGTGAAACCGACCCGTGAGGTGGTCTCACCGGGTACCGCAGCGGTCGCCTCGAGCACCACGGGGTGTTCGGGATCCGCGATGTCCGCCGGGGACGGGTCCACCGGTGATGAAGGGGTGCTCATGACGGTTCCTCGCCTTCCGGTCACGGTCTAGAAGAAGCCCTGCGCGTTCTCGGTGTAGCTCACGAGCATGTTCTTGGTCTGCTGGTAGTGGTCGAGCATCATGAGGTGGTTCTCCCTGCCAATGCCCGAGGACTTGTAGCCGCCGAACGCGGAGTGCGCGGGGTAGCTGTGGTACTGGTTCACCCACACGCGCCCGGACTGGATGGCGCGCCCGGCCCGGTAGGCGGTGTTGCCGTCGCGGGACCACACGCCCGCGCCCAGGCCGTAGAGGGTGTCGTTGGCAATGGAGATGGCGTCCTCGTAGGAGCCGAACTTCGCAACCGAGAGCACCGGGCCGAAGATCTCCTCCTGGAAGATCCGCATGGAGTTGGTGCCCTCGAACACCGTGGGCTGGACGTAGTAGCCGCCCGCGAGGTCGCCCTCGAGCTCGGCGCGCTCGCCGCCCACGAGGACCTTGGCGCCCTCCTTCTTGCCGATGTCCAGGTAGGAGAGGATCTTCTCCAGCTGGTCGGTGGAGGCCTGCGCGCCGATCATGGTGTCGGTGTCCAGGGGGTTGCCGGCCTTGATCTGCTTGACGCGCTCGATGCCGTCCGCCAGGAAGGAGTCGTAGATGGACTCCTGAATCAGGGCGCGGGACGGGCACGTGCAGACCTCACCGGAGTTCAGGGCGAAGAACGCGAAGCCCTCCAGGGACTTGTCGTAGAACCCGTCCTTCTCCCGTGCCACGTCCTCGAAGAAGATGTTGGGGGACTTGCCACCCAGCTCCAGGGTGACGGGGATGATGTTCTCCGAGGCGTACTGCATGATGAGCCGCCCCGTGGTGGTCTCACCCGTGAACGCGATCTTGCGGATCCGCTTGTTGGACGCCAGCGGCTTGCCGCACTCCACGCCGAAGCCGTTGACGATGTTCACCACGCCGTCCGGGACCAGGTCCTGGATCAGCCCCATGAGCACCATGATGGACGCCGGGGTCTGCTCCGCGGGCTTGAGCACCACGCAGTTGCCCGCGGCCAGCGCGGGGGCGAGCTTCCACACGGCCATGAGGATCGGGAAGTTCCACGGGATGATCTGGCCCACCACGCCCAGGGGCTCGTGGAAGTGGTACGCCACGGTGTCCTCGTCCAGCTGGGACAGGTGGCCCTCCTGCGCGCGGATGGCACCGGCGAAGTACCGGAAGTGGTCGATGGCCAGGGGGATGTCCGCGTTGAGCGTCTCCCGCACGGGCTTGCCGTTGTCCCAGGTCTCGGCCACCGCGATGGTCTCGAGGTGCTGCTCCATGCGGTCCGCGATCTTGTTCAGCATGAGCGCGCGCTGCGCGGGGGTGGAGGCGTTCCAGGAAGGGGCGGCGGCCCAGGCGGCGTCGAGCGCGGCCTCGATGTCCTCGGCGGTGCCCCGGGCCACCTCGGTGAACGCCCGGCCCGTGACTGGGGTGACGTCCTCGAAGTACTGGCCCTTGACCGGCGGGACCCACTGGCCCCCGATGAAGTGCTCGTAGCGGGGCTTGAAGGTGATGACGGATCCGTCCGTGCCGGGCTGGCTGTACACGCTCATGGTGACCATCCTTGGATCGGTAGTGAGGTGGATCACAGCCTAGTGCCCAGCGCTGACATGATCGACCCCCCGCATGCCACGGGGCGGCCCGGGATCAACCCGAGCCGCCCCGTTCGCAGAAGGTGCCGGCGGTGACGCACGTGCTACACGGTGCGCTGACCGTCCGTCGCCCCGGGTGAGGTCTGGGACAGCGTGGCACCGGACGCCGACGCCGCGTGCTCCGGTTCGCGCGCGGAGGTGCCGTTGCCGGGGAGGCCGGGGGCGGCGTCGTCGTCCTTGAACGGGCGACCGGCCAGCGGGGCGTTGTAGCGGGGGAGGTCCAGGATGCCCTCGCGCTTGGAGACGACCGTGGCCACCAGCGCCTGGCCGGTGACGTTGAGCGCGGTGCGGCCCATGTCCAGGATGGGGTCCACGGCCAGCAGCAGGCCCACGCCGTCCAGGGGCAGGCCCAGGGTGGACAGGGTCAGGGTGAGCATGACCGTGGCACCGGTGGTTCCGGCGGTGGCGGCCGAGCCCAGCACGGAGACCAGCGCGATCAGCACGAAGTGCATGGGCATGAGCTCCACGCCGTAGAACTGGGCCACGAAGATCGCGGCGACCGCCGGGTAGATCGCGGCGCAGCCGTCCATCTTGGTGGTAGCACCCAGCGGGATGGCGAAGGACGCGTAGTGCCCGGGCACGCCCAGGTTGGACTCGCTCACGCGCTGGGTCACGGGCATGGTGCCCAGGGAGGAGCGGGACACGAAGCCCAGCTGCATGGCGGGCCACACACCGGCGAAGAACTGCTTCACGGACAGGCCGTTGAGCTTGACGATCACTGGGTACACCACGAACGCCACCAGCAGCAGCCCGGCGTACACGGTGAGCACGAAGCTCACGAGCGAGCCCATGGAGGTCCAGCCGTACTCGAACACGGCGGTGCCGATCAGGCCCAGGGTGCCCAGCGGGGCCAGGCGGATGATCCACCACACGACCTTCTGCATGATGGCCAGCCCGGACTTCATGAGGTTCAGGAAGGGCTCGGCCTCCCGGCCCACCTTGAGGGCGGCGATCCCGACCACCAGGGAGACCACCAGGATCTGCAGGATGTTGAAGTTCACGGTGGTCTTGACCGTCTCGGGGTCGATGACCTTGGACGTGGTCTCCAGGCCCAGGAAGTTCACGGGGATCAGGCCCTTGAGGAACGCGAGCCACGAACCCTCCGTGCCGGAGTAGGTCTCGGGCTGCGGCTGGCCGGTGCCCACGCCGGGCTGGACCACCACGGCCAGCACCATGCCGATCACCACCGCGATCAGCGAGGTGACGGCGAACCACATGAGGGTCTTCCACGCCAGTCGGGCGGCGTTGGAGACGTCGCGGAGGTTGGCGATCGAGGAGATGACCGCGGTGACCACGAGCGGCACCACGGCTGCCTTGAGGATGGTCACGTAGCTGGAGCCGATGGTGCCCAGCGTGGTCATGAGCCAGTTGGGGCTCTCCTCGGGGTCCCCGCCCATGGCAGAGGCCAGGGACCCCAGGAGAACGCCCGCGATCAGGGCAATGAGTATCTGCCACCCGAAGGAGGTCATCCACCGCGGCAGACGCCGGGTACTTTCTGCGGAATTCATGTGCGCCACGATAGGGCGGCGAATGGTAATCCGCACACCCCTCGTGACGAACTGTGACGCCCGGATCCTGGGACAGCCCGGGGAAGCCCCCGGGAATCCGCTCCCTACAGCGCCAGGGCGTAGGTGAGTGTGTCCAAGCCCACGGAGCCCAGCCGCAGCGCGCGGCTGTGGAAGCGCTTGAGGTCGAAGTCCTCGCCCTCGCGCGCCATAGCCTGCTCGCGGGCGTCGAGCCACATCTGCAGCCCGATCCGGTAGGAGGGTGCCTGCCCGGGCCAGCCCATGTACCGCAGCCACTCGAAGCGCAGGGTGCCCTCCGCCATCGCCACGTTGTGGCGCAGGAACTTCCAGCCGTCCTCGGGGGTCCAGACCTCCCCTGCGCGGGCGCCACCGAGCATCTCGCCGAGCGCCTCGGGGATCTCGAAGCCGCAGTGGAAGCCCACGTCGAAGATCACGCGCACGGTGCGCAGCCGCTGCGAGTCGAGCATGCCCATGCGGTCCCCGGGGTCGTCCAGGAAGCCGAGCTCGTCCATGAGCCGCTCCGCGTACAGGGCCCAGCCCTCGCCGTGGCCGGAGACCCAGATGCCCATGCGGCGCCACTCGTTGAGCTCGCCCGCGTTGGCCAGGGCCGTGGCGCACTGCAGGTGGTGGCCCGGGATGCCCTCGTGGTACACGGTGGTGGTCTCCTCCCACGTGTTGTGCTGGGAGACCCCCTCCGGCACGGACCACCACATGCGCCCCGGGCGGGAGAAGTCCGCGCTGGGCGGGGTGTAGTAGATGATGCCGTCGTGCGTGGGCGCGATGCAGCACTCCAGGGTGCTCATGGGCTCGGTGATCTCGAAGTGCGTCCCGGCCATCTCCGCCAGCGCGGTGTCCGAGAGCTTCTGCATCCACGCCTGCAGCTCCTCGGGGGAGTGCAGCTGCCTGTCGGGGTCCGCGTTCAGGGCAGCCATGGCCTCCTGCACGGTGGCTCCGGGCTTGATCTGCTCGGCCACGGCGCGCTGCTCGGCGTCCAGCTCCAGCAGCTTCTGCACGGCCCAGTCGTAGACCTCGCGGGGATCACGACGCGTGCCCAGGAACGACGCGAGGTGCAGCCGGTAGTCCTCGATCCCGCACGCGTCGGACTCGCGTGCGACCGGGGCGAAGTCCTCGCGCAGGATCCGGGCGATGTCCCGGTAGGCGGCGCGGGCGGCGTCGGACGCGGTGCGCAGCTCGTCCCGCAGGGCATCCGGCGCGCCGGGATCGGCGGCCAGTGACGCGAAGAAGCCGTCGTCGGACGCGTACTGCTCCGCCTGCTGGGAGGCCTCCACGATCTGCGGGGCCGACGGCGGCCGGTTCAGGGAGACGGCCTCGTCCAGTCCCGCGCGGTACTGCTCCAGGGCGGCGGGGATGTTGGCCATGCGCCCGGCGATGTGCTTCCAGTCCTGCTCGGTCTCCCGCGGCATGGCGTCCAGCACCTGACGGATGCCCTGCACGGGCGACTCGATGTTGTTGACCACGGAGACGTCCAGGTTGGCCTCGTGGCGGTCGCGCTCCAGTTCGAGCTCGTTGCGCATGGCGTGCAGGGTCACCCGGTCCACGTGGTCCTCCGGGGTGACCTCCTCCAGGCGCGCGAGGGTGGAGCGGACGAGCTCGGCACGGGCTGCACGGCCGGCGGGACCGAAGTCCGGGTACTCGGTCTCGTGCCCGGGGAAGCCCAGGAAGGTGGCGTCGCTCGGGTTCAGGGCGAGGCTCTCGTGGAAGTAGGTCTCGGCGAGCTGGTCCGCCGCCGTGGCCGTGCGCTGCGTGGAACCCAGGGGTGCGAGGGGTTCAAGGGACGGGGATGAGGTGTCGGTGTGAGTCACAGGATGTAACCCTAGTCACACCGGCGACACGGACAAGCACCGCCGCGCACGGCGGTCACCCGGCAAAGCGCTCCGCGAGCTCGTCCAGCAGCTCCAGCACGGCTCCGCTGCCCGCCACCGGTCCGCCCGCGAGCAGCCCGTCCGCGCCCAGCACCACGGCCCAGGGGTTGCCGGGCCGGTCGAAGACGGTGGCCGCGGCCTGGTCGGCATCCACCAGCGCCGCGCCGCGCAGGGCCTCCGGAAGCTGCTCGCGCTCGTCCTCGTGCGCCACCACGGCGTGCAGCGCCACCGGGCCGGTGTGGCTCCCGAGCTCCGTGAGCCGCTCGATCACGGGGGCGCACCAGCCGCACGTGAGGCTCACCGTCACCAGTGCGCGAGCTCGAGTGGCGGACAGACCCCGCAGCGTCACCACCTGGCCGTCCGCGGTGGTGAGCCCCGCGTAGGGGATCGGCAGCCGCTCGTAGTCCTGCGGCTCGTCGTCCGCCGGCTGCGGCACCCCGGACTCGGGGGCCGGCCCCTCCATCGCGACCGCGTCCGCGGCGGCCGTGCCGGGGCTCACGGACGGCGACGCCGCGGCGTCGCCGTCCTCGCGCAGGGTGCGGGGCAGCGGTGGGACGCGGGCGACGTCGCTCGGGTCGCCGGCCCCGCCGCGTGCGGGCTGCTCGCTCCAGAGGGTGAGCAGCACGAGGAGCACGGGGATGGCGAGGCCGGTCACGCCCCACCACGGCAGATGGAGCACGGGGCCGTGGAACACGACCGCGGACAGGACGAGTGCCAGGGCGGCCGTGAAGGTGAAGGCGGCGTTGCGCACCACGGTGCGGCGTGAGACCGGCGCACGGGAGAGTCCGCCGAAGCACCCGCACGAGGCAGGATCAGGTGCCCGAGTGCCCTGGAGGACCACCACGGTGAAGACGGTGAACAGTGCCGTGGCCGCAAAAGTGCTCAGCAGCAGGAACGGGCCGGAGCCGAGGAGGAGGCACGCGGCCAGCAGAATCTCCCCCCAGGGGAGGGCGCGCTGCAACCAGGGGGCGCGCAGGGCCCGGGGGAGCGGTGCGGTGGTGAGGATGGTGCGGTCGGTGTCCGGCACCGCGAGTTTCGCCGCGCCGCTGAGGAGCAGCACGGTCGCGAGCGAGACGAGGGCGGAGACGGCGATGACAGTCACCGGACCATTATCCCCACCGTGCTGGGTCGCGGCCCCGTGCGCTGGACAGGGGCCTGAGGCGGGTGCGCGCCCGGACGGGGGGTCGGGGTGAACACACAGATGACAGGAACGGGTGTCCATGTGGACGCATGTATTATCGGCATCGAGTTCGGAACTATCTGTTTCCTAACACAGGGGTCGGGGCGTTCGTCCGGGTCCGATACCCCTGACAGACCGCGGAGGATCCCACCATGAGCCCGAGGGCACACGTCATGGCACGGCACTGCACATCCCCCACGACGCTGAGCGCGCAGGGCCGGGGCTCTCGTGCGCCCCGGGAGTCCCCCCACGCCACTCCTGTGCCCGCCGGAGCGGCGACAGTGTCCCGGCGCACTCTCGCGAAGGGCGCGGCCTGGTCCCTGCCCACCATTGCGCTGGGAGTGGCGGCGCCGGCGTACGCGGCATCCACGGACGTCTACGGACCCACCATCTGCAGCTTGTTCTATCCGGCGGGTGCGAGCACCAGCTACCAGGGACTCCAGGTGTACCTGGGGGTCTACTCCACGAGCACGGTGATCCCCAAGGGGACCGAGTTCGCGTGGACGGTGACCATGTCCGGTGGTTCCAACAATGAAGTTCCCACCCTCAACTACAGCCAGAACTCACGGTGGTCACTCGGTGTGAGCCCGGTGTCCGGGTCCCTTGCCCCTAGCTTCACTGTTCACCTGCGGGTGCTGCAGGATGGTGTGACGCAGTCGGAACTCAATTGCAATCCCGCACTGATCTGGAACGACACGTACACGATCTCCCCCGGTTCGAGAGTGTCCATCCAGGGCACCACCACCATTTCCGACCCGAGCCTGGGGCAGGCGAAGACGTCCTCACTCGAGTTCAACGTGGCCAAGCGATACCCCACGTCGGTGAACACGACTGGGCGTCGCCCGCACCGGTACCTCAGCAAATCGGGGCTCCAGACCTGCTACCCCGAGATCAAGTACGTCATGACCACTGCCTCCAACGCATCGACCTGCGGCGACGACGGCAATGACACCTCCACGACCTATCCGGACGGCACGTGCGCGAAGCTGGCGGGCACGTCCGGTCAGCAGGTCCTTCCCGCGAAGTGCTGACCGCAGCACGGCACGGCAGACCGGGCAGAGGAGCAGACCGGCAACCCCTCGGCGCTGGTGTGCCCCGTCCCGCAGGCGCGCTGTCCCGCTGCTGCGTCGTCCGGAGCCGCTACCGCTCCGGCTGCGTCCACCGCCAGGCCCCGCGGCCGGGCCGCAGACGCAGGCCGAGCCGGAGTCTGCGGGACTGGTGGCGCGGCGCACGGCGCGGGTGGGCCGGGGGTGCGTCCTGCGGCTCGGGCAGCGCGCCGAGGACGGCCACCAGGGCGGCCAGCTCCTCGGGACTCGGGTTGCCACGCGTCACGGTGAACAGCGGGTCCGCGTCAGTGGTGGCGTCCGGCAGCGTGGCCACTGCGGCGTGGCGGGCGTCCACGGGCATGCGCGGTGCGGTGCCGGACGTGTCGGCCCCGGTGCGGCGGTCCCGGGACCGCGCTGACTCCGGCGTGCTCACAGCGGGATGTTCCCGTGCTTCTTGGCGGGCTGAGAGGCCCGCTTGTCCGCGAGCCCCCGCAGCGCCTTGATGATCTGCTCCCGGGTCTCGGAGGGGCAGATCACGGCGTCCACGTAGCCCAGCTCCGCGGCCTGGTAGGGGTTGAGGAGGTCCTCCTCGAACTGCTGTGCGAGCTCGGCGCGCAGTGCCTGGGCGTCCTCGCCGTTCTCCTCGGCGGCCTTGAGGTCCCGGCGGTAGAGGATCTCCACCGCGCCCTGGGATCCCATCACGCCGATCTGGGCGGTGGGCCACGCCAGGTTGATGTCCGCGCCCAGCTTCTTGGAGCCCATCACGATGTACGCCCCGCCGTAGGCCTTGCGGGTGATCAGCGTGATCAGCGGAACGGTGGCCTCGGCGTACGCGTACAGCAGCTTGGCGCCGCGGCGGATGATGCCGTTGAACTCCTGGTCCGTGCCGGGAAGGAATCCGGGGACGTCCACGAACGTGAGGATCGGGATGTTGAAGGCGTCGCAGTGGCGCACGAAGCGCGCGGCCTTCTCGGACGCGGCGATGTCCAGGGTGCCGGCGAACTGCATGGGCTGGTTGGCCACGATCCCCACTGTGTGGCCCTCCACCCGCGCGTAGCCCACCATCACGTTGGGTGCGTAGAGCTCCTGGATCTGCAGGAACTGCCCGTCGTCCACGACCGTCTCGATCACGGTGCGCATGTCGTAGGGCTGGTTCGCGGAGTCCGGGATCAATTCGTCCAGGGCGAGGTCCTCGTCCGTGACCTCGTCCACCTGGTCGTGGTCCAGCAGCGGAGAGTCCTGCAGGTTGTTCCCCGGCAGGTACTCCAGCAGCTCGTGCACGAAGTCGAAGGCGTCCTGCTCGTCCGAGGCCAGGTACGCGGCGGTGCCGGTGCGCTCGTTGTGGGAGCGGGCACCACCCAGGGTCTCCATGTCCACGGTCTCGCCGGTCACGGTCTTGATCACGTCCGGGCCGGTGATGAACATGTGGGAGGTCTTGTCCACCATCACCACGAAGTCGGTGAGGGCGGGGGAGTACGCGGCACCGCCGGCGCACGGGCCCATGATCAGGGAGATCTGCGGGATCACGCCCGAGGCCCGGACGTTCATGCGGAAGATGTCCGCGAACATGGCCAGGGAGGCCACACCCTCCTGGATGCGGGCGCCGCCGCCGTCGTTGATGCCGATCACGGGGCAGCCGTTGCGCAGGGCGAACTTCTGGACCTTGACGATCTTCTCGCCGTTGACCTGGGACAGCGAGCCGCCGAAGACCCCGAAGTCCTGCGAGTACACGGCCACGAGGCGCCCGTCCACGGTGCCGTAGCCGCTCACCACGCCGTCACCCAGCAGCTTCTTCTTCTCCATGCCGAACATGGTGCTGTGGTGCACGGCCAGGGCGTCGAACTCCACGAAGGAGTCCGGGTCCAGCAGCATCTCGATCCGCTCGCGCGCGGTGTTCTTGCCCCGGGAGTGCTGCTTCTCCACGGCGCCCTGTCCTGCCGGCGCGGCAGCCTCCTCGCGGCGCTGCCGGAAGTCGGCGATCTTGCCTGCTGTGGTGGACAGGTCGTGGCTCATGACACCTCGCGTGGTCGTGGTCGGGGCGGGGCGCGGCCCCTCGGAATCCACCCCAGTGTAGTTGTCGGTCCCGGGCGTGCACTTGTAGGAGTTCCACAACTCCGGGGCCCCGTCACCGCACGCGGCGCCCGGGATCTCCCGCCGCTCGGGGGTGTGGGTTCAGTCCGAGCCCACGGCTCCGATGGTCACGGACCACTCGCGGACCACGTGCTCGGTGACCGCGCCGTGGACCACCAGGGGGTCCTCCCGGATGAGCTGCTCCACGTGCTCGGCGCTGTCCGCGCGCAGCACGATCAGCGCGCCGTCGTCCCCCAGGGGCCCGGAGGCCAGGTTGACGCCGCGCTCCTGCAGCTCACGCAGGAAGGCTCGGTGGGCGGGGCGGTGCTCGGCCAGGATCTCGGACGGGCCGCCGTAGGTGTAGGTCAGGGCGTAGACGCTCATGCTCGGGATCCTCCGGCTCGACGTGGGGGTCTGGGCTGACGGATCCCAGCATATGCCCGGGCCGTGCGGGTACACCTAAGCTGGAGGAAACCCCGACGGCCACGCCGTCCCGTCCTGTGAGGAGCAGACATGCACGCCACGGAGCAGCAGCCCGCCGCGGACTACCCCCAGTCCGACCTGGAGGACGCGCTGCGATCCCACGGCTACCGGTCGGTGACCGTGGTGGACACCGTGGGCTCCACGAACACCTGGTTGTCGGAGCGGGTGGCGCCGCGCGCCGGGGACCAGGGGCGCGGGAACGGCCTCGAGGCCGTGGTCACCGGTTTCCAGAGCCAGGGCAGGGGGCGGCTGGACCGCGGCTGGATCACGCCCCCGGGCACCGCGGTGACGTTCTCGGTGGCCTGCACCCCCGTGGACCGCTCGGGCCGTCCGTGGCCGCAGGACCTGCTCCCGTGGCTCACCCTGCTCATGGCGCACAGCATCACCGGGGCGGTGCGGGAGCTGACCGGGGTGCCCGCCGTGGTCAAGTGGCCCAACGACGTCCTGGTCCGCGACCGCAAGCTCTGCGGCATCCTCGCGACCATGGTTGCGCCGACTCCCGGTGCGGCACCCACCGTGGTGGTCGGTGCCGGCATCAACGTGAGCCAGCGCGAGCTCCCCGTCCCCACCGCCACGTCCCTCGCACTCGAGGTGCAGGACTCCGACGCCGTCCCCAGCCGCGCCGGGCTGCTCACCGCGGTGCTTGGCCGGTTCGCGGACACCCTGGACCGCGCGTCCCAGGACCCCGTGGGGCAGCTCGGCCGCGGGGGAGAGCTGCGGAGCGAGGTCGAGGCGCAGCTGGACACCCTCGGCCGTGAGGTCAGCCTGCAGCTGCCCGGCGCACGGGATCCGCTGACCGCGACCGCCACGGGCCTGGGAGACTCCGGTCAGCTCGTGGTGCGCGCCCGGGACGGGAGGGAGCACGAGTACTCCGCGGGCGACGTCGTGCACGTGCGCCCCGCGCACGGCGGGGGCGGCCCCGCATGAGTGGACGGCACGGCCTGGAGCTGGCACCGGGCGAGGAGACCGTGGTGGCCACGCGTCCGCACCCGCTGGCGCTCGCGGGCCCCGCGGTGACCGCCTGGCTCACGGTCCTGGTGTACTCGGCGCTGCGCCGGGTCCTGGACCTCACGTGGCGTCCCACGGACGCGCCGTGGACCGGACTGCACACGCTCGTGGGGTGGTTGCTGCTCGCGGCCGCGCTGCTGCTGGCGTGGCGCCGGGTGGCGGTGCCCGTGTGGCGGTGGTGGCGCACCCGCTTCGTCCTGACCACCGCACGCCTGGCGCTGCTGGGGCCCCCGGCGCGTGACGGCGCCGTGTCCCTGCCGCTCGACGCCCTGCAGTCCGTGCGTGTCACGCGCGGCGCCACCGAGGTGGGTGCCGCGCGCGAACACCTGGACCGCGGCACCGTGCTGGCGGATTTCGGGACCCTGGGTGGGCTCAAGCTCGCGGGTGCCCCGCAGCCCGCGCGTCTCACGCAGCTCGTGCGGGAGTCGGCGGCGCAGGTGGGCAACTACAGTGGGGGAGGCACCATCCCGGGGCCGGGACGCCCCGGCCCGCACACCGCCCAGCAAGGAGGACCGCGTGGCTGAAGACCCCTCGGAATCCCCGCAACCCGTGGTCACGGGCCCGCAGACCGAGCAGCTGAACCTGAACCTCCACAACCCCGTGCAGTCCAACCTCTACGGCTCGGAGGAGTCGCAGGCCGCGGTGCGCCACCTGGACTCCCTGCTGCTCGGCTCCCAGCGGAACCTGCGCCGCCGCGAGGCCGCCCACGAGGCGGACCTCTCCTCGGCCTCCGCGCGCAAGATCTGGCGGGCCCTGGGCTTCCCCAACCTCAGCGACGACGACGTCTACTTCACGAACGAGGACGTCCGCGCCCTCAAACTGGTGTCCAGCCTGGTCCAGGACGACAAGCTCAGCGAGGAGGCGGCGCTGTCCCTCGCGCGCTCGGTCGCGCAGCTCACGGACCGCATGGTCGTGTGGCAGGTCGAGGCCCTCGTGGAGGACATGGTGGCCCACCGTGACATGACGGACGCCCGGGCCCGCCGTGAGCTGCTCACCCTGCTCCCGGACCTGCTGCAGCCGCTTGAGCAGCTGCTCGACTACGCGTGGCGCCGCCAGCTCTCGGCGGCCGTCCAGCGCCTGGCCATGCGGGGGGAGCGCCCGGACGGCTCCACGGTCATCCTGCACGACGCCGCTCCGGACGTCGGCGCCTCGGCGCTGCCCCTCGCGCGGGGCGTGGGTTTCGCGGACCTGGTCTCCTACACCTCCCTCTCCCGGCAGATGAACGAGCGCACGCTCGCCAACCTGGTGCAGCGCTTCGAGAAGCGCTGCGCGGAGGTCATCTCGATCGGCGGCGGCCGCGTGATCAAGACCATCGGCGACGAGGTCATGTTCCTCTCGGAGACCCCCGAGGGCGGGGCCCAGATCTCGCTCGCGCTGGCACGGATCATCAAGGAGGATCCGCTGCTGCCCCAGGCGCGCGTGGCCTTCGTGTGGGGCCGTGTGCTGCCCCGGCTGGGGGACCTCTACGGCCCCACCGTGAACCTGGCCTCACGGCTCGTGGCGCTCACGGAACCGGGCGGCGTGGTGGTGGACGAGTCCACCGCCCGCGTGCTCCGGGGGGACGAGCGCTTCGTCCTCGAGCCGCAGCCCACCCGCAACGTCCGCGGCTTCGGGGACGTCCGCCCCGTGGCGCTTGCCCAGGGCTGCGGACCCCTACTGGAAGACGAGGTCGAATGACCGCTCCCCTGACCATCCGATCGGGCGGTGTGACCGACCGCGGACTGCGTCGAGAGACCAACGAGGACGCCCTGATCGTCACCGACACCATGTGCGCCGTGGCGGACGGCATGGGTGGGCACGAGGCCGGCGAGGTGGCCAGCGCCCTGTGCGTGTCCACCCTGGGTGCCTCGGAGCTGTTCACGCTGGAGGACTTCCGCGACTACCGGATCGTGGAACCTGCACCCGGCTCGGACGTGGCCCGGTTCCGGGCCACCATCGACCGGCAGCTCAAGCTGGACCCGGACATTCCGGCCGAGGCGCTCGACGCCGTGCACCGGGTGCGCTCGGTGCTGTGGGAGGCGGACCAGGCCATCCAGGCCCAGTGCGGCACGCGTGCCGGCACCACGGTCACCGGGGCGTGGCTCGTGCAGATCGCGGGCACGTGGCTGTGGATCGTGTTCAACGTGGGGGACTCCCGCACCTACCAGCTCACCGGACCGCGGGTGGGGGAGCCCGTCACGGAGGAGTCCGGGCCCGTGGGGGTCTCCCAGCTCACGGTGGACCACTCCGAGGTGCAGTACCT
The DNA here is from genome assembly GCF_001812045.1 of Kocuria sp. HMSC066H03. Classification (NCBI taxonomy): domain Bacteria; kingdom Bacillati; phylum Actinomycetota; class Actinomycetes; order Micrococcales; family Micrococcaceae; genus Kocuria; species Kocuria sp. HMSC066H03. The sequence continues at coordinate 218,751 of NZ_KV807503.1, forward strand.
GGTGTCGATCGGCCAACTCACTCCCGCCCAGGCCCTGGTGCACCCGCGCCGCAACGTGATCACCCGTGCGCTCGGCACGGGGCAGATCTGGGAGCCGGACGTCGTGGTGCTTCCCGCCGTGCCGGGTCAGCGGCTGCTCATGTGCTCGGACGGCCTCACGGGGGAGCTCTCCCCGGTGCACATCGCCCGGGTGCTGCACTCGGTGCAGCACCCCAAGGAGGCCGCGGACGTTCTCGTGCAGGCGGCGCTGCGCACGGGCGGGCGGGACAACGTGACCCTTGTGGTCGCTGACGTCCTCACCGCGGACGACCCCCGCGCGAACACCAGTTCCATCCCGCGCGTGCGCTGAGAGCACCTTTCGACCATCCACCCGCAGGCAGCGCCCCCTGCTCCGTTCCGCGCGTGCGCCGAGCCGACCTCTCGGCCGTCCACCCGCTCGCGGCACCCCGCTCCGCCCCGCACGCGGAAGCGGCCCCGCGGCGTCGTCGTGGTTCGACGACGCCGCGAGGCCGCTTCTCTGGCTGGCGCGCGGTGCGCTGTGCCCGGCGTGCGCCGCCCCGTGTCAGGGACGGCGCACGCCTGCGGGCCGCTCAGCCGTGGTTGCCGCGGGTCTGGGCACCCGGGTCCTTGGCGGGCTTGGGCTCCTTGACGGGGGCCTTGCCGCTCGCGCGCAGCCGGCGGTAGTAGTCCGCGGCCTCCTTCTGGCGCTCGGCCTCCACGGTGCCGCCGATCTCCGCGCGCAGCAGCTCCGGGGAGAGCCCGAAGGCGTCCACGAGCTCCAGGGAGTAGGGGCGCAGCCGCGCGATGAGGCGGTTGATGTAGGACTCCAGGGCGCGGCCACGGCGCATGGACAACCGGCCGTAGGAGAGGTACCAGGCAAGATCCCGCTCGATCAGGCTCAGCCCGAAAAGGTCGCGCAGCCACGTGAGCACGCGCTTGGTGTCCGGGTCCTCGATCTTCTCCAGACCGGCCGTGAACGCCTCCCACTGCAGCAGCTGGGCGTGCGAGCGGGCGGCTTCCAGCAGACGGTTCTGGTTGTTGTTGAACGCCTCGGCCTGCTCGGTGCGGGACTTGCGGGCCGCGGCGCGCAGCTCGTCTGCGATGTCCCCGATCATGGTCTGCACGCGGTCGGTGAGCAGCGCACGCTGGGCCGCGGGGTCGCGCAGCGCGTTGACGGACTTGCGGGAGTCGCCGGTGTCCGAGAACGCCTGGGTGAGCTTGCGCAACCCGGAACGGTTGAAGCCGGCCTCGGTGGCGCGGTCCGCGACGTAGCGGGCCATGACCCCCACGTCCGCGTTCTTGAACTCGGCGGAGTAGTCGTTGAGCAGCCGCTTGGCCACGAGCTGCAGCAGGATGGTGTTGTCACCCTCGAAGGTCACGTAGACGTCCAGGTCCGCGCGCAGCTCCACGAAGCGGTTCTTGGCGATGAACCCCGCGCCGCCGCACGCCTCGCGGCACTCCTGCAGGGTGTCCAGGGCGCTCCAGGTGGACATCGGCTTGAACGCCGCGGCCAGGGTCTCGAGCTCCTGGCGGTTGCCGTCGGACTCGTCCTCACCGGAGAAGACCTCGTGGAACTTGTCCAGCAGCTGCTGGTGGGCGAAGGTCATCGCGTAGGTCTCCGCGATGCGCGGGATCAGCCGGCGCTGGTGGCGCTGGTAGTCCAGCAGCGTCTGCTCCTCGATGTCCGAGTCCGTGGTGAACTGGCGGCGCTGCTCCGCGTAGCGCACGGCGATGCTCAGGGCGGCCTGGTTGGCGATCGTCGCCGCACCGTCCAGGGACACTCGGCCCTGGACCAGCGTGCCGATCATGGTGAAGAAGCGACGGCCCGGGGAGGGGATGGGGGAGGAGTAGACACCGTTCTCGTCCACGTCCCCGTACTTGTTCAGCAGGTTGGTGCGGGGCACGCGCACGTGGTCGAAGTGCAGGCGGCCGTTGTCGATGCCGTTGAGCCCGCCCTTGCGGCCGTCGTCCTCGCCGCCCACGCCGGGCAGGAACTCGCCGTTCTCGTCACGCAGCGGAACGTAGAGGCAGTGCACCCCGTGGTTGGTGCCGTTGACGATCAGCTGCGCGAAAACCGTGGCCGCGCGGCCGTGCACCGCCGCGTTGCCCAGGTAGTCCTTCCACGCCGCCTTGAAGGGGGTGTGGATCTCGAACTCGTCCGTCTCCGGGATGTACGTGGCGGTGGTGCCGATCGAGGCCACGTCCGAGCCGTGCCCGATCTCCGTCATGGCGAACGCGCCGGGCATGCTGAGGTCCAGGATGGACGGCAGCCACTTCTCGTGGTGCTCCTCCGTGCCCAGGTTCAGCACTGCGGAGCCGAACAGGCCCCACTGCACGCCGGACTTGATCTGCAGCGAGGGGTCCGCGAGGACCAGCTCCTCGAACGCGGAGAGGTTGGCGCCGGGGCTCATGGCCCCGCCCACGCTCTCGGGCATGCCCAGGTACTGGGGCCCGGCGTCAGCGAGCAGCTTGAGCTGCTCGTACGTGTGGTTGCGCTGGTCCTCCACGGACTGGTTGTACTGGGAGTGGAAGCGGGGATCCTCGGCGCGCTTGCGGGCGGCCAGGCGCGCCTCGGGCCAGCGGCCCAGGAGGATCTTGCCGAGCTCTGCGGTGTCGAGCGCCGAGGGGGCGGCAGCCCCGTCCTCGGGCAGGTCCTCGATGCGGTCGGTGTCGGGAATGGTTCCGCTGACCTGGGTGGTGCTCATCATGACTCCTGAGGGGTGTCGCGGACGGCGGGGCCGTCCTGGGTACGGGCTTGTCGGGAAGGCGTCGTCGCGGCGGAGACCGCCGCGGACGTGCTGGCCACGGGGCGCAGACCCTCCACGGCCCACGTGGTGATGATGCGACTCATGGTGTGGCGGTCGGGCGTTCCCGGGGCGTCCCCCTGCGCGAGCCAGGCCTCTCCGGCGCCGCGGACCATGCCCACGGTGGCCGCGGCCCAGCTGCGCAGGACGCCGTCCCCGGTCTCCGCCTCGCCGTAGTGGCGCTCGTACTGCTCCATGAGCAGGTCCCGCACCGAGTCGATGAACCGCTCGATGGTGGAGCCCTGCTCCTCCGGGGCGGTCACCACGAAGCGGTAGACCTCCGCGGAGCCCGCCACGGACTTGAGGTACTCGGAGACCAGCGCGTGGATCATGGCCGCGAACGTGTCGGCCTCGCTCACGGCCGCCACCATGCGGCGTCGCATCCTGGTCACGAAGTACTCGCCCACGGCCGCCTGCACGCCGGACTTGTCCGTGAAGTAGCGGTAGAACACGGACTTGGACGTGCCGCACGCCGTGGCGATCTCCTCCATGGAGATGGCAGCACCGTTCGCGGCCACCGCGTCGCGGGCGGCCGTGATCAGCTCGGTGCGCCGCTTGGCGCGGTGACGCTGCCAGCGGCTGTTCCTGCCGTCCACGGGGGTCGTGACCTGTTTCACGATACTGAGAGTATCAGCTACTCTGGGTATCAAGTGACCCACGTCGCACACACCCCCTCTCAAGGAGCAGACATGAGCGAGAACACGCAGAGCACCCCGGCCAAGACCTCGACCGCCCAGGGCACCGGCGCCACGCCCGCGGCAGGGTCCGCCGCAAAGCACTCCGCGGGCACCTCCGGCACCCGCCCCGTGGTGGTCGCGGGCAACCGCATCCCCTTCTCCCGCGCGGGCGGCGCCTACGCCAACGCGTCCAACCAGGACATGCTGACCGCGGCGATCGACGGCCTGGTGGCCCGCACCGGGATTGCCGGTGAGCGCCTGGGTGCCGTGGCGGCCGGTGCCGTGATCAAGCACTCCCGCGACTTCAACCTGACCCGCGAGTCCGTTCTGGGCTCCGCCCTGGACCCGGCCACCCCGGCCTACGACGTCCAGATGGCGTGCGCCACGGGCATGGAGACCGTCAGCTCCATCTCCAACAAGATCCGCCTGGGCCAGATCGAGGCCGGCATCGCCGGCGGTGTTGACTCCTCCTCCGACGCTCCGATCGCCGTGAGCGAGGGCCTGCGCCGCGCACTGCTCAAGCTGCAGCGCGCCAAGACCACCATCCAGAAGCTCCAGGCGTTCAAGGACGTCCGCCCCGCGGACCTCGCGCCCGCCGTGCCCAGCTCCGGGGAGCCCCGCACGGGCCTGTCCATGGGTGAGCACCAGGCCCTGACCACCGAGCACTGGGGCATCACCCGTGAGGCCCAGGACGAGCTGGCCGCCGCCTCCCACCAGCACCTCGCCGCCGCGTACGACCGCGGGTTCTTCGACGACCTGGTCACCCCGTTCAAGGGTCTGACCAAGGACAACAACATGCGCCCGGACTCCACCGTGGAGAAGCTGGGCAACCTGAACCCGGTCTTCGGCAAGAAGCTCGCGGGGGAGGCCACCATGACGGCCGGCAACTCCACCCCGCTCACGGACGGCGCCTCCGCCGTGCTGATCACCTCTGAGCAGTGGGCCGCTGAGCACAGCCTCACCCCGCTCGCCGAGGTCGTGGACTCCGAGGCCGCCGCGGTGGACTTCGTCACCGGAAACGAGGGCCTGCTCATGGCCCCCGCCTACGCTGTCCCGCGCCTGCTCGCCCGCCACGGGCTGACCCTGCAGGACCTGGACCTGGTGGAGATCCACGAGGCGTTCGCCTCCACGGTGCTGTCCATCATGAAGGCCTGGGAGTCCCCCGAGTTCTGCAAGGAGCGCCTGGGCCTGGACGCCCCGCTGGGCTCGATCGACCGATCCAAGCTCAACGTCAACGGCTCCTCGCTGGCCACCGGCCACCCGTTCGCCGCCACCGGCGGGCGCATCGTGGCCTCCACCGCTAAGGAGCTCGCCGCCCGCGCCAAGGCCGAGGGCAAGCCCCAGACCGCGCTGATCTCCGTGTGCGCCGCGGGCGGCCAGGGCGTGGCCATGCTGCTGCGCTCGGTCTGAGCACCCACCACGGCAATCGAGACACCACGAGATCAGGGAGAAACTTCACGTGACGGACACTTATCTGGACATGGTCAACTCGGGGCTCGGCAAGCAGCTGGCCTCCAAGCTGGGCCTGCCCCGGCCGGTCACCCTGCGCCGCTACCAGGCGGGCGCTGACTTCCCGGACGGCGCGGTCCTCGTGCTCGGCAAGGGCACGGCGGGCGACGCCGCGGCGTCGGCACTGCTCGGCTGGAACCTGGACGTGCGCCGCCACGCGGCGGACGTGGACCGCGTGGGTGCGGTGCTGATCGACTACACCGGCATCGAGAGCCCCGCGGACCTCGGCGGCCCGGCGCTGGAGCTGGCCTCCGCGCTGCGGAAGCTGCGCCCGGGTGGACGCGTGATCACGCTGTCCCGCCCGGCGCCGGGGATCGGCACCGGAGCGGCGTCGGGCACCGTGGCGGGCGCGGAGCAGCTGGCTCCCGCCCAGGCCGCGGCGCGCCAGGGCGTCGTGGGCATCCTGCGCTCGATCGCTCAGGAGATGCGCGGCGGCGTGACCGCCAACGGCATCCTGATCGCGGACGGTGTGGCCGGGGACGCCCCGAGCGTCACGGGCGCCATCCGCTTCTTCCTCTCGGGCCGCAGCGCCTACGTGGACGGGCAGTTCCTCACGGTCGGCGACGACCGCGGTGACGCGGGCGTGGACTGGGAGCACCCCGTGGCGGGGAAGGTGGCCGTGGTCACCGGCGCCGCGCGCGGTATCGGCGAGCAGGTCACCCGCACGCTGGCCGCCTCGGGCGCCACCGTGGTCCCCGTGGACGTGCCCGCGGCCGGGGACGCCCTGAGCAAGCTGGCCAACGAGCTGCGTGTGCCCGCGCTGCAGCTGGACGTCACGGACCCGCAGGCCGGGCAGAAGATCCTGGACCTCGTGGCCTCCCGCTACGGCCGCCTGGACCTGGTGGTGCACAACGCCGGGATCACCCGGGACAAGATGCTCGCCAACATGGACGAGGCCAAGTGGAACTCGGTGATCGCGGTGAACATCGAGTCGCAGCTGCGGATCAACGAGACGCTGCTGGCCTCCGACAAGCTGGGCGCCACCCCGCACATCGTGTGCCTCGCCTCCACGAGCGGCGTGGCGGGCAACCGCGGCCAGACCAACTACGCCGCCTCGAAGGCCGGCGTGATCGGTCTGGTGGCCGCCACCGCACCGCTGATCGCCGCGAAGGGCGGCACCATCAACGCGGTGGCCCCCGGCTTCATCGAGTCGGACATGACCGCCAAGATCCCGGCCGCGCGCCGTCAGATCTCCCGCCGTCTGAACTCCCTGCAGCAGGGCGGTCTGCCCGTGGACGTGGCGCAGACCATCACGTTCCTGCTCTCGGACGCCGCCGGTGGCATCAACGGTCAGACCCTGCGCGTGTGCGGGCAGAGCATGGTGGGGGCGTGATCGCGTGAGCGCCACGGAGTCCGTTCCCTCCGTTCCTGCGGGCTACGAGCGCACCACGCCCTCGGGCGCGGTGAAGCTGCCCGCCCTGTACGCGAGCGCCGGGGCACGTGCGGCCACGAGCGCGGCGGGCGGCGCGGCGTCGTCGGCCTCCCGCAAGGTGCTGCCCGCGCTGCGGAAGTCTCCCGTGGGGCGGGTGCTGCCCGCGTCGCTGCGCACACCGGGTGCTGAGAAGGTCTCCGGTGCGCTCGAGCTGCCGCGCGTGGCCCACGTGGTCGAGGGACTGTCCGCCGATGCCGAGTGGCACGAGAAGTTCTGCCGCGTGGTGCACGCCAGCCTGCGGCCCATGGCCCCGGGCTCCGCGGAGACCGCAGTGTTCTCGGGTGCGCTGCACTCGCTCGCGTTCCCCGTGGCCATGTCCGTGCTCACGCGCAAGGACTTCCCGCTGCCGGTGCTCGGCATGGTGCACATCTCCAACACGGTCCACCACGTCTCGGACGTGGCCGTGGGGGAGCGGGTCACGGCCACGGCGTGGACCGAGAACCTGCGCGCGCACCGCGCCGGGACCATGCTCGACGCCGTGGTGACCCTCACGCGCGAGGACGGCTCGGTGGCGTGGGCCGGACGCTCGGGCTACCTGGCCAAGGGCGTGCACACCGCGATCGCCGGTGACGCGCCCCGCGCGGGCACCGAGGACGAGGCGCAGCGCGAGCACGCACCGTTCGAGGCGCCGCAGCCCACCGGGCAGTGGTCCCTGGGTGCCGGGACCGGCCGTGAGTACGCCGCGGTGAGCGGGGACTACAACCCCATCCACCTCTCGGACCCCTCGGCCAGGGCCCTGGGCATGAAGGGTGCGATCGCCCACGGCATGTACACGGCCTCGCGCGCGCTCGCCATGACCGGTGTGCCCTCCGAGGTGCCGTTCACGTGGTCCGTGGAGTTCGCCACCCCGGTGCGCCTCCCGGCTACGGTGGCGGTCGCGGTGGACGACGACGGTCGGGGCGCCCACTGGAGCGCATCTCGCGTCCAGGTGTGGGACCCCAAGCGGGGCCGCCCGCACGCGGACCTGCGGGTGGCCGCGCTGTAGCGGTGCACTGTTCACCGGGCCCCTCGGATCCACGGATCCGAGGGGCCCGTTGCGTGCCGCGGGTGCGTTGCGCGGGCGTGGTCACCGTGAGCTGGTGGCGCTGCCGTGGGGCGGGGCGGTCGCGGGGGAGGTGCCCGGTGCCCGGCCGGGGCGCGCCGCGTGACGGCCGTGGAGGGGCGCGGGGGCCGTCGCTCGTGCCTGTCGGAGTCCTGGGTCACAATGGTCCGGTGAGCACAGTCAACGCCAAGGGCGCGCAGCCCGCCACGGACGCCAACGGCCAGAGTCTCAACCCCGAGGAGCCCAGCGAGGCCCTGCGAGAAGAGTACGCGCAGCTCTCGGACCGGGTCCGTGAGGCCCGTGCCGCGTACTACGTCCACGACCAGCCCGTGATCTCGGACGCCGAGTACGACCAGCTCTACCGCTCCCTGGAGGAGTTCGAGGCGCTGCACCCCGAGCTCAAGGCCAACGACTCTCCCACCCAGGAGGTGGGTGGGGAGGTCGGAGCGGCCTTCAGCCCGGTCAAGCACCTGGAGAAGATGTACTCCCTGGAGGACGTGTTCTCCACGGACGAGCTCGTGGCTTGGCTCGAGCGCGCCGAGAAGCAGGTCGCGGAGCTGCCCGGCGCCCCGGGGGTCGCATGGCTGAGCGAGGTCAAGATCGACGGCCTGGCCGTGAACCTGCTGTACCGGGACGGCGTGCTCGTGCGGGCCGCCACGCGCGGTGACGGCACCACGGGCGAGGACATCACCCACAACGTGGCCACCATCACGACCATCCCGCAGCGGCTCTCCGGGGAGAACCTCCCGGAGGAGGTGGAGGTGCGTGGCGAGGTGTTCATCTCCTCGAAGGACTTCCGCACGCTGAACGAGGCCATGGTGGAGGAGGGGCGTGCGCCCTTCGCCAACCCCCGTAACGCCGCCGCTGGCTCCCTGCGGCAGAAGGACCCCCAGGTCACGGCCCGGCGGCCCCTGTCCATGTTCGTGCACGGCATCGGGTACGTGCGCGGCGTCGACCTCGAGACGCAGTCGGAGGCGTACGAGATCTTGCGCGGGTGGGGTCTGCCCGTGAGCCCGTACTCCCGGGTGCTCTCCACCGTGGCGGAGGTGCTCGAGTTCATTGCCGAGTTCGGGGACAAGCGGCACGGGCTGCTGCACGAGATCGACGGCATCGTGGTCAAGGTGGACGACCGCCGCACCCAGTTCCGCCTGGGCTACACCTCCCGCGTGCCGCGCTGGGCCGTGGCGTACAAGTACCCGCCGGAGGAGGTCAACACCACGCTCGTGGACATCCTGGTGAACGTGGGCCGCACCGGGCGGGTGACCCCGTTCGGGCTCATGGATCCCGTGCGCGTGGCCGGCTCCACGGTGGAGATGGCCACCCTGCACAACCAGGACGTGGTCAAGGCCAAGGGCGTGCTGATCGGGGACACCGTGGTGCTGCGCAAGGCCGGTGACGTCATCCCCGAGATCGTGGGACCCGTGGTGGCGCTGCGGGACGGCACCGAGCGGGAGTTCGTCATGCCCACCGAGTGCCCGTCCTGCGGCACCCCGCTGCGCCCCGCCAAGGAGGGGGACGTGGACATCCGCTGCCCCAACGCGGAGACCTGCCCGTCCCAGCTCAAGGAGCGGGTGAACCACGCGGCCGGCCGTGGCGCCTTCGACATCGAGGCCCTGGGGGAGGAGGCCGCCAGGGCGCTGACCCAGCCGGTGCCGCTGGACGCACCGGACGGGAGCGACTTCTCCGTTCCGCCGCTGCGCAACGAGGCCGGGCTGTTCGACCTGACCCCCGAGGACCTGCGGGACGTCATGGTGTGGCGGGACTCCCGCCGCACGGTCACGGACAAGGAGACCGGGGAGAAGACGCAGCGGATCACCCCCGAGCTGGTGCCGTACTTCTGGACCAAACCCACCAGGGCCAGGCCCAGCGTGCCGTCCAAGACCACCGAGCAGATGTTCGCCCAGATGGAGCAGGCCAAGGACACCGAGCTGTGGCGCGTGCTGGTGGCACTGTCCATCCGGCACGTTGGCCCCACGGCGGCCCGTTCCCTGGCCACGTCCCTGCGCAGCATGGACGCGATCCGCTCTGCGGACCTGGACACCCTGTCCGGGACCGATGGCGTGGGGCCCGTGATCGCCCAGGCGGTCAGGGAGTTCTTCGACGAGCCCTGGCGGCGCCGCGTGGTGGAGCAGTGGGCCGCCGCGGGCGTGCGCATGGAGGAGGAGGTGGACGAGTCCACCCCGCGCACCCTGGAGGGGATCACCGTGGTGGTCACAGGCTCCCTCGAAGGCTTCAGCCGTGACTCCGCCAAGGAGGCCATTCTGAAGCGCGGCGGCAAGGCCTCCGGGTCCGTGTCCAGGAAGACGCACTTCCTCGTGGCGGGGGAGAACGCCGGGACCAAGCTGGACAAGGCCGAGTCGCTGGGGGTTCCCGTGCTGGACGAGTCGGGGTTCGAGCGGCTGCTCGCGGAGGGCCCGGACGCCTTCGGGGACGAGGAGGGCACGGACCTGGCCGAGGGGGCCGCCGGCGATGCTCCCGGAACCACGGGTGCGACTCCCGCGGAAGGGGAGTGAGGGAACCGGTGGCGGATGCTCTCGAGGGCCTGGGGCCCGGTACGGACGAGCTGCAGGAGCTCCTGGAGGTGGCGCTGGCCGCGGCCGAGGCCGGGGCGCAGGTGCTGCGCGGCCGGGATGCGGCGGCCTTCGAGGCGGTGACCAAGTCCTCGGACGGCGACTGGGTCACCGCGTTCGACGTCGCGGCGGAGGAGGCCGTCACGGCGGTGCTGCGGGAACGCAGGCCGTACGACGCCATCACGGGTGAGGAGTCCGGCACCTGGGTGCCGCCGCAGCGCTCCGGGCTGCGATGGTCCGTGGACCCCTTGGACGGCACCACCAACTTCATCCGGGACATCGTCTACTACGCCACGTCGGTGGCGGCGTGCGACGAGCAGGGGAACTGGCTCGTGGGGGTCGTCAATGCACCAGCCCTCGGCAGGGTGTACTACGGCATCACGGGCCTGGGCGCATGGGTCCGACGCCAGGGCAGGGACACGCGCCTGAGCGGTCCGGTGCCCGGGCAGCGGGGGGCGCTCTACGGCACCGGCTTCTCCTACGACGCCCAGGTGCGTCGTGAACAGTTCGGATCCTTCCTGGACACCATGGAGGACTACTCGGACATGCGACGGCTCGGGGCCGCGTCCCTGGACCTCTGCATGGTCGCGGACGGCACGCTGGACGGCTACTCGGAACGGGCGCTGCACGAGCACGACTGGGCGGCCGGCGCGCTGATCGCCCACGAGGCCGGAGCGGTGGTCCACCGTCCCGACCTCCCCGCCCCGCCGGCACTGTGTGACGAGTCCCACGGCAACGCAGCGCCCGAGCCTCTCCAGCAGCGGGAGGCCGAGTACGAGAAGGCCCGTCTGGCCAGCGTGATCGCCGCCTGGAGCGCGGGATAGCGCGGGGGAAATCTTCCCGTTATCAACGGTGTATCCGGCCGTTATGCACAGCGCGGGGCTCCCTGGGTTGACCCGTCACGCGGGGGTGACCTACCGTGGCTCAGGTTGACCGGCCAGGGTGCCGTGATACATGCCCGCGATGGGGGTTGTCCCCCAAAGCGGGATAACGAAAAAGTAACGAAGCTCTTGAACTCGGGGCAACCGTTACGCTATCGTTATTTACAACTTCCTCAGCGAACTCTCCTGAGCGGAAGTTCGCTACCAGACGCACACGATCCGTCGTCTGGATTGTGCTGGATGCTGCCGCACACCGTACGTCGTCTACATGGCAGCATTCCGTAGTTTCTACCCCTCACACCTAACTGTTATGGGTAGACGACGGCGCGAAGACACCCAGGGATGGGAACGAGCGCAGGTGGCCTGACGGAGCATGATGAAGACTTCAACCGCTATCCGCCGTGGTACCGCTGCTGTCATGATGGGCGGCCTGGCCGTGGGCGCGTTCGCCGTCCCCGCCAACGCTGCTTCCATGGAGACCTGGAACGCTCTCGCCGAGTGCGAGTCCGGTGGCAACGCCTCGACGAACACCGGCAACGGCTTCTCCGGCGCCCTGCAGTTCACCCCGTCCACCTGGGCCGCCTTCGGTGGCCAGGGCTCCGCCCACAACGCCTCGTGGGCCGAGCAGGTCCGCGTGGCCGAGAACGTTCTCGCCGGCCAGGGCTGGGGCGCATGGCCCGCCTGCTCCGCAAGCCTGGGCCTGCACGGCAACGGCGGCGGCGTCGCCTCGGCCGCTTCCGTGGCCCCGCAGTCCACCTCCGTGCAGCAGGCCGCTCCCGCGCCGAAGGCCGCCCCGGTCCAGCAGGCTGCTCCCGTGCAGCAGGCCGCTCCGGTGCAGCAGGCTCCGGTGGCCGAGTACACCGCTCCCGCCGCCCCCGTGCAGCAGGCTGCTCCCGCCGCCGGCACCTACACCGTGCAGGCCGGGGACACCCTGGGCACCATCGCCAACAAGCTGGGTGTGAACGGTGGCTGGGAGGCCCTCTACGCCGCCAACGCCGGCTCCGTGGCCGATGCCAACCTGATCTTCCCGGGTCAGGTCCTGAACATCCCCGCCTGATCCAGGCACCTCATCGCTCGTCGATGACCGGCTGACCCGGCCGAGCCGATCGACCGGGTCGGTCGCAGAACCCCGCCCCTCACCGTCATGGTGAGGGGCGGGGTTCTTCGTGTGCCCGAGGTCTGGCGTCCGACATCCAACGTCCGCAGCCTGCGCGCCGCCCGCCGTGCACGGGTTGCCGCCGTGGCGGTGACACCATGGGCTCATGCAGTTCGACATCGTGATCATTGGGGCGGGCATCGCGGGCCTGTCCGTGGCCTCTGAACTGGCGTGGCTGCGCGGCACGGGGCACGGCATCTGCCTCCTGGAGGCGGAGGACGACGTCGCCCAGCACACCTCCGCGCGCTCCGCCCAGCAGCTCATTCCCAGCTACGGCCCGGAACCGGTGCTGGAGCTGACCCGGTGGTCCATTGCCCGGCTGTCGGAGGTCTCTGCGGAGCTGCCCTCGCCCCTGGTGTGGCCGAGCCCGTTCATGGTGGCCGGTTCCGCCGAGCACGTCGCGGCGGAGACGGTGCCTGGCCTGCGCCGTGCCACCGACGCAGAGCTGCTGGCGCTGTGCCCCGAGCTCCGGGCGGACCCGGCGCGCTACCGCACCGCCGCGGTGGACGACTCCGCCGTGCGCTCCGACGCCTCGGCACTGCTCGCGTGGCACAGGCGCCGGGCCGAGGAGGCCGGGGTCAGCATCCGCACGGGGTTCCGCGTGGCCGGTGCGCAGCGGTCCGGTGAGGTCTGGGAGCTGTCGCCCGTGGTGGGCGGGCGGAGAACGGACCCGGGCGACACGGTCCGCGCGGCCACCGTGGTGAACGCGGCCGGGGCGTGGGCGGAGCACGTCGGTTCGCTGCTGGGTGCCGCGCCGCAGGGGCTGCAGCCGCTGCGCCGCACCGCAGCCCTGGTCCGTCTGGACTCGGCCATGCCCGCGGAGCACCCCATGGTCATGGATGCCGCAGAGCACTGGTACTACCGGCCCGACCCCGTGGGGGCCATGATCTCGGTGGGGGAGTCCGAGCCCAGCGAGGCGTGCGACGCGCAACCGCACCCGGGCGCCGTCGAGCGCCTGATCGCGACCGTCCAGCAGAACACGGCACTGCGCATCACCGGGGTGGTGAAGGCGTGGACCGGACTGCGGACGGAACGCGCGTGCGGCGTGCCCGTGTGCGGCTGGGACACCGCGGCCGGGGGCGTGTTCTGGCTCGCCGGGCAGGGTGGCTACGGCTTCCAGACGAGCGCGGCGATGGCCACCGCGGCGGCCGAGCAGGTTGTCGCCGGGCATGTGGGGGACTGGTTGAGCCCTCGGACGGTGGGGGCGCTGCAGCCGGAGCCTGCCGCGTGAGCCCGGTGGATCCGCTCATGGCCGCGCGCCAGGTCAAGCACGCGCTGTTCGTGGTGAACAAGCGGCGCCGCCGAACCCAGAAGGCCCTCCGTTTCGCCGCGGTCACCACGGCGGCGCCGTGGCACGCACGTCTGACGACCTACGAGTTCGACGCCGCCCGCTACCGTCGTTCCTTCGTGGCCCGCACGCCCCCGGCCCCGGACGGGCCGCAGGAGCTGCCGCGGCGCGTGGTCACCCTGTGGCTCGGGGACAATCCCCTGACTCCGCGGCGACGCGCCAACCTGGACGTGATGCGGGACCGGATCGGACTGCCCGTGGAGCTGGTCACACGGGAGAACCTGGACCAGTGGCTGGTGCCGGGGCATCCGCTGCACCCGGCGTACGAGAACCTGTCCCTGGTCCACCGCTCCGACTACCTGCGGGCATACCTCATGCACCACCACGGCGGGGGCTACTGCGACCTCAAGGCGCCCGTGACGTCCTGGGAGGCCGCCTTCGCGCGGATGGATGCGGACCAGCAGGCGTGGCTGAGCGGCTACCCGGAGAGAGCAGCACAGGACGTGACCCGGCTGACCGGCGCGCTCGGCACGGATCTGGCGTGGCACCACCACCGGCTCGTGGGCATGGGGGCCTACCTGGTGCGCTCCCACACCCCCCTGACCGCGGAGTGGCTGCGGGAGGTCGAGCGCCGAATGGGCTACTGGGCGGACCAGGCGGCGGAGTTCCCCGGGGAGGAGCGCGGCGAGGTGGTGGGCTACCCCGTCTCCTGGACCCGGATGCTGGGCGGCGTTCTGCACCCGCTGCAGCTGAAGCACCTGGACCACGTCCGGCAGGACCTGGACCTCAGGCTGGACCTGGGCGACTACCAGTAGCGCGGGGCGCTGACGGCCTCATCCCCGGGGGGGGTGCTGGGACCCCTGTCAGTCCGCAACCCCGAGCTGCCGCGCGAGCCACGCGTACTCCCACGCGGTGTCCTTCCACTGCGCGTACCTCCCGGACGCGCCACCGTGGCCGCCGGCCATCTCGCAGCGCAGCAGCACGGTCTCCGGGCGCGCCACGCGGGTGCGCAGCTCGGCCACCCACTTGGCGGGCTCCACGTAGAGCACGCGGGTGTCGTTGAGGCTCGTGACGGCGAGGATCGGCGGGTAGTCGGCGTCCCGCACGTTCTCGTAGGGGGAGTAGGAGTGCATGTACTCGTAGACCTCAGCGGACTCCACGGGGTTGCCCCACTCCTCCCACTCCAGGGCGGTGAGCGGCAGCTCGGGCATGAGCATGGAGGTCAGGGCGTCCACGAACGGCACCGCGGCCAGCCCGCCGCAGTACAGCTCGGGGGCCAGGTTCAGCACTGCGCCCGCGAGCAGACCGCCCGCCGAGCCGCCCATCAGCGCGATCCGCCGCGCATCCACGTCCGGGCGCGCGGCCAGGTGCCGGGTCACGGCCACGAAGTCCGTGAACGTGTTGGTCTTGGTGTTCTTCTTGCCGTTCTCGTACCACGCGCGCCCCAGCTCACCGCCACCGCGCACGTGCGCCACGGCCCAGACCACGCCACGGTCCAGCAGGGACAGCCGCGAGATGGAGAACGCCGGGTCCGTGCTGATCTCGTAGGAGCCGTACGCGTACTGCAGCACGGGCGCGGGCACGGCGGGGTCCAGGTCCGCGCGGCGGACCAGGCTCACGGGAATCCGCGTGCCGTCCTCGGCGACCGCCCAGTCCCGCTCCACCGTGTAGTCCTCGCTGCGGTACCCGCCCAGCACGGTAGTCTCGCGCCGCAGCACGGGCTCACCCACGCCGAACTCGTCCAGCGCACCGGCCCCGGGCTCGCCCGTGGGGATGTCGTACACGCGCGGCGGCGTCACGAAGGACGTGTAGGACACCCGCACCACCGGGTTCTCGTACTCCGCGGAAAGCACGCCGGTGCTGCTGAGGTCCTCGTCGAACGCGGCCTCGGTCCCGGCCAGCAGCCCGGCGTCCGCCGCCGTGCCGGTGTCCGGGGACGACGACGCCGCTCCGCCCGCCCGCGCGCCCGTTCCGTCGTGCGCCGCCCCGGCCACCAGCGGCTCCAGGGCGGTGCGGGGGATCAGGCGCACCCGGGGCGTGGTGTTCTCACGTAAGGCCACCACCAGGTGGGTGGCCGTGGGGATGCCGGACTCCACGCGCACGGTGTCCGAGGCCGGGACCACGTCCACCAGGTCCACCTCCGTGAGGCTCCACCCAGCGTGCTCCAGCGGCATGAGGCTGATGCGCCCGTTGGGGGCGTGCGCGTCGTGGGAGAGCAGCAGGACATCGGTGCCGGCCACCGTGAGGGGTTCCACCTCGTAGAGCACCCGCTCGTCCCGCGAGAGGACAACCCGCCACGGCAGGTCCGCGGGGGTCTCTGCGCGTGCCTTCTTCGTGCCATCACCGTGACCGGGCGCCGTTCCCGTGCACTCGTCGGGCGCGTCCCGGTGCGCGGTGGAGGGGGCCGCCCCGGCGGACTGGCCATGGGAACCCGGCACGGCGGCGTCGTTCGCGGGAAGCTCAGCCAGGCGCAGGATGCGGTACTCGCTGTACTCCGAGCAGGAGGAGGACAGCATGAGCCACTGCTTGTCCGCGGAGAGCTCGGCGCCGAGCCAGAGGCCCGGGTCGTCCTCCTGGAACAGCAGCTGGTCCTGCGCCACGTCCGTGCCGATCACGTGCCGGTACACGCGGTACGGACGCCAGGACTCGTCCACCACGGTGTAGACCACCTGGGCCGCGTCCGGGGTGAGGAACGCGCCGTAGGAGGTCTGGGGGATCCGGTCCGCGAGCAGCTCCCCGGTGGTGAGGTCCTTGACGTGGACGGTGAACCGCTCGTCCCCGGCGGTGTCCTCGGACCACGCGAGCCGGGAGCCGTCCTCCGCGACGCTGAACGCCCCCAGGGCGTAGAACTCGTGCTCCTGGGACGCGGCGTTCGCGTCCAGGAGGGTCTGCTCGCCGTCCAGGGGCGTTCCGGGCTCCACGGCGGGCGGGGTCCAGTCCGCAGGGTCCGCCACGGGAACCCGGCAGAACACCTGGTGCGCGCCGCCCTCCACGGTGCGGGCGAAGTACCACCAGTCCCCGTGGCGGCTGGGGACCGAGAGGTCCGTCTCCTGCGTGCGGTCCTTGATCTCCGTGTAGATGCTCTCCCGCAGCGGGGCGAGGTCCGCGGTGACGGCCTCCGCGTAGGTGTTCTCGGCGTCCAGGTGCGCCCGGACCTCGGGGGAGTCCTTCTCGCGGAGCCACTCGTAGGGGTCGGCGAACGTGTGACCGTGGAACGTGCGCTCCACGGGACGGCGGGGTGCCACGGGGAAGGTCTGCTGCTCGGAAGTCATGCGCCCCAGTCTAGGGACGCGGCGGTGGGCCGTGCGGGAGTCTCACCGCACGGCCCACCGGGGTGGCGCTGCGTTCCAGTTGCGGCTTGCCAGGCCCGGCGCGGGAGCCGCGCCCCAAACCTTCGCGCGCCGGACCCGCCTGCTGCGGGACCGGGGTCCGCGACCGGTGGCCAGGCCGTCAGCCCCTCAGGGCCTCCCGCCACTTGAGCGCCTTGCCGGTGCGCAGGATGGAGCGTTCGTAGATCACCGCGGCGAGCCAGATGGCCAGGGCGGTCGTCACGATCAGCAGCACCAGGGAGCCGATGTGCTCCCACCACTCGCCCTGGTCCAGGAAGATGCGTAGCGGCACGGCCACCGGGGCGGAGAACGGGATCCAGCTCATGATGCGCAGCGCCTCCGGGTTGTCGTTGAAGAAGATCACACCGAAGTAGGGGAGCATGATCAGCATCATCACGGGCATGGACGTGGAGCCGATGTCCTCCTGCCGGGACACCATGGACGCCGCGGCGGCGTAGAGGGCCGCGATCATCACGAACCCGATGGAGAACAGCATCACGAACCACAGGATGGGCACACCCATCCCGTCCAGGGGCAGCACGTTGCCGTTGATCTGCATCCCCAGCAGCAGTGCCCCGGCCAGCAGCGCCACCTGCAGGATGGCCATGGCCGCGTTGCCCAGCACCTTCCCGGCCATCATGGCCCGCGCCGGGACTGCTGCGAGCAGGATCTCCACGACCCGCGACTGCTTCTCCTCGATCACGGACACCGCGATCTGCTGGCCGAACGTCACGGCGGCCATGAAGAACACGAGTCCGAAGCCGAAGGCCATGAGGTACCGCAGCGCGGGGTTCGGCGCTGCGGGGTCCAGCAGCTCCACCCCCGGGCTCGTGGACAGCGCCTGCACCAGACCCGAGGGGGCGTCCGTCATGGCCAGGACACTCACACCGGCCGGACTGCCGGAATCCGGCACCACGGCGGCGTCGGCCGCGCCGGAGAGCACAGCTTCGCGTGCCGCGTCCGCGGAGGCGACGGTCTGCGGAGCGTAGTCCTCGCCGAGGGCCTGGACGGACGGTGCGGTCTGGTCCACCACGGCCACGCTCGTGGCGTCCCCGGCGAACAGGTCGCCCAGGCGTGGCACGAGCAGCGTGGCGGCCAGTGCGGCGGCCAGCAGGATCAGCGTGGTGATGATGAAGGGCTTGGAGGTGGCCTTCACCCCCATCTCGCGTGCGGCCACGGTGCCCACCGCGGACCAGAAGGGCGTGCGCCGTGGCTGGCGCTGGTGGGTGGTGCTCGTGGGGGTGGCGGTGGCGGTGCTCATCGGGTGACCTCCGTGAAGATCTCGTGCAGGGTGCGGGTGACGGGTCCGAAGCGGTGGACGGTGCCCCGGGCCACGGCCTCGGTGAGGACGGCGTGGGCCGTGGCGTCCGAGGCCGCCCGGAAGCGGACGCGCCCGCCGTCGAAGGCGAGCACCTCCACGCCGGGGGCCTCGCGCACCCAGCCGGTGTCCGCGGCGGCGTCGAGCTCCCACTCGGGAACGGCGTGGGCGGCCAGCAGCTCGGCGCGCGAGCCCGCGGCGCGCACCCGCCCGTCCGCGAGGATGACGAGCTCGTCGCACAGCCGCTCCACGACGTCCAGCTGGTGGGAGGAGAACAGGACGGGAACCCCGGTGTCCGCGGTCTCCCGCAGCACCTGCACCGTGGTCTCCACGGCGTGGGGGTCCAGCCCGGAGAAGGGCTCGTCCAGCACGAGGGCCACCGGGTCGTGCACGAGTGCGGCGGCGATCTGGGCCCGCTGCTGGTTGCCCAGGGACAGCTCCTCGAGCCGGCTGCCCGCGCGGCCGGCGAGCCCCAGGCGCTCGAGCAGCGCCATGGCCCGGGCCTTCGCGTCCGCGCCGGTCATGCTGTGCAACCGGCCCAGGTAGACCAGCTGGTCCAGCACGGTCATCTTGGGGTACAGCCCACGCTCCTCGGGCATGTACCCGATGCCCGCGCGGTAGTCGGCGGTGATGGGGGAGCCGTCCACCTCGATCCGTCCCGAGTCCGCCGAGAGCACCCCCAGGAGGATGCGCATGGTGGTGGTCTTGCCCGCGCCGTTGCCGCCCACGAACCCCGTCATGAGGCCCGGGCGGATGCTGAAGGTCAGGTCCTCGAGCACGTGCGCCGACCCGAAGGACTTGTTCACCCCGTTCACTGTGATCATGGTTCGAGCCTAGGAAGTCACGCCCGTGTCCGACTCCCCCGGGCGGCGGATTCTGCACCCCCGCGATCCTCCGCCCGGGGGAGGAGACGCCCACTGCGCGGTGGGGCCGGTCTCAGGCGCCGGTCACACCGTGCTCGAACGCCCAGATCACGGCGTGGACCCGGTCACGCGCCCCCGTCTTCAGCAGCACGTTGGACACGTGGGTCTTGACCGTGGCCCTGCCCACGAACAGCTCGCGCGCGATCTCATCGTTGGACAGGCCGCGCGCCATGGCGGCCAGCACCTCGGTCTCGCGGGCGGTGAGACCCGCGCGGGCGGCGTCGTCCTGCCCGTCCGCGATCTCGGACTCCGGGCCGGGACGGCCGGCGGACGACGCCGCCGCGTCACCCGCCGGGGCACGGCCGGTCTGCGCATCGACCTCCGCCGCCGGTTCGACGGTGCGTGCCAGCACCCTGCGCGTGACCAGAGGGTCCAGCAGCGCGTCGCCGCGGCCCAGCACCCGCACCGCCTGGATCAGCTCCTCGGGTCCCGCGGACTTCAGCAGGAACCCCGAGGCACCGGCGGAGAGCGCCGCGAACAGGGCCTCGTCCGTGTCGAACGTGGTGAGGATCAGCACGGCGGCACGGGAATCCGAGGCGACGAGCCGACGGGTGGCCTCGATGCCGTCCAGCCGCGGCATCTGCACGTCCATGCACACCACGTCCGGGTCGAGGGCCGCGGCGAGCTCCAGGGCCTCCTCGCCGTCCGCGGCCTCTCCCACCACCTCCATGTCCTCCTGCGACGTGAGGATGGCGGAGAAGCCGAGGCGAATCAGCGGCTGGTCGTCCACGAGCAGGACACGCAGGCTCACGGCATGACCTCCTGCGGGGCGTGGACGGGCACCGTGGCCCGCACGAGCCAGCCGCCGTCCGCCTTGGGGCCCGCGTCCAGTGTGCCGCCCATCGACGCCATCCGTTCCTCCATGCCGATCAGGCCCGTGCCCGTGCCGTGGGCGGCCGGTTTCCCTGGCCGGGCGCCGCGCCCGTTGTCGCTGATCTCCAGCTCCACGCGGCTGGCCTCCGTGCGCAGCCGCACCGTGACGACCGCCCGTGGCCCGGCGTGCTTGCGGGCGTTGGTGAGCCCCTCCTGTGCCGTGCGGTACAGCGCCAGCTGGGCCGGCGGCGGCAGCTGCGGCTCCGGGCCGATCCGCTTGAGCACTGCGTCCTGGCCGATCGCCCGGGCGTCGGCCACGAGTGCCTCGAGGTCGGAGAGCCGGGGCACGGAGTCGGGGGCCTCCTCGCCGTCGCGCAGGGTGTGGACCATGGTCTTGAGCTCGGTCACGGCCTCCCGTGCGGAGGACTCCACACCGCGCAGGTGCTCGGCGGCGGCGCGGGGATCCTGAGACATGGTGAGGCGCGCCGTCCCGGCCTGGACGCCCATGGCCGTGACGTGGTGGGCCACTACGTCGTGCAGCTCGCGGGCGATCCTGAGCCGTTCGAGGCTCACGGCCTGCTCCGCGAGCCGCTCCTGCTGCTGCCGGATCTCGGCGTGGGCGGCCTCGAGCTCCTGCCGCTCGATGGCCGCGTTCCACGCCCCGTCGCCGAAGACCCACGCCCCGGCGAAGTAGGCGATGTTCACGACGAACTGGATCGCGGCGATCGCCATGTAGGCGTTGACGCCGCGCTCACCCACCTCCGGATCCGTGAACTGCTCCACGGTGCTCCAGCCCAGCCACACCGCCATCCCCACGGCCACGGCGGCGCGGGACCACGTGGCGCGACGGCGGTCCGGGCACCAGGCCCCCACGGAGTAGAAGCCCAGGAACAGCACCACCTGGGAGGCGTACATCTCGATCCCGACCCACGTGACCAGCGCGAAGTACACGAAGGACACCGCCACCATCACTGCCACGGGGAAGCGACGCCGCCATGCGAGCGGGGTGGCCAGCACGACGGCGCCCAGGGCAACCCACCCGACATCCGCCTTCCACGGGACCGACTGCACGAAGTCGGAGAGGTACACCAGCTCGACGCCGGCCAGGGCCAGCACGCCGGCACCCCGGGCATCCCGCCAGCGCCACCCCGGCGGCAGGGCGCGGTGGGGCGGGGAGGTGTCCGGGGCGGGGTGCATGGGTTCACCCTACCGAGGTCGCTCGCGGGGCTGTCCGGGTGCACCACGCACAATGGTGGGGTGATCGCCTCCCTCGACACCTCGCCCCGTGTGCCGCGCGCCGACCTCCGCATGCAGATCCTGCTGGTGCTCGGGGTGTCCCTGGGCGCTTCCGCGGTGTACTCGGTGCTGGACCTCGTGGAGATGGCGGTGCAGTCCTCGATCGCGGAGAGCTCCACCACGCTCAACCAGCCCCTCAGCCCGGTTCCGGTGATCGACGCGCTGCGGCGCCTCACCAGCATCTGCTTCGCAATCGTGCCCGTGGTGCTCGCCCTGTGGTTCCTGGCGGGAACCACCTCCCGCATCCCCGCGGTCCTGCGCGGCATCGGTGCGGACGCGCGCCGCCCGGGGCACGACGCCGCCCGGGGCCTCGCGCTGTTCGCCGTGATGGGCGGTGGGACCCTCGTGCTCTACCAGGCCGGGCGGGCGCTCGGGATCACGGCGGAGATCACCACGTCCACCCTGGAGAACACGTGGTGGACGGTTCCGCTGCTGCTGCTCACCGCCCTGCGGCACGCGCTCGTGGAGGAGATCATCGTGGTGGCGTTCCTCGCGGAACGGATGCGGCGGCTGGGCCGCTCGTGGTGGACGGTGGCGATCGTGTCCTCGGTGCTCCGGGCGAGCTACCACCTGTACCAGGGGGTGGGACCGGCGCTGGGCAACCTGGTCATGGGGCTCGTGTTCGTGTGGTGCTACCGCCGGTACGGGCGTGTGATGCCGCTTCTGGTCGCGCACTTCCTGCTGGACGCAGTCGGCTTCCTCGCACCGCAGCTCCTGGCGGGCTGACCGCCTGGGTGGGTGGCGGCGTCGTGCCCCGCCGGATCAGATGGTGACGGGCCCGTCCGGCGTGCCGAAGGTGACCGCCATGAGACCGGGCGTGCCGTGGGGAGCGGACCACGTGACGTCCACCGAGCGCAGGACGTCCTCCACAGGGCCACCGAGCCAGTCCGTGACGCGCTCGGGGGAGCCGGCGATGTCCATGCCGGTCAGCCGGACGTCCGTGAGCCGCGCCTGGGAGGGGTGCATCTCGTCCGCGGAGTCGAAGTGGATCATGAACGGCAGCTGCGGATCCGCGATCAGGCCCTTGACGCCGATCTGGTGCCAGTCCAGGCGGCGGCCGTCCGGGAAGATCCGGCCGCCCGGCACGGAGGGGCGGCCCAGTTTCTGCTCGAACGGGGCGAGGTCCGGGACCTCCACGACCCACCCGAGCCAGCCGCCGCCAGCCTCCGAACGCGCGCGGACGGCCTGACCGAACGGCGCCTTGTCCGCGGCGGGGTGCTCCAGGACGGTCACGACCTCCACGTACTGGTGGTCCGTGAGCGGCAGGATCATGTTCTGCGTGCCGAACCGGGGGTGCACGCCGCCCTTCACGGGCTCGATCCCCAGGCGGTCCGCTATCCGCTCGGTGGTGGCCTCCAGCCCGTCCGGCTGCGCTGCGAAGGAAACGTGGTCCAGCTTCATGCAGTCATGGTGGCACCCGTCACACGGGGGTCCAAATCGGCGGGTGCAACACTGCGGACACCGAACTTGACGCGGCGGCCCCCCGGTTCCCACACTTGAGGTCTAGGTCACGAGAGTCAGCGCCAAGCCCCAGCTTGCTGACCGGCAACCCTCCCTACCGCGGCGGGGTGCCCTGGGTGAAGACCTGGCCGTGACGTCGTCCGACGTCCACGGCAAGCGCGGGCCACCGGTCGCCCGTTCGTACGGGCACCGTGCGGACGGTCGCCTGGCCCCTGATCCTTCCGAGAAGGAGCACGGCCATGAGCACTGCACCCACCCCCGACAACTCCCAGGACTGGGCGTTCGAGACCCGCCAGATCCACGCGGGCCAGAACCCCGACCCCGTGACGGGTTCGCGGGCGTTGCCCATCCACCAGACCTCGTCCTTCGTGTTCCCGGATGCGGACACGGCCGCCGCGCGCTTCGCGCTGCAGGACATGGGCCCCATCTACTCCCGCCTGACCAACCCCACCACCGAGGTGGTGGAGAAGCGCCTCGCCTCGCTGGAGGGCGGGGTGGGAGCCCTGATGGTCTCCTCCGGGCAGGCCGCGGCCACGCTCGCGGTGCTCAACCTGGGCGGAGCGGGAACGCACGTGGTGGCCAGCCCGTCCCTCTACGGCGGCTCCTACAACCTGCTCAAGCACACGCTGCCGCGCCTGGGCGTGGAGACCACCTTCGTGGCGGACCCGGACGACCCCCAGCAGTGGCGGGACGCCGTGCGCCCCACCACCGTGGCGTTCTTCGGGGAGATGATCCCCAACCCCCGCAACGACGTCCTGGACGTGGAGACCGTTGCCGGGATCGCCCACGAGGCCGGGGTGCCGCTGATCGTGGACAACACAGTGGCCACCCCGTACCTGGTGCGGCCCATCGAGTGGGGCGCGGACATCGTGCTGCACTCGGGCACCAAGTTCCTGGGCGGGCACGGCACCGCGATCGGTGGGTTCATCGTGGACGCCGGGCGCTTCGACTACGGCGCGGACCCGGAGCGGTTCCCGGGCTTCAACCAGCCGGACCCCACCTACAACGGTCTGGTGTACGCCCGTGACCTGGGCGCGGACGGCGCCTTCGGCGTGAACCTCTCCTACGTCCTGAAGGCCCGGGTGCAGCTGCTGCGGGACTTGGGCACGTCCATCTCCCCGTTCAACGCGTTCCTCATCGAGCAGGGGATCGAGACCCTGTCCCTGCGCGTGGAGCGCCACGTGGCCAACGCCCAGCGGGTGTCCGAGTGGCTCGAGTCCCGCCCCGAGGTGCGCTCGGTGTCCTACGCGGGGCTGCCGTCCTCGCCGTGGCACGAGCGCGCGCGGAAGTACGCACCGCGCGGGGCGGGTTCCGTGCTCGGCTTCGTGCTGGAGGGCGGCAAGGAGGCGGGGATCGCGTTCGTGGACGCGCTGAGCCTGCACTCCCACGTGGCGAACATCGGGGACGTGCGGTCCCTGGTGATCCACCCGGCGTCGACGACGCACGCGCAGCTCTCCGAGGACGAGCAGCTCGCGGCGGGCGTGGAGCCGGGCTTCGTGCGGCTCTCGGTGGGCACCGAGGGGATCGAGGACATCCTGGCGGACCTGGAAGCGGGGTTCGCAGCGGTGGCCGCGGCACCGGGCACCCAGGAGTCGACCCACGAGCGGGGCGATCGGGACCCGGCGACCTCACCGGCGGACCGGCCCCTGGGAAGCATGGAGCCGATCGCGGACGCCGGTGCGGAGCCCGCCGCGGCTGCCGGGACCGGCGCGGAAGGCGGCCCTGCGGCGTCGTCGACGGCGCGTGCGGACGTGGCCGCCGAGCCCGCGGCATGACCGTGGTGCAGACAGCCCCGGCGGTGCGCCGGGACGGTGTGGTGCGGGCCGCAGAGATCGGGGAGCTCACCCCGGAGTCCGGGTTCCGGCTGCCGGACGTGCGCCTGGCCTACGAGACGTGGGGTGAGCTGGCCCCGGACGGCTCCAACGCGGTGCTGGTCGAGCACGCGCTCACGGGCGACTCGCACGCGGCGCGCGGCACGGCCGTGGGGTACGGGGACACAGCGCCCTTCGACATGGCCGGGCACCGTGTCGCGGCGGACACCGGCGGCTGGTGGGACGGGCTCATCGGACCGGGAGCGGCCATCGACACCACCCGCTGGTTCGTGGTGTGCGCGAACATCCTGGGCGGCTGCCACGGCAGCACCGGCCCGGCGAGCCTCGCGCCGGACGCCGCACCGTGGGGCTCGCGCTTCCCACGCGTCACCGTGCGGGACACCGTGGCCGCGGAGGCGCGGCTCGCGGACCGGCTCGGGATCCGGCGGTGGCGGCTCGTGGTGGGCGGTTCGATGGGCGGTGCCCGCGCGCTGGAGTGGGCGGTGTGCCACCCGGAGCGGGTGGCGGCGTGCGCGGTGATCGCCGCGAACGCCCGGGTCAGTGCTGAGCAGCTCGCGTGGGGCCGCACCCAGGCGCTCGCGATCCGGCAGGACCCGCACTTCCGCGGCGGGGACTACTACGGAGGCCCGCACCCCGCCGAAGGACTCGGCCTCGCGCGGCGGATCGCGCACATCACCTACCGCAGCGCGCACGAGCTCGCCGCGCGCTTCGGCCGGGAGGCGCAGGGCGGAAGCGCGTCGGGGGACGACGCCGGGATCGCGGACGCCACCGGTCCCCGGGGCGGCTGGGGTGCTGCTCGCCCGCACCGCACCGTGGACCGGGGGCGCTACCGGGTGGAGAGCTACCTGGACCACCAGGCGCTCAAGCTCGTGACCCGTTTCGACGCGAACGCGTACCTCAGTGTCAACGAGACGCTGATGTCCCACGACGTCGCCCGGGGCCGCGGCAGCCTCCGGCATGCCCTCGCCCGCACCCGCTGCGAGTGGCTCGTGGCGGCGGTGGACTCGGACCGGCTGTTCCCGCCCGAGGAGTCCGCCGAGCTCGCGGCCACACTGCCGGGTGAGCACGAGGTGCACACCATCACCTCACCGAGCGGTCACGACGGCTTCCTGCTGGAGACCCCGCAGGTGGGCCGGCTGCTGCGGGCCACGGTGCTGCGGGACTGAGCTGGCGGGCGGCTCGAAGACTGGCGGGGGATGGCATGGGCTGCATGACGTTCATGTCATCCCGCGGGGGCGTGCCAACGGATGCAGGCCCGTTGCCATGGTGGGAGTCCAGTGTCATGCTCTCCCACATGCAGCCCCAGACACTCCTTGCCGCCTATGACTCGCAGCTGCGTGGCGCGGCTGAAGTGGCCGACGCGCCCGTCGTGGTGAAGATCGGTCCCGTCCTCGCTGCGGTCTTTCCTGAGCGTCACCGAGCATTCGTCACCCATGCCCCGTTTCCCACGGCCGAATCAGAACTGGATGACCTGATAGCCAGTGTGGTTTCCAAGTTCGCCTCGGACTCTCGGGTGGACCACATCTCGTGGAAAACCCGAGCACATGACCGCCTGCCCTCCCTGGTCGCCACGCTTCAGCACCACGGATTCGCTCTCGGAGAACCGGAGACGGTCATGGCGGGCGAGGCGGATGTGCTCATCTCCGCGGCCGCCGGCCCGGAGCAGCTTCGTGGCTACACGGTGGAACGAGCGGTAACGGAAGCGTCATTGCGAGAAGCGGAGAATCTTGCTGGTCGGGTTTTTGGGGACTCCCCGGAAAGGATGCGACTGCAGGAAGACGAGCTGGTCGAGCGGTGGCGCAGCGCCCCTGAATCGTTCGAGATGTGGGTGGTACGTGATGAGGACGGCCACGTGGTGTGCTCCGGCCGCTCCGAGTTCCCGGAGCGAACCGACTTCGCAGGACTGTGGGGCGGCGCGTGCCTCGGAGGCCATCGCGGGCGCGGGCTGTACCGAGCCCTGGTGGTCCAGCGGGCCCGCTCGGCCCGGCACCGAGGGCGGACACTGATCCACGTCGACTGCAGCGAGTACTCGCGGCCCATTTTGGAACGGGCAGGCCTGCTTCCCCTCACCACGGTACGGTCAGCCACCCGTGCCTGCCCCTGACCGCGGTGGGCATGCCCTTGCCATCATCCACGCTACGGCTGCTAACGCAGTCCGTGCATGCGCAGTCCCCACTTGAGAGGAATCCCGGCGTTACTGGTGATATCGCCAGCGAGCGACCTCAGTCGAATCGGTGCACAACGACCGGCTGCTCCCGCCGTTCCTGTTCTCCTGCCGCGGCACTATGGCCGCGGCGACATATCGAGTTCCGCACCAAAATAACGACAAGAAGCGACAGGGGCAAGGGGAGGAGGGCGAAATGGTCTCCGAAGGGCTGGAACATAATGCGTGCCACTAAAAATACGGCCACGCCGACGGAAAGAGGTACAAGCAGTATCCTGAGCCGTTCGGTTCGCCTGTGGTCATGCCCGAGTGGGCTTCCGTGAAGGTTGTTCTCGGACGTCCCACGACCATATGCCGCCGATCCCGTCTTTCCACCCGCCTCGTGTAGTTTTCGGGTCATTGCTTACCAGTGTAGCCGGAATGTAATTCCGACTTCATATTTCTCGCTGTGAACGGCTCCCGCCGGCCTTGTACCGTCTGCGGATGGATAAGGTGACCGCCCATGCGGGTGGCCGTCGGCGGTTGCCGGGCGTCCAACGAGCTGGTTTCGCCGGGCGCGGCCACAAAATACGGCACCCGCACCCCGGAGGTGGGTTCTAGCGATCCCCGCAGCACCCTGAATTTCAGGGAGTTGCGGGGATCGTGTTGTCAGATGAGTTGAAGGTGGCGTTTTTCCAGGCGCTGGAACGTGGGGATGGCAGCATCACAGTGGCTGCTCGCGATGTTGGTGTGAACCGGAATACCGCATACGGCTGGGCACGTAAAGCAGGGATCCGTGGTCGCGGGATCCCCAGCACCGGGCCGCACCCGCGGAAGGACGAGTACTTTCAGCTCAGGGCCGGAGGCCTCTCGCGGCGTGAAGCGGTAGCCATCGTCGGAGTCCATGAGCGCACCGCGCAGGAATGGGACCGCGGCATCAAACACACGGGCCATGTCCGCATCTATCCAGATGGCCGCCGGGTGGACTACAACACCGGTATGACCACACTCCTCGCGGGTCCTGCGCTACCAGCTCTGGAAGCCCAACTAGATCCCCGCTTCCTCACGCTGAAGGACCGGGAAGTGATCGCTGACCTGCACCGTGCTGGGCACAGCTTGCGCGCGATCGGCCGAGCGTTGGGCAGGCCGGCCTCGACGATCAAACGCGAGCTCGATGCCCGTTCAGTGGACGGGGCGTACCAGCCGTATGCCGCTCAGCGTGGCTGGGCAGCATCTCGGCCCCGGCCGAAGAAACCCAAGCTCTGCCTGCCTTCCCGGCTGCGGGACTACGTCCAGGACAAGCTCATGCTGCGGTGGTCTCCGGAGCAGATCAGTCACACTCTGGTCAAAGAGTTCCACGACGATGAGAGCATGCGAGTGAGTCCCGAGACTATCTATCAGGCCCTCTACCTCCAAGCCCGTGGCGGTCTGAAACGGGAGGTCGCAGCCGCGCTGCGCACCGGCCGGACCCGCCGCAAGCCCCACAAACATCCTGATCAACGCACCTCGCGGTTCGTTGATCACATGGTGATGATCTCCGACCGCCCACCGCAGGTCGAGGACCGGGCCGTGCCCGGGCACTGGGAAGGCGATCTCATCGTGGGCCCCGGCAGCGCCTCGGCGATCCTCACCTTGGTCGAGCGTTCCACTCGCTACGTTCTGCTGGGGCACCTGCCCGGTGGCCACAGCGCCGAGGAAGTCCGAGATGTGCTCACAGCGCTGATCACCACGTTGCCCGCACACCTGCGGGGCTCACTGACCTGGGACCAGGGATGCGAGATGGCACGGCACAAACAATTCACGGTCGCGACAGGGGTGCCGGTGTACTTCTGCGACCCCCACTCACCATGGCAGCGCGGTAGCAACGAGAACACCAACGGCCTGTTGCGTCAGTACTTCCCCAAGAGCACCGACCTTCGGCCTTACAGCCCGCAGGACCTCGAGCACGTCTCACAGGAACTCAACGCACGCCCACGCAAAACGCTCAACTGGGATACCCCAGCCGAGCGTCTGCGTGATCTACTGACAACCACATAACCATCAGGTGTTGCGAGGACCCCTAGAAACCGCCCGGGAGGGGAGCGGGCGCCGTCGTCGTGTGGTGGAGCAGAGCGGGAGGGCTCAGGCCTCCTCGGCCTGCTGGGGGATCTCCTCGCCCGCGCCGGGGATCGTGGCCTGGCCGAAGGCGGGGCGCTTGGCGGTGATGTAGTCCCCGGAGCTGCGGCGGCGGATGCGGCGGCCCACCCACGGGACGAAGTACTTGCGGGCCCACACCATGTCGTCCCGGCGGGCCTGACGCCAGTTGCGTGCGGGGCGCTCCTCGGGGTGGTCGGGGGTGAGCCCGTGGTCCACACCCAGGCAGTCCAAGGCCTCGCACGCGATGAGCTGGTGGCCCAGCGGGGAGAAGTGCAGGCGGTCAGGTGCCCACATCTGGGGGTCGCTCAGCTGGTTCAGCCCCCACAGGTCCACGAGCACGGCGTCGTGGCGGGCGGCCACCGTGCGCACGTTCTCGTTCCAGATGGCCACGCGGCCGCGGATGCTGCGCATCACCGGGGTGTTGCCGATGTCCGGGGCGTCGAACATGACCACGGTGGCGCCGGTCGCGGCGATCTGCTCGATCACGGTGTCCAGCCGGGAGGCGATGTCGTCCGGGTCCGCGCCGGGTCGGAGCATGTCGTTGCCGCCGGCGCTGATGGTCACGAGGTCCGGTGTCAGCTCGAGCGCCGGCTCCAGCTGCTCGTCCACGATCGGCTGGAAGAGACGCCCGCGGATGGCCAGGTTGGCGTAGGCGAAGTCGTCGGTGGTGCGGGCGAGCTCCTCGGCCATGCGGTCCGCCCAGCCCCGGAACCCGCCGGGGACGGTGTCGTCCGGATCGCCCACGCCCTCGGTGAACGAGTCGCCCATGGACACCATCCGGTGCCACGGGTGCAGGGGCTCGGCGGGGGACTCGGCGGTGGGATCGGGAGACGTGGTCCGGGGCGCAGTGCTCTCATCCATACGCAAATTACTAACACGTATTCCTGGGCGGCGCCGTCATGGTCCGTCACGGGACCGTGTGAGGATGGGGCCATGGCACAAGCACCCCACGTGATCTGGAACAACGACGAGGCCGACCGCGCCGGCACGCCCCTGGTGGTGATGTTCCACGGCTACGGCTCCCACGAGGGAGACCTCATGGCCCTGAGCGCGTCCCTCCCGGACGGGTTCACCGTGGCCTCCGTGCGGGCACCGCAGCGCGCGGGCGCGGGTTTCCAGTGGTTCGCGCTGTCCTCGGACCTGGGCTTCACCACGGACGCCGTGGTGGCCGCCGCGGAACCAGTGGTGCAGTGGCTGCGGGACGAGTCCCTGCAGCACACGCACGTGATCCTGCTGGGCTTCTCCCAGGGGATGGCGATCGCCACCACGGTGGCCCGCCACGCCCCGGACCTCGTGGACGCGGTGGTGGGGCTGTCCGGTTTCGTGGTCCCGGTGGCGGACGACGACGCCCAGGCCAACTTCTTCCACGACGCCGCCCTGCGCGACGAGCCGTTGCGGATGTTCTGGGGCCGGGACCCCGAGGACCCGGTGATCCCGCCCGCCCTGGTGGACCTGACCGCTGAGTGGGCCCAGCAGCACGCGGACGCCACCAAGGTGCAGTACCGGGGGATCGGTCACGGGGTCTCACCCCAGGAGCTGTCCCATGTGTCGGAGTACCTGCGGGCACTCACGGACTGAGCGCACCGGCCACCCGACTGATCGTCCGGTCCGGCGCACCCACTGCGGTGGGGGTGCCGGACCGCCCTATGCGCTGACGATGCGCACGGGCGGCATACCGGAGGCCGGGACCTCCAGCACGTCCCCGGGGTGCAGCTGCGCGCCCCGGCGGGTCTCCACCGCGCCGTTGACCTGCACCGCACCATCGGACACCAGGGTCTTCGCGTGGTGGCCGTCCTCGGCCAGGTTGGCCAGCTTCAACGCCTGGCCCAGGCGGATCATCTGGTCCCGGATGGGCATCTCTTCATACGCAGTGTCGCTCATGCGTCCATTGTCTCAGGCGTGCCCGGGGCGGATCGCCGGGAACGCGGCCCGGTGCCCGGACGTGCGGGGACGGGGTGGGGTGAGGAGGGACGGGAACGCCACCGGGCGGCGTCGTGCCCCCAAGTAGTTGCACGTCCAATGAACTGGGGATACGTTCGGGGGAGACGTGCATCACACCCTCCCACCATCCCCAGGAGAAGCCATGACACTCGTTCCCCACTTCGTCGCAGGCCGGAAGACCCCGGGAGACTCCGGTCGCACGCAGGACGTCTACAACCCCGTGGAGGGCGCGGTGAGCGCCCAGGTGCCGCTGGCATCCGCAGAAGAGGTTGCGCAGGCCGTGACCGCTGCCGAGGAGGCGTTCCCGCAGTGGTCCGGGCTCAACGCTCAGCGCCGCGCGCGCATCCTGCTCAAGTGGGTGGACCTGATCACCGAGAACATGGACGAGCTGGCCACCCTGCTCTCCAACGAGCACGGCAAGACCTTCCCGGACGCGAAGGGCGACATCCAGCGCGGCGTGGAGGTCGTGGAGTTCGCGGCAGGTGCACCGCACCTGCTCAAGGGCGAGTTCTCCAGCGGCGCGGGCACGGGCATTGACGTCCACTCGATGCGCCAGCCCCTCGGCGTGGTCGCGGGGATCACACCGTTCAACTTCCCCGCCATGATCCCGCTGTGGAAGGCGGGCATTGCGCTCGCCGCAGGCAACACCTTCGTGCTCAAGCCCTCCGAGCGGGACCCCTCCGTGCCCGTGCGGCTCGCGGAGCTGGCGCTCGAGGCGGGCATGCCCGCGGGTGCGCTGAACGTGGTCCACGGTGACAAGACCGCCGTGGACGCTCTGATCGAGGATCCGCGCGTGCGGGCCGTCGGGTTCGTGGGCTCCTCGCCCATCGCCCAGTCCATCTACACCGCGGCAGCCGCGCAGAACAAGCGCGCCCAGTGCTTCGGGGGCGCCAAGAACCACATGGTGATCATGCCGGACGCGGACCTGGAGCAGGCCGCGGACGCCCTGATCGGTGCGGCCTTCGGCTCCGCCGGCGAGCGCTGCATGGCCATCTCCGTGGCCGTCCCCGTGGGGGAGGCCACCGCGGACAGGCTGCGCGCGCTGCTCGAGGAGCGGATCGCCACGCTCACGCTCGGCCCGTCCCTGGAGCCGTCCTCGGACTTCGGTCCCGTGGTCAGCGCCCAGGCCAAGGAGCGCATCGAGTCCTACATCGCCGCGGGCGAGAAGGAGGGCGCGGAGCTCGTGGTGGACGGCCGCGGGGCCACCGTGGACGGGCACCCCAACGGGTTCTGGGTGGGCGCCACCCTGTTCGACCACGTGACGACGGACATGAGCATCTACCGCGAGGAGATCTTCGGTCCGGTGCTGTGCATCGCGCGCGCCGCGGACTACGAGGAGGCCCTGCGCCTGCCCAGCGAGCACGAGTACGGCAACGGCGTGGCCATCTTCACCCGCGACGGGGACACGGCCCGGGACTTCACCACCCGCGTGGAGGTGGGCATGGTGGGCGTCAACGTCCCCATCCCCGTGCCGATCGCGTACTACACCTTCGGCGGCTGGAAGGCCTCGGGCTTCGGGGACCTCAACCAGCACGGCACGGACGGGCTGAAGTTCTACACCAAGACCAAGACCGTCACCACGCGCTGGCCCTCCGGGACCAAGGAGGGCGCGAGCTTCGTGATGCCCGCGGGCAGCTGAGCCGCGCGGCGTCGTCGTGCGCCACGCCGTGGGCGCGCCGTACGACGCCGCCGTGCCCCGCAGTCCCGCCCCGCCGCCGGGCCCCGCACGACGGCGCCCGGCGGAGTCCCAGCACTCCGGCCCTCCCGCATTCCCGCGGCTCCGCGACGCGCGGCGCCACCGCCACCCCTGGAACGAGGAACGTCATGACAGAGACCACCAGCCAGCAGCTCCCCACCGTAGCCTTCCTGGGCCTGGGCCACATGGGTGGACCCATGGCCGTGAACCTGGTGAAGGCCGGGGTGTCCGTGACCGCCTTCGACGTGGTGCCCGCCGCCATGGACGCCGCCCGTGAGCAGGGGCTCACCGTGGCGGAGACCCCGGAGGACGCCGTGCGCCAGGCGCAGGTGGTCATCACCATGTTCCCGTCCGGGCAGCACGTGAAGGACGCCTACACGGGGGCCGGCGGCGGCGAGGGTCTGCTGGCCGCGGCACCCGCCGGGGCCACGTTCCTGGACTGCTCCACCATCAACATCTCCGAGGCGCAGGAGGCCGCGGCCCTGGCACGGGAGAAGGGGTTCACCGCCGCGGACGCCCCGGTCTCCGGCGGAGTGGTGGGTGCCACCGCCGGGACGCTCGCGTTCATGGTGGGTGCACCGGACGAGGTCTTTGAGCGCGTGCGGCCCCTGCTGGAGATCATGGGCGCGCGCGTGGTGCACTGCGGCGGCAACGGCATGGGCCAGGCCGCGAAAATCTGCAACAACATGGTCCTGGGCGTGTCCATGGTGGCGGTGAGCGAGGCGTTCGTGCTCGCGGAGAAGCTGGGCCTGGAGCACCAGGCGCTCTACGACGTGGTCTCCAACGCCTCGGGCCAGTGCTGGGCGCTGACCACCAACTGCCCCGTTCCCGGCCCCGTGCCCACGAGCCCCGCCAACAACGACTACGAGCCCGGTTTTGCCGGCGCGCTGATGGCCAAGGACCTCAACCTCGCGGCCACCGCACTGGAGCAGACCGGTGCCACCGCGCCCATGGGGCGTCTTGCGGCGAAGCTCTACAACCAGTTCGTGGCGGACGGCCACGCGGGCAAGGATTTCTCCGAGATCATCACGACGCTGCGGGAGGGGTCTCGGGAGGGGTGAAGTCCCCCTCGCGGGCACGGAGCCCGCTCAGCGCCGCCACGACCGCCTCCACCTCGTGCGCCGCGAGTCCGGTGTCCAGGAAGAGCTGCTCGTTCAGCGCCTTCGTGGCACGGCCCACCACGTCCAGGCCGGTGGGGGTGAGCGCCACGTTCACCGCCCGCCGGTCCGTGCTGACAGGTTCCCGGCGCACCAGCCCGGCGTCCTCCAGCCGGTCCACCGCGTTGGTGATGGACGTGGGGTGCACCTGCAGCAGGGCGCTGGCCCGCTTCATGAGCATCTTGTGCTCGCGCGCGAAGCTGAGCAGGGCGAGCACCTCGTAGCGCGAGAACGTCAGCCGGAAGGGCTTGAGGATCCGGTCCGCCCGGCCCAGCAGGATCTGCTGGGCCCGCATGATCGAGGTCACCGCGGCCATCGGGCCCGCAGCCTCGGTCCAGCCCCTGCGCTCCCAGTTGCGCTGTGCTTCCGCAATGGGGTCCCTGTTGAGCGGCTGGTTCTGGGGCATGGGCACAGTCTAGGGGCGCGCAGGGGGCGTGATCGGGACCACACGAAAATACATGCCTGCGTTATAGTCGGAAGTACCACTATCGACCTGCCCACCACCTTAGGAACAGGACCATGACCTCAGCCGCAGCATCCCCGCGCGCCCCCCGCTCCCTCCCGGGCCCCGACCTCCTGCACCTGGAGCGCCAGCTGCCCGAGTCCGAGCGCGAGCGGCTGCACGCCATCACGGAGCACCTGCAGGCCGAGGTGCGGCACCAGAGCGTGGATGCGTGGAACAAGGAGGAGCTGCCGCGCCACCTGCTGCCCGCGCTCGCGGATCTCGGGCTGGGGCAGGTGGCCCAGGACGGGTCCTCGCGGCTGTTCCAGGGGCTGGTGCACGCGCAGATCGCCCGTGCGGACATCTCCCTCTCCGCGCTGCTGGGCATCCACAACGAGCTGATCGTGGGCACCATTGCCGCGTTCGGCTCCCCGGAGCAGCAGGAGACGTGGCTGCCGGGGCTCATGAAGCTCGAGAGGCTCGGCGCGTTCTGCCTCACGGAGCCGGACCACGGCTCGGACATCGCGGGCGGGCTGGCCACCACGGCCACCCGTGACGGGGACGGCTGGGTCCTCAACGGCCGCAAGCGCTGGATCGGGCTGGGCACCGTGGCGGACCTCGCGCTCGTGTGGGCACGGGACACCGCGGACGGCCGCATCAAGTGCTTCGCGGTGGACACCTCCCTGCCGGGGTACACGGCGTCCAAGATCGAGCACAAGATCGGGCTGCGGATCATGCAGAACGCGGACATCGAGCTCACGGACCTGCGGCTGCCCGCGGATGCCCTGCTGCCCGGCGCCGAGGACTTCTCCGCGGCCAACGGACTGCTCAAGGACTCCCGCGCGTGGGTCGGCTGGCAGGCGGTCGGCGCCCAGATGGCCGTGTTCGACATCGTGCGCGACTATGCAATCGAGCGGATCCAGTTCGGCAAGCCGCT
This sequence comes from Kocuria sp. HMSC066H03, assembly GCF_001812045.1. Classification (NCBI taxonomy): domain Bacteria; kingdom Bacillati; phylum Actinomycetota; class Actinomycetes; order Micrococcales; family Micrococcaceae; genus Kocuria; species Kocuria sp. HMSC066H03. The sequence goes on from NZ_KV807503.1 coordinate 253,534, forward strand.
CGCGAGCTTCCAGCTGGTGCAGCAGGTCATCGCGGAGGCGGCCGGCAACCTTGCCGCCTGCTCGGGGCTCATGGCCCAGGTGACCCGCGTGCAGGAGGCGGACGACCTGCAGATGATGCAGGCCGCCCTGGCCAAGTCCACCGCCACGCGATTGGCCCGCCAGAGCGCGTCCCAGGCCCGGGACGCCCTGGGCGGCAACGGCCTGCTCAGCCACTGCGGGATCGCCAAGGTCATGGCGGACATCGAGGCCATCCACACGTACGAGGGCAGCTACCACATCAACTCGCTGATCGTGGGTCGCGCGCTCACGGGCGTCTCAGCGTTCGTCTCGTAGCGGCGCGCCGGGGACGACGCCGCTGGGCCGGGTCCGGCGCCCGCCCCCGCCCTCACCGGCGCAACCGCCCCGGGCCGCGCGATCCCCCTGCGCGCCGGGGTGCCCTGTTCCGAGGGCATGCTGCGAGGGCGGGGCGGCGAGGTGAGGCGCGCGGGACCGTGCGGTGCGCGGGCACTCCGGCCGTGCGGCGTCGTCGTGCGCGGGGGTTAGGTCCGGCCTGCGGAACCTCGCTACCCTGGAGCGGAACGGCTCTCCCCGTGCGGGTCGAGAGCCTGAGCCCACCGATCCCCACGCGCGAGCCCCCGCGGCTCCGCGCGAGAAACGGAAGTGAGACCGCATGGCCCCGAAATCCACCCTGGACAATGTCATCTCCCTGGCCAAGCGCCGGGGCTTCGTGTTCCAGGCGGGTGAGATCTACGGGGGTTCGCGCTCCGCGTGGGACTACGGGCCGCTGGGTGCGGAGCTGAAGGAGAACATCAAGCGCGAGTGGTGGCAGACCTTCGTGCGCGGCCGCGCGGACATGGTGGGGCTGGACTCCTCGATCATCCTGCCGTCCGCGGTGTGGCAGGCCTCCGGGCACGTGGAGACCTTCACCGACCCCCTGGTGGAGTCCCTGCACACCCACAAGCGCTACCGTGCGGACCACCTGCTGGAGGCGTACGAGGCCAAGCACGGCCACCCCCCGGTCAACGGCCTGGCGGACGTCAAGGACCCGGAGACCGGCCAGGACGGCAAGTGGACCGAGCCCCAGCAGTTCTCCGGTCTGATGAAGACCTTCCTGGGCCCCGTGGACAACGAGGAGGGCAAGCACTTCCTGCGCCCGGAGACCGCCCAGGGCATCTTCGTGAACTTCCTCAACGTGGTGACCGCCGCGCGCAAGAAGCCGCCGTTCGGCATCGGGCAGATCGGCAAGGCGTTCCGCAACGAGATCACCCCGGGCAACTTCATCTTCCGCACGCGCGAGTTCGAGCAAATGGAGATCGAGTACTTCATCCACCCGGACGAGGCCAAGCAGTACTTCGACGAGTGGGTCGAGGCGTGCTGGAACTGGTTCGTGGACCTGGGCGTGAACCCGGACAACATGCGCCGCTACGACGTCCCCGCGGACGACCGCGCGCACTACTCGGACGGCACCATCGACATCGAGTACCGCTTCGGCTTCCAGGGCTCCGAGTGGGGTGAGCTGATGGGCGTGGCCAACCGCACGGACTTCGACCTCAGCAACCACACCGAGGCCTCCGGCACCAAGATGCAGTACTTCGACCAGGCCTCCGGCGAGCGCTACACCCCCTACGTGATCGAGCCGTCCTTCGGGCTGACCCGCTCCATGATGGCGTTCCTGGTGGACGCGTACGTGGAGGACGAGGCACCCAACACCAAGGGCGGTGTGGACACCCGCACCGTGCTGCGCCTGGACCCGCGCCTGGCCCCGGTCAAGGCCGCCGTGCTGCCGCTGTCCAAGAAGGAGGACCTGCGCCCCGCCGCGCAGCACCTGGACGCCGAGCTGCGCCGGCGCTGGAACATCGACTACGACGACGCCGGGGCCATCGGGCGCCGCTACCGCCGCCAGGACGAGATCGGCACGCCGTTCTGCATCACGGTGGACTTCGACACCCTGGAGGACCAGGCCGTGACCATCCGCTCGCGCGACGAGATGACCCAGGAGCGCGTGGGCCTGGACCGCGTGCAGCAGTACCTGGTCGAGCGCCTGGAGAAGTGAGCGCATGAGCATCGACTACCGCCCCTGGCAGGAGGACGACGACCTCCGCCTGCTCGAGCTGTGGCCGGACCCCGAGTCCGCGCCCGTCCAGGCGTTCCGCGCCCGGCTGGGTGCCGAGGACCAGAGCGGTTTCGCCGTGACGCTCGTGGCCACGGACGACGACGTTCCGGTCGCCGCCGGGGTCTGCTACGCCTCCGCGTGGCACCCGCAGCGGCTGTGGCTGTTCGTGGAGGTCGCGCCGGACCACCGCCGCGAGGGCATCGGGCGGGAGCTGGCGTCCCGGCTGCGGGCGGCCGCCCGTGAGACGGGTGCTCCCGTCGAGGCCCTGCGCACGCGCGTGACCCCGGGCTCCACGGGAGAGGGCTTCGCCCGCTCCCTGGGCTTCGCGGAGGCCATGCGCTCCCGCGTGGTGCGTGTGGACGCCGGAGCCCTGCCCGCGCCCACGCTCGGGCAGAACGCGGACGGCTCCGACGCCGAGGCCGTGGAGGACCTCGCGACCGGCTCCGTGGAGCTGACCCGCGCGGTGGAGTCCTTCTACCGGGAGGTCCACGCGTGGGACCCGGTGGGGGACGTGAGTATCGGCGCGGTCAACAGGCAGTTCCTCTCGGACACCGCCGGGGCCTACGGTGCCGTGGTGCTGCGTCGCACGGTGGACGGCACGGACGGCAAGGGCCCGATCGCGGCGTTCGCCGTGAGCTACCGCCCGTTCGACCCGGCCAACCCGCACGACGAGCCGCAGCCGAACGAGGTCGCGGACGTGCTGCTCGGCTACGTGCCCGGTGCGGCCGGGGCCACCCCGGAGCAGTCCGGCGCGGCCCTGGAGACCCTGCTGGCGCTGCTCGTGAGCGACTATCCGGTGGAGCTGGAGGTGGACGACTCCATGGGCCCGCTGGTCAGCGTGGTGGACAACCTCCTGGCCGCGGGAGTCGCCCGCATGGTCACGGAGGCCGAGACGCTGGTGCTGGACTAGCGCAGCCCACGAGAGCCCTCCTGCCGCGCCCGCGGTGGGAGGGCTCTCGCGTGTCCGCGGGATGCTCGCGCGCGGCGCGCGCACGTCGGTGCAGTGTCCACTGTGGCGTTGCCTGCCCCACCTCTGGCACTCCCAGGCTGCCACCTGGCAACGCCTCACCCCCGCGCATGCGCTTTCCGCGGTGAGGACCGTGGTAAGACGTTCACGGACGAAAGGACCTCCATGCCCGCTTCCCAGGCGCACTCCTCGCAGCACACCGGCCCCACCGCACCCGGGCCCTCTGGCGACGCCGCCGCACCGCAAGATTCCCACCCGCACGCCACTGGTGCGCCCGACGCCCAGCCCCTGAGCGGGCGGCTGAGGCTGATCGCCACCGTGGCCACCTTCGGCGGCCTGCTGTTCGGCTACGACACCGGCGTGATCAACGGCGCGCTGCCCTCTCTGGTCTCCGACATGCAGCTGACCCCATTCCTGGAGGGGCTCGTGGCCTCCATCCTGCCGTTCGGCGCGGCGTGGGGTGCCGCGTTCGGCGGGCGGCTCGCGGACCGGTTCGGGCGGCGTCGTGTGCTCATGGTGCTCGCCGTGGTGTTCGTGGTGGCGACCGTCGGCTGTGCACTCGCGCCCTCCGTGGGCGTGCTCGTGGCGTTCCGCGCGGTGCTGGGACTCGCCGTGGGGGCGTCCTCGGTGATCGTGCCCGTGTTCCTCGCGGAGCTGGCGCCCGCCCACCTGCGCGGGCGCGTGGTCGCGCAGAACGAGCTCATGATCGTGGGCGGGCAGGCGCTCGCGTTCGTGTTCAACGCGGGACTGGCGACGGCGTTCGGCCACCTCCCGCACGTGTGGCGCTACATGCTCGTGCTCGCCACGCTGCCCGCCCTGGCGCTGTGGATCGGGATGATCGTGGTGCCGGAATCCCCGCGCTGGCTCGCCCGGAAGGGGCGCGGCGAGGAGATGGTGCGCGTGCTGCGTCGGATCCGGGAGGACGCCTACACGCCGCAGGAGGCGGACACGGTGCGGGAGCTCGCCGCGCAGGATGCGCACCGCCCGGCGGCCAGCGTCCTGGACCTGGTGCGCGTCCCGTGGATCCGCCGGATCTTCGGTATCGGCGCGGGCATGGCCGTGATCAACCAGATCTCCGGGATCAACGCCATCCAGTACTACGGGGTCACCGTGCTGCAGGACGCCGGGTTCGGGGGCAACGGCGCGTTCTACGCGAACATCATCCCGGGGGTCGTGGGTGCCGCGGCGGTGGGCCTGGCCATGGTGCTGCTCAAGCACGTGGGGCGTCGGCCCATGCTGCTCACCGGACTTTGCGGAACCATCGTGTCCCTGACCGCCTTTGCGCTGGTCTACCTGCTGGTCCCGGAGGGCAACCCCGCACGGGCCTGGGCGGTGCTCGCGTGCATCGTGGTGTTCGTGGGCTTCATGCAGTGCTGCATCGGGACGGTCACGTGGCTGTACATGTCCGAGATCTTCCCGCTGTCCGTGCGCGGGGTGGGAATGGGCGCGTGCGCGTGGTTGCTGTGGATGATGACCTTCGTGGTGGGGCTGACCTTCCCCCTGCTCACGGACGCCCTGGGCGTGGGGTACACCGTGCTGATCTTCGTTGCGCTGCAGCTCGTGGCGCTCGTGTGGGTGCACCGCGTGGCCCCCGAGACCAAGGACCGCACCCTGGAGGAGCTCGAGGAGCACTTCCGCGCCGCGTAGGGGACAATGGCGTGTCGCCACCGCACCACCCGATCATGTGAGGAACCGTCCGTGTCCTGTGAACCCGCCGTCGTCGCCCCGCCGGAGGAAGCCGGGTGCCCGCAGTGGGTGCCCCAGCCGGACGTCCTCGCGCGCGCCGAGCTGCTGAGCGAGCGCTTCGAGCGGGCGTACGGCCGCGCGCCCGTGGGCGTGTGGGCCGCGCCGGGCCGCGCCAACCTCATGGGGGAGTACATCGACTACTCGGGCGGGATGTGCCTGCCCTTCGCCCACCAGTACGTCACGCTCACTGCCGCGGCACCGCGCACGGACGGCGTGCTGCGGGCGCTGTCCCTGCAGGACGCGGACGAGTCCGTGGCGGACGAGAGGCTGCGCGAGATCGCGGTCGGGGACGTCGCCCCCGGCCGGGTCGGCGGCTGGTTCGGGTACGCGGCCGGGGTCGCGTGGGGGATGAACCGCGTGGCGGCCGGGCTCTCGGCACACCCCGTGGCGGTCCCGGAGCTCGCCCTGGCGCCCGGTTTCGGCGCGGACCTCATGGTGGACTCCACCGTGCCGATCGGTGCGGGCCTCGCCTCCTCCGCCGCGCTCGAGTGCTCCGTGGCCCTCGCCCTGTTCTCGCTGAGCACCGGCAACGACCGCCCGGACGACGCCCTGCGCCGCGCCCTCGCACGCGCGTGCATGGACGCCGAGAACTACATCGTGGGTGCGAACACGGGCGGGCTGGACCAGACCGCCTCGCTGCGCTCGCACGCGGGGGAGACGCTCGCCCTGGACTGCCGGGACTTCGGGGTCACCAGCCTGCCCGCGGACCCCACGGACTCCGGGCTGGCGTGGCTCGCGGTGGACACCCGTGCTCCGCACCGGCTCGCGGACGGCCAGTACAGCTCCCGCCGGGCACAGTGCGAGGCCGCCGCCGCGGTGCTCGGCGTGGCCCGGTTGCGGGACGCTCTGCCCGAGCACCCCACCGACGACGACGCCGCGGCAGTCCTCGAGCGCTTCGACGCCCTGCTCCGGGAAGGCGCCCCGCTCGACGCGGACCCGGACGGCACCCGGCTGCGGCTGCGGCACTCCCTGACCGAGATGGTCCGTTCCGTACGGATTGCGGACGAGCTCGCGTCCACCGAGCCGGACTGGCACCTCGTGGGCCGGCTGCTCGTGGCGGGCCACGAGTCCATGCGCGTGGACTGCCAGGTCACGGTTCCGGAGCTCGACGCCGCCGTGACCGCGTGCCTCGACGCCGGGGCCCTGGGCGCCAAGGTGGTGGGCGGCGGTTTCGGCGGCTCCGTGATCGCGCTGGCACCTGCGGATGATGTCGAGGCGCTCGCGGCGTTCGTGTGCCGGTCCTTCGCGGAGCACTGCTTCCGCGACCCCCTGTTCCTCACCCTGACCCCGTCGCCCGCGGGGCGGCGAGTCCGCTAAGATTCAGCGCAGTAGCACACATGCTGAAAGGCCGAATTCTCTGTCTTGGAATTGCATGCTATACAAAACATAACATCGTAAATTGATAGCGGCGAATATAAATTATTAAGTAGTTCAAGGTCAACCAGATCAAGGTGCGTGATGACTACCCTCATTGCTAAAGTCGATCACATTACCCATGCTGGCCTCGCTATGCTGAGGTTGCCTGATGGCCGTTTGGTTGCCGGGGACAACTACGTGTCGAACCTACATCCGGAAGTGGGGGATGTACTAGTCCTTGGAGACGAGTGGGGGTTCGGCTCAGACGACGACTGGGAACCTGAAGTGGAACTAGGGGTTGTTGAGCAGGTTGTAGAGGACACAGCTATCGTTCGCGGCCCTCAGGGTCTAGTCGCTCGGACGGCGCCTGAGTCTATCGGTATATCAAATTCGGATTTAGTATTATTCAACCGAAGTCCACGGATCTTAAAAACGCTAGGAAAGAAACCCGCGCCACCACCCCTGTTTGATGATGGGTTCAACCCCCAAAGTCTACGCAAAGCTCCGAACTTAGATCTCCGCTGGGATGATTTTGTTGGTTTCCCAGATATCAAAGAGCAGGCACAGACCATGGCTGCCGTACAAATGCGACTGGAATCTCGAAAAAAGCTGATCGACTTAGGTGTTAATCCGATTAAAGGTGTTCTGTTCCAGGGTCCGCCAGGTACAGGAAAAACATTTCTTGCTAAAATTATGGCCGCGCAATCCGGTGCGGAATTTTATTTAGTCACTGCGGCATCACTTGGAGGACGGTTGGTGGGCGAAAGTGAGCAGAGACTCGAGTCCATCTACACCGATGCCGCAGCTCAGAAGATGTCGATAGTGTTTATTGATGAAATTGATGTTTTAACTAAAGATCGCGCGAATGAAAATGACCACGGTTCACGGCTGGTCAATGTGTTTTTGACAAACATGGATGGGGTCGACAGTCCCACCAATGTTATAACGGTCGGGACAACAAATCGCGTGGGAGACATTGACCGCGCGCTCAGGCGGCCAGGCCGTTTCGATCGGGAGTTGACATTCCGTAGCCCCAACCTCGAAGATCGCAAAGCCATTCTTTCGTCTGGTAATCACGTCCGGTCCGAAAATTTTGACTACGGAAAAATCGCGGATGCGACAGACGGTTGGACTGCGGCAGAAGTCGGAGCAATTTGGCAATATGCAGCCGAAATGACAGTGCTAAGTGAGCGCACTCGAATCGCTTACGATCATTTCATGATGGGGTTTGAGCGTGCTAAGTGCTCCAGGGATAGACGATTGGCTGGTAAATAATGAACAAGCTACGTGAGTGGTGGCTGAAGAGACGCCGGTCTCGGGCATTGAAAAAGATTAATAAGCTGCGCCGTAAAGTGGAGCCAATCGGGGGGCTCAAGCAAATAATCTATCTAGACGCGGTGGCGCTTAGAAGCCTTTATATATCGCGTTATGGCCCGGAAGATGCGCGCATCACAATTACGAATTCCAAGACACGTGATGCGGAACTTGGTGGTTCGGTTGGTATTTCCTCTTCGGGTGTCGGGTCTGCTGGACTTGGCGGTCAATTTAAGCGTAGTACCGAGAAGGCTATACAAGTCGAACGTATTTCTTCAGAGCAGTCGCTTCTAAAAGACTTATTGGACCGAGAGTCCATTCAGGGTGGGGGCAGCGAATTCTGGGATGCGACCATTCTGTCGGACAGGGTGACCTCTACGAACCAAATTAAGCTACATCGCGGAACCATGGTTCAAATTCGTATTCGACTCCAAGCTGACATCACATTTCGTATTAGCTCCCTAGCTGATTCCATTGCGAAGTTGGCAGAATCGTCCCCCGATGTAGTCTTGTCGGGGCCGTCCGAAATGTTGCAGATTGCTGATATTCTACGCCAGCTACTTCTCGAGCAGGCTCCGATTGACGCGGAATTAACCGATTGGAGTCTTTCCCCTGATCAACGTGCACTCGTCCCTGTTTCAGAAGCTTCCTTTCCTGTGCGGCTCGCGGCTCTAACTGAAATCGAAAATTATTGGATTGATGTGCGTCGCGCATTGTTTGACAATGCGGAGTGCACAGCGCTGATTCGGGTTAGCGAGGATTTCCCTTCGCCTAGATGGTCTCCTGTCAAACTTTTCGATGCTGTGAGAGGCATTCCTGGGTTTGGGGAAGTCGAGGCGTCTATCGCCAAGGTGACGGATATGTTGAATACCGCTGTAGCGGCGCCGCCACCACAAAGCAATTCATTTACCCCTGCCCTTCAGCACTATGCGGGTAAACGATGCCCGATTCATATTCACGATGTGATTAGTAAACAAATCCCAAGGATTGCAGAACAATATCAAACAACTTCGGATATTGCCACCGAATTTGACAAGGCTCTTGATGAAATTGATGAGTTAGCCAGGCTTGAAAGCATTTCCGCAGAAGATCCCGATGAACTTGGGCGGTGGAGGTCCGAAGCCCTTGGGCTTGTTACCAGTTTTGAACAGCAGAGCTTTGATTCCTACGACGAGAATAATGCGGTCGCGGAATCGCCTCGATATTTAGTTGGCGAAGTAATTGCCCTCTATTGGTAATTGGATGCATTGTGGATGCCGTCTCATCTAGAGTCGGGTGATGTGTCGAACGGGAGTGCGTTCTAGATCGTTTATTTTGCGTTTGCTCTCGACTGTCGACTTGGGTACGCATCCGCCTAGCCGCCCCGGAAGCGGGTGGTCTGATTCATGGCCATATGTGTTTTGCATCCACCAGCGTTCTTGCTTGCTTGTGGTCACAAATAATTGCCATCAAAAGTTTGAGATGGAGTGGTTTGATGTTTTCTATCTGGGTATCTAGTCGCCGACTTAGGCGCGGCCTCACCGCCCGTGGGCGCGGTGACCTCGCTGAGGCCCGGACGCTGCTCGAGGACGCCCTGCGCACCGCCCGCCTGGGTGACGCGTGGTGCGCGGCGGGTGATGCGGCGTCGTCGCTCGGGGACCTGGAACGGGACGCGGGGAACCTCACCGACGCCGAGCACCACTACCGGATCGGTGCCGTGCAGTACCGCCGGGCGGAGCGCACCGCGCGGTCCGTGCGCGGGCGGGTGCGGTGCCTGGAGGAGCTCGGGGACGTGCTGCTCGCGCTCGGGCGTCCGTGGGACGCATACCGCGTGTTCCAGGAGGGCGCCGAGGTGGCCGGGGTGGATCCCGACCGGCCGGCTCACGCGGGTAGCACCGGGTTCGTGACCCGCGAGGATCTGCGCTGGACCTCCCACCTGGCCACGGCAGCGCAGGCGGCGGGGCGGCGTCGTGTGGCGGAGGAGCACTACGAGGCGGTGCTCAGCGGCTGCGAGACCCGCCGGGACGTGGCCGGGCAGATCCTGTGCTGGCGGGGGCTCGCCGCGCTCGCCGCGGACCGGATGGCGTGGGCCGACGCCGCCCACGCCCTGGAGAACGCCTCGAACCTGTACTCGGCGCTGCCCGATCCGGAAGCTCACACGGACGAGTGGGTGGCCTGCCTGCGGGAGCTCGGGGCCGCGTGCAAGACCCTGGGTCGCCGGGACGAGCAGGTGCGGGCGTTCAAGCTCGCGGTGCGCCTGGAACAGATCGCTGCGTCCGAATGAATGGGTTGAGCTTCCTCGTAACTGACCATTAATGATGGATCCGTGTGGTACCTTCAATTTCATGCATGCAAACACGAAGCAACGCTGATTTAGTCGGATAAGACCCGTCATTGATTCAGATCGCCTTATTCTGACAAGATGACGTGCCCCGACTGCTAACGGTGTATTCCAATCGCAACAAATGGATAAAAATGTCTCCACGCAACGAATTCGGAGAATTAAAAATTCGCACACGGGCGAATATAATCGCAATCATTTCAGGTTATGTGCTGGCTGTAGTCTTTCTCGTTCTTTGGTTGCTAAGACTCGTTCCATACGAAACTCAATGGGGCAGCTTAGGTGAGTGGGCATCTGCCATATTCACGGGAGGCGGCTTATTGTTCGCTGGTATATCTGCGAGAGCAGCGCGGGACGCTTTAGTGAATGATCGAATACGCAGAGACAAGGAGGATGAACTTAGGAAGACAACAACTAGGAACAATCTTGTTTTAAAGTGTGAATGGGAAACTTTTTATGGCGGCCGAGTAGGGATGGCTGCGGGGCGTGCCAGTTACCACATCAAGAACACATCGGCTCACCCATTTTTTAACTGCAAAATCGAATTCACGAATGAAACCGAGAATCCCAGCCACGATCACTATTGTGATGATCTTGAGGATAAACTATCTAATGAATTCGGGCAATCGAAGTCGTTTAATGCTTGGTACCAGGCGAAAGTCGTTGGTACTCTACTTCCTGGTGAGGAACTGCGGGGGGATATAAATATTTACAACAAGTATGCTCTTCCTGGATGGGATCCAGATAAATTTGCACTTCCTGCACTATATTTCACGGACGTTTGGGGTTTGAGCTGGAAGCGAGACCGATCCACGACTGGTTGGATTTTGGGTCAGGAGATACCGCAGGAAAATCCCATATGCATGTGTTGTGAATGATACCTTAATTCAGTATAAAACATATAAGTTGTCACTAAGAAATAAATGAATAGAATTTCTGGAGGCTAGATCTATCCTCTCTGAGCCTCGAGTAGAATTTGGGATTAATTAGCACTGGGAGAGGTCGCTCATGTGCTCAGGTAGGCATCGATCCATTCCGCACTTCCGATTGGACGCATACACGGACGAGTGGGTCGCGTGCCTGCGGGGCCTCGGGGCCGCGTGCAAGACCCTGGGCCGCCGGGACGAGCAGGTGCGCGCATTCCAGCTCGCGGTGCGCCTCGAACAGATCGCGGTGTCCGGAACCGGACGGAACACCCCCGCCTGAGAGGGCACCGGGCAGGACGACGACGCTCGGCGCGATCCGCGCGAGCGGCGTCGCCCAGGGTGCGGGGTCCGGTACTGCGCGGCCGCGCACCGGAACGGGTGCGGCGTCGTCGTGTCCGGGTGGGGGAAGGGGCTTGGCCGCGGCCCGTTGCTCGCAGGTGAGACAATGGCAGGCGATGAGCACCGAGACGACTGAGACCGCGGGCCGCGAACCGGCCGTGCTGAACCTGAAGCCGCTGCACCTGGGACCGTTGACCATCGACGTCCCCGTGGTGCTGGCTCCCATGGCCGGGGTGACCAACAAGTCCTTCCGCAAGCTGTGCCGCGAGTACGGCGGGGGACTGTACGTGACCGAGATGGTCACGGCGCGCGCGTTGGTGGAGCGGCGGCCGGAGTCCCTGCGGATCATCCACCACGACCCGGACGAGACCCCGCGCTCCATCCAGATCTACGGCGTGGACGCCGTGAACGTGGGCAAAGCCGTGCGGATGGTCGCGCAGGAGGACCGCGCGGACCACATCGACCTCAACTTCGGCTGCCCCGTGCCCAAGGTCACCAAGCGCGGCGGCGGCTCCGCCCTGCCGTGGAAGACGGACCTGTTCCGGGCAATCGTGAGCACCGCGGTGCGCGAGGCCGGGGACATTCCCGTGACGGTGAAGATGCGCATCGGCATCGACGACGAGCACCAGACCTACCTGGACGCCGGGCGCATGGCCCGGGACGAGGGCGTGGCCGCCGTCGCGCTGCACGGGCGCACCCTGGAGCAGCACTACTCGGGCACCGCGAACTGGGATGCCATCGCGCGGCTGCGCGAGGCCCTGCCGGACATCCCCGTGCTCGGCAACGGGGACATCTTCTCCGCCGAGGACGCGGTGCGGATGGTCGAGCACACGGGCGTGGACGGCGTCGTCGTGGGCCGCGGCTGCCAGGGCCGCCCGTGGCTGTTCGGGGACCTGCAGGCCGCGTTCGAGGGCAGCCCGCGCCGCTTCCGGCCGGGCGTGCGCAAGGTCGCGGACACCGTCTACCGCCACGCGGAGCTGCTCACCGAGGAGTTCTGGGACGAGGCCAAGGGCTGCCGCGAGATCCGCAAGCACGTGTCCTGGTACTTCAAGGGCTATCCCGTGGGCGGTGAGCTGCGCGCGAAGATGGCGCAGGTCCCGGACCTCGCCGCGCTGCGCGAGCTGCTGGACCAGCTGGACCTGGACGCCCCCTACCCCGGTGCGGACGTGGAGGGGCCCCGCGGTCGCGCGGGCTCCCCCAAGAAGCCGCACCTGCCGGACGGCTGGCTGTCCTCGCGGATCCTGGGCGACGCCGAACGGCTGGGTCTCGCGGCCGCCGAACTCGACGTCTCGGGAGGCTGAGCGCCGTGCACACCCCGGACCGCCTGGGCATCCTGGCCCCCGGCTACGAGCCATCGGACACCGAGCGCTACGTCAGCGAGGACCACCACAACCGCCACCGCAGCCACTTCGAGCGGGACCGCGCGCGCGTGCTGCACAGCTCCGCGCTGCGCCGGCTCGCGGCCAAGACGCAGGTGGTCGCCCCGCAGACGGACGACTTCGTGCGCAACCGCCTCACCCATTCGCTGGAGGTTGCGCAGATCGGGCGGGAGCTCGGCAAGGCGCTGGGCTGCGACCCGGACGTGGTGGACGCCGCGTGCCTGTCCCACGACCTCGGCCACCCGCCCTTCGGGCACAACGGGGAGACGGTGCTCGCACAGCTGACCCGGGGGATCGGGGGCTTCGAGGGCAACGCGCAGACCCTGCGGCTGCTCGTGCGGCTGGAACCCAAGCTCGTGACGCCCTCGGGGGAGCCCGCGGGGCTGAACCTCACGCGCGCCACGCTGGACGCCACATGCAAGTACCCGTGGTCCGCCGCGGACGCCCCGCCGCGGACGGACGGGCGGCCCAACCGGAAGTTCGGCGCATACGAGGACGACCTCCCCGTGTTCGAGTGGTTCCGCGAAGGTGCCGTGGAGGGCCGCAAGTGCCTGGAGGCGCAGGTCATGGACCTCGCGGACGACATCTCCTACAGCGTGCACGACGTGGAGGACGCCGTGGCCGCCCACGCCCTGCAGCTGGACCTGCTGGCCGAGCCCACCCAGCGCGGGCGGGTCATCGAGTGCACGCGCGGCTGGTACCTCCCGGACGCCACGGACGAGGAGCTCGACGCCGCCCTGCGCCGTCTCGAGGCCACCCCGGCCTGGGTGCCGCGCATGGACGGCACCCGCGGGGACCTCGCGCGGCTCAAGAACATGACCAGCCAGCTCATCGGCCGCTTCGCGATGTCCGCGGTGGAGGCCACCCGGGAGGTCGCCGGTGAGGATCGGCTCACCCGGTACCGGGCGTCCCTGGTGGTGCCGCGCGAGACGGAGCTGGAGATCGGGGTGCTCAAGGGCATCGCCACCGCGTTCGTGATGACCGTGCGGGACGCCATGCCCCTGTACGAGAACCAGCACGAGATCCTCACCATCCTGGTGGAGGCCCTCATGGAGACCGACGGCCGGTTCCTCTCCCCGGAGTTCGCCGCGGACTGGCGGGGAGTGGCGGACGGACCGGGGGCGGAGGCCGCACGGCTGCGGCTCGTGGTGGACCAGATCGCGTGCCTCACGGACCACTCGGCCGTGGCACTGCACGACAGGATCCGCGGCACCAACTGGCGGACCGGGGACAAGCCGCTCTGGTGAGCGGGCGGGCCCGGGCCTGCCCGGGGCGGATGGGGCGCAGACCGTGGCCACGCGGGCGGTGGCCGCGCCGGGTTGGTCCCGCGCGGCGTCGTCGTCCCCTGGGGCCCGGCCGCGGCAGGGCGTCGTCCACGCACCGTGCGGGCACCCTGCACACCCGCCCGGGCGGCGCCGTCCGTGGTTTGACGGGGTGCCTAAACTGGCCCAGTGGCCGGACTGATCAAGCGTGAAGACATCGACGAGGTTCGCGCGCGCACGGACATCCGCGAGGTCGTCGAGCAGTACGTGACGCTCAAGCCCGCGGGGATCGGCTCCTACAAGGGGCTCTGCCCGTTCCACGACGAGCGCTCGCCGTCCTTCCACGTGCGCCCCCAGATGGGTACATACCACTGCTTCGGCTGCGACGAGTCCGGGGACGTCATCGCGTTCCTCATGGAGATGGACCACACCCCGTTCACGGAGACCGTGGAGCGGCTGGCCGCACGTATCGGCTACGAGCTGCACTACGAGCAGGGCGGGGCGCCCAACCGCGAGGAGGTGGGCCGCCGGCAGCGCCTGCTGGACGCCCACAAGGTGGCCGCGGAGTTCTTCCAGCGCAACCTCTACACCCGCCAGGCCGCCGCCGCCCAGAAGTTCCTGGGGGAGCGCGGCTTCGACCAGGACGCCGCCCGCACCTACGGTGTGGGGTACGCACCGCAGGGCTGGTCCCACCTGCTGAACCACCTGCGCAACCAGGGGTTCACGGAGCAGGAGCTCAAGCTCACGGGCATGTTCTCGGAGGGCAACCGCGGACTATACGACCGCTTCCGCGGCCGCCTCATCTGGCCCATCCGCGCAGTGGCCGGGGAGGTGATCGGCTTCGGGGCGCGCAAGCTCTACGAGGACGACCAGGGCCCCAAGTACCTCAACACCCCCGAGACGCAGCTCTACAAGAAGTCCCAGGTGCTGTACGGCATCGACCTGGCCAAGCGGCCCATCGCCAAGACCAAGCAGGTGGTGGTGGTGGAGGGCTACACGGACGTCATGGCGTGCCATTTGGCGGGGGTCGCCACGGCGGTGGCCACGTGCGGCACGGCGTTCGGCCCGGAGCACATCAAGATCGTGCGCCGCTTCCTCTCGGACGACTCCGCCGGCGGCGAGGTGGTCTTCACCTTCGACGGCGACGCCGCCGGGCAGAAGGCCGCGCTGCGCGCCTTCCAGGAGGACCAGCGGTTCGTGGCCCAGACCTACGTGGCCGTGGAGCCGAACGGCATGGACCCGTGCGACCTCCGACTGGCCCGCGGGGACGTGGCCGTGCGGGACCTCGTGGAGACCCGCACCCCGCTGTTCGAGTTCGCGCTGCGGGCCACCATCAAGGAGTACGACGTCAACAGCCTTGAGGGGCGGCTGCGCGCCATGCGGGCGTGCGCGCCCATCGTCGCGCAGATCCGCGACCCCTCCCTGCGCCCCGCCTACGCGCGCGAGCTCTCGGGGTGGCTCGGGATCGAGACGGACGAGGTGATGCGCGCGGTGACCGCGGCGGCCAAATCCGCGCAGCGCGGCGGTTCGGGACCTGCTGGCTCGGGGCCTTCCGGCCCCTCCGGCCAGGGGCCCGCGGGTTCGGGGCGTTCTGGAGCAGGACCGGCCGGTTCCGGGTACGACGGCGCTCGCGGTCGGCAGCAGGCCCAGGGACCATCGCGCGGGGGAGCGGACCACGACTCGCAGGCATCGCGGGGAGGGGCCGGCACTCACGAAGGTTCCCCCGAGGAGCCGCGCACCGTGGAGCTCCCCGATCCCCGGGAGCCGGTCTCCCGCATGGAGCGCGAGGCGCTGGAAGTCGTGCTGCAGGTCCCGGACCTCGTGCCGCTGGCCTACTGGGGGCACTTCGAGTCCGCGGGCATGACGTACCGGGTGCACCAGGTCATGCACGACGCCGTGGTGGGTGCCCGCGCGGACCTGGGAGAGGGTGTCCAGGGCGGACGCGTGTGGCTGGAAGCCGTGCGGAACCACCTGCCCGAACCGCTGCACGGCTACCTGGCGCAGCTGTCCGTCACGCCGTTGCCTGCGGCCACCGAGCAGCAGATGCGCAACTACGCGGTGGGGGTCATCACCTCGCTCGTGGAGATGCACATCAACCGGGAGAAGTCAGACAAGCTCGCGCACCTCAACCGGCTCAACGCGCAGCGCGAGCCGGACCTCTACCAGCAGCTCAACCGCGAGCTGCTGGACCTGGAGCTGCAGCGGCGCAGCCTCATGGGAGTCTGATTCCCAGCGGGCAGCCGGTAGCCAGCCCCAGGTCCCCGCGCACCCGGCACCCGGTAGATGACGGGCCCGGTAGTGGCCCGCCCGGGCGATTTGAGGAAGCTCGCTGGGCGCTGTAAAGTATCGTCTCGTTGCGCAGCAACATGTGCATTCCCCCGTAGCTCAATTGGCAGAGCATTCGACTGTTAATCGAAGGGTTACTGGTTCGAGTCCAGTCGGGGGAGCCAGCAAGCCGGGTCTGACCTGCGGAAACGCAGAACGGGCCCGGCTTTCCTTGTGCTCGGAAACGCCTTAGGCCATGGTGTCGCCACGAATTCGTGGCCGCCCGTCCGTTGCCCCGGGGCCCTCGGGAACGGCACCGATACAGTGGACCTCTGCTGCTACCTCGCGGCCCCACGACGACGACAGGCGGGTGACCCGGTTCCATGACCCTCGCGTCCCGCCGTCTCGCGGCGCTGATCGCCGTCCTCTACTCCACGTGGCTCGTGGCCCCGCTGCTGGATCCACAGTTGCATCCGTGGACCTCCTACGCCTCCGAGTATTTCGTGGCAGACCGCCCCGCGGCCACGCTCCTGCGCACCACGGACGGGATCTCCGGGATGCTGCTGATCGTGATGGCCGTCCTGTCCTACTCGCGGGCCCGCACGCTGTGGCGCGGACTGCCCGGCGGCCTCGGGGCACCGGAGACCGCCCCGCCCACGCGGCGTCGTGCGCGGCAGGCCGTGCGGGTGTGGTGCGCGGCCCTGGCTGTGGCGGGTGCGGCCACGGTGGTGGACGCCATCAACCCCATGACGTGCGCGCCCTCGGTCTCAGCCGAGTGCGCCGCCGCCGAGGCCGCGGGAACGCTGCCGCTGCAGCACCACATGCATACCGCATCCTCCGCCGTGGCGGGAACGGCGTTCGTCGTGGCCATGCTCGCCTCGCTCGTGCTGAGCACCGCCGCCGATCGGGTGATCCGGATCGCCAGCTGGGTGGGCGTCGTGACCATCGCCCTGTCCGCGGTGGACGCCCTGCTCACCAGGATCCCCACGGAGGGGATCACGCAGCGGATCTCGATGGTCGCGATCGTCGTGTGGCTCGTGGCCGTCGCGGGCCTGCCGGTCGTGGACCGGGTGCGCGCCGCACCCCGGGCGGTTGCGGCGTGAACCACTCCACCGCCGCGCTGTGGCGCGAGCACCTGAGCGAGATCCCGGTCCAGGGCGTGCCGGTCCGGGTGCTGGACATCGGCTCCGGCCCGGCGCTCGTGTGCTCCTCGGGCGTGGCCTCCGTGCTGTGGGACTGGGCGCCGGTGGTCGAGCTGCTGCGCGGAGACCACCGCGTGATCGTGCTGGACCGTCCCGGCTACGCACCGGGTCAGGAAGTCCCCGAGACCCTTCCGGAGCTGGACACCGAGGCCGCGCGACTGCTCGCCGTTCTCGACGCCCTGGACGTACCCGGCCCGGTCACCGCGGTGGGGCACTCCTTCGGTGCCGCAGTGGTCGAGGCCGCCGCCCGCCTCCATCCCGGCCGCTGGGGGTCCCTGGTGCTCCTGGACGGCTCCGTCCCCGAGGCCGAGGGTGCCGACCCGACGCACGACGCGGCCCGCACCGCCCGCCGCTTCCGCCACCGCACCCACCCCGCGGTGCGCTCCCGCGCCGTTCGTAGCATCTGGCGTCTCGTGGGGCCGGCGGTCTCGGTGGCGCTGGTGCCCGGGCGGCTGCGCGTGGCCCGGGTGATGGGCGGTCTGCGTGCCGAGGCCTCCGCACCGAATGCGCTGCTGGCCTCCCTGCGCGAGCTCGCGGGCTACGTGGCGTGCATGAACCGGCTCCGCGAACTGCGGACCCGGCTGCCTCTGGATCCCCGGGTGCCCCTCACGGTGGTGGCCGCCAACGGCCGCGTGCCCCGGCCGGGGCTGTCCCGGTGGGTGCGCCACGTCCTTGCCCAGGCCGCTCGGCTCGCGGTGGAGACCTCGGTGCGCTCCGTGGTGGTCTCCCGCAGCGGGCACTTCGTGATGCTTGACCAGCCGCGCCGCACCGCCGAACTGATCGCGCAGGCCGTCCCCCGCTGACGCCCCGGCGCACGACGCCGCCCGCGCACCGGGCTCGCTCCCTGCACCACCCGCTGCTGGTCAGCGCGCCAAGGACAACATTTTGTGTCCTTATATGCGAATGATTATCATTACAGTCTAATGACTACGACACCCCGTCTCTCACCCCGGGCCCACGCGCTGCTGGTGCTCGCGCTGCTCGTCGCGCTGGGCGCCTCCGTGCCCGCCGCCGTCTCGGGGGGTGCCGCGGAGATTCCCGTCGCGGACACCGCCCGGTTCTTCTGGGCCGCACTGACCGGCGGAGCAATCCCTGCGGCGGACTTCACCGACTACACCGTGGTGCTGCAGATCCGCACCCCGCGGGTGTTGCTCGCGGCGGTGGTGGGAGCGGGGCTGAGCGCCCTGGGCATCGCGGCGCAGGCCATGGTGCGCAACCCCCTGGCGGACCCCTTCATCCTGGGGATCTCCTCCGGCGCGGCCGTGGGCGCGAGCGCCGTCGTCTCCTGGGGACTGTTCGCCGCGCTCGGGGGACTCGCGCTGAGTGCGGCCGCGTTCCTGGGCGCGCTGGCGGCGTCGGCACTCGTGTACCGGCTGTCCCGCACCCCGGGCGGGGTGGCGCCCGTGCGCCTGATCCTCACGGGCGTGGTGCTCTCGTTCGGCTTCCAGGCGCTGATGTCCGCCATCGTCTTCTTCGACGCCAAGGGCGACGCCGCCCGCACCGTCATGTTCTGGATGCTCGGCTCCCTGGGCGCGGCCACGTGGCAGCAGCTTCCCCTGCCGGTCGCGGCCACCGCGCTGTGCCTCGCGTGGCTCGCATGGCGCGCACAGGACCTGGACACCCTCTCCATGGGGGACGGCTCCGCCGCGAGCCTGGGCGTGGACCCGGATCGGATGCGCGTGCAGCTGTTCGCGCTCACGGTCCTGGGCACAGCCACGCTCGTCTCGGTCGCGGGGACCATCGGCTTCGTGGGACTGGTGGTCCCGCATGCCACCCGCATCGTGCTGGGTCCGGCCCACCGGCGCGCCGTGGTGGTGGCCCCGCTCGTGGGCGCGCTGTTCATGGTGTGGGTGGACCTGCTCAGCCGCGTGGCCGTGCCGCCCCGTGAACTGCCGCTCGGCGTGGTCACCGCGCTGATCGGCGTGCCGGTGTTCCTGGTGCTGATGCGCCGCGCCGGCTACGTCTTCGGGGGTTCCCGGTGAGGGCGCCCGCGCCGCGGCCCGCGGCAGCCCCGGGGGGAGCGCTCGCGCCGGGCACGACGCCGCCCGACCCGGCCCCCGCAGGCACGTCGCCTTCCGGCCACGTTGCCGGACGCACCGCGCCGTCCGGCCAGGCCACCGCCGCGTCCATGGACACCCCGCAGTGCGGGACCGGTCTGGAGCTGGCGGAGCTGAGGCTCGACGTCGCCGGGCGCACCGTGGTGCCGGGCCTCACCATGCGGGTGGCGCCGGGGGAGGTCGTGGGGCTGGTGGGTCCCAACGGCTGCGGGAAGTCCACCGTGCTCAAGGCCCTCTACCGTGCCCTGCGCCCGTGCGGCGGGGCCGTGCTGATCGACGGCGAGTCCCTGCACGGCATGCGCTTCCGGGACTCGGCCGCACGGGTCGCGGCGCTGCCCCAGGACGAGCGGAGCGAGCTGGACTTCCTGGTCGCGGAGGTCGTGCGCCTGGGTGCCGCGGCCAACCCGCGCCTGCGCGCGGAGGAGCTGAACGGCGTCGTGCGGGATGCCATGGCCCGCGCGGGGGTGGCGGACCTGGCCGACCGCAGCGTGCTGGGGCTCTCCGGGGGCGAGCGCCAGCGGGTGCTCATCGCCCGCGCCCTGGCCCAGCGCACCCCGTACCTTCTGCTGGACGAGCCCACCAACCACCTGGACCTGCGTCACCAGACGGACCTGCTGCGCACGCTGCGCGGCACCGCCGGGACCGGCCCCGCCGTGCTGCTGGCCTTGCACGACCTCAACCTCGCCGCCGCGCTGTGCGACCGGGTCGTGGTGCTCGCCGAGGGGCGCGTGGTAGCCGACGCCCCGCCCCACGAGGCCCTGGACCCGGACACCGTGGAGCGCGTCTACGGCGTGCGGCCCCTGCTGATCACCCGTCCCGACACCGGGACACCCCATCTGCTGTTCCCCATCGACCGAGAGGACCCCTCATGAGAACACCCCCTGGCTCCGGCCCCCACGGCGTCGAGCGTGCACACGGAGGCACCGGCGCGCCCAAGACCCGTCCCCCGCACCTGCCCGGTGGCGAAGCCGCCCCGCACGGAGGCGCAAGGTGCGCTGGGGACGGGCCGGGCGGCGTCGTGCCCCGCAGTGCACCCGGAGGCGGCCGGGCGCTGACCCGCCGCGGCGCGCCCCTGGCCGTGGGGCTCGTGGCGAGCCTGCTGCTCACCGGCTGCGGCGCGCAGGTCCAGAAGGACGCGGCGTCGGGCGCGGAGAAGACCATCGAGAACTGCGGTCGCAGCAGCACGTACCCCACCCCGCAGAAAGCCGTGGCGTACGACGTCTCGGCCATCGAGAAGATGTTTTCGCTCGGGCTCGCGGAGCAGATGCGGGGAATCGTGCTCCCGCAGACCGTGAGCAGCGTGGTCGAGAAGTCCCCCTACAAGGAGGACTACGGCAGGACCGAGACCATCTCCGACTCCGTGCTGGGCCAGGAGGCCGTGGTCAGCGCTCAGGCGGACTGGGTCTTCGCCGGCTGGCAGGCCGGGTTCAGCGAGGCCCGCGGGGTCACCCCGGACTCCCTGCAGGGCGTGGGGATCAACTCCTACATGCAGCACGAGACGTGCAAGGGCTACCAGGGGGACACCTCCGACCCCGACCCCCTGGACGCCACGGTCGAGGACCTGAAGGATCTGGGGACGATCTTCGGCGTCGAGGACCGTGCGCAGGAGCTCGTGGGACAGCTGCAGGAGAAGCGGCGCGCCCTGCAGGAGGCACCAAGGCCCGAGAACCCGGCCCGCGTGTTCGTCTACGACTCCGGAACCTCCGAGCCCTACACCGCGGGCCGGCGGACGGCCCTGAACGGGATGGTGGAACTGGCCGGGGCCACCTCGGTGACCAGGGACCTCGATGCCCGCTGGGACACCGTGGGGTGGGAGTCGGTGGTCACGAGCGAACCCCAGGCGATCGTAGTGGTCGACTACAACAAGCAGCCCGTGCAGGAGAAGCTCGACTACCTCCGGAACGAGTCCCCGGTGAAGGACTCGCCCGCCGTGAAGAACGGGAACATCTACGTCATGGACTACGGTGAGGCCGTCTCGAGCCCCCGCAACATGGACGGCGCCCAGAAGCTCGCCGACTACCTGCGGTCCAAGGGGCTGCGGTGAGCGGGGCGGGGCTGCGGGCACCAGAATCCACGGCCGATCTGCTGGCCCTCGCGTGCGAGCACCTGGACGCCCAGCACGACGACGGGCCGGTGGCACGCAGCGTGTTCACCGTGCAGCACGGCACGCGTCTCGCCTCGGACAGCGCGCTCTACCGCAACCAGTACGTGCTCGTGCGCGTGGCCGGGGCCTTCGGCGGGTGCGCGCTGGAGGCTCGTGAACTGGCGCCGGAGCTGACGGAGCTCTCCGGGATGCCCGTGCGTCAGCTTTTGGAGCACCCGTGCCTGCCGGTGCGCACGGCTGCCCTGGACGCGTGGCTCGCCGCGCGGCAGCCGCACCGCGACGACCCCCGCGCCCGGCCCGTGACCCTGCCTCGCGGCACCCCGGACACCAGGGCCAGTGCGCGGGACGCCACCGTGGCGCAGCTGCTGCCCGTGGCAGCCGGACAGAGGATCGCGCTGATCGGAGTGGTGAACCCGCTGGTCGCAGCCCTGCGCGCACGCGGTGCAGAGGTGCTGCCGTGCGATCTGGCGCTGCGACGGACCCAGTGGGGAGACCCGGTGAGCCCGGACATGGAAGAGGTCATGGACACCGCGGACGCCGTGCTCGCCACGGGGATGACGCTCGGCAACGGCACCTTCGACCGGATCCGGGCTCGGTGCCTTGAACGGAGGATTCCCCTGGGGATCTACGCGCAGTCGGCGCCCGCCGTGGCGCGCGAGTTCCTGGGCCGCGGGGTCCTCGCCCTGAGCGCGGAGCCCTTTCCGTTCTCCCAGTTCAGTGCCGACGAGACGCAGCTGTACGTGTACACAGCGACGGAGGAGCCCCACGGCCGCGCCGGGAGCGGAGAGGGTCTGGCACTGTGAGCACGCCGTCCACGCGCGCCCACCCCTCCGGCGGGGCCACACTCACCGATTCCCAGATCACCAGACGCATCCTGCCGCTGCTGGCCGCGTGCGCCCTGGGTCTCGTGCCGTTCACGGTGTACTCGAACTTCCTGGTGGACATCACCCGGGACAGCGGCCAGGACGCCGAACTCATGGGCTGGCTGCGCGGCACGGGCGGCGTGGCGGCACTGCTGGTGGGTCTGTGCTGCGCTCCGCTGCTGGACCGGCTCTCCCGCGGCGCGGCGGCGGCCGGGGCGCTCGCCGTCCTTGCGCTCGCCTGCCTGCTGGGTGTGCTCGGATCGGTGTGGTCCTGGGCCGGGTTCTGCCTACTGGTCGGTGCCGCCACCGCGGTCCTGAACCCGGCGGTCTCGGCCATGGCCGCAGACCGTTTCCAGGACCGGGCGGCCTCCGGCCGGGCCGCGACCCAGGTCTCGGCCACGATGACGCTCACCGCCGTGCTCGCCGCTCCGCTGCTCGCCGGCCCTGCGGCCCTGTGGGGGTGGCGGGGGGACCTCGTGGCCACCGCAGTTCTGGCCGCGGTCACGGCCGCGCTGCTGCTCCGCGGCACAGGGCGCGGGGAGCCGGCCGTCCCGCACTCCACGGCGGGCACGGGGTACGTGGCCGCCCTGCGCGCGGTCTGGACGCTGCCGGGGGTGCCGGCCATGCTGCTGGTCTCCACGCTGCGCACCACGGCCTTCATGGGGCAGCTCGCGTACCTGGCCGTGGTGTACTTCGACCGCTTCGGTGTGGGGCCGGGGATCTTCTCCCTGGTCTGGACGCTCTCGGGCCTCGCGTTCTTCCTGGGCAACTGGTTCGGGGGGCGCCTGCTGCGCTCACTGGAATCCACGAGCCGGGCCGCATGGACCGCGTGCGGGGCCGCACTCGTCGCGGCCGCGGCCGTCCTGCTGCTCTTCCGCACGGAGCACCTGGGGGTGGCCCTGGCGGCGACGACGCTGCTCGGCGCCTCCCACGCCGTGGTCGCCGCGGTGGTGACCACCCTGCTGGTGCGGGTGTCGCCGGGACACCGGGGAACCGTGCTGGGTCTGAACGGCGCCGGACAGAGCTTGGGCGTGTGCGTGGGGGCCACCGTTGCCGGAGCGGGGCTCGGCGTGGCCGGCTGGGAGGGTGCGGGGACCGCCCTCGCCCTCGTGACCGGGCTCGGAGCACTGGTCGCGGCACGCACGGGGTGGGCGCTGCGCGCTGCCCGGCCGTGCGACAGGAGCGGGTCGTGAGCGTCGGACCGGCTGCCTCGGAGGTTCCGTGGCGCGCCGGCCGCGGCCACTGCATGGCCCACCACGGGGAACTCGTGCAGGGAGTCTTCCCCTGCGGTTCCGGATCCCTCCCGGCACTGGTGACAGTTCCTGTTCCCGGGCTGCGCTCCCGTGCGGAGTTCCACCCCGGCAGCCGGGCGGGGGTGCGGGCCGGCAGGGGACACGAGAAGGCCCGGCGCGCGGCCCAGCTGACCCTCCGACTGTGCCGGGACCGCGGTATGGCCTGCCCACCGGGAGGGGAGGTGTCGATACACAGCGAGATTCCGTCGGGGTGCGGCATGGGGTCGTCCACCGCGGACGTCGTCGCGGCCATCCGGGCTGTGGAGCGCAGCTGCGGGCTGCGGCTGTCCCGGCGGGAGGTCAGCGAACTCGCCTGCCGGGCGGAGACGGCCTCGGACCCGCTGGCATACGGGTGCACGCCGGTGCTCTTCGCCCAGCGTCACGCACGTGTGCTCCGCCGCTGGTCCGGAACCTTCCCTCCTGTGATCCTCGTGGGGTGCCGGCTGCCCGGCGGGCCCGTGGACACCCTGGAGCTCGCGGCCCGGGACTATTCCGCGGGTGAGCGCCGGGAGTGCGCAGAGATGCTGCGCGACCTGGAGCGCGGCGTGAGTGAGCGCAACGCCGCGCTGCTGGGGCGTGCCGCAACGCGCTCGGCCCTGCTCAACCAGGCCCGGCTGCCCAAACCGGAGCTGCCCGAGCTGCTGCGGATCAGCCGGGAGACCGGGGGCGCGGGAGTCCAGATCGCCCACAGCGGCACGGTGTGCGCCGTCGTCCTCGACGCCACCCGGCCCCGCGCCGCCCACCGTGCGCGGGAGGCACGGGCGGCCCTCGACGCGATGGGCCTGCAACGAACGATCGACCACGTCTGGAACGGAGCATGAGCACACCACGAGCCGAGCAGCACCCTCTTCCGGAGATCATGGACCACGCCTCCCAGGCCGCGGGGGCTCCGGATTTCATCCGGCTGCGTCCTGGACTGTTTGCCCTGCGCTTCGAGGTGATGAAGGTGCTCTCCGCGCGCGGCGCCGTTCGTCGGCTGCTGCGGGAGGGACGGATCGCCCCCGGCGGGACCGTGGTGGACTCGTCCAGCGGAATCTACGCGCTGGCGCTCGCACTCGCGTGCCACGAGGCGGGGCTGCGCTGCGTCGTGGTGGGGTCCACGACCATCGACGAGACCCTGCGGCTGCAGCTGGGAATGCTGGGTGTGCGTCTCGAGCAGATGCCGCCCTCCAGGTCCTTGCGTGCGGACCAGGACCGTCGCGTGGCCCGGGTGCGCGAGCTGCTGGACGAGCACCCCGACTGGCACTGGATGCGGCAGTACCACGACGCCGTGCACTACCGCGGCTACCAGGACCTCGCCCGAGCTCTCGGTCTCAGGGTGCAGCGGGAGGGCTGTGACGCCGTGGAACTGGTGGCCCCCGTGGGTTCGGGAGCCTCCAGCGGGGCGCTGGCCCTGGGCCTCGCGGCCTCCGGGCTGGACGTGCACCTCACGGGCGTCCAGCCGTTCGGTTCGGTGACCTTCGGGTCACAGGACACGGAGGACCCGGACATGCTGATCGCCGGGATCGGCAGCTCGATCGAGTTCCGCAACGTCCGGCACGGGCTCTACCGCGAGATCCACTGGGTCAGTGCCGAGGTGGCCCGCGCTGGGGCCGTGTCCCTCTGCCGGGACCACGCCCTCTTCGCGGGTCTCAGCTCGGGCGCGGCGTACGCCGTGGCGGGTGAGGTCCTGCGCGGGACGCCCACGGGGCCGCGGCCGGTGGACCGGTGCGTCCTGATGCTCTGCCCGGACACCGGCCACCGGTACGTCCAGCAGGTCTTCACCGGTTTCGAGGAGGTCCCACCGGTGGGGGAGTACGCCCCGCACCGGCTGCGACGGGGAGAGACTCCCCGGCTTCCGTGGTCCTGCACCCGGTGGGGCGGAGCGGTCCCCGGGACGGCGGGCCGCGGCCTCAGATGACGTGCTCCTCCCGGGCACGGCTCACGGCGGCGGTGCGGTTGTCCACGCCGAGCTTGTCGTAGATGTGCACCAGGTGGGTCTTCACGGTGGCCTCGGAGATGAACAGAGACTTCGCGAGTGCCCGGTTCGAGGCGCCCGTGGCCAGGCCTCGCAGGATCTCGACCTCCCGCGGGCTCAAGGAGGTCCCCGGGGTGCGGACCTGGTTCATGAGCCGCGCCGTGACCGAGGGCGAGAGCACGGGGCGGCCCGCGGCGGCGTCGTGCACGGCCTGCCCAATGCTCTCCGGCTGCGCGTCCTTGAGCAGGTAGCCGGTGGCACCGGCCTCCAGCGCGGCGACCACGTCCGCCTGGGTGTCGTACGTGGTGAGGATCAGCACGGGTGGTCCGCCCGCGGCGACGATCCGCCGGGTGGCCTCCAGCCCGCCCATCCCGGCGCCCATCTGCAGGTCCATGACCACCACGTCCACGCCGTGCCCGGGTGCCTCCAGCCGTTCCAGGGCGGCGCGCCCGTCCTGCGCCTCCGCGCACACGGTGATGTCCCCGAGGGACTCCAGCACCGCCCTCAGCCCGGCGCGCACCACGGGGTGGTCGTCCACGAGCAGCACTCTGGTGGTCATGCGGTGGCCCTGCCTCCGGGTCGGTGGTGGTCTGCTTCGGTGGACGACGCCGCAGGGTCGCCCTCGCCGGGGTGCGGCACGAGGACCGGGGGAGCGGCGTCGTCGTCGGTCCCCGGGATGGCGGATGCCCCCGCCCGGGACGTCTCCCGTGCGAGCGGCAGCCGCACGTTCACGGCGGTGCCGCTGCCCGGCTCGGACTCCACGGTGAGCTCGGCACCCAGCTCGGCCGCGCGGCGTCGCAGGTGGGAGAGGCCGAACGAGTCCTCCTCGTGCGCGCGGGACACCGAGCGGGGATCGAAGCCCACGCCGTCGTCCACCACGTCCAGGGCCACGGCGTCGTCCCAGCCCTCCAGCGTGACCACCACACGGGTGGCCCGGGCGTGGGAGAGGACGTTCGCGAGCGTGGACTGCGTGGCCCGGATGAACAGCGTGCGCTGCCGGTCCGTGAGATCGGGTGGCGTCCCCTGCACGCGGAACTCGCACGTGAGCCCGGTGCCTGCGGCACGGGAGCCCTCCTCCGTGCGGCGGCAGACCTCGGCGAGCGCGCTCGGGAGGGACTCGTCCAGGGCGGGGGAGGCGAGGTCGCGGACGAACCGCCGGGCCTCGGCCAGGTTCGCGGCGGCGGTGTCCTCGATCGTGGCCAGCCGCGCGGCGGTCACCTCTCGATCGTCCAGGGACAGGGCCTGCTGGGCCGCGCGGGAGACGAGCACGATCGAGGTGAGGCCCTGGGCGAGGGTGTCGTGGATCTCCCGGGAGAGCCGTTCCCTCTCGGTCATGGTGCCCGCGGTGCGCTCTCGGCGCGCGAGCTCGGCGCGTGTGGACTCCAGCTGGCGGATCACGCTCACGTGGCGCCGGGCGTCCCGGTACAGGGCGCGGTAGCCGTAGCTGACCAGAACCGCCACGACCGCCCCGATGCTCGGTCCCACGGCCATGGGCGCCGTGAAGGTTCCCGAGGGCAGGTGGATCAGCTGGGAGAGCACCACCACGCCGGTGAGTACCACGATGCTGACCAGGGCCACTGCAGGAGGCAGCAGCACGGGGTAGAGGAAGAAGAGGGGGAAGACCACCCACGCGAAGTCCCGGCCCAGCAGCGCCAGGGCGATCCACAGGACGGTCACGGAGCCCAGCCACACGGGGGTCCAGCGCAGCCGCGCCGGGTTCGCGCGACCGCCGGCCACCCGGTTCTCCACCGTGGTGCCGAGCACGTAGGTCGTGGCGAGCAGGGCGGAGAGCACGAGCACCACCGCCGTGGTCGCACCGTCTCCGGAAGGCTGCATGAGTGTGCGCAGCACCGCCAGACCGAGCAGTGCGGCGAAGCTCAGGTGCAGGGTGACCCGCATGACCCGCAGCAGGGCCGGGGTGGACAACTCCTGACGCACGATCTGCCTTCCTGGACGGCGGCCGGGGAACGGGGGCAGGAGTGGCCGACTCCGTGGTCATGGTACGCAGGTGGCTCGACAGGGCATCAACCGATCGGTTGATTCCCGGATCAACCGTCTGCGCGGCCCGGTTCAACCGCGCTGGCGATTCGCGGCGGCCCGCGGCGCACGAGACTGGGAACAGTCCAGAAAACTACGTCACGGGAGTTCCCATGTTCTTGTCCCTGAGGGACATCACGTTCGCCAAGGGCCGGTTCGCGCTGCTGGCCACGGTCGTGGCTCTCATCACCCTGCTGCTGGTCCTGCTCACGGGCCTCACCAACGGTCTGGGTCATCAGAACACCTCCGCCCTCGAGCGTCTCGAAGCCCAGCGCATCGTCCTGCAGGCGCCCCCGGGTGACTCGGACACGCCGTCCTTCACCACGTCGCAGATCGATGAGAAGCAGCTCACCACCTGGGAGGACGCCGTGGGAGCTGACCAGGTCGAACGACTGGGCATCACGCAGACGAGCGCGAGCCGCGGGGCGCAGTCCCAGGGCGACTCCACCCGCACGGACACCACCGCCGTGGCCGGCATCGCCCTGGAACCGGGGACCTCCCTGGCACCCGGCCTGACCGCGACCTCCGGGGCCACCCACCCGGGCAAGGGGGAAGTGGTGCTCAGCGAGACCCTGGCCGAGGACCTCAAGGTCTCGGTGGGGGACACCGTGTCCATGGGCGGCACCAGTCTCAAGGCCACCGGGATCACGGAGGACGAGTACTACAGCCACGTTCCCGTGGCGTGGATGAGCACGGAGGACTACCCGGCCGTGGCCCACACCTCCCCGGAGGAGCAGGCCACCGCTCTGGCACTGACCACCGCCGACTACCCCCAGGACGTGCCGGGCGACTCCGACACCGTGGCCCTGGACACCAAGGGCTCGCTCGCCGCGCTGCCCGCCTACCAGTCCGAGCGCGGATCGCTCCTCATGATGCAGGCCTTCCTCTACGGCATCAGCGCAATGGTCGTGATCTCCTTCCTGACCGTGTGGACCATCCAGCGCACCCGCGACATCGCCGTGCTGCGCGCGCTCGGCGCCGGGCGCAAGTACGTGGTGGTGGACTCGCTCGTGCAGGCCGCCGTGGTGCTGACCGTTGGCGTCCTGGTGGGCGGCGCCCTGGGCCTGCTGGGCGGAATGCTCGCGGGCTCCGCGGTGCCCTTCGAGCTGAGCGTCGCCAGCGTGGCCGTGCCCGTGGTCGGGGTGCTGGTCCTCGGCCTGCTCGGTTCGCTGCTGGCCGTGCGCCGCGTCTCCACCGTCGACCCGATGATTGCCCTGGGAGGTAACTGATCATGCATGCTGCTGAGTCCGAACCGCGCCACCGCGCCGAGCACCACGAGCACCACCGGGGCCGAGCCCACGACCCCCGCCACGAGCACGACGCCGCCCGCCACCCGCAGGGCGACGCGCACCAGGGCGAGTCGGCCGGCGACGCCGCTCCCGCGCTGAGCGTCCGCGAGGTCACCCTCGAGTACCCGGACGGCACGGCCAACGACGGCACCCCGCGCACCGTGCGCGCCCTGGACCGCGTGAGCCTTGAGCTGCAGCGTGGGGAGATGACCGCCCTGATCGGTCCGTCCGGATCGGGCAAGTCCTCCCTGCTGGCCGTGGCCGCCGCCCTGATCAAGCCCACGTCCGGGACCGTGATGGTCGCGGGGGAGTCCCTCACCGAGCTGCCGGAGAAGGAGCTCGCCCGGATCCGCCGTGGCCACACGGGCATGGTGTTCCAGCAGCCCAATCTGCTCGCGGCCCTGACCTCACGCGAGCAGCTCGTGCTCTCGGCGCACGTGGCGGGCGCCCGGGGCAAGGAGCTCAAGGCGGCTCGCACCCGCGCGGACGAGCTGCTCGAGCAGGTGGGCCTGGTGGACTGCGGCGACCGCCGTCCCCACCAGCTCTCGGGTGGACAGCGTCAGCGGGTGAACATCGCCCGCGCGCTGATGAACGACCCCCAGCTGCTGCTCGTGGACGAGCCCACCGCGGCCCTGGACCAGGAGCGCTCGCGGGCCATCATGGAGCTGCTCGCGAACCTCACCCACCAGTTCCGTCTGGCCTCCCTGGTGGTCACGCACGACACCGAGTTCGTGCCGCTCGCGGACCGCTGCGTGACCATGGAGGACGGCCGTCTGCAGTGACCACCACGCCACCGGCGGCGCGCGCGGACATGGCCTGTCCGCGCGCTCGCCAGTGGTATTTTGGGAGCGGACTGACCTTTTGAACACCACCACGTACTCATCGGAGGCGGCATGAGCCATGCAGTGGGCCCCAACAGCGGCCACTCACCCAGGGCAGGAACTCGCACCACCAAGAAGCCGGGCGCGGCGTCCATCGTGGACGTCGTCAAGGTCTTCCTCAGGCTGCTGCCCAAGCAGCTCAAGGACGAAGCACAGCTGGCCGTCCTCGAGCTCAAGGCCAAGGGCATCAAGCTGGGCATCGGCGCCGCGTTCGCAGTGGTGGGTCTCATCTTCCTGGGCCTCGCCGTGATCGCCCTGGTGGGAGCGGCCATCGCCGGGCTCTCGCACGTGATGCCCGCGTGGCTGGCGGCGCTGCTGCTCGCCGTGGTGTTCCTGGTGGTGCTTGCGATCCTCGCCCTGATCGGCGTGTCCAAGATCAAGGGCGCTCTGCCGCTCATGCCGGAGAAGGCCGTCTTCGGCCTGCGCTACGACCTCGGCGTGGTCAAGGAGGGCTCCGCCTACAACGAGGGCCGCGTGCAGCGCGACATCAACGAGGCCGAGCAGAAGAAGCAGCGCGAGAAGGAGGAGGCCGCGAACGATCCCAACAGGGTCAAGCCGGTCAAGCCCACCGAGGAGCAGCTGCGCAACCGCCTCAAGCTGCGCCGCGAGCACCTCAAGAGCCTGCGCGACGACACCCAGAACCGCGTGGACTCCGTGCAGTCCGCCACCCAGGGCTTCGTCCACCGCACCTCGCGGACGTTCTCCTCCACCCAGGAGTCGGTCAAGTCCACGTTCGCCTCCAAGGGCGGTTCCCAGGGCGTGCGCCCGGAGGGATCCACCTCCGCCTCGGACCTGCTGAGCGAGCGCTGGCAGCCCCTGGCCGTGGCCGCCGCCGCGGGCACCGCGTTCCTCGTGTTCCTGCGCAAGCTGCTGAAGTAGTCGCACCTCTCGCGGTTCCTCGGAACCCATGAGTCCACAGAAGGCCGGGCCCTCGGGGCCCGGCCTTCTGCGTGTCCGGAGGCTCGACACCCCGGGTCCGGGACAGCGCACGTCCGGGACTGTGGCGGGCCCGCATCGTGGGGGGACGTCGTACGGGTGGCGCGTGCGGCGTCTGACCGGGTGCCCGTGCGGCGTCGGCGTGTGCCCGGAGCGTGTGGCTGGCTGAGAACCCTACGATGGGACCGTGACGTCCCAGCGAGGCTTGCGATGAACCAGTGGGTGGCGGTCGCGCTCGCGCTGGCCTCGGCGGTGTGCCTGGCGGTCGGCACGCAGACACAGTCCCGGGCCGTCACGGGCCACACCTCCGGAGCTCTGAACCCCCGGGCGCTGCTGACGCTGCTGCGCAACCGGCGGTGGCTCGCGGGGACCGGGCTGCTCGTGCTGGGGATGCTCCTCAACGTCTCGGCCCTCGCCCTGGCCACCGTGACCGTGGTGCAGCCGCTCGGCGTCGTGGCCCTGGTGATCACCACGCTGCTGCACGCGCGCCACGAGGGGCTGACGCTCAACCGCCGCACGTGGCTGGCCGTGGCCCTGTGCACCGCGGGTGGTGCGGGCTTCGTGGTGTGCGCCGTGGCGGGAACCGATCCCGCGCACCGGCCCGGTCCGGAGGCGGAGCGGCTGGTGGTGCTCATGCTGGTGGGTCTCGTGGTGCTCATGGGCATCGCGGAGATCTTCGTGCGCCGGCACCGGATCAGCATCTTCTACGTGCTCTGCGCGGGAGTGCTCTACGGCTTCGTGGCGGTGCTCGTGCGCCTGGTGGTCACGGCAGTGGGGGACGGCGGGATCGCGGCCGTGAACTGGCTCAGCGTGCTCATGGTCGTGGTGGCGGCCGCGCTCGGGGGCTGGATGGTGCAGTGCGCGTACTCGTGCGGGCCTCCGGACCTGGTCATCGCGGGGCTCACCGTGGTGGACCCCATGGTGGGCGTGGCGCTGGGGCTGGCAGTGCTGGGAGAGGCCGGGCCCACCTTCACAGGTGTGCTGGGGGCGGGCATGGGCGTGGCAGGTCTGATTGCTATAGTCGGCGTGGTCCTGCTCTCCCGGTACCACCCGGAGGTCGTCACGCGCCGAGCCGCTGCTCGCAACGGCACCCGGGGCCAGGGGAGCGGCACCAGTCCCCGGGCCGCCTCGGCCGAGCGCCGGACCGGCCACGCCGACCAGTGACCTACGTACGGAACCCAACGCCTTGAAGATTCTGATCACCGCAGAGACCTACCCGCCCGACGTCAACGGGGCGGCGCAGTTCGGTCGCAGGCTGGCCCACGGGCTGCTCGAACGCGGTCACGAGGTCCACGTGGCCGCTCCCATGCCCACCCGCGGCGCCTCACGGACCATGGAGGACCACGGCATCACGGAGCACCGGTTCCGCTCCCACCACGCCGCCACCCATCCGTACTTCCGGCTGTGCCTGCCGTGGGAGATCAAGCGGGAGGTGGCCCGGCTGCTCGACGAGCTGAAACCCGACGTGGTCCACGCCCAGTGCCACTACATCCTGGGCCGGCTGATGATTCGCGAGGCGGCGCGCCGGGGCATCCGGGTGGTCGGCACCAACCACTTCATCCCGGAGAACATCGAGCCCTTCCTGCCGTTCCCGGAGTGGTTCATCCGGGGCTACCGCAAGGTCTCCTGGTGGGACATCGCCAGGGTGTTCCGCCACTGCGACGTGATCACCGCCCCCACGCCGCTCGCGGTGCGCACCATGGTGGAGAACGGGGTGCCGGACCGTGCGGTCGCGGTGTCCAACGGCATCGAGGCCGGGCACTACGAGGCCGCGGCGGGCGAGGAGATCCGACACCCGGACCACCTGGTGGTGCTGTTCTGCGGTCGGCTGGCGGTGGAGAAGAACGTCAACGAGCTCATCGACGCCCTGGCCCTGATCCCCCGGGAGAAGAACATCCACGCGGAGATCGTGGGGGAGGGGGAGCAGCGGGACCGCCTCGTGGCACTCGCCCACGAGCGGGGAGTGGCGGACCGCGTCCACTTCCTGGGGTTCCTGACCGATGAGGAGCTGCGGCTCGCGTACCTGCGGGCGGACGTGTTCTGCCAGCCCGGCACCGCAGAGCTGCAGTCCCTGGTGACCCTCGAGGCCATGAGCGCGTCCACCCCGGTGGTGCTCGCCAACGCCCGAGCGCTGCCGCACCTCGCGGACGAGGGGCGCAACGGCTACCTGTTCACGCCGGGGGACCCCGCAGACCTCGCGGCCAAGCTGCAGCTCGTGCTGGACGCCTCCCCCGAGCAGCGTCGCGCCATGGGCGCCCACAGCCACGAGATGGTGGCCCAGCACTCCTTCGCGCGCACGCTGGACACCTTCGAGCGGATCTACGCCGGCGCCAGCCGCTGAGGACACGGGGCGGCGGGGAAGGCCCACCCCCGTTTGATCAACTCCCCTGCACGGGAAACCAGCATCATGCGTGGGTCCCGCATGCACCTGTTCCGCCCACCGCGTGCGGTACCGTGGAGCCGCACTCGGTCACCGGGCGCAGATCCTGGGGCGGTAGCTCAGCTGGTCAGAGCAGAGGACTCATAATCCTTGGGTCGTGGGTTCAAGCCCCACCCGCCCTACACCACCGGCCCCGCGCGAGCGGCACCGGACGGAGGCCCTCGACGACGGTCGGGGGCCTTCCGCGTGTCCGGAACCCGGGGGCTGGGCCGCCGGTCTCCGACCGGGCAGCGGCCGCCGCGCACCGCAGACCGGGCACGGGGCCCGGAACGTGGGGTACCTCCCCTCGCCCACCGGGCGCCGGCCAGCAGTCCCCGGGCGCCTGACACCTAGCAGCAGTCAGGACGCACCGGGCGCGCTGCGCTCGGCATCCGGCACGGGCAGCAGCACGGAGGGGCGCAGGTCCACCACGAACTGCAGCGGGTTCACGTACTCCCCGTGCTCCCGGACACCCCAGTGGACACTTCCGCCCCGCGGCCCGTGACCCGGCGCCGCCACGCGGGCCACCACCTGCCCCCGTTCCACACGCTCACCACGGCGTACCGTGGCGCTGACCGGCTCCACCGAGGACATCCGCCCGTCTCCGTGGTCGATCGTGAGCACCTCGCGGTCCACCACCACGCCCGAGAAGCTCACGACTCCCGCGGCGGGGGACCGGAGGGGGGTTCCCGGCGGGGCGGAGAGGTCCACACCGCGGTGACCCGGCAGCCACTTCTGGGCCGGTGCCTCGAACGCGCGCTCGACGCCTGGACGGGGAGACACCGGCCACGCCCAGCCGGCTCCGGCCGCGCCCGCGGGGTGGGCGCCCAGCACTAACAGGGCCGTCATGAGAGCCGCGAGGCCTAGGGCCAGCCACCGTGGCGCGGGACGCTCCGTGCCGGTGGCCGCGGGCCGCCCGGTGAGCCTGGGATGCACGTCCCCGCCCGGACAGGCCACCGGCCCCGCGGCGGGGCCCGGCGGTCCGCCGATCGCTGGGGACAGGGCAACCGGCCCGGCGGTGAGCGCCAAAGCGAGAGCGGAGGTGGGAACGGTCGGAGCGGTCTCGGAGCTGCGTGGGTGAGCCATGGGACCAGGGTGACGCGGCGGCGTCGTGCTGCCGGGGGAGGGGCGCGCGATGTGGAGAGGAGGTGCCGCGCGATGCGCTAGACTGGCCAGTGCAGTTGCCCTGCCATCAGTTGCGCATGCCCGTTCGCGGGTGGGTGCGGCGGCGGGTGACTGACTTCGCGCGCGAAGGAACCCGGAACGGATCCGTTCCCTCCGGGTGCGTGCCCCTCGGTCCGGATCCGCCTGTGGAACCGGTACGGGGCACGTCGGACCCGCTCCACGAGCACGGTCCGCGCATCGCGCCAGGGACCGGCACGTCCGGTCGACAACCGTCAACCCACGGTGGCCCCCGGGCCGCCGGATACTCATGAGGAGACGACATGCCTGTCGTTACCATGCGCCAGATGCTCGACAACGGCGTCCACTTCGGTCACCAGACCCGTCGCTGGAACCCCAAGATGAAGCGCTTCATCTTCACCGAGCGCAACGGCATCTACATCATCGACCTGCAGCAGTCGCTGGGCTTCATCGACAAGGCCTACGAGGCTGTCAAGGCCACGGTCGCCCACGGCGGCACCATCCTGTTCGTCGGCACCAAGAAGCAGGCCCAGGAGGCCATTGCCGAGCAGGCCACCCGCGTGGGCATGCCCTACGTGAACCACCGCTGGCTCGGTGGCATGCTCACCAACTTCCAGACGGTCTCCAAGCGCATCGACCGCATGAAGGAACTGGAAGAGGTCGACTTCGACGACGTCGCCGGCTCGCAGTACACCAAGAAGGAACTGCTGCTGCTGCGCCGCGAGAAGGAGAAGCTGGAGCGCACCCTCGGTGGCATCCGCAACCTCACCAAGACCCCGTCCCTGATCTGGATCGTGGACACCAAGAAGGAGCACCTCGCGGTCGACGAGGCCCAGAAGCTCGGTGTGCCGATCGTCGCGATCCTCGACACCAACTGCGATCCGGACGAGGTCGCGTTCCCCATCCCGGGCAACGACGACTCCATCCGCTCCGTCTCCCTGCTGACCCGCGTGGTCGCGGACGCCGTGGCCGAGGGCCTCATGGAGCGCCACAACGGCAAGTCCAACGCCGCCGAGGAGCCCATGGCCGAGTGGGAGCGCGAGCTGCTCGAGCAGCACGAGGGGCAGAAGTCCGAGCAGGCCGCCCCGGCCGCTGAGGCTCCCGCCGCCGAGCAGGCCGCCCCGGCCGCTCCCGCCGAGACCGAGCAGAAGGACGCCCCCGCCGCCGAGTGAGGCCGCGGAAGGTGTTCACCCTCCATTCTCCCCGGTGACCCACGATGGTGACCGGACCCGCCCGGGCGTCCACGGACGCCCGGGCGGACACAACCGACAACAGAGGAGTTCACATGGCGAACTACACCGCTGCTGACATCAAGGCCCTGCGCGAGCGCACGGGCGCCGGCATGCTGGACGTCAAGAAGGCGCTGGACGAGGCCGACGGCGACGCCCAGAAGGCCCAGGAGATCATCCGCGTCAAGGGTCTCAAGGGTGTGACCAAGCGCGAGGGCCGCTCCACCGCCGAGGGCATCGTGGTGGCTCGCACGGAGAACAACGTGGGCTACATGGTCGAGGTCAACTCCGAGACCGACTTCGTGGCCAAGTCCGCGCCGTTCGTGGAGTTCGGCAACAAGGTGCTCGACGCCGCCGTGGCCGCCGACGCCGCGGACCTGGACTCGCTGCTCGCGGCCGAGGTGGACGGCACGCCCGTCTCCGAGCTCGTGACCGAGACCGGTGCGCTGCTGGGTGAGAAGGTCGTCGTGCGTCGCGTGGCCCGTGTGGCCGGTGACCACGTGGCCGTGTACCTGCACAAGACCTCCAAGGACCTCCCCGCCCAGGTGGGTGTCCTGCTGGCCGTGTCCGGCTCCGAGGCGGAGACCGCCGCCCACGACGTCGCCGTGCACATCGCCGCGATGTCCCCGGCGTTCCTCTCCGAGGAGGACGTTCCCGCCGAGACGGTGGAGAACGAGAAGCGCGTGGCCGAGGAGACCGCCCGCAACGAGGGCAAGCCGGACAAGATCATCCCTAACATCGTCCAGGGCCGCCTCAAGGGCTACTACAAGGACGTCGTGCTGGTGGACCAGGACTTCGCCAAGGACTCCAAGAAGACCGTGGGCCAGGTGCTGTCCGAGGCCGGCGCCACCGCCACCGCGTTCGCGCGGTTCCGCGTGGGAGCCTGAGCCACGACCCCACCGGGCCCGGCGCTGCACGCACGTGACGCGCTGACGGCCCGCAGCGGCGTCGTCCGCGGGAGACCGCGGCGCCACCGCACCCCGTGACGGCGGGGCACCACCCGGGGGACCGGGGGTGCCCCGCC
>NZ_KV807503.1:290054-375413 GCF_001812045.1 Kocuria sp. HMSC066H03
CCCCGCCGTTTCTGTATGCTGGAGGGCGGTCTGCCGAGCCCGTGACGGACGCGATGTGTCCGCTGTGCCGCCCGAGGGCGGGGACACGCCCTGCGGACGGGTCCGACGACCAGCTCGACCACTGCCCTGACGACTCATCGCCCCCGGGAGGATCCATGCCCACCACCAACGAATCCGAGCCCCAGGACGAGGCGATCCGCATGAGCCGCGACTCCCGCCGCGCCGAGCCGGCGCGCCGCAGGGTCCTGCTGAAGCTCTCGGGCGAGGTCTTCGGCGGTGGCAGCGTTGGCGTGGACACCACCGTGGTGCGCCAGATCGCCGAGCAGATCGCCGCGACCGTGGGCCAGGTGGAGACCTCCATCGTGGTGGGCGGCGGCAACTTCTTCCGCGGCGCCGAGCTCTCCCAGGCCGGGATGGACCGCTCGCGGGCGGACTACATGGGCATGCTGGGCACCGTGATGAACTGCCTGGCGCTGCAGGACTTCCTGGAGCAGTGCGGGGTGGACACGCGCGTGCAGTCCGCGATCAAGATGGAGCAGGTCGCGGAGACCTACATTCCGCGCCGGGCCATCCGACACATGGAGAAGGACCGCGTGGTCATCTTCGGTGCGGGTGCCGGACTGCCCTACTTCTCCACGGACACCGTGGCCGCCCAGCGCGCGCTGGAGGTGCACGCCACCGAGGTGCTGATGGCCAAGAACGGCGTGGACGGCGTCTACACCGCGGATCCCCGCAAGGACCCGGACGCGCAGCGCCTGGCGAGCCTGACCTACGACGAGGCCCTCGCGAGGGACATCCGCGTGATGGACCAGACCGCGTTCGCCCTGTGCCGGGACAACCACGTGACCATGCGCGTGTTCGGCATGGAGGGCGCGGGCAACGTGACCCGTGCGGTGCTGGGCGAGGAGATCGGCACCCTCGTCACCGCCTGACGGGGCCGGACCGTCCCGTGGCGTGAGAGCCCGGGCGCGACCACCCGGGCGCGACCGTTAGAGTGGAGACCACGTTCCGTTGCCGCCGGTGCCAGACGACCGCGGCCGTTGCATAAGGAGAACCACCCGTGATTTCAGACGTCCTCTCGGAGGCCACCACCAAGATGGGCAAGGCGGTGGACGCGGCGAAGACCGACTTCTCCACGGTGCGCACCGGCCGTGCGAACCCGGCCCTGTTCTCGAG
This sequence comes from Kocuria sp. HMSC066H03, assembly GCF_001812045.1. Classification (NCBI taxonomy): domain Bacteria; kingdom Bacillati; phylum Actinomycetota; class Actinomycetes; order Micrococcales; family Micrococcaceae; genus Kocuria; species Kocuria sp. HMSC066H03. The sequence goes on from NZ_KV807503.1 coordinate 291,231, forward strand.
CCTGCTCGTGGAGTACTACGGCACGCCCACCCCGCTGCAGCAGCTCGCGTCCTTCCAGACGCCCGAGGCCCGCACGCTGCTCATCACGCCCTACGACCGCAGCGCGCTCAACGACATCGAGAAGGCCCTGCGGGACTCGGACATCGGCGCCAACCCCGCGAACGACGGCAACGTGATCCGCGTGGTCATGCCCGAGCTCACCGAGGAGCGCCGCAAGGAGTACGTGAAGATCGTCCACGCCAAGGCCGAGGAGGCCCGGGTGTCGGTGCGCAACATCCGCCGCCACGCCAAGGAGTCCATCGAGAAGTTCGTCAAGGACGGGGACGTGGGCGAGGACGACGGCAAGCGCGGGGAGAAGGATCTCGACGCCGCCACCAAGAAGCACATCGACCAGGTGGACGAGCTGCTCAAGAACAAGGAAGCCGAACTGCTCGGCGCCTGATGGCCTCGCCAGACTCCGACTCCGCGCCCACCTCGCACCCCGCGACCGCGCCCACGGCGCCCGCGGGGCAGGGCGTGCCGCAGCGCGACCGGGACCCGCTGGCCACCGGCTCCCTGCGGCAGGTCCTCGCGCGCCCCTTCCACCGCAGCTCCGAGCACAGGGCACCGTCCCGTGCGGGACGCAACCTCCCCGCGGCCGTGACCGTGGCGGTGGTGCTGATCGCCACGCTGCTCACCGGCCTGTTCTACGTTCCGCTGGTGCTGGCCCTGCTGGCCGGGGCCGCGTCGGGCATCGGGGTGTGGGAGGTTGCACGGTCCCTGACCTACAAGGGTGTGCAGATCCCCAAGGTCCCCGCCGTCATCGCCGCGGTGCTCATGCCCCTGGCCGCGTTCTTCGGAGGCGGCGAGGCACTGTCCATGGCGCTCGTGCTCGCGGTGACGCTCGTGGTGGTGTGGCGCGCCTTCGGGCCGCGGCACGGCATGATGCTCTCGATCATGGGATCCGTGTTCGCCCTGGTGTGGGCGTCCTTCCTGCTGAGCACCGCGGTGCTGCTCTACCACTCGCCGGACGGCTCCCGGAAGGTGCTCACGGTCATTCTCCTGGCCATCAGCTCCGACACCTTCGGCTACGCGGTGGGGGTGGTGTGGGGCAAGCACCCCATGGCTCCCAGGATCTCGCCCAAGAAGTCCTGGGAGGGTTTCGCCGGCTCCGTGGGCGGCGCCGTGGTGGTGGGTGTGCTGTGCGCCGAGTTCCTGCTGGAGATGCCGTGGTGGCAGGGTGCGGTGCTGGCCGTGGCCATCGTGGCAGTCTCCACGGTGGGGGACTTCTCCGAGTCCATGATCAAGCGCGAGATCGGGATCAAGGACATGGGGACCCTGCTGCCGGGCCACGGCGGTGTGATGGACCGGATCGACTCGATCCTGTTCGCGGTGATCACCGGCTACGTCATCTTCGAACTGTTCAGCGCCCTGGCCTGACGCCACGCCGGGGCACCGCTGCCGGGGCCGGTCACCGCGCGTGACCGGTCCCGATCTCGTTCTCGAAAGGGCTCGCATGACATCTCAGGACCGTTTCCCCCGCTGCGGCGACCGGCTGTGGGGCTACGACACCGCCCAGGTGGACGACCTCCTGGACCGCCTCGACGCCCTGCGCGCCACCACGACGCCGCCCGCGGCCTCCGAGCCCGTGCCCACCTCCGTGCGGGTGGATTCCGCCGCCCGCACCCCCGCCGGCGAGGGCACCGACTCGGCCACGGGCTCCCACGCGGTGGGGGACCGGCGCATGGGCAGTCGGCAGCTGCGCGAGCGGGTCTTCGACCGCGCCCGCGGCGGCTACGACCCCGCGGCCGTGGACGCGCACCTGGACGTGCTGGAGGACGAGCTGTTCGAGCGCGAGCGCACCGTGTTCATCGAGGAGCACGGCGAGCAGCGGTGGAACGAGCACGTGGAGTGGCTGGGCGGGCTGCTGCTGGGACGGCTCAACCGGCCCCACTCCGAACGCTTCCGCCGCCCCCGCAAGCACCGCACCCAGGGGTACTCCGCGGCAGAGGTGGACGTCCTGTGCGACCGCCTGGTGGCGGAGCTGCGCAGCGGTGAGGACGTCTCTCCCGAGCTCCTGCGCCACGCGGTGTTCCGCCCGGCCCAGGGCCAGCGGTGCTACGAGGAGCAGCAGGTGGACGCCTTCCTGGACCGCGCGGTGGAGTTCGTGCTCGCGGTGCGCGGCAGGGGCGCCTGACCGGCGATTCTGTATACACAGTGTCGGACGATCTGCATGGACTGCCAGTGAATCGCCCGTAATTTCAAGGATTGTTGCAGCAGTTTTCCGCCACCTCTTGTGTCTTTGGATACACAACTCCTAGTGTGGTGCTCATCACACTAGGAGGCACTCATGGCATCCACGTCCTCGGTCGACCCGAACGGCTCCCCGGCAGCCTTCGTCATCGACTTCCCCGCGGTGCAGCGCTCGGAGCAGTTCCAGCGCCTGCGCAAGACCCACCGGTCCTTCGTGTTCCCCATGGCCGTGGCGTTCCTGGTCTGGTACCTGCTCTACGTGGTGCTGGCCATCTACGCTCCCGGCTTCATGTCCACCCCGGTGGCGGGCAACATCAACCTGGGGCTCGTCCTCGGGCTGCTGCAGTTCGTCACCACGTTCGGCATCACCGCGGCGTACGTCGCGTTCGCCAACCGCACCCTCGACCCGCAGGCCACGGCGCTGCGCGAGGAGCTCGAGGCATCCCTCGACAAGCAGACCGAGACCGACCAGGAGGTCCGGCCATGATCGCCGTTCCCGCCATGTCCCTGCCTGCGGTGCACCTCGCGCAGGAGAGCTCCGCGACCGTGGGCAACCCCGCGATCAACATCTCGATCTTCCTGGGCTTCGTGCTCGTCACGCTGGTGGTGGTGATCCGGGCGTCCAAGTCCACCGCCACGGCGGCCGACTACTACGCCGGCGGACGCTCCTTCTCCGGAACGCAGAACGGGCTGGCCATTGCCGGTGACTACCTCTCCGCGGCGTCGTTCCTGGGCATCGTGGGGGCCATCGCCCTGCAGGGCTACGACGGGTTCCTCTACTCGATCGGTTTCTTCGTCGCGTGGCTCGTGGCGCTGCTGCTCATCGCGGAGCCGCTGCGCAACACGGGCAAGTTCACCATGGCGGACGTCCTCTCGTTCCGGCTGCGCCAGCGCCCGGTCCGTGTGGCGGCCTCCATTTCTACGCTGGCGGTCACCTTCTTCTACCTTCTGGCGCAGATGGCGGGCGCGGGTGCGCTCGTGTCCCTCCTGCTGGGCATCAGCTCCAAGGCTGGCCAGTCACTGGTGATCGTGATCGTGGGCGTCATCATGATCGTCTATGTGCTTGTGGGTGGAATGAAGGGCACCACCTGGGTGCAGATCATCAAGGCGTGTCTGCTCGTGACCGGCGTGGCCGTCATGACGGTGTGGATCCTCGCGATGTTCGGCTTCAACCTCTCCGCCATCATGGGTGCCGCGGTGGAGACCAACAACAACCCCGCGATGCTCGAGCCCGGACTGAAGTACGGAGTGAGCGAGATCTCCAAGCTGGACTTCATCTCCCTCGGACTCGCGCTCGTGCTCGGCGCGGCGGGGCTGCCCCACGTGCTCATGCGCTTCTACACGGTCCCCACGGCCAAGGAGGCCCGCAAGTCCGTGGTGTGGGCCATCACCCTGATCGGCATGTTCTACCTCTTCACCCTGGTGCTCGGCTTCGGCGCCTCCGCCCTCATCGGAGCGGACCGGATCAAGAGCGCACCCGGGGGAGTGAACTCCGCCGCACCCCTGCTGGCCTACGAGCTCGGTGGATCGGTGCTCATGGGTCTGATCGCGGCGGTCGCGTTCGCCACCATCCTGGCCGTGGTCGCGGGACTGGCCATCACGGCGTCGGCGTCCTTCGCGCACGACATCTACACCTCCGTGATCAAGAAGGGGAACTCGGACCCGCGCCAGGAGCTGCGCGTGGCCAAGACCACCGTGGTGGTCATCGGCCTGATCTCCATCGCCGGCGGCATCGGCGCCCAGGGGCAGAACGTGGCATTCCTCGTGGCTCTGGCCTTCGCGGTTGCGGCCTCCGCCAACCTCCCGACCATCCTGTACTCCCTGTACTGGAAGCGCTTCACCACCCGCGGGGCCGTGTGGTCCATGTACGGCGGGCTGATCCTCTCCGTGGTGCTGATCGTCTTCTCGCCGGTGATGTCCGGCTCGGAGACCTCCATGATCCCCGGTGCGGACTTCGCCATCTACCCGCTGTCCAACCCGGGCATCATCTCCATCCCAGCCTCGTTCCTGCTGGGCTTCCTGGGATCGGTGACCGAGCGGCGCCGTGAGGATCCCCTCAAGCAGTCCGAGATGGAAGTGCGTTCCCTCACAGGTGTGGGCGCCGAGAAGGCCGTCTCGCACTGACTCCACCGCGACGGCCCCGGTTTTCAGGGGCCGCCGCGGTGCACCGGAGCCCATAGACCCCCAAACTGGTAGTACACTGAGCGACGGTTCGCTGACCAGAGCGACTGCGGGCAACCGCACGCGTTTGCAACGAAAACTTGAGGTGGAGAAATGGGCATTTTCAGCTGGATCATCCTCGGCATCATCGCTGGCGCTCTCGCCAAGCTGATCCTGCCGGGCAAGCAGGGTGGCGGGATCATCGTCACCATGATCCTCGGCATCGTGGGCGCCCTGCTGGGCGGCTGGCTCGGGTCGTTCATCCCGGGTCTGAGCAACGGCATCGACGGCATCAGCTTCGGCACCATCATCACGTCCATCGTGGGCGCGATCATCGTGCTGCTGATCTACGGCTTCGTCGTCGGCCGTCGCCGCTGACACGCACGGGTCCGAGAGGACCATTGGGCAAGGGCGTCACCCTCGGGTGGCGCCCTTGCCGTCTGTCCAGGGCCGTGACGACAACCCCCGGTGGCTAGGGCGGATCTCGGGCGTGCCAGAACCCTGGGCGGGGAAGGCCTGGTCGGACGGGCGCGTCATACTGGTGCCATGACCTCCGCAGCCATGACTCCCGACCTCGACCGCGCCACCCGTGAGGCTCCCCGCCGTCTGGTGGTTCTCGGCTCCACGGGGTCCATCGGCACGCAGGCGCTCGAGGTGGTCGGAGCCGCCGCCCGCCTGGCCCGTCCGGAGAGCGGAGCCACCCACCCGCCCTTCGAGGTCCTCGCCCTCGCCGCGGGTGCGGGCCACCTCGAGCTCCTCGCGCAGCAGGCGGTGGACTTCAGCGTGGCGGCCGTCGCCACCAGCGGGTCCGCGCAGGACGCCGCCCGGCTGGGTGAGCTGATCGACGACGCCGCCCGGGCGGCACGCTCCCCGGCGCCGCGGCCCGAGATCCTCCACGGCCCCCGAGCCGCCGCACAGGTGGCCGCGTGGGAGGGCGCGGACGTGGTCCTCAACGGCATCACCGGAAGCATCGGTCTGGAGCCCACGCTGGCGGCCCTGGAGGTCGGGCGCCGGGTGGCGCTCGCCAACAAGGAGTCGTTGATCGCGGGCGGTCCGCTGGTCACGGCGGCCGCCGCGGCCACGGGTCTCACGGATGCGCTGATCCCCGTGGACTCCGAGCACTCCGCGATCGCCCAGGCGCTGCGCTCCGGGACGGCCGGGGAGGTGGACCGTCTGGTGCTCACGGCGTCCGGGGGACCGTTTCGCGGCATGACCCGGGAGCAGCTGGCCCACGTGAGCCCCGAGCAGGCCCTGCGGCACCCCACCTGGGACATGGGCCCCATGGTCACCACGAATTCCGCGACCCTGGTCAACAAGGCCCTCGAGGTGCTCGAGGCCAGCCTGCTCTTCGACGTCCCGCTCGAGCGGATCGACGTGACGGTCCACCCCCAGTCCGTGGTGCACTCCATGGTCCAGTTCACGGACGGCTCCACTCTCGCGCAGGCCTCGCCGCCGGACATGCGGCTGCCGATCGCGCTGGGCATCGCGTGGCCCCACCGGGTCACGGGTGCGGCCGCCGCGTGCGACTGGACGCGCGCCGCCGAGTGGACCTTCGAGCCGCTGGACGCCGAGGCCTTCCCCGCCGTGGAGCTGATCAAGCACGCCGGGGGGCTCGGCGGCACGTGGCCCGCGGTGTTCAACGCCGCGAACGAGCAGGCGGTGCACGCGTTCCACCGCGGGGAGCTCGGATTCCTGCAGATCGTCGAGCTGGTCTCGCGCGTGGTCGACGAGCACGACGGCGTGCGCGAACCCCGCCTGGAGGACGTGCTCGAGGCGGAGACGTGGGCCAGGGCGCGCGCGGACGAACGGATCGCGGGAGGTCGCTGAACCGGTCTGCCAGTCCGAACTCCCACTGCGGGCGTCGCCATGCCCGGGGGGGCGCTCGAGGGGGGGGAGGGAGCCAGGCGCGGCCCCGGGGTGCGCCGTGGCACGCGATGACGCCGTGCGGACGGGGGCGGACCGGGCGGCGTCGTCCGGCGGTACGGGAACCTGCGAGCACCGTGCTACAGTTCTGGGCGGATGACGAGATCCGGCGCGAAGCTCTGGCTGGCCGGACGGCAACCCTCTCCCGTAGCGGGGTGCCCCAGATGACCATCCGGCCGCGGTTCGAACAGATCACGGCAAGTGCGGTTTTCCTCGAATGGCACGTGTCTGATCATTGCCCTCATCCAGGTGGGACTGTTTGCTCCGCGCATCCGTATCCCGACCCTGGAAAGGCATCACCGTGCGAAGCAAGCGCCTGATCCCCGTTGTACTGGCCACCACCCTGGGCCTGACCCTCACCGCGTGCGGCGGCCCCGAGAACACCGATCCCATGGCCGACGGCAAGATCACCATCGGCATCGTGGGCGCCACCCCCGTCCAGGATGCGTTCAAGGAGGTGGCGGCGCAGAACGACGTCACCGTGGAGTTCGTGGACTTCAGCGACTACAGCCAGCCGAATCCCGCCCTGAAGAGCGGGGACATCGACATGAACTGGTTCCAGCACATCGCCTACCTGGCGGACTACAACAACAACTCGGGTGACACGATCACCCCCGTGGGCTCCACGTCCATCTTCCCGCTGGGGCTGTACTCCAAGTCCGTGAAGTCCGTGGCCGACTTCAAGGACGGGGACGAGATCGCCGTTCCCAACGACTCCATCAACCTCTCCCGGGCGCTGAGCCTGCTGGAGCAGCAGGGCCTGGTGACCTTCACCAAGGACACGATCGCCCCCACCGAGCAGGACGTGGACACCGAGAAGTCCAAGGTGAAGGTCCGCCCCGTCTCCGCGGAGCAGACCGTGCTGTCCATGGATTCCGTGGCCGCCTCCGTGGTGAACAACGACTTCCTGGACCGCGCCGGGCTGGACCCGAACAAGGCACTGGCCCAGGACGACCCCACCGCGGACAGCGCCAAGGTGTACGACAACATCTTCGCCGCCACGCAGGCCAATGCGGAGAACGAGACCCTCAAGAAGGTTGCGGGTTTCTACTACGACGACAAGGTGCTGGAGGCCGAGAAGCAGGAGACCAAGGGCACCGCGGTGCCCACCGAGGTGGACCAGCAGGAGCTCAAGGACCTGCTGTCCCGCTACTCCGAGGACCTCAAGGGGCAGAGCAAGTGAGCCCGGCGCCCGAGGCGCAGACACTGGTCAGCTTCCGGGACGTCAGCAAGGTCTTCGTGACCGGCTCCAAGCGCCGCACGCGCACGGTCACCGCCGTGGACTCCGTGGACCTGGACATCCGGCGCGGGGAGATCTTCGCCGTCATCGGCTACTCGGGTGCCGGCAAGTCCACGCTGGTGCGCCTCATCAACGGCCTGGAACCCATCACGTCCGGCAGCCTGCAGGTGGCCGGCCGCCAGGTGGACGGCCGCAGCGAGACCCAGCTGGCCCCGATCCGCCGGGACATCGGGATGATCTTCCAGCAGTTCAACCTGTTCACGTCCCGCACCGTGGCCGGCAACATCGAGTTCCCGCTCAAACGGGCCGGGTGGAAGCCGGAGGACCGCAGGGCGCGGGTGGCAGAGCTGCTCGAGTTCGTGGGGCTCACCGAGCGCGCTGGCAACTACCCCGAGCAGCTCTCGGGCGGCCAGAAGCAGCGGGTGGGCATCGCGCGAGCGCTCGCCACCAACCCCGAGCTGCTGCTCGCGGACGAGTCCACGTCCGCACTGGACCCGGAGACCACGCAGGAGGTCCTGAGCCTGCTGCGACGCGTCAACCGTGAGCTGGGGATCACGATCGTGCTGATCACCCACGAGATGGACGTGGTGCGCGCCGTCGCCGACCGTGTGGCGGTCATGGACTCCGGGCGGGTCGTGGAGACCGGGACCACCGCGGAGCTCTTCGCGCACCCGAGGGCGGAGACCACCCGCAAGTTCGTGTCCTCCGTGATGCGCACCGTGCCGCAGGAGGACGAGCTCGCCAAGCTCCGGGCGGAGCACCCGGGCCGGCTCGTGCTCGTGGACGTCACCGACCGCAACAGGATCGGCTCGGTGCTCTCCGACGCCGCGCGGGACGGCGTGGCCTTCGAGATCGCGTTCGGCGGGATCTCCATCCTGCAGTCACACACGTTCGGGACGCTCACGCTGTCCCTCGACGGGCCCGACGACGCCGTGTCACGGGCCATCGAGGCCCTGCGCGCGGTCACCACGGTCCAGGAGGTGTCCGAGTAATGGACTGGTCCACTCTCGGCCCGCAGTTGCTGCAGGCAACCGGGCAGACGCTCTACATGGTCTCGGTGACCCTGGTCCTCGCGGGGCTCCTGGGCCTCGCGGTGGGCGTGGGGCTCTACGTGACACGCCGGGGCAACATCCTGGCGAACAGCGCGGTGTTCACCGTGCTGAACCTGCTGGTGAACTTCGTGCGACCCATCCCGTTCATCATCCTGCTCGCGGCACTGGGGCAGGTCACGGAGGCGGTGGTGGGCACCCGGCTGGGGCCCAACGCCGCGATCTTCGCCATGACCATCGGCGCCACGTTCGCCGTGGCGCGGATCGTGGAGCAGAACCTCATGACCGTGGACCCGGGGGTCGTGGAGGCCGCCCGGTCCATGGGGGTCTCGCGGTGGAAGATCATCACCACGGTGGTGCTCCCCGAGGCGCTCGGCCCCCTGGTGCTGGGCTACACCTTCCTGGTCATCGGCATCACGGACATGTCCGCGATGGCGGGGGCGATCGGTGCCGGCGGTCTGGGCGACTTCGCCCTGCGCCTGGGCTACCAGCGCTTCAACGACCAGGTCACGTGGGCCGCGGTGATCGTGATCATCATCCTGGTCCAGCTCGTGCAGTTCTTCGGCAACTGGCTCGCACGCAAGATCATGCGCCGGTGACTTTCCGTCCCGGGCTCGACGCCGCCCCCGGCCACGCACGCGCGTGGCCGGGGGCGGCGTCGTTATGCCGACGACCGGCGGGCGTCAGCCACGTCGGAGGAGTGGGGCACAATGGGGGGAGCAACGTTCGCGGGGCGCGCGACTCGGGCCCCGCAGGTCGATTCCCCTGGAGGAAACACGTGACGTCGGTCAATCTCGGCATGCCCGCAGCGCCCCAGCCCGTTCTGTCCCCGCGGCGCACAACCCGTCAGATCCGGGTGGGATCCGTGGGAGTGGGCTCGGAGTCGCCCATCAGCGTGCAGTCGATGACCACCACCCCCACCACCAACATCAACGCCACGCTGCAGCAGATCGCGGAGCTCAACGCCGCGGGCTGCGACATCGTGCGCGTGGCGTGCCCGTCCCAGGACGACGCCGACGCCCTGCCGATCATCGCGAAGAAGTCCCCGATTCCGGTGATCGCGGACATCCACTTCCAGCCCAAGTACGTCTACGCCGCGATTGACGCCGGGTGCGCCGGTGTCCGCGTGAACCCGGGCAACATCCGCAAGTTCGACGACCAGATCGAGGGCATCTCCCGCGCCGCGGAGGCCGCCGGGGTGTCCATCCGGATCGGCGTGAACGCGGGCTCCCTGGACAAGCGGCTGCTGGAGAAGTACGGCAAGGCCACCCCCGAGGCGCTCATGGAGTCCGCCGTGTGGGAGGCATCCCTCTTCGAGCAGCACGACTTCCACGACTTCAAGATCTCCGTGAAGCACAACGACCCCGTCACCATGGTGCGGGCCTACCAGCTGCTCGCGGAGCGCGGGGACTGGCCGCTGCACCTCGGTGTCACGGAGGCCGGGCCTGCGCTGCAGGGCACCGTGAAGTCCGCCACCGCGTTCGGCATCCTGCTGTCCCAGGGCATCGGGGACACCATCCGCGTGTCCCTGTCCGCCCCTCCCGTGGAGGAGGTCAAGGTGGGCAACCAGATCCTGCAGTCCCTCGGACTGCGCCCGCGCAAGCTGGAGATCGTCTCGTGCCCGTCCTGCGGGCGTGCGCAGGTGGACGTGTACAAGCTCGCGGAGGAGGTCAACGAGGGGCTCGCGCACCTCACCGTGCCGTTGCGCGTGGCCGTGATGGGCTGCGTGGTGAACGGGCCGGGCGAGGCCCGCGAGGCGGACCTCGGGGTGGCCTCGGGCAACGGCAAGGGCCAGATCTTCGTCAAGGGCGAGGTCGTCAAGACCGTTCCCGAGGACCAGATCGTGGAGACCCTGCTGGCCCAGGCCAACGAGATGGCCGAGAGCATGGAGCTGGACGAGAACGGCCAGCCCGTGGAGGGCTCCCCGGTCGTGACCGCCGGGTGATCCGGCGTCGGGGCGCGCGGGCGCTCGCACCCGCCGCCGTGGACCCCGCGGCACTGGACCGGCTTCTCGCGCAGGACCCGGTGGCCTCCGTGTTCGTGGCGTCGCACGTGCAGCGGGTTCGTGCCTCCGGGGCCCGCCGCCCGCCGGTGTACGGGGTGGCCGCACCCTCGGGGGAACTCGTGGGTGCGTGCTGGGCCGGGACCAACGTGGTCCCCGTGGTGCTGGACGAGCGGGGAACGGACCTCGTGGCGGACGCCCTGGCCCGGGGCGGGCCCCGCTTCGCCTCGTTCTTCGGCCCGGCAGAGCCGGTGCTCGGACTGTGGGAGCGGCTGCGGGACTCGTGGCCCGCGCCGTTCGACGTGCGTCCAGTGCAGCCCCTGCTGGTCATGGACCGAGACCCCGACCCCCGCCTGCTCGCCGGCCCCGCGAGTTCCGTGCACTGGGGGAGCGAGGCGGACCTCGAGCGGGTGCTCCCCGCGGCGGCCGCCATGTTCACCGAGGAGGTCGGCTACTCGCCCCTGGGCAGTGGCGCCCACGGCTACCGGGAGCGGATCCGGTCCCTGCTGCGCGACGGTCGCACCGCGGTGCTCGCCGACCACCGCGGGGACGTGGTGTTCAAGGCCGACATCGGCTCTCTGCACGGCGGGGTGTGCCAGATCCAGGGGGTGTGGGTGGCCCCCGAGCACCGGGGCAAGGGCCTCGCCGTCCCCTGCATGGCCGCGACCGTGGCCATGGCCCGGCGGCAGGCCCCAACCGTGAGCCTCTACGTCAACGACTACAACGCCCCCGCGCTGGCCACCTACCGCCGTGTGGGGTTCCACCGTCACGGGGATTTCGCCACCGTGCTCCTGTGAGCACGGTGGGGCTGACCCCCGGGACGCGCCACAGCGATAGACTCGCCGCAGACATCAGCAGCTTCGATCGGCCCGGTCACGGGCGGTTAGGACCTATTCGTGCCGCTTCGCCTCAGTTCCCTGTTCCTGCGCACCCTGCGTGAAGATCCGGTGGACGCCGACGTCGACAGCCACAAGCTGCTCGTGCGCGCCGGCTACATCCGCCGCGCCGCCCCCGGCATCTACACGTGGCTGCCCCTGGGCCTGGCCGTGCTGCGCAGGGTCGAGAAGATCGTCCGCGAGGAGATGGACGCGATCGGCGCCCAGGAGGTCCACTTCCCGGCGCTGCTGCCGCGTGAGCCGTACGAGGCCACCAACCGCTGGACCGAGTACGGCGAGAACCTCTTCCGGCTGCAGGACCGCAAGGGCGCGGACTACCTCCTGGCGCCCACGCACGAGGAGATGTTCACGCTGCTGGTCAAGGACATGTACTCGTCCTACAAGGACCTGCCCGCGATGCTCTACCAGATCCAGACCAAGTACCGTGACGAGGCCCGTCCCCGCGCCGGTCTGCTGCGCGGGCGCGAGTTCATCATGAAGGACTCCTACTCCTTCGACGTGGACGACGCCGGGCTGGACGAGTCCTACGCCAAGCACCGGGCGGCCTACGTGCGGATCTTCGAGCGGCTCGGGCTGCCCGTGGTGGCGGTCTCCGCCACCTCCGGTGCCATGGGTGGATCGCGCTCCGAGGAGTTCATGCACCCCTCGGCGGTCGGCGAGGACACCTTCGTCCGCTCCGCCGGCGGGTACGCCGCGAACGTGGAGGCCGTGACCACCGTGGTCCCGGAGTCCGTGGACTACGCGGACGCACCGCCCGCACAGGTGCACCGCACTCCGGACAGCCCCACGATCGAGACCCTCGTGGCCCGGTCCAACGAGCTGCACCCCCGCGAGGGCGAGCCCTGGACCGCGGCGGACACCCTCAAGAACGTGGTGCTCTCCGTCTCCCTGCCGGAGGGACGCAGACAGCTCGTGGCCGTGGGCATTCCCGGGGACCGGGACATCGACCTCAAGCGGGTGGAGGCCGGCATCGGCGAGGCCCTCGGCGAGGGTGGTGAGCTGGAGGTCGCGGCCGCCACGGAGGACGAGCTGCGGGCCGTCCCCGAACTGGTCAAGGGCTACATCGGTCCGGGACTGACCCGGGACGAGCCGCTGCTCGGCGCCGAGTCCCTGACCCGCATCCCCTACTTCGTGGATCCCCGGGTGGTGCCCGGCACGCGTTGGATCACGGGCGCGAACGTCGCGGAGTCCCACGTGTACGACCTCGTGGCGGAGCGCGACTTCACGTGGGACGGAACTCTGGAGGCCTGCACGGTCCGCGACGGCGATCCCGCACCGGACGGCTCCGGGCCGCTGGAGATCGCCCGTGGCATGGAGATGGGCCACGTGTTCCAGCTCGGCCGCAAGTACGCGGAGGCACTCGGCCTCAAGGTGCTGGACAGCAACGGCAAGCTGGTCACCGTGACCATGGGCTCCTACGGCATCGGGGTCACCCGGGCGCTCGCGGCCGTGGCGGAGTTCTACCACGACGACAACGGCCTGCTGTGGCCGCGCGATCTCAGCCCCGCGGACCTCCACGTGGTGGCCACGGGCAAGGGTCCGGAGGTGCTGGAGGCCGCCGAGGAGATCGTGGCGCACCTCGAGGCCGCGGGCATCAGCGTGCTCTTCGACGACCGTCCCAAGGTCTCCCCGGGCGTGAAGTTCCGGGACGCCGAGCTGCTCGGTGTGCCCACGGTGCTCGTGGTGGGGCGGGGGCTGGCCGACGGCCTGCTCGAGCTCAAGGACCGCCGCAGCGGCACCAGCCGGGACATCCGGCGGGACCAGGTGGTCGCGGAGATCACCGCCGAGCTGCAGGGTCAGAACGGCCCCGCAGCCGAGTCCCTGTAGCGGACGCGCGACGCACGGACGGTGGATGCCTCGTTCCTCAGCGGCTCCGGGCTGGAGTCGGCAACTCCCGGGCTGATCGCCCTGCTCATGGTCACCGGTCTGGCCGCGGGCTTCATCGACGCCGTGGTGGGTGGCGGCGGTCTGCTGCAGCTGCCGGTCACGCTCATGATCCCGGGACTGAGCCCGGTCCAGGCGCTGGCCACCAACAAGATGGGCTCCGTGTTCGGAACGGCCACCTCAGCGGTGACCTTCTACCGCAGGGTGCGCCCGGACCTGCGCACGGCGCTGCCGATGGCGGCGGTGGCCGCGCTCGCGGCGGGCGGGGGCGCGGCGGTGGCCGCGGCCCTGCCCGAGTCCGTGTTCACGCCGATCATCGTGCTGGCACTGATCGCGGTGCTCGTGTTCACGGTGGCGCGTCCGTCCATGGGCCAGCTCACCGAGCTGCGCCACACGGGCGCGCACCACTACGCCCGGGCCGTGGCGCTGGGTGCGCTGATCGGCTTCTACGACGGTGTCATGGGCCCCGGCACCGGATCCTTCCTTATCATCGCGCTCGTGTCCGTGCTGGGGTACAGCTTCCTGGAGGCCAGCGCGAAGGCCAAGATCGTGAACCTGGCCACGAACCTCGGGGCGCTGGCCGTGTTCGCGGCCCACGGCTCCGTCCTGTGGGGGCTGGGTCTGGTGCTTGGGCTGAGCAACATGACCGGCGGCTACCTCGGCGCGCGCACGGCCGTGGCGCGGGGCAGCTCCTTCATCAGGGTCGTGTTCTTCGTGGTGGTCACCGCGCTGATCGTCAAACTGGGGTGGGACGTGGTCTCCGGCTCGTGAGGTCCGTGGCCCCGCGCGGGCTCAGGGCCGTGCGTACTCAGGGCGCGGCGGGAAGCACGGGCACCGGTTCCTGCGGAGCAAGGGCCTGTGCCGTGCGGACGGTGTCCCGCAGGGCCGTGAGCAGCCACACGCGGTCCTCGGAGGGCGACGACGCCGCCGCGGCCAGCAGCGCGCGTGCCGTCTCCTGCTGCGTCAGTCCCACGCTCCGCGCCGGTTCCACCGCCAGGTCACGGGGGAGGTCGTGCCGGGCCGCCACGGGTGACGGCTCGCACGCCAGCAGGGGCTCGACCCGGGGCTGGGACAGCGTGGCGCGAACGTCGTTCGCCACGGTGGTCACGGTGTCCCGGGCGGGACCGTCAGCCATCACGGCGGTGGCGGCCTCGGCGGTGAACGCGGAGCGGTCCAGGGCGGTCGCAGCGGCGAGCAGGTCCTCCTGGCACGGGGCCTCTGTTCCGGTGGGGGAGCCGGCATCCGCGGTGCCCGGCATGGCCCCGGGACGTGCGGAGTCAAAACCCGTCCCGCCGGAGGAACTCGTTGGCACGGCGGCAGGGCTCGTTCCCCGGCCGGAGTCACCCGGGCCGCCCGTCGCCGGGCCCGCCCCCTCGCCGGAGGGGCCCCCGGCGGTGTCGAGCGGAGAGTCGGGCGCCTGCGCGGGAGTTTCCGCGCCCATGCTCTGCTGCGCGGCCCACCAGGACGCGGCCACGGAGGCCGTGTTCCCGGCCAGTTCCTCGTCCGGTGCTGCGACGGACAGGCGGGCCATCCGGTCCGCGGCGTCCGCCAGATCAGCCGGAGGGTTCCACTGCCCGCCCTGTTCGTCGAGGCGTCGTTGCTGCGCGGGTGTGGCCGCGGGACCGAGGGCATCCAGCTGCTGAGCCAGGGCGTCGTCGGGAAGCACGGCAGGATCCGGGGTCAGCTCGCTCCGCACGGACTCGACCGTGGCGCGCGCGGTGAGCCGGGCGGTGTCGTGCTCGGACAGGGGGCGCCAGTACGCCCAGGCGCCTCCCGCGAGCACCAGGATGAGGAGCACGGCGAGGACGGCGGCCGTGATGCGCCAGGGCCGCGCGGGGGCCGGGGACGGGTGGGAGCTCACGAAATTCCTCCGGGGGGACGGGTCTGCTCCATGATAGGGAGGACACCCGACCCGCACAGGCGCCCGGAGCACCGGGCGCGCACGAAAAGAGGACCGATGACTTCCGAGCACGATGCACCCATCCGCGCCGCCGTGGAGCCCGTGGTGGAGGCCGCCGGGCTGTTCCTGGAGGAGTGTGAGCTGAAGGGACAGGGCGGAACCCGGACCCTGCAGGTCCTCGTGGACCTCCCGGACGGCACGGACGCGCTGAGCCTGGACCGGGTGGCCGCCGTGGCGCAGGAGATCTCTGACGCCCTGGACCGCACGGACCCCGTGCCCGGTCCGCCCTACGAGCTCGAGGTGTCATCACCGGGCGCCACACGCTCGCTGGAGACGCCGCGGCACTGGCGGCGCACGGTGGGCCACCTGGTGCGGATCCGGCCGCTCGAGGGCGAGCGCTTCACGGCGCGGCTGCTCGAGGCGCACGACGACCACGCGGTGGTCCAGCGCTCCCACCAGCCCAAGAAGGGCATGCCCGTGAAGCTGCTGGACCCCGAGCGCGTGGACTACGCGAGCATCCGCGGGGCGAAGTCCGAGGTGGAGATCTGAGGCCGGGCCCGGCGATGTAGCATGGCCTGCAACAGATCACGACGTGAGACCCATGCAGCAGCGCACCGCACGCACCCGTGCGGCGCGCTGTTTGGTTCCCGGCCCCGCTCGGGCCGGACAGCCGCGTGGCGCGAAGGAAGGCCGGACACATGGACATCGACATGAGCACCCTGCGACTGCTGGAGCGCGAGCGGGACATCCCCGTGGACGTGTTGATCCCCACCATCGAGCAGGCGCTGCTGCTGGCCTACATGCGCTCGCCCGGAGCGATCGACGGCGCCCGTGCCGAGGTCGAGCGCCGCTCGGGCCACGTGACCATCTGGGCGCCCGAGCTGGACGAGGAGGACCGCCGGATCGGCGAGTTCGACGACACCCCCTCCGGCTTCGGACGGATCGCCGCCGCCACCGCGCGTCAGGTGATCCTGCAGAAGCTGCGGGACGTCGAGGACGACAACGTCCTGGGCCACTTCAAGGGCCGTGAGGGTGAGCTGGTGTCCGGCCAGATCCAGCAGGGCAACAACCCCAAGATGGTCCAGGTGAACCTGGGCACGGTCGAGGGGCTGCTGCCCCCGCACGAGCAGGTCCCGGGAGAGACCTACCGCCACGGCGACCGCATCCGCGCGTTCGTGGTGGAGGCCAAGCGCGGCTTCAAGGGCCCGTCCATCACGCTGTCCCGCTCCCACCCGGACCTGGTGCGCCGGTTGTTCGAGATGGAGGTCCCGGAGATCGCGGACGGCTCCGTGGAGATCGTCACCCTGGCCCGCGAGGCCGGGCACCGCACCAAGATGGCCGTGGAGGCCACGCGCCCCGGTGCGAACGCCAAGGGCGCGTGCATCGGGGACATGGGCTCGCGTGTGCGCGCGGTCATGAACGAGCTCGGGGACGAGAAGATCGACATCATCGACTTCTCCGAGGACCCGGCCGAGTTCATCCTCAATGCCCTGTCCCCGGCCCGGGTGTCGCGCGTCGTCGTGCTGGACGAGGCAGCCCGCTCCGCGCGTGCGGTCGTCCCGGACGCGCAGCTCTCGCTGGCCATCGGCAAGGAGGGACAGAACGCGCGCCTCGCGGCCCGGCTCACGGGCTGGAAGATCGACATCGTCCCGGAGTCCCGCGCAACGGATCGCTGAGACCCGCGGGATTCGGGGGAACGGCGCCCGGCGCGCTAGACTGTGATCTGATCAGGTGGACCATCTGTCGGGACCGTGCGCGCTCAGGCGCCGGGCGGTCCACGGGGATGGCACACGAGGGGCAGGGATGAGCACCACGAGCCTTCGCACCTGCGTGGGGTGTCGCACCGTGACGTCCCCCGATCAACTCGTCCGCGTGACGACGGAGAGCACCGCAGCCGGCCCCCGGGTCGTTGCGGATCTCCGCCGCCAGTTGGGAGGCCGTGGGGCCTGGGTGCACGCCACCCCCCGCTGCGTCGACCTCGCGATCCGGAAACGGGCCTTCAACCGCTCGTTCCGCACCGCGGTCAGCGCGCAGGACCTCATGGAACAGCTCCGCGTGCTCCTGCCCGTGCAGGAGGACGAACACCAGGAAAGCGAGTCAGAAGACCATGGAAAACCGATGAGTGCCGGCCGATGAGTACCTCCACGTACTCACCCCGCAGCCGTGCAGGACACCCGCGCACCGCGCTCGTGTCCGGCGGCGGCTTCAACGGAAGATAAACGGTTCGTACCTGTTTCGGTGCGGACCGAGACAGGAGAACAGTGGCCAAGCCCCGTGTCCACGAGCTCGCGAAAGAGCTCGGAATCACGTCCAAGGAAGCAATTTCCAAACTTCAGGAACTCGGTGAGTTCGTCCGTGGCGCATCGTCCACGGTCGAGCCGCCCGTAGCCAAGAAGCTGCGCACCGCGTTCCCCGCCGGCGGCGACAGCGCCGCGGCGTCCAAGCCCGCGGCCAAGGCCCCCTCCCAGGGTGCCAAGAAGCCCGCGGCCCCGGGCCCGAAGCCCGGCGCCAAGGCACCCGCCAAGCCCGGCGCGTCCAGCGACGCCGCACCGGCCGAGAAGCCCGCGGCGCGCGAGACCCCGAAGACGGCTGCCCCGAAGGCCGAGGCGCCGCAGCGAACCGAGCCGGCCGCGCCGTCGTCGGAGTCCGCAACCCCCGAGGCCCCGGCGAGCAGCGCTCCCAAGCCCGCGGGCGCCACTCCCGGCCCGCGCAAGAGCCCCGCGCCCGGCGCCAAGCCGGGGCAGTCCGCTCCCCGCCCCGGGAACAACCCGTTCGCCTCGCAGCAGGGGATGGGCCGTTCCGAGGGCGGCGCGCAGCGCGGCGGTCCTCGTCCGGGTGGCCAGCAGCGCTCCGCCAAGCCCGGTGCACCGCGCCCCGGCAACAACCCGTTCGCAGCCCAGCAGGGCATGCGCTCGGCCAACTCCGGTCAGGGCGGGCCCCGTCCGGGCGGTCCGCGCCCCGGAGGCCCCCGTCCCGCGCAGTCGGGCCAGGGCGGTCCGCGTCCCGGTGCGCCTCGCACGGGCGCTCCCCGTCAGGGCCAGGGCGGCCCCCGTCCCGGTGGTCCTCGCCCCTCGCCGAACATGATGCCCGGCCAGACCACGAGCGTGGCGCCGATCGGCAGCCGTCCGGCTCCGGGCAGCGGCCCGCGCCGCGGTGGCGGCGGTCCCGGTGGCGGACCCGGTGGCGGCGGCGGATTCCGCGGTCGCGGCGGTCGTGGCGGCACCCAGGGTGCCTTCGGCCGCGGCGGTGCCCGTGGCAAGCACCGCAAGTCGAAGCGGGCGAAGCGCCAGGAGCTCGAGCAGATGAGCGCACCCGCCGTCGGCGGTGTGTCGGTGCCCCACGGCGACGGCAGCACGGTTGTGCGCCTGCGCCGCGGTGCCTCGCTCATGGACTTCGCGGAGAAGATCAACGCCAACCCGGCGTCGCTCGTGACCGTCCTCATCCACCTGGGTGAGATGGCCACGCAGACCCAGTCCCTGGACGAGGAGACCTTCCAGCTCCTCGGTGCCGAGCTCGGCTACCAGATCCAGGTGGTCTCCCCGGAGGACGAGGAGCGCGAGCTGCTCGAGTCCTTCGACATCGACCTCGAGGCCGAGCTGGAGGCCGAGGGCGAGGACGTCCTCGCCCCGCGTCCCCCGGTGGTCACCGTCATGGGCCACGTGGACCACGGCAAGACCCGTCTGCTGGACGCGATCCGGAACACCAAGGTGATCGAGGGCGAGGCCGGTGGCATCACCCAGCACATCGGTGCGTACCAGAT
Organism: Kocuria sp. HMSC066H03; assembly: GCF_001812045.1. Classification (NCBI taxonomy): domain Bacteria; kingdom Bacillati; phylum Actinomycetota; class Actinomycetes; order Micrococcales; family Micrococcaceae; genus Kocuria; species Kocuria sp. HMSC066H03. The sequence continues at coordinate 310,277 of NZ_KV807503.1, forward strand.
CTCCACCGAGGTGGACGACCAGGAGCGCCTGATCACGTTCATCGACACCCCGGGTCACGAGGCGTTCACCGCCATGCGTGCCCGTGGTGCGCAGGTCACGGACATCGCCGTGCTGGTGGTCGCCGCGGACGACGGCGTCATGCCGCAGACCGTGGAGGCGCTGAACCACGCGCAGGCGGCCAACGTGCCGATCGTGGTGGCCGTGAACAAGGTGGACAAGCCGGACGCGAACCCGGAGAAGATCCGCGGCCAGCTCACCGAGTACGGTCTCGTGCCGGAGGAGTACGGCGGCGACACCATGTTCGTGGACGTCTCCGCCCGCGAGAACCTCAACATCGACGACCTGCTGGACGCGATCGTGCTGACCGCGGACGGTGCACTGGAGCTGCAGGCCAACCCGGACAAGAACGCCCGCGGTGTGGCCATCGAGGCCAACCTGGACAAGGGACGCGGTGCCGTGTGCACCGTGCTGGTCCAGTCCGGCACGCTGAAGGTCGGCGACTCGATCGTCGCCGGCGCGGCGTACGGCCGTGTCCGCGCGATGTTCGACGAGATGGGCCGCACCGTGGAGGCGGCCACGCCGTCCCGTCCGGTGCAGGTGCTGGGTCTGTCCACCGTGCCGCGCGCCGGTGACACCTTCCTGGCCACCCAGGAGGAGCGCACCGCCCGCCAGATCGCCGAGAAGCGTGAGGCTGCGGACCGCAACGCCCAGCTGGCCAAGCGTCGCAAGCGCATCACGCTGGAGTCCTTCGACGAGGCCGTGGCCGAGGGCAAGATCGACACCCTCAACCTCATCATCAAGGGCGACGTGTCCGGTGCCGTGGAGGCGCTCGAGGACTCGCTGCTCAAGATCGACGTGGGCGAGGAGGTCCAGCTGCGCGTCATCCACCGCGGCGTGGGCGCCATCACGCAGAACGACGTGAACCTGGCCACGGTGGACAACGCCGTGATCATCGGCTTCAACGTCCGCCCGGCGGAGCGCGTCACGGAGCTCGCGGACCGCGAGGGTGTGGAGATGAAGTTCTACTCGGTCATCTACAACGCCATCGACGAGGTCGAGAGCGCGCTCAAGGGCATGCTCAAGCCGGAGTACGAGGAGGTGGAGCTCGGCACCGCCGAGATCCGCGAGGTGTTCCGCTCCTCCAAGTGGGGCAACATCGCCGGTGCCTACATCACCAAGGGCATCGTCCGCCGCAACGGCAAGGCCCGCCTGGTGCGCGACGGCAACGTGGTGCAGGACAACCTCACCATCGACTCGCTGCGCCGCTTCAAGGACGACGCCACCGAGGTCCGCGAGGGCTACGAGTGCGGTATCGGGCTCGGCTCCTTCAACGACATCCACGAAGGTGACATCATCGAGACCTGGGAGATGCGCGAGAAGCCGCGCGACTGACAGGCTCCACCGGCCGGGGCGCTCCTCGCGGGGCGCCGCGGCCGGTGCGCACGACAGCGTGACCGGATGCCCGGGGACTCCTCGCAGAGGCCCCGGGCATCCGCCCGCACCGCGGTGCGTTCCCGACGCGCCGCTCCGGGCGGACCCGCTCCGGCGGTTCCGCCCCCCGACTTCGGCGGCGCGCCGCGCCGCCCGCACACGAGGAGTTCCACCATGGCCGACGCCGCACGCGCCGCACGACTGGCCGATCGCATCAAGGTGATCGTGGCCCAGGCTCTCGAACGCAGGATCAAGGACCCCCGGCTGGGTTTCGTGACCGTGACCGACGCCCGGGTGACCAACGACCTCCAGCACGCCACGCTCTACTACACGGTCTACGGGGACGAGGAGCAGCGTGAGGAGACGGCCCGCGCGCTGGAGTCCGCCAAGGGCATCCTGCGCTCCGAGGTGGGCAAGAACATCACCGCGCGGCTGACCCCCACGCTCACGTTCGTGGCGGACGAGATCCCCGCGGACGCCGCCCGGTTGGAGACCCTGCTGCGCTCGGCCCGTGAGAAGGACGCCCAGGTGGCGGCCCAGGCAGAGGGCGCCCAGTACGCGGCGGGGGAGGACGCCTACCGCACACCGTCCGACGAGGACGACGCCGAGGGCCCCCGCAGCACTCCGCAGGTCTGAGCGCGGTGGGCGCGCGAGAGGACGTCCCCACCCCGGCCCCGTCCCTTCCGAGGGTCCCGGGGCTCGTGGTCGTGGACAAGCCGCTGGGCTGGACCTCGCACGACGTCGTCGCGCGCATGCGCCGACTGGCGGGGACCCGGAAGGTGGGTCACGCCGGGACACTGGACCCGGCGGCGTCGGGCGTGCTGGTGATCGGTGTGGAGAAGGCCACCAAGCTGCTCACCTGGGTCACCGGCACGGACAAGACCTACCGCGCCGGCATCCGTCTGGGGGCTGCCACCGTGACCGACGACGCCGAGGGCGACGTCACGCGCACGGCGGACCCCGAGCTGCTGGCCGGGATCACGGACGAGCAGGTCATGGCCGCCGTGGCGCGGCTCACGGGCGAGATCCAGCAGGTCCCCTCCGCGGTGAGCGCGATCAAGGTGGACGGTCAGCGCTCCTACGCGAGGGTGCGCAGCGGAGAGGACGTGCAGCTGCCGGCCCGCCCGGTCACGGTGTCCCGGTTCGAGGTGCACTCGATCCGCCGCGCGGAGTCCGCAGCGGGCGACGGCCCCGGGGCGCCCAGGGCCATCGACGTGGACGCGACCGTGACGTGCTCCTCCGGAACGTACGTCCGCGCGCTCGCCCGGGACCTGGGGGAGGACCTCGGCGTGGGCGGACACCTCACGGCGCTGCGGCGCACCCGCGTGGGATCCTTCACGCTGGACTCCGCCCACACGCTGGAGGAGCTCACGGAACAGGTGCGCTCCGGTGCCACGGTGACCACGCTGGCCATTGCCGACGCCGCGCGGAAGCTCTTCCCGGTGCGCGAGCTCACGGCCACGGAGGCCACGGACCTCTCCCACGGCCGTCGCATCCCGGCCTCCAGGACTCCCCGCCACGACGCCGCCCGGGGAGCCGCGGAGACTCCCGTCGCGTGCTTCGCGCCGGACGGGACGCTCGTGGCCCTGGCCGAGAACCGGGGGAGTGCGGAGCAGCGCTACACGACCTCGGTGCTGGGGATCACTGCGGGGACCACGTTCTCCGAGCCGGCACCACGGGAGACACCCGGGGCGGCGGAACACTCCGTGCAGCCGCACGCCGTTGCCGACCAGGCCCCCGGGACCCCGGGTGAGGACCGGGGGAGCGGAGCCACCACGGAAGACACGGACACGACACACGGAGAGCGGGCGGACGACTGATGCTGTGGGGATACGACGGGTGGTTCTGGGCCGCGGTGGTCCTCGGTGTGCTCTCCTGCGTGGTCTGCCTCGTGCAGGCACTGCGAGGTCGGGCACCGGACGACTTCTCCCAGGGCTCGGTGCTGGTCCTCGAGGCGTTCCTGCTGGTGTACTGCGTGGGCTCGCTGCTGCTGCCGGTCCTCGGCCCCTCGGCCTCCGGCAGCGTGCTGGAGTACTGGGGGTACCTCCTCACCGCGCTGCTGATTCCGGCGGGCACGTTCGTGTGGTCCCTCGTGGAGCGGTCCCGGTGGTCCACGCTGATCCTCGCGGCCGCGGGCCCCGTGGTGATCGTGATGGTCTACCGCATGAACTACATCTGGTACTACCAGTGACCCCTGGCGCGCCCGCACCCCAGCACTTCACGGAAGGACAGACGATGGACCGCGAGACCTCGCACAGCACCCTGCAGCAGCGCTTCGGCCGCCGCTCGGGTGCCCGGCGGCACGACCGCAAGAGCACCGGCTTCGGCCGCGTGCTGATCGTGGTCTACTGGGTCTTCTCCCTCTCCGCGGGTGTCCGCTCGCTGTACCAGCTGGCCACCGAGTTCAGCCTGGCGCCCCTGGCGATCCTGCTGTCCACGTTCTCCGCCGCCGTGTACGTGGTGGCCACGATCGCCCTGTCCCGTTCCGGCGCGCGCTGGCACCGCGTGGCCACCGCCGCGGTGCTCGTGGAGCTCGTGGGCGTGCTCGGCGTGGGACTGCTGAGCGTCCTGCACCCCGAGCTGTTCCCCAAGGCCAGCGTGTGGTCCGACTTCGGCGCGGGGTACGGCTACATCCCCCTCGTGCTCCCCGTGGTGGGGCTCGCGTGGCTCTGGGTGACGCGGCCGTCCCGCGCGGAGCGGTAGGCTCTACGAGATGCGCCACCAGCCGAGAAGACATCGAGGAGAGCTGTGATTCGCTGGAGAAGCCTGGACGAGGTCACGCCTGGATTCGGTCCCTCCGTGGTGAGCATCGGCAACTTCGACGGTGTCCACCGGGGCCACCAGGAGGTCTTCACCCGGCTCCTGGACACCGCCCGGCGGCGTGAGGCGCACTCGGTGGTGGTCACGTTTGACCCGCACCCCGCGCTGGTGCACCGTCCGGAGTCCCACCCCGGCCTCATCATGGGCCTCGAGGACAAGCTCGACGCGCTCGAGCAGACCGGTGTGGACGCCGTGCTCGTCCTGCCGTACAGCCTGGAGTTCTCCGAGCTCGGCCCCGAGGAGTTCCTCGTGGACTACCTCGTGAACCCGTTGCGCATGGTCTCCCTGGTCATCGGCTCCGACGTCCGGCTGGGCCGGGACAACTCGGGGGACCTCACCGCCATCCGCGAGCTGGGACACCAGCACGGCTTCGACGTGGTGGTCGTGGAGGACGTTCCCGGAACCCCCGTGGCAGCGGACGCCGATGACACGGACGGTTCCGCGCCACGCCGAGAGGATCGGCGCTGCTCGTCCACCTGGGTTCGCTCGTGCCTGGAGGCGGGTGACATCACGGGTGCCGCCCAGCTGCTCGGTCGGCCCCACCGCATGCGTGGCGAGGTGGTCCACGGTGCGGCCCGTGGCCGGCAGCTCGGCTTTCCCACCGCCAACCTGGCCCCGGAGGCCACGGGCTTCATCCCCGCGGACGGTGTCTACGCCGGGTGGCTCGTGGACCAGGAGGGCGCCCGGTGGCCCACCGCGATCTCCGTGGGGTCCAACCCCACGTTCGAGGGCGTCACCCGTCAGGTCGAGGCCCACGTGATCGACCGCCCCGAGGAGGCCGTGGAGGACTTTGACCTCTACGGGCAGACCGTGGTGGTCGAGTTCGTGGAACGGCTGCGCGGCATGGTGGCCTACCGGGGAGTGGACGCCCTCGTGCTGCAGATGCGCGACGACGTCAGACGCACGCGCGACATCCTGCGCGAACAGCGGCAGACGGGGGAGCGCACCGCGGACTGACGGCTCCGACGCCGCAGGGATCGGCGGCCCGACCGCTCCCGGCGCACGTGCCCGCGCTGCGCCGCGCCGCACGGCTCCCATGCTGCGCCCACGTGCCGTGGCCCGGGGCGTCGTCGGCCCGGGCGCGGCAGGGGTCGTGCAACACGCCTGACCGCCGGTGCCGTCTCTGTCGAGCACCGGCCGCGGGGAGATGACCCCGCGGCCGGTGGACTCACATCTCCTCGTGCACCGCCGGATCGAATCCGGACCCGCTGATCCCGGTGTGCATCATGCGCAACCGCTCCATCTGCTCGTCCGTGAGCTCCCAGCCGAACACGTCGATGTTCTCGGCCATCCGCTCCGGGTTGGAGGACTTGGGGATCGGCACGATGCCGGACTGCACGTGCCAGCGCAGCACCACCTGGGCGGGAGTGCGTCCCTGCCGACGCCCGATCTCCGCGAGCCACTCGTCCTGCAGCAGGTCGGTCTTGCGGCCCAGCGGGGACCACGCCTGCGTGAGGATGCGGTGCTCCTCGTGGAACCGGCGCAGAGCCTCCTGCTGGTACTGCGGGTGCAGCTCCACCTGGTTCACCACGGGCATCTCCCCGGTCTCCCGCTCGAGCCGCAGCAGGTGCTCCGGCAGGAAGTTGGACACACCCACGGAGCGCACGAGGCCCTCGTCCCGCGCGGCCAGCATCTCCTGCCAGGTCTGCACGTACTGGTCCACGCCCGGATTGGGCCAGTGGATCAGGTACAGGTCCAGGTGGTCGGTGCCCAGACGTGTGAGGGTCTCCTCGAGCGAGCGGCGCACGCTCGCCCGGCCGTGGTCGCGTCCGGGAATCTTGGAGGTCAGGAACAGATCGTCCCGGGGAATGCCGCTGTGGCGGATGCCCTGGCCCACGCCGCGCTCGTTGCCGTAGTTCACCGCGGTGTCGATGAGCCTGTAGCCGCGCCACAGGGCCTCCGGGATCAGGGCCTCCGCCTCGGCGTCGTCCATGGGGTACGTGCCGAAGCCCAGCTGCGGGATCTCGTGGCCGTCCCGCATCACGTGGGGGGCCACCTCCGGCGCGGTGTCCCGGAGGTCCTGGGTCTTGTCCTTGCTCATGCGTTCCTCGTCTTCCTCGATGCCTGTCTGGTCTGGTGCACTGCTCTCACCGGACAGTATCCCCGGTGATCCTGGATTCACGCCCGGTCGGCGCCCTCGAGCGCGGGCAGCACCCGCAGCACAGCCCGGGCGCTGATCCGTGCGACCACGTCCAGCTCCAGGTGGAACTGCTGGTCGGCCGCGGGGCCGCACAGGTCGGAGATGCTGCGCACCGCGAGGAACGGGGTCCCGTGGCCCGTGCACACCTGCGCCAGGGCGGTGGTCTCCATGTCGGTGCTCAGCGCCTCGGGGAAGACGTCACGGGTGGCCCCCACGTTCTCGGCGGTGACGAACGAGCCGCCGGAGAGCATGGTGCCGCGCCACAGCTGCCGTCCCTCCTCCGCGGTGAGGCGCTCCGCCGCGGTCACGAGGGGCTCGGCGGCGGTGAAGGACTCGGGCATCCCGGGCACCTGCCCCGGGGCGTACCCGAAGGCGGTCGCGTCCGCGTCCGCGTAGCGGAACTGCGTCCCGACCACGAGGTCGCCCACGTTCACGTCCGCGCGCAGCCCGCCGCAGGACCCCGCGGACACGACGGCGCTCGGCTCGAACCGCTCGAGGGCGGACGTCAGCGCCGAGGCCGCGTTGACCAGCCCGATGCCCGTGCGGACCAGGAGCACGGGCCCGCCCTCCAGCTCCAGGGCGTGCAGCTGCGCGCCTCCCACCTGCTGGGGGATCGAGCAGCGGGCCGTGGCGAGGTCGAGGAAGGGCTGCGCCTCCTCGGCCATGGCGACCACCACGGCGGGTGCGCCCACGCAGGCGGCGAACAGGGCGGCGTCGTCGGACGTGTCTGTGCTGTGCATGCCACCATTGTCCCAGTCCGCTCGGACACGCACGCCAGGGGAGCGGTGCGGTGCTCCGCGGCGGCATCGGCTAGGATGGTCAACGGTCTGACTGCGGTCCGTGGCGGTCGGGCCCCGGGGCACGCCCCGGACCCCGGGCGGGAATCTCACGCACCGGGCGGTCACGGTACTGACTCTAGGAGTTACCCATGGCACTGGATGCCGCTGTCAAGAACCAGATCATCACCGAGTACGCCACCCACGAGGGCGACACCGGTTCACCCGAGGTGCAGATCGCCGTTCTGTCTCGCCGGATCTCCGATCTGACCGAGCACCTGAAGATGCACAAGCACGACCACCACACCCGTCGCGGCCTCATGGCCCTGGTGGGACGCCGTCGTCGCATGCTTGACTACCTGCGTCGCACTGACATCGCCCGCTACCGTGCGCTCATCGAGCGCCTCGGCCTGCGCAAGTGATGTGAGTCCCGGCGATTCCCCGCCCTCCCCACCGGGAGCGCGGGGAATCACCACACCCGGCGCTGTCCGTGACGGACACCGCCGCGGCCCGCGGTGACGCGAGCCGACCGGGTCCACAGGACCCGCAACCACAGAACCAACCATCAGACTGTGCAGCCCGCCGCATGTCGCGGTCCTCGACAGTGGCCTTCGCAACGCGGGAGCGGTGCGAGCGCCTCGATCGAAGACCGGTGTGTCGCGCGGGTTGCGCACCACGAAGAAACGGAGGTGACCCGTGGAGGGTCCCGAGATCCAGAGTGCAGAAGCCGTCATCGACAACGGCTCCTACGGACAGCGCGTCGTGCGCTTCGAAACCGGGCGGCTCGCCCGTCAGGCCGCCGGTGCGGCCATGGTCTACATCGACGAGGAGACCTCGATGCTCTCGGCCACGGCCGTGGGCAAGCACCCCCGTGAGGGCTTCGACTTCTTCCCTCTGACGGTGGACGTCGAGGAGCGCATGTACGCCGCGGGCCGCATCCCCGGCTCGTTCTTCCGCCGCGAGGGCCGCCCGTCCACGGACGCGATCCTCACGTGCCGCCTGATCGACCGCCCGCTGCGCCCCGCGTTCGGCAAGGGCCTGCGCAACGAGGTGCAGGTGGTCGTCACCGTCATGTCCATCGCGCCGGACGAGATCTACAACACCGTGGCGATCAACGCCGCCTCCATGTCCACCACGCTCTCCGGCATGCCCTTCCAGGGCCCCGTGGGCGGCGTGCGCATGGCGCTCATGGCAGAGGAGAACGGCGGCCACCAGTGGATCGCGTTCCCCAAGCACTCCCAGCTGGAGAACGCCGTGTTCGACATGGCCGTGGCCGGCCGCGTGGTGACCACCAAGGACGGCGGCCAGGACGTCGCCATCATGATGGTCGAGGCCGAGGCCACCGACAACGCGTGGGAGCTCATCAAGGGCCAGGGTGCCGTCGCGCCGTCGGAGGAGCTCGTGGCCGAGGGCCTCGAGGCCTCCAAGCCGTTCATCAAGGCGCTGTGCGACGCCCAGGCGGACCTCGCGGCCCGCAACCGCAAGCCCGAGCTGGATCTGCCCCGCTTCGGCGGTTTCGGTGACGACGCCGCCCAGGCCGTCGAGGAGTTCGCGGGCGAGCGCATGGCCCAGGTCTACTCGATCGCCGGCAAGCAGGAGCGCGAGGCCGCCACGGACGAGCTGCACCAGTCCACGCTGGCCGAGCTCACCGGGGAGGGCAAGCCCTTCGAGGGCCGCGCGGACGAGGTCAACGGCGCCTACCAGGCCCTGACCAAACAGACCGTGCGCCAGCGCATCCTCAAGGACAAGGTGCGCATCGACGGCCGCGGTCTCACGGACATCCGCCAGCTCAGCGCCGAGGTGGACGTGCTCCCGCGCGTGCACGGCTCCGCGCTGTTCGAGCGCGGCGAGACCCAGATCATGGGTGTCACCACGCTGAACATGCTCAAGCTGGAGCAGCAGATCGACTCGCTGTCCCCGGTGAAGAGCAAGCGCTACATCCACCACTACAACTTCCCGCCGTACTCCACGGGCGAGACCGGTCGCGTGGGTTCCCCCAAGCGCCGCGAGATCGGCCACGGCGCCCTCGCCGAGCGTGCGATCACCCCCGTGCTGCCCTCGCGCGAGGAGTTCCCCTACGCGATCCGCCAGGTCTCCGAGGCGCTGGGCTCCAACGGCTCCACCTCCATGGGCTCCGTGTGCGCCGCCACGCTGTCGCTGTTCAACGCCGGTGTGCCCCTGCGCGCCCCTGTGGCGGGCATCGCCATGGGCCTGGTCTCCGACACCGTGGACGGTGAGGTCCAGTACGCGGCCCTGACCGACATCCTCGGTGCCGAGGACGCCCTGGGCGACATGGACTTCAAGGTCGCCGGCACCTCCGAGTTCGTCACGGCCATCCAGCTGGACACCAAGCTGGACGGCATCCCCGCCTCCGTGCTGGCGTCCGCGCTGACCCAGGCCCGTGAGGCCCGCCTCTACATCCTGGACGTGCTGACCTCCGCGATCGACGCCCCGGACGAGATGAGCGAGTTCGCCCCGCGCGTGATCTCCGTGAACGTCCCCGTCTCCAAGATCGGCGAGGTCATCGGCCCCAAGGGCAAGATGATCAACCAGATCCAGGAGGACACCGGCACGGACATCTCCATCGAGGACGACGGCACCGTGTACATCGGTGCCACCGACGGCCCCTCCGCCGAGGCCGCGCGCTCGGCGATCAACGCGATCGCCAACCCGCAGGTCCCGGAGGTGGGCGAGCGCTACCTGGGCACCGTGGTCAAGACCACCACGTTCGGTGCGTTCGTGTCCCTCACCCCGGGCAAGGACGGTCTGCTGCACATCTCCGAGATGCGCAAGCTCAACGACGACAAGCGCGTCAACGAGGTGGACGACGTCCTGTCCGTGGGCCAGAAGGTCCAGGTGGAGATCACCAAGGTGGACGACCGCGGCAAGCTGTCGCTCGCCCCGGTGGTGGCCGGATCCGACTCGGACGCCGCGTCCGAGGACGAGAACTGAGCAGAGGTCACCCGCACCAGATGACGGTTGTTCACCTTCCCCTGAAGGCGGGCAGTCCCGAGGAGCACGGCTCCCCGGAGGACGCCCGCCTTCGGGCGTATCCAGACACGGACCCGGCCGGAGGCTTCACCCACACGGTCCACGACGACGCCGACGGCGCGGTCATCATGCGCACGGTCCTGCCGTGCGGCACCCGCGTGCTCACGGAGAAGATGCCCGGGCAGCGCTCGGTGTCCGTGGGGTTCTGGGTGAGCCTGGGCTCCCGGGACGAGGCCCCGGGCATGCTGGGCTCCACCCACTTCCTGGAGCACCTGCTGTTCAAGGGCACGGCCCGGCGCAGCTCCCTGGAGATCGCCGAGGCCTTCGACCGAGTGGGCGGAGAGTCCAACGCGTTCACGTCCCACGAGCACACGTGCTACCACGCCCGGGTGCTCTCCGAGGCGCTGCCCATGGCCGTGGACGTCCTCGCGGACATGTTCACGGGCGCGGTGCTGGACCCCGAGGAGTTCGACCGCGAGCGCGGCGTGATCCTCGAGGAGATCGCCATGGACCGGGACGACCCCACGGACTTCGCGTTCGAGCAGTTCACCGAGCAGGTCTTCCACGGCTCCCCGCTGGCGCGTCCGATCGCGGGCACGCCCGAGGAGATCCGCAGCGTGGCCCGGGACGCGGTGTGGGAGCACTACCGCGGGGCCTACCGGCCCGAGAACCTGGTGGTCACGGTCGCGGGCGGGCTCGAGCACGAGAACGTGGTCCAGCTGGTCCGCGAGTCGCTGGCCCGCGCGGGCTGGGATCCGGACACCGCCGGGGGAGCGGGCGCGCGCCGCCCCACCACCCCCGCGCTGCTGACGCCGCTCACGGGCACCCGCGCGCTGAACAGACCGGTGGAGCAGGCCAACGTGGTGCTGGGCGGGGCCGGGCTGCAGTCCGGTGACGAGCGTCGTTTCACCATGACCGTGCTCAACGCGGCCCTGGGTGGTGGCATGTCCTCCCGGCTGTTCCACACCATCCGCGAGCAGAAGGGCCTGGCGTACTCCACGTTCTCGTTCTCCGGCTCGTACTCGGACGCCGGGTTCTTCGGCATGTACGCCGGCTGCACGGCGGACCGCGTGGACCGGGTCACCGGGCTGATGCGCGACGAGCTGGACCGCCTGGCCCAGGACGGCATGGACGCCGCGGAGCTCGCCAAGGTGGAGGGCCAGCTCAGCGGGGCCACCGTCCTCGCCCTGGAGGACACGGGCTCGCGGATGTCCCGGCTGGGTTCCGCGGAGCTCAAGACCGGGGTGTTCATGGACCTGGACGAGTCCCTGCGCCGGATCCGCGCGGTCACGTCCCAGGACGTCCAGCAGCTCGCCGCGGATCTCGGCGCGGACGCGACCGTCCGCACGGTGGTGGGACCCGGCGTCGCCCGGGAACCGCAGGAATGAGGGGAACGGACATGGCAGAACCGATCCGGGTGGCCGTCCTCGGCCGCGACGGCCGCATGGGCTCCGAGGCGGTGCGCGCCGTCGACGCCGCCCCGGACCTCGAGCTGGTCGCGGCACTTGGCCGCGGGGACGGTCTGGAGCAGCTGCTCGAGGCCCGCGCGGAGGTGGTCGTGGACCTCACGGTGCCCGCCGCCACGCGGGAGAACGTGCGCTTCGCGGTGTCCCACGGGATGCACGCGGTCGTGGGCACCACGGGCTGGGACCGGGCCGCCCTGGACGAGCTCGAGGCCCAGCTCGCCGAGTCCCCCGCAACCGGGGTGCTGATCGCCCCGAACTTCGCGGTGGGGGCGGTGCTGGCCATGAAGTTCTCGGAGCTGGCAGCACGGTTCTTCGACTCCGTCGAGGTCGTGGAGCTGCACCACCCGCGCAAGCTCGACGCGCCGTCGGGCACCGCGGCCCGGACCGCCGCCCTCGTGGCCGCGGCCCGCCAACGGGCGGGTGTGGGAGCCTCCCCGGACGCCACGGAGTCCGATCCGCACGGCGCACGCGGTGCGGTGGTGGACGGCGTGCACGTGCACTCCGTGCGGCTGCAGGGTCTGGTGGCCCACCAGGAGACCCTGCTGGGAAACACGGGGGAGCAGCTCACCGTGCGCCACGACTCCTTCGACCGCGCCTCGTTCATGACCGGTGTGCTGCTGGGGATCCGCCGGGTGGCGGAGCACCCCGGGCTCACGCACGGTCTGGACGGCTACATGGATCTCGGACTGTGAGCCGGGCAACGGGGCGCAGCGGGCTGCGCTGGTGGGCCGCACTGGCCATCCTGCTGCTGGTCCTCACCGTCCTGCTGCTGCCCATCCCGTCCGTGTCCAAGGTGTGGATCATCGCGGTGCTGGTCTTCGCGGGCGTGTTCACGGTGCTCGAGGCCGGGTCCATGGGGCGCGCCCTCGCCGCGCTCATGATCGCCCTGCTGACCCTCTACCTGGGGGTGTCCTTCCAGCGGGCCTGGCTGCTGCTGGGCACCGAGGGCTGGGTGCCCAAGCTGCTGGGGCTCGCCATGGTCGTGATCCCCGCGGTGGGCACGTGGGCCATGGTGCGGGAGATCCTCTTCGGAGCCCGCACCGCGCGGCTGGGGCGCGAGCTCGCGGCCCGCGGCGAGCTGCCGGTCGACGAGCTGCCCCGCACACCGTCGGGACGCTACGTGCGCGCCGCCGCGGACGCGCACTTCGACGTGGTGCGGCGGGAGGTCGAGGCGAGCCCCGAGGACTGGGGCGGGTGGTACCGCCTGGGCCTGGCCTACTCGGCCAGCGGTGACAGCCGCCGGGCCCGGGGCGCCATGCGCACGGCGATCGCCCTGCACCGGGGGGCGGACCCCGAGACGGCGCTCGCGCGGTCCGGGCGGTAACCTGTGGGCATGACACACGAGAGCTTCCCCGCGCCCACGGACCGTCCCGCGCCCCTGTTCGGGACCCTGCTCACCGCCATGGTCACGGTCTTCCACGAGGACCGCTCCGTGGACCTCGAGGCCACCGCGGCCCTCGCCGTGCAGCTCGTGGACGACGGCTGCGACGGCCTGGTGGTGTGCGGCACCACGGGGGAGTACTCGACCATGACGGACGAGGAGAACCTCTCGGTGTTCCGCGCCGTCAAGGACGCCGTGGGCGGGAGGGTCCCCCTGCTCGCGGGCACGGGATCCAACGACACCGAGCACTCCCGGTACCTCTGCCTCGAGGCGGAGAAGATCGGGATGGACGGTCTGCTCGTGGTCACCCCGTACTACAACAAGCCCACCCAGGCCGGTGTCGAGGCCCACTTCCGCTCGCTCGCGGACTCCGTGGACACGCCCATCATGATGTACGACATCCCGGGCCGCTCCGGGATTCCGATCGAGCCCGGGACCATGATCTCGCTCGCCTCGCACCCCAACATCGTGGCCGTCAAGGATGCCAAGGCGGATTTCGTCGCCGCGTCCCGCGTCATGGCGGAGACGGACCTCGTGTTCTACTCCGGCGACGACGGTCTCACCCTCCCGTGGATGGCCACCGGCGCCGCCGGGCTCGTGGGCGTGACCACCCACGTGGACACCGCGCGCTACCGCCGCATGATCGACGCCGTGCTGGCCTCGGACCTCGAGACCGCCCGCAGGCTCAACGCGGAGCTGCTGCCCCTCGTGCGCGCCACCATGACGCGCGTGCCCGGGGCCGTGGCCGCCAAGACCATTCTTCAGTGGCAGGACCGCCTGCCGAACGCCGTGGTGCGCCTGCCGCACCTGGCACCAACGCACACCGAGCTGGAGCAGATCCGTGCGGATCTGAGCACGTCGGTGATTGCGGACACTCTGACCAACTAGCAATGAAAGGGGTCTCATGACCCAGTGGAACTCTTCCGATCTCGCTGAACCCCCCGCCCTGGCCAAGGACACGCTCCGCGTGGTCCCCCTGGGTGGCCTGGGGGAGGTCGGCCGGAACATGACCGTGTTCGAGATCAACGGGCAGCTGCTCGTGGTGGACTGCGGTGTGCTCTTCCCCGAGGAGACCCAGCCCGGCGTGGATCTCATCCTCCCGGACATCAACAACATCCGGGACCGCGTGGACGACATCGTGGCGATCGTGCTCACGCACGGCCACGAGGACCACATCGGCGCCGTCCCGTACCTGCTCAAGCGCCGCCCGGACATCCCCGTGATCGGCTCCCAGCTCACCCTCGCGCTGATCGAGGCCAAGCTCCAGGAGCACCGCATCAAGCCGTTCACCATGGCCGTGCGCGAGGGCCAGGTGGAGCGCCTCGGCGAGTTCGAGTGCGAGTTCGTGGCCGTGAACCACTCCATCCCGGACGCCCTGGCCGTGTTCCTGCGCACCAAGGCCGGCACCGTGCTGCACACGGGTGACTTCAAGATGGACCAGCTGCCCCTGGACGGGCGCATCACGGACCTGCGCCACTTCGCACGTCTGGGCGAGGAGGGCGTGGACCTCTTCCTCACGGACTCCACGAACTCCGAGGTCCCGGGGTTCATCCCCTCCGAGAAGGCGATCGGTCCCGTGCTCGCGGACGTGGTCTCGCGAGCCAAGCAGCGCGTGATCGTGGCCTCATTCTCCTCCCACGTGCACCGCGTGCAGCAGGTGCTCGACGCCGCCGTGGCCAGCGGTCGCAAGGTCGTCCTCATGGGCCGCTCCATGATCCGCAACATGGCGATCGCGGAGAAGCTCGGCTACCTGGACGTCCCGCCGAACGTGCTCGTGGACCAGAAGAAGGTCGGGGACTACCCGGACGACAAGATCGTCATCATGTGCACCGGTTCCCAGGGCGAGCCCATGGCCGCGCTGTCCCGCATGGCCAACGGGGACCACAAGGTGCAGGTCAACGCGGGGGACACCGTGATTCTCGCGTCGTCGCTGATCCCCGGCAACGAGAACTCCGTGTTCCGCGTGATCAACGGCCTCATGCGCCTGGGCGCGAACGTGGTGCACAAGGGCAACGCCAAGGTCCACGTCTCCGGCCACGCCGGTGCCGGAGAGCTGCTCTACTGCTACAACATCGTGGAGCCCGAGTACGTCATGCCGGTGCACGGCGAGATCCGCCACCTGATTGCCAACGGCGAGCTGGCGCGGGAGACCGGCGTGCCGGACGACCACGTGATCCTCGCCGAGAACGGAACCGTGGTGGACATGCACGCCGGGAAGGTGAAGATCACCGGCCAGGTGGAGTGCGGCTTCATCTACGTGGACGGCTCCTCCGTGGGGGAGATCACGGACGCGGACCTCAAGGACCGCATGACCCTCGGTGAGGAGGGCTTCATCTCGGTGGTGACCGTCGTGAACCGGGACACGGGCAAGATCGTCTCCGGTCCGGACATCCACGCCCGCGGCGTGGCCGAGGAGGACAAGGTCTTCAACGAAATCCGCCCCAAGGTGGCCGCGGCCCTCGAGGACGCCCTGAGCGAGAGCGGCAAGAACCACACCGCCCACCAGCTGCAGCAGATCGTGCGCCGCACCGTGGGCTCGTGGGTCTCCCGCAGGCTGCGTCGCAAGCCCATGATCGTGCCGGTGGTCGTGGAGGCCTGACGCCCCCGCGCCCCGCACGCACCCCACGGCCCGTCCGGTCACCCGACCGGACGGGCCGTCGTGCGTCCGGGTACCCTGGAGCAATGGCGTCACGAACTACCCCCGCGCGCTCGTCGAAGACCACCAGCCGGTCCAAGGCCCCCGCGCGGTCCCCCAGGAACGGCAAGAAGACCCCGGCACGCACCACGCCCGCGGGGCCCTCTGCCGGCACCACCGCGCTGCGCGCCGTGGTGGGGGCGTGGTCCGGGGCCGGACACGTGGTGGGCGCTGCGGTGCGTCGCGTGGGCACGCTGCGCACGGACATCGCCCCCGAGCAGCGCCGCGACGGCGGAGCGCTCGTGTGGCTCGTGCTCGCCGTGCTGATCGCCGCGGTGGAGTGGTGGAACCTGCGCGGCGTGGACTTCGCCCCGATCGCGGTTCCGGCCTCGTGGGTGCACTCCGTGGTCGGCGGCACGTTCGGCTTCATGGCCCTGGTGCTCCCCATCTTCTGCTTCTGCTTCGCCATCCGCGTGTTCCGCCACCCGGAGCCCACGCAGGCCAACAACCGCGTGGCGATCGGCCTGCTGGCCCTCACCGTCGCAGGCTCCGGCACCGCCCACCTTGCGGGGGGCTCCCCGGACCTCGGGGACGGCTTCGAGGCCGTGTGGCGCGCCGGCGGCTTCGTGGGCTTCCTCGCCGCAGATCCGCTGTCCTCACTCATCACCCCGTGGGGAGCGCTCGCCGTCTTCGTCCTGCTGGCCGTCCTGGCACTGCTGGTGATGACCGCCACACCCGTGGGGGAGATCGGCCCGCGCCTGCGCGAGCTCTACCGCCGTCTGACCGGTCAGACCGAACCCCGCACCACGGACCTCTCGGCGCCCGAGCACGACCGCTCGTACCTGGATCCCGCGCCCGCACGCGGTTCCAAGCGCGCGTCCCGGGCGGAGAAGCGCCGGCAGCGTCAGGACCTCGACCGCTACGACGGGGACGAGGCCTTCGAACGCGCCGTGGTGGACGAGGCCAACCGCCGGGAGGCGCGCGGTGCCGCGGCCACGAGCGTGTTCGACGTGGGATCCCACACCGCAGAGCCGGCCGCCCGCCGCGCCGGCTCCTCCGGCACCCGCGCGGGCACGGCGGCGTCGGGCTCCAGCGCCGCGGACTCCCAGGCCACCGAGGTCGTGGGGAGCCCCGAGCCCGGGCCGCGCCCCGGCGAGAAGCGCCCCACGCGTTCCCAGCGGGAGGCCCAGAAGCTGCGCGAAGAGCAGGGGATCACGCCCGCCGCGGACACCGCGGCGGCCTCGGACGCCCCCGCGCTCGACGTCACGGCCGAGGCCGACGCCGCGCGCACCCACACGCCCAGCACGCCCATCCCCGCCCGGTCCGAGCAGCTCAAGCTCGCGGGCGACGTCGCCTACAGCCTCCCGCCCGTCGCGGACCTCGTGCAGGGCCCGCCCGCCAAGGAGCGCTCCGAGGCCAACGACCAGGTGGTCAGCGCCCTCACCAGCGTGCTGCAGCAGTTCAAGGTGGACGCCGAGGTCACCGGCTTCTCCCGCGGCCCCACGGTCACGCGGTACGAGATCGAGCTCGGCTCGGGCACCAAGGTAGAGCGTGTCACCGCGCTGTCCAAGAACATCGCCTACGCGGTGGCCTCCGCGGACGTGCGCATCCTGTCGCCGATCCCCGGCAAGTCCGCGATCGGCATCGAGATTCCCAACACGGACCGCGAGACCGTGGCGCTGGGCGACGTCCTGCGCTCCCAGAAGGCGCGCGCGTCCGAGCACCCCATGGTCATGGGCGTGGGCAAGGACGTCGAGGGCGGGTTCGTGCTCGCGAACCTCGCCAAGATGCCGCACATGCTCGTGGCGGGTGCCACGGGTGCGGGCAAGTCCTCGTTCGTGAACTCGATGATCGTCTCCATCCTCATGCGCTCCACCCCGGACGAGGTCCGCCTGGTCATGGTGGACCCCAAGCGCGTGGAGCTCACCGCGTACGAGGGCGTGCCCCACCTGATCACGCCCATCATCACCAACCCCAAGAAGGCCGCGGAGGCCCTGCAGTGGGTGGTGCGGGAGATGGACGCGCGCTACGACGACCTCTCGCACTTCGGGTACAAGCACATCGACGACTTCAACAAGGCCGTGCGCAACGGCAAGGTGCAGCCGGAGCCCGGATCCAAGCGGACCATCCGGCCCTACCCGTACCTGCTGGTGATCGTGGACGAGCTCGCGGACCTCATGATGGTGGCCCCTCGGGACGTGGAGGACGCGATCGTGCGCATCACGCAGCTCGCGCGTGCGGCCGGCATCCACCTGGTGCTGGCCACCCAGCGGCCCTCCGTGGACGTGGTCACCGGTCTGATCAAGGCCAACGTGCCCTCCCGCATGGCGTTCGCCACGTCCTCCGTGACGGACTCCCGCGTGGTCCTGGACCAGGCCGGCGCGGAGAAGCTGATCGGCCAGGGTGACGCCCTGTTCCTGCCGATGGGCGCCTCCAAGCCCATGCGCGTGCAGGGGGCGTGGGTCTCGGAGTCCGAGATCCACAAGGTCGTGGAGCACGTCAAGTCGCAGATGACCGTGGACTACCGGGACGACGTCGTCCAGGAGGCCCCGCAGAAGACCATCGACGAGGACATCGGTGACGACCTCGACGTCCTGCTGCAGGCCGCCGAGCTGGTCATCACCACCCAGTTCGGCTCCACGTCCATGCTGCAGCGCAAGCTGCGCGTGGGCTTCGCCAAGGCCGGGCGGCTCATGGACCTGCTCGAGTCCCGGGGCGTGGTGAGCCCGTCCGAGGGTTCCAAGGCGCGGGACGTGCTGGTCAAGCCCGACGACCTCGCCGCGACCCTCGCGCTGATCCGCGGGGAGGAGCCGCCCGCGCCCGATCCGCAGCCCGTGGGCGGTTCCGTGGACTACGGCGAGGACCCCGTGGAGGCGTCGCTCGCCGACGTGGCCCACGACTACCACGACGGATCCACCACCGAGGACGCATGGGAGCTGACAGGACGATGACCGCACACCAGGCCGCCGCACCGCACGGAGAGCCGGCACCCAACAGCTCCAACTGGAACCTGCCCAACGCGCTGACGGCGCTGCGCATCGTGATGGTGCCGTTCTTCATCTGGTTCCTGTGGGCCGGAGGGCCCCACGGCCAGGACTCCACGGGCATGCGCTGGGCTGCGGTGATCGCGTTCGGGCTGGCCATGTACACGGACAAGCTGGACGGGGACCTCGCCCGGGCCCGCAACCTCATCACGAGCTTCGGCAAGATCGCGGACCCGATCGCGGACAAGCTGCTCACGGGCTCGGCCTTCGTGGTGCTGTCGCTGCTGGGCGAGCTGTGGTGGTGGGTGACCATCCTGATCCTCGTGCGCGAGTGGGGCATCACGGTCATGCGCTTCGTGGTCATCCGCTACGGCGTGATGGCGGCTTCCAAGGGCGGCAAGACCAAGACGGTGCTGCAGACCGCGGCCCTGATCGCGCTGCTGCTGCCGCTCTCGCCGGTTCTGGGCGAGTGGTGGCTGTGGTTCGCGTGGTTCCTCACCGCGCTCGCCCTCGCCGCCACCCTGGTCACCGGCGTCGACTACGTGGTCAAGGCCGTGCAGCTGCGCAACCGGGCGGTGCGCGGGGAGACCGCGTGACGGCCTCGGGCCGGGGGCACGACGCCGCCGCGGCCGGTTCCGGGGCACCGCACCCCGCGTGCGGTGCGGCCGAGCTGGTGCACCGCGCCACGGCGCGCGGCGTGAGCGTGGGGACCGCGGAGTCCCTCACGGGCGGGGCGGTGGCCTCGGAGATCGTCACGGTGGCCGGGGCGTCGTCGTGCTTCGAGGGCGCGGTGGTGAGCTACTCGCACGACGTCAAGGAACGGGTGCTGGGAGTGCCCCACGAGCTGCTGGAGGATCGCGGCGCCGTGGACCCGGACGTGGCGGTCGCCATGGCCCGGGGCGCCCGCGCGTGCCTGGGCGTGGACTGGGCGGTGTCCACCACGGGGGTGGCCGGTCCGGAGCCGCACGACGGCCACGCCGTGGGGACGGTGTTCGTGGGGATCAGCGGGCCCGGTGTAAACCGGGCCGAGCGCCTGGACCTGCCGGGGGACCGGGCCGCGATCCGCGCCGCCACGGTCCGTCACGCGATCGACACACTGGCGACTCAAATCTCATTCCCAGGCAACGCCTAGTGCATTTCGTCCGACGGCAGGGAACAATTGAACATGCAAGCACGTTATGAGTGACAGAGCTTGAGCCGTCAGGGCGCAAGACCTCGAACCCGTCGCATCCGATGGATGTGCAGAGCCCGTTCGTTCACACGAGGAGTAGGCAATTCACATGACGAAGCAACCCGTGTCTGTCAATGGTGTCGTCCGTTGGAAGGACGTGGGTGTGGCAGATGACGTCAGCACGGACTCCCACGAGGCCAAGGTGGGCGTCCTGCGCCAGGAGATCGGGGAGGTGCTGCGCAGCGTCCGGCAGCGTCAGGGCCGCACCCTCCGCGAGGTCTCGCACCTCGCCCGTGTCTCCCTGGGGTACCTGAGCGAGGTGGAGCGCGGCCAGAAGGAGGCCTCCTCCGAGCTGCTCGCCTCGATCTGCACGGCACTGGACATTCCCATGTCCCAGATGCTGCGCGAGGTGGCGGACCGGCTGGCCTACGCCGAGGGCAACTACATCCCCGACACCGTTCCGTCCGAGCTGACCGACGAGTTCACCCGCGAGGTGCGTCAGCTGCGCGGAGGCACGGCGGCCGGCGCCCACTGATCCACTCCCACCGACCCGTCGGGCGCACCACCGCGTGAGCCCGGAGCAGCAGCGGACCCACCCAGGGGGTGGGTCCGCTGCCGTGTCCGCCGTGCGGCGACGTCCGATTCACTGGGCCCACCGGATTCGACCGGTCAGCACCCGTGCCTCTGCACCACCATCCGAGGAGTTCACGCCATGCGAGTCAGCACGTTCTGGGAGCTGATGTCCCACGAGTTCGGGGCCGGCTACTGCCGGGTCCTCGCGGACGACCTGGTGCTGAGTGAGGTGGGGGAGCGCACCGCCACGGAGGCCCTTGCGGCCGGGGTGGACCCCAAGTCCGTGTGGTTCGCGGTGTGCCGCGCGCAGGACGTCCCCGAGTCCCGGTGGTGGGGCCCGGACCAGCCGCCCAGGAGCTGACGTGCACCGAGCATGATTCGAAGGTATATTCGAAGGGCGTCACGCGGGCTCCACAGGCGGCCCGGTTCCTTATGGGTGTCGGACACCCTCGTTAGCGTGGACCGCGAAGACATCGACAGGGCCTGGACCAGGCCCCTGAGACCCGAGGTGAATCATGGCAGCCAAGTCCAAGGGTGCATCCGCTCCCACGCCGTCTCAGACGGCCGGCTCCGATCGGCAGAAGGCGCTCGACACCGTCCTCTCGCAGATCGACAAGAACTACGGCAAGGGCTCGGTCATGCGCCTGGGCGACCGCCCGGCCACCAAGATCGAGACCATCCCCACGGGCTCCATCGCGCTGGACGTCGCCCTGGGCATCGGCGGCTTCCCCCGCGGCCGCGTGGTCGAGATCTACGGCCCGGAGTCCTCCGGCAAGACCACCGTGGCACTGCACGCCGTGGCCAGTGTCCAGAAAGCGGGCGGCATTGCGGCCTTCATCGACGCGGAGCACGCGCTGGACCCGGCCTACGCGGAGAAGCTCGGTGTGGACACCGACAACCTCCTCGTGTCCCAGCCGGACACCGGTGAGCAGGCCCTGGAGATCATGGACATGCTCGTGGGCTCCGGGTCCATCGACATCATCGTCATCGACTCCGTGGCCGCGCTGGTGCCCAAGGCCGAGATCGAGGGCGAGATGGGCGACAGCCATGTGGGTCTGCAGGCCCGCCTGATGTCCCAGGCGCTGCGGAAGATCACAGGCCGGCTGTCCCACACGAACACCACGGCCATCTTCATCAACCAGCTGCGCGAGAAGATCGGCGTGTTCTTCGGCTCCCCGGAGACCACCACGGGTGGCAAGGCGCTGAAGTTCTACGCCTCCGTGCGCGTGGACGTCCGGCGTATCGAGACGCTCAAGGACGGCGCCAACCCCGTGGGCAACCGCACCCGCGCCAAGATCGTGAAGAACAAGATGGCTCCGCCCTTCAAGCAGGCCGAGTTCGACATCCTCTACGGCCAGGGCATCTCCATCGAGGGCGGCCTGATCGACATGGGGGTCGAACACGGGATCGTCAAGAAGTCCGGCGCCTGGTTCACCTACGAGGGTGACCAGCTGGGCCAGGGCAAGGAGAACTCCCGCCGCTTCCTCAAGGACAATCCCGAGCTGGCGCAGGAGATCGAACGGAAGATCCTGGTGAAGCTGGGCATCTCGGAGGACCCGGACGAGGCCTCGCAGGACCCGGAGGGGCTGGACACGGAAACCGGGGAGCTGGATCCGGATGCACCCTTCGCCCCGCAGCAGAGCGACACCGAGCTGCCCGCCTTCTGAGTGAGGTGATCCGGTGGTGAACCAGTCCTCGCAGCACGGCTCCCGGGCTCGCCGGACCACGGTCTCGCGCCGTGGTCCGGCGAGCCCGGGGGATGCGGCGTCGCGGTTCGCGGTCGCAGAAGCAGATGCTCAGGTGGTGGACACGGCGGAGACCGCAAGCGCGGAGCAGCTCGAGACGGCTCGCGGCATTGTGCTGCGGCAGCTCACGGCCTCGGCCAAGTCACGCCGCCAGCTCGAGGACAAGCTCGCGGAACGGGATGTCCCGGAGCATGTTGCCCAGGAGGTGCTCGACCGCTTCGAGCAGGTCGGTCTGGTGGACGACCGTGAGTACGCCGCCATGTTCGTCCGCTCCCGTGCCGAGACCCGCAAACTCTCGCGGGCGGCTCTGCGGCGTGAGCTCTCCCAGCGCGGCATCACGGGGGAACTGGCGGAGCAGGCCCTTGAGCAGCGTCACGAGGAGGACGAAGTGCGTGACGCGCACGAGCTCGTCCGCAGGAAGCTTCCAGCGTCGGCGGACCTCACGGACCGCAAGGAACGGGACAAGCTCACCCGCCGACTGGTGAGCATGCTGGGCCGCAAGGGGTACCCGTCCGGCATGGCGTTCGCCGTGGTCAAGGAGGAGCTCGCAGGGCTCGGATCCCTGTCCGATCCGGTCTCGGAGGACGGCGCGGGCGCCGAGGTCTGGGACACCCCGTGAGGGGTCGTTCCGTTCTCCGGGTGCTGC
The DNA here is from genome assembly GCF_001812045.1 of Kocuria sp. HMSC066H03. Lineage (NCBI taxonomy): Bacteria > Bacillati > Actinomycetota > Actinomycetes > Micrococcales > Micrococcaceae > Kocuria > Kocuria sp. HMSC066H03. The sequence continues at coordinate 333,037 of NZ_KV807503.1, forward strand.
CCGGTGAACGGGCAGGCACGGCCCCGGAAGATTTGACCCCGTCCCTAAGATGATGGGGTGACTCAGATGCCCCACACCGCCGTAGCCCCCTCCGCACCGGTCCCGTCGGACGCTCCGCCCGCCTACGAGGTGCGGACCCTCGGCTGCCAGATGAACGCCCACGACTCCGAGCGCATCACAGGCCTGCTCGAGAATGCGGGGTACATCCCGGCCGTGGGGCGCGAGCCTGACCTGGTGGTGTTCAACACCTGCGCGGTGCGCGAGAACGCGGACAACAAGCTCTACGGACAGCTGGGCCAGCTCACTCCGGTCAAGCGCCGCAACGACCGGATGCAGATCGCCGTGGGCGGGTGCCTCGCGCAGAAGGACCGGGCCACCATCGTGGAGAAGGCTCCGTGGGTGGACGTGGTCTTCGGCACCCACAACATCGGCTCGCTGCCGGTGCTGCTGGAACGCGCCCGGCACAACGAGCAGGCTCAGGTGGAGATCCTGGAGGCGCTCGAGACCTTCCCCTCCGCGCTGCCCACCAAACGCGAGCAGGCGTACGCGGGATGGGTGTCCATCTCGGTGGGGTGCAACAACACGTGCACGTTCTGCATCGTCCCGCAGCTGCGGGGTAAGGAGAAGGACCGGCGTCCGGGGGACATTCTCGCGGAGGTCCAGGCCCTCGTGGACTCCGGAGCGGTGGAAGTCACGCTGCTCGGGCAGAACGTGAACTCCTACGGTGTGGAGTTCGGTGACCGCGGCGCCTTCGCCAAGCTGCTGCGCGCGTGCGGTGACATCCAGGGACTGGAGCGGGTCCGGTTCACGAGCCCCCACCCCGCGGCCTTCACGGACGACGTGATCGACGCCATGGCCGAAACCCCGAACGTGATGCCGCAGCTGCACATGCCGCTGCAGTCGGGCTCGGACCGGATCCTGAAGGACATGCGCCGCTCGTACCGGTCCAAGAAGTTCCTGGGGATCCTGGAACGGGTGCGGGAGCGCATCCCGCAGGCGGCCATCACCACGGACATCATCGTGGGCTTCCCCGGGGAGACGGAGCAGGACTTCCAGGACACGCTGGACGTGGTGGGGGCCTCGGAGTTCTCCTCCGCGTTCACGTTCCAGTACTCGATCCGCCCGGGAACCCCGGCGGGAGAGATGGCGGAGCAGGTGCCCGCAGCCGTCGTGCAGGAGCGGTTCGAGCGCCTGACTGCGCTGCAGGACGCCATCAGCGCCCGGCTCAACCGCCAGCTCGTGGGTACGCGTGCGGAGCTGCTCGTGAGCGCGCAGTCCGGGCGCAAGTCCGGTGCCACGCACCGGCTCTCGGGACGCAGCCGTGACCAGCGCCTGGTGCACTTCAGCGTGCCGGAGGGCTCACCCGTGCCGCGCCCCGGGGACTTCGTCACCGTGCCGGTCACGGGCGCCGCGGCCTACCACCTGCTCGCGGACCCAGCGGATGCCTCCGAGTACCACGTGCGGCCGTCGCGCGGCGGGGACGCGTGGGAGGCGGCCCAGGCGGAGAGCTGCGGCGCGCCGTCGTCCGGTGGGGCCACCGGACCTGCCGGGACCGTGGGGCTGGGGATGCCGGCACTGCGGAAGCCCTGACCGGGATGGCAGACCGCGGCGCACCCACGCCCCTCGTGGCCGTGGTGGGCCCCACGGGCACGGGCAAGTCCGACCTCGGCATCGCCCTGTCCCACGAGCTGGGCGGCGAGGTGATCAACGCGGACGCCCTGCAGCTCTACCGGGGCATGGACATCGGCACGGCCAAGCTGCCGCCCGAGGAGCGGGACGGTGTGCCCCACCACCTGCTCGACGTCCTGGACATCCACGAGGAAGCCTCCGTGGCCGCGTTCCAGCGGGATGCCCGGCGGTGCGCGGAACAGATCCGGGAACGGGGTCGCGTGCCCGTCCTCGTGGGCGGCTCGGGGCTGTACGTGCGGGCCGCCCTGGACGCCATCGAGTTCCCCGGAACGGACCCCGGGATCAGGGCTCGGCGCGAGGACCAGCTGCGGCGTGACGGCCGTGCGGTGCTGCTGCGGGAACTGGCCAGGGTGGACCCGGAGTCCGCAGCGCGCGTCAAGGACGACCGGCGTCTGGTGCGGGCCCTCGAGGTCCACGACCTCACGGGGCGGCCCTTCACGTCCTTCATGCCGCAGCGCCGGTACGTGCGCCCCACGGTCCAGATCGGGCTGGCCATGGACCGGGACGAACTCAACGGCAGGCTGGCGCGCCGTGTGGACCTCATGCTGGAGCGGGGCTGGCTGGACGAGGTCAGGGCTCTCGCCGCACGCGGTCTACGAGAGAGTCCCACGGCCGGCAGGGCGCTCGGGTACCCGCAGCTGCTCGCCGTGCTGGACGGCACCATGACCCTGGCGCAGGCCCGCGAGGACACCGTGGCGGCCACCCGCAGGTTCACCAAACGGCAGCGCACGTGGTTCCGCGCCGATCCGCGCGTGCACTGGCTCGAGTGCTGCGCAGGGCGCAGCGTCACGGACCTCGCGGCTCGTGCCCTGGAGGTGGTCCGTGCTCAGTAGGATGACGCGCATGAGTGCAACCAACAAGGGGACGGGACCAGCAGTGGGCAGCGGTGAACTGGCGGGCGTGCGGGTGAGCAAGGCGCACGGCACGGGCAACGACTTCGTGGTCTGCACGGACCGCGACGGGACGCTGGACGTCTCTGCAGAGACCGTGGCGAGCGTGTGCGACCGGCACGCAGGGCTCGGCGGGGACGGACTGATCCGTGCCGTGCGCTCCCGGCACCTGGAGGAGGGGCGACGGCTGCTGGAGCGGCATCCGGATGCCGAGTGGTTCATGGACTACCGCAACGCGGACGGCTCACTCGCCCAGATGTGCGGCAACGGCGTGCGGGTCTTCGTGGACCACCTGGTCCGCGAGGGACTGCTGAGCCTGCCCCCCGGCGCGCGGGTGCGGATCGGGACCCGCGCTGGGGCCCGAACGGTGGCGCGCACCTCCGCCGGGTACGCCGTGGACATGGGGCCCTGGAGCTTCAGCCACGGCGAGGAGGCCCGCGAGCGGGGTTCGGACTGCGTGGTCACCGCCCACGGTCTCACCGTCCCGCGACCGGGCGTGTCCATCGACATGGGCAACCCGCACACGGTGGTCGTGCTGTCCGAGGGGGAGAAGCTCGACGCCCTGGACCTGCACGCCGCGCCCGTGGTGGACCCGGTGCCCTCGAACGGCACCAACGTGGAGTTCGTGGTCCCGCTCGACCACGACGACACCGAGGTGGGCCGGCTCGAGATGCGCGTGCACGAGCGCGGCGTGGGGGAGACGCTCTCCTGCGGCACCGGAGCGTGCGCGGCTGCGGCCGCAGCCCGTTTCTGGGGCGGGCCCGAGTCCCCGGACCGGTGGTTCGTGCAGGTTCCCGGCGGGGTTCTCTCGGTCACGTTCGTGGCCGCCCCGGACGGCACCGAGCACGTGGTGCTCGCGGGGCCGGTCCGTGTGGTCGCCACTGCGGAGCTCGTGTAGCGGGTCCGGGACGTCACGCGCCGGTCGCGCGGAGGCGGGCGGGCGGCGTCGTGCGGTGTGGGCGTCGTGCGAGGCGGGGCCGTGGAGGCCCTCAGTCCCGGTGGACGGCGATGATGCGGAAGCCCTTGTCCGTGGCCGCACGCTCCACGCGGAAGTCCGCGGTCAGGGTCTGCGCGAGCCAGCGCTGCAGCGAGTCCCCGCCCAGGTTCTTCTGGGCCACCAGCCACGCCGTGCCGCCGGGGTTGAGGCGGGGCAACCACGTGGTCAGGATCTCGTGCAGGGCGTCCTTGCCCACCCGGATCGGGGGGTTGGACCAGATGGTGTCGAACGTGCGACCTTCCGGAACGTCCTGCGGCAGAGCGGTCTCCACGCCGGTCAGGCCCAGGGACCGGGCGTTCTCAGCGGTGAGCTGGAGGCTGCGCTGGTTGACGTCCACGGCCGTGACGCGCGCCTCGGGCGCCGCCTGGGCCAGTGCGATCGTGATCGGACCCCACCCGCAGCCGATGTCCAGCAGGTCTGTGCCCTGCGGATCCGGCACGGTGCGCAGCAGCGCCGCTGTCCCCTTGTCCAGGTCCCCGGGGGAGAACACGCCAGCGGCGGTCACCACGTCCACGTGCCGACCTCGCAGCTCCACGCCGATACGGCGCCGCTTCTCCGGCAGCGACGGATCGGAGACGAAGTAGTGGGGGACGGGGTGTTCGGCGGCCATGGCTCCACATGGTAGTGCCCACGGAGTCGTGTCGCCGCCCGGCGCTAGACTGGGCCAACCCGTCACCAGCACAGATCAAGGAACCATGACTGACTCTCTTCCGCCCCGGAACCACGCCTCGGAACCCTCCGAGCGTTCCGGCGAACTGTCCGCCTCGGAACTCGAGGACGTGGTCTCGCGCGTCCTGGCGCGCGCCCGGTCCCGCAACGAGCCCACCGCCACTCAGGACGACGACGCCGCCGCGCCCCGCGCGGGCCACGAGCGTCTCGGACGGGCCCGGGAGCTCGTGGACGAGGAGGACACCTACGTCCCCTCCGACGGGGACCAGCAGGACCTCGCCGAGCGCCACGCGCTGCGGCGCGTGGCCGGACTGTCCACCGAGCTCGAGGACGTCACCGAGGTCGAGTACCGGCAGCTGCGCCTGGAGCGAGTGGTGCTCGCCGGTCTGTACTCCAGCGGCACACTCGCGGACGCGGAGAACTCCCTGCGGGAACTCGCCGCGCTCGCCGAGACCGCGGGCTCCGAGGTCATGGACGGCATGCTGCAGCGGCGCGTGAACCCGGATCCGGGCACGTACCTGGGCTCCGGCAAGGCCCTCGAGCTCAAGGACGTGGTGGCCGCCACCGGTGCGGACACGGTCATCGTGGACGCCGAGCTCGCCCCCTCCCAGCGGCGCGCGCTCGAGGACGTGGTCAAGGTCAAGGTCATCGACCGCACCGGCCTGATCCTGGACATCTTCGCGCAGCACGCGAAGTCCAAGGAAGGCAAGGCCCAGGTGGAGCTCGCGCAGCTGGAGTACATGCTCCCGCGGCTGCGCGGCTGGGGCGAGTCCCTGTCCCGCCAGGCCGGCGGCCGGGCGGCGTCGGGCGAGGGCATCGGCAGCCGCGGACCGGGTGAGACCAAGATCGAGCTGGACCGCCGTCGCATTCGCCAGCGGATGGCCAAGCTGCGCCGGGAGATCGCGGCCATGAAGCCCGCCCGGGAGACCAAGCGGTTGAACCGCAAGCGCAACTCGGTGCCCTCCGTGGCGATCGCGGGCTACACCAACGCCGGGAAGTCCTCCCTGCTGAACCGGCTCACGGACGCCGGTGTGCTCGTGGAGAACGCCCTGTTCGCCACCCTGGACCCCACGGTGCGCAAGGCGCAGACCCCGGACGGCATCGGCTACACCCTGGCGGACACCGTGGGCTTCGTGCGGTCCCTTCCCACGCAGCTGGTCGAGGCGTTCCGCTCCACGCTCGAGGAGGTCGCGGACGCGGACGTCATCGTCCACGTGGTCGACGCCTCCCACCCGGATCCGGAGGGTCAGCTCAAGGCCGTGCGGGACGTTCTCACGGACGTGGGGGCCAACGACATCCCCGAGATCGTGGCCCTCAACAAGGCGGACATCGCGGATCCCGTGGTGCTCGCCCGGCTGCGCAACCACGAGAGCCCCTCCGTGGCGGTCTCGGCACGCACGGGAGAGGGCATCGAGGAGCTGCAGCGGCTGATCTCCGGCGCCATCCCACGGCCCGACCACGAGCTGGACCTCCTGGTCCCGTACACCCACGGGGAAGTGGTGTCACGGCTCCACGCTCAGGACGCGGAGATCCTCAGCACCGAGCACACCCCCGAGGGCACACGTCTGCACGTGCGGGTGCGCGAAGACCTGGTGGACGACCTCGAGCGCTACCTCAGTGCCCCCCACACCCCTGCCGGGGACGAGGCCCAGGGGCGGGAGCAGGCGCAGGACTCGCAGGGCGCATGAGCGCACCGTTCATCGACGAGACCGGCAAGGACGTTTCGGAGGTCCGCCCGGAGTCCCTCCCCGGTGGCGCGGACGCCCTCGAGCTGCTCGACGCCGCCGTCACCGCCCTCGGGGGGCAGCGGCGGGACGGTCAGCGCTTCATGGCGGCCAAGGTGGCCGAGGCCCTGCAGACCCACCGCCACCTGCTGGTGCAGGCGGGCACGGGCACGGGCAAGTCGCTCGCCTACCTGGTTCCCGCGCTGGTCCACGCCAGGACCTCGGACAAGCCGGTGGTGGTGGCCACGGCCACCCTGGCCCTGCAGTCGCAGATCACCGGCCGCGACGTCCCCCGCCTGCTCGACGCACTGGAGGACGAGCTCGACGACCGCCCGGACGTGGCCCTGCTCAAGGGACGCTCCAACTACGCGTGCCTGCACAAGGTGGAGGGCGGGTACCCGGAGGACGACGACGCCGCTCTGTTCAGCGCTCCGGTCGCACCGTCCGGCGGCGTGGGAACGGACCGCCCTCTCGGAGGGCTGGCGCAGCAGGTTCTCCGCCTGCGCGAGTGGGTCGAGACCACCGAGAGCGGGGACCGGGACGACATCCAGCCGGGGGTCTCGGACGCCGCGTGGCGCCAGGTCTCCGTGACGGCCAAGGAGTGCCTGGGGCGCAAGTGCCCGCTCGTGGAGGAGTGCTTCGCGGAACGTGCCCGCGCTCAGGCGGGTGAGGCGGACATCGTCATCACCAACCACGCCCTCCTCGCGATCAACGCCTTCGAGGGCCTCGCGGTGCTCCCGGAGCACGACGTCGTCATCGTGGACGAGGCGCACGAGCTGCGCGACCGGGTCACCGGCGCGGTCACGGCGTCGTTGTCCGCGGCGGCCGTGCGCGCGGCGAGCACCGCCGTCCGCAAGCACACGGCGGCCTCCAGCGACGCGCTGGAACGCGCCGCGCAGGCCTTCGACAAGGCGTTCGACGACGAGGACTCGGGTCTGCTGCCCCGGGGATTCACCGAGGAGCAGGTCTACGCGGTGCGGGGGATCCAGGACGCCGCCCGCACGGGACTCAGCGACACCAAGGGCGATTCCAAGGGAGAGGACGCCGGACGGCACGCCGCGCGTTCGCGGCTCTCGGAGCTGCTGGACACCTCCGAGCGCATGCTCGGGGCGGACACCGCGCACGACGTCCTGTGGGTTTCGCGTGTGGGCCGGTGGAGCCCCACGGAGGGGTACGTGGGCACCTCGGCGGGAGAGCCTGCCACGCTCAGCATTGCGCCCCTGAGCGTGGCGGGGCCCCTGCGCGAGGGCCTCTTCGACGGCCGCACGGTGGTGCTCACCTCCGCGACACTGGCCGTGGGGTCGTCCTTCTCGTCGGTCGCCGGGTCCCTCGGCCTGCAGGGCCCGGGGGCGCCCCCCTGGCGGGGCGTGGACGTGGGAAGCCCCTTCGACTACCGCCGCCAGGGGATCCTCTACGTGGCCAAGCACCTGGCCAAGCCCGGGAGGGGAGTCTCGGAGGAGCAACTGGGCGAGCTGCTCGAGCTGCTCGAGGCCTCCGGAGGCGGGGCGCTCGGCCTGTTCTCCTCACGACGCGCGGCGGAGGACGCCGCAGAGGCGTTGCGGGAGCGGACCGAGCTGCCCATCCTGTGCCAGGGGGACGCCTCGCTGCCCTCTCTCGTCAAGGCGTTCACGGACGACCCCGCGGCCAGCCTGTTCGGCACCATGAGCCTGTGGCAGGGGGTGGACGTCCCCGGGCAGTCCTGCCGGCTGGTGGTGATCGACCGGATCCCGTTCCCCCGCCCGGATGATCCACTGGGCACCGCCCGCACCCGTGCCGCCGAGCGCGCCGGGGGCAACGGCTTCATGACGGTGTCCGCCTCGCACGCGGCTGTTCGGCTCGCCCAGGGCGCGGGACGGCTGATCCGTGCGAGCGGGGACAAGGGTGTGGTGGCGGTTCTGGACTCCCGCCTTGCGACGGCCCGCTACGGGTCCTTCCTCGCCCGGTCGCTGCCCCCGCTGTGGCCCACCACGGACAAGTCCACCGTGCTGGGGGCGCTGCAGCGGCTGGGCCGGCAGTGAGGTGAGGGCCCCGCGCCGCCGCTACAGAGAGCGCAGGACGGAGACGACCTTGCCCATCACGGTGGCGTGGTCGCCGAGTATGGGTTCGTAGCGGGTGTTCTGCGGCAGGAGCCAGGTGTGGCCGTCGCGCTGCCGGAAGGTCTTCACCGTGGCCTCGTCGTCCAGCAGGGCAGCCACGACGTCCCCGTTCTCCGCGGAGTTCTGCTGGCGCACGACCACCCAGTCGCCGTCGCAGATGGCGGCGTCGATCATCGAGTCCCCGGCGACCTTGAGCATGAACAGCCGGCCGTGGCCCACGAACTGCCGTGGCAGCGAGTAGACCTCCTCGACGGACTGCTCGGCGGTGATGGGGCCGCCCGCGGCAATGCGGCCCACCAGGGGCACGGGCACCATGGTGTCGTCCTCGTCCGCGGCGGGCACCGAGCCCAGGGTGGGCGTGAGGGGCGAGACCGTGGCACCGCCGGAGGCTTCACCCTCCTGGGGATCCTCCTTGCCCAGGTGGTGGTCCAGCTCCTGCTGGCTGAGCGGTCGCAGCACCTCCATGGCCCGGGGGCGTCGGGGGTCACGGCGGAGGTACCCCCACTTCTCCAGCTGACCGAGCTGGTGCGTGACGCTCGACAGGGACGCGAGCCCCACGATGTCCCCGATCTCCCGCATGGACGGAGGGTACCCCCGCGTGGCGATCGAGCGCTGCACGGCGCCCAGGATCCTCGCCTGACGGTCCGAGAGTGTTCGAACGGGTCGGCCAGGTGTCTGCTGAGCGGGGGAAGTGGTGCTCACGAGCGGGGTCCTTTCGCCGTGCCGCACAGGGCGTGCCCGGGGGCCGGGCCGCGGACCGCTTATGCGTGTCGGAGACGTGGGGTCGACTGTCACATGTGTGGGGCCAGCTTAACCCGGGTGACCTGCGCATTCAAATATGTGTTCGAAACGGACCTCGACACCGTTCGTACATCCGTGCTAGAACTGTCACCAGACATTCGAAGATGTGTTCTACCCGCTACCGCGGTTCGAACACCGCCGCCCGGTGGGCGGCATCGACCGGAACACCAGGAGGTTGCCATGACCGCTCTCATCATGCCGAGGCCCGTTCGCCGGGCCACCGGAGTACGTGGCCAGTCCAGCATCCAAGCCGGTGTCGCCCGTCAGCAGGACGCCGCCGGCGGGGCAGGGCACGATCTCGGACCGGGGATCATGCGCTTGACCCGCCGCGGCAGACTGCTGCTGATCGGACTGCCCGTGGTCACCGGAGCCGCAGCGCTGCTCGTGGTGGCCGCGGTGTTCCTGCTGCCGCCCACCGTCAACGCCTCCACGGACCCCGTGGGTGAGCCCGTGACCCAGAGCGTCACGGTGCAGGCCCGGCAGAGTCTGTGGGAGATCGCGGTGGCCGCCGACCCCGACCGCGACCCGCGGGAGGTCATGGACGACATCGCGGAGCTCAACGGCCTCAGCTCGTCCCAGCTCTCGGCCGGCCAGGTCCTCGAAGTTCCGGCCCGGTAGGCCCTGCTGACTCTGCGGCCCCTGCGGGCCCGATAGGATGAACCGGTGAATTCCGCCGCAGATCCTCTGGCCTCCCTCCCGATGCGTGACGACCTGCAGGGGATGTCCCCGTACGGGGCTCCGCAGCTGCAGGTGGAGGTCGCGCTGAACACCAACGAGAACACCCACCCCGTTCCCGACGCCGTCGTGGACGCGATCACGGATCGTGTGAACCTCGTGGCCGGGGCGCTGAACAGGTACCCGGACCGGGACTTCACCGCCCTGCGGAAGGCCCTGGCCTCCTACCTGGGGCACGGCCTCGACGAGCGGAACATCTGGGCGGGCAACGGCTCCAACGAGGTGCTGCAGCAGATCCTCCAGGCCTTCGGGGGACCGGGGCGTTCTCTCCTCAGCTTCGTTCCCACGTACTCCATGTATCCGTTGCTCGCACTGGGAACGGGCACACGGTTCATCGCGGGGGAGCGGGACGCCGACTTCTCCCTCACGGCGGACGCCGCGGCCCGGCAGGTGGCCGAGCACGCGCCCAGCGTGGTGTTCCTGTGCTCGCCCAACAATCCCACGGGGACCGCTCTCGAGCTCGACGTGGTCGATGCCGTGTGCCGCGCCGGAGAGGCGCACCGCACGGTCGTGGTGGTGGACGAGGCCTACGCCGAGTTCGCCCGCGGGGGAACACCGTCCGCGCTGACCCTGCTCGAGGACCGCCCCCGGCTCATCGTGTCCCGGACCATGAGCAAGGCCTTCGCCCTGGCTGGAGCCCGCCTCGGCTACTTCGCGGCGGCGCCGGAGATCGCGGATGCCATGCGGCTCGTCCGGTTGCCCTACCACCTGTCCTCCGTCACCCAGGCCACCGCGCTGGCGGCACTCGAGCACCACGGTGCGCTGCTGGCCACCGTGGAGGGCATCAAGACCCAGCGTGACCGGATCGTGCGGGAACTCACCCGTCTGGGGCTCGCACCGTCGGCGTCGGACTCGAACTTCGTGTTCTTCGACTGCGGCGGAGACGCGCACGCGATGTGGCAGGCCCTCCTGGACGACGGGGTGCTCGTGCGGGACGTGGGGATTCCCGGGCACCTGCGGGTCACCGCCGGCACGGAGACCGAGACGTCCGCGTTCCTGGACGCCGTGACGGGGTACCTGTCCGCGCGCTGAGTCACGACGGACCCACGGTCGCCGGAGGCCGGGGGCTGGCTGCGGGCGGCGCGTCGGCCAGGGCGCGGAGCAACTGCGGTCCCGCCTAGACTGGAACGACCCGCGCGCACCACGCGTCCCGCCATTGCCGGACCGGCCGCGCGCGGGCGGATCGAACCACGAGGAGTCAGTGCCAGACATGAGTGCGACCGAGAAGCAGCGCACCGCCACGGTGGAACGCGTCACGAGCGAGTCCACGGTGCGGGTGAGCCTGGACCTGGACGGCACGGGCACCTCCCGCATCGACACGAGCGTGCCGTTCTACGACCACATGCTCACCGCCCTGTCGAGGCACTCGCTCATCGACCTGGACGTCACGGCGCACGGGGACACCCACATCGACGTCCACCACACGGTCGAGGACACGGCCATCGTGCTGGGCGAGGCATTGCGGGAGGCGCTCGGGGACAAGCGCGGGATCCGCAGGTTCGGGCAGGCCACTGTTCCCCTGGACGAGGCCCTCGCCTCGGCGGTGGTGGACGTCTCCGGCCGCCCCTACGTGGTGCACACCGGAGAGCCCGAGGGACAGCAGTACCACCTGATCGGTGGCCACTTCACGGGGTCCATGACCCGTCACGTGCTGGAGTCCCTGGCCCACCACGCGCAGCTGTGCCTGCACATGGACGTGGTGCGCGGGAGGGACCCCCACCACATCGTGGAGGCGCAGTTCAAAGCGCTGGCCCGTGCACTGCGCGAGGCCGTGGAGCTGGATCCGCGGATGGCCGGCACCATCCCGTCCACCAAGGGCGCCCTGTGAGCGCCGAGGTGATGGACGCGCAGGACGCGCCGAGCGTCGTCGTGCTGGACTACGGCGCGGGGAACGTGCGCTCGGCGGTCCGCGCGCTGGAGGCCGCGGGCGCGCGCGTGCGACTCAGCGCGGACCCGCGCGACGTCCTGGACGCGGACGGGCTCGTGGTGCCGGGCGTGGGTGCGTTCGAAGCGGTGATGGAGGGGCTGCGGTCGGTGGACGCCCCCCGGCTCATCGACCGGCGCGTGAGTGGCGGCCGCCCCGTGCTGGGGATCTGCGTGGGTCTGCAGGTGATGTTCGACCGCGGCGTGGAGCACGGCCGCGAGACCGCGGGCCTCGCGCAGTGGCCCGGAACCGTGGAGCGACTGGCCGCGCCCGTGGTGCCCCACATGGGCTGGAACACGGTGCGCCCGCCCGAGGAATCGGTGCTCTTCCGGGGCCTCGAGAACGAGCGCTTCTACTTCGTGCACTCCTACGGTGTGCAGGACTGGGCGTTCGACCAGAGCATCGAGGTCATGGCTCCTCCCGCCGTGACCTGGTCCGAGCACGGCACGCCGTTCGTGGCCGCGGTGGAGAACGGACCGCTGAGTGCCACGCAGTTCCATCCCGAGAAGTCCTCGCACGCGGGGATCGCCCTGCTGCGCAACTGGCTGGCCACGCTGCCTCGCACGGGCCGGCTGGACGACCGTCTTTCCGACCCCGCAACGGAGCATGCCTCATGACCGCCTCGGTCCTCGTCCTCGTCGCCGGCGCCTTCTTCGTCGGTGGCGCCATATCGTTCGCCCAGCAGCGCAAACCCGTGTGGTCGATCGTGCTGCTCGCCCTGGTCGCCGCCGCGCTGATCGGATACGGCGCGTACTCGTGGTTCACGAGCGTGTGAGCACGTTTTTCGGCACGGCGGGCGTGCTGCCGGTGACGCGGTGCGCAGCCCCGCCCAGGACCTGACCCGGCTCGCCACACCGGGCGTCGCCCCGGACCTGATCCTGCTCGCCGCCTCGGCGCCGCATCCGAGACCCGGATCGGCGGAAGGACCGGGGCAGGCTCCCGAACCGGCCACCCCGCGCCCCACGGCGCGGACACCATTCGACGGCGCGCCGTCCGGCGCCCACGTGAGGAGACCCATGACAGAGAACACCGACCGTCGGCTCGAGCTGCTGCCCGCCGTGGACGTGCAGGGCGGGCAGGCCGTGCGCCTGGTCCAGGGCGAGGCCGGTTCCGAGACCGGCTACGGAGATCCACTGGAGGCCGCGCGTGCCTGGCAGGAGGCCGGGGCCGAGTGGCTGCACCTCGTGGACCTGGACGCCGCGTTCGGCCGAGGTGACAACATCGAGGTGCTGCGCCGTGTGGCGGAGAACCTCGACCTGAAGATCGAGATGTCCGGGGGCATCCGGGACGACGAGTCGCTCGAGCGCGTGCTGTCCCTGCGTCCCGCGCGCATCAACCTGGGCACGGCCGCGCTCGAGAACCCGCAGTGGACGCACCGCGTGATCGCGGAGCACGGGGACGTCATCGCCGTGGGCCTCGACGTGCGCGGCACCACGCTCGCGGCTCGCGGCTGGACCCGGGACGGCGGGGACCTCTGGGAGGTCCTGGACCGGCTCGAGGCGGACGGCTGCGCGCGCTACGTGGTCACGGACGTCACCAAGGACGGAACGCTGCGCGGACCCAACACCGAGCTGCTGGCGGAGGTCGCGCGCCGCACCGAGAAGCCCGTGGTGGCCTCGGGCGGCATCTCCTCTCTGGAGGACATCGCCGCGCTGCGCGAGCTGGTCCCCTCGGGTGTGGAGGGAGCCATCGTGGGCAAGGCGCTCTACGCGGGCAAGTTCACGCTCGCGCAGGCCCTCGACGTCGCGGGGCGCCCCGGTGCCTGACGACGCCGCCCGCCCCCTTCCCCCTCACATCGCCGCGCAGCTGCGCTCGGCCGGCGGCCCCACCGACACCGGCGGCCAGGCCTGGGAAGGGCGCAACCTGGGGGAGGGCACGAGCCACACCCACCAGTTCCCAGACGATCCCGGGACCGCCGACCCCGGCGCCGCCCGTGCGCTCGCCGCGTGGCGGGACGGCCAGGCGGGGGAGCAGAACGTGGTGGCCGCACTGGCCGGCATCCGCGTGTTCGTCCCGATCGTCGCCCAGGTCTCGCGCTCACACATCACGCAGGACGGGCTGGTCTCGGACAAGGAAGCCGACATGGCGCTCGTGAGCCTGCAGGCCTCCGACGGGCGCAAAGCCCTGCCTGTGTTCACCTCCACCGAGGCGCTGAGCGCGTGGAACCGGGACGCCCGTCCGGTGGCGGCGGACATCCGCCGTGCCGCGCTGTCCGCGGTGCAGGAAGGCTCGTCGCTGCTCGTGGTGGATCCGGCGTCGGACCCGGCCTTCGTGGTGCGGCGCCCGGCGCTGTGGGCCGTGGCCCAGGGGAGGGAGTGGACGCCGTCGTACCGGGACTTCGCCGTGGACGACGCCGTGACCCGCGCGGCGGTGGGAATCCCCGGGATCGTCTCCGCGATCGCGGAACCGGGCCGGGGTGTCCACGGCGTGCGCGCCGATGCCGCGGTGCTGCGCGGCGGGGGAGAGGGCCCTGAGCTCACGGTGTCGCTGCAGCTGAGGGCCGGACTTCCGGAGCCCGAGGTCCGTGCGGCCGTGCAGGCGTTCCAGGAGGCCCTGGCGGGGGAAGAGGTCGTGGCCGAGAACGTGGACTCGGTCCAGGTCCGACTCACGTCCTGACAGCTGCGGCCCCCGACGACGTCGGGAGCCGCAGCCCGTGGTGGCCCGGCTCAGCCGTAGACGGGTCCGGTGAACTTCTCCCCGGGGCCCGCGCCGGGGGCGTCCGGGAACGGGGACGCCTCGCGGAACGCGAGCTGCAGGGACTTGAGCCCGTCGCGCAGCGGGCCGGCGTGCTGCGAACCGATCTCCGGTGCGGCGGCGGTGACGAACCCGGCCAGGGCCGTGATCAGCTTGCGGGCCTCGTCCAGGTCCTTGAGCTCGTCGGCGTTCTCCTCCGCGGCCAGACCGCACTTCACGGCCGCCGCACTCATGAGGTGGACCGCCGCCGTGGTGATGACCTCCACGGCCGGGACCTCGGCGATGTCCCGCATCTGGTGGTTGACCTCGTCGAGGGCCACCTGGGGCAGCTCGGCGGAGCCGGCGGCGGGGGTATGCTCCGTGGTGCCCGCGGACGGGTTGGCGGTGAATTCGAAGCGCTCGGGGCGCGGTTGCTCGGACATGGTCTCCACTGTAGAACAGCGGGACCGGCGCGCCGAGGTCACGAGAGTCTGGTGCAGGCGTGCCCGGGTGCTGCGGGCCGAGGCGGTCCCGACCAGGCGAGGGGAGCATCACACCACAGCGGACGGAGCCCGAGGGGACTGGCGCGCCAGCGTGGCGGTGCGCTAGGATAATGAGCAGTGTGCAAGCGGAGGCAACTCCCACCCGCCGCCGATCCCGGGACATCCCGGGACCCACCAGGCGTGCGGGTCCCAGACCTGAACGGTCCCACCGTCCTCGGACGGTGTCTCCGATTCGCGGTCTCCGTGTGGTGTCCAACCTCCGTTTGCGCGTGCCGCAACGGAGGTTTTGTCGTTGTGGCGGCAGTCCCGCTCACGGGGTCACCCACGAAACTCAGGAGATTGGCATTAGCGATCCACGTATCAATGACAGAATCCGTGTCCCGGAAGTCCGTCTGGTCGGACCTGGCGGCGAACAGGTCGGCATCGTGCGCGTCCAGGACGCGCTGCGGCTGGCCCGTGAATCGGATCTCGATCTGGTCGAGGTCGCCCCGAACGCCAAGCCTCCCGTCGCCAAGCTCATGGACTTCGGCAAGTACAAGTACGAAGCCGCGGTCAAGGCCCGCGAGTCCCGCAAGAACCAGGCCAACACGGTTCTCAAGGAAGTGCGTTTCCGTCTGAAGATCGACACGCACGACTACGAGACCAAGGTCGGCCACGCCAAGCGCTTCCTCTCCGCGGGGGACAAGGTCAAGGCCATGATCCAGTTCCGCGGTCGTGAGCAGCAGCGCCCCGAGATGGGCGTGCGCCTGCTCGAACGGCTCGCGAACGACGTCGCCGAGGTCGGCGCGGTGGAGACCAACCCCCGCGTGGACGGACGCAACATGGTCATGGTCATCGGCCCCCTCAAGAACAAGGCCGAAGCCCGTGCCGAGGCCCGCAAGCAGCAGCAGCGGGAAAACTCCAAGGCCGAGAACCAGCGCAAGCAGCGCGTGGACACCTCCGCGCCCGAGACGGTGACCCAGTCCATCGGGGACGCGTTCCCCGAGGAGCTGCGCAACGCGGCGTCAGCACCGGCCGAGGACCAGACGGTGGAGAGCGCCCCGCTGGCTCCGGAGGACGAGGTCAAGGCCACGGTGGCGCCGGCCGCCGAGACCACGGAGACCAAGGTCGAGCCGAGCGCTCCCGCGGCGGAGTCCGCTGAGCCGAAGGCCGAGCCTTCCAAACCCGCGGCCAAGCCGGCGGCGAGCAAGCCCGCGGCGGACACCCCGTCCGCAGCGGCCAAGCCTGCCGCGGCCAAGCCCGCAGCCTCCCCGGCCAAGCCGGGTGCGCCGAAGCCCGGTGCGCCCAAGCCGAGTGCGGGCAAGCCGGGTCCTGCCAAGAAGTAGCGGCACCAGGAATTGACAGCGTCGGGCGTGCGATCGTCCGGCACCAGCGTGGTCGCGGCCGCCCAGCCGCGACCCACCGGTGTGCCCCACACCGGTCGATGTAAGAAGGAGACGGCCACCATGCCGAAGATGAAGACCCACAGCGGAGCCAAGAAGCGCTTCAAGCTCACCGGCTCGGGCAAGGTCAAGCGCCAGCAGGCCAACCGCCGCCACTACCTGGAGCACAAGTCCTCCCGCCTGACCCGCCGCCTCGCGAGCGACCAGATCGTCTCCACCCCGGGTGAGGCCAAGGCCATCAAGCGGATGCTGGGCAAGTAAGCCCCTTCGCCGTCCAGTCAGAAGTTCGCCGCGAGAGCGGCGGGTAGTCATGTTCCGGTGAGCGCCGGGACCAGATCGTTAGGAGTACACACGTGGCACGTGTGAAGCGGGCAGTCAACGCCCACAAGAAGCGTCGGGAAGTCCTCGACAAGGCATCGGGCTACCGCGGTCAGCGTTCGCGCCTGTACCGCAAGGCCAAGGAGCAGATGCTCCACTCGTACACCTACTCGTACAACGACCGCCGCAAGAAGAAGGGCGACTTCCGTCGGCTGTGGATCCAGCGCATCAACGCCGCGTCCCGCGCCAACGGCCTGACCTACAACCGCTTCATCCAGGGCCTGAAGGCCGCTGAGGTCGAGGTGGACCGCCGCATGCTGGCCGAGCTGGCCGTCAGCGACGAGACCGCGTTCGCGGCCCTGGTCCAGGTGGCCAAGGAGGCCCTGCCGGAGGACACCTCCGCGCCCCGCACCGCCGCCTGAGTGCTGCCGTGACGTTCGTCGAGCGCCTGGAAGACCGGTTGCTGTCCAACCCCCGTGCCGATCGGGTGAGGGACGTGGCCGCGTTGACCAGGCGCTCGATGCGTTCCAAGCGCGGCCTGTTCCGCGCAGAGGGCCCTCAGAACGTGCGGGAGGCGGTGCGTCTGGCGCTCGACGCCGCCCGCCCACCCCACCGGGGCCGGTCGCTTCCCGCCCTGGACGCCGTGTACGTAACGCGACAGGAGCTCGAACGCCATCCGGGGATCGCCGCGGACCTCGAGGCGCTCGAGTCCCGGCGGGACGTGTTCCTCCGCATGGTCACCCCCGAGGTGCTCGGGGCCATGACCGACGCCGTGACCCCCCAGGGGATGCTCGCGGTGTGCCGCCTTCCCGAGGTCTCGGTGCTGGACGCGCTCGCGGACGCCCAGCTGGTGTGCGCGCTGGCCCGGGTGCAGGATCCCGGCAACGCCGGAACCGTGGTGCGCGCCGCCGATGCGGCCGGTGCCGGTGCCGTGGTGTTCTCCGAGGGCAGCGTGGACCCGTTCAACCCCAAGGCCGTGCGCTCCACGGCGGGTTCCCTCTTCCACCTCCCCGTGCTCACGGGAGTGGAGCTCTCATCCTTCGTGGCCTCGGCCCGGGACCGCTCCCTGCGAGTCCTCGCGGCGGACGGCTACGCGCAGGCCACCGTGGACGAGCTCGCCGACGCCGCCCTGCTGCGTGCAGCGGGTGTCGCACCGGTGGTGGAGGACGACGTGCGGCTGGAGGATCCCACGGTCTGGCTGTTCGGCAACGAGGCGCAGGGCCTCTCGGATGACGAACGGGACCTCGCGGACCTGGCGGTGGCCGTGCCCCTGTACGGGCGGGCGGAGTCCCTCAACGTGGGCACCGCCGCGACCGTGTGCCTCTACGCCTCGGCGAGCGCGCAGCGGCGGGCGGACAGCGGGGTCGTCACCGAGCGGCGCGAAACCCCGTGACCGGCGGGGCCCCCCGGACGCGCGTGGTCGGGGCCGCGATCCTTGACGACGCGGCGTCGCCCACCCGCGTGCTCGCGGCCCAGCGAGCGTACCCCGAGTCCCTGCGCGGGCTGTGGGAGTTCCCCGGCGGCAAGCAGGAACCGGGGGAGGGCGCTCGCGACGCCCTGCTGCGGGAGTGCCGCGAGGAGCTCGGGGTGCACCTGGACCTGCTGTCCGAGGTGGGACCACCGGAACCCCACGGCTGGCCGCTCACCGGCTCCGCCGTGATGCGGGTGTTCACCGCCGTGCTGCGCGGTCCGAGGGACCTGCGGTCCGCGGATGCCCCTGAACCTCGGCACCCCGTGTCGCCCGAACGGGTGCTCGAGGAGCGGGTCCGCACCGGTGAGGACCACCTGGACGTCCGGTGGCTGCCGCTGGACGACCCTGCCGCAGTCCTGGCGCTGCCGTGGATACCCGCGGACCTGCCCATCGTGGCAGCCCTGCTCGAGATGCTGGGAACGGAGCGCGCATGAGTCACACCACCGCCGAGAGACGGGGCGGCACCGACCCGCAGGCGTGGCGCGCCCTGTGGGCCCTGGTGCTCGGCTTCTTCATGATCCTGGTGGACGCCACGATCGTCTCCACCGCCATCCCGGCCATCACCGCCGGCCTGCGCACGGACATCTCCGGGGTGCTGTGGGTCACGAGCGGCTACCTGCTGGCCTACGCGGTGCCGCTGCTCATCACAGGACGGCTGGGGGACCGGCTGGGGCCGCGGACGGTGTACCTGTGGGGCCTGGCCGTCTTCACGGGGGCGTCCCTGTGGTGCGGCTTCGCCCAGGACATCACCGCCCTGGTGGTCGCACGCGTGGTCCAGGGTCTCGGGGCGGCCCTGATGTCCCCGCAGACCATGACCGTGATCACCCGCATGTTCCCGGCCGCCACGCGCGGTGCGGCGCTCGGGATCTGGGGTGCCACGGCGGGTGTGGCCACGCTCGTGGGTCCGCTGCTCGGCGGGGTCCTGGTGGACCTCGCAGGGTGGCGCTGGATCTTCTGGGTCAACGTGCCGGTGGGGATCTTCGCGTTCTGGCGCGCCGCGGTGCACCTGCCGCGGCTGCCCGTGCGCAGCCACTCCCTGGATCTCGTGGGCGTGGTCCTCTCCGGGCTCGGGCTGTTCCTCGTGGTGTTCGGCATCCAGGAGGGGCAGAGCCACGAGTGGTCCACCGTGGTGGGGCCCGTCACGATCCCCATGGTGATCGGTGCCGGAGTGCTGGTGCTCGTGGCGTTCCTCGCGTGGCAGGCCGTCACGCCCGCCGAACCGCTCGTGCCGCTGCGGCTGCTCACGCGGCGCAACTTCACGCTCGCCAACGTGGCCATGGCCGCCGTGAGCCTCACCGTGAACTCCATGATCATCCCCGCGATGCTCTACCTGCAGGTGGTGCGCGGACTGGACCCCACGGTGGCCGCGCTGACCTACGCACCCATGTCCCTGCTCTCTGCGGTCCTCGCCCCTTTCGTGGGCCGGGCCCTGGGGCGGGTGGCACCGCGGACCATCGCACTGCCCGGGATGCTGATCATGGCCGCCGGGCTGGCCGCGTACGCCCTGAGCCTGCGCCCCGGGACCTCCGTATGGCTGCTGGCCGCGCTGACGCTCGTGATCGGGCTGGGCAGCGCCATGATCTGGTCCCCGGTCTCGCTCACGGCCACCTCGGACCTCGCCCCGGACGTCGTGGGTGCGGGCTCGGGGGTGTTCAACGCCACCCGGCAGGTCTCGGCCGCCGTGGGCAGCGCCATGATGGCCGTGCTCATACAGGCCCAGCTGGCCGCGAACCTGCCGGCCGGGGCGGCAAGCGGCGACCTCGCCACGGGAGGCTCGGGGCAGGGCCTGCCGGAGCAGCTGCAGCCGGGATTCGCCCTCGCGATGTCCCACTCGCTGCTGCTGCCGGTGGCGGTGCTCGTCCTCGGTGCCGTGGCCACCGCGTTCTTCCGCGCCCCCGGTCGCACGCGCCCTGACCGGACTGCTGACTGAACCACTGGCCCAGGCACTGCCCGAACCACACCGCCCGATCGAACGACTGACCCGAGCACTGCCCGAACCACCCCCGACAGGACGGGGCCTGGCCGCACGTGCTCAGACCGGCCCCGCCCGCACCCGCGGCGGTGCGCGTGGCCCCGGCGGGTCCGCGAGCGGCGTCGCCGGCTCCTGACGGGCGGACGGCGCGGGCGCATCCACTAGACTGACCGTGCCCGTTCGCCCCGGCGGCGGGCACCGCCGTGTCCCGCGGCGAGCGCGCCCCAGGGACACGGAGCACCCCGTCCGCGAGCGCAGGAACGCGAGAAACCATGTCCGAGACCACACCGTCCGCCGCGGTGGACCCCACCGACGAGGCGGCCGTCACCGCCGCCGTCGAGGACGCGCTGAGCGCGATCCGGGCCGCCGCGGATCTGCCCGAACTCAAGACCGTCCGGCTCGCCCACGCGGGGGAGAAGTCCCCCCTGGCGCTCGCCAACCGGGCCATCGGCGGACTGGACAAGGCGGCGAAGGCCACCGCCGGCAAGCTCGTGGGGCAGGCGCGCGGACGCGTGAACAAGGCGATCGCCACGCGCACCGCCGAGCTCGAGGAGGAGCGGGACGCCCGGATCCTCGTGGAGGAGGCCGTGGACGTCACGGCGGCCACGCGGCGTCGTCGGATGGGCGGGCGCCACCCGCTGAACACCCTGATGGAGCAGATCGGGGACATCTTCGTGGGCATGGGCTGGGAGGTCGCGGAGGGCCCCGAGCTCGAGCACGAGTGGTTCAACTTCGACTCCCTCAACTTCCAGCCGGACCACCCGGCACGTCAGCTGCAGGACACGTTCTTCGTGGACCCGCCGTCCTCGCACCTGGTGCTGCGCACCCACACCTCGCCCGTGCAGATGCGCTCGCTGCTGGAGCGCGAGCTGCCCGTGTACGTGGTGTGCCCCGGCAAGACGTACCGCACGGACGAGCTGGACGCCACGCACACCCCCGTGTTCCACCAGGTGGAGGGCATCGCGGTGGACGAGGGGCTGTCCATGGCGGACCTCAAGGGCACCCTCACGCACTTCGCGCGCACCATGTTCGGGCCGGAGGCCGCCATCCGGCTGCGCCCCAACTACTTCCCGTTCACCGAGCCCTCTGCCGAACTGGACGTGTGGCACCCCACGGCCAAGGGCGGGCCGCGGTGGATCGAGTGGGGCGGCTGCGGCATGATGCACCCCAACGTCCTGCGCGCCGCGGGCATCGACCCCGAGCGCTACTCCGGCTTCGCGTTCGGCATGGGCATCGAGCGGACCCTGATGTTCCGCAACAACGTCCCGGACATGCACGACATGGTCGAGGGCGACGTCCGTTTCAGCGAGCACTTCGGGATGGAGATCTAGAGCATGCGTATTCCCCTGTCATGGCTGCGCGAGTACGCGCCCGTCCCCGAGGACGCCACCGCCGAGGACGTCCTGGCCACCCTGGTGAAGGTCGGCCTGGAGGAGGAGGACGTCCACCGCCCCACGGACTCCCTGTCCGGGCCGATCGTGGTGGGCCAGGTGCTCACCATGGAGCCGGAGACCCACTCCAACGGCAAGACCGTGAACTGGTGCACCGTGCGCGTGGTGCCCGAGGGCCAGGAGCAGACGCTCACCGGCAAGGGCATCGAGGCCTCCGGTGTGCAGGGCATCATCTGCGGCGCCCACAACTTCTCGGTGGGGGACAAGGTGGTCGTCACCCTGCCCGGTGCCGTGCTGCCCGGTGACTTCCGGATCTCCGCGCGCAAGACCTACGGCCACACCTCGGCGGGCATGATCGCCTCCGTGCGTGAGCTGGGAATCGGCGAGGACCACGACGGCATCCTGGTGCTCTCCCGGCTCGGACTGGACCCCGAGATCGGCTCCGACGCCATGGAGCTGCTGGGCCTCTACGACTCCGCCGCCGAGGTCAACGTGACTCCGGACCGCGGCTACGCGTTCTCCCTGCGCGGGATCGCCCGCGAGTACTGCAACGCCGTGCGCGCCCCGTTCACGGATCCCGTGGCCCAGCTGGCACCGTCCGTGCCCGCCCCCACGCAGGACGGCTTCCCGGTCACGATCGACGACGCCGCCCCCATCCACGGCCGCGCCGGGTCCAACCGCTTCGCGGTGCGCGTGGTGGAGGGTGTGGACGCATCCCGGCCCACCCCGCCGTGGCTGGCCTCGCGGCTGCGCCTGGCGGGCATCCGCTCGGTGAGCCTGCCCGTGGACATCTCCAACTACGTGATGCTCCAGTACGGCCAGCCCATCCACACCTACGACGCGGACACCCTGCAGGGTGGGATCACCGTGCGACGGGCCGCTGCGGGGGAGACGCTGACCACGCTGGACGGCAAGGACCGCACGCTGGACACCGAGGACCTCGTGATCGCGGACGAGTCCGGTGCCATCGGCCTCGCGGGCGTGATGGGCGGCGCCGCCACGGAGGTGAGCGGGTCCACCACCCGGATCCTCGTGGAGGCCGCCCGTTTCGACGAGGTCTCGATCGCCCGCACGGCACGGCGGCACAAGCTGCCCTCGGAGGCGTCCAAGCGCTACGAGCGCGGTGTGGACCCGCAGCTCGCACCGGTGGCCGCGCAGCGTGTGGTGGACCTGCTGGTCGAGCTGGCGGGTGGGGCGGACACCGGTCGCGTCACGGACGTGGACCACACGCAGGCACCCACCCCGATCGACCTGGCGGCCGGCTACCCCACGGCGCGCGTGGGTGTGGACTACTCCCCGGAGGTCGTGGAGCGCACGCTCACGGCGATCGGGGCGGACGTCACCGAGACGGGCGACGGCTGGATCGTGACCCCGCCGTCCTGGCGCCCCGACCTCACGGGCGAGGACGACCTCGTCGAGGAGATCGCCCGACTGGACGGCTACGACAAGATCCCGAACCGGCTCCCCGTGGCCCCTCCCGGCCGCGGATTCACGCGCTCGCAGGCCGCACGACGCCGCGTGGCCACCACCCTCGCGGCAGCGGGCCTCACCGAGGTGCTCAGCTACCCGTTCGTGGCCCAGGCGGACAACGACCGCTGGGGCAGCCCCGAGGGGGCGCGCGTGCCCTCGATCAGGCTGGCGAACCCCATCAGCGAGGCACAGCCCCTGCTGCGGGTCAGCATCCTGCCCGGTCTGCTGGAGGTGCTCAAGCGCAACCACTCCCGCGGGTTCCGGGACCTCGCGCTCTACGAGATCGGCCACGTGTTCCTCGCCGCGGGCTACACCCCGGACACGCAGCCGGTGCCGCCCCTGGGCGCGCGCCCCATGGACCCGGACCTGGACCGCCTCCACGCCGCCGTGCCGGACCAGCCGCGCAAGCTCGCCGCGGTGCTGGCGGGTCACGACGCCGCCGCTGGCCCGTGGGTCACGCCGCGCGCCTACGACTGGCAGGACGCACTCGACGTCGCCGAGCTCGCCGCGCGCAGCGCCGGTGTCGAGCTGGAGGTGGCCCAGGGCCGTCACGCCGCGTTCCACCCCGGCCGCACGGCCGAGCTGCGCACACCGGACGGCGCCGTGATCGGCGTGGCCGGCGAGCTGCACCCCAAGCTCGTGGCGGCCGAGGGCCTGCCGGAGCGCACGTGCGCCGTGGAGCTGGACCTCTCTGCCCTGCTCGAGCGGGAAGCACCCGCCGTGGTGGCGCAGCCCATCTCGGGCTACCCCGCCGCCACGCAGGACGTCGCCCTCGTGGTGGACGACTCCGTGACGGCCGCGCAGCTGCTGGAGACGGTGCGCCGTGGTGCCGGTGAGCTGCTGGAGTCCGCCGACGTCTTCGACGTGTACGCGGGCACGGGCATTCCGGAGGGGAAGAAGTCCGTGGCCATCGCGCTGAGGTTCCGGGCCCCGGACCGGACGCTCACCGCGGACGAGGCCTCGCAGGCCCGCGAGGCCGCCGTGGCGGCGGCCCGTGACGCCCACGGCGCCGAGATCCGCAGCTAGCACCCCCACCCCCACCACAAGGAGCGTCGTGTCCCCCGATTCCCGCGAACTCATCGACTTCCACGAGCAGCAGGACGACCACGCCCCGAGGTCCCGGGGCTGGCTCGTCGTGAGCATGGCGCTCGTGGGTGCGGTGCTCACGGTGGTGCTGGGGGTGCTGTGCGCACTGTCCTTCGAGAAGGCCTCGCGTCTGGAGGACGTGGCGGGGGAGACCATGGTGGTGTCCGGGACGTACCAGACCCTCACCAAGGACCTGGACACGCAGGACTACAACGGGATCTACTCGGGCACCATGCCCGCGAACGACCTCGTGGTGCAGCACCCGTTCGACAACCGGCTCAACGATCCGCAGCAGAAGGCGGAGGGGGACCAGATCACGTTCCGGGGCACCCAGACCGGGGTTCAGGACGCGGACTTCCCCCGGGACGTCGACGCCCTGCTCGCCGTGCGCGACGGCAACCTCACGGTCGTGGAGACGGACGTCCCGGGAACTTACGGCACGGAGGGGGTGACCGAGTCCACGGTCACCACCCAGCGGGTCAAGGCCACCGCGTGGGGTGCGAGCGCTCTGCTGTGCGCCCTGCTGACCGTGTGGGGCGTGCGTCGCACCCACCGCGGGGTGCGCGTGGGCGTGTGAGTCGTGGTTCTGCGGACCGTGCTCAGGGCACGAGCAGCAGCTTGCCCTGCGTGGTGCGGGACTCGAGATCCCGGTGCGCCGCGGCGGCGTCGGCCAACGGGTGGGTCCCGCCCACCCGCACGGTGAGGTCGCCGCTGCCCACCGCGTCGGTGAGCTCGGACCACCGCCAGGCGCGCTCCTGCGCGTCCCGGAGGTAGTGGGCGAGCGACGGCCGCGTCACGTAGAGACCTCCCGCGCCGTTGAGCCGCTGCAGGTCGAACGGGGGCACCTGGCCCGAGGCTCCGCCGAAGAGCACCACGGTGCCGCGCACGCGGGTGGCGCGCAGGGACTCGTCAAAGGTGCTGCGCCCCACGGAGTCGTAGACCACGTCCGCGCCTGCTCCGTCGGTGAGCTCCCGCACCCGCTCCGCGAACCCCTCGTAGCCGAGCACGTGGTCCGCGCCCAGCCCACGCGCCGTCTCCTCCTTCTCCGGCGTGGAGGTCAGGGCGATCACGGTGGCGCCCACGCGCTTCAAGAGCTGGATCGCCAGCCCGCCCACGCCGCCGGAGGCCGCCGTGAGCACGGCGGTGTCCCCGGGGCCCAGCCGGACCGTGGAACGCACCAGGTAGTGGGCGGTGAGGCCCTGCAGGGGGAGGGCCGCGGCGGTCCCTGAACCCATGTCCTCGGGGACGGGCAGGACCGTGTCCGCGGAGACCACGAAGTGCTCTGCGTACGTGGCACGGGCCTCGGCGGTGGCGATCCGCTGCCCCACCGAGACCTCCGTGACCTCCGCTCCCACGGCCGTGACGACACCGCACCCCTCGGCCCCGGGCGTGAACGGGAAGGACACGGGGTAGACCCCGGAGCGCTGGTAGGTCTCGATGAAGTTCACCCCTGCGGCCTCGGTGCGCACGAGCACCTCGCGCGGGCCCGGAGCGGGCACGGGCAGCTCGTCGAGCCGGAGGACCTCGGGGTCCCCGGCCTGCCGGGCAACGATGGCCTGCATGGTGGTGGTCATGGTGCGGTCTCCTTCGTGGGACACGTCAGACGGTGCACGACAGCTCGCTGCTGGGCGACGGCGTGCGGGCGGG
Organism: Kocuria sp. HMSC066H03; assembly: GCF_001812045.1. Lineage (NCBI taxonomy): Bacteria > Bacillati > Actinomycetota > Actinomycetes > Micrococcales > Micrococcaceae > Kocuria > Kocuria sp. HMSC066H03. The sequence continues at coordinate 358,475 of NZ_KV807503.1, forward strand.
GCGGGGGCGGTCCCGACCGGGCGGTGCCTCTCCGGCCAGTCTCACCCGCCCCCGTGCACGGGGCAACCCCGGTGGAGGGGCGGGTGGCCGGACAGCCCCTGGTGAATAAGTATTGAATAGAGTGCATAGAAATACGCTATGCTGATCGCATGACCTACACCGCAGCAGTCTCGGGCGCCACCGGCTACGCGGGCGGAGAGGTGCTCCGCCTGCTGTGCGGGCACCCGGAGATCGAGATCACCACCGTCACCGCCCACTCCTCGGCCGGACGCCGCCTGGGCGAGCTGCAGCCGCACCTGCACGAGCTTGCGGACCGGGAGGTCCTGGAGACCACCGCGGAGAACCTCGCGGGGCACGACGTCGTGTTCCTGGCCCTGCCGCACGGCCAGTCCGCCGCGGTGGCCGCGCAGCTGCCACCGGAGACCGTGGTGGTGGACGCCGGTGCGGACCACCGGCTCGCGTCCGCCGAGGCGTGGCAGACGTTCTACGGCACGGAGCACGCGGGCACGTGGCCGTACGGTCTGCCCGAGCTGATCGTGGATCCGAGCGGGCGCACGCAGCGGGACCGTCTGCGTGGGACCGCTCGCATCGCCGTGCCGGGGTGCTACCCCACGGGTTCGCTGCTCGCGCTGGCACCGGCGCTCGCGGCCGGCGTCGTGGCGCCCGAGGACCTCGTGGTCGTCGCCGCGTCGGGCACCTCGGGGGCGGGCAAGTCCGCCAAGCCGCACCTGCTGGGCGCGGAGACCATGGGGTCCATGTCCCCCTACGGGGTGGGCGGAGGGCACCGGCACACGCCCGAGATCGAGCAGGGCCTGGGGTGGGCCGGGGGCACGGAGGTCTCCCTGTCCTTCACTCCCACCCTGGCTCCCATGCCCCGGGGAATCCTCACCACGGCCACCGCCGTGCTCCGACCCGGCGTGGACGAGGCCCGGGTGCGGGAGGTGTACCGCGCGGCCTACAGGCACGAGCCGTTCGTCCACCTGCTCCCGGAGGGTCAGTGGCCGGCCACCCAGTCCGTGCTGGGGTCCAACCACGCGGCCCTGCAGCTCGCGGTGGATCCGCACGCGGGGCGCCTCGTGGTGACCTCCGTGATCGACAACCTCACCAAGGGGACCGCCGGGGGAGCGGTGCAGTCCGTGAACCTGGCCCTCGGCCTGCCCGAGACCACGGGCCTGACAGTTCAGGGGGTGGCTCCGTGACCGGTCCCGTCGCAGCCCATCCCTCCCCAAGCACAGGAGCAGAGACACCCATGACGTCCCACGATCCCGTTCCCGAGATCCCCGTGAGCACGAGCGCCGGTGTGTGTGCCGCCGCGGGATTCACCGCGGCGGGCGTGGAGGCGGGCTTCAAGACCTCCGGCGGCCTCGACCTCGCGCTCGTGGTCAACGCCGGGCCGGAGTTCGCCGCCGCGGCCCAGTTCACCTCCAACCGCGTGGCCGCGGCTCCCGTGCACTGGTCCCGGGAAGTGGTGCGCGCAGGATCTGTGCGCGCCGTGGTCCTGAACTCCGGCGGCGCGAACGCGTGCACGGGCCCCGAGGGATTCCAGAACACCCACACCACGGCGGAGCTGGTGGGACAGGAGCTGGGCATCGGCGCGGGGGATGTGGTGGTGTGCTCCACCGGGCTGATCGGGGAGCAGCTGCCCATGGACGTGGTGCGCCGCGGCGTCCCCGAGGTGGCGCGTGCGCTCGCGGCCGGACAGGACGCCGGACGGCGGGCCGCGGAGGCCATCATGACCACGGACTCCGTCTCCAAGCAGGCCAGTGCCTCCGGCCCCGGGTGGACCGTGGGGGGCATGGCCAAGGGCGCGGGAATGCTCGCCCCGGGGCTCGCCACGATGCTCGTGGTGCTCACCACGGACGCCGTCATGGCCCCGGACGCGCTGGACCTCGCCCTGCGGGAGGCCTGCCGTGTGACGTTCAACCGCACGGACTCGGACGGCTGCATGTCCACCAACGACACCGTGGTGCTGATGTCCTCCGGGGCGTCGGGCACGGCCGCGGAGCAGGGAGAGTTCACCCGGGCCCTGACCGCGGTGTGTTACAGCCTCGCGCAGCAGCTCATCACGGATGCGGAGGGCGCGTCCCACGACATCGCGATCACCACGGTGGGCGCGGCCACCGAGACGGAGGCCGAGGACGTCTCCCGCACGGTGGCGCGCTCCAACCTGCTCAAGACCGCGGTGTTCGGCAACGACCCCAACTGGGGCCGGGTGCTCTCCGCGGTGGGCACCACGCAGGCCCAGTTCGACCCCGACCGGATCGACGTCACCATCAACGGGGTGACGGTGTGCCGCAACGGCGGCATCGGTGACCCGCGCGAGGGCGTGGACCTGGCGGCGTCGCGCGCGGTGGACATCGTGATCGACCTGAAGACCGGGGACGCCCGAGCCACCGTGTGGACCAACGACCTCACCCACGACTACGTCGAGGAGAACAGCGCCTACTCGAGCTAGGCCGACCACCATGTCACGACTCAGCGACAGCACCCGGTACGACACCGCCCGCTCCAAGGCGGAGACGCTCATGGAGGCCCTGCCCTGGATCCAGCGCTACGCGGGCTCCACCATGGTCTTCAAGTACGGCGGCAACGCCATGGTCGACGACCAGCTGCGCCGCGCGTTCGCGGAGGACATCGTCTTCCTGCGCCACGTGGGAATCCGCCCCGTGGTGGTCCACGGCGGCGGCCCGCAGATCAGCGCCATGCTGCAGGCCCTGGGCATCCACTCCGAGTTCCGGGACGGGCTGCGCGTTACCTCGGAGGAGGCCGTCAACGTGATCCGCATGGTCCTCACGGGCCAGGTGGGCCGCGAGCTCGTGGGCCTGATCAACGCCCACGGGCCGTACGCGGTGGGCATGTCCGGGGAGGACGCCGGGCTGCTGCAGGCCCGCCGCGTCCGCACCGGTTCCGACGGCGCCCCGCTGGACCTCGGTCTCGTGGGCACCGTCACTCGCGTGAACACCGCGGCGGTCGAGCAGCTGCTGGGCATCGGCAAGATCCCGGTGATCGCCTCGATCGCCCCCGAGCTCGCGGATCCGGAGGACGACACCGCGGGGCGCGGTGCGCTCACGGGCCAGGTCCTCAACGTCAACGCGGACACGGCCGCCGCGGAGGTCGCGGTGGCCCTGGGGGCGGAGAAGTTCGTGGCCCTCACGGACGTCGAGGGGCTCTACGCGGACTGGCCGGACCGCTCGTCCCTGATCTCCTCGCTCACGGCCTCCGAGCTGCGGGGGATGCTGCCGTCCCTGGAGTCCGGGATGATCCCCAAGATGCGTGCGGCCCTGCGCGCGGTGGACGGCGGCGTGCCACGGGCGAGCATCGTGGACGGGCGCTCCGAGCACTCGTCGCTGCTGGAGATCTTCACGGACACGGGCATCGGCACCGAGGTCACACCGGACGAGGAGGTCATCGCATGAGTCGGACCACGGAACTGCTGGACGGGTACCGGGACAACCTGCTGGGGGTGTTCGGGGATCCGGCGCTCGTGCTCGTCGAGGGGCAGGGGTGCCGCGTCACGGACGCCGACGGCCGCCGCTACCTGGACCTGCTCGCGGGCATCGCCGTCAACTCCCTGGGCCACGCGCATCCGGCGTGGGTGCGGGCCGTCGCGGAGCAGGCGGGTCGGCTGGCGCACGTGTCCAACCTGTTCACGACCCCGGAGGTCGTCGAGCTGGCACGGGAGCTCCTGGAGGTCACCGCGGCACCGTCGGGATCCCACGTGTTCTTCGCGAACTCCGGCTCCGAGGCGAACGAGGCCGCGTTCAAGCTCGCGCGCCGGCACGGCAGGGAGCACCCGGATGCCCAGGGGCGCCCGCGGACGCGCGTGCTCGCGCTGGAGCACGCGTTCCACGGGCGGACCATGGGATCGCTCGCGCTCACGGCCAAGGAGGCCTACCGCGCACCCTTCGAGCCGCTGCCCGGCGGGGTGAGCCACGTCCCGGCCACGGTCGAGGCACTCGCGGCCGAGCTGGACGACACGGTGGCCGCACTGATCGTGGAGCCGGTGCAGGGCGAGGCCGGTGTCCGTGGACTCCCGGAGGGCTACCTGGCGCGGGCCAGAGAGCTCACACGGGAGCACGGCGCCCTGCTGGTCGTGGACGAGGTGCAGTCCGGGATCGGGCGCACCGGCGACTGGCTCGCGAGCACGTCCCAGCTGCCCGGGGGCGAGTTCCCGGACGCCGTGACGCTCGCCAAGGGACTGGGCGGCGGCTTCCCCATCGGGGCCCTGCTCACGGCGGGCCCCGAGGTGTCCGGGTTGCTCGGTGCCGGCCAGCACGGGACCACGTTCGGCGGCAACCCGTTGGCGGCCGCGGCCGCGCTCGCCACTGTCAGGACCATCCGTGACGAGGGCCTGCTCGAGAACGCCCGCGCGGTGGGGGAGCACCTCGCCGCCCGGCTGCGGGACGTCCCCGGCGTGACGGACGTGCGCGGGTACGGGCTGCTCGTGGGATTCGACCTCGTCCCGAGCGCTCCCGACGACGCCGTGGCCCCGCGTCTCGTGGCCGCCGCGCGGGACGCGGGGTTCCTGGTCAACGCGACCGGACCGGCCACGGTGCGCCTGGCGCCGCCGCTGATCGTGACCCGGCAGGAGGTGGACACGTTCGTGTCCGCGCTGCCCGACCTGCTGCGCACCGTCAGCTCCACCTGAGACTCTGCCCCTGGGAGGAATCCCTGCCTCCCCGCGCCCGACACGGCGCGTCCGAGATCCCGGTCCCGCTGGGGCCCCGCGAACCGAAGGAGAACCCCGCGTGCTGCGCCACTTCCTGGTCGACACCGATCTGAGCCCCGAGGAGCAGACCGAGGTCCTGGACCTCGCCGCCGCCCTCAAGGCGGACCGCTTCTCGCGGCGTCCGCTCGCCGGCCCGCAGACGGTGGGGGTGATCTTCGACAAGACCTCCACGCGCACCCGGGTCTCGTTCGCCGCCGGGGTCAGCGACCTCGGCGGGAACCCCCTCGTCATCAACCCGGGGGAGTCCCAGCTGGGGCACAAGGAGAGCGTGGCGGACAGTGCCCGCGTGCTCTCCCGCATGCTCTCGGCGATCGTGTGGCGCACGTACGGGCAGACCGGGCTGGAGGAGATGGCCGAGCACAGCAGCGTGCCCGTGGTCAACGCCCTCACGGACGACTACCACCCGTGCCAGATCCTCGCGGACCTGCTCACCCTCCGGGAGCACTTCGGGGACGTGGCCGGGCGCACCCTGGTGTACCTGGGTGACTCCGCGAACAACATGGCCAACTCCTACCTGCTGGGCTGCGCCACCGCCGGAATGCACGTGCGGATCGCGGGCCCGGAGGGGTTCCTGCCGCGGGAGGACGTGGTGGACGCGGCACGCGAGCGGGCCGCGCAGACGGGCGGATCGGTGCTCGTCACCACCGACGCGGGCGAGGCGCTCGCGGGCGCGGACGCCGTCGTGACGGACACGTGGGTGTCCATGGGGCAGGAGAGCGAGAAGGCCGAGCGCTCCGAGATCTTTCGGCCGTACTCGGTGACCCCCGAGGCCATGGCGCTCGCCGCGGAGCACGCGGTGTTCCTGCACTGCCTGCCCGCCTACCGCGGGCTGGAGGTCGCCGCCGAGGTCATCGACGGGCCGGCGTCCCTCGTGTGGGACGAGGCCGAGAACCGGCTCCACGCCCAGAAGGCGCTGCTGACGTTCCTGCTGGACTCCTCGGGACTGTCCGCGGACCTGCCGGCGGCCCTGCGACGGGAGGAGACGCGATGAGCATCCCCACGACCAAGACCGCCCGGCAGGCGCGGATCCTGGACCTCGTGACGGGCGGGGACGTCCACTCGCAGGCGGAGCTCGCGGAGCTGCTGGCCGCGGACGGCATCCAGGTCACCCAGGCCACCCTGTCGCGGGACCTCGTGGAGCTGGAGGCCGTCCGGGTGCGCTCTCCGCGGGGCGGGATGGTCTACGCGGTGCCCATGGCAGGGGCGGACCGCTCCCCGGCGAGCGGCATCACGCGCGAGAGCACCGAGGCCAAGCTCGGGGCACTGTGCCGCGAGCTGCTGGTCACGGCGGAGGGCAGCGCCAACCTGGTGATCCTGCGCACCCCGCCCGGAGCCGCGCAGTACTTCGCGTCCGCGATCGACCACTCGGTCACCCCCGAGATCCTGGGCACGATCGCCGGGGACGACACCATCATGGTGGTCAGCCGGGACCCGCAGGGCGGCGAGCAGCTCGCGCAGCGGTTCCTGGACCTCGCCCGCTGAGCTGGCCGGCGCGGGCCGCCCCGCCGACGACGCCGCCCGCGGCGCCCTCTGCTCGTCTCGCCTCTTGGAGTGGACCCCGTTGCCCTGGGCCCCCGCGCCGTCGTTGCGGCGCAGGTCCCGGAGCTGCCGGCGCGGCTCAGGACTCGCGCGTCTCGAAGCTCTCGAGCAGCGGCAGCAGGTGCTCCTGGCCGAAGACCCGTGCGACGTCCTGAGCATGCTGGTGCCCCGTGGCCTGGCCCGCACCGGCCTCCAGCAGCGCCCGGGCGATCGGCTCGTTGCCGCGGAACACGGCGCAGACCAGGGCGGTGAACCCCATGTCGCTCACGCGCTCGGTGTCCGCACCCTTCTCCAGCAGCATCTCCACCGTGTCCTCCCGCTCGAGGTACGCGGCGAGGTTGAGCAGGGTGTCTCCCTTGTCGTTGGTGAGGTTCACCGGAACGCCGGCCTCCACGGCAGTGCGCAGCATCGGGGTGTCGCCGTTGCGGGCGGCGTCGAACAGGGAGGCCACGTAGGCGAGCTCCTCGTCCGTGAACTGGGGGGTCTGAGCGGCGCTCTGCTGATCGGTCACGGGGCATCCTCCGACACTGAGCGGCCCGCTGCCTGGCGGGCCTGGTGCTGATGTTCACTGCTGCCGCTCCGTGGCACCCCGGGGGAGGGGTCACGGTGCGGCGCGCTCCAGTCTCCCACGCCCCAGCCGGGGCGGTGACGGTGTTTGACTCAGATACCCGATACGGGCAGTATCACGTGGTAGAACTCACATTCCTACCTGGAGGATCCATGACAAATCTGGCCACCCTGCTCACCACGTCGGCCGAGAAGTACGGCTCGGATCCCGTGATCATCCTCGACGACCTCCACATGAGCTACGACCAGCTCAACGACCTCTCGGCCCGCGGCGCGGCGCTGCTGAAGGCCAACGGGATCCGTCCCGGGGACCGTGTGGCGCTCGTGCTGCCCAACGTGCCGCACATGGCCGTGCTCTACTACGCGATCCTGCGCGCGGGCGGCATCGTGGTGCCCCTCAACCCGCTGCTCACTCCCCGTGAACTGACCTACCACTTCCAGGACGCGGGGGTCTCCTTCGTGCTCGCGTGGGAGGACATGGCCGAGGCCAGCCAGAAGGCGGCCGAGGAGATCGACGGGCTCAACGTCCTGCCCATCAGCGCCCAGGGCACGGTGGGGCGGCTGCAGGCCGTGGATCCCGACCACGAGGTCGTGGAGCGCGCGGACTCGGACACCGCGGTGCTGCTGTACACCTCCGGCACCACGGGCCGGCCCAAGGGTGCGGAGCTGACCCACCACAATCTCCTGTCCAACGCGGAGGTCGCCGGTGAGGTCTTCAACCTGGCCCACGGGGACGTGATGTTCGGCGGACTCCCGTTCTTCCACGTGTTCGGCCAGACCGTGGCGCTGAACGGCGTGATCTGCGCCGGTGCCACCGTCACGCTGCTGCCGCGCTTCCACCCGGCCAAGGCGCTGGAGGTGCTGCGCCGGGACCGGGTGACCATCTTCGCCGGCGTGCCCACCATGTACGTCGCGTTGCTGCACCAGTCCGGGCAGGATCCGCAGGCCGTGGAGGGGATCGACCTGCGCGCCGGGGTCTCGGGCGGCTCGTCCATGCCCGTGGAGGTCCTGGCCAAGTTCGAGAAGGTCTTCGGCACCACGGTGTTCGAGGGCTACGGGCTCTCGGAGACCTCTCCCGTGGTGTGCTTCAACCAGCCCGGCAACGTGCGCAAGCCGGGTTCCATCGGCTCCGAGGTGCGCGGGGCGCAGCTGCGGGTGGTGGACGGCCAGGACAACGAGGTCCCCACCGGCGAGGTCGGCGAGCTCGTGGTGGCCGGCCAGTACGTCATGAAGGGCTACTGGCACAAGCCGGAGGCCACCGAGGAGGCCATGCGTGGCGGCTGGTTCCACACGGGGGACATGGCCCGCCAGGACGAGGACGGCATGTTCTTCATCGTGGACCGCAAGAAGGACATGATCCTGCGCGGCGGCTACAACGTGTACCCGCGTGAGGTCGAGGAGGTCATCTACCAGTTCCCGGGCGTGGTCGAGGCCGCCGTGGTGGGGGTCCCGGACGAGAAGCACGGCGAGGAGGTCGGCGCCGTGGTCGTGTTCGAGTCCGGTGTGCTCGAGTCCAAGGGCAACGAAGCGCTGACCCGGGAGCTGGACGCCTTCGTGCAGGAACGGGTGGCCAAGTACAAGTACCCCCGCATCTACCGCGTCACCGACGAGCTGCCCAAGGGCCCCACGGGCAAGATCCTGAAGCGCGAACTCACCCTCGATGCATAAATACTGACTGGCGTGTATAGTCATGCACGAAGCGCGGGATGTCCCGTGCAGTCAGAGTCGTCGTTGAGCAGTGTGGAGGGAAGCACCGTGAGTGATCGCGTGGTATTGGCCTACTCGGGTGGACTGGACACGTCCGTGGCCATCGGGTGGATCGGTGAGGCCACCGGTGCCGAGGTCGTGGCCGTGGCCGTGGACGTGGGACAGGGTGGCGAGGACCTGGAGACCATCCGCCAGCGCGCTCTGGACTGCGGCGCCGTCGAGGCGTACGTGGCCGATGCCCGGGACGAGTTCGCGAGCGAGTACTGCATGCCCGCGCTGCAGGCCAACGGCCTGTACATGGACTCGTACCCGCTGGTCTCCGCCGTGTCCCGCCCGGTGATCGTCAAGCACCTGGTGGCGGCCGCGAAGAAGTTCGGAGCCACCACGGTGGCCCACGGCTGCACGGGCAAGGGCAACGACCAGGTCCGCTTCGAGGTGGGCATCCAGACCCTCGGTCCGGAGCTCAAGTGCATCGCCCCGGTGCGGGACCTCGCGCTGACCCGTGAGAAGGCCATCACCTACGCGGAGCAGAACAACCTGCCGATCGAGACCACCAAGAAGAACCCGTTCTCGATCGACCAGAACGTGTGGGGCCGTGCGGTGGAGACGGGCTTCCTCGAGGACATCTGGAACGGGCCCACCAAGGACGTCTACGACTACACGGACGACCCCACCTTCCCGCCCGCCGCGGACGAGGTCGTGATCACGTTCGAGAGGGGCGTCCCCGTGGCGATCGACGGCAAGCCCGTCACGCCGCTGCAGGCCATCCAGGAGATGAACCGCCGCGCCGGCGCGCAGGGCGTGGGCCGGATCGACATCGTGGAGGACCGCCTCGTGGGCATCAAGTCCCGCGAGATCTACGAGGCCCCCGGTGCCATGGCGCTGATCGCCGCGCACCAGGAGCTCGAGAACGTCACCATCGAGCGCGAACAGGCCCGCTTCAAGAAGACCGTGGGCCAGCGCTGGACGGAGCTCGTCTACGACGGCCAGTGGTTCTCCCCGCTGAAGAAGTCTCTCGACGTGTTCATCCAGGACACCCAGACCTACGTGAACGGCGACATCCGCATGGAGCTGCACGCCGGGCGGGCCACGGTGACCGGTCGCCGTTCGAACACCGGGCTGTACGACTTCAACCTGGCCACGTACGACGAGGGCGACTCCTTCGACCAGTCCAACGCCCGCGGCTTCATCGAGCTGTTCGGCATGTCCTCCAAGGTCGCGTCCCGGCGCGAGCAGGGACTCGCCGGTAAGTGACACCCGGTGGCCGCGGCAGCGCGGCCCCACCGCCCACGGGCGGACCCTGACGGCCGGGCTCCTAGACTGGAGCCCGGCCGTTCACCACGCCGGGCGGCGTCGTCCCCGGCCCCCGCAGGGTCGCCGCACGCGCGACTCGGCCCCCGCGGGGGACAGCGCACGCGCCACTCGACCCGCAGGGGACGCGGCGCCCGGCCCACGAACCACAGCACACGTCAGCGAGGAGCACCATGGCCCAGCACGAGCAGCACGGAACCAACGAGGGCGCCCTGTGGGGTGGCCGCTTTGCCGGGGGACCGGCGGACGCGCTCGCCGAGCTGAGCCGCTCCACCCAGTTCGACTGGCGCCTGGCGCCGTACGACATCGCGGGCTCCCGCGCGCACGCCCGGGTGCTGCACACCGCGGGGTTGCTGGACGACGCCGAGCTCGCGGGCATGCTCGACGCCCTGGACCGGCTCGAGGCGGACGTGCGCAGCGGCGCGTACGCCCCGGCGCCCTCGGACGAGGACGTCCACGGCTGCCTCGAGCGCGGACTGATCGAGCGAGCCGGGGCCCAGCTGGGCGGCAAGCTGCGGGCCGGGCGCTCCCGCAACGACCAGATCGCCACGCTCGGGCGCATGTACCTGCGGGACCACGCCTCGATCGTGGCCCGCAACCTGCTGGACGTGGTGCGCGCGCTGATTGAGCAGGCCGAGCGCCACCCGAACGCCCCCATGCCGGGGCGCACGCACCTGCAGCACGCCCAGCCGGTGCTGCTGTCCCACCACCTGCTGGCCCACGCGTGGGCCGTGCTGCGGGACGTCCAGCGGTTCGTGGACTGGGACCGCCGCGCGGCCGTCTCGCCCTACGGCTCCGGAGCGCTCGCGGGCTCCTCCCTGGGGCTGGACCCGAATGCCGTGGCCTCGGAGCTCGGCTTCGACTCCGCAGTGCACAACTCGATCGACGGCACGGCCTCGCGGGACGTCTACGCCGAGTTCGCGTGGGTGTGCGCGATGGCCGCGGTGGACGTCTCGCGCATGAGCGAGGAGGTCACCACGTGGGCCACCAAGGAGTTCTCCTTCGTGACCCTGGACGACGCCTTCTCCACGGGCTCCTCGATCATGCCGCAGAAGAAGAACCCGGACGTCGCGGAGCTCGCGCGCGGCAAGGCGGGGCGGCTCATCGGCGACCTCACGGGTCTGCTGGCCACGCTCAAGGGCCTGCCGCTCGCCTACAACCGCGACCTGCAGGAGGACAAGGAGCCGGTCTTCGACGCGATCGACCAGCTCGAGGTGCTGCTGCCGGCGGTCGCCGGGATGATGGCCACGCTCGAGTTCCACCCCGATCGCCTCGCGGAGCTCGCACCGCAGGGCTTCGCGCTCGCCACGGACGTGGCGGAGTGGCTCGTGCGCCAGGGTGTGCCCTTCCGCGAGGCCCACGAGATCTCGGGGGAGGCCGTGCGCGTGTGCGAGGAGCAGGGTATCGAGCTGTGGGACCTCACGGACGAGCAGTTCGCGGCCATCTCGACGCACCTCACACCGGGCGTGCGCGAGGTGCTCACGGTGGCCGGTTCGCTCGCCTCCCGCAGCTCGCAGGGCGGGACCGCGCCCGAGGCCGTGGCCCGGCAGCTCACGGAGCTGAAGCGGCAACTCGCGGAGCTTGCCGAGTTCGAGACGCGCGAGCCCGTCATCTCGTGAGCCCCGCGCTGCACGAGCTGCTGTCCCGGCCCGCGCCCGACGTCGCTCCCCGCCTCCTCGGGGCCGTGCTCGTCTGCGCGCGGGACACCGGCACGGTCGCGCTGCGCCTCACGGAGGTGGAGGCCTACGGCGGTCCGCAGGACTCGGACCTCCCGGACCCCGGGGCGCACACCTTCCGCGGTCGCACCGCCCGCAACGCCGCCATGTTCGGGCCGCCCGGGCACCTCTACGTCTACTTCACCTACGGGCTGCACCACGCCGTGAACGTCGTGTGCCGCCCCGAGGGCACGGGCGGTGGCATCCTGATCCGCTCCGGAGAGGTGGTCCTGGGGACCGAGCCCGCCACGCGGCGTCGGCTGGCCACGCGCAGCTCGGAACCCCCGTTCGCCACCCTGGCGCGCGGACCCGGCAACACCGCCCAGGCCCTCGGGCTCACCCTAGAGGACGACGCCGCCGCGATCGTCGATCTCGGGGCTTCGCCCGATCCCGTGGCCCGTGCCCGCGAGGCCGTGGCCGAGCGGGAGGGAACCACCTGGACGGGTCTGGCGCTCGCGGAGCCTGCACCGGAGGAGTTCCTCGAGACCCCGCGCACGGGAGTGTCCGGGGAGGGCGGCACGGATGCCTTCCCATGGCGCTTCGCCCTGCCCGGGGAACCCACGGTGTCCCCGTACCGCAGGGCCGCAGTGAAACGGCGGCGCACCCGCTGACTCCGAGGGGGCGGAACCGGCTGGGACGGATACGATGACCGGGTGACTGAATCCGTGGAACAGATGATCGACCGGTTGTGCGCCAAGATCCCCGACCACCCCGAGCCGGGGGTGCTGTTCCGTGACCTCACACCGCTGTTCGCGGACGGGCCCGGGTTCCACCGCACGGTGGACGCCCTCGTGGACGCCTTCGACGGCCAGTACGACTGCGTGGCCGGCGTGGAGGCGCGCGGCTTCATGATCGCCGCCGCCGTGGCCTACGCCTCCGGGGCCGGGATCATTCCCGTGCGCAAGGAGGGCAAGCTGCCCCGGGAGACCATCTCCCAGTCGTACAACCTCGAGTACGGCACCGGGACGCTGGAGATCCACACCGACGACGCCCCGCGGGGTGCGCGCGTGCTCGTGCTCGACGACGTCCTGGCCACCGGCGGAACACTCGGCGCCGCGGCGTCCCTGCTGACCCGGGGCGGCTACAACGTCGCGGGGTTCGGCGTGATCATGGAGCTCACCGCGCTGCGCGGTCGCGCCCAGCTGGGTGGGCACCGGGTGCGCGCGCTGCTGCGCGTGTGAGCGCCCCGGCGGCGTCGGCCGAACGGTAGGATGGTCGATCGCCGGTCAAGGAACCGGCGTTTCCGGCTGTGTGCGTGAGGTGAACTGCGTGGAGGAATCCGCAACCGTGGGAGTGTCCCGGCAACTCGAGCTGGAGCGCGAGCACGTCGCCACGGCCTACGCACGGCTCGACGAGCTGCGGGCGCAGAGCGAGCGCGAGCTGCGCCGGGTGCGGACCACCCAGTTCGGCGGAGGCCACCAGGCCCGTTCGGAGCGCGATGCGTTCGCCACCCACTACGAGGACCGGCTCACCCAGCTCAACGCCGTGGACGAGCGGCTCGTGTTCGGCCGCCTGGACACCACGGAGGACGAACGGCACTACGTGGGCAGGCTCGGTCTGGCCACCGAGGACCACCGCCGGCTCGTGCTGGACTGGCGCGCCCGTGAGGCGGGCGCCTTCTACCAGGCCACGGCCGCGAACCCCATGGACCTCGTGCGCCGCCGCCACCTCATCATGGACGGGCGGGACGTGACCGCGATCGAGGACGACGTCTTCGACGCGGAGCGGGTCGCGGACGAGGACGTGGTGCACGGGGAGGGCGCGCTGATCGCCGCGCTGAACTCCGAGCGCACGGGCCGCATGACGGACATCGTGGCCACCATCCAGGCCGAGCAGGACCGGATCATCCGGGCGCCGCTGTCCGGTGTGAGGGTGGTTCAGGGCGGACCCGGCACGGGCAAGACGGCCGTGGCCCTGCACCGCGCGGCGTTCCTGCTCTACGAGCACCGGGAACGGCTGGCCAAGTCCGGTGTGCTGATCGTGGGTCCGTCATCCTCGTTCCTCTGGTACATCGAGCGCGTGCTGCCGGCCCTCGGCGAGACGGGCGTGGTGATGTCCTCGCTCGCGGACCTCTACCCGGGCGTCCACGGCACGGTCGAGTCGGACCCCTGGGTCGCCCGCTGGAAGTCGGGGCTGCACATGGTGGACGTGGTCGCCCGGGCGGTCGCCGACCGCCAGAAGGTCCCGCCCCGCGCCCAGTGGCTCACGGTCGACGGCCACCGCGTGAAGCTCTCCCGGTCTCTCGTGCGTCGCGCGCGGGAGCGCGCCCGCGCGACCGGCAAGCCGCACAACGAGGCCCGCGAGACATTCGTGAAGGTGGTCATCAAGGAGCTCGCGCAGAAGCTCGGGGACGAGCTGAACGAGAAGGCCGGCTCCACCATGGACCGCTCGTACCTCAAGGAGGACCTGCGGCAGTCCCGCGAGGTCAGGATCGCACTCAACCTGCTGTGGCTGCCCCTGACGCCCCAGCAGCTCGTGGGCCAGCTGTTCAGCAAGGAGCACTACCTGCGCTCCGCCGCCCCGGAGCTGAGTGACGCGGAGGTCGCGCGCCTGCTGCGCCCCGCGGACGCGCCGCTCACGGTCGCGGACGTCGCCCTGCTCGACGAGGCGGCCGAGCTGCTCGGGGACTTCGAGTCCGCGGGCATCACCGTGCGCGGAGACCGGTCGCTCGAGGAGCGCAAGTCCCAGGAGTCGGCGCAGAAGGCCCTGGAGGCCATGGCCGAGGGCTTCGAGGACATCGGTGCCCAGGGCGTCGTGACGGTCGAGCAGCTCACGGCGTTCAACGCCGAGGCGCCGCACCGCATGACCGCGGCCGAGGCGGCGTCGTCGGACCGCACGTGGGCCTACGGGCACGTGGTCGTGGACGAGGCGCAGGAGCTGTCGCCCATGCAGTGGCGCGTGCTGATGCGTCGGTGCCCCCTGAAGTCGTTCACCGTGGTGGGGGACATCGCGCAGGCGGGCAACGCCGCGGCCGCTCGCACGTGGTCCGAAGCGCTCGAACCGTTCGTGGGGGAGCGCTTCCACCTCGAGGAGCTCACGGTCAACTACCGCACACCCCAGCCGATCGCCGACGCCGCCGCGCGGGTGGCGCGCGCCGCGAACCTCACCGTGTCCGACCCCCGGGCCGTGCGCGACGGCGAGGCGCCCGATGTCCTGTGCACGGGCACCGAGGACGAGGTGACGCACGCGGTGGTGCGGTGCGTGGGTGCCGAGCTCGACGCCCTCGTCGGCGGCCTCGTGGGGGTCGTGTGCCCGGGCCACCTCATCGGCGCGGTTGGCCGGGCCCTGGACCGAGGGTTCCCCGGGATGGTCGCCGCGGGCATGCGCAGCCTGGACCGGCGCATCATGGTCCTCACCCCGTGGGACGCCAAGGGCCTGGAGTTCGACTCTGTCGTGGTCGTCGAGCCGAACGACATCGCCGGGGACCCCGCGGGCGGGGCGGGCAACCTGTACGTGGCCATGACCCGGCCCACCCAGCGGCTGCACCTCGTGGGCGCGCACGGCATGCCCACCGGCATCGCGGAGCAGGGCGGGGAGCCCCAGCCCCTCTCCTGATAAATTGGTCGGCGTGTCAACCACCGATCTCAGCACGCAGCACAACGATCCCTCGTTCTCCTCCCTCTGGGAGGAACTGAACTGGCGGGGCCTGGTCCAGGTCTCCACGGACCCGGAGGCCCTGCAGGCGGCGCTGGACGGTGAGCCCATCACCTACTACTGCGGCTTCGATCCCACGGCGTCCTCGCTGCACCTGGGCCACCTGGTGCAGCTGCTGCTGCTGCGCCGGCTCCAGCTCGCGGGGCACCACCCCATCGGCCTGGTGGGTGGGTCCACGGGGCTCATCGGAGACCCGCGACAGACGTCAGAACGCGTCCTCAACTCGCGCGAGACCGTGGCCGAGTGGGTTGAGATGCTGCGTGCGCAGGTGCAGCGCTTCCTGTCCTTCGAGGGGGAGAACCCGGCGCGCATGGTCAACAACCTGGACTGGACGTCGCAGCTGTCGGCCATCGACTTCCTGCGGGACATCGGCAAGAACTTCCGCGTGGGCACCATGATCAAGAAGGACATCGTGGCCAAGCGTCTGAACTCGGAGGAGGGGATCTCCTACACCGAGTTCAGCTACCAGATCCTGCAGGGACTGGACTTCCTCAATCTCTTCCGGCAGTACGGCTGCACCCTGCAGACTGGCGGCTCGGACCAATGGGGCAACCTCACGTCGGGAACGGACCTCGTGCGCAAGGCCGAAGGGGCCGCGGTGCACGCCATCGGCACCCCGTTGATCACCAACTCGGACGGCACCAAGTTCGGCAAGTCGGAGGGCAACGCCATCTGGCTGAACCCGGAGCTGACCTCGCCCTACGCCTTCTACCAGTTCTGGCTCAACACCGCTGACGCGGATGTGGCGGACCGTCTGAAGGTCTTCACGTTCCGCACCCGCGAGGAGATCGCGGAGCTCGAACGTCTCACCCGCGAGGAGCCGTACCGCCGCGAGGCCCAGCGCGTGCTCGCGGAGGACGTCAACACGCTGGTGCACGGCGCCGAGGCCACCCGGCAGGCCACCGAGGCGTCCGCCGCAGTGTTCGGCAAGGGCGCGTTCGAGGAACTGGACGAGTCCACCCTCGCGGCCGTGGCCGACGCGCTGCCCGGCACGACGGTGACCGGGCGGCGGGAGCAGCCGGTCGTGGACCTGCTGGTGGGCACTGGACTGTCCGAGTCCAAGTCCGCGGCGCGGCGCACGCTCAAGGAGGGTGGTGTGTCCCTCAACAACCACAAGATCACGGGGGAGGACGCCGTGGTCACCTCGGACGACCTCCTGCACGGACGTTTCGTGCTGCTTCGGCGCGGCAAGAAGAACCTCGCCGCGGTCACCTTCACGGACTAGTTCCTGCGGGCCCGGTGCCGGGCCGAGGGAGTCCTCACTGTCCGGCTTCCGTCGGCGCCGCGAGGAGCGACGGCCCCTCCACGGCCGGCGTGACCCGAGAGGGCAGCGCAGCCTGCGGCACCTCTTCCGCACGAGCCAGGACCGGCACTTTGCGCCGGTCCTGGCTCGTGTGTAATGTATTCCGAGTCGCCGCGGCAAGGGTCCCGAAAGGGTTCGGACCCGCGGGGGTGACCGGCAAAGATCAGCCCGAGAGTTCGGACCTCGTTCATGCTAAGGTTGCTCAGCAGCCTGCCGGGGAAGCGCGCAGACTTGAGAAGTCAAGTTGACACGCCGAACCAGGCAGGGATAAGCTCTTCGAGTTGCTCCAGCGAAGGACCGGAACGGTCCGACCGGGGGCGACAGTCAAAATCTTGATCCGCCGCACGGCGCGATCGCAACCGACCGTGGTGGTCCTCGTGATGGGGAGCTGCGTTGTGGTGTGTTGTTTGTCAA
>NZ_KV807504.1:0-93105 GCF_001812045.1 Kocuria sp. HMSC066H03
GCAGGCCCCGAAGGCCGACACCAAGCAGGCGTCGCCGCAGTCTGGCGGGGACTCCTCGTCCGCTGGTTCCCCCTCCAAGGACGTCCCCGGCTACGTGACGCCGCTGGTGCGCAAGCTCGCCCGAGAGAAGAACGTGGATCTCGGCTCGCTGACCGGTACCGGTGTGGGCGGACGCATCCGCAAGCAGGACGTGCTCGCGGCGGCGGAGAAGGCCGAGAAGTCGTCGGCTCCCGCCGTCCAGGACACCGGCGCGGACCTGTCCCCCGCCGTGTCCCGCCAGAGCACCGAGTCCGCCGCCGCCCCGGCCGCGGACGCCAAGCGTGGAACCACGGAGAAGGCTCCCCGGATCCGCATGACCATCGCCAAGCGCATGCGCGAGTCCCTGGACGTCTCCGCCCAGCTCACGCAGGTGACCGAGGTGGACATGACCCGCGTGGCCAAGCTGCGTCAGCAGGCCAAGGACCAGTTCCAGAAGCGCGAGGGCGCCAAGCTCACGTTCATGCCCTTGTTCGCCAAGGCCGTGGCCGAGGCCCTGCAGGCTCACCCGGTGCTCAACGCCACGTTCAAAGAAGACTCCAAGGAGATCGTCTACAACGGCTCCGAGGACATCGCGATCGCGGTGGACACCCCCCGCGGGCTGCTGGTGCCGGTCGTGAAGAACGCCGGTGACCTCAACCTGGGAGGTCTGGCCAAGCAGATCGCCGAGCTGGGCGCCTCCGCCAAGGACGGCAGCATCTCCCCGGATGCGCTGACCGGCGGCACGTTCACCATCACGAACATCGGCTCGTTCGGTGCACTGTTCGACACCCCGATCATCAACCAGCCGCAGGTGGGCATCCTGGGGACCGGTTCGATCGTGAAGCGGCCCATGGTGGTCACGGACGCGGAGGGCAACGACACGATCGCCATCCGCCACATGTGCTACCTGTCGCTGACCTACGACCACCGTCTGGTGGACGGCGCGGACGCCGGTCGCTTCCTGAGCACCCTCAAGAAGCGCCTGGAGGCCGGGCAGTTCGAGTCGGAGGTCGGTCTCTGAGCAGCGATCCCCGGAGGGGATCCGCACGGATCCTGACGAGTGGACCAGCGGGGTGACCCGCCCCACGGGCCCGGGATGTGGAGTGCCTCATGCACGCCGCGTCCCGGGCCCGTGGTCGCTTCCGAGGGCCGCTGTCTCGGTTAGACTCGATCCATGACATTTCTGCTGAACCTCCTCCTCTTCCTCCACATCGTGGGCGTCGCTGTGATCGTTGGCACGTGGATCTACACCATGAAGCGCCCCACCGTGACCGCCGGCCAGTTCTGGGCCGCCGTGCTCATGCTCATCACCGGTCTGGGCCTGGTGGGCATCCACGAGATGGACGGGGGCTCGATCAACTACGCCAAGATCACCGTGAAGATCGTGATTCTGCTGGTGGTGCTCGTGGCCGCGTTCATCGGCATGCGCAAGACCCAGCGCAACGAGCCCGTGTCCACGGGCCTCGCGCACGCGGTGGGCGGCATGGCGCTCATCAACGCCGCCGTGGCCGTGTTCTGGTGATCTGAACCGCCTGGTTCGACCTCTGGAACCCCGGCGCCCGCAGTCCTCTGGACCGCGGGAGCCGGGGTTCCTCCATGTCGGGGTCACCGTGACGGCAGCGGGGCCACGTCCGCGAGACGCCATCCCTCCGGCGTCCACACCACGGTCACGCGCACTGCCTGCCGCGCCCGCGCCCCGTCACGTCGGACGTGGGCCTGCGTGGGCACCGCGCCGCCCCAGCCGCGGGTCACGATCTCGGCACGGTAGGTGCGCGTGCGCGCCTCCTCCGCCGGGGTGAGGCGCCCTCCCGGCACCCGCTCCTCCGCCTCCAGGGACTCCACCTCCATGCTGAGCCCGGAGAGGGCGGTCCTGCCGGTCCCCGGAGCAGGCTGCGCCGCGGCGCGACGGATCAGGTCACGGTCCTTGGCCGCGAGCGCCGAATCCGGGACGTACACCGCCGAGACCGCAGCTTCGTCACCGGCCGCCAGTGCCGCCGCCCGGGCGGAGACGAGCTGCGTGACGGCCTCCCGTGCTTCTCGCTCCTTGTCCTGGACCCTCGCACCGGGTGCCTCCGAGTGCGTCGGGCCGCCTTCCCGACCCGTGCGTTCCGCCGGGCCTCCATCGGCACCGTCTCCATCGGCACTCTCTCTCGCGGTTCGCCCGGTTCGTCCCTCCGCCGGCTCGGGCCCGGCTGACCCCGAGGACGTCGGTTGCGCGTCCGGGCCAGCTGACGTCCCCGGAACTGCCCCGGCCGCGCCGGCCGCCTTTCCCGGGTCCGCCGCAGTCACCGGGCCAGGAACCGCCGCAAACGACGCCGCGGCCTCCGGGTCCACACCCGCGCCGTCTGATCCGGTCCACGCGGCGTAACCGCAGGCCAGCAGGGTGGCGAGACTCGCGGCCGCCACCATGGCAAGCACTCTCGGGTGGTTTGCTGCTCGCCCCACCCACCCGGCGCGGGCATCCCCGTCCCCGAGGGCCGAGGCTGCCCCGCCCGCGGTGTCTGCACGACGTTCGAGGCCCCTCACCGAACGACCGGAGCGGATCGTGCCCGTGCGGGTGGTGCTCCTGCGGCGGTCACGTGCCGCACCCGATCCCCGTCTGCGGGGGACGTCCCCTCCCTCCGAGTCGGAGGCGCGGGCTGAGAAACTCCGGCGGGGCCGCACCACGGTGCCGTCCGCACGGATGACTTCCGGGGTCATACGCTCCTGCGGCCTCCGCGCGGGCGCGGACCTGGGCGCGGGAGCGGCGAACCCGGCCGCGAGCTCCCCGGCAGTGGGGCGGACGGACGGGTCGTCGGCGAGGGCGGCCTCCAGCATGAGCACGAGGTGCCGCGGTGCGGAGGGCACCATGAGGGTGAGCGGAACCCGGTGCGAATCCGGCCCCGGCATGCGCCCGGTGAGCGCCCGCCACCCCAGGACACCGAGCGCGTACACGTCATGGGCCCCGGATGCCGGGCCGGCCCCGGTCCCCCCGGTGCGGTCGGGGGCGCCCTCCGGGTCCCCGTCCACCAGCCCCGGCGCCGTCGAGCGGTCCCCGTGGCCCCACGCTGCAGGGAAGCCACGGCGCCCCGGGCGCACGCCGTAGCCGTCCAGCAGCACCTGCCCCTCCGCGGTGACGATCACGTGCTCCGCGCTGAGACCCCCGTGCACCCAGCCGTGCTCGTGGAGGTGGCCGAGCCCACGGGCCGCGGCCGCGAGCACGGGTGCGATCTCCTCCGGTGTGATCCGTCCCGCCTCGCGGGCGCGCTGCGCAAGAGTCGTGCCCCTGACGTGGTCCGTGACGAGCCCCGCGACCCGGCCGTCCTGCTCCAGGGTGGCCCGCACGGACACGAGGTGAGGGTGCGGGTTCTCGGACCACGCCGCCACGAGCTCCGCGAAGTGCGCCTCCAGATCGCGGCGCAGGACCGGGTCCTCCGCGACCGCGAAGGTCACCGTGAACTCCTCCCGGCTGGTGGACTCGTGCGCCCGCCACGTGCGGGTTCCCGCCCCCTCGCTCAGCACGCCCGCAAGTTCCAGTCCCCCGAGCAGGGCTGCTTCGGACACCTCGCCGTCGCCCGCACCAGAGCCCGGGCTGTGGTCGCCCGGCACGACGCCGCCGGACCCGGCTTCCTCGCGCCCGCCCGGGTCTCCCGCCGCGCGCCCACGCACCTGCCCGTACGGATCCCCGCCAGGACTCCCCACCGAGGGCATCTCCGGTGCTGCCCGAGCGGAGACACCGCGGCGCCCGGGTGCGGAAGCGGCGTCGGGGTCCCCGAGTGCCGGGGCGGCGTCGGGGGTGGCGGGTGCCGAAGCGGTGCTGGGCCCCCCGAGTGCCCGGGCGGCGTCGGGATCCTCCAGTGCCCGGGCAGCGTCCGGGGTCCCGGTCACCGGGGCGAAGTCGTTGGCCCCGGGCACCGAGGCAGCCTGGGGGGTCCCGAGTACCGGGGCGGAATCGAAGGTCCTGGGCCCCGGGATGGGGTCCGCGCCCTGTGATCGCCGGGTCACGGAGCGCGCCGCGCGGACCCGGTCCATGGCCGAGGGCCGGGACGCGGCAGGGCGGTCGGCGGCGGTCTGCGGGGACCGCGGCTCGGACGGCGGGAAACCGTGCTCGTGACGTGATCGGTGTGTGTGCATGCCACCACTGTGCCGCGCGGTCTGTGCGCCCGCTCACGTTATCCACAGGGTGGGGGAAGGGATAAGCTGGTCGAATGGCTCTGCACTTCGAACGCATCGGATTCGCCCCGGAGCTGGTGAACTACCGCGAGTGCCTGGACCTCCAGCGGCAGGTCCACCAGGAGGTCGTGGCGGGCACCCGCGGCAACACCGTGCTCATGGTCGAGCACGATCCCGTGTACACCGCCGGGCGCCGGACCGAGAAGCACGAGTACCCGTGGGACGGCACCGAGGTGGTGCCGATCGGCCGCGGCGGCAAGCTCACCTACCACGGCCCGGGCATGCTGGTGGGGTACCCCATCGTGCGTCTTCCCATCCCCCTGGACGTCGTGCGCTTCGTGCGCGTCCTGGAGGAGGTCATCATCGCCGTGGTGCGGGACTTCGGTGTTCCTGCCACCACCGTGGAGGGCCGCTCGGGTGCGTGGGTGCTCGCGGACGAGCGCGGACCGGACCGGAAGATCTCGGCCATCGGCGTGCAGGTGTCCAAGCGCGCCACGCTGCACGGCTTCGCCCTGAACTGCTCCAACGACCTGCGCCCGTTCGGCAAGATCATCCCGTGCGGCATCACTGATGCCGGCGTCACGTCCCTGAGCGAGGAGACCGGGAATCGCATCGACCCGGTGGACGTTGTGGCACGTATGGAGCAGGAGCTCATCGCACGGGAGTCCGATCTGTGCGTCCCGTTCGAACCCGAGTCCCCGGCCCCGCCGCTGCGGCTGGCACCCGCGCCCGGCGCGGCGTCGAGCACCGTGTCCTGAGGGGGCCGGCCCACACCTGTCGAAGCGCTCCCCCGCCGACATCGCGCGGTACGGAGCACCCATCGCCACCAGCGAGGAGTACGCATGACGATCGCACCCGAAGGCCGCAAGCTGCTGCGCGTCGAGGCACGCAACGCCGAGGTGCCCATCGAGAAGAAGCCGTCGTGGATGAAGAACACGGCCAAGATGGGCCCCCAGTTCACCGAGCTGAAGTCCATGGCCCGCGGCCGCGGCCTGCACACGGTGTGCGAGGAGGCCGGCTGCCCCAACATCTACGAGTGCTGGGAGGACCGCGAGGCCACCTTCCTCATCGGTGGTGACACGTGCACGCGCCGCTGCGACTTCTGCGACATCGCCACGGGCAAGCCCGGCATGGTGGACGTGGCCGAGCCCCGCAAGGTCGCGGAGTCCGTCCGGGACCTCGGGCTGCGGTACGCCACGGTGACCTCCGTGGCCCGCGACGACCTCGCGGACGGCGGCGCCTGGCTCAACGCGGAGACCATCCGCGCCATCCACACCATGAACCCCAGCACGGGCGTGGAGATCCTCATCCCGGACTTCAAGGGCCAGCCGGACGCCGTCCAGCAGGTCATCGACGCCCAGCCCGAGGTCTTCGCCCACAACCTGGAGACGGTGCCCCGGATCTTCAAGCAGATCCGCCCCGCCTTCGCGTACGAGCGCTCCCTGGACGTGCTCACGCAGGGCAAGGAGCACGGCATGATCGTGAAGTCCAACCTGATCCTGGGCATGGGCGAGACGGACGACGAGGCCTACGAGGCCCTGTGCGACCTCCACGACGCCGGCTGCGACATCATCACGCTCACGCAGTACCTGCGCCCGGGCCCCACGTTCCACCCCATCGACCGCTGGGTGAAGCCCGAGACATTCGTGGAGCTCTCCAAGGCCGCCGAGGAGATCGGTTTCCTGGGGGTCATGGCCGGGCCCATGGTCCGTTCCAGCTACCGCGCCGGCAAGCTGTGGGCACGGGCCATGAAGAAGATGGGGCGCGAGATCCCGGAGCACCTCTCGCACATCGACGACTCCGGTTCCGCCGCCCAGGAGGCCTCCTCCCTGCTGGCCCGCCTGAGCTGAGCCCGCGGGCAGACGGATCCCGCTCACGGGCCGAGGCCCCGCCCACCCACGGACCGACGACGACGCCGCCCCCGCCCGGGCGGCGTCGTCGTCTCCCGTGCGGCCGACCCCCGCGCCGTGCGACGGCCGCTGCGTCCCGAGCCGGACCCGCCCGGTCAGCGGATAGAATGGCCCCGATCCCCTACCACCAACTGCGAGGAAGCACCGTGTCACCAGCCACGTCCACCAAGGCCAAGGCCGCCGAGCGCGACCGCAAGCGCGAGGAGAAGCGGCAGCGCAAGGCCGCCAAGGGCCCCGGCGTCTTCGCGCAGATGAAGCAGGTCTTCCAGATGACCCGCGAGAACGAGCCGAACATCCTGTGGTGGATGATCCTGCTCGGTCTCGCTGTGCTCCTGGTGTTCCTGCTCATCGGTGTGGCCCTGGGCAACTGGATCACGTGGTTCCTGATCGGCATCCCCTTCGCCGTGCTCGCGGCCGTGATCCTGTTGTCCCGGCGCGCCGAACGCGCCGCGTTCACCCGGATCGAGGGTCAGCCCGGTGCCGCCGGTGCCGCCCTGTCCACGCTCAAGCGCGGCTGGATCGTGGAGGAGGAGCCCGCGGCCATGGACCCCAAGTCCAAGGACCTGCTGTTCCGCGCCGTGGGCCGCCCCGGCGTCGTCTTCATCACCGAGGGCCCCGTGAACCGCGTGGACAAGCTCGTCAAAAAGGAGCGCCGGCGCATCGGCCCGGTGATCACCAACGTCCCGATCCACGTGATCAAGTCCGGCAACGGTGAGGGCCAGGTGCCCCTGAACAAGCTCACCAAGCAGCTGCGCGGGCTGGACAACAAGCTCACCAAGCAGGAGGTCCAGGTGGTCTACCGCCGGATGAACACCCTGCAGAACAAGCTGCCCATCCCCAAGGGCGTGGACCCCACCCGCGCTCGCCCGGACCGGAAGTCCATGCGCGGCCGCTGAGTCAGCGCACTCGCACCAGCACGGTGCCCACGGCGCGGTCGTGCAGCCCGCGGTGGTCCTCGTCCACCACGAGCGGCGGGACCACCAGACAGATCAAGAGGGACCGAACGGCCGCTCTGCCGAAACCGGCGGGGCGGCCGTTCATCGTCTGCACCTGCAGACCCATGATCCAGTGGCCCGGGGAACGCCCGAAGAACCCGACCATCAGCGCGCTCAGCACGAAGAACACCAGCAGGTTCATGAGCCCGGCACCGTTCCACTGCGCGAGGAACAGACCCGCAATGGCCAGCGAGATGAGCCAGTCCAGCACGAGCGCCACCACCCGGGGCGCAAAGCGTGCGACCGAGGCCGGGCCCTCCGGGGGGCGACCGAGCCGACGGCCCGGATAGGGGCTGCCCGAGCCCGGGGCGCCGTCGAGCCACGAGCCCATTTCCTGGCGAGAAATCATGGTTCCAGCCTATCCGCCGCGCCCGGCGACCCCGTGCAGCCTCGCTAGACTGGGACCCGTACTGACCGGTCGGCCGCCCTCCCGGGGCTGTTACACGCGCGAAACACGCGCGTCACGGGTGGGCAACGCCAGGTTCCTACGCTGGACACCAGAACCGAACGGCCGCGGTCCCCGACAGGGTCCGCCGCGGCGTCGATCGGACGCCCACAGACAAGGAGAACAGGTCCATGTTCCAATCAGCCGAAGAAGTTCTGGCATTCCTCAAGGACGAGGAGGTCGTGTTCGTCGACCTCCGCTTCACGGACATGCCCGGGGTGCAGCAGCACTTCAACCTGCCGGCCAAGGCGGTGGACGAGGATTTCTTCACGGACGGCCAGCTCTTCGACGGGTCCTCGATCCGCGGCTTCCAGGGCATCGCCGAGTCCGACATGCAGCTGATCCCCGACCCCCAGTCGGCCTTCGTGGATCCCTTCCGCGTGGAGAAGACCCTGGTGGTCACGTGCTCGATCGTGAACCCCCGCACCGGTGAGCCCTACCACCGCGACCCCCGCGGTGTGGCCGAGCGCGCCGAGGCCTACCTGGCCTCCACGGGCATCGCGGACACCGCCAACTTCGCGTCCGAGGCCGAGTTCTTCGTGTTCGACGACGCCCGCTTCCAGGTCCGCCCGGAGTCCACCTTCTACAAGCTGGACTCCGAGGAGGCCCCGTGGAACAGCGGCCGCAAGGAGGAGGGTGGCAACCTGGCCAACAAGACCGCCCTCAAGGGCGGCTACTTCCCCGTGTCCCCCGTGGACAAGCAGGCGGACCTGCGTGACGCCATGTGCGTGGCCCTGGACGAGGTGGGTCTCGAGGTCGAGCGCTCCCACCACGAGGTGGGCGCCTCCGGCCAGGCGGAGATCAACTACAAATTCTCCACCCTGACCGCCGCGGCCGACGACCTGCTGAAGTTCAAGTACGTCATCAAGAACACCGCGGATGCCTACGGCAAGTCCGTCACCTTCATGCCCAAGCCCGTGTACGACGACAACGGCTCCGGCATGCACTGCCACCAGTCCCTGTGGAAGGGCGGCGAGCCGCTGTTCTACGACGAGAAGGGCTATGCCGGTCTCTCGGACGTGGCCCGCTGGTACATCGGCGGTCTGCTGGAGCACTCCTCCGCCGTGCTGGCGTTCACCAACCCCACGGTCAACTCCTACCGCCGCCTGGTCAAGGGCTACGAGGCCCCCGTGAACATGGTCTACTCGCAGGGCAACCGCTCCGCGGGCATCCGCATCCCCATCACGGGCACCAACCCCAAGGCCAAGCGCCTGGAGTTCCGCGCCCCGGACCCCTCCTGCAACCCGTACCTCGCGTTCGCCGCACAGCTGATGGCGGGCCTGGACGGCATCCGCAACCGGATCGAGCCCGCGGACCCGGTGGACAAGGACCTCTACGAGCTGCCCCCGGAGGAGGCCAAGGACATCAAGAAGGCCCCCACCTCGCTCGAGGAGGCCCTGAAGGCCCTGGAGGAGGACCACGAGTTCCTGCTCGCCGGTGACGTGTTCACCGAGGACCTGATCGAGTCCTGGATCGAGTACAAGCGCGAGTTCGAGCTCAAGCCGCTCTCGCTGGTCCCCCACCCCCTGGAGTTCCAGCTCTACTACGGCGTGTGAGCTGCAGCCACTGACAGACCGGCGGCCCCGTTCCCTGTGGAACGGGGCCGCTGGTCCGTGCACGGGTTCGCGGCACCGGGTCTGGAGCACCCGGGTCTAGAGCACCACGGGTCGCCGCCCCGGTGCCGGCCCGTGGCGGCGGATGCGGCGCGTGGCCGGGTCCAGGGCCCAGAGGTAGATCCCGTAGGTCAGCGCGAGCAGCGCGGCGATCACGCGGGCCGCGATGAGGCTGAGGTCCAGGTAGGGGAAGATGTCCAGCTGGTCCGCCACGGCGTAGACCGAGAAGAACCCCGTGACAAAGAACAGCACGTCCGTCTGCCAGTCGGGGCGGATCCCGGTGATGGCGAACAAGGGGATCAGCCACACCACGTACCAGGCCTGGATGATCGGGGCGAGCAGCACGAAGCCCGCCATGGACCACGCGAGCCGGCGCATGATGGTGGCATCGCGCCCCACGAACATCAGCGCGATCGCCACGCCCGCCGCGACCACCGTGCCCAGGGTGTGCACGGCCTCCATCCACGCGGAGCCGTCGAGGCCCCACGAGTCCCCCACGAGCTGCGCGAAGAGCCCCAGCAGCCCGAAGGGCGCGTACCAGATGTACACCGTGCCCGGGGTGGACACCGCGGAGACCCACCCGAAGCCGAAGCCGCTGACCAGTCCCATGACGGCGAGCAGCACCACGGAGTAGGCCAGCGTGAGGGCCCACACCACGAACTTGCGGGGCCAGCCGGCGTTCCTGCCCGCCCACAGCAGGCCCACGAAGGGCAGGAACACCAGGGTGATGGGTTTGATGGCCACCGAGAGGGTCACGAGGGTGGTGCCGATCAGCCCACCCTTCCAGTTGCGCTGCACGGCCGCCGCGTAGGTTCCCAGCAGGGCGAGCGCGAGCATGATGGCGTCGTTGTGCGCGGCGATCACGAAGTTGGTGAGGAACAGCGGATTGGCCACCGAGAGCCACAGCGCGCGGCGGGGGTTGACCCCGTGCAGCCGGGCCAGGCGCGGGATCACCCACATGCACGCGATCACGGAGACCACGCACAGGGCTCGGAACAGCAGCACCGCCACGTCGGGGTTGCCGCCCGACAGCGTGACCACCAGCTGCTCGATCCACAGGAAGACGGGCCCGTAGGGCGGCGGGGACTCGGCCCACAGCTGGTCCGCGCCGAGCTGAAAGAAGTTGTCGATGGACGAGACCCCGGACTCGTACGGGTTCAGTCCGTTGGCCATGACCCGCCCCTGCCCGATGTACGAGTAGACGTCCCGGCTGAACAGCGGGATGCTCACGAGCATGGGCCCCGCCCACGCGGCGATCGCGATCAACACCCACCGTGCACTCTGCGGGCCCCACGGGTGCAGCTTCTGCCCCAGCCGCAGCCACTGCCGCACCAGGAGCATGGCCCCCAGGGCCAGCAGCACCACGGACACGACGACACCCAGGGTCTCGAACCGCATCCACATGACCAGGAGATTGCGCCGGAGCCCGGACACACTGGCCAGCCACCCGACGCCCAGAGACCCGAGGAACAGCATCACCGAGCCCAGCGTGCCCATGAGCACCGTCCGGCGCAGGGAGGACGACGTCGCCGCGTCCCGTTCCGCTCGCGGCGCACCCGTTCCCGGGGGCCTCGTGGCGTGGCGGTCCGTCGTGGACGTGAGGCGCACGGCGCTCCTCCCGGTCGAGTGCGTGCCGGGCGTGGACGAATGCTCCGGCGGGTGTCTCCTGTGCGGGTGCCCGGCGGAGACGTCGGGGCCGATCCTACCGCGCGGCGTCGGTACCGGGCCCGGGCGGCGTCGTGCCCGACCGGTGGGCGCCGTCGTGGCGGAACCCCGGGGCGGCCTCGCGCCGGGACGCGGGGCGGCATCCGGCCGCGGGCGCGGGAGGGGGCGCGCGGCGCGATAGATTGGACGGCGTGACGACTGGAAACCGGAGAATCGTGTGGATCGACTGCGAGATGACGGGGTTGTCCCTGTCCGATGACGCGTTGATCGAAGTGGCAGCGCTCGTGACCGACGACGAGCTGAACGTGCTCGGCAGCGGCGTGGACGTGGTGATCAAGCCGCCGCAGCAGGCGCTGGAGCAGATGAACGACTTCGTGCGCACCATGCACGAGAAGTCCGGGCTGCTCCCCGAGCTGGAGAAGGGCACGGACATGGCACAGGCCCAGGCCATGGTGCTGGACTACATCCGCGAGTGGGTTCCCGAGGCGGGCAAGGCCCCCCTGGGCGGCAACTCCGTGGGCACCGACAAGACGTTCCTGAGCCGGGACATGCCCGAGCTCGTGGACCACCTGCACTACCGGATCATCGACGTCTCCACGATCAAGGAGCTTGCCCGCCGCTGGTACCCGCGGGCCTACTTCCAGGCACCGGAGAAGACCGGCAACCACCGCGCGCTGGGAGACATCGAGGACTCGATCGACGAGCTGCGCTACTACCGCCACATCCTGTTCCCCGGGGACCCGGGGCCCACGTCCGACGACGCCCGCAGGGTCGCCGCGCTGATCCAGGCCTCCCCCACCCGTTCGGGCCACTGACCCCGCCCGCGCGGCCGGCGGCCCGATGCGGGAATGCGGCCGAACGTGCGCTATAGTGGTCGTCGTTGCCCGGAGGGACGCAAAGCGTTCCGCAACGGGTTTCATGGTGGGCGTAGCTCAGTCGGCAGAGCGCCTGGTTGTGGTCCAGGAGGTCGCGGGTTCAACCCCCGTCGCTCACCCCATCACCCGAAGAACGCGGCATCCGGTGCGGATGCCGCGTTCTTCGTGTCCGGGTCGGTGCCCCTCGGGACCAGCCCTCCCCCGAGACCGGACTCGTGTGCCGCCACGGACCACCGGCCCGGTACGCGGGGCCCGGCTTTATGCACCCCGCTTCCCGGTGCAGTCCCGTGCGGATCCCCTCAGGACAGCACGACGGCGGCCGGCCGCCCCGCGGGGGAAGCGACCGGCCGCCGTTCGCACCAGGCCCTACGGCTTGAGAACCACCTTGAGGCAGCCGTCCTTCTTCTCCTGGAACATCTTGTACGCCTCAGGGGCGTCGTCCAGGGACACGTGGTGGGTCGCCAGGGACTCCAGCCCCAGGACGTCCTCCGGGCGGCTGGCGATCTCCAGCAGCTCGTCCGTCCAGTGACGGACGTGGCACTGGCCCATGCGCATGGTGATGCCCTTGTCGAACATCTCCATCATGGGCATGGGGTCGGCCATCCCGCCGTAGACACCGGAGAGGGACACCGTGCCCGCGCGGCGCACGCTGTGGATCGCGGTGTGCAGGGCGTCCAGGCGGTCGATCCCCACCGTCTCGATGGTCTTTCGACCCAGGGCCTTGGGCAACCGGGCCGCACCCGCGACGATCTTCTCCGCCACCGGGTTGCCGTGGGCCTCCATGCCCACCGCGTCCAGGACGCCGTCCGGACCGCGCCCGTCGGTCATCTCGCGCAGCGTCTCGGAGACGTCGTCCACCTCGCGCAGGTCCACCGTCTCCACCCCCCAGCTCTTGGCCGCGGCCAGGCGCTCGTCCACGAGGTCCACCGCGATGACGCGCTGCACGCCCTGCAGCTTGGCGGAGCGCACCGCCAGCTGGCCCACGGGGCCGAGTCCCAGCACCGCCAGGGTGTCCTGCTCCCCCACGTTCGCGTACTTCACGCCCTGCCACGCGGTGGGCAGGATGTCGCTGAGGTAGAGGAAGCGCTCGTCGTCGAAGTCCTGGGGGAGCTTCACCGGGCCGAAGTCCGCGTGGGGCACCCGGACCATCTCGGCCTGGCCACCGGGCACGGCGCCATAGAGCGAGGAGAACCCGAACAGGGCCGCCCCTGTGCCCATCTCACGCATCTGCGTGGTCTCGCACGCCGCGAAGAGCCCGCGGTCGCACATCCAGCAGTGCCCGCACGCGATCACGAAGGGGACGACCACCCGGTCTCCCGGTTTCAGGGAGGAGACCTCGGAGCCCACTTCCTCCACGACGCCCATGAACTCGTGGCCCAGCACGTCGTTCTTGTGCATGTACGGGCCCAGCACCCCGTAGAGGTGCAGGTCCGAGCCGCAGATGGCCGTGGAGGTCACCCGGACGATCGCGTCCGTGGGGTCCTGCAGCACGGGATCGGGAACGTTCTCAACCCGGACGTCGCCGAGTCCTTGCCATGTCAGTGCACGCATGCCCCCAGTCAATCACCGACGAGGCTCCCCGTCACCACCCCTGCGGGGGCCCGTTGACCGGGGAGCTGTGCGGTGCAGCCGCAGCACCCGCCACAGCACTCCCGCACACAGCACCAGCACGCCCGCGAGCGCGGAGGTCAACGGCAGGGTGGCCACCAGCAGGACGCACAGGGAAGCCCCCAGCACGGACACGGCCCGCGGATACCGGCGGTGCTCACCGGTCTGGGTGAACGCGCTGAGGTTCGCCACGAGGTAGTACAGCAGCACGCCGAAGGACGAGAAGCCGATGACGTCGCGGACGTCCCCCGTCACGACCAGCAGCACGACCACCGCGCCGAGGGCGATCTCCGCCCGGCGCGGCACCCCGTGGTGCGCGTCCAGCACGGCTAGGGGCCGGGGCAGGTCCCCCGTGCGCGCCATCGCCAGGGACGTGCGGGCAATGCCCGTGATCCCCGCCAGCAGGGCACCCAGGGTCGCGGCGGCTGCGCCCAGGCGCACCACCGGGGCCGTCCAGTCCCAGCCGCCGACCGCGGCGAGGTCCGCGAGCGGCGTCGTGGAGGCGGCGAGCGCGTCGGGTCCGAGGACCGCGAGCGACAGCATGGCGAGGACGCCGTAGACCACGAGAGCGCCGCTCAGGGCGATGACGATGGCGCGGGGGATCGTGCGGGCGGGATCGCGGACCTCCTCGCCCATGGTGGCGATCCGCGCGTACCCGGCGAACGCGAAGAAGAGCAGCCCCGCGGCCTGCAGCACCCCGTAGGCACCCGCGGGCGGGGCCGAGGAAAAGGGTGCGACTCCTGCGGAGACTCCGGACTGCACTCCGGCCAGCGCCACGAGCGCCAGGACGGCGAGAACCAGAGCCACCAGGATCTTGGTGGCGCGTGCGGTGCGGCTGACCCCCAGGCAGTTGACGGTCACGAGGGCGACCACGGCCGCCGCGGCGACGAGCCGCTCCCACGGACCGGGGACGGCGTAGGCCGCGAACGTCATGGCCATGGCCGCGCAGCTGGCGGTCTTGCCGGTGATGAAGCACCACCCCGCGAAGAATCCCGGCCAGGGCCCCAGGCGCTCCCGGCCGTAGACGTAGCTCCCGCCCGCCACGGGGTACTGCGCGGCCAGCTGGGCGGAGGACAGCGCGTTGCACAGCGCCACGAGCCCCGCGAGCAGCAGGGCGAGCGGCAACCAGGTGCCGGCCGTCCGGGCCGCGGGCGCGAACACGGCGAAGATGCCCGCGCCGATCATCGACCCGAGGCCGATGGCCACGGCGTCGCCGAGTCCCAGGCGGCGCTGCATGGTGGGCTGAGTGGTCACGGAGTCTCCCTGCGCATCGGGCTCTGTCTCTGGGTCAACGGGGTCCGGACACGGCAGCGGGTGCAGCGACCACGCCGCTGCACCCACTGCTCCACTGCCCTCCGCGGAGGATCAGAAGACCGGCTTGCCGCCGGTCACACCGATCACCGTGCCGGAGACGTAGGAGGCCTCGGCGGGGCTGGCCAGGAACACGAAGGCGCCCGCCATCTCCGACGGCTGGCCTGCCCGGCCCAGCGGGGTGTCGCCGCCGAAGGCCGGCATGGCCTCACCCGCCTTGGTGGCGGGTTGCAGCGGCGTCCAGATGGGCCCGGGGGCCACGGCGTTGACGCGGATGCCCTTCTCCCCCAGCTCACTGGCCAGGTTGACCGTGAAGTTGTTGATCGCGGCCTTGGTGGAGGCGTAGTCGATCAGGTTCTCGGAGGGGTCGTAGGCCTGGATGGAGCTCACGTTGATGATGGACGAGCCCTCCTTGAGGTACGACAGCGCCTGCTGGGACACCCAGAACAGGGCGTACAGGTTGGTCTTGAAGACCCGGTCCATCTCCTCGGTCTTCAGTCCCTGCAGGCCGCCGTCCCGGCGCGCCCACTGGAAGCCCGCGTTGTTGACCAGGATGTCCAGTCCGCCGAGCTGCTCGGCGGCCTGGTCCACGACGCCGCGCGCCTGGGGCTCCTCGCGCAGGTCCGCGGGGAGCAGGACCGCCTTGCGGCCGGCCTTCTCGATCCACTGCTGGGTGTCCTCGGCGTCGGACTGCTCCTCGGGCAGGTAGTTGATGGCCACGCCCGCACCCTCACGGGCGAAGGCGATGGCCACCGCACGGCCGATCCCGGAGTCGCCGCCCGTCACGAGGGCCTTGAGGCCCTCGAGCCGACCGCGGCCCACCCAGTTCTGCTCGCCGTGGTCCGGGAACGGCGTCATGTCCGTGGACAGCCCGGGAGGGGTCTGCTCCTGCTCGGGGAAGCCGCCGTCCTCGCCGGCGAGCTGCTGGGCTTTGTGGTCTGCTGCGAACTTGTCTTCGGTCATGCCCCCATTGTGCCCCGCAGGGCCCCGGGCCGTCACCCACCTGACGGGGTGGCCATCACCGGGACGGGAATGCTCACACGCCGGGAGTGCGCCCCGGCTGGTCGCGGGGGTCCATCCCGTGCTGCACACCCCAGAGCACGGCCTGGCTGCGGCGTTCCACGCCCATCTTGCGGTACGCGGAACGGATGTAGGACTTCACGGAGTTGATGCTCAGGAAGCAGTTGCGCGCAATCTGGTCGTTGGTGAACCCCTGGGTGATGAGCCCCACCACCTCCGCCTCCCGCGCGGAGAGACCCTCGGGGCGGCCCGGCCAGTCCGGCAGGGCGATGTCCTCCCGAACGGGTTCCGGGGACACCACGCGCTGACCCTCGTGCACCCGCACCAGGGCCTCGGCCAGGTCCGCGGCACTGAGCTCCTTGGAGAGGAATCCGTCGATCCCCATGCCCATGGCCTCGGACACCCGGTCCGCACTCACGTTCCACGTGTACATGACCACCTTGCGGAAGCGCGGTTCCGCGATCAGACGGGTCACCTCCGCGGTGCCGCGTTCCGTGGCGGCGAACGCGTCGTAGAGCACGAGGTCCGCACCGCCGTCGGGCAGTCCCTCCGAATTGCGTTCCACGACCCTCAGGCGGGGGTGGTCCTGCAGCATGCGCCCGAGTCCTTCGACGATCACGGGGTAGTCGTTGATGAGGGCGAGCGAGATCTCCGAGCGTGCGTCTGTCACCCGACGAGCATAATAGTAAGCTCACGCATCATTGGTCGAACATTGTTCGACCGCAGACCACTCATTCCCCTCGCGGCGCAGGTGCCCCAGCCGCTCCAGCTCGTGCAGCCACCCTTCCATGGGGTCGAAGCCCCACGTCCCGCGGAAGATGTTCGCGTTGCGCGCGATCGCCCTCGCGTGCTGCACCGGGGGTGACTGCGACGGGTGGTGCTGGTGGTAGGCCGCTGCGCCACCCAGCCACCACAGTCCCCCGCCGACTGCGGCGATCCGCTGGCCGAAGTCCGTGTCCTCGCCGCCGTAGCCCACGTAGCGCTCGTCGAATCCCCCGGCGGCGTCCCACGTGGCCACGGTGCAGGCCATGGACAGCGACCACAGCATACGGGGGTCGGCGGCCACGAGCTCCCCGGGCGGGGGCAGCACGCGTGCGGCGTGGTCGCGCCCGAGCCGAGCCGCGACCTCGGGCGTGTGGTCCGCGTCGGTCATCCCCTCCGGCAGGTACTGCACCCGCCCGCTCACCACCGCGTGCTTCCCGCCCAGCTCGCGCAGCGCGCGCGAGTAGTCGCGCACGAGGTCCCGGTGCGGCAGGCAGTCCACGTCCAGCAGCACCACGGAGTCCGCGCCGAGCTGCGCGGCCCGCTGCACACCGGCGTTGCGGGCCGCGGCCAGGGGCAGCTCGTCGCACGGCTCCAGCTCCACGACGTCGCTCGAAAGGTCCGCGCGCAGCCGCACCACCCCGCCGATCTGCGGGTCCCCCATGCTCACCACCACGTGCACCAGCGGGGCCTCGCTCTGCACCGCGAGCCACTCCCGCTGCCGCCGCAGGTGGGTGTGCCGCCCGCTGACGATCGTCACCACGGCCGTGCTCATGGCCTCTCCCCTCGCAGCAGGGCCTCCAGGGCCGCCGCGGCCCGGTGGGCACCGTCGCCGTGGCGCCACACGTCCCACCGCTGCCCACCCAGGGTGAGGGCGCGTTCCAGGAGCACGGGCCAGTCGGCGGGTGACGGCCAGTGCTCGAGGCCCACGCAGATCCCGGCGCGGTCCAGGGCCGCGGCCGTGGCCAGCTGCTCGTCGTGCGGTCTCGGCTGGGCCACCACCACGGCGGGGACACGCGCGGCGGAGAGCTCGGCCACGGCGTTGTTGCCACCGTGCGTCACCACCACGGTGGCCTCGTGGAGCTCACGCCACAGGTCAGGGGAGGGCGCGTCCGGGGTGCGGACGGTCCAGCGCCAGCCGGGCGTCGCGGCGCGGGCCGCGGCGATCTCCTCGTCCCCCACCACGGTCCCGCCACGGCCCCACACGACCAGCACGCTCCCTCGGTGCACGACGCCGCTCGGCGGCGCGGCGGCGTCGGTTCCGGTGGCGGTCGTGGCGGGTTGCAGCGGGTGCCTCCCCGCCCCGGCGGCATCCCGCACGGGAGCGTCGAAGCGGGAGATGGCTCCGGTGAACGTGGTCTTGCGGTTCCACTCCTCGGGCCAGTACGGCTCGGCAGTCTCGGCGGACCACGGCGCGACGAGGGCCGTGGCGGCGTCGTAGGCCGCGCGGTGCGTGCGGTCGGTGCGGTCGCCGCGCATGGCCATGACGACCGTGGGAACGCCCATGAGCCGGGCCAGCAGGGTGACCTCGGCGGAGGTGTCCGTGACCATGAGGTCCACGTCGGCGCGGAGACGGTCGGCCAGCAGCCCCATCCGCTCGCGGTGCCCGGGGTGGCCCAGGGGTGCCCAGTGCAGCACCCCGTTGGCCGTGGGGTCCTCCGGCTGGTCGGTGGTGTCCGGCGGCAGCTGGACCCACTCCCCCGGCCAGTCCTGCGGGCACTCGAGCGTGCTGAAGCCCAGCACGGGAACGCTCAGCTCACGAGCGATCTGGGTGGCCCGGTTGCGGTGCCCCAGGCCGTGGTGGTGCACGTAGTAGCCGATCACGCGCGCACCAGCTCCCGGTAGAGCTGCGCATAGGCGTCCACCGTGGCGTCCAGGGAACAGTTCTGGAGCGCGTAGCGCCGCACGCGCGCCCGGTCCATGCCCACCACGAGCGGCAGCATCGCGGCCGCTGCGGCCACCGTCTCCGCCTCGCTCGCACCGGGCTGGGACGTGAGACCGCCGGGAAAACGCACGATCTCGCTGAGACCACCGCGGGCCACGGCGAGGACGGGGGTGCCGCAGGCCATGGCCTCGGCGGCCACCAGCCCGTAGGGCTCCTCCCACGCCGGGGTCACGAGGCTCGCCGCACTGTGGCCCGCGAGCTCACGAAGCTGGTCCGTGTCCAGGTGCCCGACGTACGTCACGTTCTCGTCCAGCAGGGGCTTCAACCGCGTCTCGAAGTACTGCCGGTCCGCCACGGGACCCGCGATGCGCAGCCGCCACCCCGCCTTGATCGCGATCAGGGCGGCCACGTGGGGGGCCTTCTCGGGCACGATCCGCCCGGACCACACGAGCGCGTCCCCGCCGGGACCCGGGCGCCACTCGTGAGGGTCCACGCCGTTGCGGATCACCCGGGCGGGCGTGACCGTGCTCCACAGCTGCGCCACGGAGTCGCTCACGGCCACCGTGTGGGCGGCCGGCGTCAGGCGCAGCGCGGGTTCGAGCCACGGCGTTGCGGGGGTGTGGAGCGTGGTCAGCAAGGGCTGCGGGATGGCTGCGGACATCACGATGGGCAGGAAGTGCAGGGAGTTGTTGTGCACCACGTCGATGTCCGGCCGGGACGCGAACGCCCGCATGACCTGCAGGTACGAGAACGTCTCCCGCACCTGGGCCTCGGGGGGCATGGAGACGTCGTTGCGGGCCTCGTCACTGAGCACGAGCGGTTCCACGTCCAGCTCCTCGATGCCCAGCTGGGGGTCGGAACCGGGCGCGGCGAAGACCACCACGTCGATGCCCCTCGCGCGCAGCCCGCGGGCCAGGTGCCACGTGAAGGACTCCAGCCCGCCGGAGAACGGCGGGATGATGGGGAAGCGGTCGTGCGCCAGGAGGGCAACCTTCATGCGGGATCCCCTCCCGTCCGGCCGAGCGCGGCCGACGCGCGCCGGTAGACCTCCGTGTGGGAGGCGGCAATCCGGCGTCGTTGCTCCGCGCGCTCCTCGGCGGACGCCTGCCACGGCGGGCTGCCGGGAAGGGAGGCGAGGGCGGCGTCGATCTGACCCTCGTCCGGTCGACCGCTGTGGTCCCAGTCGAAGCCGAGCACCCCGGGATGCTGCTCGTGGTAGAAACCCGTGTGCGGCGCGAGCAACCTGGTGCCGAGGTCGTGGCACAGCTCCAGCCATCCGGAGTGGGAGCCGAAGCGGTAGGCGAGGACCGAGAGGTCCAGACCA
This sequence comes from Kocuria sp. HMSC066H03, assembly GCF_001812045.1. Taxonomy (NCBI): domain Bacteria; kingdom Bacillati; phylum Actinomycetota; class Actinomycetes; order Micrococcales; family Micrococcaceae; genus Kocuria; species Kocuria sp. HMSC066H03. The sequence continues at coordinate 19,584 of NZ_KV807504.1, forward strand.
CGAAGGTGCTCCCACAGCTGCTCGTCCGTGTAGACCCCGTGGACATCCACCCGGGTGTGCGGGGTGGAGCGGGCCGTGTCCAGCAGCTGCGCCACCCGGGGGTCGTGGTGGCGCTCACCGGGTGTGACCACGTCCGTGTGCGCGTCGAGCACCAGCCGGATCCGACCCCGGGCCGCGCGCTCCAGCAGCAGCCGGGCCACAGGAAGAGGGTTCATGTTCGCGCGCATGCTCTTGAAGCTCAGCCCCACGGTGGGGACCGGTCCCACGGGCCCACGGGCCTGCCACCGGTCCAGCGGCAGGACGTGCGGGTGCGGGATGACCGTGGCCTCACGCCCCCAGCGCCGCTCGACGGTCCGTGCGGCGCCGGGAGTCAGCGTGATCAGACCGTCCGCGGCGGGGACCAGGACGTCCAGGGCGGCGTCCTGGGCGGCGGGATCCACCTGGTGCGGGTTGCGGAGGTCGTGGACCGTGTAGACGAACGGCTTGCCGAGCCCGTGGAGGGTGTCAACGATGCGCTGCAGAGTCCCGGGCGGGGTCTGGTCGAAGCCGAAGTGCAGGTGGTATAGGTCGAAGTCCTCGCAGTGGGCACGGATCCAGGACTCGTCGAGCATGACCAGCGGCCACCACGCGGCGCCCGGCACGGCTCGTGCGGGAGCGGGATCCGGCAGGCGGGTCACACCGTGGTCCCCGGCGGGATCGCTGAGGTGCTGCACGTACGCGTGGCCGTGGGGTAGTGACGCGACCCTCACTCGGTGGCACCTCCTGCGGTTCATGGGCCCGGGCCCACGGATGGGCACCGGCGGGACGCCGGGTCGGGAGCGGACGGGACCGGAACAGGCAGAACGCCCGGTGCAGGCTCCCGCGCTGCACTCCGGCGAGGATACACATCTTACTGACGGTTCCGACACGATATATTGTGCTCCGGCTGGGCGCCGCCGCACGCGGCTCCGCCGAGCACCGGGCCCCGGCCCGGGCGCCGCACCGTAGACCCGTGAATCCCGAGGTACCCCCGCATGAGCATCCGCCCGATTGTGATCTCCGGCAACCCCGTGCTGCACCGGCCCGCCGCCCGGGTCACGGAGTTCGACGACGCCCTGCGCACCCTGGTCGCGGACATGCACGAGACGATGGACGCGTCCCACGGCGTGGGTCTTGCCGCCCCGCAGATCGGGGTGGGGCTGCGGATCTTCACCTACCTCTTCGAGAACGAGGACGGGGTGGCCCCGCGCGGGACCCTGGTCAACCCGGTGCTCACCACGGGGAAGATCTCCGAGGTGGCGCCGGACCCGGACGAGGAGGCCGAGGGCTGCCTGTCGGTGCCCGGCCAGGCGTGGCCGCTCAAGCGCGCGGAGTGGGTGCGCATCGCGGGCCAGGACGAGAACGGGGATCCCGTGGCGTTCGAGGCCAACGGCTGGTTCGCCCGGGTGATGCAGCACGAGTACGACCACCTGGACGGCAAGCTCTACGTGGACCGGCTCAACCCCAAGTGGTCGCGCAGGGCCCGCAAGGCCGTGGCCCGCGAGAAGTGGGGCTCGGACTCCACGTGGCTGCCCGGCGTGGACGAGGATCCCTTCGGGCACTGACACCGCGCGCACAGCCGCCCCGCCGACCGTCCCGCACCGGCGCGGCACGGGGGGGTCAGGGTGCCAGCACCACCGTCAGCACCCCCGCCGAGCGGCTCGTCGGGTCCTTCAGCTCCACGTGCCAGCGCTCGGCCAGTGCGTCCCGGACCTGGTGCACCGTGTCCAGCGCACCCCCGGCGCTGCGGACCTCGCACAGGGCCCGCGCCACGAGCCCCCGCGTGTGCTTGGCGTGGTGCGAGACGACCGAGCGGGTGCCGTCCGCCTTCTCCTGCTCCACCCGCACCGTGACGGTGCGGGGGGCCGGGGGCTTCCACGCGGCTGCATAGGCGGCCGAGCGGCAGTCCACCACCACCTGGTCCGCGGCGAGCTCGTCCAGCACCGGTGCGAGGCGCGGCTTCCACCAGCTGCTCAGCTTCCCCGTGTCCGGCAGCGCGGTTCCCATGGACAGCCGGTAGGCCGGAATCCGGTCGGTGGGACGCACCGCACCCCACAGCGCAGAGACCACCAGCAGCGAGGAGTCCGCCACCTCGCGGGCCCCGGGCCAGAGGCTCGCGGCGTCCAGTGCGTCGTAGAGCACCCCGGTGTAGACCTCCAGGGCCGGCGCGGAGGGTTCGGTGCGCAGCTGCCGGTTGCGGGCGACGTCGGCGGCCAGCGACGGGCCGACGCCCAGCACCTGCAGCGCGTCCTCTCCCCCGCTGACCTCGGCGAGGCGCCGCACCAGCCACTCGCGGTGCGGTGTCAGCGCGGGCAGGTGGAGGGCGGCCAGGTCCAGGGGGGCGCCCTCGGCGGGCGCGGTCTTCGACTCGGAGGGCGGCAGCAGAATCAGCACCCCACGAGTGTAGGCAGCAAGTTCAGGCCGCTGGTGCCGCCGGAGACCGGGCAGGACGTCACGGCGACGCGACAACGACGGCGCGCGGCCCGGGCCCGTGACAGGTCACCCGCGCGCCCCGGGAGACGAGGGACGGGTGTCGCTGCAGCGGTCCGTGCGACCGCCTCAGGGCCTTTCAGAGCGGACGCACACTCACCGCGTAGAGGGCCTCGGTGACGATTGCGCCGACCTTCTTGAGAGTTCCCAGTTCGCCGCCCGTCGGGATCCGCAGTCCACCGCCGTAGGTAACGTCCGCCGAGCCACAGGGTCCGCCCCGCTTCCAGCTGGGAGGCCTGCAGATCCTGGGCTGCACGCTCCTGGTTGCGCACGATCTCCTCGACCTGCGGGGGATGCTCCCCGGAGGACGCGGCGCCCAGGGCGGCGGTGTACAGCGGCTTGCCACCGGCCGCGCACCTCGATGGAGGCCTTCAGGGTTTTGTACTTGGCATCGAGCTGATCTGCCGGGCCGTCGTACAAGATCTCGTTCTCCGCGGCGATCCGCACGTGACCCGGTGACATGGTGAGCACCACGGGGTCGGGCGTGCTGGTGTGCATCCAGATGTAGCAGTGCATGCCGCCGGTGATGGGGCTGACAATTACGGGGGTCCTCGGAGAACTGCGGGGATCCGATGACACCATCGTGACTCATGTCGCAGAAGATATCTCGGTGGCGCGCCAGCATGTCGGGCTCGAGACGGTCGCACGCCCCGCACCCTGGCCCCGCGCGGAGCATCCCTAATGATCAAGAACGTGGCTCGGGCGGAGAGTGCCCTACTGCTCCAAGTTTTCGGACTGGATCTCGCCGCTCGTCTTGCACCTGCCCAGGCCTGGGTCGAAGCACTCTGACCCCACCTGGTACTCGAACCCCGGCGCCACATATCCGTCGTAGTCGTAGTACTCGTCGGATGGTCCGACGTATCCGTTCGCATCCGCGTCCGGCTTCTCATACGTGGGGGCACTCGACTCCCCGTTGCCACCGCCGTAGTTCTTCGGGTCCATCGGATCCACTCCGTGGGCCCAGTCACCCAGCTGGTTGGCCGCGCAGTAGTCGATAACTTTCTGTTGCAGCGCATCCGTGTGCGGCATGGAGGAGCTCCACACGTCCGAGACGCACTGCCCGCCGGTCTGGAAGAACTGCTGCACCTCGCCGTCGCCCGCGGCAGCGTCGGCCTGGGCCGGCGCGGTGTCCTCGGTGACAGGTTCCTCTGTCTCCTCGGGCACCGCTGCCGCTGCGGCGGAGGGTGTCGCAGCGCGCGACGCGGAGGGGGTCGCCGTCGCACTGGTGCTGCTCGGGGACGGGCTGGTGACGTCGTTGGACGGCTTCTCGCTCCCACACCCGGCCAGGGCGATTGCGGAAAGCGCTACGGGCAGGACGAGCGTGGTCACGCGACGTGCCATCAAGGGTTCTCCTGGGGGTGCGTAAGGGGGGGTGAGAGTAGTGAGGCGGGCCGTTTACGAGTCCAGTTCAGGGGCAACGACCCTGGACGCGTTCAGGCGCAGAACATCATCACCCCTAGTCAGAGCGCTTTTTCGGGGTGTTGGTGGACAGGTGGGCCTGTGAGCCGGGTTCTGTGCCGCGGCCGGTTGCCCGCACCGCGGTGACGACCATCCATCTAGGCCGTGCGTTGCCGCACGGCTCGAGCAGCCTACCCGGACGCTCGGGCGAGCAGCCCTCGAACGCGCCCTGCATGGCCTTGCTCCGGACGGGGTTTACCGAGCCGCACCGGTCACCCGGCGCGCTGGTGGTCTCTTACACCACCTTTTCACCCTGACCCGCTCGTGGCGGGCGGTCTGTTTTCTGTGGCACTGTCCTGCGGGTTTCCCCGAGTGGGTGTTACCCACCGTCCTGCTCTGCGGAGCCCGGACTTTCCTCGAGACGCCGTCGCGAACGACGACGCCGCGCGGTCGCCCGGCCCACCTGTCCGCCCCGATCCTACCGCGCGTGAAGGCCGCCCCGCCGCTCCCCGACCGGCGGACGCGGCCGGAGCATGCGATCCGCTCACGCCGCCCCGGGGCCCGGGCGTGGGCCGGCCCACGCGTCAGAGCACGAGCATGGCCGAGCACTCGGGGCACTGCGGGATCACGGACTCCGGCGTGGCCTCCAGCGCGGCGGCATCCGCGGGGCTCAAGCGGGTGCCGCACGCACCGCACGTCCCGCGCTCCCAGCGGGCGACGGCGATCCGGCCGCCCCCGCGCGCGGTCCGCAGCGCGTCGTAACGGGCGAGCAGGCCCGCGTCCGTGGCCGCGGCCAGCCGGGAACGCTGCTCCCCCAGCGCGGCGTGCTGCTCCTTCAGGGCGGCGAGCTCCGCGTCCCGCTCCGCCACCGCCGCGCGGGCCTCGGAATCCGCCGCGCGCAGCAGGGGCAGCTTGCGCTCGCGGTCCGCCGCGACCTCTTCCGCGTGGTCCATGGCGGCGAGCTGCGCCTCCTCCGCGGCTGCGCGCTGGGCCGTGAGCGTGTCGATCTGGTGCTGGATGCCCATGAGGTCCTTGGAGGTGCCTCCCGCGCTGAGGCGCTGCGTGTCCCGGTCGATCTTGGCCTGGATCGCAGACACCGCGGCCTCGGCACTCTCCACGGCCTCCTGGGCCCGGCGCTGGGTGGCATCCAGCTCCTGGGCCGCCGCGATGGCCTGCGACCGGCGCCGCATGAGCCCGGCCACGGTCTCCGAGCTCTGCAGGGCCTTGGCCCGGTTCAGCGTGGTCAGGATCTGGGAGTCCAGCGACTGGAGGTCGAGCAGAGCGGGCAGTGCGGAGCGGGACGAGGTCATGGGCTTCTCCTGGGGTCCGGGTGCGGCGGCCGGGACGGTCGTGCCGCGGGGCGGGTGGTGGGCGGGGCGGGTGCTCCGGGCGGTGCCACCGCGCGGTTCACGGGTGGTTGGTGCGCGGCGGGAGCCCGGATGCCTCGGGTGGGCCACCCCGCCCGGGGCGCCTCACTGCGGCGGGGTGGCCACCGTGAGATCCCACGGGTCGGTGCGCAGCGTGCTCACGTGAATCTCCACCGCGAAGCCACGGGCGGTCAGCGCGCGCTGCAGGTCCTCGGCGGCCCATGGGAGCCACAGGGCCTCGCTCGCGGAGTGCGCGGCGTCCACCAGCGCGGGGGTCCCGTGCTCCCCCGGCCCGAGGGCGCGCTCCCTGGCCTCCGACGCCGGGTGGTGGCGCAGGTCCGCGGTCACGTAGACGTCCGCGCCGTGGCTGCGCACGACGTCGAAGAGGGAGTCCCCCGAGCCGCCGCACACCGCCACCGTGCTCACGCGCCGGTCCGGGTCACCCGCCACCCGGAGTCCCTGCACCGTGGGCGGGATGCGCCGCGCCAGCCGTTCGGCGAGCTCTCTCAGGGTCACCGGCACGTCCAGGGTTCCCACACGACCCAGCCCAGTGCGGGGGTCGGAGGAGTGCGGAACGAGCGGTGCGGCGTCGTCGGGCCCGACACCGCACGCCGCGATCAGCGCGTCCGAGACGCCGCGGCGGGCCGAGTCCGCGCTGGTGTGGCAGCACAGCAGGGCGCAGCGGTTCTCCACGAGGTCGTGGACCACGCGGCCCTTGAAACCGTCCGCGGCCACGGAGGTGACTCCGCGCAGCAGCAGGGGGTGGTGGGTGAGCAGCAGGTCAGCTCCCGCGTCCACGGCCTCCCGGACCACGGCGGCCACGGGATCGACGGCCAGGTGGATTCGCCGCACCGGGGCCTCGGGGCGCCCGAGCACCAGACCGGACGCGTCCCAGTCCTCCTGGAGCCGGAAGGGCCACAGTGCGTCCGCCGCGGCGACGACGTCCTGGACCGTGGGGTGCGGATCGGATGGCGGCTGATCGGTGCTCATGGCCCCATCCTAGGAGCGCGGCCTCCGCCACGGGCGGGGAATCTTCTGGCGCGCCACGCGTTGTACTGGGCATGACTTCATCGACGCCGCAGACGTTCGTGCTGGCCGGTGGCTGCTTCTGGTGCCTGGACGCCGTGTACCGCAGGGTGCGCGGAGTGCAGAGCGTGCGCAGCGTGTACACGGGTGGGCACACCCCGCGCCCGGACTACGAATCGGTGTGCTCCGGAACCACCGGCCACGCCGAGGCCGTGGAGGTCGTGTTCGACCCGGACGTGGTGCCCGCGGACGTGATCCTGGACCTGTTCTTCACGGGTCACGACCCCACCACCCTGAACCGCCAGGGCTACGACGTGGGCACGCAGTACCGCTCAGCCGTGTTCCCGGCGGACGAGGAGCAGCGCCGCCTCTTCGAGGCCGCCATCGTGCGCGCCCAGGAGCTGTTCGACGACCCCGTGGTCACCACGGTGGAGCCACTGGGCCCGCTGCACGAGGCCGAGGACTTCCACCAGGACTTCTACGGCAACCAGCCGTTCAACGGCTACTGCCAGGTGATCATCAACCCCAAGCTCGCGAAGGTCCGCCAACATTACGCCGCGTGGCTCACGGACTGAGGAACCGCCGGAAACCGGGGCTACGCTGACACGGAATCCGCGCCCTCACCCGGCACCGTCATGCCGCGCGTACGGCACCGCAGAACCGCGACACCACAGAACAAGGAGACAAGTGATGGGCAAGATCTACAACGACGTCACGGAGATCGTGGGGGGCACCCCCCTGGTGCGCCTCAACCAGCTGGACAAGGACCTCCCCGGCAACGTGGCGGTCAAGCTCGAGTTCTACAACCCCGCCAACTCCGTGAAGGACCGGATCGGCAAGGCCATCGTGGACGCCGCCGAGGCGTCCGGGCAGCTCAAGCCCGGCGGGACCATCGTGGAGGGCACCTCCGGCAACACGGGCATCGCCCTGGCCATGGTGGGTGCCGCCCGCGGCTACAAGGTCATCCTCACCATGCCCGAGACCATGTCCACCGAGCGTCGGGTCATGCTGCGCGCCTACGGCGCGGAGATCGTGCTCACCCCGGGCGCGGACGGCATGCGCGGCGCCGTGGACAAGGCCCAGGAGATCGTGGACACCACCGAGAACGCCGTCCTGGCCAGCCAGTTCGCGAATCCCGCCAACCCGAAGGTCCACTACGAGACCACAGGACCCGAGATCTGGAACGACACCGACGGCGCCGTGGACGTCTTCGTCGCCGGCATCGGCACGGGCGGCACCATCTCCGGTGCCGGCAAGTACCTCAAGGAGCAGAAGCCGGAGGTCCGGCTCGTCGCCGTGGAGCCCTCCGACTCCCCGCTGCTCACCGAGGGCAAGGCCGGCCCCCACAAGATCCAGGGGCTGGGCGCCAACTTCGTGCCGGACGTGCTGGACCGCGAGATCTACGACGACGTCTACGACGTCACCGTGGAGGACTCGGTCCAGTACGCCCGTGAGCTCGGCAGCAAGGAGGGCATCCTGGGCGGGATCTCCACCGGCGCGATCATCTGGGCCGCGCTGCAGGAGGCCGCCAAAGAAGAGAACCGGGACAAGCTGATCGTGGCCGTGGTGTGCGACTACGGCGAGCGCTACGTCTCCACCATCCTGTACGAGGACATCCGGGGCTGAGTCCCGGTCAGACCGCCCGGGGCGCGGGACACCCGTCCCGAGCATCCACTGCACATCGGCGGGCACCGGTTCACCGGTGCCCGCCCCGTTCCACACCAGGGGGTAGCACGCGTGGGTTTCTGGCGCAGACTGCACGAGGACCTCGAGACCGCCCGCACGCACGATCCGGCGGCCCGCTCCAGCGTGGAGATCGTCCTGAACTACTCGGGGCTCCACGCCATCTGGGCGCACCGGCTCTCCCACCGGCTGTGGCAGAACCCCGGCCGTCGGCTGCTGGCGCGCACCGTGTCCCAGCTGGCGCGCTTCGCCACGGGTGTGGAGATCCACCCCGGCGCCACGATCGGTCGGCGCTTCTTCATCGACCACGGCATGGGCGTGGTGATCGGCGAGACCGCTGAGATCGGTGACGACGTGATGCTCTACCACGGTGTGACCCTGGGCGGGCGGTCCATGGCGCCCGTGAAACGCCACCCCACGGTGGAGGACCGGGTCACCATCGGTGCGGGTGCCAAGGTGCTGGGGCCCATCACTGTGGGGCGCGACTCTGCCGTGGGCGCCAACGCCGTGGTGGTCAAGGACGTCCCCGCGGAATCGATCGTCACGGGCATCCCCGGCAAGGTCCGCCCCCGCACGCCCGAAAAGAAGGCCCCGCTCGTGGACCCCGCCGCGTACGTGGATCCCGCCATGTGGATCTGACGCGGCGCTACCGCACCTGGCTCCAGGAATGCGCAACGGGCCGGGTTCCCCTCGGGGAACCCGGCCCGTTGTCATGCGCTGCGTCCCACGACGACGCCGCGCGACCGCCTCAGGAGACGACCTCGGAGCGGTCCCCGCTCCACAGCACGTGGAAGCTGGAGTCCGGGTCGTCAACGCGCTTGTACGTGTGCGCCCCGAAGTAGTCGCGCAGCCCCTGGGTCAGTGCCGCGTTCAGGCGCGGGCGGCGCAGGGCGTCGTAGTACGCGAGCGCGGACGAGAACACCGGTGCGGGAATGCCGCGCTCGACGGCGCGTGCCACCACGCGGCGCCAGGCCGGCAGCGCGTCCTCGATGGACTTCACGAACTCCGGCGCGAACAGCAGGTTCAGCGGAGCCTTGTCCCCCTCGTAGGCGGCCATGATCACGTTCAGCAGCTCGGCGCGGATGATGCAGCCGTTGCGCCACAGGCTCGCGATCGAGGCGAGGTCCAGGTTCCACCCGTACTCGCGTCCGGCCATGGTGAGCATGTCCAGGCCCTGGGCGTAGGAGACCAGCTTGGACGCGTAGAGCGCCTTGCGGACGTCGTCCACGAACTCCGGGTCCTTCACCACGTCCTCGGTGGTGTCCCCGATGCCCGCGGGCAGCACCTCCTGGGCCTCCTTGCGCATGGCGGGTTCCGAGGAGGACAGCGCGCGGGCGAACACGGACTCGGCGATCGCGGTGACCGGGGAGCCGAGCTCCAGGGCCTCCTGCACGGTCCAGCGCCCGGTGCCCTTCTGGCCCGCGGCGTCCGCGACGATGTCGATGAACGGCTTGCCGGTCTTCGGGTCCACCTGGCGCAGCACCTGCGACGTGATCTCGATCAGGTAGGAGGACAGTTCGGTGGTGTTCCACTCGTCGAACACGTCCGCCTGCTCGGCGGGCTCGAGCCCGGCCACCGAGCGCAGCAGCTCGTGGGCCTCGCCGATCACCTGCATGTCCGCGTACTCGATGCCGTTGTGCACCATCTTGACGAAGTGCCCGGCGCCGTCCGTGCTGATCCACGCGCAGCAGGGAGCACCGTCGTCCGCCTTGGCGGAGATGTCCTCGAGCATGGGCCCCAGCGTGCTGTACGACTCCTCGGAGCCACCCGGCATGATGGAGGGGCCGTTGAGCGCGCCCTCCTCGCCACCGGAGACGCCGACGCCCACGAAGTGCAGCCCGTTCTGCGCGCACTCGCGCTCACGGCGGCGGGTGTCCTGGAAGTAGGAGTTGCCGCCGTCGATGATGATGTCGCCCTCGTCCAGCAGCGGGGTGAGCTGCTCGATCACGGAGTCCACGGGCGCACCCGCCTTGACCATGACCAGCACGCGGCGCGGGCGCTCGAGGGAGTCCACAAGCTCCCGCATGGTCTCCGTGCGGATGAAGTCACCCTCGGAGCCGTGCTCCTGGATCAGCGCATCCGTCTTGGCGGACGAGCGGTTGTGCAGCGCCACCGTGTATCCGTGGTGCGCGAAGTTGCGGGCAAGGTTGGCGCCCATCACGGCAAGGCCGGTGACACCGATATCAGCTTTCTTTTCTGCAGCCATGGCTCCTAGCCTACGCACCCGGACCGACAGCGCGCAGACCCGTGCGTGGCGCGGGTGGATGGGCAGACGATGCGAAAAACCCCGAAGCCGTGTGGCTCCGGGGTTTCCCTCGCAGTGGAGACCGACGGAATCGAACCGCCGTATCTGTCACGCCCGAAGGCGATCAAGCGCACCAGCGTCCCCTGGTGAACAGCTGCGGTTTCCCGCGAGCTGCCCCATCATCTTAACGCCAGGTGACGCGCTCGTGTCAAACCGGACAGCTCCGTATGAGCGGCACGTGTGCAAGCTCACCCCACCCGTCCTGGGCGGGAACCCGACCGAACGGTAGGCTGACTCCCAATCGGGTGCTGGCAGCTGCTCCAGTCGTGCCCACCCGATCCCGGGCCTTTAGCTCAGCTGGTAGAGCGCTACGTTTACACCGTAGATGTCGTCGGTTCGATCCCGGCAGGGCCCACCAGCGCACGCCCCGCCCGTCCTCGCACGGGCGGGGCGTCTGCATCTCCGGATCCCCGACCCGTGGTGGACGGGACTCCGCAGCCGTGGCTCTGTCCACAGACGGGCCCGTACCCCTTCCCGGTGGTTTCCCCCGTGTCTAGCGTGGGCGCGTGGACAATCTCACGGGGATCATGGACGGGCAGAGCGGCTCGGAACCGGCACGGTGCTGCCCGGGCATGGGCTGCGGGCCGGCGCGAGGACGCAGGGCCGCCGCGAGCACGCCACGGGTGACCGCGCCACAGGCCGGGTGCCCGTGCGGCGTCGCCTCTCGTCCCTGTGCGGGAGCGGTCTCGTGAGCGGCCCGTCGCGCGCCCGGGTGGCCCCCTACCGACCGGGGCGCCCCTCGAGGAGGCGCACCCGTCCGGCGTCCGTCCTGCAGCGGCTCGTGGCGTGGCTCGTGTGGCCCGTGGCCCTGGGGCTCCCACCACTGCTCTTCATCCTGCGGGTGGGCTTCGAGCTCGAGGGGCTCCACGCGGTCATCCACCTCTTCGTCGGCCTGCCCATCGCGTGGATCGCGGGCGCGGTGCTGGCCGTCCCCGTGACGGCGCGCGCCTGTTTGGTGAAGCCCTACGCCGCTGGGGCGTGGAGCACGGGCTTCCTGCTGTTCCACTGGCTGATGCAGATCCTCCTCGGACTGGCACTGGGGGATGTTGTAGACCCCCGCGGAACCACGGTTCCCGGTCCTCTGGAACGGTGGGGACTCACGCAGCGCACGGCGGACGAGGTCTCCATGGTCGCCTTCCACGGTGCCTGGATCGGGGCACTGACCGCGCTGATCGCGGCGATGGTCGAATTGGGCACGGTCCCCCGGCGGCGTCCGCAACATCCACCCGCCCCGCCTGCCGGCTGACGCCGCCCGTGCCGGCGCGCGCGACCGGTGCGGGGCCGCGGTCGATCCGGTGACGCCCCGGGTCAGTCGGCGGGTGGACGCCACATCCCGATGGCGGGCACCGTTCCGCGGCAGGCAATGGGACCGCGCGAGCGGAAGCCGAATCGTTCGTAGTACGGAACCAGGCCGGTGGTGGAAGCCTCCAGATAGGCTCCGACGTGCTGCCGGTCGATCTCCACCAGGCGGTCCTCGAGCAGGCAAGATCCCACCCCGGTGCCCTGGGCGGGTGGCACCGTGGCCAGCGCCTTGAGGTACCAGTGGGGGGACGTCGGCTGCGCGCGCTGCGTGAGGTACTCGGTCGCGAGTGCGTTCGGGAAACGGGTGCGGAAGATCCGGGCGTAGGTCGCCACACCGGGGAGCATCCGGGACAAGGAGACCCGAGTGCCCGGGGCGGCCCACAGCGCCGCACCCAGCGGCCGGTCCTCCCCCGGCGGCACCGCCAGGTAGACGTGACCGCCCGCCGCGAACGTCTCCCGCACGACGCGTCGCCACAGCAGGGTGAGGGCCTCGAGCACATCGCCGTGGGGCAGCAGACCGACCACGTGGGGATCGGTGGCGAACGCCTCGGCGAGCACCGCGGCGGCAGGCTCGGTGTCTGCGCGGGAGGCGGGGAAGATCTCGAGCTGCGGTGCGGGATGGACGGAGCGATGCTGGTTCTGCGTCACACGTTCAGGCTAACAGTTGATGCATCACGGACAGCACCCTCCGCGCCTCCGTCCCCGGTCTGACCTGCGGCGGAACCGGCGCGCGGCCACCATGGCCGGTGGCGTGCCTACAGCAGCCGCGGCTGGGTGACCGTGTCCGCGGACCTCTTCGCCCGACGACGCCGCGGGGCCGGCTTCTCCTCGTGGTCCTCGTCGGTGCTCCCCGGGCTCTGCGCGGGCTCCGGCTCGGTGCCCGGTGCGTCGCGGCGCGCGGCGCGACGTCGTGCGGCGGGTGCCGCGGCGGAGCGCGCTGCTGGCGGGACGAGCGTCTGCTGTCCCGCGAGCTCGGCCTGCTGGTCCCGCAGCACGTCGATCGCCCGCTCGAAGTCCTCCAGGTCTTCGAACGCCTGGTACACCGAGGCGAACCGGAGGTAGGCCACCACGTCCAGGCGTCGCAGCGGCGGAAGGATCGCCAGGCCCACGTCGTGCGCCTCGACCTCCGCGCTGCCGGACGCCCGGATGGACTCCTCGACCTCCTGCGCGAGCATCGCGAGGTCGTCCTCGCTCACAGGCCGCCCCTGGCACGCCTTGCGCACGCCGTTGACGATCTTCTGGCGGTCGAACGGCTCGGTGACCCCGGAACGCTTGATCACGGAGATCGACGTGGTCTCGAGCGTGGAGAAGCGACGGCCGCACTCGGTGCAGCGGCGGCGCCGTCGGATGGACGTGCCGTCGTCCGACGTGCGGGAGTCCACGACCTTGGAGTCGTTGTGGCGGCAGAACGGACAGTGCACGGCTCAGCCCTTCCCGTGGGTGTCGGGGGATCCGGTGCCGGGCGCGCCCGGGACGCGGGCGGCGTCGCCCGCACGGGACGCGGGGTCGTCCTCCGCCCCGGGGGTGGAGCGCGGAGTGGCGCTGGGGGCGGCCGCGGACTCGTCCGCCTCGTGGGCGCCCTCGGCGACGTGATCCTCCGAGCGGAGGGCCACGGCGCGGCCGTGCGCGGGCAGGTCCTCGCTGCCGGACAGGGCCACGATGTCCTCCTCCAGCTCCGCGAGCGCCTCGCGGGTGTACTCGACCACCTGCACTGCCTTCATGAAGGAGGCGGCCTGCAGCCCGGATGCGAACACGGCCGTGCCGCCCGTGGGCAGCACGTGGTTGGAGCCGGCGGCGTAGTCCCCCAGCGGCACGGGACTGTACTGGCCCACGAAGATCGCCCCGGCGTTGCGGACCCGCGCGGCAACCTCGCGGGCGTCCCGGGTGTGGATCTCCAGGTGCTCCGCGGCGTACGCGTCCGCCACCGCGATCGACTGGTCGAGCCCGTCCGTGAGCACCACCCCGGACTGCGGACCACCCAGTGCCGTGGTGATCCGCTCGCGGTGCCGTGCCTCCGGGACCTGCGCGGACAGTTCCCGCTCCACGGCCCGGGCCAGGTCCGGGGAGTCGGTGATGAGCACCGAGCCGGCCGCGGGATCGTGCTCCGCCTGGGAGATCAGGTCCGCGGCCACGAACCGGGGATCCGCGGAGTCGTCCGCGAGCACGGCGATCTCGGTGGTGCCGGCCTCAGCATCCACGCCCACCAGGGAGCGCAGCTGGCGCTTGGCCGTGGCCACGAAGATGTTGCCGGGGCCGGTGAGGGTGTTCACGGGTTCCAGGACATCCTGGCCGTCCGTGACGCCCAGCGCCATGGCCGCGAGGGACTGCGCGCCGCCCACGGCCCACACCTCGTCCACGCCGAGCAGCCCGGCCGCACCCAGGATCACGGGGTGCGGCAGCCCGCCGAACTCCTTCTGCGGTGGCGAGCACAGCACCACGGACTCCACGCCCGCGGCCTGAGCCGGCACCACGTTCATCACCACGGAAGAGGGGTACACGGCCAGTCCCCCGGGGATGTAGAGGCCCGCGCGGCGCACAGCGGTCCAGCGGTGGCGCAGCACTGCCCCGGGCGCCACCTCCACCTCCACGTCCCGTGGCCGCTGCGCCTCGGCGAACGCCCGGGTCCGCGCGATGGCGGTCTCCAGAGCGCGTTGCACAGCCGGGTCCAGCTCCGCCACGGCCCGCGCGATCTGCTCGGGGGCCACGCGAATGCGATCCTGCTCCACACCGTCGAACCGGTGGGCCAGCTCGCGCAGCGCGTTCGCCCCGCGCGTTCGGACGTCCTCGATGATCCCCCGGACGGCGTCCTCGGCCGCGGAGACGGACGACGCCGCCTGACGCGGCACCACACGGCGCAGCTCGTCCCAGCCCAGATGCCTTCCGCGCAGGTCGACGACCCTCAGGTGGGCGTCAGCGGGGCCGGAGGACGGGGTGGTGTGGGGTTGCGCGTTCACCGTGCCAGTCTACAATCGCGCGTCAAAGCCGCCCGGGACGCCCGCGCACGGTCTTCCGTGGACGTGACGCCGATGCGACGCCACCGCGAGCGCGGAGGACGCCGGGGCGCTCAGGCCTCCAGGCAGGCGGGGCCGAGCAGCACCTTGAGGTCCCCGAACAGGGCGGGTGACGGGTTCACCCGGTACTCCGGGCCCAGCCGCATCACCTGGATGCTGCGCCGGGTGTCCAGGTGGATCCGCACCTCGGAGTCCCCCTTGTGGTTGCGCAGCACCTCCCCGATCTGGCGGATCGTGGCCTCCGTGGCGCGGTGCTCGGGCAGGGCCACGCACACCGGTCCGGAGGAGCCGTCCACGCTCAGCTCGGGGACCGTGAGCTCCTGCGCGGAGATGGTGATCGAGCCGTCGTCGCGGCGCTGCATGCGTCCCTTGATCACGCAGATCAGGTCCTCCGCGAGCACGCCCGCGATCGGCGCGTACGCCTTGCCGAAGAACATGACCTCGATCGAGCCCGAGCGGTCCTCTAGCTCCACGCGGGCGTAGGCGTTTCCGGAGGACTTCGCGATCCTGCGGGACAGGGAGGTGATCATGCCGCCGATGGTGACCACGGCGCCGTCGGGCCGCGTGTTCTCCTCGGTGAGCAGCGGGGCGATCGCCGTGTCCGTGTACTGGCCCAGGGCGTCGTCGAGACCGCGCAGGGGGTGGTCCGAGAC
Source organism: Kocuria sp. HMSC066H03 (assembly GCF_001812045.1). Taxonomy (NCBI): domain Bacteria; kingdom Bacillati; phylum Actinomycetota; class Actinomycetes; order Micrococcales; family Micrococcaceae; genus Kocuria; species Kocuria sp. HMSC066H03. The sequence goes on from NZ_KV807504.1 coordinate 34,837, forward strand.
GTAGAGGCCCAGCATCTCGCGCTCGAAGGCGAGCAGGTCCTTGCGCTCCCACTCGGGGACGTCCGGGACCTCCACGGAGAACGTCTCCTGGTCCTCGTCCTCGGAGCCGCCCATCGAGAAGATGTCGAACGTGAACTCGCCGTTGTCCTCCTTCTTCTTCTGCGCCACCACGTCCTCGACGGCCTGCTCGTGGCACATCACCAGGCCGCGGCGCGTGTGCCCGAGCTGGTCGAACGCGCCGGCCTTGACCATGGACTCGATGGTGCGCTTGTTGCACACCACCGCCGGGACCTTGGCCAGGAAGTCGTTGAAGGACGTGAACTTCCCCTGCTCGTTGCGGGCGTCCACCATGGCCTGGACCACGTTGGCACCCACGTTGCGCACCGCCCCCATGCCGAAGCGGATGTCCGTGCCCACAGGGGTGAAGTTCAGCTCCGACTCGTTGACGTCCGGCGGCAGCACCGTGATCCCCATGTGGCGGCACTCGGTGAGGTACATGGCCAGCTTGTCCTTGTCGTCGCCCACCGAGGTGAGCAGGGCCGCCATGTACTCAGCCGGGTAGTGCGCCTTGAGGTACGCGGTCCAGTACGAGACCAGCCCGTAGGCCGCGGAGTGCGCCTTGTTGAACGCGTAGTCCGAGAACGGCAGCAGGATGTCCCACAGCGCCTTGATCGCGGCCTCGGAGTAGCCGCGGTCCACCATGCCCTGGTGGAAGCCCTGGTACTGCTTGTCCAGCTCCGCCTTCTTCTTCTTGCCCATGGCACGGCGCAGGATGTCCGCCTGGCCGAGCGAGTAGCCCGCGACCTTCTGGGCGATGGCCATCACCTGCTCCTGGTACACGATCAGGCCGTAGGTGGTGCCCAGGATCTCCTCGAGCGGCTCCGCGAGCTCGGGGTGGATGGGGGTGATCTCCTGCGCGCCGTTCTTGCGCAGCGCGTAGTTGGTGTGGGAGTTCGCCCCCATGGGACCCGGCCGGTAGAGGGCGATGGTCGCGGAGATGTCCTCGAAGTTGTCGGGGCGCATGAGCTTGAGCAGCTGGCGCATGGGCCCGCCGTCCAGCTGGAACACGCCCAGGGTGTCCCCGCGGGCCAGCAGCTCGTAGGAGCCGGGGTCGTCGATGGGCAGGTGCTCCAGGTCCAGCACGAAGCCGTCCCTGTTGAGGGTGATGTTCTCCAGGGCGTCGGAGATGATCGTGAGGTTGCGCAGCCCCAGGAAGTCCATCTTGATCAGCCCCAGGCCCTCGCACGTGGGGTAGTCGAACTGGGTGATCACCTGACCGTCCTGCTCGCGGCGCATGAGCGGGATGATGTCGATCAGCGGGTCAGAGGACATGATCACGCCCGCGGCGTGCACACCCCACTGGCGCTTGAGCCCCTCCAGGCCCTGCGCCGTCTCGAAGACCTTCATGGACTCGGGGTCGTCCTCGAGGACCTCGCGCAGCTCACCGGCCTCATCGTAGCGCTTGGCGTCCTTGTCGTAGACGTCCTGCAGGGAGATGCCCTTGCCCATGACGTCCGGCGGCATGGCCTTGGTGAGCCGCTCCCCCATGGAGAACGGGTAGCCGAGCACGCGCGAGGAGTCCTTGAGCGCCTGCTTGGCCTTGATGGTGCCGTACGTGACGATCATGGCCACGCGCTCGTCGCCGTACTTCTCCGTGACGTAGTGGATCACCTCGGAGCGGCGGCGGTCGTCGAAGTCCACGTCGAAGTCGGGCATGGACACGCGGTCCGGGTTGAGGAAGCGCTCGAAGATCAGCCCGTGCGCGAGCGGGTTCAGCTCGGTGATGCGCATGGCGTACGCCACCATGGAACCGGCACCGGAACCACGGCCGGGACCCACGCGGATGCCGTTGTCCTTGGACCAGTTGATGAAGTCCGCGACCACCAGGAAGTAGCCGGGGAAGCCCATCTGGATGATGATCTTCTTCTCGTACTCGGCCTGCTCACGGACGTCGTCCGGGATCCCGCCCGGGAAGCGGTAGTGCAGCCCCTTCTCCACCTCCTTGATGAACCACGAGGTCTCGTCCTCCCCCTCGGGCGTGGGGAAGCGCGGCATGTAGTTGGCGGAGGTGTCGAACTCCACCTCGCAGCGCTCGGCGATCTCCAGGGTGTTGTCGCACGCCTCCGGGAAGTCCCGGAACAGCTCGCGCATCTGCTCGGGGGACTTGAGGTAGAACTCGTCCGCGTCGAACTTGAAGCGTTTGGGGTCCTGCAGCGTGGAGCCGGACTGCACGCACAGCAGCGCCGCGTGGGACTTGGCGTCCTCGGCGTGGGTGTAGTGCAGGTCGTTGGTGGCCACCAGGGGCAGGTTGAGCTCCTTGGCCAGGCGCAGCAGGTCCTGGGTCACGCGCTTCTCGATGCCCAGCCCGTGGTCCATCAGTTCGCAGTAGAAGTTCTCCGCGCCGAAGATGTCGCGGAACTCCGCGGCGGCCTTCACGGCCTCGTCGTACTGGCCCAGCCGCAGCCTGGTCTGCACCTCGCCGGACGGGCAGCCCGTGGTGGCGATGAGCCCCTTGCCGTACTGGTTGAGCAGCTCCCGGTCCATGCGGGGCTTGTACAGCTGGCCCTCCAGGGACGCCTTGGTGGACGCGCGGAAGAGGTTCTGCATGCCCTCGCTGGACTGCGCCAGCAGGGTCATGTGGGTGTAGGCGCCGGCGCCCGAGACGTCGTCGCGCCCGCCGTCCGCGAACTTGACGCGGGTACGGTCCTGGCGGGCGGTGCCCGGCGTGAGGTAGGCCTCCACGCCGATGATCGGCTTGATGCCGGCCGCGCGCGCCTTGTTCCAGAAGTCGAACGCTCCGAACACGAACCCGTGGTCCGTGGTGGCCAGCGAGTCCATGCCCAGCCGGTGGCACTCCTCGAAGAGGTCGTTCAGGCGCGCGGCACCGTCCAGCATGGAGTACTCGGTGTGCACGTGGAGATGGGTGAAGCCTTTTTTGCCGGTCGCCGAAGTCACCCGACCATTCTAGGCCGCGGCCCGGACGTCCCCGCCCGCCCAGGAGCGGAGATCCGTCACAGCTGCGGACCACCCTCGCGCAGCGTCTCCACCGCGTAGGCGAGGTCCGTGGGGTAGGGGCTCTCGTACTCCACGTACTGACCCGTGGCGGGGCTGGTGAAGCCCAGGCGCTTGGCGTGCAGCCACTGCCGGGTCAGGCCCAGACCCGCGGAGAGCGCGGGGTCCGCGCCGTAGGTGAGGTCCCCGCAGCACGGGTGCTGCAGCGCACTGAAGTGCACGCGGATCTGGTGGGTGCGTCCGGTCTCCAGGTGCACCTCCACGAGGGACGCCCGCCCGAACGCCTCGAGCACCTCGTAGTGGGTCACCGAGTTCCGCCCGTCCTCCAGCACGGCGAAGCGCCACTCGTGGCTCGGGTGGCGTCCGATGGGCGCGTCGATGGTGCCCTTCAGCGGGTCCGGGATGCCCTGCACCACGGCGTGGTACACCTTGGTGACCGTGCGCTCCTTGAACGCCCGCTTGAGCTGGGAGTAGGCGCCCTCCTCACGGGCCACGACCATGAGGCCGGACGTCCCCACGTCCAGCCGGTGCACGATTCCCTGGCGCTCGGGAGCGCCGGAGGTGGCCACGGAGATCCCCGCCCCGGCCAGTGCGCCGACCACCGTGGGTCCCTTCCACCCGGGAGACGGGTGGGCCGCCACACCGGCGGGCTTGTCGATCACCACGTACGAGGCCTCCAAGTGCACCACGCGCAGGTCCGGGACGTGCTGCGGGGCGATCCGGTGGGGATCCTCGGGCACCGGAACCTGCACCGTGTACGTCTCGGACGAGGCCACGCGGTGCGACTTGCCCACCGGTCTGCCCCGGAACCCCACCCGGTCCTCGCCGCACAGCTGGGCCGCCGCAGAACGGGACAGACCCGTCCAGGCGGCCACGGCGGCGTCGAGCCGCAGGCCGTCCTGCTCCTGCGAGACCGTGAACCGGGCGTCGTCGAACTCGGGCTCCGAACCCGTGGGGCGCGTGCGCTCAGTCACCACGGGGCGCCGCCATGTCACGGTCCTTGAGGATCAGCACCATGATGATGCCGATCCCCACGGTTACGCCGCAGTCCGCGATGTTGAAGACCGCGAAGTGCGGCACGGCGATGAAGTCCACCACGTGGCCCACGCCGAAACCGGGCTCACGGAACAGCCGGTCCGTGAGGTTGCCCAGGGTGCCGCCGAGCACGAGGCCCAGACCCACGGCCCACCACGGGTCACGCACGCGGCGCAGGGCCCAGAGGATGCCCACGGACACCACGGCCATCACCACGGTGAAGACCCACGTGAACTCCGAGCCCAGGGAGAAGGCGCCTCCGCTGTTGCGGATGTGCTCCCACCACAGCAGCCCCGGGACCACGGGATACTCCACCCCGGGCACCAGGCTGCTGACCACCCACAGCTTCACCAGCTGGTCCACGGCCCAGACCGTGGCGGCCACGGCCAGCGCCACGACGACGCAGCGGCGGCCGGTCCGCTGGGGAACCTGGGCCGCCGCTGCACCGGGCATGTGATCCGTCACAGGCGCTTACTTGGCGGTGCGCTTGGTGCCGGACGCCTCCGAGGGCGCGAGCGAACCGGTGTTGTCGAGGTCCTTCAGCTGAGTGTTCAGGAAGCTCTTGAGGTTGCCGCGGTAGTCGGACTCGAAGGTGCGCAGCTCGGCCACGGCCGCCTCCAGGTCCACCTTCTCGGCCTCGAGGGCGGAGAGGGTCTCCTCCTTGGTGCGCTTGCCCTCGGCCACGAGGTGGTCCGCCTGGGTGCGGCCCTCGGTGATCAGGCGCTCACGCTCGGACTGGCCCTGGGAGACGTAGTCGTCGTGCAGCTTCTGCGCCATGGCGAGCACGGCGGCCGCGGACTGCGTGGAGTCGGTGGAGGCCGTCCCCCCGGCCACCGGGCGGGCCCCAGTGGCCGACGGCGCGGCGTTGGTGCCGCTCGTGACGGTTCCGGTGGTCTCCGGCTCGGCGGGAGTGGTGGTCTCGGCCGGAGCCGCTGCCACGGGCTCGGACACGGTCTCCTCGCGGGAGTCACGGCTCGTGGCCGCGGCGACCGTGGTGGCCTGGCCGGCGCCGGTCCCCTGCTCGGACACGGAGGTCTCGGCGGGCGCGTCCTCGGGGCGGCCGCCGAGGGTCTCCACCTGCTTGCGCAGGGTGTCGTTCTCCTGGTGCAGGCGGCGCAGCTCCACCACGACCTCGTCGAGGAAGTCGTCCACCTCGTCCTGGTCGTAGCCCTCACGGAACTTGGTGGGCTGGAACCGCTTGTTGATGACGTCTTCGGCTGTCAGAGCCATGGGTCTGTCTCCTCGTCTCGAACTGGAACCACCCGTGCCGGGGCGCTTCTCGGCGCCCCGGGGGTGGAGGGATTTCCGGCCCAGGATACAACTGCGCACCCGGGGCCGACGACTATCACGCGCGCAGCAGCAGTCCCGCCACGATCGACTGCAGGATGCTGAGCACGAAGACCAGGATCAGGAATCCGAGATCCAGGGCCACCCCGCCGAACCGCAGGGGCGGGACCAGCCTGCGCAGCGCGTTCATGGGCGGATCGGTGAGCGAGTAGATCGTGGATGCCGCCACCAGCGCCAGGCCCTTGGGCCGCCAGCCGCGCGCGAACATCTGGACCCAGTCCAGCACGAGACGCCCGAGCAGGGCGATGTACAGGACGTGGACCACCAGGTAGACGATCGACAGCGCGAGGTGCACGGATCAGCCCTCGACCCGTTCGAGGGACGCGGGCTCCTCGTCGATGTCGTCGCTGTGGCCCTGGTCCCGGACCTCCACGAAGGAGGGGGTCAGCAGGAACACCTTGGCGGTGACGCGCTCGATGGAGCCGTGCAGCGCGAAGACGAGCCCCGCGGCGAAGTCCACCAGGCGCTTGGCCTCGGCCTCGCCCATGTCGGAGACGTTCATGATCACGGGGGTGCCGTCCCGGAAGGCCTCCCCGATGGACTTGGCATCGTTGTAGGACCGGGGGTGCACGGTGGTGATGGTGCGCAATTCGTTCTCGTCCTCTCGGGAACTGGGTGCCCGCTTGATGGGGGTCACCGGGGCCCTGTACTCGGGGGAACGGCGTGCCACGGAGGTGCTGCCGTTCTCGCTCACGGCCAGGGTGGAGCCACCGGTGCTCTGGGGGGTGTCCCGGGGGCGGGGGGTGTCATCGGAGATGTACTCGTCGTCGGTCTCGGCCAGCCCGAGATACACCATGGTGCGACGCAGCGCTCCGGCCATATTGTCTCCTCGAATTCTTCGGCGGGGGGGCGACGTGCATCGGCCCGCAGGTCGTCCGTCACAACGCTACCGCACCGCGGGCCGGGGCCCGAGAACATCCGATCCGATGCGCACGTGCGTGGCCCCCGCGAGCACCGCGGCCTCGAGGTCCCCGCTCATGCCCGCGGAGACGGCCCGGGCCTGTGGGTGCTCGCGCTGCAGCAGCTGGGAGATCTCCCACAGTCTCCCGAAGGCCTCTGCGGGATCCCCGTCCCGGGGCGCCACGGCCATCACGCCGCCGAGCGCGAGCCCCTCGGTCCCCGCCACGGCGTCGGCCAGCGCGGGCAGGGCATCCGGATGGGCTCCCCCGCGGGCGCCGTCCCGAGAGGCCTCGGGATCGAGGTCCACCTGGAGCAGGCACGTGAGGTCGTGCTTTGCGCACGGCCCCGGGGTGACCTCCTCCGCGAGTACGGCCTCCCTGTGGTGGCGCACCGCCTTGCCCAGGGCCGTGACCAGCGACGGCCGGTCCACCGAGTGGACCCAGGACGCGTAGCGGACCACGCGCTTGGCCTTGTTCGACTGCAGCTGCCCCACGAAGTGCCACACCGGCGGCGTCACGGGCGGCTCGCGGTGGCCCAGCACCTCGGCCACCCTGGCGGCCTTCGGCCCGGCCTCCTGGTCCTTGTTCTCCCCCACCGCCCGAACTCCCAGCTCGCGCAGCCTCAGGACGTCCTCGGCGGGGAAGAACTTGGTGACCACCACGAGCGACGGCAGCTCGCCACCGTGGTCGTGCTGCTCGTCGCGATCCTGCGCGGCGGACAGGATCCGCTGGCGCACCGACGCCACACGCTGGGCGAGCTCCGCGGTGCGGTGCGCGTCACCGTCCTCGGTGACGCCGGGCGACGCAGTCGCCGCCTCTCCGGTCGTGGGTTCGTGGCTCATGCGGGCTCCTTCCTGGTGCGCGGCCACACGAGGCCGGCGAGGCGTCCGGGAGTCGCGTCCCGGCGGTACGAGTACAGCTGGTCGTGCTCGAGGGTGCACCATGCCCGCCGGTCCGCGCACGCGGGATCCACACGGACGCCGCGCGCCTCGAGCAGCGACCGGGCCGCCCCGGGCAGGTCGAGCCCGGGCGTGCCCCGCACGGTGGTCGTGGTGATGCCGGGCAGGATTCGTTCGGCCGAGCGCGCCATCTCCCCCGGCACCTCGTAGCAGCGGCCGCACACGGCCGGTCCGATCCACGCGGTGAGCTGCTCGGCACCGTGCGCCCGCGCGGCCTCGACCGTGGCCTGCAGGACACCGTCCAGCAGGCCCTTCCGCCCCGCGTGCGCCACCGCGAGCACGGGAACGTCGTCGGGCTCCCCACCGGACCGGGTGCCCACGAGGACCACCGGGAGGCAGTCTGCGGTGAGGATCCCCAGGGGGGTGCCGTCCGCACTCACGGACGCGTCCGCCTCGGGGGCGCGGACGGGGGCGGCAGTGCCCGTCACGTCCGCGACCACGGTGCCGTGCACCTGTCGCACGTAGCGCACTGGCTCGCACCCCAGCACGATTTCCAGGGCACGACGCCGTTGGGCCACCCGCGCGACGTCGTCACCCGTGTGGGCCGCGAGATTGCCCTCGACCACGTCGGTGAAGGCCACGCCCACCCCTTGCTGCTCTGACTGGTACCACACGGCGTCCTCCTCGGAATCGCTCTGGGATGGTGTGCGGGAACGTGAACGGGGTGACCACCCGTGGGTGGTCACCCCGTTTACCGGACCGGTCCGGCCCCGCCCGCCGCGGCACGAGCCGCCGGCTGCACGGACCGGCCCCAGGTCATCCGCGGGTGCCGGGCACCCGCGGCATCACTTCAGGAAGTCCGGGAAGTCCAGGGAGTCCTTGCGGCTCGTGGAGTTCGAGGACGAGGGGGCGTCGGACTCCGCCGGCAGGTCCACGTCGAACCCGGCGTCGTCCGGGATGTCGTCGTCCTGGCCCTGGCGCGAGCCCAGACCGACCGCCGGTGCCCCGTAGGACGAACCGCCGCGCTGGGGCGAACGGCCCAGGCCGGAGGGCCGGGAGGCGTCGCCGCCGAAGGTGGCCCGGGTGCTCTCCGCCTGGCGCTGGGCCGGCGAGGAGTTGTTGGCGTTGGTCTCCTGGGAGACGGAGTCGAAGCCGGCGGCGATCACGGTGACGCGCGCCTGGTCGCCCAGGGCGTCGTCGATCACGGCACCGAAGATGATGTTCGCCTCGGGGTGGGCGACCTCCTGGACCAGACGGGCAGCCTCGTTGATCTCGAACAGACCCAGGTCCGAACCACCCTGGATGGACAGCAGCACACCGTGCGCGCCGTCGATCGAGGCCTCCAGCAGCGGGGACGCGATCGCCAGCTCGGCGGCCTTCACGGCGCGGTCCTCGCCCTGGGCGGAGCCGATGCCCATGAGCGCGGAACCGGCGCCCTGCATCACGGACTTCACGTCCGCGAAGTCCAGGTTGATCAGGCCGGGGGTGGTGATCAGGTCGGTGATGCCCGAGACACCCGACAGCAGCACCTGGTCCGCGGACTTGAAGGCGTCCAGCATGGACACGTTGCGGTCCGAGATGGAGAGCAGACGGTCGTTGGGGATCACGATGAGCGTGTCCACCTCGTCCCGCAGGGTCTCGATGCCGTTCTCCGCCTGGTTGGAGCGGCGACGACCCTCGAAGGTGAACGGGCGGGTGACCACGCCGATGGTCAGGGCGCCCAGGGAGCGCGCGATGCGCGCCACGACTGGAGCTCCGCCGGTTCCGGTGCCGCCGCCCTCGCCCGCGGTCACGAAGACCATGTCGGCACCCTTGAGCACCTCCTGGATCTCCTCCTCGTGGTCCTCGGCGGCCTGGCGGCCCACGTCCGGGTTGGCGCCGGCGCCGAGGCCGCGGGTCAGTTCGCGGCCGACGTCGAGCTTGACGTCCGCGTCCGACATCAGCAGGGCCTGGGCGTCCGTGTTGATGGCAATGAACTCGACGCCGCGCAGACCTTCCTCGATCATGCGGTTGACGGCGTTCACGCCGCCGCCGCCGATGCCGACCACCTTGATGACAGCCAAGTAGTTCTGGGGGGTTGAGGAGTCCATGTGCACCTAACTCGCGTGGGCTTGCGGGGATGGGAGAGCTGACGGGAAAAGTCTCAAGACTTACGTGAAACTCTGGGGAAGTGACCGCTCCCGGGGGAACGCCATTCCATTGCAGACCAGGATAACAACCCGGAAGGCTCTGTCCCTATCATGTTCCCACGTGTCACGGGGATGCGCCACATTTGCCCTGGTCACCCCCAGGTTTAAAGTCTCACTGCCAACTCCAGAAACTGCAGGTGAAACTCACTTCACCACGGGGTGCAGCGGTGCGGAGACGTCCACCACGGCGGATGTCGAGGCCGCCTCGGAGTTCATGAGGGTGGCCACCACCTGGGCCTTCACATCGCTGTCGCGCGCATCCCCCCACACCACCGTGGGACCGTCCTTCATGCTCAGTTCCACTGTGGACCCGGACGGGGCCGATGCGCTCTCCAGACGGGCGAGGACGTCCGCGGGGAGCGTGGCCAGCACCTCCGAGATCGCCTGGAACTGCGGCGTGCTCAGCACCTTGGTGCCCCCGGCCACGAGGGGGACGTCGGGACGGCGCTCGGCCGGGACGGAGCTCAGCGGCTTGCCCTCGGAGTCCACGAGCACCACCGAGGAGCCGTCCTCGACCGCCGCAACCCCCACGCGCTCGTGCAGCTGCACGGAGATGGTGTGCGGGGGCTGGAACGCCACGTCCACGGACTTGACCTGGGGGACGTCGCCCACGGAGTCCTTGACGTCCTGCTTGGAGATCCGGGTCATGGGCACGCCCTGGAACCCGGACAGCGCCTCCTCGACCTTCTGCGGATCGGTGAGCGTCGCGCCCTGCACGTCGATCGTGCGGGTGGCGAAGAGGGGCGAGAAGAACACCACGAGGACCAGCGCGATCAGCGCCAGCAGGGAGACGAGCAGCGTGACCAGTCGTCGGCGCCGACGCCGCTGGTGCGCGCTGCGGGGCAGGCGGACCACCGTGGTGCCGTCCGGATCGTCCTCGCCTCCGGGGGCGTCCCCGATCTGACCGGCACCCTCCTCCCGGGCCGCCCGACGCCTGGCGCGCCACGAGGAGAAGCGGCCGCCGGCCTCGGGCACGGCCTCGAGCTGACCGGTGTCCACGCGGGTCACCTTGGACTCGTCGTTGACCCGGACGAGGGGGAGCTCGTCCTGCTCGTTCGCCCCGGTATCCGCGGACGTGCCGCGGGCGGCGTCGTGCCCGGCGGTCCCCGCAGCACCGGTGCCGTCCCCGGAGCGTCCCGCGGACGCGGGGCGCGGGTGGCTGCCGACCGCGGTCGAACCGGACCCCGGGGCGCGCACGGCGTCCCGCGGGGAAACCGGCGTGTCCCCGTCGTCGGATGCCCCGGCGCAGCCGTCGAAGGAGGGCTGGTGCGGCGGAACGGAGCGCGTCATCGGCGGTGTTCCAGGGCCTCGAGCACCCGCGGACCGAGAGCCGTGACGTCCCCGGCGCCGATCGTCATGACCACGTCACCGGGTTGCGCGCTCGCCACCACCGCGGCGATCGCCTCGTCGGCACCCGGGGTGGAGACCACCCGGTCGGTGCTCGTGTGCTCCACGATCGTGGCGCCCGTGATCCCGGGCTCCGGCTGCTCGCGGGCACCGAACACGTCGGTCACACACGCGAGGTCCGCCTGTTCCAGGGCACGGCAGAACGGCTCCGCGAACTCGCGGGTCCTCGAGTACAGGTGGGGCTGGAAGATCGCTAGCACGCGGTGGTCCTGGGCCACGTCCCGAGCCGCACCGAGGGCCGCGAGAACTTCCGTGGGGTGGTGGGCGTAGTCGTCGAACACGCGCACGGACCCCACCTCTCCCTTCAGGTCGAAGCGCCGGGCGGAGCCGTGGAAGTCCGCGAGCCCGGCGAGCAGCCGGTCCGCGTCCGCGCCCGCGGCGAGGCCCGCGGCGAAGGCTGCGGCGGCGTCGGCCACGTTGTGCGCGCCGGGCACGGCGAGCATTAGCTCCTCGCTGCGGCGCTCACCGGCCACGGTGAACGCGAGCCGGCACGTGGAGCCGGTGCCGCGCGGGACGGGCTCGGAGAACACGACGTCCGCCGTGGCCGCGGCGCCGTACGTCACCACAGTGTGTCCCGCCGCACGACGCCGCGCGGCGAGGTTCGCGGCCCCGGGGTCGTCCGCGCACGCCACCAGGACGCCGCCGTCGCGGATGGTCGCCGAGAACTCGTCGAACGCGCGGAAGAACTCCTCCTGGCTGCCGTAGTGGTCCAGGTGGTCCGCCTCCACGTTGGTCACCACAGCGATCCGCGGGTGGTAGGCCAGGAAGGAGCCGTCCGACTCGTCGGCCTCCGCGACGAACCACTCCCCCGCGCCGAATCCGGCGTTCGCCCCCAGATCGGCCACGTGGGCGCCGATGGCCCACGAGGGGTCGAGCCCCGCCGCGCGCAGGGCCACCGCCGTCATGGAGCTCGTGGTGGTCTTGCCGTGCGTGCCCGCCACGGCGATCACGTGGCGCCCGTGCATGGCGGCCGCGAGCGCCTGGGACCGGTGCAGCACCCGCAGGCCGGACTCGCGGGCGGCGGCCAGTTCGGGGTTCTCGTCCTTGATGGCGGTGGAGACCACCACCGTGTCCGCTGCCGCCACGTTCTGCGCGTCCTGGCCCACGAACACGTGCGCGCCGAGCGACTCGAGCTCCCGCAGCCCCGGGGAGTCCTTGGCGTCGGAGCCGCTCACGGCCACGTCCCGGGCCAGCAGCAGCCGTGCCACGGCGGACATTCCCGCGCCGCCCATGCCGATGAAGTGCACGCGGCCCAGGTCGCGGGGATCGAGCGGTTGCTGGCTGTTCACGGTGTTCTCCTGTGGGCGGTGGGAAGCGGGGGGATCAGCGCCGGGCGCTGTCGAGGGTCAGGCGGGCCATCACCTGGGCGGCGTCGCGCACGCCGTGGGCCGCGGAGGCGCGGGCCATGCGGTCCAGCCGAGCGGCGTCGGACACGAGCGGAGCCACGGTGTCGCGGTAGAACTGCGGCGTGAACTGGTCGTCGGCCACGATCTGCGCACCGCCGGCTGCCACGAGGGACCGGGCGTTGAGCTCCTGCTCGCCGTTGCCGATGGGCAGGGGGACGAACACGGCGGGCAGTCCCACGGCGGCGACCTCGCACACGGTGGCCGCGCCGGCGCGCGCCACGAGCAGGTCCGCGGCGGCATACACCGACTCCATGCCGTCCACGAACTCGGTCTGCACGTAGTTTCTGGCGCGCAGCAGCTCGCCGTCCGGGGTGCGGACCTCCTTGGTCCGCCCGGTCACGTGCAGCAGCTGGTAGCCGTGCTCGCCGACCTCGCGCGCCACGGCCGCCACGGTGCGGTTCATGGACTGGGCACCGGAGGAGCCGCCCGTGACCACCACGGTGGGCAGGTCCGGCTGCAGTCCGAGGGCCACGCGCGCCCGGGACTTCTGGGCGGCCCGGTCCAGGGTGGCGATCTCCTCGCGCATGGGCATGCCCACCACGCGCGCTCCGCGCAGGGGCGTGTCCGGGAAGGCCGTGGCCACCACGGAGGCGAACCGGGCTCCCACCCGGTTGGCGAGTCCGGGCTTGGCGTTGGCCTCGTGGATCACCACGGGGATCCTGCGGCGGGCGGCCGCCAGGTACACGGGCGTGCAGACGTAGCCGCCCACCCCCACGACCACGGTGGCCTGCTGCGCGTCGAGGATGCGACCGGCCTGCGCCACGGCGGTGGCCATGCGCCGGGGAAGGCGCACGAGATCCACGGAGGGCCTGCGGGGCAGGGGAACGCGTTCGATGAGCTCCAGCTGCACGCCCGCCTCCGGGACCAGGCGGGTCTCCATGCCCGCGGCCGTGCCCACGGCGCACACCGTGGCGTCCGCCCTGGCCTCCTGGATGGCCCGTGCGATGGCCAGCAGCGGGCTGATGTGGCCCGCGGTGCCCCCGCCCGCCAGCACCACGCGGGCCGAGCCCGCGCGCTGCTCCTCCGTGCCGGGTCCTGGTGTCGTGGTCATGCTCGGCCCCTTCCTGCTCGGCTGGTCAGTCGCTCGCGCCACGTGGGCCGCCCCTCGCGGACGTCCGGATCGAGCCCGCGCTCACGGGCCTCCTGCTCGTCCAGGATCTGCGCCTCGGCGGAGCCGCCCGTGGAACGCACCCGCACGGTGCGCGGCACCCGCGCGAAGGACATGACCACTCCCACGGCGGCCATGGTCATGAGGAGCGCGGATCCACCGTAGCTGATGAACGGCAGCGGGATCCCGATCACCGGCAGCAGCCCCGTGACCATGCCCATGTTCACGAACGCCTGCCCCACGATCCACGTGGTGATGCACGCGGTGGTGATGCGCACGAACGTGCTGCGGGTGCGGGTCAGGATCCGGGCCATGGCCACCACCATGATGACGAACAGCACCAGGATGATCATGGTGCCCACGAGCCCGAGCTCCTCGCCGATGATCGAGAAGATGTAGTCGTTGTGGGCCTCCGGCACGTAGTTGTACTTCAACCGGGACTGGCCCAGGCCCACTCCCCACCAGCCGCCGGTGGCCAGGGCGTTGAGCCCCTGCTCGGCCTGCCAGCACGCGTCCGTGGCCCCGCAGTCCCCGAAGAGCCACCCGGTGATGCGGTCCAGACGGTGCGGGGCGACGATCACCAGCAGCAGTCCGGCACCCGCCGCGAGAACACCGCCGGCGGCGAAGATCCTCAGCGGGGCCCCCGCGAACCACAGCGCGGCGGCGTAGATGAGGCAGAACACGATGGCGGTTCCGGCATCCCCGCCCAGCAGGACCATGGCCGTGGGGACGGCGAACGCCAGGAAGGACGGCCACATGGCCTTCCTCCAGTCCCCCTCGACCGCCCTGCCCTGGGCGGCGAGCACCGCCGCGAGCGCGAGACTCATGGCCAGCTTCGCGACCTCGGAGGGCTGGATCGACTGCCCGCCGAGAACCAGCCAGTTGCGGTTGCCGTTGACCTCACGCCCCAGGGGTGTGAAGACAAGAGCGGAGACCAGCACACTGAAGATCCATGCGGGCCATGCGGCCTTGCGGTACACGTGGGTGGGCACGAGAGACAGTCCGAACATGACGATCAGCCCCAGCACCCCGAACATCGCCTGCTTGGCGAAGAGGGAGTACGCGGAACGGGAGTCGGAGATGGACTCCACGGCGGACGCCGAGAGCACCATCATCACGCCGATGCCGGTCAGCAGGATCACGCAGCCGGCCAGCGCGTAGTAGGAGTGGTAGAGCGGGCCGTCCGTGAACTGGTGCCACAGCCGCCGCATCCTAGTGCTCAGGGCCGCGCCCTCGGCGGCGTCCGCGGGTGCCGGGCGTTCGGTGGTCGGTGCGCTCATCACAGCCCCAGTTCCTCGTGCACGCCGCGGATGAAAGCCTGGCCGCGCTGCGCGTAGTCCGCGAACTGGTCCATGGACGCCGCGGCGGGTGCCATCAGCACGGTGTCCCCGGGGGCGGCGATGCCGTGGGCCAGCCGAACGGCGTGGCGCATGACAGCAGGCCCGTCCGCGGGGTCGAGAGGTGCCTGGTCCGCGGCGGCGGGTGCGTCCGCGACGGCCGCACCGGGGCTGCCCGGGGTGGCGTGGTGCACGGGGACCTCCGGCGCGAGCCGTGCGAGCGAGTCCAGCAGCCCGGCGTGGTCGGTGCCGATGACCACCACGGCCTTGAGGCGGCCGGCGTTGCGCTCCACGAGGTCGTCGTAGCTCACGCCCTTGGAGAGTCCCCCGGCGATCCACACCACGGGGTCGAACGCGGAGAGGGAGGCCTGCGCGGCGTGCGGGTTGGTGGCCTTGGAGTCGTTGACCCAGCGCACGCCCTCGGACTCGAGCACCAGCTGGATGCGGTGCTCCCCGGGGTGGTGCGCCCGGAGACCGTCCCGCACCGCCTCCGGCTCCACCCCCGCGGCCCGGGCCAGTGCGGCCGCGGCCAGCGCGTTGGCCACGCCGTGGCGCGTGGGGAGGGGGCCGGTGTCGGAGACCGATCCCAGCTCGGCGGCGGTCTTCACACGGTCGGCCACGAACGCCCGGTCCACCAGGAGATCCTCCACGACCCCCACCATGGACAGCCCGGGGTGCTGCGTGGTGAAGCCCACCGCGCGGCAGCCCTCCACCACGTCCGCGGCCTCCACGAGTTCCTCGGCACCGGGCTGCTCGGCGTTGTACACGCAGGCCACCTGCGTGTTCTCGTACACGCGGGACTTGTCCGCGCGGTAGTTCTCGAAGCTGCCGTGCCAGTCCACGTGGTCCTCGGCCACGTTGAGCACGGCCGAGGCCAGCGGGGAGACCGAGTGCATCCAGTGCAGCTGGAAGCTCGAGAGCTCCACGGCCAGGACGTCGTACTCCACGGGATCGCGCAGCGCGTCCAGGATGGGCGTGCCCACGTTGCCCACGGCGATCGCCTTGAGCCCGGCGGCCTGCAGGATCGAGGCCGTCATCCCCACCGTGGTGGTCTTGCCGTTGGTCCCGGTGAGGCACAGCCACTGCGGGGTCTTGCGCCCCTGCCTGCGGTTCACGCGCCACGCGAGCTCCACGTCCCCCCAGATCTGGATGCCCTCCTCGCGCGCCGCCGTGAGCAGCGGGCTGGTGGGCCGGATCCCCGGGGACGTGACCACGAGGTCGGGGCGCTCCCCCGCCACGTCCGGCACGCGGGTCATGGCGTCCGGTCCCAGCACGACGTCGCTCGCCCCCACGATCTTCAGGGTGTCCGCGCTCTGCCGGTTGCGTTCGGTGTCCCCCGCGTCCACCACGGTGACCAGCGCGCCCAGCTCGATCAGGGTGTCCGCGGCGGCGAAGCCCGAGACGCCGATCCCGGCGACCGCCACGCGCAGCCCCGCCCACGGGGCGTCCCAGCTGGTCAGCCCGGCGAGTCGGGGGTTCTCCAGGATCGGGTTGTCGTTGCTCGCGTGCATCATGACCGTGTCTGCCTCATCCTCGTGCGGAACGTGTGTGGTGGCGGTGGATCGTGGGGCGCCCGGGTGCCGGGCGGCGTCGTCAGTGCAGGACCTCGGTGCCGGGGAACGCACCGCCGTTGAACAGCAGCCAGTCACCGTAGAACATGCCCAGGGCCGCCGCCACGAAGAGCCCGGCGATCACCCAGAACCGCACCACGATGGTGACCTCCTGCCAGCCCTTGAGCTCGAAGTGGTGCTGCAGCGGCGCCATCTTGAAGATCCGCTTGCCGTGGGAGAGCTTGAAGTAGCCCACCTGCAGGATCACGGACATCGTGATGACCACAAACAGACCCGCGATCAGCACGAGCAGCAGCTCGGTGCGGGAGAGCACCGCGAACGCGGCCAGCGCGCCGCCGAGGCCCAGGGAGCCGGTGTCCCCCATGAAGATCTTGGCGGGCGAGGTGTTCCACCACAGGAAGCCGATCAGCGACCCCACGAGCGCGGCCGCCACGAGGGAGAGGTCCATGGGGTCCCGCACCTCGTAGCACGCGGCCTGCGCCACGTTCTCGCACAGGTGGCCCGCCTGCCACAGCGTGATCAGCATGTAGCCGCTGAACACCAGGATGGACGCCCCCGTGGCGAGCCCGTCCAGACCGTCCGTGAGGTTGACCGCGTTGGTGGTGCCGGTGGCGATCAGGTTCACCCAGACCACGAACAGCAGCAGGCCGACGACCGGCCCCGCGAACGCGAGGTCGATCCCGGTGTCACGGGTCCAGGAGATCGCCGTGGAGGCCGGGGTGCTGCCCGCCTCGTCCGGGAAGAACAGCACGAGCACCGCGAACGCGCTGCCGATCGCGCCCTGCAGCACCATCTTCCCGGCAGGGGTCAGCCCCAGGTTCTGCTTCTGGGAGATCTTCTTGTAGTCGTCCAGGAACCCCACGAGCCCCATGCCGAGCATGAGGGCGAGCGCGAGGACGCCGGAGAGCGTGATGCCACCGTTGGCGGGCCAGAGGATGACGCTGATCAGGTGGGTCACCAGGTACGCGGCCACGACCGAGAGCAGGATGGCCACGCCGCCCATCGTGGGTGTGCCGCGCTTGGTCTGGTGCGAGGTGGGGCCGTCGTCACGGATGTACTGGCCGTAGCCGTGCCGTGCCAGGACCTTGATGAGCAGGGGCGTCCCGAAGATCGAGAAGGCGAGACCGAGTCCCGCGGCCATGAGCAGTTGAATCATCGGGCTCAGCCCTCCTGGTCGTTCAAGTCGGAGCCGCGCCGGGCGATGCGGTCGCCCAGGTGGTGGAGACCGGCGGCGTTGGAGGACTTCAGCAGCACGATGTCCCCGGGGCGCAGCACGGCCTCGAGGTGCTCCTGCGCGGCCTCGGCGTCGGGGACCCACGCCGCCTCCTCGCCCCAGGAACCCTCGAGCGTTGCCGCGGTGAACACGGGCCGGGCGAGGTCTCCCACGGCGACCACGTGCGAGATGTTGAGACGCACGAGCAGCTGCCCGAGGTCCGCGTGGGCGGCGATGGACTCGTCACCGAGCTCGTGCATCCCGCCGATGACCGCGATCGTGCGCCGCGGTGGGTGCTCGGCGTCGCCTCGGCCCAGCTGGGCGAGGGTCTGCAGCGCGGCCTTCATGGACTGCGGGTTGGCGTTGTAGGCGTCGTTGACCACGGTCACGCCGTCCGGCCGTTCGGTGCGCTCCATGCGCCACCGCGAACGGGGCCCGCGGCCCTCCAGCCCGGCGGCGATGCGCGCGGGCTCCACCCCGGCCGCGCAGGCCACCGAGGCGGCCGCGAGCAGGTTGCTCACGTGGTGCACCCCGATCAGCTGCGAGCGCACCGGGAAGGCCGAGCCGTCCGGGAAGTGCAGCGTGAAGGACGGGCAGCCGTCCGCGCCCGTGGTGACGTCCTCGGCCCACACGCGCGGCTCCGGGTGGGCGGGGTCGCGCGGCTCGGGTCCCTCTCCGAAGGACAGGACGCGCGCCGCGGTGCGCTCGCGCATGGCCCGCACGCGAGCGTCGTCGTCGTTGAGCACGGCCGTGCCCTCGGGCGTGAGGGCCTCGACCATCTCGCCCTTGGCGCGGGCGATGTTCTCGACGCCGCCGAACTCCCCCGCGTGCGCGGAGCCGACGCACAGCACCGCGCCCACGTCCGGGCGCACCATGTCGCACAGGTAGCGGATGTTGCCGATGTGGGTGGCGCCCATCTCGATCACGAGGTACTCGGTGTCCTCCGTGGCGGTGAACACCGTGAGGGGGACACCCACCTCGCCGTTGTAGGAGTTGCGCGGGGCCACGGTGGGGCCCTCCGCGCCGAAGATCCCGTGCAGCAGGTCCTTGGTGGTGGTCTTGCCCACCGACCCCGTGACGGCCACGACCGTGACCGGGTGCTCGGCCCGCAGCAGCTGCACCACGCGGCTCGCCAGCGCGCCCATGGCCAGGACCACGTCCTCGACCACCACGCACGGGTACGGGCTGCCGGACTCGTCCAGGACCTCACGCTCGGTGAGGTGCAGCACGGCTCCGGCGGCCGCGGCCTGCGGCACGAAGCGGTGACCGTCCGTGGTCTCCCCCGGCTTGGCGACGAACAGCGTGCCGGGTGTGACCTCGCGCGAGTCCGTGGTCACGGACGTGACGGTCACGGAGTCGGGGTCCGGGACACCGGCGAGCCGGCCGTTCACGGCCTCCGCGATCCGGGCGGCGGAGATGGCGATCATTTCTGCTCCTCTGAGTGCGTCTGCAGGGCGGCAAGCGCCTCCCGCAGCTCCACGCGGTCGTCCAGGGGGACGTCCACGCCGTCGACGTCCTGCACGGTCTCGTGGCCCCTGCCTGCCACGATGACCGAGTCCTCGGGCCGGGCCATGCGCACCGCGGTGCGGATGGCGGTGGCACGCGGTTCGATGACCAGCACCTCGGAGGCGCGGGCCCCCGCGGCCACGGCCTCGCGGGCACCCGCGGCCACCTGCTCGCGGATCGGGCCGGGATCCTCCCCGTGGGGGTCGTCGTCCGTGACGATCACCACGTCCGCCTCCTCGGCGGCCACGCGGCCCATGACGGGGCGCTTGGTGGTGTCGCGCTCCCCCGTGGCGCCGAACACGACGATCACGCGGCCGTCCTCGGGGTCCACCGAGCGCAGCGCACGCACCAGGGCGTCCGGGTTGTGGGCGAAGTCCACGAGCGAGGTGGGCCGGGTCCCCACGAGCTCCATGCGACCGGGCACGCTCGCGGTGAGCGGGTCGTGCTCGTCCAGGGCGCGCTGCAGGGTGTCGAGCGCCACGCCGGAGTCCAGCACCATGAGCACCGCGAGCGCCGCGTTGGCCACGTTGAAGTCACCCGGCAGGCCGGTGTGCACGCGCAGCTCACGGCCGTCCCGGTGCCGCAGCACGAACGACGTGCCGATGCCCCGGCTGGTCAGCGAGCTCAGGGTCCAGTCCGCCGCGTCCGCCTCCGGGCCCGCGTGGTCGCTGCCCCGCAGGGCAACGGTGCTCACGTTCTGCGCCCCGAGGTTCTCCCGCGCCCGCCGCGCCATGGCCGCGCCCCACGGGTCGTCCTCGGACAGCACGACGACGGCGCGCCGGGTCCGCTGCGCCGTGAACAGCTGGGCCTTGGCCTCGAAGTACTCCGCCATGGAGCCGTGCAGGTCCAGGTGGTCCTGGGTGAGGTTGGTGAACCCCGCGACGTCGTAGCGCACCCCGTCCACGCGGTGGAACTCGAGCGCGTGCGAGGAGACCTCCATGGCGGTGGCCGTGATACCCCGTTCCCGCATCAGCGCCAGCAGGCTGTGGACGTGGGGGGCCTCCGGGGTGGTGAGCTGCGACGGGATGGGGGTGTCCCCGGCGAGGATCTCGATGGTCCCGATCAGCCCCGTGGTGTGCCCCAGGGCGCGCAGGACGGAGGTGGTGAAGTAGGTGGTGGTCGTCTTGCCGTTGGTCCCGGTCACCGCGAACAGTTTCTGGGCCGCGCCGTCCTCCGGCTGGGAGCCGTACACGGCCGCGGCCACGGAGCCGACCCACTGACGGGGCTCGGGGCTCACGAGCACCGGCAGCTCCACGCCGGTCCGCGAGAGCTCCGCCGCTCCGTCCGGATCCGTGAGCACGGCCACCGCACCGGCCGCGGCGGCGTCGGACGCGAAGCGGGCACCGTGGACGCGGGCACCGGGCAGAGCCGCGTAGAGGTCACCGGGCTGCACCTCCCGGGAGTTCAGCACCACGCCCGTGACGGAGCCCGGACGGCCCGTGGCCACCGGCACCAGCCGGGCGCCCGTGAGCCGGGCGACGTCCTCGACCGTGTGCGGGACGGGATGGGACGGACGCACGCTCTGCGCATCCGATCCCTCGCGGGCAGAAGCCACCATGAATACCTCTTCGAACCTGTCTGCGGACGTGCCCCGTCCACCCGGGCCGGTGTCTCACCGGTGATTGCTCGTGCGTTGTCGCTCTGAGTCCGCAGTTTATCCCTGGGACTCGTCCCTGCCCGGCTGAGGCCAGGTCTGCTCGAGCGCGTTGGTGGGTGTCACGTCCTTCTTGATGTTCTCCGGCACCTGCATGTCCAGCTCCGGCGCCTTGGTGGTGGAGGGTGCCACGTTGTAGTGGTGCAGCACCTGGGACATGATCTGGGAGAACGTGGACGTCACGCCCACGGTGTGGACGTCGCCCTGCGGCCGCTGCATGGTCACGCCCACCAGGTACTGGGGGTCCTCCATGGGTGCCACTCCCACGAAGGACGTGGTGAAGCCGTCGTAGCCGCCCTTCTCGCTGGGGGCCTCCGCGGTGCCGGTCTTGCCGCCCACGCGGTAGCCCGCAACGGCGGCGTCCTTGGCGCCGCCCTGGGTGACCACGTTCTCCATCACGTCCAGGGTCTGCTGGGCCGCGGTCTCCGAGATCACCTGCTTCGGGGCGGGGCTCTCGGGCGTGGTGACCGTGCCGTCCGGGGACGTGGTGGACTCCACGATCCGCGGCTCGATCTGCTTCCCCCCGTTGGCCACCGCCTGGAAGATCGACGCCGTGCGCAGCGGTGTCTGGGACACCCCCTGTCCGAACAGCACCGTGTACTCCTGGCGGGCATCCCACTGTGCGGCCGGGGTCAGGATGCCCGTGGACTCGCCGGGCAGCTCGATGCCGGTGGCCGAGCCCACCCCGAATTCCTCGAGGTTGTCGTGGCGGGTCTCCTTGTCCATCTTGGAGCCCATGATCACGGTTCCCGTGTTCATGGAGTCCGCAATGATGCCCGCGGCGGTGCGGTTCTGCGTGCCGTGGTCGAACGCGTCCGTGATCTTCTCGAAGCCGATCTGCAGGTACGGCGGCACGGTGATCTCGGTCTCCGGCGCCACGATCCCCCGGTCCAGGGCGCCCGCGAGCGTGGCGATCTTCTCCGTGGACCCGGGCTCGACGGCCTGGGTCACAGCGCGCGCGGAGAGGTCCACCGCGTCCGCCTTGCCCGGCACGTTCGGGTCCACCGAGGACGAGTCCGCGAGCGCCAGCACCTTGCCGGTCTTCACATCCATGACCACGGCCGTGCCCCACTCGGCCTTGAGCTCCTTGGTGCGTTCGCGCACGGCCTGCTCCGCGAAGAACTGGACGTCGCTGTCCAGGGACAGCTGGACGTCCGAACCGTCCTGCGCGGCCTTCTGCTCCTGCGGCGCCACCGGGATGCGCACCCCGTCGCCGGAGATCTCGAACTGGCGTTCTCCGTCCGTGCCCCGCAGCAGCTCGTCCTGGGTCTGCTCGATGCCGCCGAGGGCCTGTCCCTCACTACCCAGGAAGCCCACCACGGACCCGCCCAGGGAACCGTTCGGGTAGCTGCGCTGGAAGGTGGGCTGGCCGTAGATGTAGGGCAGGTTCAGCTCGCGCAGGGCGTTGTACTGCTCGGGGGTGACCCCGCGCGCCACGTAGTTGAAGGTCTTGTCGCCGTCCAGGGCGTTCTTGACGTCCGAGTCCTTCATCCCCAGCGCGTCGGCGATCTTGTAGACCGCCTGGGTGGGCGTCACCGTCTCCACGGTGCCGTCCTTGTTCGGAACCGCCACCTCCGTGACCGCGGTCTGGTCCACCGTGATGTCGTAGCGCTGCAGCGTGCGGGCCAGCACGGTGCCGCTCGTGTCCGTGATCTCGCCCCGCACTGCGGGAACGGGCTCCACCATGGTGCGCTGCTGCGCGGCCGTCTCGGCACGGCCCGTGGGGTCCAGGCCCTGCACCCAGAAGAGCCGACCGGCCACGAGCAGCAGCAGCGCCAGCAGGAGGGCGATCCCCACCTGGGTGCGCGTGTAGGGCCTGAGCAGGCGGTTCCTGCGCGCGGGTGCTGGTGACACGGTCTTCCTCGATTCCTGGACGCCTGCGTGGTGCGGCTACCTCCGACGGGTGCTGGTTCCGGTCCGCCGGGCGGACCGACGGATCATTGACCGGGCGCGCGCTGCGACGGCGCGGGGATGGAACCGCCGTTGAGGTCCCGCGCCTCCTCGGCCTTGCGGTCGGCCTCACGCTGGGCGGTCTTCTTCTCCGCCTCCTCCTTGGCGCGCTTCTCCGCACGCTCCTCCGCGGCCGCGCGGTTCTTCTCGGCGGCGTCGGAGCCCTTCATCTCCGCGGGCGGGACGAGGATGTCCTGGGAGTCCTTCTTCTCCGCCGGTGCGGACGGCGGTGTGACGTCACCGGTGTCCACGTTGATGCTGCCCACGTCCTGGGCCGGCACCATGCCGAGGTCGTTCGCGCGGGCGGCGAGGTTCTGCGGCGCGGAGTTGGCCTCGATGTCCTGCGTGAGCGCCTCGTTCTCCTGCGACAGCGCCCGCTCCTGCCCGGTGAGCTCGGTCAGCTGGTACTGCCCCTGCGTGATCTGGACGTTCAGCAGCAGGATGCCCACGAGTGCCGCGGCCAGCGCGAGCGCGCACATCACCACCGTGGACACACGGCTGCGGCGGGGCACGCGCCGTGGCACCACCGACAGCGGCTGCCGCTGCGCGTCACCCGGGGACTCCGGGGCCGACGCCGCGCGGTCCGGTCCTCGGCTCATCGCGTCCCCCCTGGTGTCATGGTCTCCCGCAGGCGCTCCGCCGCCCGGAGCCGGGCGGACGCGGCGCGCGGGTTGCCCGCCGTCTCGTCCTCGTGGGCCCGCTCGGCCCCGCGTGTGACGACCTTCAGCACCGGCTGGTGCTCCGGCAGCTCCACGGGGAAGCCCCGGGGTGCCGTGGAACGCGCACCGCGAGCGAACTCCTGTTTGACGATTCTGTCCTCCAGGGAGTGGTAGCTCATGGCGACGACACGCCCTCCCACCCTGACAGTTTCCACGGCCGCGGGGATCGCCCGCTCCAGGACGTCCAGCTCCTCGTTGACCTCGATGCGCAGCGCCTGGAACGTCTGCTTGGCGGGGTGCCCCTTCTTGTGCTGCGCGGCGGCGGGAACGGCGGAGCGCACCACCTCCACGAGCTGGGCGGTGGTGTCCAGCGGTGCCTGCGTCCGGGCGGCCACGATCGCGCGCGCGATCCGCGGCGCGAAGCGGTCCTCACCCCACCGGTAGATGATGTCCCGCAGCTCATCCTCGGAGTACTCGTTGACCACCGTGCGGGCCGTGAGCTCGGCCCGGGAGTCCATGCGCATGTCGAGTGGCGCGTCGAAGGAGTAGGCGAAGCCGCGGTCGCGCTCGTCCAGCTGGAGGGAGGAGACTCCCAGGTCGAAGAGGATCCCGTCCACCCGCTCCACGCCCGCCAGCGCGGCGGCGTCGGCAATGTGGTCGTACGTGGTGTGGATGCTCGTGAAGCGGTCCCCGAACCGCTCGAGGCGCCGTCCGGCGAGCCGCAGCGCCTGCGGGTCCCGGTCGATGCCCACCACCCTGGCGCGCGGGAAACGGTCGAGGATCGCCTCGGTGTGCCCGCCCATCCCGAGGGTCGCGTCGACGACCACAGGGCTCGGGGACTCCAGTGCCGGGGCAAGAAGGTCGAGGCAGCGGTGCAGCATCACGGGAACGTGCCGATGCTCGGCGGGCGCCTCTTCCATGCCGGGCTCCTGGTCTGTTGCTGGTGGTGCTGGGGGGTGGGTCGAGGACCCTGTGCCATGGTACGGGCCGTGACCGCCCGCCGACGCGGCCGGGGAACCTGCCGGTGACGTCGCACCGCACACTGACGTCACAGCCCAGTGACATCGCACCGCCCAGTGACATCACCGCCCAGTGGCGGCTCGGATCGCGCGGCGGCCCCGCGGGCCGGCCACCCGGTCACCAGATCCCCATCCGCCGCTCGCCCCTCGAATCCGGCCTGGCTCGGGGGAAGTCGAGTCAGGACGGTGACGTGGGCGGCTGGAGATCTCATGACCGGGAACGCACCGGCGAGGCACCGGGCCGGGACCTCAGAAGAGTCCGGGGATGACCTCGTCCTCCGTCTCGGAGAATGCCGCTTCCTTCTCCGAGAGGTACTGCTGCCAGGCGGCCGCATCCCAGATCTCGGCGCGGCTGCCCGCCCCGATCACCGCCAGTTCCCGGTCCAGGCCCGCGTAGGAGCGCAGGGACGCGGGAATGGTGATGCGACCTTGCTTGTCCGGAACCTCGTCCGAAGCTCCGGAGAGAAAAACGCGGATGTAGTCCCTGGCCTGCTTCGACGACAGCGGCGCCGCCCGCATCTGTTCGTGGACCCTGGCGAACTCCTCCGCGCTGAACACGTACAGGCATCGCTCCTGTCCGCGCGTCAGCACGAGTCCGTCCGCCAGTTCAGCCCTGAACTTGGCCGGGAGGATGAGCCGTGCCTTGTCGTCGAGACGCGGTTCGTATGTTCCGAGAAACAT
This sequence comes from Kocuria sp. HMSC066H03, assembly GCF_001812045.1. Taxonomy (NCBI): domain Bacteria; kingdom Bacillati; phylum Actinomycetota; class Actinomycetes; order Micrococcales; family Micrococcaceae; genus Kocuria; species Kocuria sp. HMSC066H03. The sequence continues at coordinate 59,729 of NZ_KV807504.1, forward strand.
CGCCACCGCCTCCGCCTCAGGGCCAGCCCGACCCCCGCTTCCCTACCGCCCTCCACTTTACTCCACTCCACTCCCCGGTCAATGCAGAACCCTCCACAATGCCTCTCCGGGCAGCCGGATCCAGGGTCTGCGGGCCCCTCGAGAGGAGGCGCAACCGGGCCCTGTCCTGGGGCGGGGGCGGTGGTGCCGCGGGAGCGGAGACAGAAGAACTCCCCGGCGACACGCCGGGGAGTTCGAGGAAGATCGGAGCCGCGAGGGCCTCTGGCGGGCCGGTCAGAGCCCGCCCTGGTTGCGCCTGTCCCACTTCTCCTCAAGACCCTGGAGGAAAGTGGAGGACTTCTTCGGGGCGGGTCCGGAGCCCCCCGGGGTGGTGCCCGTGGACGACGCCGCGCCCGCGGGAGCCTTGCTGCGGAGGGTGGCCACGTACGTGCCGCCGGCCATGACCACGAAGCCGAGCACTCCCACCACGATCAGCTGCGTGGACACCCCGGCGAGGAGGACGCCGAGTCCCACCACCGCGAGCACGACCCCCAGCACGACGTTGCGCATGGAGCCCCGCCCCCGCACCGTCTCGGTGTGCATGCTGGATGCGAAGCGGGGGTCGTCTTCGTGCAGCTGCTTCTCGAGCTGGGCGAGAAGCTGCTGTTCGTGCTCGGAGAGAGGCACGATTCCTCCTGTGGGGTTGAGAGAGTGAGGCGGTGGCCGTGGGACCGTCCCTCACGTACCGTCCAGAATATCCCGTGGCGGGGCGTTTGGCACCGTGGGATCCATCAGTTTCGCTGGACGCACGACCCCCGGCCCGAACCTGTGGTGCACCCGGTCCATGGCCTCCTCTGCCGCTCCCCACTCCCCCTCGCGGCCGTCCAGGCTGAGCTGGAGGGCGTGGCCGGATCCCACGAGCTTCTCGGACCTGACACCTATCAGCCGCACCGCCTGCGGGCGCGGCCCCAGTGCGTCGAGCAGACCGGCGGCCTCCGTGTAGAGGTCGTGGGCGGAGGCCACCGGGTGGCCCAGGGTGCGCGAGCGGGTGATCGTGGTGAAGTCCGCGTACCGCAGCTTGAGCCCCACCCGTCCCGTGAGCAGCCCGTGGCGTCTCAGCCGGGCCGCCGTGTCGTGGCTCAGCCCGAGCAGGACGCGCTTGAGCTGGGCGGTGTCCGCCACGTCCGTCTGGAACGTGCGTTCGGCACCCAGGCTCTTCTCCTCCCGCGCGGGTGTCACGGGGCGCGGGTCGTGGCCGAGGGCGAGCTGCTGCAGGTGTGAGCCCGCGGCCACCCCCACGAGGGCGTGCAGCCGCGGCAGCGGGGTGTCCGCGATGTCCCCCACCGTGGCGAGTCCCGCCGCGTGAAGGGTCTCGGACGTGCGCCTGCCCACGCCCCACAGCCGCTCCACCGGCAGGTGGGCGAGGAACGCCCGGGTGTGCTCCGGGGCCACCACGAGCAGCCCGTCCGGCTTGCAGTGGGCCGAGGCGATCTTGGCCACCGTCTTGTTCTCGCCGATCCCCACGGACGCGGTGAGCCCGGTCCGCTCGTGGATGGTGCGCCGCAGCCGCCGGGCGATCTCCACGGGTGGCCCGCAGCGGCGGATGGCGCCCGAGACGTCCACGAACGCCTCGTCCACGCTCAGCTGCTCCACCCGGTCCGTCACGGAGCGGAAGATGTCCATCACGATCGCCGAGTAGTGGGCGTAGGCCTCCCGGTGGGGTTCCAGCAGCACTGCCGAGGGGCACCTGGCCCGCGCCTGGGAGACCGGCATGGCGGAGTGCACCCCGTACTCGCGGGCCTCGTAGGAGGCCGAGAGCACCACGGAGCGCGGCCCGGAACCCGCGACGATCACTGGGCGGCCGCGGTGCTGCGGTGCGCTGAGCAGCTCGACCCCCACGTAGAACATGTCCATGTCCACGTGGAGGATCGCGCAGCGCCGGTACTCCTCCAGCCGCTGCGGGCTCGGACCGCCCATCGCGTGCGCCTCCCGTCTCCGCTCCTCCGGGACGGACCCGGAGATCCCCGCCGAGTCGGGGCCGGGACGGAGCCCAGCCTAGGGTTCGGCTCCGACACGCTGAACGGAGCCCGTGACGTGCGGCTAGGCTGGGCGGGCCGGTCCGCGGACCCCGCGGGCGAGCCCGGCCCGCGTGGCCCGGCACACGCCACCCCTCCCAGCAAAGGTGCCCCGGAATGACCTCCACGGACGATCCCGCCGCCACTGCCGCCGCGCAGGACGCCCAGTTCTCCGCCCGGCTCGACACCGCCATCCGCGAGTTCTTCGCCGCCGAGCGGGAACGGGTCACCGCCATCTCTCCCGACGCCACGCGCCTGGTGGCGGCCATCGCCGACCTCACGGACGGCGGCAAGCGGCTGCGCGCGCGACTGTGCCACTGGGGCTGGTGCGCCGCGGGCGGGGAGGCGGGCAGCGACGTCGTGGTGGCCGCGGCGGCATCCCTCGAACTGTTCCAGACGGCGGCGCTGATCCACGACGACGTCCTGGACCGCTCGGACACCCGCCGGGGCAGGCCGAGCGTCCACAGGGTCTTCGAGGCCGTCCACCGCGAGGCCGGCTGGGCCGCGGATCCCGAGCACTTCGGCGTCGGTGCCGCCGTGCTCACCGGGGACATGAGTCTGTCCTTCGCGGAGCAGCTCTTCGCCGAGGCCGCCGCAGGTGTGGCCCCTGCAGCGGGTGCCGCGGCGCGGCACATCTTCTCGAGCATGCGCACCGAAGTGATGGCCGGGCAGTACCTCGACATCCACGCGGAGGTCGCCCCGCCGTCGCACGACGCCGCGGTGCAGCTCGAGCGCGCCATGACGGTGCTGCGCTACAAGTCCGCCAAGTACTCGGTGGAGCACCCCGTGGCCATCGGCGCCGCCCTGGCCGGTGCGGACCAGCAGTTCCTGGCCGCGTGCGCGACGTTCACCCTTCCCCTGGGAGAGGCGTTCCAGCTGCGCGACGACGTCCTGGGTGTGTTCGGCGACCCGGAGACCACGGGCAAACCCGCGGGGGACGACATCAGGGAGGGCAAGCGCACCGCCCTGATCGCGCTCTGCTCCACCGGGTGCTCCCCCGCGCAGCGGCAGTGGCTCGAATCGGTGCTGGGCTGCGAACGGCTCACCGAGGAGGACGTGGCGCGGGTGCGTGACCTCATGCGCTCCAGCGGCGCCCACGAACGCTCCGAGCAGCTCATCGCAGACCTCGTGGCGTCCTCGGACGAGGCGTTGGCGGTGCTGCCCACCGGCGAGGTGCCCCGCGCGGGACTGCGGGCGCTGGCGGACGCGGCGGTGCGCCGCACACGCTGAGTCACCCCGGAGGAGGGGCCGAGAGCCCCGCGCCGCGGGCGGGGTCCGGGCACGCTGCGGGCCGGCGCCCTCCGCTGTTCTCAGTCGGCCCGGTTCACCAGCCGAGCGCCTGCGCCCGGCGCCGCACCTCGGTCTTCTGACCGCGGCGCAGCGCGTCGATCGGGCGACCGGGGAGGGACTCGTCCTCGGTGAACAGCCAGCGGATGGCCTGCGCATCCGTGTAGGCCGCGTCACGCAGCACCGCCACCGTGCCCTTGAGGGAGTCCACGGGGTGCGAGCCGTCCATGAACGCCGCGGGCACCACGCGCACGCGGTCCTCGGGGCGGCGCACCTCCAGCAGGGAGCCGTCGTCCATGAGACGGTGCACCCGGGTGATCTGGATGTCCATGGCCTCGGCGATGTCGGGCAGGTGCGTCCACTCGCCCACGAGGGCGTCGAGTTCGGCGAATTCCTGGGGCGTGAGATCGGTTGCGTAGTTCACGCGCACTACTCTGCCACGCCGCCGCAGGCTCGCAGAACCCGGGTGGGCGGCGCGGGGTCGGGTAATCTGGCAGCACAGCGTGCGGCGCCCCCGGTGCCCCCGATCGTCCCCTTTCCCCCATGCCGAGGCAGGTATCGCGAACATGCCGGTTGAGCCGCCCCACGACCGCCACGCCCCCCGCGCCCAGTGGTCCCGCCGCGCCGCTCACGGGTCCGTGGCCGCCCTGACGGCACTCACCGCGCTGGGAACCATGGGGGCGGCCCAGGCCACGCCCGCCACCCCGCAGACCGTGCAGGTGGCCCAGCAGCACGCGGGACAGGTGACCGTCGCCCCCGGGGACTCCGTGTGGTCCCTGGCCACCCGGCACGGCGTGAGCGTCTCGGAGCTCATGGCCGCCAACGACATCCCGGCGCACGGCATGATCCGCCCCGGCCAGCGGCTGCGCATCCCCGAGACCTCGAACCCCGCGGACGGGGAGGCGGCCCCCGCCCGGGGGAAGAACGCCCCGAAGCCGTCCCCCGCGGGCGGCAGCTCCACGCCCGCACCCGCCCGAACGCACCACAGCGTGGCCGCCGGGGACACCCTGTGGGACCTCGCCCTGCGCTACGAGGTGAGCGTGGGCGACCTCCTGCGGGCCAACTCGCTCTCCCCGAACGACGTGCTGCGCCCCGGACGCACCCTCGTGGTCCCCGGGGCCGCCCCCGGTGCGGCGCCCGAGCACAGGGCGGACGCGGCGGCGTCGTCCCCCGCGCCCGAGCGCTCCGGGACCGCGGCACCGGACGAGGAACCCGCCGTGGGAGACTCCTTCGCGGGCCGCCAGTACCCCCGGGAGGTGGTGGACTCGGCCAACGCGCACCACGAGCAGCTGCGCTCGCGCGCCGTGCCGCCGCCGGCGCAGATCCGGCAGATGGTGGAGGCCACCGCCCGCGACATGGGCGTGGACCCGGCCCTCGCGCTGGCCCACGCGTCCCAGGAGTCGGGGTTCCGCCACGACGTCGTGTCCCCGGCGGACGCCGTGGGCACCATGCAGGTGGTGCCCGCCGCGGGCGACTGGGCCTCCGCCATGGTGGGCCGCGACCTGGACCTGCTGGACCCGCAGGACAACATCACCGCGGGCGTGGCCATCATCCGGGAGCTGCAGGACAGGGCCCCGGACAAGGCCACCGGGATCGGCGCCTACTACCAGGGACTGCACGGCGTGACCACGTACGGTATGTGTTCCGACACCAAGGCATACGTCAAGGCCGTGAGCGCACAGGAACGGAAATTTGCCCAGTAGCAGCATGAACGACCACCGTGTGGGGGCCCTGCTCGAGAACCGCTACCGCGTTCTCCGGCGGATCGCCCGCGGGGGAACGGCGGCCGTCTACGAGGGCCTGGACGAGCGCCTCGACCGCCCCGTGGCCCTGAAGATCATGCACCCGCACTTCGCGGACGACCCCCGCTTCGTCACCCGGGCCGAACGCGAGGCGAAGGCCGCCGCCCGGCTCCACGACCCCCACGTGGTGGCCGTGCTGGACCAGGGGCGCACCGACGACGGCGTGCTGTACCTGGTGCTCGAGTTCGTGGACGGACCCACCCTGCGCGAGGTCGTCGCACGCGAGGCGCCGATGGACCCGCACCGCGCCCTCGAGCTGCTCGTGCCGGTGCTCCGGGGCCTCGCCAGGGCGCACCGCACCGGCCTGGTGCACCGCGACGTCAAGCCCGAGAACGTCCTGCTCACCGCGGACGGGCAGGTGAAGGTCGCGGACTTCGGCCTCACGCGCGCCGTGGACGACCACACGGCCAGCACCAGCGTGCTGGGCACCGTGGGCTACGCCGCGCCCGAGCTGGTGGGCGACGGCCCCGTGGACCAGCGCAGCGACGTGTACGCCGTGGGCATCATGGCCTACGAGATGCTCACGGGCTCCCGCCCGTACACGGGCACGGCCCTGCAGGTCGCCACCGCGCACGTGAGCCGGGACGTGCCCGCCCCGAGCGGGATCGCCGCGGGAGTGTCCCCCGCCCTGGACGAGTTCGTGCTGCGGGCCACCTCCCGCGACGCGTCCCGGCGCCCCGCGGACGCCGCCGAGCTGCTGGACCTCGCCCTCGCCGTCCGACGCTCCCTGCCCGCTCCCGCGGATCCGCTGCTCCTGGGGGAGGCGGCCACCGAGGTCTTCGCTCGAGGCTCCCACTCTCCCACCGGCCATCCGGAGGAGGCACCCACCGAGGCCGTTGGCGCCGGCACCGCGGACGGCTCAGGGGAGGAGGCCACCGAGGCCATCGGCCCCGGGGTGCAGGACCTGCCCACCGAGGCCATCGGCACCCCCACGCGGGAGGCTCTCACGGAGGCCCTGGGGACGCCGTGGCACGAGGCCCCCACCGAGGTCGTGGGCGCGAACGCCGGGGTGCCCCCCGGAGGTCACGGCACCCCGATCCTGCCCGCCTACGAGGAGGACGCCACGGGCACGGTGGCGCTCACCCAGGTGGGGTCCACGGCGCACCGCTCGCCGCACGAGCCGCGTGTGCGCCTGAACCCCCCGGCCCAGCCGCTGCACGTGGCCCTCGTGCTCGTGGTGTTCGCGCTGCTGCTCACGGTGGCGGCGTTCCTGGGCTGGTGGCTGGGCTCCGCGCCCGGGACGGCCACCGCCATGGTCCCCCCGGTGGCGGGGCAGGACACCGCGGCGGCCGAGCGCACGCTGAACGCCGCGGGGATCTCCAACGTGGGCGTGAGCACCACCCCGAGCCGCGAGGCGCCCGAGGGCACGGTGATCTCCACCGATCCCGCCGCGCCCGCCACCGTCCGGGGGATCGAGCAGGTCAATCTCCTGGTCTCCTCCGGTCCCGCCCAGGTGGACGTTCCGGCCCTGACCGGGATGTCGGCCGACGACGCCGGGGCGGCCGTGAGCGCCGCGGGTCTCGGTCTCGGCGGGGTCACCCGGGAGTACTCGACGCGGCCGACGGGCACCGTGCTGTCCCAGTCCCCCGAGGCGGGCAGCCGCGTGGACGAGGGAACGCAGATGTCCCTCACCGTGGCCACGGACTCACCGCAGGGACCGGTCCCGAACGTGGTGGGCAAGGACGCCGAGACGGCGCGGACCACCCTGGAGGAGCAGGGCTACACCGTGCAGATCGACTCCCCCGTGGGCTCGCACCTGAACCGCGTGGTGCGCCAACGCGAGGACGGCGACACCGTGGTGCTCACCGTCCTCTGAGCCCCCGCGCGGCTCCCGACCGGCCGTCGGCACAGGACGCCCAGGTGCCCGCGCCGGCCGGCCGGGGCCCGGCGCGGGGACACGACCGTCAGTGCTGCGCGGAGAGGTACTCCGCCACCAGGAACGCGATCTCGAGCGACTGCTTGTGGTTGAGCCGCGGATCGCAGAGCGTCTCATAGCGCTCGGCGAAGGAGGACTCGGCCACGGGGTCCGAGCCACCGAGGCACTCGGCAACGTCGTCACCGGTCATCTCCACGTGGATGCCGCCGGGGAACGTGCCGAGCTCTCGGTGCACCTCGAAGAAGCCGCGCACCTCGTCCACCACGTCCTCGAAGTTGCGGGTCTTGTACCCCGACGCCAGGGACACGGTGTTGCCGTGCATGGGATCGGTGACCCAGACGGGCTTCGCACCGGAGTCCTCGACCGCCTTGATGACCGGGGGCAGCTTCTCCCGGATGTTCTTCGCGCCCATGCGGGTGATGAACGTGAGACGTCCGGGCTCGCGGTCGGGATCGAGAGCGTCGATCAGGCGCAGTGCGTCGTCGCCGGAGGTGCCGGGGCCGAGCTTGACGCCGATCGGGTTGCGCAGCCTCGAGAGCAGGTCCACGTGGGCGCCGTCGAGGTCGCGCGTGCGCTCGCCGATCCACAGGAAGTGGCCCGACGTACCGTACGGCAGGTGCGTGCGGGAGTCGATGCGCGTGAGCGCCCGCTCGTAGTCCAGCAACAGGGCCTCGTGGCCCGCGAAGAACTCGGTGGTCTTGAGGGCGTCGAAGTCGGAGCCGCACGCGGCCATGAACTTGACGGCGTGGTCGATCTCGCGCGCCATCGACTCGTACCGGGCGTAGGCGGGGTTCGCCGCGAAACCCATGTTCCACGCGTGCACGCGCCGCAGGTCCGCGAAACCACCCTGGGTGAAGGCGCGGATCAGGTTCAGGGTGGAGGCCGAGGTGTGGTAGCCGCGCAGCATCCGGCGGGGATCGTGGACGCGGGACTCCTCGGTGAAGTCGAAGCCGTTGACCATCTCACCGCGGAACGAGGGCAGGGTGACGCCGTCGCGGGTTTCCTCGTTGGAGGAGCGCGGCTTGGAGAACTGCCCCGCCATCCGCCCCATCTTCACCACGGGCATGGACGCGCCGTAGGTGAGCACCACCGCCATCTGCAGTAGTGTGCGGACGCGGCCGGAGATCTTGTCCGCGGTCGCTCCCGCGAACGTCTCCGCGCAGTCGCCGCCCTGGAGGAAGAAGGCCTCCCCGTTGGCCACCTGGGCGAGACGTTCCCGGAGGGTGTCCACCTCCCCGGCGAAGACCAGGGGCGGGACCGCGCCCAGCTCCTGGATGGTGGCCGCGAAGTCCGGGTGCTCCGCCCACTGGGGATGCTGCCCGATGCTCCTTCCCCGCCACTCGTCGAGTCCGGGGTAGTCCGCCGCGCTCGGCGAGGGGGTCATCACGGATCGGAGCTGTTCAGGCAGGGTCTCGGAACTCATTCCCCCAGTCTAGGCCGTGGGGCCAGGGGTCCCGTCATCCGCCCCGGAGTCCGTCCCGCCATGCGGACGGCGGTGCAGGGTGTCATTGAGGTGACCGGCCTGCTGGGACACCGCGTCCGTGACGGAACGGCCCTTGTCCCTGGTGGCCTGGGCCACCTCCTTGGCCTGCGCCAGCAGTGCGGAGGTCTTCCCTTCCGCCATCCGGCGCTTGTGCTCGGTGGCGTAGACGTCCGCGACCTCCTGGCCGGACAACCGCTGGATGGCGGCCATGATCTCGTCCGTCACTCGCCGCAGCGTGGCGTGGTCCCCCTGCTGTCCCCTCAGGTGGGAGAAGTCCATGGGCTCACCGAAGATCGTGGTGATCCGGGCACGGCGGGGGTCCGGAAAACGGGAGCCCAGCGGCTGCATCTTGTCCGTGCCGATCATGGCCACGGGAATCACGGGGGCTCCGGACTCCAGGGCGAGGCGGGCCACTCCCACCTTGCCGCGGTAGAGCCGCCCGTCCGGGGAGCGGGTGCCCTCGGGGTAGATGCCCAGCAGCTTGCCCTCGGCCAGGGCCTGGCCCCCCGCGCTCAGGGACTTGGCGCTGGCCTGACCGCCGCGGCGGTCCATGGGGATCTGGTTGATCGCCTTGAAGAACGCCGCCGTGAGGCGGCCCTTGAGGCCGGGGGTGTTGAAGTACTCGGACTTGGCCAGGAAGAAGACCTGCCGGGGAACGGCCACCGGCATGAAGATGGTGTCCGGCACCGACAGGTGGTTGCTCGCCAGGATCGCGGGGCCGTGGGACGGGACGTGCTCCAGACCGATCACGGTGGGTCGGCAGACCCTGTTGACCACGGGTGCCACCACGTAGTTCCTGAGGAACATATACACCATGAGCGTGTGCCCTTTCGTCGGCGCGGGTCGCGGGCCCGTTCGGCCCGTTCGGCGGGACGCCCGGTCCAGTGGCCCCGGTCGGTCCCGGGCGATTCTCTCATGCGGGTGGCGGCGGCTGGCACAATGGCGCCATGTCATCGGATCTGCAACGACACGACTCCCTGCACCTGCCCGGCACCTCCTCCGTGGGGGTCCTGGTGCTCCACGGCTTCAGCTCCACGACCGCTTCCGTGGCGGACTGGGCCCGGGCGATCCACACGGCCACCGACGCCGCCGGCGCGGCTCCCGGGGTGAGTGTGCCGCTGCTGCCGGGCCACGGAACCCACTGGCAGGACCTCGCGGCGCAGCCGTGGCAGGCGTGGCGCGACGCCGTGGACGAGCACTACTGGCAGCTGCGGCAGCGGCACGAGCACGTGGTCGTGTGCGGGCTGTCCATGGGCGGGGCCCTCGCCCTGCACACCGCGGCCCGCCGCGAGGTCGCCGGCGTGCTGCTCGTGAACCCCGCGCTGTCCCTGGTGAACAGGGCGGCGCGGTTCAGCCGGGTGCTCGCCACCGCGGTGCCGTCCTACGCGGGGATCGGCAGCGACATCCGCAAGGAGTCCGTCCTGGAGGCGGCGTACGACCGCACGCCGCTGGCCGCGGTGGCGCAGCTCAACGTGCTCATGCACCGCACGGTGCAGATGCTGCCGGCGGTCACCGCCCCGGCGATCGTGTTCCGCTCCGAGGTGGACCACGTGGTCTCGGGTGCCTCCGCGGACCTCGTGGCGCAGCGCACGCGCGGTCCGGTGCGGGTGGTTCCCCTGCCGGACAGCTACCACGTGGCCACCCTGGACCACGACGCGCCGCTGGTCGAGCAGACCTCGCGGGACGCCGTGCAGCGGGTGTGCCGCGGTCTGCCGCTTCTGCCGGAGACGGCGTGAGCTCCCGGGACGCGTCGGAGGATCCCTTCGAGAGCATCATCCGGTCCAACACGTGGGACGACGTCCCCGGGGACGACGAGGACATGGAGCCCTGGGCCGAGGACCTCGAGTGGGTTCCCCGGGAGCAGCCCCCGGAGGACATCCCGGAGGAGCTGGACGAGGTCGATGCGGACGCCGTCTACGATCCCGATCCCGGCCCGGTGACGGGCGGGGTGTCCCCCGCCATGCTGCGCGCGCTGAGCGTGCTGCTCGCGGTGCTCGTGATCATGCTGGGGCTCACCGTGCTGCCCGGTCCGCTGCCCGGCGTGGTCTGGGGCGCGGGTCTCGGCGGAACCGTGGCCGGGCTGTTCCTCGTGTTCCGTGCCCTGCCGGAGGACTCCCCCGAGGACGACGACGGTGCGGTCCTGTGACGCCCGTGTCCCACCGCGGGCAGGGCGACACAGTTCGACCCCGCTTGTGTGGACACGTCCACCAACGCCGCGGTGTGAAGGTGAACACACCGTAAACTGAGACTCAATCTCGCCAGGAAGGTACCCCCATGAGACGCGTCAGTGCCCCGGCCATCGTCAATCCCCTGCCCTACCCCGGCATCGCCCACATCCTCGAGGAGCGTGCCCGCACGCAGCCGGATCTGGTGCTCTACACGATCCTCGCCCCGGGGCGGGAGCGGGACGTCACCGCTCGTGAGTTCCGCGCCGAGGTGGTGGTCCTCGCCCGCGGAATGGCCGCCCAGGGCATCCGCCCCGGGGACCGTGTGGGTCTGCTGAGCCGCACCCGCTACGAGTGGACGCTCGTGGACTTCGCCCTGTGGTGGCTCGGTGCCGTCCCCGTGCCGGTCTACGACACCTCCTCCCCGGACCAGATCGCGTGGATCCTCTCGGACTCGCGCGCCACGGCCGTGTTCGTCGAGACGGACGAGCTCGCCGGGCGCGTGCGCGAGGCCCACGGCATCACCCCCTTCCCGGCCGAGCAGCGCATCCGGGTGTTCGACACGGACGACGCGCAGATCTCCCTGGACGCGGTGGTGCGGGCGGGCGCCGGGCGCGAGGACCTGCAGACCCCGTACGACGGCGTGAGCCTGGACGACGCCGCCACGCTCATCTACACGTCCGGGACCACCGGACCGCCCAAGGGCTGCGAGCTGACCCACCGAAACTTCGTGGCGTGCTCCCAGAACACGATCCCCGTGGCCGGGGAGCTCATGCACGAGGGAGCGCGCACCCTGTTGTTCCTGCCGCTGGCCCACGTGTTCGCCCGGTTCGTGGAGGTCACCTCCCTGGACGCCGGCATCGCTCTGGCACACACCCCGGACGTCTCCCAGCTCATGGACGACCTCGCCCGGTTCAAGCCCACCTTCATCCTGGCGGTGCCGCGGGTCTTCGAGAAGATCCTGGTGGGGGCCCGCTTCAAGGCCCAGGCGGGCTCACCCGTGAAGAAGCTGATCTTCGAGCGCGCGGTGGCCACGGCCGCCGCGTGGTCCAAGGCCTCCCAGCAGGGGCACGTCTCCCCGTGGCTCGCGGCGCGCCACCGCCTCTACGACAAGCTGGTCTACTCCACCCTGCGCCAGGCCATGGGCGGGGAGGTCCGCTACGCGGTCTCGGGCGGGGCGGCGCTGGGCGAGCACCTCGCGCACTTCTTCAACGGCATCGGCGTGTACGTGGTGGAGGGCTACGGGCTCACCGAGACCACGGCGCCCATCTCCGCGAACGTGCCGAGCATCAACCGGCTGGGCACCGTGGGCCACCCCATGCCCGGCAACGAGGTGGCGATCGCGGAGGACGGCGAGATCCTGGTGCGCGGCGTGAACGTCTTCGAACGCTACAACGGGTTGCCCGAGAAGACCGCCGAGGCCTTCCACGACGGCTGGTTCGCCACCGGAGACCTGGGGCACCTGGATGACGAGGGCCTGCTGACCGTCACCGGCCGCAAGAAGGAGATCATCGTCACGGCGAGCGGCAAGAACGTGATTCCCACGATGCTGGAGGATCCCATCCGCGCGACCGCCACGGTGGGGCAGATCATGGTGGTGGGTGAGAACCGCCCGTTCGTGGCCGCCCTGATCACGCTCGACCCCGAGACCCTGGCCAACGTCCTGCCCACCCTCGGGCTGGACCCGGGCCTGAGCATCGCGGAGGCGTCCCGGGAGAAGGCCGTGATCGAGCACGTGCAGCGGATCGTGGACCACGCGAACACCAAGGTCTCGCGCGCTGAGGGCATCAAGGCCTTCCGGATCCTGGACCGCGACCTCACCGTGGAGGACGGCTACCTCACGCCGTCCCTCAAGCTCAAGCGGGCCGTGGTCGCCGAGGACTTCGCGGACGTCATCGACGGCATCTACGCCAGGTAGCCCCCGCGACCACGACGCCGCCCGCACCCTCGAGCCCCGGGGTGCGGGCGGCGTCGTCGTTCAGTCCGCGCGCTGGCCCGGGACGTCCAGCCCGAGCAGCGCGTTCTCCACGACCTCGGCGAGGGCGGGGTGGATCCAGTACTGTCCGCGCGCCATCTCGTGGACGCGCAGCCCGAAGGCCATGCCCTGCACGAGCGGCTGGATCAGGTTGGACGCCTCCCGGCCGATCAGGTGCGCCCCGAGCAGCTCCCCGGTGCCGGAGTCCGCGATGAGCTTGCAGAGACCCACGTGGTCCTCCATGGCCCACCCGTACGCCACGTCGCCGAAGTCCTGCACCTTGACGGTGATCTCGTGGCCCGTGCGCTCCGCCCAGGCCCGCGCGGCACGCTCGGTCATGCCCACGGACGCGATCTGCGGCTCCGTGAAGACCGCGGCGGGCACGAAGCGGTGGTCGGTGCTGCGCTGGTCGTCCGGGTGGACCACGTTGTGGGAGACCACCCTGGCCTCGGCATTCGCCACGTGCTTGAGCTGGTGCGGGGAAGACACGTCGCCGAGTGCCCAGAGGCCTTCGACCGGCTGTCCGCCCGAGAGCACCCGCTGCTGCTCGTCCACGGCGAGCAGCCCGCGCTCGGTGACGTCAAGGTGGGCCGCTCCGGGGTTCAGGGTGTCCGCGTTGGGGATGCGCCCGGTGGCGAGCAGCACCACGTCCGCGGTGCGCTCCCACTGCTTCCCGGAGCCGTCGCTCGCGTCCGCCGAGACCGTGAGCCGGCCGTCCTCGGAGGTCCGGATGCCCGTGAGGCTCCACCCCAGCTGAAGGTCCCAGTGCGCGGCGGCCTCACGGGTGAAGCGCTCGGCGATCGTGTCGTCGTGGGCGCGCAGCAGGCGCTGCGAGCGGTTGAGCTGCGTGACCGACGCGCCGAGACCCTGGAACACGTGGCAGAACTCGGCGGCGATGTAGCCGCCGCCCACCACCACCACGTCCCGCGGCAGCTCCGGTATGCGCATCACCGTGTCCGACGTGTGCACCCCCGGCAGATCCGTGCCGGGCACGTCCGGGACGTGCACGCGGGAGCCGTTGGCCAGCACGATCCGGGGTGCGGTGATCCGCTCCCCCGAGTCCGTCTCCAGCACGCGGGGCTCCACGAAGTGCACGTACTCCTGGATGACCGTGACGTTCTCCAGCGAGCGCCGGTAGTCGAGCCCGCCCTCGGAGATCGCGTCGATCCGACCGAAGATCCGGTCCCGCATCCCCGGCCAGTCCACGCCGTCGACCGTGGCGTCCAGCCCGAGCCGCCCGGCGTCCCGTGCCTGGTCCGCCACGGTGGCGGGATACACGTACATCTTGGTGGGGATGCAGCCCACGTTGAGACACGTGCCCCCGAAGCGGCCGGGTTCCACGATGGCCACGTCCAGGTCCCGGTACTCGTCCGTGAGCAGCGAGTTGCCCGAGCCGGAGCCGACGATGATCAGGTCGAAAGATCGCATGGGCCCCATGCTAGGACGCCACCCCGCACACGGGGTGCGGGGTGGCGTCCGTTCAGCCCACGGCGTGGCCGCGGTGGGAATCCCTGCGGATCACTGGGGGTCGATCACCAGGACCAGGTCCCCGCCGCTCACGTGCGCGGTGTCGGCGAGCGCCACGCGGGAGACCGTTCCGCCCACGGGAGCCGTGATGGAGGCCTCCATCTTCATGGCCTCGATCGTGGCCACCGAGTCCCCGGCGGAGACGGTGTCGCCCTCCGAGACGGTGACCGTGACCGCGCCGGCGAACGGCGCCGCCACGTGGCCCGGCTGGGACGTGTCCGCCTTCTCGGTTTCCACGGCCTGCGACTTCACGGACTCGTCGCGGATCTCCAGCAGGCGCAGCTGGCCGTTGAGGGTCACCATGACGGTGCGCATGCCCTTCTCGTCCGGCTCGGAGATGGCCTGCAGGGTCACCAGCAGGCGCACACCCTTGCCCAGCGAGATCACGTGCTCGTGGTCCTGGTCCAGGCCGTAGAGGAAGTCGCGCGTGTGCAGCACGGAGACGTCACCGTACTTGGTGCGGGAGGACTCGAAGTCCTTCGTGGGCCCCGGGAACAGCAGGCGGTTGAGCGTGGCACGGCGCACCGCACCGGGCTGCTCGAGCGCCTCGCGGTCCTCCGCCGAGAGCTCCTCGTCCGCGAGGTTCACGGTGCGTCCCTCGAGGGCCTTGGTGCGGAACGGCTCGGGCCAGCCCGCGGGCGGGGTCCCCAGCTCCCCGGCCAGGAAGTTGATCACCGAGGCCGGGATGTCGAACTTGCGGGGGTCCGCCTCGAACTCCGCGGGGTCCACGTCCATGCCCACGAGCTGCAGGGCGAGGTCCCCCACCACCTTGGAGGACGGCGTGACCTTGACCAGGTGCCCGAGCATCTTGTCCGCGGCGTAGTACATGTCCTCGATGGCCTCGAACTTCTCACCCAGGCCCAGTGCGATCGCCTGCTGCCGCAGGTTGGACAGCTGTCCGCCCGGGATCTCGTGGCGGTACACGCGGCCCGTGGGGCTCGTGAGCCCGGACTCGAAGGGCTTGTAGATCGAGCGCACGACTTCCCAGTAGGGCTCCATGTCGCTCACGATGTCCAGGCCCAGGTTGGTGTCGCGCTCGGTGTTCTCCAGCGCCGCCACGAGCGCGGAGCCAGAGACCTGGGACGTGGTCCCCGCCATCGACGCCGCCGCGGCGTCGACCGCGTCCACGCCCGCCTCGGACGCGGCGAGCAGGGTGGCCAGCTGACCGCCCGCGGTGTCGTGGGTGTGCAGGTGCAGCGGGAGGTCGAAGCGCTCGCGCAGCGCCGTGACGAGCCGGCGTGCCGCCTCGGGGCGCAGCAGACCCGCCATGTCCTTGATCGCGAGCACGTGGGCCCCGGCGTCCACGCACTGCTGCGCGAGATCCAGGTAGTAGTCCAGCGTGTAGACGGTCTCGTCCGGGTCCAGCATGTTGCCCGTGTAGCACAGGGCCACCTCGGCCACCGCGGTCCCGGTGGCGCGCACGGCCTCGATGGCCGGGCGCATCTGCTCCACGTCGTTCAGCGCGTCGAAGATGCGGAAGATGTCCACACCAGTCTCCGCGGCCTCCGCGACGAACGCGTTGGTCACCTCCACGGGGTACGGCGTATAGCCCACGGTGTTCCGCCCGCGCAGCAGCATCTGGATGGGGATGTTGGGCATGGCCTCGCGCAGGAGCCGCAGCCGCTCCCAGGGGTCCTCCCCCAGGAAGCGCAGCGCGACGTCGTACGTGGCGCCGCCCCAGGCCTCGACCGACAGCAGACCCGGCAGCAGGTGGGCGTAGGCCGGGGCCGCCGCGAGCAGGTCGCGGGTGCGCACCCGCGTGGCCAGCAGCGACTGGTGGGCGTCGCGGAAGGTCGTGGAGGTCACCGCGAGCGGCTCGTACTCACGCAGGGCGCGGGCGAAACCCTCGGGGCCCTTCTCCTGCAGCACCTGGCGCCAGCCCGAGGGCACCTCGTGCTGGGAGGGCCCGTCGAAGGGGCTGCGGTAGGGCTCGTCCCTCTTGTCACCCGGGTAGTGCGGAAGCTTGTCACGCGGGTCGATGCCGTCCACGCGCTCACCGTTGGGCTTGTTCACCGTGATCTCGGCCAGGTAGTTCAGGGCGCGAGTACCACGGTCCGCCGAGCCCTTGCCCTTGAGCAGGTCCGGGTGGTTCTCGATGAAGTCCGTGGCCACGTCGCCGGCCAGGAAGTCCGGGTTGTGCAGCACCGACTGCAGGAACTGGATGTTCGTGGCGATCCCGCGGATGCGGAACTCCGCCAGCGCTCGCCGGGCGCGCAGCACGGCGGTCTCGTAGTCGCGGCCACGGCACGTGAGCTTCACCAGCATCGAGTCGAAGTGCGGAGAGATCTCGGCACCCGCGTACAGCGTGCCGCCGTCCAGGCGCACGCCGGCGCCGCCCGCGGAGCGGTAGGCGGAGACCTTGCCCACGTCCGGGCGGAAGTCGTTCGCGGGGTCCTCGGTGGTGATGCGGCACTGCAGCGCCGCGCCGCGCACCCGCAGGCCGTCCTGGCTGATGCCCAGGTCCTCGAGAGTCTCCCCCGCGGCGATCCGCAGCTGGGACTGCACGAGGTCCACGTCCGTGATCTCCTCGGTCACGGTGTGCTCCACCTGGATGCGCGGGTTCATCTCGATGAACACGTGCTGGCCCGCGCGCTCACCGGCGGTGTCCACGAGGAACTCGACGGTCCCGGCGTTCACGTAGCCCAGCTCCTTGGCGAACTTCACGGCGTCGCGGTGCAGGGCGTCCCGGATCTCGGGGTCCAGCTGCGGGGCCGGGGCGATCTCGATGACCTTCTGGTGGCGCCGCTGCAGGGAGCAGTCGCGCTCGAACAGGTGCACGATGTTGCCCTCGTTGTCCGCGAGGATCTGCACCTCGATGTGCCGGGGGCGCAGCACGGCCTGCTCGATGAACACCGTGGGATCACCGAAGGCGGTGTCCGCCTCGCGCATCGCCGCGTCCAGGGCGCCGGGCAGCTGCTCGGGGCTCTCCACACGGCGCATGCCGCGCCCACCGCCGCCGGCCACGGCCTTGACGAACACGGGGTAGCCGATCTTCTCGGCGGCCGCGATCAGCGCGTCCTTGTCCGATGAGGGCTCCGAGGAGTCCAGGGTGGGGATCCCGGCACGCCGAGCGGCACGCAGCGCCTCCACCTTGTTCCCGGCGAGCTCCAGGATCTCGGCGCGCGGACCCACGAACGTGATGCCCTCCGCCGCCGCGGCCCGGGCCAGCTCGGGGTTCTCGGACAGGAACCCGTAGCCCGGGTAGATGGCATCCGCCCCGGACTCCTTGGCCACGCGCACGATCTCCGCCACGTCCAGGTACGCCCGGACCGGGTGGCCCTCCTCACCGATGTTGTAGGCCTCGTCGGCCTTCTGCCGGTGGATGGAGTTGCGGTCCTCGTGGGGGAACACCGCCACGGTCCCTGCGCCGAGCTCGTACGCCGCGCGGAAGGCGCGGATGGCGATCTCGCCACGGTTGGCCACCAAGATCTTGGAAAACATGACGTCCGTTTCCGTGCACGGCCGCACGGGCGCGCGCACTGGGTGAGGAGTTGATACCGGCTCTCAGCTTACGTGAGCCAGACCTCACGGGAGCGTGATCCGGTGATCGTGTCACGGCACGTCTGCCCTGTCCCCCGAAGGGCACCCATTAGCATGTAACGGGGCGGCGGACAGCCCCCCTTTGGGTTACAGAAGGGTCATCCGTGCAGATCGTCAGCATCAGCAGCCTCAAGGGCGGCGTGGGCAAGTCCTCCGTGGTCCTGGGGCTGGCATCCGCCGCGTTGGACGCCAGGATCCCCACGCTGGTCGTGGACCTCGACCCCCACGGGGACGCCTCCACGGCACTGGGTGTGCACGCGCGCGCGGGCCACGAGGTGGGCACCGTGCTCCGCCGGCCCCGCAGGGGCGCTCTCGCCTCGGTGGCCGAGGCCTCGCCCTGGACCGCGCACCCCATCACCCCGGACACCTCCACGGCCGGCCCCCGCGCCTGGGCGCCGGATGCCGCCCGCACCACGCGCGTTCCCGTGCTCGACGTCGCCCCGGGGTCCGCGGCGTCGTCGCACCTGGACCACGCGGCGTACCGGCCGAAGGACCTGAAACGGCTGGAGACCGCTCTGCGTGGGCTGGACCGCTACGAACTCGTGCTCGTCGACTGCCCGCCCACCCTCAGCGCGCTCACCCGCATGGCGTGGGCGGCTTCCCACAAGGTCCTCTCGGTGGCCGAGCCGTCGCTGTTCTCCGTGGCCGGGACGAAACGCACCATGAGCGCCCTGGCGCAGTTCGAGTCCTCCCGCATCTGGGCCGTGCCCGAGGCAGGGGTCGTGATCAACAGGGTGCGCGGCGCGTCCCAGGAGCAGCAGCACCGGCTGCGGGAACTCCGGGACCTGTTCGGGCCGCTCGTGGTGGACCCCGTGCTGCCGGACCTCCCCGTGGTGCAGCAGGCACAGGGGGCGGCGTGGCCCGTGCACCGCTGGCCGGGTGCGGAAGCGGCCGAGATCGCCGGACGCTTCACCGCCGTGCTGGAGGGGCTCACGCGCTGAGGCGATGCCCTCCCGGTCAGCCGGCGTTCTTCGTGCGACGCCGTGCGCGACGCGCGGAGAGCTCGTCCTCGGGGAACGGCCCCGCGGCCTCCGCGGCACCCTCCAGGGAGGCATGCTCTGCGGGCATGGAGGCCAGGGTGGCCTCCACCTCGCGCCACACGCGGCCCACGGCGATGCCGAACACACCCTGCCCGCCCTGGACGAGGTCGATGACCTCGTGGGGGGAGGTGCACTCGTAGACACTCGCGCCGTCGGACATCAGGGTCAGCCGGGTGAGGTCCTCGATGCCCCTGAGACGCAGGGCGCCCACGGCGGAGCGGATCTGCTGCAGGGAGACGCCGGTGTCGAGCAGCCGCTTGACCACCTTGAGGACGAGGATGTCCCGGAAGCTGTAGAGACGCTGCGAGCCGGATCCCTTGGCGCCGCGCACTGTGGGCTCCACGAGGCTGGTGCGCGCCCAGTAGTCGAGCTGCCGGTAGCTGATGCCGGCGGCCTTGCACGCGGTGGGTCCGCGGAAGCCCACGGTCTCGTCGAGCGCGGTGAGGTCGTCCGAGAACAGCATCTCCTGCGTTCCCCCGGCCAGGGAGGATGCGCGCAGCTGCGCCGCGTCCAGCGGCAACTCAGGATTGCTCAAGCGTCCTCCTCGTGCGTGGGGCGGGCAGGAGACGGCCCACCATGCTCCCCCGACGGTAAACCCCCGGCTGGAACGGGTCAAAGACATCCGGTGCGGTTCAGGTCGTGTCGGCGTGGGAGGCGCACCCCGTGTGCACCGGGGCGGTCAGGACTGGAAGTCGTCCGGGTCCACATGGTCCAGGAAGTCGCGGAACTCCCTCACCTGGGCCTCCGCTCCCCCTGGCGACTCCGCCGCCTGCTCCCGCAGCTCGCCGTCCGGGCTGAGCACCAGCCCCGCCTCGTCCAGCACGGCCGAGGAGCACAGGATGGGGCACCCGGTGCGCGCCGCGAGGGCGAGCGCGTCCGAGGCCCTGGCATCCACCACGGTGGCGTCGTCGAAGGAGATGGCCGCGTAAAACACCGTGTCCTCCACGGTGTGCACCACCACTCGGGTGATGCTGCGGCCCAGCTCCCCCACCACCGCCAGCAGCAGGTCGTGGGTCAGCGGGCGAGGGGGCTCGATCCCCTGCAGGGCGAACACGATCGACGTGGCCTCGTTGGTGCCCAGCCAGATGGGCAGACGACGGGGCCCGTCCAGTTCACGCAGCACCACCACGGGCTGGCCCGCGGGGACGTCCATGCGCACCCCCGCGATCTCCATGTGGACGTCCGCGCTCACGTGTCGCTCCCGGAGGAGTCCGGGGTGTGGAAGGAACGCACCGTGTCGTCCACCTGGGTGGTGACCACCGC
Organism: Kocuria sp. HMSC066H03; assembly: GCF_001812045.1. Taxonomy (NCBI): domain Bacteria; kingdom Bacillati; phylum Actinomycetota; class Actinomycetes; order Micrococcales; family Micrococcaceae; genus Kocuria; species Kocuria sp. HMSC066H03. The sequence goes on from NZ_KV807504.1 coordinate 79,741, forward strand.
GGACATCACGGAGAGGCACAACGCCGCGATCTCACGGGCGCGCAGCACGGCCCTGCGTCGGGTCTCCGGATCGCGTCGCGTGCGCAGCGGCGCCACGCTGCCGTCCACCAGTGCCACGACGCGCTCGGAGGCACCCCGCAGCACGCGCAGGTGCCGGGGCTCGATGCCGTAGCCGCGGAGCTTCCCGGCGGCCACCGCCACGGCCAGGGCGTGCTCGTCGTAGGCGCCGGAGCGCTCCACGATCAGCCCGTGGGTCAGCAGCTCGCGCAGCAGCGGGACCTCCGTTCCGGATCTCGCGGCGAGCTCGCGCAACGAGTACCGGGCCGAGCTCGGGCGAGGCGGGTCTCCGGCGTCGGCGGCCCCTGGCTCCGCGGCGTCCACCGGCACCCGAGGACGCTGCCGTTCGGCGCCGGCGGCGGGGTCCTCCCCGCGGTCCAGGCGTTCCCTGATGACCCGCAGCGGAAGATACCTCTCCTGCTGCAGACTGAGCACCGTGGTGAGACGCTCCACATCCTGCTCCGAGTACTTGCGGTATCCGGACGCGGTGCGGTGCGGGTGCACAAGACCCTGGTCCTCCAGGAAACGCACCTTCGACGCGGTCAGATCCGGGAAGCGCGGCTGCAGCTGACGCAGCAGTGCGCCGATGCCGACACGGGCGGTCTGCGGGAGTCCGGTCTCAGGCATAGAGGGTGTCAGGACCCGTTCTGCACGGAGTGGTAGAACGTGAAGCGGAACTTGCCGATCTGCACCTCGTCACCGTTCTCGAGCACCTTGGTGTTCACGCGGTCGCTGTTGACGTACGTGCCGTTGAGCGAGGCCTGGTCCACGATCTCGAAGGTGTTGTTGCGGCGGATGAACTCCGCGTGCCGCCGGGAGACGGTGACGTCGTCCAGGAACACGGAGCACGCGGGGTGGCGTCCGGCCACGACCTCGTCCCGGTCCAGCAGGAAGCGCGCACCCGTCAGCCCACCGTTGGTCTCGAGCAGCAGAGCAGACCCCGGGGGAAGCGAGGCCACGGCGTTCTGCTCACCCTCGGTGAGTTTGTGGTGCGCGGCGGTGGAGAGCACGTCCGCGACGATCTGGATGGACGTGGTCTCCGGGCCCGACTGCGCGCCCGAGTTCTCTTGATTAGGCATGGGTTCCCCTCAGCTCACGTGGAAGTTCGAGTCTAGTCCAGCAGCTGCTGGTAGGCCTGCGCGTCCAGCAGGTCGGCCGTGGCGTCCTGGGACTCCACCCGCACCGTGAAGAGCCAGCCGGCCTCGTAGGGTGCGTCGTTGAGCAGCCCCGGGGTGTCCGAGAGCTCGTCGTTGACGGAGACGATCTCACCGCTGACGGGAGCGAAGAGGTCGCTCACGGACTTGGTGGACTCGATCTCCCCCACCACGTCCCCCGCCGTGACGGAGTCCCCGACCTCCGGCAGCTGGACGAAGACGACCTCACCCAGCTCACTCTGGGCGTGGTCGGTGATGCCCACCTTGAAGGTGCTGTCGTCGTTGAGGTCCTGGACCCACTCGTGCTCTGCCGTGTACGCGAGTTCCGCGGGAATGTTGGTCATGCCGGTCAGTTTAGGGCACATACGCGGCAGTAGCGCACATCACACGCGTGCGTGTGCAGTGCAACCGTGTCGCCCTCGCCCAACACGCTCCGTGCGCAGCGCCACGAATGGGTGTCCGGGGGCCGCCACCGGGGTATTTTGGCCCGGTGCCCATCACCGAGGCTTTTCGCCAGGCGGCGATCCGCGTCCACACCCACGGCTCCCGGATCCGCCGGACCGTCCCCACGATGAGGTCCCGCCGGGACCCCCTGCACGTCCACGAGCTGACCCCGGGGCGTTCCGCGCGTCTGATTCTCTCCGCGTTCCTGCTGGCGCTGCTCACGGGAACGGGTCTGCTCATGCTGCCGCTGGCCACGGTGGCCCCGGGCAGCACGGACGTGATCACGGCGGCCTTCACCGCCACCTCGGCGCTGTGCGTCACGGGGCTGATCACCGTGGACACCGCCACGTACTGGACCCCGTTCGGCCAGGTGGTGATCATTTGTCTCATCCAGGTGGGCGGTCTCGGCGTCATGACGTTCACCACCATGCTGGGAATCCTGCTGTCCCGTCGGCTCGGTCTCTCCGCCCGGCTGCTGACCAGCGCGGAGACCAAGTCCGGTGGCGGAGCGCGCCTCGTGGTCGCACGCATCGTGGGGACCACCCTGGTCATCGAGGGCACCGCGGCCACCATCCTGTTCCTGCGGTTCCTGCTGCACTACGACTACTCCGTGGGCACCGCACTGTGGCACGGGGTCTTCCACGCGGTGTCAGCGTTCAACAACGCCGGTTTCGCGCTCTACACGCTCAACGTGATGGACTTCTCGGGCGACGCCGTGGTGCTGCTCACCCTGTCCTCGTGCGTGATCCTGGGCGGCCTGGGTTTCCCGGTCCTCGCCGAGCTGCGGCGGCACATCAGGATTCCGCACCGGTGGAGCATGAACACCCGCCTGGTGCTGTTCGCCACCCCGCTGCTGCTCCTCAGCGGCACCGTGTTCATCCTGGTGCTCGAGTGGAGCAACCCGGCCACCCTCGGGTCGCAGTCCCCCGCCGTCAAGGTGCTCAACGCGTTCTTCCAGTCCACGATCTGCCGCACGGCGGGGTTCAACAGCATCGACATCTCCCAGATGCACCCCGTGTCGTGGCTCGGCATGGACATCCTCATGTTCATCGGCGGTGGCCCTGCGGGCACCGCCGGCGGGCTCAAGGTCACCACGTTCGGCGTGCTGTTCTTCATCGCGCTCACGGAGATCCGGGGCGGTGCCGCCGTGCCGGTGCTCGGCAAGCAGCTCTCCCGCTCCGTGCAGCGCGAGGCGATCACGGTGGTGGTGCTGGCCGCCGGAGCCGTCATCGGAGGGTCCATGCTGCTCATGCTCACGGACCAGTCCCTGGGACTGGACCGGGTGCTGTTCGAGGTGGTCTCCGCGTTCTCCACGGTGGGTCTGAGCACCGGGATCACGCCCGCACTGGAGCCCTTTGCCCAGTGCGTGCTGATCGCCCTGATGGTCATGGGCCGGCTGGGTCCGGTCACCGTGGCCGCCGCGATCGCCTACGGTCGACGTCCGCCCTCGTTCGGCCTGCCCAAGGAACGGCCGCTCATCGGCTGATCCACACGCTCCCGCGCTGATCCGGCACGACGCCGCGCAGCGCTTTCCCGGCATCCCGCCGCCGCAGGACGCCCCACCCCGGAAGGAAGTCCCATGTTCGGTTCCCAACTCTCCGACATCTCCCGTCGAGGCATGTCCGACGCCGTGGCCGTGATCGGGCTGGGTCGGTTCGGGGGTGCCCTCGCCCTGGAGCTCATGCGCAACGAGACCGACGTGCTGGGCATCGACCACGACCAGGCCACCGTGCAGCGCTTCAACGGCAAGCTGACCTCGGTGGTGCGCGCGGACGCCACGGACGAGGACGTGCTGCGCGAGCTGTCCGTGGACGAGTTCGAGCGCGTGGTGGTGGGCATCGGCTCCAACATCGAGGCGAGCATCCTCACCGCGTCCCGGCTCGTGAAGTTCGGGTGCCCCGGCATCTGGGCCAAGGCCCTCACCGAGCCGCACGCCGAGATCCTCACGCAGCTGGGCGTGCAGAACGTGGTCAACCCCGAGAGCGACATGGGCACCCGGGCAGCGCACCTGGTGCAGCACCGGATCCTGGACTTCGTGCCGATCGACGACGGCCACGCGCTGGTCCGCTGCACCCCGCCGGAACCCATCCAGCAGCGCCCCATGGACCTGCTGAACGTGAGGCAGCGGCTGGGGGTCTCGGTCGTGGCCGTGTGCCGCCCGGGCGGGCAGTGGGAGCCCATCGAGGCCGGGACCATGCTCTACGACGACGACCAGATCCTGGTGACGGGGCCCACCCGGAAGGTGGAGCACTTCTCCAACCTCACCTGACCGGCCACTCCCCCGACGTTCGGATCCGTCCGCCCCTGAGGCGGCGATGAACCTGCCGCACCGGGCCCGGGCATCGCCGCAGGTCTCCCAGGACCGTGCGCGGCAGGACTGCGGGTCTCACAGGAACCGGGTGAGGCGGAGCAGCTCGCGTGCGGCGGCCGGAGCTGGGGACCGGTTGACGATACCCGTGAGATCCACGGGCACGGCGGCATCGTTCTCCGGGCCGATGGCCACGACCACCGAGTGTGGCGCCGCGCCCGCCGGCCGCGGTGCCCGCTCGACCGTGACGAACCCTGCCACGGAGTGCGCCACGTAGCGGCGGGCTCCGCGGACCGTGGCCACGTCCACCACGGCCTTGACGCGGTAGACCTCGTCCGGGGGATCCTCCAGCAGGTCCGCGAGCGCCGCCGGGTCCACCGTGGCGGGCACGTCCAGGCTCGCGGCGCGGTGGTGGACGTGGTGCGCGTGCCCGCCGGCGGTGCCGAGCTCCCACAGCGGGAGCTGGCCGCCCTCGGGCACGGCACGCTCCGCGGCGTCGAAGAACAGTCGGGGGTCCACGGCTCCCCACGGTGCGTCGAGCACCATGGCGTGGGGATTGGCCTGCGCGATCCGCTCGCGCACGCGCGCGGACTCGTGGGGCTCCGCCACGTCGGTCTTGGTGAGCAGCACGAGCGCGGCGGCCTTGACGTGCTGCGCGAGGTCCCAGCCGCGCTGCTCGGCGTGGGGCACGTGGGCGGCGTCGACGACCTCCACGAGACCGCCGAAGCGGACGGAGTCCACGGTGCTGCCCAGCACGAGCTGGAGCAGCGCGGGCGGTTCCGCGATCCCCGAGCCCTCGATGACGATGGCGTCGAGGTCCAGTGCCGGGCGGGACAGGGTGCGCAGTGCGTCGTCCAGCTGCGCGGGGTCCTGCAGGCAGCACAGGCAGCCGCCCGCGATCGACAGGGGTTCCGCCACGTGGCCCGCCACGAGACCGGCGTCCACGTTCACGTCCCCGAAGTCGTTGATCACCACTCCCACACGGCCCCCGCCCGTGGCCAGGACGTGGTTGAGCACGGTGGTCTTGCCGGCGCCCAGGTAGCCGGTGAGGATCAGCACGGGGACGGTACGGGTCACGGGGCTCCTTCCACGCGGTGCGATGACGTGGGGGCGTTGCGCCGCGGGCACCGCAGGCCACCGCCACCACGGACCGACGGTGTTCTGTTCACGGGGCCAGCAGTGTGCCCCGGCCGAGCCGCAGTACGCAAGACGTCATCCGCGCGCGGCCGAGCTGAGCCGGTCCACCGCCTCCACGATCGTGTCCGGGGAGCACGCCAGGTTCATGCGCGCGAAACCCGCTCCCCCGGCACCGAACGTGGGGCCTGATGACAGCGCCACCTTGGCGTGCTCCGCCGCGTGCTCGGCAGGGTCGTCCCCCCAGCCCAGGTCCCGCATGTCGAGCCAGGCCAGGTACGTGGCGCTGCCCCGGCGGAACCGGACCTGCGGCAGCTTGTCCGCGAGCTGGCGCTCGAGCAGCGCGATGTTGCTCTCGATCACCTCGATGGTCGCGTCCAACCAGTCCGTGGCGTGCCGGAAGCCCTCCTGCGTGGCCAGCAGGCCCATGATCCCCGTCCGGTAGGACACGGCGTCGGGCACCGTGGCCAGCCACTGGGCCATGGGCTCGGAGTCCACCACGAACATGGCGGCCTTGAGCCCCGCGAGGTTGAAGGCCTTGCTCCCGGAGGCCGCCGCGACACCGTGCCGACGGGCGGCGTCGGACACGGACAGGTACGGGGTGAAGGTGGCGCCGCGGTGCGTGAGCGGTGCGTGGATCTCGTCGCTCACCACGTGGGCGCCGTGCCGCTCCACGATCTCGGCGAGCTCCGCCAGCTCCTCGCGGGCGTGGACCAGGCCCAGCGGGTTGTGGGGGTTGCACAGCAGCACCGCGCGGGCGCCCGCGGCCAGCGCGGCGTCGATGCCGGGCAGGTCCAGACGGTACGCGGCGCCGTCGTCCCGCAACGGGACCTCCACCGGGCGGCCCCCCGCCTCCGCGACCAGGTGGTAGAACGGGGCGTACACCGGCGGGGTGAGGACCACGCCCTCGCCGGGACGGATGAGCCGGCGCAGCGCCTCCACGATCACCACGGTGACGTCCGTGGTGTACATGATGCGCTCGGGATCCGGCCGCCAGCCCCAGCGTGCGGCCGCGAAGTCCGCGTACGCCTGCGCCGCACCGCGGTCCGCCGTGGCCGCGTATCCCGTGTCGTTGTTCTCGATCGCTGCCTCCAGCGCGGCCTTGACCGGGGGCGGCGTGGGAAAGTCCATCTCCGCGATGAACATGGGCAGGACGTCCTCGGGGTAGCTGCGCCACTTGGTGCTCGTGCGTCGGCGCAGGGAGGGCATCTGGTCGGCGGTGGTCATGGGGTCCCTTCGAACGGTGCGCGGCGGGGACGTCACGAGCTGGTGAGCTTGTGGGCCTGCCCCAGCCGCAACAGGTCCAGCGTCTTCTCCTGCTCCTCGGCGCGCTCGCACAGCCGCCGCAGCAGATCACGGTCCAGCCTGTTGTCCGGAGCCTCCAGGAGCATTCGCCACCCTAGCCGCTTCGCGTGGACGGCGGCCACGAGAGCCTCCAGCTCCTCGATGTCGGACAGCGGCGAGCGCCTGCTGATCCGTTCGTTCGGCTTGAGCCGCGCGAGCCTCTCGGCCGCGCGCGCGGGAAGGTCCTTGAGCGCCGCCGGCTGGACCCCCACCGAGGCCATGACCTGTTCCAGGGCGACCTGGTCCTGCGCGATCTCCTCGGCCATGCGACCCACCGCCTCCCGCACCTCGGCGTCCCCGTGGAACTCGGCCACGCGGCGGAACGCGTCCACTCCTGCGGCCGATCCCGCGTGGTGGTCCTGCAGGTAGGTGGTGATGACGCTGCTCATGGTGCTTCCCTTCCTCGGTGTGCTTCCAGCCAAGCACGGGGCACCGCGGCCGGACCACCCCCGGGCGGGTGCGGGTCCCGCGCACGACGCCGCTGCGGCCCCCGGGAGGGCGGCCCCTCGGCGTCGTGCGCCGACGCTACTCGCACCGCTGTCCAGGGCGCTGCGTCATACTGGGGGCGACGCCGCGCGGGGGACGTGGCCGCGGCACCGAGGCTTCACGATCTGGGGGGATCATGACACCGGAGACATTCATCGACTTCACCGCGCCCAACGGCATGCGGTCCTGGTACCACGTGTGGCGCACGGGCACGGCGGGGTTCCTGTACTACTTCGACGGCGACTACTGGGACCTGGAGGACACCTCCATCAACTGGCCGGAGGAAGGGGACCTCGCCCGGCTCGCCGTGGCGGCGCAGGCCCGGAACCTGATGCTCGTGGCCATGAACACCCCGGACACGGACGGCCGCGGGGACGGGTACACGTGGTGGGAGGACTGCAAGGGCAACGGCAAGTTCTTCCGCGCGCTGCACAAACACCTCGTGGCGCGGCACCCGGACGTGGACTCCTCGACCCTCTGGCTGATCGGCTACAGCGGCGGCGCGGAGTTCATCACCTACGAGCTGCTCGACCGCGGCATCGAGGGCATGGCCCGCGGCGGGGCCGTCATCATCGGGGGCGGCGGGGCCGACGCGCCGGTGGCCCGCAAGAAGAAGGCCCGCCCCTGCATCGGCTCCACCGCCATGCACTGGTGGGTGGGTGAGCTGGACGTGGACGGCGCCACCAATCCGCCCGAGTGGAGCGCACTGGGAGCTGCGGAGGAAGGCGTGGCGGCGTACCGCGCGGCGGGTTTCGACACCCACCTCCACGTGCTGCCGGGCGTGGACCACGAGGGGTACGACGCCGTAGCGTGCCTGTCCCATGCGCTGGCGCCGGTGTCGCGCACGGCGGGACTGCGCGCTGCACTGTCCGACGGGTGGGTGCGGCTCACGAAGGACACGTGAGGGGCCGGCAGGCACGAAAAACCCCGGTAGGACGACCGTCCTACCGGGGTGATTGGTCGGGATGACAGGATTTGAACCTGCGACCCCTTGACCCCCAGGCGTCCAGAGGACTTCGGCCGGACCGAATTCCGCGTGATTCCGGGCGTCAGATCATGCAGAGCACTTCACGAGATGCATGGTTTGCATGATTCTGGTCCCCTTCTGGTCCCCCTCATCAATCACGAAGATCCTGGACGAGGTTGCTCCGCGGTGCGAACCGCAGACCGAGCGCCGGGATCGCCGGTGCTGCCTGAGAGCACTTGCCACAGGTCCCTCAGGTCAGAACCGGCGAGGTCTGACCCGCGCGGAACGTGCCGACCCCAATCAGCGTCAGACAGTTGCGATAGGAAATCACGCGCCTCTGACGGACGAAGGGAGCCTGGTTCGTGACCCTGTGCGAACTCCGCCCCGAGCGAGTTAGCTGCCGTTCTCGGACCTGAACTCATCCGCATCACCACGCCTGCCTCGGTGTTGACCCCGTGATAGAGCATCGCACCGAGCAAGTTGATGCTTCGCAGGTCGCTCTCGCTGACGTTCTCAAAATCGATACCGCTTGTGGAGGCGTCGGTGTTCGGAGCCCGGTGACCGAACTGTCGAGCGAAGGCGGTACTGAGGACGAACGCGTTGGAGGAGTCGACTTGATCGGCGACCGTCGCGCCGGTGTCGCGGAGGAGGTCGGCAGCGAGGCAGAGTCGCCAGCCGGCGGTGTCATGCGGTAGAATCGAGTCCATGCATTTGTACTTCCTGTGACGGTTGAGCAGGCCTACCGCGCTCGTTGAGAAATCCGAGACTGCGGCGGCCGCTCGTTCTGACCCTTCTGGGTCGCCGTCATTTGCGTACCTATCTGCCTGTCCGTGGCTGGTGGTGCGTCGTCTCGAAGGACTTCAATGCTTACCCCGACGAACCGTCATCCGGCGCGCCATCGCGCGCAACTCATCACTTCCGACGTGTCTTTGATGCGCGGAGCCACACCCGTCCTCCATCATGTCGACCTCACCCTCACTTCCTCATCGCGTGTCGCGATCGTGGGAGAGAACGGGCGAGGGAAATCGACCCTCCTGCAGGTACTCGCTGGCGTCCTGGTCCCGGACAGCGGAACAGTCCAGCGCATTGGCACGATCGCTGTGGCCGAGCAAGAGATGACCGCCGCTGACAGTCGAACTGTTGGGCAAGCGGTCGCAGAGGCGATCGCCGAACCACTGGCCGCGTTGGCGGCGCTCGACGCGGCCGCTCTCGCTCTCGCGGACAACACGGACCGGGCGGAGGAGCAGTACACGGCCGCGTTGGAACATGCCGAAGCGCTCGATGCGTGGGATGCCGAACGGCGCGTGCAGATCGCGCTCGAAGCACTCGACGCGGAGACGGACTCGACCAGGCTTCTCGCAGACCTCTCGGTGGGACAGCGTTATCGGGTACGGCTGGCGTGCCTCCTGGGCGCCGATCACGACTTCCTCCTGCTTGATGAGCCCACCAACCACCTCGACCGAAGCGGGCTCGAGTTCCTGACCGCGCAGCTCCGAGCGCGGAGCGGGGGTGTTGTCGTCGTCAGCCACGATCGCGCGCTGCTGTCCGACATCGCGGAGACCATCGTCGACCTGGACCCGACGCCGGACGATCGGCCGCGCGTGTACGGGAACGGCTATGCCGGCTACCGGGAGGGACGTCTGGCCGAGCGGGAACGCTGGGAACAGGACTATGACCGCCAGCAGGCCGAGCATGCTCGGCTACAGGACAGTCTCAGCGCCGCGCAGAACCGACTCGTCTCGGGGTGGAGACCAGAGAAGGGCACCAACAAGCATGGGCGCGCCACCCGGGCCGGCGGGCTTGTGCAGAACGTGCACCGACGCCAGGAAGCACTCGAAGCCCACGCCGTCACCGTGCCGGAACCGCCTCAGCTCTTCCGGTTCCCCGAACTCCCCACAAGAACCGGCGCGGTTCTCCTCAGCGTCGATCACGTCAGCGTCGCCGGGCGGCTGAGCCAGCCAGTGTCGTTCTCACTCTCCCACCGCGGCCGTCTCGTTGTGACCGGCCCGAACGGTGCTGGGAAGTCCACACTGCTGAGCGTGGTCGGTGGTGAGCTATCGCCGGACACCGGAGCGGTTCGGATGCCTCGGAGCACGCGCCTCGGCTTTCTCCATCAGGAGACGACCCTGCCGCCCGATCGGAGAGCGAGCGAGGTGTACGCCACGCACGTCGGCGCGCTCGTGTCCGAAGGCACCTTGCAGGAATCGGATGCGATCGGCCTCTCCCAGCTTGGTCTCCTGCGCCCGCGCGAGGCGGGCAAACGAGTGGGCGAGCTCTCGATGGGGCAACAGCGCCGGCTCGATCTGGCACTCGTGCTCGCGATGCGCCCGCATGTGCTGCTCCTGGACGAACCCACCAACCACCTTTCAATCGCGCTCGTTGACGAACTCACCGACGCGCTCGGAGCGACCGCAGCGGCGGTCGTCCTGTCAACGCACGACCGGCAGCTGCTCCGTGACGTTGACGAATGGCCGAGCCTCGAACTGACTTCGATGGTCGAAGGCGAGGCGCTGGTATGAGCGAGAAGAACCTCAACCGGATACGTGCCCTGCGGCCACTGGCTTCGCGGGATTATCGGCTCCTGTTCGCCGCAGTCGGCATCGAGGTCTTCGGCACCGGGATGTGGACCATCGTGATGGTCTTCCAAGTCCTCGCGCTCGATGACAGCCCGCTCGCGCTCTCAGCGGTCGCAACAGGGATGAGCTTGGGCCTGTTCGCCTTCTCGATCCTGGGTGGCGTTGTCGCCGATCGGTTCTCCAAACGACGCATCATCATCACCGTGCAGGGATGCACCGCGGCTGTGATGACCGTGGTGGCAGTCCTGTCCCTCACCGAGACGATCGAACTGTGGCACGTCGGCGCCGCCTCCTTCGCGATGGGCGCAGGAAGCGCGTTCTTCTACCCCGCCTACAGCGCGTATCTGCCCCAGGTGCTTCCGTCTGAGCAGCTCCTCGCCGCGAACGGGCTCGAAGGCGCTCTCCGACCCTCGATGGGGCAAGGCCTCGGGCCCGCCCTCGGCGGAATCGTCGTCGGCACGTTCTTTCCCGCCATCGGGGCCATGATCGTCGCAGCGTCGTACGCGATCGCGTTCATCCTCACTCTGTTCCTCAGTCGGCGCGACGAACTGACCACGGTCACTTCTCCGGAGCAGCGCACGAGTGTGTGGGGCGACCTTCGAGCAGGCGTCAACTATGTGGCTCGCACTCGCTGGTTGCTCTGGACTCTGATCTTCGGCTCCTCTCTCGCCCTCATCATCCAGGGACCGATCGAAGTGCTGCTGCCGTTCATCACCCGCGACAGGTTCGAGGACGCCGAATCGACGTTCGGTTTCCTCCTTGCCGCATTCGGCATCGGCGGGGCGATCGGCTCACTCGTTGTGTCATCGCTGAAACTCCCGCGCCGCTACCTCACATTCATGATCGCTTGCTGGGGCGGCGGAACCCTCCCCCTTGCGGTCATCGGCGTCGCCGACAACCTGATTCTGATGCTCTCAGCACTGTTCATCGTCGGCGCGGCGACCGGAGCCGGTGTCGTCATCTGGGGAACCCTGCTGCAACGTCTGGTGCCGCTCGACATGATCGGCCGAGTCGCGAGCCTCGACTTCTTCGTCTCGATCGCCTTCATGCCGGTCTCGATCGCCATCGCAGGCCCGCTCTCACTGCTCGTGCCCATCCCCGTGATCTTCGTCATTGCCGGCATCGCGCCACCCGCCCTTGCGCTGATCGCTCTGCTGGCGGGGCGGATGCGCGAAAGCGAGATGAAACGCTCACTGGACGAACGCTGAGACGCGACTGTCCGGGTCAAGAACATGTTGGGATTCGAGGCAGACGAACAAGGCCTGCGCTCATCCATCACGGCCTTGACCCGGACCGAGCATCGTCCGATCGGTCCGGTGGCGTATGACTGCATCAAGGTTGTCATCGTCCGCTCTGGGTCCGCGGCTCCTCGACCAAGGGCATGGACGTGTCCATGACGCTGCTGGAGTTCGTCACCTCCACCGGCGAGACCTACGGCTACGGGCTGAAGCTGCGGGTGCTGCCCGCGCTCGGGCATCTGCCGGTCACCAGATCACCGCCGGCATCATCGAGCGCACCATCGATGAGTGGGAACAGCGCCACGGTGCCTCGACCATCAAGAACACTATCGCCCCGCTCGTCCGGGTGCTCGATGAAGCCGTGCGGGACGGGCTGATCCAGATCAACCCTGCGAAGAACCGCGCCAAGCGGAGCCTGAACCGCAACGCCTTCCGCGGCCAGTCCGCCGAACACGCCTCCCCGCGGGCGCACGCGATCCCCGACATGAAGACCCTCAACCGCCTCGCGCGCGCATGCGGGAAGGTGCATCAGTCCTACAGCGACTTCGTGATGCTCGCCGCGCTGCTCGCGGCCCGGTCCTCAGAGGTGTCTGGGTTGCAGGTCGGGGATGTCGACTTCGACAAGAACCTCGTGATGATCCGCCGACAGGTGTTCCCCGGCAAGGGCGGCCTGGTCACGAAGCCGACCAAGAGCCGCAAAGAGCGACGCGTGCCGATCCTCGAACCGCTCCGGCCCGTGCTCGAACGCCTCACCGACGGCAAGGAGCCCGCGGACTCGTTGCTGGTCGGTCCGAAGGGCGGCTACCTCACCACTGCGACCGTCCGCAACGCCACGAACTGGGACGGCGTCGTGGCGAAGCTCGGGCTGCCTGACCTCACCCGGCACGGCCTGCGCCACACCGGGGCGACCTGGATGGCCGACGCAGGCATCCCGTTGCACGTCCTCCAAGACATCCTCGGGCACGCCTCGATGGAGACCACCCGCGGCTACCTGCACCCCGACGACCGCCACCTCGCCTCCGCCGCTGAGCAGGCCAACGCCTTCCTCTCCGCCGCCGGACAACGCAAGCACACCCGGCGCAGCAGCCCCGCGACCAGGGGCGTGTGATGCGCTCCCACCCCCGCGGGAGTGCTCCCGGAAGCGTTCTGGTCCCCTTTTGGTCCCCTTATCCACAGGAAGCAGGTGCAGGGCGGTCCGTTCGTCCACAGTCGACCACCAGCGAGAGCGCCGGGGGGGGACCAGAGGGGGAACACGGAAAACGACCCCCGGACATGAAGAAGCCCAGGCGAGAAACCTACTCTCACCTGGGCTTTTACGTCGGGCTGACAGGATTTGAACCTGCGACCCCCTGACCCCCAGGTATCCCGTTCGACCCGATTCGTTGATTTTCCGGGCATCTCTGCCCGTCAAACCGCGTCATTTCATGTCATGGGTTGCATGGATTTCATGGCTCTGGTCCCGGTTTGGTCCCGGTTCTTTGTGGACGGTCGCACCTTCAGTAATGGCATATGTGGGGTTTATGGAAGTGTCCCAAGCGAACTCCGGTCTCCATAAGGTGCGCGCCGCAGGCGCAACCATATTTCGATGGCGTCGCCCGAGAGGTGTTGCGGGTCGAACACCGGGTACTGCTAGTTGCCCCCCCCCCCCCCCCCCCCC
>NZ_KV807504.1:93205-116016 GCF_001812045.1 Kocuria sp. HMSC066H03
CCCCCCCCCCGACTTCATGCTGAGTTCGTCAGCTTCTTCGTCGTCGAGCGTTCCAACGAGCTCAGCGATCTTCACAGCGATGTCTTCCATAGGCTCCTCCGCCGTGCTGAATCCACCGCGCGACAGTTTGGGTAGTTTTAGGGCTCGGCGTGGTCTTCGTACCGGGGCGATGTTGTGGCGCGTCGAGGCGGACGCCGGCGACATGCGCATCGTGCCCGATGGCGTCATGGACCTGATGTGGTCCGGCGGGCGGTTCCTTTTCGCCGGTGCCGACACCACCGCGATGATCTCCTCTTCCGAGACCGGTGGCGTGACCTGGGGTCTGCGGCTGAGCCCGGGTCAGGCGCACGTGCTGTTGGACATCCCCGCTCGCGAGCTGGCCGACCAGCGCTTCGATTTGAGCGACCTGATCTCTGTCCCGGCACCACTGATCGACGCCGCCCATGGTGATCCAGGCGCCGCGCTGGAGGCTCTGCTCGTGACTTTCTGGGAGAAGACGCCGCCTCAGCCTGCCGCGTTGCGACTGGCCGCGTCGTTGGACGGAGCGGCCAGACAGGGCGTGACCGTCTCGGGCATGGCGGAGAGGCACGGGCTCTCCGAGCGCGGTCTGCGGCGGGTCTGCGACCGGGTGTTCGGATACGGCCCCAAGACGCTCGGATCCATCGATTCCAGTACGCCCTTCATCTCCTCCGTTCGGGCACCTCGCTCAGCGAGGCCTCCGCGATGGCCGGGTACGTGGACCAATGTCATCTGAACCGCGAGACTCAGCGCCTGGCCGGGACCACGCCCCGTGAGCTCGTCGTCTGAACCACGCACCGCGCCACCGCACGAGGCGTCAGTGGACCGCACCGCTGGCCGATTCATCCAAGACCACCGCACCCTGCCCATGACACCGTGGGAACCATGAGTATCGACATGGACCGAGCGGCATCCTTCCTGGCAGCTCACGGACGCGTACTGGATCGACGTCGCTTCGCTCTGCTCGCGGGCGATGCCACGGCGGCGGACCGGGCCGCGGTGCGCGACGCGGTGGAGAGTTACCGCAATGGTGACGGGGGCTACGGGTGGGGCATCGAGCCCGACCTGCGCGCGCCGGAGAGCCAACCCGCCGGCGCCCTGCACGCCCTCGAAGCGGTCGGCGACACCGGCCCAGGGATCACGCCTGCCACGCTCCGCCTCTTCGACTGGCTCGATTCGGTCACTCTGCCCGACGGTGGCCTGCCTTTCGCGCTGCCGATCGCCGACCCCGTGGCCTGTGCGCCGTTCTGGGTCGGAGCCGACTCTGGCGAGTCATCGTTGCAGATCACCGCTGGGGTGGCTGCTCAGGCCCACCGCGTCGCGCGGTCCGATGATCAGGCCGAGGCGCATCCCTGGCTGACACGAGTCACGCGCTACTGCTTCGACACGATCGAGCGATAGACGGCGCGCCCCTCGCCTACGTCCTGTCGTTCGCGCTCCAACTCCTCGACGCCGCCACCGACACCCATCCACAGGCGCGTGAACTCCTGGGCCGCCTCGGCCAGTACGTGCCCGCCAACAGCGCGATCCCCGTCATGGGAGGCGCCGAAGGCGAGACGCTCCATCTCCTGGACTGCGCACCCGAACCCGGACGCCCGGTCCGCGACCTCATCGACGAGGCAGCCGTCTCCGCGGATCTCGACCGTCTGGAGAACGGACAGCAAGCCGATGGCGGATGGACCGTGGACTTCACCAGCTACTCAGAAGCCGCGGCCCTCGAATGGCGCGGCTACGCCACCGTCTCGGCCGTCGCCACCCTCCGAGCCAACGGTCGATAATCAATGACAGCACTGCCCTCAAGCACAGCAGTAGAGTGCGAGGAACGCAGACCGAGCAGGTCGCGCCATCTTTGCTTCCCTACGGGGTTCTCGGTTCTGTGTAGTGACGAAGTCCTCGTAGACGAGTTCATTCATCTACGCCGTTGTAGCTTTGCGTCCATCCAGTTGTTCCAGTTTATGGCGCTGTCGCCGACGGACGGAGCCGGGGGTCTGTCCGTTGATTCGGGTGAAGGCGCGATTGAACGCAGCCTCCGATCGGTATCCCAGTTCGGCGGCGAGACGGGTGGCGGTGATGTCCTCGTCACGCAACCTTGATGCTGCAATGCTCATGCGCCAGCGAGTGAGGTATGCGATCGGTGCTTCACCGGTAAGTGTCGTGAAGCGGTTGCTGAACGACGACCTCGACATCGTAGCAAGCTGTGCGAGGCGGTCGAGGCTCCACTCATTGCCGGGATTATGGTGGATTGCTTCGATCACGCGACCGATTCTCTCGTCTTCAAGTGCGCGCAACCAACCTGCAGGCGTTGTCGCATCGTTCATGAGCCAGGAGCGGATCGCTTGGACGACGAGAATGTCGGCAAGTCTGGTAGCGACGGCTTCGCCGCCGATCTGTGGGTGGGAGAGCTCGCCCGCCATAAGACGCAGCGTGTCCTTGATCGAGGACGCTATAGAGAGCGTGTCGCCACCGATGAAGAGCACAGCGGGCAGAGTGCGCATCAACTCGCGGGCGGCGGGATCGTCGAATGACACAATGCCGCAGATCAACTGCGCTGCACGGCCAGGACCCCCGTATTTGAGTATCGAATACTGGGGATTCACATATTCCTGGGGCAGTTGGTCGACCCTCGGGCCGTGGTGTGCGTCGGCTTCGCTCAGCAGGTCATGTCCCAGGCCGTGAGGAACAAGGGCGAGGTCTCCAGCGCGCATCTCGATCGGATCGGCTTCGGGCAAGCGTAGCCAGCACGTCCCTGCGGTGACGACGTGGAAGCTCACCGAGTCGGCGATCGCGGGCATCTCCAGCGCCCACGGCTCCGAGAGCTCGGCATGGCAGTAGAAGGTGCTGCACATCCGGAGGGTGTGGAGCACGCGCGCCAGCCGATCCTGATGCTCAGCGCGCGGGATGACTTGCATGCTGCAATCGTGCCATATGAATTAGCAGATTCGCCGCAAGATCAGACGAATGAGCAAGAAATATGCTTATTCCAGCATGGTATCGCCGGATATCGATGCATAGCCTAGAGGAACCGTCAAATAGCACTTAAGGGAGGACCATCATGTATGCCATCGCAGGGGCCACGGGCAGAGTCGGATCGGTGACCGCACAGATACTGCTCAATGCAGGGGTCGACGTACGCGTTCTCGTGCGCCGTAAGTCGGATGTGGAAGCGTGGGAGGCACGAGGCGCCGAGACACGGATCACCTCGCTGGAAGATCAGGTGGTGTTGAGCGATGCGCTCGATGACGTAGCGGGGTTCTTCGTGCTGCTGCCGTTCAATCTGTGCGCCGATGACCTCGAAGCTCACGCCGACGCGCTGATCGCTTCGATCACGGGTGCGGTCGCTGCTCAGCAGGTACCGCACGTCGTCTTGCTCTCATCAGGTGGAGCAGACCTGGCCGAAGGCACCGGCCCGATCATGGGGCTGCACCGATTGGAGCAGGCGCTCCTCGCGACCGGTACTATAGCGACCGCGCTGCGCTCGGGTCACTTCCAGGAGAAAGTGACCGACGTGATCGACGTCGCCCGAAGCAGCGGCATCTATCCGGTGTTCGCGGCGTCAGCCGACGTACCGCTTCCCATGGTCGCGACCCGCGACATAGGAGCCGTAGCCGCCCAGATGCTACTCTCACGGCCCGCCCGTAGCGAGGCCATCGATATCATCGGCCCCTCCTACACGGAACGTGATGTCGCCACGATGCTCGGTGAGGGCCTCGGGCGCGAGCTACATGTCGCCATGATGCCCGAGGAGGTCTGGGCCGACGCGCTGATCGATGCGGGGTTCCGCCCGCACATCGCAGAGAGCCTCGCCGAGCTGTACCGGGCCGGCGAACAGGGGCTGCTCGCGCCGCGCGGCGACCGCAGAATCCGAGTGGAGACGAGCATCGACGTCACCCTCGATCGTCTGCTCGCCCCACGCGCTGAGTAAGCATCGTGTTCGACTTCGCATCCACGGCGGTGCTCGCGGTCTCCCTCGTCACCAACGGGCTGCTGGCCGGCCTGTTCTTCGTGTTCTCCTGCGCAATCTGCCCTGGGTTCCGACGCATGGACGACCGCAGCTACGTTCGAGCATTCCGCGCTATCAATAGGACGATTCTGAACGTTTGGTTCCTCAGCGTCTTCTGCGCCGCACCGCTCACCGCCGTAGCAAGCGCGATCATGATCATCGGTCGAGAAGAGCCGACACCTCTCGGCTGGCTCGTCGCGGGCGCTGCCTGCTCAGTGCTCACCTTCGTCATCACCGCCGCCGGGAATGTGCCTCTGAACCGTGCTCTCGAGGTGGCTCCCGCCGATACTGAGCAGCAACAGTGCAGGGCTCGCCAGGATTTCGAGGCCCGCTGGAACACATGGAACCACGCCCGCACCTTCTCAAGCATTGTCGCGCTCACAGCCCTGGCGATCTCTTCCACAGGCTGAGGAGGTGGCCAGGAACGAGCTCGTCTGCTCCTCCGGGGCGGGGCGAGGAAGGAATATCAGGACTGCTCGACGCAGGTGCAAGCTCCGTTATGACGCAGAGGTCCGATACGAGCAGCCGGGGGCTCAGGGGCGGGCTGCGCCTATCGGGAATACTCCTCATCTCCGCCGAAGAGGTCGGGCTGCAAAAGTGTCGCACTGTGATCCGACGATCAAATACAGGCGCGGTCGGCTGCTACTGCTCTAGGGGCCTCGGAGAAGAAGTGAAGCGGGACGGACGGGCGCTGATAGCCATGATGCGCCGTCGGGCGCAGCTCAGCATCTCGACAAAGTGAGTTTCAGATGGGTCAATAGCCTTGCTCTGCGCCTGCAGCCTCAAGGAGATCCGGGACGCCACGATGAGATGAGTCACAAAGGTTTTTCAAGACCTGCGGCCAGTCCATCGACCAGAGCAGTGAGCCCAAACTCAAAAGTGTCGTCGTTATCGGTCTTGTCGATGTCGTCGCGTACTCCGGCCTGTTCTTCCAATACAACACCGACCGTGTATCGACTGATTGCTATCAACGCGCTGATAGCGGAGTGCTCTTCGAAGCCTTGATTCACGAGTAGCCTAATCTGTTGGCTGGGCGCCTCAGAGAGGTTGCTCGACTCACTGCAGAGCCTCCGATGGTACCCCGCGTGCAATCGCGCACCGTCACGCACGGCGTGAAGCGCTGTGCGGAAGCTTCGTGCGTTGCGCATAAGAAACGCTTCCCACCCTTCACCTGGCTCTGGCAACGAAGCATGGTGTTCACGCTCGAGAATGTCCGCAGCCAGCGCAGACAACAAATCAGCCTTCGTGGGGAAATGCCAGTAGAGTCCCGGCTGCCGCACCTGCAGGTGGGTCGCCAATGCGCGGGTCGTGAAGCCGTCAAGCCCAGTTCTGTCGAGAACCTCGCGAGCACCGCAGAGAACTGCCGTTCGGTCCAGCCGTGTCCGCGCCTGAGTCATACTTGAACTTTATCATCGATAACTTTATCGTTGATAAAGTGCAACTTCGTCACCCACACAGCGGAACCGTCGCCATGGTGCTCACTACCGCCAGCCTCGACGCCGTGGGGCTAGGCTTGGTTCTCCCGATCCTGCCCGCACTACTGGGTCAGGTCGGCTCGGCCGCAAGCACTATCCCCATGCATGTCGGATTGCTTACCGCGCTCTACGCGGTAATGCAGTTCCTTTGCGCTCCGGTACTGGGCAGGCTGTCCGATCGCTTCGGCCGCCGTCGAGTACTGTTGGCTTCCTTGGCCGGCGCGACTGTCGACTATCTCATTCTGGCCTTGACTTCGACCCTCTGGGTCTTCTACGTAGCACGGGCTGTCGCGGGCATCACCGGGGCAACAAATGCCGTGACCGCCACCGTGATCGCCGACGTCACCCCACCCGCAGAGCGGGCCAAGCGATACGGATGGCTCGGGGCGTGCTACGGCGGAGGAATGATCGCCGGCCCGGTAATCGGCGGTCTCTTCGGTGGCTTCTCACCCCATTTGCCGTTCCTCGTAGCTGCTCTCCTGACGGCGGTGAATCTCACTCTCAGCTTGAGCATGCTGCACGAGACAAGACCAGATCTCCCAATCAAGTCACAGGAGTCAGCATCGACGTCTGCGCCTTTTCGACTCCAAGCTATCCAGGGGGTGGTGCCCCTCATTGCGGCTTTCGGCCTCGTACAGCTCATCGGCCAGGCCCCCGGCTCGACGTGGGTTCTGTTCACGCAACAACGTCTCGACTGGAGCCCCGTCGAAGTCGGGATTTCCTTGTCCCTCTTCGGTCTGGTGCAGGTGCTTGTTCAGGCCGTCCTCACCGGACGGGTCGTGACGCTACTCGGCGAAACTAGAACGATCTATCTCGGCATTGTCGCCGACGCGTCGGGTCTCATAGGTCTCGCATTCGTCACCGGCTCCTGGGCGATGATGCCCATCCTCGCAGCACTCGGAGTCGGAGGTATCACGGTCCCGGCCCTGCAGACACTGCTCTCCCAACGTACTCCCGAGCAGCACCAAGGCCGGCTGCAAGGCCACCTCGCTAGCCTCAACAGCCTCACATCAATCCTCGGGCCTATTGCCTTCACGACGATCTTCGCCCTGAGTCAGATAGACGCCGATGGCACTCTATGGTTCTGCGCCGCTGCGCTCTACATTCCTTGTGCGATCCTCGTCACAAGGAATGCAAGATCCTCTGGGTAGGTCGGGCCAGGCGAACTGCTCCTTCCCTCGGGCAACTTCCGCGATGCAGCTCCAGCCATACGCTCACGCATGCCTTGGCGCGCGGCTGGCGCACGGTACAGCCCCCTGAAGGATGCAATAGATCAAGATTCGCCGACGGGCATCTCGAAGCATCCAGTGACACCAGTGACACGCCATGCACATCTGATGGGCCCATGCTGCGGCGACGCAGAGCCACCACAGCATGGGCTTATCGTATTCAGATCAGTTCCATCACCGGACCGTCATGAAGAGCCCGATAGATTGTGTTTCGTATCGTGTTCGCCTGGTCTGCGGTGAGTGTATGGTCGATCGGACGGAGGATGATCCGCAGGAGCAGGTTGACCTGGCCCGGCTGAGTGCGCAGGCGTGATCGCGCGGCCTCGGGCAGCTCCTCATGCGCGGTGCGACCCAGCACCTCGACCGTTTCGATCATCTCTGCGTCGTCGCCGAGAACCGTGCGAACACGGTCGCCGAGGGTCTCCTCGTCCTCTTCGGTCGCGACGACCACGGAGATGTCGCGTCTGGCCGGTGGGAGCGGAGACACGTGCCGCCAGGGTTCCAGGGTGAGCATCTGAGCGGCGATCCTCGGGTCGCGGGCGCGCAGGTAGCGGATGTCCGGAATCGCCTTGCGCAGCATGAGCGCGCGTTCGAGGCCCATGCCGAGCGCCAGTCCCGACCACTGCTCGGGATCGAGACCGCAGCCGCGTAGTACCTCGGGATGGATGCGCCCGCACTCGGCGAGCTCGAGCCACTCACCTTCGTGTCGAACGTCGATCTGCCTTCCTCCGACGGTGTAGGGGTGTTCGGCCTCGGTGATCCTCCACTCCGCACACGGGAGGACTGCCTCGACCAGTTCCTCGATCATGTTGAGCATGTCCTCGTCGCGGGTGTCGGCCGTACTGCGGATGCGCCACAGGTCAACCTGGTGCGGTTCTCCAACGTGGCTGCGATCGACGACGTCGCGCCGGTACACCAGCCCTGGTGCCACGATCAGCTCGTCGATGCCGGCGCGCCCGCCATACGCCTCCAGCGCGGTCGGCAGCTCCGCGCTCATGTGGCTACGCAGCATGACCGTCGGGCTGATGTATCGGGTGTACCGGCGGGCCCGGGTCACGTCATCCGGGTCGTAACCGAGGCGATCGTAGTTCGCGGCGACCGAGACGATAGGAGAGCTGCGCACATAACGAACCGTGCTACCCCACGTGCGTTCGAGCGGAGCGACCACGGCGCTCAAGAGCGCTTGCATCGCGTGCTCACCCTGGGCAGGGTCAGTGAGATCGCGCAGAGCAAGAGCGCGGCAGAGTTGATCAGGTGTCAGATATGCGGCATGAGCCATAGGAGAGTCTCCAATAGGGTTGCGGGCTGGTGAAAGATGAGAACATCCCCCGGCCGCGCCTGCGGAGACCCGGTGAGCTAGTGACGCACGTCGAGAACCCCGCGGCCGTTACCCGGCCGGGGGTGTAGAAATCGCTGCTGCCAATTCATGCGAGGAATACTAGCAGGAATCGGGGCATCGCAGTAGAACGTCGTGGCAGCCGTGCCAGATACGAGTTGACCTACTCGGATACGGTGGCCGGCCCGCGAGCCGTCCTGCTCTGGGAAGCCAGCGGGGGCGATATGGCGCGCGCTGCGAGTCATTTCGTATCAACCAGAGGAGCGGGATGAAGCAAATGGGATACGGCAGACATGAATATGGATGCCATTGGTTGCGGTGACTACTCTTCGCCAGCCTGCCGGAGGGAGAGCGTGGCTGCGACGTCGACGGAGGACGGGCCTCCAGGGAACCCAGCCTGCGAGACGAGCACAGCGCCGAAGACTGCACTCCAGAACGTCTTCGTCGCACGGCCGATGTCTTGGTCCGTCGCCCATCCGTGCTCGCCCAGCACGCCCTCCAAGAACCGTTCGGATTGACGGAACAGGAGGCTGAGGCCAGTCTCGATCATTGGCTGCACAGTGGGATTCCCGCGCGCGAGGGCGAGCGCACTGACGACGACGGTGGTGGACGGCATGGTGAGAGCGGTTCGAGCGAGCACCTGGCGCAGAGACTCTGGCGTGGACGCTCTGCGCCCTGCGTTCTGGAGACGCTCGGTGTCTCGCAGCAGAAGCCCGAATGCGGCATCGACGTACAGCGCATCCTTCGAACCGAAATGATGAGTGATCTGATTGGGGTAAGCGCCAGCTGCCTCAGCCAGCTCACTCACCGTGACGTCCGCGAACTTACGTTCCCCGAAGAGAGACATGGCGACCTCGCGAATCCTCCGTCGCGTGTCTGCGCCACGAAGTGCGTAACTGGGCTGGTTCCTGCCGACCATGGCCATATTGTATGTGATACAACTGAGTTGTATGGGATACAAGATGGGAGAATGCTGATGCGAGTTGCGATGACGGGATACGGCGCGGTGACCCCCCTGGGAGTCGACGTGAGCACATTGTGGTCGGGTTTGATCGAAGGACGCTCGGGCGTGCGCGAATTGGACGCACTTGACCAGGTGTGGGCCAGGCTTCCGGTCCGTGTAGCCGCTCCCGTGACAGCCGACCTGGAAGAAACTCTTGGCCGCGTCCGCGCAAGGAAGCTTGACCGAAGCCAGCAGTTGGCTCTGATCGCAGCTGATGAGGCGTGGCGTGACGCTGGCCTTGGTGACGTAGATCCCGATCGGCTGGCGGTGGCCGTCGGGACCGGGGTGGGTGGCGTTCAGACACTGCTCGACCAAGACGACCTACTTGAGAGCGATGGTGCGCGGCGAGTGTCGCCTCGTGCCGTGCCGATGCTGATGCCCAACGGCGCTTCAGCACAGATCAGTATTGCGTACACGGCCAAGGCCGGTGTGTTCACCCCCACCTCGGCCTGTGCATCGGGGGCCGAGGCGATCGCACTGGGGGCTCGCCTCATCCAAGACGGCGACGCGGATGTGGTGATCGCAGGCGGGGTCGAAGCGGCCATCACTCCTTTGACCCTCGCGGGATTCGCCCAATCACAGGCACTCGCCAAACCGGACGGAGGGCCAGCTGATCGGCTCTCCCGGCCGTTCGACACCGACCGCCGCGGCTTCGTGCTCGGCGAGGGAGCCGGCATCGTAATCCTTGAAAGCGAGAGCCACGTCGCCGCGCGCACGGGCCGAGTCCGCACTTGGCTTGCCGGGTGGGGCATCACCTCGGACGCCTACCACATCACCGGAACAGAGCCCGGCGGACTCGGCCAGGTCCGCGCCATACGCAAGGCTCTCGCAGTAGGCGGTCTCACAGTGAACGACATCGACCATGTGAATGCTCACGCGACCGGAACGATTATTGGGGACCGTGCAGAGGCGCAGGCACTCCGTGACGTGTTTGGAAAGGAGATGAACGTCACTGCCCCGAAGGGCGCGCTGGGCCACCTGGTCGGAGGGGCTGGGGCACTCGAAGCCATTATCACCGCGCGGACTATTGAATCCGGAATTATCCCCCCAACCGCCAACCTGCAGCACATCGATCCCGAGGTCCATCTGGATATAGTCAGAGAGACACGCCGCACGCCAGTGCGGGGTGCGATCAGCAACTCCTTCGGGTTCGGCGGGCAGAACGTGACACTTGCAATCTGTGCCGCATCGAATTGAGTTCGTCTGCGAGCCCGAGCTCGAAGCGCACAGCGAGCCTTCTGACGTTCAGGCCGTCCTTGTCCTTGCCTAGCCTCCTATCTGCCGGGCTCGCTCGGCGTGCGAGAGCGAGCAGGATGAGCGCTCCGAGCGTGAAACCCGCGGCGATGAGCGGAAGTGCAGTTCTCCCGAACCTGGATGGGGCTACACCCTCGATCGCGGTTCCCATGGAGACGCCGAGGTAGGCGCCGGAGGTGTTGAGTGCCAGCGCTTGCCCGGCGACAGATCCGGCGAGCACATGCAGGCGGGCCTGACTCGCTGAGGAGTTCCAGAACGTCATCCCTCCCTGCATCTGACGCATCTCCTTTGAACAGAGGCCCTAGCCCAACAATGTCGCGTGTGTGCCGCGCTTACCGCAGCGACCGGAAGAACTCCCGCACATCGTTCAGCAGCAGGCCCGGCTCCTCGAGCGCGGCGAAGTGTCCGCCGCGCTCTTCGACATCCGCCCAGCGGACGATGTTGTTCGTCTTTTCTTCCGCGAAGCGCAGTCCGACGTCGTGCGCGAACACGATCACCGCAGTGGGCACCCCGGAGCTTGAGGTGTCTGCGCCCCAACCGGCATCTTGCGCATAGCCGACGTACGCCGACGACCCACCCGTCGTCGTGAACCAGTACAGCGATGCGTTGTCGAACAGGAACTGTTCACCGACGATCGCAGCGGCCAGCACATCTGCGGGGTGAGTCCATTCCTGGAACTTGTCGTGGATCCACGCGAACTGGGCGACGGGACTTTCCGCGAGCATCGCACCGATCAGTCCCGGCCGTGTCGACTGGATCGCGATGTAGCCGAACTCCCTCTGCATGAACTCGCCGACCCGTCGCATCCGATCCTGTTCGATCGGCGTCAGGGCCGCTGCGGTTTCCTCATCGACCTCGCCGACGAAGGAGCCCACCGACCCGTTCACATGCACGCCAATCACACGATCAGGGGCGAGCCGCCCGATCTCCGGCGCGACGCCCGCGCCCACATCGCCGCCCTGCACCGCGAATCGGTCGTAGCCGAGTCGAGTCATCAGCTCGAGCATCACCGTGGCGATGTCGCTGCGCTTCCAGTCGTGTCCGACCAGTGGCGTAGAGAAGCCGAATCCCGGATGCGACGGGATCACGACATCGAACGCATCGGCCGCGTCGCCGCCGTGCGCGATCGGATCGGTCAGAGGCCCGATCAGCTTCTCGAACTCGAGGAACGACCCTGGCCAGCCGTGCATCAGCAGCGGTATCGCCTCCGGATGTGGCGACCGCACGTGCACTGCGTGGATGTTCTGCCCATCGATGCTCGTGATGATCTGTGGCAGGGCGTTCAGCCGTTCCTCGGTGGCGCGCCAATCGTGCTCGGCCCAGCGCGCGATGAGACTCTGGAGCTCGAACGAGGGGATGCCAGTGCTGCGATCATCGACCGGAAGCGGATGCTCGAATCGGGCGTTTACGAGGCGTGAGCGGAGGTCTCGACGGCGGCCTCCGCGATCTCGATGCGGAAGGTCTGGATGGTTTCGTTCGTGTGCATGTCTTCCTTACTTGTTGGTGCGCTTGTAGTTAGTTATCAGCGTGTCCGTGTTCCTCGGGTGAAAGCCTTCCTGCAGTCGCGAGGGTCGCCACACCCCAAATCAGCCATCCGCCGTAGATGAACAATCCGGTGGCGGGATCGTCGACAGGGCTCCGCGCCACGCCCCACAGTCCTGAGACGCCGAGGGATAGCAGGACGAGGCCGCCAATCAGAGCGGCAGGTCGCATCCATCTCGGCGCGGGGCGATCCCACCAGCGCATCGCGATCACGAGCGCCGGTACCGCGGCGAGTGACACCGCCACCGTTATGTAGAAGGGCGCATCGACGACTTCTACAGTGTCGGGCGGGGCCGCAATGTCGATCCCGAACGCCCAGAGCGTCTTGAGCGTCGGGTATACGAGCGACGCGACGATCCCGATGACGGGCACCCACGCAGGCACCGGTACCCGCAGATCGCGTGCGGGCCTGAGCGGATTCGGAAGGAACCATAGGCCGAGAAGCGCGATCGCTGCCCCAATGGAGACGCAGGCGGAGATCGGGTCCACCGGGAACGGGATCGCGCCGACTGCCCGCAGCAGATGCAGAAGAGACAGCGTGCACGCGCTCGGCAGTAAGAGTGCCGTCGCGATGAGCAGACCCGCGTAGCGCTGACCCGTCGTTCCTGCGAACACACGAGCCAAGACAGCGGCGACGATGCCTGCCAGGACGAACCAGCGAGGCGAGTTATCTGCGACATATCCAGCGGCCGGGTGGAGGAGTGCGAGGATCCCGGCGACGGCCCCGATACCAAGCGTGACCCAACTCGTAGTCGCTCCTCGGGTTCCCATCCGATTCGATTCGGGAGCTTGTTTCAACATTCTCTTTCCTTCAAGGTCGTGATGGATTGCGGTGTCACAACTTCTCGGTTCTGCGGTGCAGGGCATATCCCCACGTGGCGAGCGCCAGGAGCGGTCCCCAGAGCCAGAACGGGAAGACCAGGGCAGCAGTGAGCATGGCTATCGCGAGTCCAGTTGACGGCTCACCTGCGAGTAGGAATGAGTCGAGTCCGGC
Organism: Kocuria sp. HMSC066H03; assembly: GCF_001812045.1. Lineage (NCBI taxonomy): Bacteria > Bacillati > Actinomycetota > Actinomycetes > Micrococcales > Micrococcaceae > Kocuria > Kocuria sp. HMSC066H03. Next base: position 106,057 of record NZ_KV807504.1, read on the forward strand.
AGCGGTGAACAGTATGGACACGGTCAGGGCGGGTATTACGGCCAGTGATACCGGAACAGGCTTACCTCCGAAGTGACCGAACCAGCGCGGAACTCGGGTGCCCCATGGCAGGATGAGCCCGAGCGTCAGGATGCCTCCTGTCAGCATTGCCGTGCCGAGGATGAGCCCGTTGACGAATGTCGATGCGGGGTCGTCGAAGTCGCGGGGATCCCCGAAGAGCGGCCACGGTGTCAGCCAGCTGAGCCGCGCGCAGACGTACGGGAGACTGCAGCATGCCGCGACCACGGTGATCGCGATGCGGTGCCTGAGCACGAACCTTCCGATCGTTCCCGGAGTTCGATACAGGAATGACGCGCCGACAAGGAACCAGATACCGGCGAACAGCATCAACACCAATGGTGTGATGAATCGTACGTCGATTAAATCAACGGCGAAGTCGAGGTACAGCGAACGGAGTGGCGTCAGCCCGAGAACGAGGAAGCTTACCGCTGCAAGACCGACGAGTGCGGTGAGCACGCGCTTCGCGAGTGTTCTCATCATCAGTGCGAGAAGTACGATGATGACCAGGGGCAGGGAGTATGCGAGCGTGTAGCCGGCAACGGCGAGGCTGCGCAGGCCTGTCAGTCCGACAGCGCAGACCATACCGATTGTGACGGCGATGCCGCTCAATATCGGAGTCATTCCGCGTCGACCGAACAGGGCCGCAAGGCCGACCGCCGACGCCGCGGCGCCGACGCAAGCCTGGATCACGGAAGCAGCCATCTGGCCGAGGGCAGCGCTCTTGAAAAGATGGTGAATCGGCGCCGGGTTCGGACGAGCGGCATAGGGGCTGAGCTCTGGAGCGACGAGCCACACCAGGCTCGCCGAGAGCATCACCACGCCAAGTGCAGTGCCGAGCCAGATCAACATCCGCACGCGAGTCACTGGCGTATCTGTCGGAGGACGGGCAGTGGAGTTCATGGCGTCTACTCTTCCGAGAAAGACGGCCGAGATCATCGCCCCGGAAGGCGAGAGCGGCTCACCCGAACGGGTGATCTTCAGCGGTCGCCAAGCTGTCGCCTGGTTGCACGACGCCGTTCTCGTACACCCAGATCACGACCTGGGAAGAAAAGCACGAGCGTTGACCCATCAACGGGAAATCACCTTCCCAGAACCGGAAATCTCCTCCTTGATCTTAGGGTCGCCGGAGTAGCGAATCTCGCCGCTTCCATCGATCAAGGCGTCAAGCGTGCCACTGATGAGCACATCAGCCATACCAGATCCTCGAACCTCGATGCGAGCATCAGTGCTTTGGAGATCCTCTGCTTGATACTCGCCCGATCCGCGAATCTCGACATCTTGCGTTGCAGTGGTTCCGCTGGCGGCGACTGCACCTGCCCCGTCGATCTTCGTCGTCAACTCTTGGACGTCGATGTGATCCACAGTGATCGATCCAGAGCCGTTGACGGTGATTGAAGCAACATCGGCTTTGATTCCGCTAGCGCGAACACTGCCCGACCCTTGAACAAGAACCATGGGCTCCGCTGCACCGGTGAAGTCAACTTCGGCGTCTCCCGATCCCAGAACTGTGACTGCGTCGAGTGTCGGAATGGTGAGTTCGTACCGGATATCCCCTCCCCAGGCAAGAGGCTCACCATCAAGACCTAAGTGCAGGACTTCGTCCTCAACGTCAGAAGTGAGTCGGTCGATCACCCTCTCGCCCGCCGTTACGGTGAGCCCTACGTGCTCACCTCTTGTCACGATCAGTTCCCCTGATGTGTCCAGTTCCACGGCGTTGACCGTATCGATCTCCCTCTCCTGTGTAGTTGCGGGACCAGTGTATGCCGAGCTGCACCCTGTGAATGCAGCGATACAGATCGACAGGGAAGTCACCAATGTGATCGTGCGTGTGGGTTGTTTGTTCATGCTGTCCACTCTTCTGTGGGGGACGGCCGAGGTCATCACCCCAGCGTATGAAAGCGGTTCACCCGAACGGGTGAGCTTCAGATGCTGAGCTGTCGCCCGGTTGCACGAGGCCGTTCTCGTAGGCCCAGATCACGACCTGAATCCGATCGGACAGCCGCAGGCCGGCAAGCACCGCTTTCACATGTGTCTTCACCGTGTTATCTGTGAGGTACAGCTCCGCAGCGATCTCAGCGTTGGAGGCTCCGCGTGCCAGCAATGCGAAGACCTCGCGCTCGCGAGGTGTGAGCGCGTCGAGGAGTCCGTCGGACGGTAGTACCTGGCGGCGCACGTGTCGCAGCAGAGAGGCGGCGGCGCGCGGGGCGATTGCGGCGTCTCCTTCGGCGACTCGACACACCGCATCGCACAGATCCTGCGGTCGCGCGTCTTTTGTAAGGAAGCCACTCGCGCCGGCCTGGATCCCACCGAACACGTACTCGTCCAAGTCGAAGGTCGTGAGGATCAGCACTCTGGTCTGCGGGCTCGCTCTGAGAACCTCAACAGTCGCAGCGATGCCGTCCATCCCCGGCATCCGCACGTCCATGAGGACTACGTCGACGCGATGCGACAGGACGAACGATACGGCGGCCGCTCCGTCGTCAACACCACCTGCGATCTCGATGCGAGGGTCGGCGCCGAGCACCGTGCCGAGCGCTTCACGCAGCAGCACCTGGTCGTCGGCAAGAAGCACCGAGATCGGCCTGTTCATGAGGGCTCCTCAACAGGCAGTATCGCGCGCACGCGCCAACCGTGCTCCTTCCGGACGTCCAGGACCCCACCCGCGCGCCGTACCCGCTCGACCAGGCCGATTAAGCCTGTGCCGTTCGGGTCGTCGCGGTGCAAGGATCCTCGTCCGCCGTCATCGCTCACCGTGATGACGACCTCGGCCGCGTGCCATTCGACGCCGACGTCTATTCGTGTCGGTGGCCGGACATGCTTGATCGCGTTGGTAACCGCCTCTTGGACAACGCGGAACGAGGCGAGATCGGCGTCAGGCGCGAGACGCCGAGGATCGCCCCGCACGGTCAGATCGATCGTGTGCTCAGCGCTATTGGCGTGTTCGACAAGCCCGGCAATCGCATCGACCCCGGAGACCGGTGCCAGCGGACTCGCGTCAGGATCTCCGAGCGTATGGATCATGCTGCGCAGGCCACGCATGGCCTCGCGTCCGGTCTCCGCGACGCGCTCGAACGCGGCATCGGCCTCCGGGCTGTTACGGGAGACGCTGGAGCCGGCCACAACACGAGCGGCCTCTGCCTGGGCGATCATCACCGTTAGCGAGTGCGATACGACATCGTGAAGATCCCGGCTGATCCGCGCTCGTTCTTCACTGACGGCATGCTGCATCGATTCCTGAGCTCGTCGGTACTCCGCAAGACGCGACTGGCGTGCCAGCGCACCGAGAGCCCACGCCGCAAGGACCGCGGCGACGAGGCTTACCGCCTCAAACATCAACGTCATGCGATCGCTGAGACTAGTCTGCACTGCGCTTACCGCGGTGATGACGCCGACCCCGATTAGGCCAGTCGTCAGGGCGCCAAGCGAGTGCCGGCGGTTCGGGCTCGAGGCCAAACGCCACAGCAACAACAGGTAGGCGACGCTCGACGGCAGCAGCGCGGCGCTACCGATGCCAGGAACGATCGTGAACGCGAGGAGGAGCATCAGCGCCGATCCACCGACGAACGCGGCAATCGGGCGCCTAGAGCAGAAGAACCCGGTCACGTGCAGCAATACGAGGAGGGAAATAAGCCATGTGAACTGCCCCGGGCTTAGCGGCTCCGGTGCCGCTTGTAGGAGACCCACAACCGTCAACGGCAAAGCGAGAACCATCATGATCGCCGCAGTGACAATCTCCCCTGGCACGGTTCGCCGGAACCGCCCGGCGGGAAGTTCGCCATCGCTCATCACAACGCCATTATCCGGCAGGAGCGAATGTGCCGCATCACCCGCGAGAGTGAGACGAGCCTAGCGAGGATCTTGATCTCGGTACCGCTCGGCTTTGCACCACTGGGCTGCCGCGACACCCGGACCATACGGGAGTCAGCATCTGCGTACCGTGCCTCAATCCTCTATGCGAATGATCCCCAATGGCTGCACCCCGCGGTGAATCTGGCTTGGAAGCGTGTGACGGGAACACCGGCGTTGGCGCTCCAGGCGACGGCGGTCTCGGCGAATTGGTCGTCAGTCGATGTCGCTAGGGCGAGACATCTCCTGTCCCCAAGGGCCTCAACGTCATACGTTGAGACCGACCCGCGGATAGTGTGGCAGCTCGATGTCGGTGGATTTATTGAACTGCTTCTGCATGAATCCTCGCATCGGCCAGCGAGTGGCCCAGGACATCGATGCCTGAACAAGACGGATCGTGAGGTCGTTCATCGGGGCGAATCCTCCCGTGCCGCCCGCGAGCTGTTGGGCACCTTCGGCGTAGGGACGCACTATCCGGTCGTAGCCTTCGAACGCGGCAGCATGCCCCGTCCCGCGGCCGAGTTCTCCCGCCAGGACGTAGGCCCCGACGAGGGCGACGCTGGTGCCGAGCCCGCTCAACGGGCTCGGGCACGCTGCAGCATCGCCAATCAGCGCAATCCTGCCGTTCCACCACTGGTCGAGGTCGACTTGGCCCATAGCGTCGAAGGAGAAATCTGATGACGTGCGGGCGGCCTCGAGCAGCTGTGGCGTTCGCCAGCCGGCGTCTGCGAAACGCTCGTCGAGGAGCGCAACCTGCGCGAGGCGGTCATGGCGGTTGTGGCGGAGCGTCTCGCCCCGGCGCAGGCGAAAGCTCAGCGCCGCCTTGGACTCCGTCCTGACCCTACCGGGCCGGACGGAGGCGACGAGCCCGCCAGCACGGTTGTACGTCTGGTACCAACCGTTTAGGTCGTCGAAAGCGGGTGCTGTAAACCAGGCCGTGTACAGGCCGAGGGGCTTCACGAATTGCTCCTCAGGCCCGAAGGCCGCAGCTCGCACCGCCGAGTGGAGGCCGTCGGCGCCGATGACGAGGTCGAATCGACGTGCTGGCGCGTGGCGGAAGGCGACCTCGACGCCGTCGGAGTCCTGGGTGAGCCCCGTGATGGTGTCGTTGAAGAGGTATTCAACGTCGCTGTCGAGCTCGCGATGGAGCAGCTCGACGAGGTCGCCCCGGAGGATCTCGATCTCCGAGATGAATCCCTCCCCATCGAAGTCGTCGGAACTGATCGTTGCGCGGGCGCGGCCGCGCTCGTCGACCCAGGAGATACCGGCCTGATCGAGGCTGATGCTGCGGGCATCTTCAAGCAGGCCCATGCGTTCGATCACTGTGCGTCCAGCTCCACGCAGATCCACGGCCTGCCCGCCCCGCCGTGGCGCTGACGCGATTTCAACAATCGTAACGGCGAAGCCGTGCTTGCGTAGCCAGTACGCACAAGCTAGTCCAGCGATGCTTGCACCCGAAATGAGTATTCGTTTTCCAGTCATGCCGCCAGCCTAGAAACGCCCGAGACGAACGGGCAATCGCGTACTAGTACAGCTAGTTCCCTGGCCGGGGAGACGATGATGATCGCGGTGTTTGCCGATCAGTGGTGTTCTAGTACAGGATGAAGAGATGAGCACCTCGTCGACGGCCATCGCCGCTGAACTGCGCGACCAGATCGTTTCCGGTGCCCTGCTGCCCGGAGACCCGCTTCCCTCTGCGCGGGAGATCATGCGAACCCGGCACGTCGCCATCGCTACGGCCAGCCGGGTGCACGCGTTGTTGCGCGCCGAAGGACTCGCGCTCCCCGTACCAGGGGTAGGAACCGTCGTAGCGGGAGATCGCAACGGCGGTGCGCCTCGCCTTCGCACCCGTCGGCCGGAGAACCAACATGCTCAGTCTGCATTACAGGGAGCTACGCCACTCAACGTCGAGCGGGTCACGGTTGCCGGCATCGCGATCGCCGACGCCGAAGGCGTGGAGATGCTCTCGATGCGCAGAGTCGCTCATGTGCTACGAACTCAGCCGACGTCGCTGTACCGGCATGTGACCAGCAAGGAAGACCTCGTCTCGCGGATGATGGAGTATGCCCTCGGAGAATGGTCTCCCGTGGCCGGAAATGGCGATTGGCGAGATCGGCTGATCCAAGGTCACCGGGAGCTCTGGCGGGTCTTCCGTCGTCATCCGTGGCTCGCACCGCAGCTTTCAGTGACCCGGCCGCAGCTCCTCCCCGCGGCGCTATCCTTTGCAGAGTGGGCGATCCAGACATTGGGGCAGGCCGGCATCAGCTCCGAGGAGGCGTTCGAGGCGCACCTGCTCCTGTTCACGCAGATACGCGGCATGGCCGTCCTGCTCGAGCCAGAGGCTGAGGCCGAATCTGCCTCCGGGGTTGACGCCGACACGTGGGTCGAGGAGCGCATGGACATGCTCCGAGACCTGACCTACCGAGATCATCATGCTGGCTTGCGTTCCCTCGTCGGATCTGGCTATGAGCTCGATCTGGATCGACTCTTCGAACGAGGCCTGGGTCTTCTCGTCGACGGCATCGCCTCTCGACTCGACTCCTAATGCCGCACTTCCAACGTCAGCGGAAGTGGTTGGCGTGCGAACTAACCTGTTGGAGAGAGCGCGACCCAATCACGAAGTGCGACAGAGCACCGCGACCCGAATGTCCTAAGTGGATACGATGACCAAGCCGCGTTCACGACGGTTGACGCAATTGTGGTCTCTCATCGCTTGATGGCACGGGTGGCGATGTAGGCCGGGAAGTACTGCGCAGTGATGTCTGCGTGATGTGGCGCTTCAGTGAGATCGGTGAGCATGAAACCCGCTGACAGCTGCCCGCCGATCTGCTCGGTGAGCGAGTGGCTGTACTCAATGGGGCCATCTCCGTAGGCGCGCATTCGGTCGCTCTCCGAGAGGTCGAGCGAGCTGAAGGGAAGGGCGGATTCAACCGGTGGTCGCAACGAGTTCCGCGAACTTCTCCGATGGTGTCAGATATCCCAGCGTCTTGCGGGGCCGGCCATTGAGCGAGTCCTGTATCGCGGTCAGCTCCGATCGGCTGACCACGCTCAGATCGGTGCTCTTCGGCAGGTACTGACGTAGGAGCCCGTTGGTGTTCTCGTTGCTGCCCCGCTGCCACGGGGAGTGCGGGTCGCAGAAGTAGATCGGGATCCCCGTCGCGGTCGTGAACTCGGCATGCTTGGCCATTTCTGCGCCCTGATCCCACGTGATCGTCCGCGCCAGCGACGACGGAAGCGCGGTGATCGCTTCGCGCATCGCGGTCTCCACCTGGTCCGCGCTCTTCCCGTCGGGAAGGTGCAGTAGGAGCGTGAGGCGAGTGCTGCGTTCGACGAGGGTGCCGACGGCGCTGCGACTGTTCTCGCCGAGGATCAGATCGCCTTCCCAATGCCCCGGAACCGCGCGGTCTTCGACCTCAGCCGGGCGTTCGCTGATCATCACCATTCCCGGCAGCCGGCCGCGCCCGTCCGTCGCGGTCCGCGACTTGCGAGCCGCGCGCCCTGATCTCAAGCAACGGGCAAGCTCGCGACGCAGCTGCCCGCGCCCCTGCACGAACAGAGACTGGTAGATCGTCTCGTGGCTCACGTGCATCTCCGGATCGTCTGGATGCTCCAACCGTAGGCGGGCGGCGATCTCCTGCGGCGACCACAGCTGCTCCAACTGCGTCGTCACGACCTCGAGCAGCCGCCCATCACCGAGCTTGAACGGCTTCGGTCTGCGAGCCTGCTCGCGCGCATTCTCATGCGCCCGCCACGCCGAGTACTCCTGCCGTCCGCCGCCGCGCTTGACCTCGCGGGAGACGGTCGACACCGCCCGTCCGAGGCCGCGCGCGATCGCGGTGAGCGTGTCACCGCGGGCGAGCCCGACCAGGATCTGCTCCCGGTCAAGGACCGTCAGACGACCCTCGCGAGGCACCCAGCCAAACGGCTTCGCGTCGAGGTGACGTCCCTCCCGGGCCATCCTCCCGACCATCGGCGCCGTGCAGCCGACCTCGCGAGCGATGTCGATGAGCCGCCAACCCTTCGAATGGAGACGGATCGCGAGCTGCTTTTGCTCACGACTGAGATGACCATGCTTGCCCTGCAACCGATGCCTCCCGAGATCAACGTCTGCTTCATCTCACAGCACCCATTGCGTTGACCGGTTGAATCCGCCGATCCTGCGGGACGCGGCGGTTTTCTTCGCCGGGGAACTCGACCCCCGACGCCGCTGATCCTCGCGTTCATCGAGGAGCAGCGGGCCAAACACCGCTCGGTCGGGTCGATCTGTCGGGTCCTGCAGGAGCAGGGCGTTCAGGTCGCCGAGCGGACATATCGAGCGTGGCGTCGCGCGCAGCCCAGCAGCCGAGACGTCGGGGATGCCATCGTCATCGACGCGATCCTCGCCGCGCGTGTGAATGCGAAGGGTGAGGCGACACCGGAGTCGATGTATGGGCGGCGGAAGATGACCGCGCTGCTGCGCCGGCGCGGGTTGACCGTGTCGCGGCGGCGGGTGGACCGGCTGATGCGTCATCTCGGGATCAACGGGTTGGTGCGCGGCAAGGGCGTGCGCACCACGGTCCCTGACCGCAACGCCGCGAGAGCCCCAGACCTGCTGGACCGGGACTTCACCGCACCCGCCCCGAATCGGCGTTGGGTGGCCGACTTCACGTATGTCCGGACGTGGGCCGGGTTCGCCTACGTGTCGTTCGTGATCGACTGCTACTCCCGGGCGATCGTAGGCTGGCACGCCGCAACGGTGAAGACGACCCCGCTGGTGACCACGGCGCTGCGGATGGGGTTGTGGCGACGCGACCGCGCCGGCCACGACATCGAGGACGGGTTGATCCATCACAGCGACGCCGGCTCGCAGTTCACGAGCGTGTCGTTCGCGGAGACTCTCGCGCTCGAAGGCATCGCCGCGTCGATCGGCTCCATCGGGGACGCGTACGACAACGCCCTCGCCGAGTCGACGATCGGGCTGTTCAAGAACGAAGCAATCCGCGACGGATCCCCGTTCCGATCAGGACCACTAAGGACGATCGACGACGTCGAATGGGTCACCGCCGGATGGGTCGACTGGTACAACTCCCGACGACTGCACTCCACCCTCGGCGACATCCCGCCCGACGAGTACGAGGCCGCGTACTACGCTGACCTCGAAACGCCAGCCCACCCGGTGCTGGAACCCGCATAGAAGCGGCAGAGAACCGGGGACGGTTCAGACCGCTTCGGAGGATGGTGAACGCTGGACCGTAGAGATTCCTATCTGACAGCTGGACTGCGGAATCGAGGTATCGGCTTAGGCTCGCTGCGCGATTGGCCTTGTCTCCGAACTCGACGTGGAAGGTGTCGTCCCCGAAGTCCATGTTGGCGTTGTCGCGACGACCTCGCAGTCGACGCTCCAACCGGCCCCACACGGCTCGGAGTTCGGCATGCGTGTCATCAGTGGTCACAGTTCCACTCTGCCGTAGTTGCTCTCGCTCGTCCGAGCTTCTTCCGGGGCGGCTCCTTCAAGGACCGGGCCGGGGACCGCGCAACATGACACGAGAGGTAGATCGTGTGCTCTCGGTCCCGGAACGCTTCTGGTCCCCTTTTGGTCCCCTTATCCACAGGGAGGCGGGACGAGGCGATCCGGCTGACCGCAGGCGGCCGTCCGACACCGCCCCAGGGGACCAGAGGGGGACCACTGAAAAACATCCTCGGACATGACGAAGCCCCGGCGAGAAACCTACTCTCACCAGGGCTTTTACGTCGGGCTGACAGGATTTGAACCTGCGACCCCCTGACCCCCAGTCAGGTGCGCTACCAAGCTGCGCCACAGCCCGTGGCATCAATTTTCAGTTGTTCGGGCCGACCAGAGCGGGGTAAACCCCTTGACCCCCAGTCAAGTGCGCTACCAAGCTGCGCCACATCCCGCGACCGCGCTCAGCCCTGGCGAACCAGCGCCGAACACTTGGGATACATTACCCCACCCGGTCACGATTTTCACATCGACCGCGTGCTCCACCCGCGCGCGGTGACCTGCCTGCCCGGGGCCGGGGCGGCGTCGTCCCCGCTCCCCCCCCCCCCCCCCCC
>NZ_KV807504.1:116116-144748 GCF_001812045.1 Kocuria sp. HMSC066H03
CCCCCCCCCCCCCCGGCAGCGCAACGGGCCGCCCCCGGAGAAACCCGAGGACGGCCCGTCAGCGGAACGGTGAGGACTCAGCGCTTGCGCTGGCGCTTCTCCCGCACGCGCATGGTGACCTCCAGCGGGGTGCCCTCGAACCCGAAGGTCTCGCGGATGCGGCGCTGGATGAACCGGCGGTAGCCGGGATCCAGGAAGCCCGTGGTGAACAGCACGAACTTGGGCGGCCGGGAGGCCACCTGCGTGCCGAACAGGATGCGGGGCTGCTTGCCGCCGCGCACGGGGTGCGGGTGGGCGGCCACGATCTCCCCCAGGAACGCGTTGAGGCGCCCGGTGGGGATGCGGCGGTCCCACGAGTCCAGGGCCGTGTGCAGCGCGGGGACCAGCTTGTCCTTGTGCCACCCGGTCTTGGCGGACATGTTCACGCGCGGCGCCCAGGCCACGTGGGCCAGGTCCCGCTCGATCTCCCGCTCCAGGTAGAAGCGGCGCTCCTCGTCCAGGGTGTCCCACTTGTTGAACGCGAGCACCAGGGCGCGCCCGGAGTCCACGGCCATCTGCAGGATGCGGACGTCCTGCTCGGAGAGCACCTCGTCCACGGCGAGCAGCACCACGGCCACCTCGGCGCGCTCCAGCGCGGTCTGCGTGCGCAGGGACGCGTAGAAGTCCGCGCCCTGCTGCAGGTGCACGCGGCGGCGGATGCCCGCGGTGTCGATGAAGCGCCAGGGCTCCCCGCCGAGCATCACGATCTCGTCCACGGGATCGCGCGTGGTGCCCGCGGTCGGGTCCACGACGACGCGGTCCGAGCCGGCCAGCTTGTTGAGCAGCGAGGACTTGCCCACGTTGGGGCGCCCGATCAGGGCGACGCGCCGCGGCCCGCCCTCGAGCTCCGCCTCGGCCACCTCGGAGAACTCCGGCAGTGCCTTGACCAGGGCGTCCAGCGCGTCGCCGGAGCCCTTGCCGTGCAGCGCGGACACCGGGAACGGCTCCCCCATGCCCAGGGACCACAGCGCGGTGGCCTCGATCTCCAGCTGCGGGGAGTCCGCCTTGTTGGCCACCACGATGATGGGCTTCTTCACGCGGCGCAGCATGCTCACCACGGCCTCGTCGGTCGCGGTCACGCCCACGGTCACGTCCAGCACGAGCAGCACGGCGTCCGCGTTCTCCACGGCCAGCTCGGCCTGGTCCGCCACGCGCTTGTTGATGCCCTTGGCGTCCTGCTCCCAGCCGCCGGTGTCCACCAGGGTGAAGTTCTTGCCGTTCCACTCCGCCTTGTAGGAGACACGGTCACGGGTCACGCCCGGGGTGTCCTCCACCACGGCCTCGCGGCGGCCGATCACGCGGTTGACCAGCGTGGACTTGCCCACGTTGGGGCGGCCCACCACGGCGACCACGGGATCGGGGCGGCGGGCGTCCCGGTCCTCCTCGCCGTCGATCCAGTCCGCGAGCAGCGCGGCGTCCTCGTCGTCCAGCTCGTAGTCGGCCAGTCCCTCGCGCAGCGCCTGCGCACGGGCCTCGGCCTCGGTGTCGTCGATCGCGGCCAGGCGCTGCGAGATGTCCTCGTTGCCCCCGCCCAGCACGGACTGCTCGTAGGAGTCCACCGTGGGCTCGTCGGGTGCGCTCATGGTTGCCTCGCTTCCTCGGGGGCGTCAGCGCCCGTCTCGTCGGGGGCCGTGGCGGCCCCCTCGTGTGTCGTGTCCGTGGCGCGGATGACCAGGTCGATCACGCCCTGCACGGTCTGTTCCATGGTCAGTTCGGAGGAGTCCAGCAGGTGCACGCCGTCCTGCGCGTTCGTGAAGTCCACCACGGTGGCGTCCTTCGCGTCACGGCCCACCACCTGCGCCTCCAGGTTCGACGACGCCGCCGCGCCCAGCTGCCGGCCGCGCCGCGCCATGCGCGCCGCCTCCGAGGCGGTGAGCAGGATCCGCACGTCCGCGTCCGGGGCCACCACCGTGGTGATGTCCCGGCCCTCGGCCACGATCCGGAACCCGCTGTCCCGGATGATGTCCTGCTGCATGCGCACCAGCACCTCCCGGGCGGGGACGATCGTGGAGACCCGGGAGACGTTGTCCGTGACCAGGTCCCCGCGGATCGCGGAGCGGACGTCCTCGCCGTTGACCAGGATGCGCTCCTCGTCCGGGTCCGTGCCCATCTCCAGGGGAACGGTCTCGGTGGCGGCCACCACGGCCTCGTGGTCGTCGAAGCTCACCCCCGAGTCCAGGCACCACCAGGTCACCGCGCGGTACATCGCGCCGGTGTCCAGGTAGGCGAGCCCGAACCGGCGCGCCACCTCCTTGGACACCGAGGACTTCCCGGACCCCGAGGGCCCGTCGACCGCGATGACCAGCCGTGCGTTCTCATCCCGTGCGTTCATCACTGCACCACCTTCCAGCCGCGTGTCTGCAGCTCCTCGACGAGGTCCGCGTGCCGGCTCGGCTCCACCGAGACGGTCACGAGACCCACGGGCTGCCCGGGCGAGTGCTCCAGGCGCATGTCCTCCAGGTTGACCCCGATCTCCCCGATCTCCGTGAGGAGGCGGGCGATCTGACCGGGCGTGTCGTCCACGGCCACCGTGAACGTGGCGAAGGCCTTGGGTGCCCCGCCGTGCTTGCCCGGGATACGGGCCTGGCCGGCGTTGCCCTCGGCCATCAGCCGGGCAATGTCCAGGCGTGCACCGTCCGCGTCCGGGGCCTCCAGTGTGGCGATCAGCCGCTCCACGTCCTCCCGGACCTGGTGGAGGGAGCGCACCACGGGCTGCGCGTTGGCAGAGAGGATCTGCACCCACAGCCCCGGGTCGGAACCCGCGATCCGCGTGGTGTCCCGCAGCCCCTGCCCAGCCAGGGACAGCTGGTGCAGCGGGGTCTCCTGCAGCCGCGAGGCCAGGAGCGAGGACATCACCTGCGGCAGGTGGGAGATCAGCGCCACGGTCTCGTCGTGCTCCGCGGGCTCCATCACGGTCAGGGTCGCCCCCAGGTCCACCGCGAGGTTCTTGGCCGCGGTCACCGCGGCGGCTCCCGTGGCGGGGCCGGGGCAGACCACCCACGGCATGGACGTGAACAGCTCGCCGCGCGCCGCCACCGGCCCGGATTTCTCCCGTCCGGCCATGGGATGGGTGCCCACGTAGCGGGTGAGGTCCGCGCCCGCCGCCGTGACGGCGTCGAGAACGGGGGCCTTGACGGAGGCGATGTCCAGCACCACGGCGTGCGGGTGCTCGGCCAGCGCCTCGGCGACCAGCTCGGCGACCACGTCCGGCGGTGCGGCGACCACCACGAGCGCGGGCTCGGGGGGCTCCTCCCCCGCACTGCGGAGTGCGCGGACGGAGCGGCCCGCGCCGATGTCCTGGGCCACGGCCTCAGTGGTGGGCGAGGCGTCCCGGATCAGGACCTCCACCCCCAGGTGGCGCAGCCCCAGCCCGATGCTCGCCCCGAGCAGACCGGAGCCCACCACCAGCACGGGGCCGGTGCTCGTGGGTGCGGTGGGAACCACGCTCACATCCCCACGGACGCGAGGAGGTTGCCCACCTCGGTGTGCGAGAGCTTGCGCACCGTGCCCTGCTTCTGGTCGCCGATCGCGATGGGGCCCACGTGGGTGCGCGCGAGCTTCTCCACAGGGTGGTCCACGGCGTCGAACATGCGGCGCACGATCCGGTTGCGCCCGGAGTGCAGCACCACCTCGATGAGCACGTGGCCCGGGGTGGAGTCCACCAGGCGGAAGTCGTCCACCTTGGCCACGCCGTCCTCCAGGCGGATGCCCTCCTTCATCTGGTTGCCGATGCCCTTCTCCACGGGGCCGTGCACCTGGACCATGTAGGTCTTGGGCACCTCGTAGGAGGGGTGGGTGAGCCGGTTGGTCAGCTCGCCGTCGTTGGTGAGCAGCAGCAGACCCTCGGTCTCCACGTCCAGGCGCCCCACGTGGAACACGCGCTGGTGCTTGCGCGGGTCCAGGTAGTCGCTCACGCAGCGGCGCCCGTCCGGGTCCTCCATGGTGGAGACCACGCCGGCGGGCTTGTTGAACGCGTAGTACACGAGCTTCTCGTCCGTCTGGATGCGCATGCCGTCCACGTGCACGGCCTGCAGCGCGGGGTCCACGCGCACGCCGAGCTCCGTGACGATCTCCCCGTCCACGCTCACGCGTCCGTCCTGGATCATCTCCTCGCACACGCGGCGGCTGGCCACACCGGCCTGCGCCATGAGCTTCTGCAGCCGCACACCGTTCTCGTCGTGGACCTCCAGCCGGTCCACGGGCGGGTTCTTGGGGCGACGCTGCCGGTGCGGGCCGTGCTCCTTGATCGCCGAGGCGCGGCGCTCGTACTTGTCCACGCCCGCGAAGGCGCGGGGCTTCTGCGGACCCTTCTGGGCGGCACCGGCCTTGGGCCTGCCCGGCCCCTTGCCCGCGGGACCCTTGCCGCGCGCGGCACCCGGACCCTTGGCTCCGGCTCCCTTGGGGTAGCCGCGGCCCCCGGCGGCGTCGCCGGAGCCTTTCTTGCCCGGTCCGGAGCGGAAACCGCCCTTGGGCCCGGCTTTGGAGCCCTTGCCGCGGCCCTGGGGCCCGCGGGCACCTCCGCCGCGGGATGCGTTGCCGTGTGATGAAGCCATGCGTTGTTCAGTCCTCTATCTCGTCGAGTTGGTCGGTTCCGGGCAGCAGCGGTGCGATGTCCGGCAGCTCGTCCAGCGAGCCGAGACCGAGCTTCTCCAGGAAAAGGGGGGTGGTGGTGTACAGGACGGAGCCGGACGACTCCTCCCGTTCGTGGGCCGAGAGCAGGCCGCGCTGCACCAGGGTGCGCACCACGCCGTCCACGTTCACGCCACGGATCGCGGAGACCCGCGAGCGGGACACGGGCTGCAGGTAGGCCACCACGGCCAGCGTCTCCAGCGCGGCCTGGGAGAGCCGCGAGCTGCTGCCCTCCACCACGAAGTCCGTGACCAGCTGGGCGTGGTCGCTGCGCGCGTAGATCCGCCAGCCCCCGGCCACGTCACGCAGCTCGAACCCGCGCACGCGAGGTGCGGGTGCGCTGGACGGCGAGGGAGCGCCGTCGTGGTGCTCCACCCCGTCCAACGATTCGGAGGCCGACCGTTTATCATATCCGGCCAGGGCACCCGGCTGGGCGGAGGCGGAGGTGTTTCCGGTCACGCCGTCGTACTCGGCCTTGAGGTGCTCCAGTGCGCTGCGCACCCGGTGCTCGGGCTCACCCGTGACCCGGGAGAACTCCGCCAGGCTCACCGGGGCCGCCGCGACCATGAGCACCGCCTCCAGCGCGGAGAGCAGCTGGTCGCGTGCCATGCCGGCGGGATGCCACTCGGCGGTCATGGGCGCCGCCTCCGCCGACGACGGTGCGCTCGTGCGTTCCGGGGCCGCCGGGGTGGTGGGTGGCCCGGCGCGGTACGTCTCCGCCGCGGGGGCCGTGGGGGGTGTCTGCTCCGCCACGCGATCATCATCTCCTTCGGTACGGTTCACACCGATCCTGTGCGGGACTCATTCTCCCAGGTTTTCGCCGTCTGCGCTCGGGGCCGTCTCCGGCTCGGCGCCCGTGTACGCGCTGCTGAGCGATGCGGCGGACCACTGCTCCGGGCCGTCCCAGCGCACGAGCAGCGCTCCCAGGACGTCCTCCTGGTGAAGCCTGACCACGCGGTCCCGGTACATCTCCAGCAGCGCAAGGAACCGGACCACCACCACCAGCGTGGACTCCGCGTCCGCCACCAGGGAGTGGAACGTGTGGTCCTCCCCGTCCCGTAGGATGTCCGCGAGCACCTCGGCCTCGTCCGCCACCCGCACCTGCGCGCCGTGCAGGTGCGCCACGTCCACCTCCTCGGGCACGTGGCGCTCCGGGTCCAGCGCCGTCACTGCGAGGTGCGCGAGCTGCTCGGGGGTCAGCGTCCACGTGAGCGGGGGCAGGGCCGTGGTGATCGCGGGGTCCAGGTCCACCTGGCGGGCGATCCGCACGGACTCGGCGGCGAAGCGGACGTTGAGCTGCCCGGCCACCTCCTTGAACGCCTTGTACTGCAGCAGCCGGGCGAACAGCAGGTCCCTGGCCTCGAGCAGCTCCACGTCGTACTCGTCCTCGACGTCGCCGCGCGGCAGCAGCCGGGCGGCCTTCAGGTCCAGCAGGGTGGCCGCGACCACCAGGAACTCGCTGGCCTCGTCCAGGGCCTTGGGCGAGGCGTCCTCCTGCAGGGCGCGCACGTACTGGATGAACTCGTCCGTGACCACCGACAGGGATACCTGGGTGATGTCCAGCTCGTGCTTCGCGATCAGCGACAGCAGCACGTCGAACGGGCCCTGAAAGTTCTCCAGGGCCACGGTGAAGCCGCCGTGGGACTCCCCCGGCGCCTCGGCAGGGACGGCGACGACGCCGCTCACGCGCCGGGGCGGCGTCGTCGTGCGTGGATCACGGCGCGCCGCCGCGCGAGATGAGCTCGCGGGCGAGCTGGCGGTAGGACTCCGCGCCGGGGTGGTTGCTGGCGAAGGCGAGGATGGGTTCCGCGGCCACGGTGGCGTCCGGGAACTTCACGGTGCGCTTGATGACGGTGTCGAAGACCTTGTCCCCGAACGCGTCAACGATCCGGGCGATGACCTCACGGGAGTGCAGGGTGCGGGAGTCGAACATGGTGGCCAGGACGCCGTCGATCTGCAGCTTGGGGTTGATGCGGTCCTGCACCTTGGAGATGGAGTCCACCAGCAGGGCGACCGCGCGCAGGGCGAAGAACTCGCAGATCAGCGGGATGATCACCCCGTGCGAGGCGGTGAGCGCGTTGACGGTGAGCAGGCCCAGGGAGGGCTGGCAGTCGATGAGGATCACGTCGTAGTGGTCCTCGACCTTGCGCAGCGCGGAGGCGAGCACCTGCTCGCGCGCCACCTCGTTGACCAGCTGCACCTCGGCCGCCGAGAGGTCGATGTTGGCGGGCAGCAGGTCCACGTTCTCCACGTGGGTCTGCTGCACCACGTCCCACACGTCCACGGAGCGGTCCATCATCACGTTGTAGACGGTGAGGTCCAGCTCGTGGGGGTTGGAGCCGAAACCGGCGGACAGCGCGCCCTGCGGGTCGAAGTCCACCAGCAGGACCTTGCGGCCCAGCTCCGCGAGCGCGGCGCCCAGGTTGATGGTGGAGGTGGTCTTGCCCACCCCGCCCTTCTGGTTCACCATGGCGATGATGCGCGCGGGGCCGTGCGTGGACAGCTCGGGCGGATCCGGGAAGGTCCGCAGCGGCCGACCGGTGGGGCCTACGGCGTCCGACGCCGCAGCCTGGCTCTGCTGGGGCCTCTCATCACTGGCGTTGCTCACGGGCGACGGCCTTCCTTCCTGGGCGTGGAGTACGGGTCTCGACGTCCTACCCTACCGCCCACGTGGGACGCGACCGCCATGGCACGGGGCGGACGCCGAGCCGCACCCGCCTGGGACGGGTGCCGTGCCAGGCGGGTGCGGTGCCGGACAGCAGCCGCCGAATGAAACACATCACCACCCGTCCGGGGCTCCGCGACACCTCAGCCCTTGGGCGCCAGCACCGACTGCAGCGCCTCCAGCACGGAGTGGTCCTCGATCGTGGAGGGCACCGTGTACTGCTCGCCGTCGGCCATCTGGCGCATGGTCTTGCGCAGGATCTTGCCCGAGCGGGTCTTCGGCAGGGCCTCGACGACGGCCACGTCCTTGAAGTCAGCCACGGGGCCGATCTGCGAGCGCACCATGGTCACGAGCTCCTCGGCCAGCCGCTCCTGGGTGATCTCCGCACCGGTCTTGAGCACCACGTACCCGGAAGGCCGCTGGCCCTTGAGAGGGTCGTTCACACCGATCACGGCGCATTCGGCGACGTCCGGGTGGGTGGCCACGATCTGCTCCATCTGCCCTGTGGAGAGCCGGTGGCCCGAGACGTTGATGACGTCGTCGGTTCGTCCCATCACGAACACGTACCCGTTCTCGTCGATGTACCCGGAGTCCCCCGTGGCGTAGTACCCGGGGAAGGCCGAGAGGTAGGAGGAGACGAAGCGCTCGTCGTTGCCCCACAGTGTGCTGAGGGTGCCCGGAGGCAGCGGCAGCCGCAGCGCGATGTTGCCCTCCTCGCCGGGGCCCAGGGGCTCCCCGATGGGGTCGAGGATCTCCACGTGGAACCCTGGCACGGGCACCGTTGGGGATCCCGCCACAATGGGCAGCTTCTCGATGCCGAACGGGTTGGAGCAGATGGCCCACCCGGTCTCGGTCTGCCACCAGTGGTCCACCACGGGAACGCCCAGCACGGTGGAGGCCCACGTGTAGGTCTCCGGGTCCAGCCGCTCCCCCGCCACGAACAGGGCCTGCAGGGAGGAGATGTCGTGCTTCCTGACGAAGTCCCCCTCGGGGTCCGCCTTGCGGATCGCGCGCAGCGCGGTGGGGGCGGTGAACAGCACCTTGACCCCGTGCTCCTCCACCCGCTGCCAGAACGCCCCGGCGTCCGGGGTGCCCACGGGCTTGCCCTCGTAGACCACCGTGGTGGCCCCCGCGAGCAGCGGCGCGTACACGATGTACGAGTGGCCCACCACCCAGCCCACGTCCGAGGCGGTCCACATCACGTCACCGGCGGAGACGTCGTAGATGTTGGCCATGGACCAGCTCAGCGCCACGGCGTGGCCGCCGTTGTCGCGGACCACGCCCTTGGGCTTTCCGGTGGTCCCGGACGTGTAGAGGATGTACAGCGGATCGGTGGCCGCCACGGTCACCGGCTCGGCCGGCTCGACGCCGTCCTGCGCCTCGGTCCAGGACAGCCACGCGGGCCCGCCAGCCTCCTGCGAGCGCTCCCGGGCCTCGGCCACCGTGGTGGTGAAGCCGTCCCGTTCGTGGACCAGCACCGCCGACGGCGCGTGCTCGCTGATCTGCAGGGCCTCCTCGATCGCGGGCAGGTACTCGATGCGACGCTTGGGCTCCACGCCTCCGGACGCCGTGACGATGGCCACCGGCTGGGAGTCGTCGATGCGGCTGGCGAGCTCACGGGGTGCAAAGCCTCCGAAGACCACGGAGTGCACCGCCCCCAGCCGGGCGCACGCCAGCATGGCCACGACCGACTCGGCGATCATGGGCATGTAGAGCAGCACCCGGTCACCCTTGGTGACACCCTGGGCCGCGAGCGCGCCGGCGAAGAGGGCGACCTTCTCCTGCAGCTGGGCGTACGTGAGGTGCTCCTGCACCCCGAGGACCGCGGAGTCGTAGATCAGGGCCGTGCGCTCCCCGTGGCCCGCGGCCACGTGGCGGTCCACCGCGTTGACGCACGTGTTCAGCTCCCCGTCTGGGAACCAGCGGTAGAGGGGGGCCGCGGAGTCGTCCAGGGCTCGGGCGGGCGGGGTGATCCACTCCACGGCGTCGGCGGCGTCCAGCCAGAACCGCTCGGGATTATCCACGCTCGCGCGGTAGACGGATTCGTAGGTGGGCTGCAACATGGCGTCCTCCGGACGTGGTGCTGGGGCGGGCATCGGCGTACCTTCATGCTAGTGCCCTGCATCACACCCGGCAAGGGTTGTGTATACACGAGACCTGCGATAACCCAGTAATTCCGCGGATTGATTGGATCAAGCGCCCTGGGTGTATACAATGGGGTCACCACCACGTCAGGAGGAGCCATGCGAGCTGGAGAGCGCGCGTACCGCGAGCTGCGCGCTGACATCGTGTCCTGGCGCCTGACCCCCGGGCAGGTGCTCGGGGAGGTGGATCTCTCCGAGCGGCTCGGGATCTCCCGCACTCCGGTGCGCGAGGCCCTGTCCCGGCTCACCGCGGACGGGCTCACCGAGCCGCACAACGGCCGCGGCGTCGTCGTCAGCGCGATCTCCTCCGAGGACGTCCGCGCGCTGTACGAGCTGCGGGACACCCTGGACTGCCGGGCCGCGGAGCTGGCCGCCGAGCGCGGCGACCGCGAGACCTTCCGGGAGCTCGCGGAGCAGCTCTCGCACATCGCGGAGACGCTCACCGGCGATCCGGACCACGTCGCGTACTACGAGCTCGTGGACCGCATGGACGCAGAGATCGACGCCGCCGCGCAGAACCCCTACCTGCAGCAGGCGCTGGCCAACGTGCGGCTGCACCTCGCGCGGGTCCGCCGGCTGTCCACGTCCAACCCGCGCCGTCTGGCCGTCGCCGCCGCGGAGCACGAGGCCATCGCCCGCGCGATCGCGGAGGGCGACGCCGCCCTGGCCGTGGCCACCACCCGCGTCCACCTCAAGAACGCGCTCGGCAACGCCCTGCGCACCCCCGAGCTCGCCGCCGTCCCGGTGGCCTCCTGAGCGGCCGCCCAGCGGCACCACGACCACGTCGAAAACCACGCACCACGCACCGAAAGGAACACCCGTGACCGTCACACACACCGTGCGCACGTACTCCTCCAAGGAAGAGCTGCCCCGCGAGGAGCAGCTGGCCCACAAGCTCGCCTCCGTGGCCACCGACCCCGTGGCCGTGGAGCCCGAGGTGGTGGACATGGTGATCAACCGGATCATCGACAACGCCTCCGTGGCCATCGCCTCCCTGAACCGCGGCCCGATCGTCTCCGCGCGCTCCCAGGCGCTGTGCCACAAGGTGGTGCCGAACGCCGGGTTCTCCGGCCAGGGCTCCCTGCTCTACGGCGCCCCGGAGGACGACGCCGCCGTGTCCCCCGAGTGGGCCGCGTGGGCCAACGGCGTGGCCGTGCGCGAGCTGGACTACCACGACACCTTCCTCTCCGCGGAGTACTCCCACCCCGGTGACAACATCCCGCCGATCCTCGCCGTGGCGCAGCACGTGGGCAGCACCGGCGAGGACCTGATCCGCGGCATCGCCACGGGCTACGAGGTCCAGGTGGACCTCGTGAAGGGCATCTGCCTGCACGAGCACAAGATCGACCACATCGCGCACATCGGCCCGTCCGCCTCCGCGGGCATCGGCACCCTGCTGGGCCTGGACACCGAGACGATCTTCCAGGCCATCGGCCAGGCGCTGCACACCACCACGCAGACCCGCCAGTCCCGCAAGGGCGAGATCTCCACGTGGAAGGCCCACGCCCCCGCGTTCGCCGGGAAGATGGCCGTGGAGGCCGTGGACCGTGCGATGCGCGGACAGACCTCCCCCACCCCCATCTACGAGGGTGAGGACGGCGTGATCGCGTGGCTGCTCTCCGGCCCGAAGGCCAGCTACGAGGTGCCCCTGCCCGCCCCGGGCGAGGCCAAGCGCGCCATCCTGGACACGTACACCAAGGAGCACTCCGCGGAGTACCAGGCGCAGGCGTGGATCGACCTGGCCCGCAAGCTGCACCGCGAGCACCCCGAGGTCACCGACCCCGCCAATGTGGAGTCGGTGCTCATCAGGACCTCCCACCACACCCACTACGTGATCGGCTCCGGGGCCAACGACCCCCAGAAGTACGACCCCACGGCCTCGCGCGAGACCCTGGACCACTCCATCCCCTACATCTTCACGGTCGCCCTGCAGGACGGCGCGTGGCACCACGTGGACTCCTACGCACCGGAGCGCGCCGGCCGCCCGGACACTGTGGAGCTGTGGCACAAGGTCACCACGGAGGAGGATCCCGAGTGGACCCGCCGCTACCACTCCCTGGACATCTCGGAGAAGGCGTTCGGCGGCTCAGTGGAGATCACCATGAAGGACGGCTCCGTGGTCACGGACCAGATCGCCGTGGCGGACGCCCACCCGCTCGGTGCGCGGCCGTTCGCCCGCGAGCAGTACATCACCAAGTTCCGCACCCTGGCCGAGGGTCTCGTGGCCCCCGAGGAGATCGAGCGCTTCCTGGACACCGTCCAGCGCCTGCCCGAGCTCAAGGCCGGGGAGCTGGGGCAGCTCAACATCGCCGCCGCAGTGGAGCTGGAGAAGTCGCCGAAGGGAATCTTCTGATCATGCTGTACACCACCGTGACCCCCGCCCAGAAGCGTGAGCGCTTCCGCGAGCTGCTCGCCGCACCGGAGATCGCCCAGTTCCCGGGCGCCTTCACCCCGCTGTCCACCAAGCTCATCCAGGAGCAGGGCTTCGAGGGCGTCTACATCTCCGGCGGCGTGCTGGCCAACGAGCTCGGGCTGCCGGACATCGGGCTGACCACGCTCACCGAGGTCGCCACCCGCGCCGGTCAGATCGCCCGCGGCACGGACCTGCCGTGCCTCGTGGACGCCGACACCGGTTTCGGCGAGCCCATGAACGTGGCGCGCACCGTGCAGGAGCTCGAGGACGCCGGGCTGGCCGGGTGCCACATCGAGGACCAGTTCAACCCCAAGCGCTGCGGCCACCTGGACGGCAAGAACGTGGTGGACACCGCCACCGCCGTCAAGCGCATCCGCGCCGCCGTGGAGGCCCGCCGGGACCCGAACTTCGTGGTGATGGCACGCACCGACATTCGCGGCGTGGACGGTTTCGACGCCGCCGTGGAGCGTGCCCAGGCGCTCGCCGAGGCCGGGGCGGACGTGATCTTCCCCGAGGCCATGGCGGACCTCTCGGAGTTCGAGCGCATGGCCGAGGCGCTTGACGTCCCGATCCTCGCGAACATGACCGAGTTCGGGAAGTCCGAGCTGTTCACCAGGCAGCAGCTGCAGGACGCGGGGGTGTCGATGATCATCTACCCCGTGTCCCTGGAGCGCCAGGCCATGGGTGCCATCGAACGTCTGCTCACCACCATCCGAGAGGACGGCACCCAGCAGGCGCAGGTGGAGAACATGCTCACGCGCAAGCGGCTCTACGAGCTGGTGGACTACACCGGGTACAACCAGTTCGACTCCGGGGTCTTCAACTTCGAGGTGCCGGGCACCCCGAACTCCTGACTCCCCGTTCCCACCCCGCCTACTCTGGTGGGGTGGGAACCATCACACGTTCTTAGTCCACAGCTGTCGAAGGAGATCAACCGTGGCCGATACCGAAATCCGCAAGGGACTCGCCGGTGTGGTGGCGGACGCCACCGCCGTGTCCAAGGTCAACGCCGAGACCAACTCCCTGCTCTACCGGGGCTACCCCGTGCAGGAGCTCGCCGAGAAGTGCTCCGCGGAGGAGGTGGCCCTGCTGCTGTGGAACGGCGAGCTGCCGTCCGCGGAGGAGCTCGAGGCCTTCCGCACCCTCGAGCGCGAGAACCGCGCCCTGACCCCCGAGCTCAAGCGCGTGATCGACGAGCTGCCCACCACGTGCCACCCCATGGACGTGTGCCGCACCGCCGCGTCCGTGATCGGCGCCCAGCACCCCCTGGCGGAGGACAACTCCCCCGAGGCCGAGCTGCGCAAGGCCCAGGAGCTCTTCGCGGTCATGCCCGCCGTGGTCTGCTACGACCAGCGCCGCCGTCACGGCCAGGAGGTCGTGGAGCCCCGCGAGGACCTGGACTACGCGCAGAACTTCCTGTGGATGGCCTTCGGCGAGGAAGCTGCCCCCGAGGTGGTGGACGCGTTCCGCGTGTCGATCATCCTGTACGCGGAGCATTCCTTCAACGCGTCCACCTTCACGGCGCGCGTGATCACCTCCACGCTGTCGGACCTGCACTCCGCGGTCACCGGTGCGATCGGCGCCCTCAAGGGACCGCTGCACGGCGGCGCCAACGAGGCCGTGATGCACACCTTCGAGGAGCTCGGGATCCGCAAGGAGGAGACCGCCGAGGAGGCCGAGAAGCGCGCCAAGGAGTGGATGGACCAGGCGCTGGCCGAGAAGAAGAAGGTCATGGGCTTCGGGCACCGCGTGTACAAGCACGGTGACTCCCGCGTGCCCACCATGCAGGACGCCCTGTTCCGCATGCTGGAGCACTACGACCGCCAGGAGATCCTGGGGCTCTACAACGGCCTGGCCAAGTCCATGGACGAGGCCAAGTCCATCAAGCCCAACCTGGACTACCCCGCCGGCCCCACGTACTGGCTCATGGGCTTCGACATCCCCACGTTCACGCCCATCTTCGTGTGCGCGCGAATCGCGGGCTGGACGGCCCACATCATGGAGCAGCGCGCGAACAACTCCCTGATCCGCCCGCTCTCGGACTACAACGGCCCGGACGAGCGGCACCTCAGCTGAGCACGCCACCGGACCGGAACGCCCGCGGGGCCCCCGGTCCGGTGCACCGCCGCTCGTGAGCAGCACCACGCAGACGACCCGTGGCCCCTCTGATGGGCCACGGGTCGCCTTGTCTACAGTGCCGTCCTCCCCGGGCGCGGGCCCCGCACTCGCTCACCGCACATCGCGGGTTGACCGCACATCACTCGTTCACCACCCGTGGCTCGTCCACCGCTCGTCGCGTGTCCACCGCACGTGGCTCGTGCCCGGTGCGGTCCCGGGCCGCAGTGCGCGGCCGTCTCGGTGGCCACTGCGGGAGGGGTCAGTAGCTGGGAGCGCCGGGCAGGCCCAGGTAGGACTCCAGGTCGGGTTTCCCGCTGTTCTTCACGCTCGTGGCGGTGTCCTCGCCCACGTAGCGCAGGTGCCACGGCTCGTAGGCGTAGCCGGTGGTGCCCGTGCGCCCGTCCGGGTACCGCACCACGAACCCGTGCTCGTGCGCGTGATCGGCCACCCAGCGGCCCTGAGGGGTGTCCTCGAAGCACGCGAGCAGGGCGCACGAACCGTCCGGCGCGCCCACGTCGATGGCCAGACCGGTCTGGTGCTCCGAGTGCCCGGGGCGCGCGGAGATCGAGTCGGCGGTCTCCCGTCCGTACGTCGAGGTGTACTGCTCGTACAGTCCCACCTGCGTGGCGTAGTCCCGGTACCCGCTCACGGCTGTGAGCTCCACCCCCTGCTCCGCCGCAGCGCGTGACATCCGCTCGTACGCGGCCGCGGCGTCGTCGCGCAGCTGCACGCCCCCGCCCACGTCCCGCAGCGGAGCGGGCGCGTAGTCCTGCGGGGACAGCGCCCGCTGCTTGTTGACGACGACGCCCGCGCTGGCTGCCTCGTCCACGTCCCGGTGCACGGTGGTGCCGTCCGCCTCGGTCCACGTGATGCTCCCGCGCTGGTAGCGCACCTCGCACGTCCCGTCGGAACAGGTTTCCCGGCTCACCGGGTAGCTGAGCGGCCCGTGCTCGGATCCCTCGGCCCGCCACCGGGCGTAGATCGCTCCGCGCTGCGCCCGCGCGCCCGTGTCGGGCGACCAGTAGATGGCGCCCTTGTCGTACTCGCGGTAGCACCCCTTGTCCCGGAGCTCGCACGACTCCTCGGACGTGGGCTCGCCGAGCCAGTCCTGGGCCTGCGGCAGGCCGTCGTACTCGGCCTCGATGCCCGTCACGGCGGAGGCGGGAGTCGTTCCGGCCGAGAGCAGGGTCGCGGCGAGCGGAACGGCCAGAAGGGCGGAGGGCAGGCGCGTGAACGGTTTCATCCCTCCCAGGGTAGACCGGGTCCGTGACGGCAGGGTGAACGGCCGGAGGTGGTGGAGCACTCGGCGGCCCGAACCCGTCGGTCCGACCACCTGGCGGGCCGCTGAGACGTGCGGGCGAGCACATCCGCGCCGGGATCCCGCCCAGTCCCGGTCCAGCCCGCCGGCTCGGGCCCGCGCGTCGGCTCGGGCCAGATGCGTCGGCTCGGGCCAGATGCGCCGGCTCGGGCCCGGGACTCTGGCCCATGCGAGATCTGAGGCGGTGACCACCCCGGTGGTCCGCGCTCGAGCGACGCCCCGCCCGGTGGGCGGGTCCGGCTCAACGGGCCCGCGGGTGGGACGTGGCGTACACCTCGCGCAGGGACTCCACGGACACCCTCGTGTAGATCTGCGTGGTGGCCAGGGATGCGTGCCCCAGCAGCTCCTGCACCACGCGCAGGTCCGCGCCGCCCTCGAGCAGGTGGGTGGCAAAGGAGTGCCGCAGCGTGTGGGGCGTGATCCTGTCCTCCAGGTGGATGGTGCGCGCGGCGTCCTTGACCATGGTCCAGGCGGTCTGCCGTGAGATCCGTGAGCCCCGGGCGTTGAGGAACACGGCGGGAGTTCCCCTGCCGCGGCGCGCCAGCTCGGGGCGTGCGCGCACCAGGTAGCGGTCCAGCGCGGTCACGGCGTACGAGCCCACGGGCACCAGCCGGTGCTTGTCCCCCTTGCCCACGAGCCGGATCAGCGCGAGATCCTCGTCGTGCAGGCCCGCGAGGTCGTCCACGTCCAGGGCCACAGCCTCCGAGATGCGCGCACCGGTGGCGTAGAGCAGCTCGAGGAACGCGCGGGCGCGCAGTCCCGCGGGCGTCTCGGGATCGGGGGCCGCCAGCAGGTTCTCCACCTCGGTGGCCCCGATCGCCTTCGGCAGCCGCTGGGGTGGCGGCGGGGGGCTGACCCGCGAGGCCACGTCCGCGTCCACGGTCGACTCGGTGGCCCAGAACGCGTGGGCCCCGCGCACCGCGGCGAGCACCCGGGCGCTGCTGCGCGCCGAGAGGGGCGGGTGCTCGTCGTCCCCCTCCCGCAGCACACGGATGAACGCCCGCACGTGGTCGGTGGTGATGTCCCGCGGCACGCGCACGTCCGGCGCGGTCCGAGTGAGGTGGGCCAGGTAGCGACTCAGGTCACGCCGGTAGGCGGTCACCGTGTTCTGTGCCAGTCCGCGCTCCACCACCAGGTGGTCCAGGTAGCGCCCCACGGCCCGCACCAGTTCCACCGCGGGCTCCTGCTCCGAGGCCGACGCCGCTGGCTCCCGTCTGGCGGGCTCCTGCACCACCACGGGAAGCGGCTCCGTGTCGGGACCGGTCTCCGGCTGCGCGGCCTCCCCGTTCCGGGCGACCCGCGGGGAGGCATCCGGCGTCCCGCTCCGCCGCGGCAACCTGTCCGGGGACCCCGCCTCCGCCGCGTTGAGACCCCGGCGTGGGTTCTCCGCACTCAGCCGCTGGTGGTCGTTCACCCGGCGTGCTGAGGGCGGGCCGACCACGGCGCGTCCGGAGCCCGCAGAGTGCTCCAGTCGCGGGCGCGGGCAATGTGCGCGGCCAGGACGCCCAGTGCAGCGGCCGGGGACGTGAGGCGGCCGTCCAGCACGGCGGCCACGGCGTCGTCGAGATCCGCGAAGCCGGCGACGATCTCCGCTTCCTCGCCCTCCCGCGTGAACCGCTGGGCCGCCGGGACCTCGCTGAGCCCCCGCGCCAGGAAGATCCGGTTGGCCTCGGCCGAGGAACCCGGGGAGTTGTCGAAGTCCACGAGCGTGTCCCACTGCTCGGCGCGCAGGTCCGCCTCCTCCCCCAGTTCACGCTGGGCCGCGTCCAGGGCGGGCTCGCCCGAGATGTCCAGGAGGCCGGCGGGGATCTCCCACATGCGCAGCCGCACCGGGTGACGGTACTGGTTGATCAGCAGCACCCGGTCGCGCTCGTCGAGGGCCACGATCGAGACCGCCCCGGGGTGGGTGATGAACTCTCGGGTGAGCGCGTTCTCCTGGCCCGCCATGCGAAACGTCTCCCGGCACACGTCCCAGATCGCGCCGTCGAACACGGTCTCCGAGGACTCCGCCGCGTGGGGGTCGGGGGTGTCGTGCAACTGCTCAGAGGTGATGTCGGTGAAGTCCATGGTGTCTCCGTTCGGTGGTCGGTGGCCCGTCACTGGCGGCGGGATGTGCGGGACCGTGGTGGTCGCCGAGCAGTCACGGCGCCGGGTGCATACGCCCGGATCGCGTCCTCCAGGGACGAGCACGGGGTGACGAACGGGCCCCGACAACCGGTGGTGCGTCGTCGGGGCCCGTGTCAGAAGAGCTGCGGATCAGGCGTGCGCCTGCACGCCGCGCCGCTCCAGGGCGGCCCGGACCAGACCGTCGAAGAGCGGGTGGGGGCGCGTGGGACGCGACGCGAGCTCGGGGTGCGCCTGGGTGGCCACGTAGTACGGGTGCTCCTCGCGGGGCAGCTCCACGAACTCCACGAGAGTGCCCTCCGGCGAGGTGCCCGAGATCCGCAGCCCGGCCTCGGCCAGGGCGTCGCGGTACGCGTTGTTGACCTCGTAGCGGTGGCGGTGGCGCTCGGAGACCTCGGTGGTGCCATAGGTCTCGGCCACCACGGAGCCCTCGGCGAGTGCGGCGGGGTACAGGCCCAGACGCATGGTGCCGCCCAGATCACCCGCGCCCTCGACGAACTGCTTCTGCTCCTCCATGGTCGCGATTACGGGGGTGTCGGTCTCGGGGTCGAACTCGGTGGAGGACGCGTTGGGCAGCCCCACCTCGTTGCGCGCGTACTCGATGACCATGCACTGCAGGCCCAGGCACAGCCCCAGGGTGGGAACCTTGTGCTGACGCGCCCACGTCAGCGCGCCCAGCTTGCCCTCCAGGCCACGGATGCCGAAGCCTCCGGGCACGCAGATGGCGTCCACGTCGCCGAGTTCGCGCTGCGCCCCCTCGGGGGTGTCGCACAGGTCCGAGGCCACCCAATTGAGGTTGACCTTGGCGTTGTTGGCGAACCCGCCCGCGCGCAGGGCCTCGGAGACCGAGAGGTACGCGTCCGGGAGGTCGATGTACTTGCCCACGAGGGCCACCGTGACCTGGTGCTCGGGCTCGTGCACCGCGGTGAGCAGACGCGACCACTGCCGCAGGTCCGCGTCCTGGTAGTCCAGACCCAGGTAGTCGAGGATGTACGTGTCCAGGCCCTGGGTGTGCAGGGTGTTGGGGATGTCGTAGATGCTCGGTGCGTCTGCGCAGGAGATCACGGCGTCCAGGTCCACGTCGCACGCGCTGCCGATCTTGCGCAGCATGGCGTCCGGGACGTCCCGGTCGCAGCGCAGCACGAGGGCGTCCGGCTGGATGCCGAGACCGCGCAGCGTGGCCACGGAGTGCTGGGTGGGCTTGGTCTTGAGCTCGCCGGACGGGCCGATGAACGGGATCAGGGACACGTGCAGGTAGAACACGTTGCGCCGCCCCACGTCCTGGCGCACCTGGCGGGCAGCCTCGATGAACGGCTGGGACTCGATGTCGCCCACCGTGCCGCCGATCTCGGTGATGATGATGTCCGGGGCGTTCTCGTCCTCGGCGCGGCGGCGCATGCGGCGCTTGAGCTCGTCCGTGATGTGGGGAATCACCTGCACCGTGTCCCCGAGGTACTCGCCGCGGCGCTCCTTGGCGATCACCGTGGAGTACACCTGCCCGGTGGTCACGTTGGCGGAGGCGTCCAGGTTCTCGTCCAGGAAGCGTTCGTAGTGCCCGATGTCCAGGTCCGTCTCCGCGCCGTCGTCGGTCACGAAGACCTCGCCGTGCTGGAACGGGTTCATGGTGCCCGGATCCACGTTCAGATAGGGATCCAGCTTCTGCATGGTCACGGACAGCCCGCGTGCTCGCAGGAGCATGCCGAGCGAAGATGCGGTGAGCCCCTTGCCGAGGGACGAGGCCACACCACCCGTGACGAAGATCTGCCGGGTCACCTTGCCGTTGTTCTTTTCTGTGCCTGCCTCGCGGGCGGCGTCCTGAGCATCAACCACGGGATTCGAGCCTACCATTCGTGTCGTGTGCGGGGTACGGGGGTCTGCGGTCATGCGGTGGCGTCCCGCAGGAGTTCACGGGCGTGCTCGCGGGCGGCGTCCGAGTCCTCGTGCCCGGCGAGCATCCGCGCCAGCTCGACCACCCGTTCCTCCTCGGTGAGGACCTTCACGTCCGAGACGCTCGAGTCCGAGGACTTGGTCACGAGGATGTGCTGGTCCGCGAAGGCCGCCACCTGGGGCAGGTGGGTGACCACCAGGACCTGCACGTTGCGGGCGAGCATCTTGAGCCGGCGTCCGATCTCCACGGCCGCCTTGCCGCCCACCCCGGAATCCACTTCGTCGAAGACGAACGTGGGCACGGGATCCACCTCGGAGAGCACCACCTCCAGCGCCAGCATGATGCGGGAGAGCTCACCGCCCGAGGCGCCCTTGCCGAGCGGACGCGGGGTGGCCTGGGCGTGCGGGGCGAGCATGAACTCGACGGTGTCCCGGCCGTCATCCGTGAAGCGCTCCGAGGGCTCCACCGCCACCACGAGAGATGCGTTGGGCATGGCCAGTGCCGTGAGCTCCGCACTCACGGCGGCCGCCAGCTTCTCCGCGGCCGCGCGCCGCAGCGTCAGCAGGGTGGCGGCGTGCTTCTCGAGGGACGCGTGCAGCTTCTCCCCCTCGGCCCGCAGCTGCTCCTCGCGCTGGGGGTCCACCACGAGCTCGTCCAGCTGGGTGCGCGCCTCGTCCGCCCAGCTCAGCACCTCGTCGATCGTGGCACCGTACTTCTTGGTCAGAGCGCGCAGCGCGCTGCGGCGGGCCTCGACCTCCGCGAGGCGCGCCGGGCCGTCCTCGTCCAGACCGCTTGCGTAGCCGGAGAGGTCCGCGGCCACGTCGGCGGCCACCACGGTCAGCTCGCGCACACGGGCTGCGAGCGCCGCGAGGTCCGGGTCCGCGTCGGACTCCAGCTCGAGGGCCTGCTGGGCGTGGGACAGCAGGGCCACGGCGTTGGCCTCCGGGGCGTCGTCGGCCTCGGAACCGCTGAGGGCCGCGTGCGCGGTGGTGGCCGCGGTGCGCAGGGACTCCAGGTTGGTGAGCTTCTCGCTCTCGGCGTCCAGCTGCGTGTCCTCGCCCGGGACGGGCTCCACCGCGTCGATTTCCGCGAGGGCTGTGGTGAGACTCTGCGCCTGCAGCGCGCGTTCGCGGGAGTTCTCCTTGGCGGCCCGCAGGGTGGCGACGACGCTGCGGTAGCGGGCGAGCTCCTCCCGGTACACGGCGAGCTCGGCCGCGACCGGCTGCCCCGCGTAGTCGTCCAGGGCCGTGCGCTGCGCCCCGGCGGACTTCAGCCGCAGCTGGTCCGACTGCCCGTGCACGGCCACGAGGGACTCCCCCACCGCAGCGAGCGTTCCCACGGGTGCCGACCGTCCTCCAACGTGGGCGCGGCTGCGCCCCTCCGCAGAGACGGTGCGTGAGATCAGGATGAGCGCTTCGTCGCCGCCCCCGACCTCCTCGCGGTCCACGGTGCCGCCCGACTCCTCCACGAGCCCGACCGCCGCGTGGTCCACCGGCACGCGCACGGTGGCCTCCGCGAGCGCCTTGGAGCTGCCCGAGCGCACCGCGCCGGCGTCCGCGCGGTTGCCCAGGAGCATGCCGAGGGCCGTGACCACCATGGTCTTTCCGGCCCCGGTCTCGCCCGAGAGGATCGAGAGACCCGGGCCCAGGGGCAGGACGGCGTCGGTGATGACGCCGAGGTCGTGGATGTGGATTTCCTCGATCATGATCCGCTGGTTCCGTTCAGGTCATCGGCGTCCGGGGTGCAGGTCCCGCCACGTCCCAGTGGTCCGTGGTGCGGGATCTCCCGCCCCACGCTGAGCTTGGGCTGGGAGAGGTCCTGCGCCACCACCGTGGTGGGCTGGACCATGGGCAGCGCGGTGGTCATGGACTCCACCTGCTCACCGGGCCGGGGGCCGCGCCACCCGGCAATCGGCAGTTCGAACTTCTTGACGAGCCGTTCGGAGAAGGGCGTGGCGTGCATGCGCGCGAGGTTCACGGACTTCTCGGAGCGCCGCACCTCGATCCTGGACCCGGGCGGCAGGTCCACGGTGCGCCGGCCGTCGCACCACAGCACGCCGCGGGCGTCCGTTCGGGTGAGGACCTCCACGGCCAGCATGGAGCGCGGGGAGATCACCAGTGGACGGGAGAACAGCGCGTGGGCGGACAGCGGCACCATGAGCAGGGCCTCGACCTCCGGCCACACCACGGGCCCACCCGCGGAGAACGCATAGGCGGTGGATCCTGTGGGGGTTGCCATGACCACGCCGTCGCACCCGAAGGTGGACAGCGGGCGGCGGTCCACCTCGGTGACCACCTCGATCATCTTCTCGCGGTCACCCTTCTCCACGGAGGCCTCGTTCAGCGCCCACGTGTGCAGGACCTTGCGCCGGTGCTCCCACACGGTGACGTCCAGCGCCATGCGGCGTTCCACCGTGTACCTCCCGTCCACGATGGCCTCGACGGTCTCGTTCAGACCCGAGCGCTCGGACTCCGCGAGGAAACCGACGTGCCCCAGGTTCACGCCCAGCAGCGGGGTGTCCACTCCCCGGACGAGCTCCGCCGCGCGCAGGATCGAGCCGTCGCCACCGAGAACCATGACGATCTCGATGTCCTTGAGGGCGACGTCCTCCTCGAGGATCTCCACAGGGGACATGTCCAGCCCGTCCGCGCACAGCGCCTCGAGGTCCGGACGTGAGAGCACGGGGACCAGCCCCGCGGAGTGCAGCTGCGCGCACGACTGGCGCGCGGCGTCCTTCGCCTCGGGACGGCCCGTGTGGGTCATCACCAGGATCTTCCGGCTCACGTGCTGCAGATCATCCTCCTGCGTTCGGCTCCCACCGTGCGTTGACGCGTTCCACACTACGCGAGCACTCCGACGCCGCCGGCGGTCCGCGGGCGGCGGCACCGCACGAAGAATTCCACGTTGCCGTCCTGGCCGGGCAGCGGGCTCGGGGCTGTGGCCAGGACGTCCAGCCCGACGTCGCCCGCACGGTCCGTGACGCGCCGCACCGCGTCCTCGCGGGCCTGCTCGGACGTGACCACTCCTGTGCGGGACAGGTTGTGGACTCCCACCTCGAACTGCGGCTTGACCATGAGCAGCAGGTCCCCTCCGGGCTCCGTGGCACGAGCCAGGGCCCCGACCACGAGGGTGAGGGAGATGAACGAGAGGTCGCACACCGTGAGCTGCGCCGGGCCGCCGATCTGCTCCGGCTCCAGGTACCGCACGTTGAGCCCTTCGTGGACGAGCACCCGGGGATCTGCACGCAGCTCGGGGACCAGCTGGTCGTGTCCCACGTCCACGGCGACCACTTCGCGGGCACCCCGGCGCAGCAGGACGTCGGTGAAGCCGCCCGTGGAGGCTCCGGCGTCCAGGCACCGCCTGCCCGCGGGGTCCACGTCCGGGAAGCACCCCAGCGCACCCGCCAGCTTGTGGCCGGCACGGCTCACGTACTCCTCCTCGGCCGATGCCGCGACCTCCACCACGTCCTGCTCCCCCACCGGGGTGGCCGGCTTCGTGACCACGACACCGTTGACGGCCACTCGGCCGTCCTTGATCCACGACGCAGCAGTGGTGCGCGAACGCGCGAGTCCGCGCTCCGTCAGCACCCGGTCGAGTCGCGGGGTCACCGTGGCTCGCGTCTGGCCGGGCGATTTTGGCCAGCTGCCTTGTCGGGAACTGTAGCCACCGAGGCCGGTGGCTCCGGCGACTGGGACGTCAGGGACTGTGACCCTGGGAGCTGCGAGTCTGAGAGCTGCGCCCCCGAGGGAATCAGCCCGGCGGGCAGGGCCCCCGGATCCTGTGCCAGGATCCGCTCCAGCTCCGTGTGCAGTTCGGCGAACGCCGCAGCCCGGTGGGCCACGGGCATCCGGGTGATGCCGGCCTCACGCGCGAGCACGGCGTCGACCGGCCCGAACCCCGTCCGGGGGACGACGTCGCTCGGGACGTCCTCCCGTCCGGACCCGTACCCCACGGACGACTCCTGCCGCGCGGCCGGATCCTGCGGCGCGAACGGATCCTGCGGCGCGAACGGATCCTGCGGCGCGGACCGATCGTGGTCGGTGGAGGTGCCGCGCGGCGTCGTCGGCCCCGGGACTGAGCCGTTGGGAACGGGTACGTCGAGGGTGGACGTCGCCTCGGGCCCGGAGGCCGTCCCGTCCAGCGTGGCCGCGTCCTTCGGAGCGGACGAGCCGCGTGGGAGCGCTGCGGCCTCGGGATCCGGTTCGCGGTTCACGAGGGGTCCTTCCACCGCAGCTGCGGCTCCGTGGGCTGCTCGGCATCCGGGTGCGCGTTCCACCACGCGGCGCAGGCCGCGCGCCAGCCGTCCAGGTGGTCCTTCTCCGCCGCCACGGACACGAGGTCACCCTCCACGTCCGCGACCGCGTCCCCGCACGTGGCCCGCACCCCGGGGCCGCGGTGCTCCACGGTGATCCGCGGGTACGGCTCGAAGAGCTCGCGGAGCGAACCCAGGAGGAACGTGGGCCGCTGCGCCGAGCACGCGGCCAGCACGGTGGCCGCAGAGTCCACTCCCGTGAGCACCTCGATGCTCCGCATCCGAGCGTTGTGCGCCCCCAGGATGTCGGTGTCCAGCCGATCCCCGACCACCGCCGGTCGTGTGGAGCCCACGCGGTCGGCGGCCTCCTGGAAGATCGGGGCCTCGGGCTTTCCCGCCACGAGCGGTTCCCGACCTGCAGCCGCGGCCACGGCCGCCACCAGGGTCCCGTTGCCCGGCGCAATGCCGCGCTCCTTGGGTATCGTGCGGTCGGTGTTGGTGGCGCACC
Organism: Kocuria sp. HMSC066H03; assembly: GCF_001812045.1. Taxonomy (NCBI): domain Bacteria; kingdom Bacillati; phylum Actinomycetota; class Actinomycetes; order Micrococcales; family Micrococcaceae; genus Kocuria; species Kocuria sp. HMSC066H03. The sequence continues at coordinate 140,215 of NZ_KV807504.1, forward strand.
ACAGAACGGACTCGTCCGCGAGCGTGAACGCGGCCTCAGCGAGCTGCTCCCAGCCCAGGTGCGGATCGAAGCCCTGCACCACGGCCACGGGGTCGTCGGTCTGGGAGTCCACCGGCACCAGACCGACGCCACGGATCTCGTCGGCCAGCGCACTCGAGCCCGTGACCAGCACCCGGGCGGCGGGCCGCAGCCGCTGCGCGAGCAGAGTGGCCGCGGCCTGCGCCGAGCTGACCACGTGCTCCACCCTGGTGGGAGCCCCGAGAGCGGAGATGTGCTCCGCCACGGCGCTCGGTGGCCGGGAGGCATTGTTCGTGACGTACACGACGGCACGGCCGGAGCGCCGCACCTCGTCGAGAGCCTCCGGCGCGCCGTCGATCGCGTGCGGCCCCGCGTAGACCACACCGTCGAGGTCGCACAGCAGGGCGTCGAACCGCTCGATCAGCGGCGCGCCCTCGTCCACCTCGGTTCGAGCCCGCTCAGTCTGCACGGTGCTCCGGGGTTTCCTCGCCCGCGTGCTCAGCAGGCTCCGCCTCCTGGGCGGTGTCCCCGTGTGCTGCGGAATCGGCGCGATCGGCAGGCGCGTCCGTCTCTGCAGACGCACGCCGTGCAGCCGGCGCTGCGGAGCCGGAGGGCGCAGCCGTATCAGGGGCACCGGCGCCAGCAGCCGTCCCGGCCGTACCGGAGGGCCCGGCGGACTCGGCGGTCTCGGCAGAGACAGCGGTCCTGACAGACGCAGCGGTCTCGGCAGACTCGGAGGAAGAGTCAGACGCTCCCGCCGGCTCCGTGGGCGCCGGAGCCTCCGCCGGGTGGTCCGAGGACGTCCCGTCACCGGAACCGCGCTCCTCAGAGCCACCGACCTCAGAACGGTCGGCTGTTTCCGGCTCCGGTGCGCTGTGACGCCGTTGGGCCTCGCGCACGGTCCGCCGCGCCTCTTCCTCGTCGAGGTCGTCACCGAGGTCGACGATCTCGGGCTCGGAGAACTGGCCCATGCCCAAGGCAGCCTCCGCGACGATGGCCTGGCGCTCCCAGCCCATCGACTCCTTGTCCCGGCCCACGGCCCGCAGTGCCTCCGCGTAGGCACGGAAGAGCTTGGGGCTGTAGACGAAGCCCCGGTTCTTGTCGAGCTGCGGGATCTCGAGGGCGGCCAGGGCGGCGTCGTGGTCGCCTGCGTCGGCGTGGATGCCCGAGACGACCATGGCGAGCTCCGCCTTGGCCTCGGCATCCAGCTGCGCCGCGGCGTCGGAGGTCGCCTCCTCCATGGCCTTGTCCGAGCGGCCCAGGGCCCGCTGGCAGTCGACCATGAGGGGGAGGTGCTCCTGGGAGCCCGAGATGCGACGGTGGGTGCGCAGCTCCTTCAGTGCGAGCGCGTAGTCTCCCGCCGCGTAGGCCGCGACACCCGCGGCCTCGCGCACGACGCCGATGCGTCCCGCCTTGCGGACGGCCGCGTTCGCGTGCTCCAGCGCGAACTCGGGATCGTCGTCGAGGTAGCGCGCGGCCATCACGAGGTGCTGGGACACTCGTTCCGCGTTGCTGGGCTCAAGGGCCTTGAGCTCGTGGTGCATCGTGCGGTCGAGCTCCCGCCCCGTGACGTCCGCATCGATCTCCGGGGCCACGAACCGCGGGCGGGTGCCGTCGACACCGCGCCGGTCCGTGCGGTCGTACGAGCCGAACTCGCCACGGCGATCGCCCCCACGGGCGTGGCGGTCCTGCCCGTCCCGGTCGTGCCGCGCCTCGAAACGGTCCCCGCGGCCGCCGCTGCCTCCGCGGTCGTCCCGGTGCCCCCGTCCCGAGCCCGCAGCGGAACCACGGTGGTCGCGGGACTGGTATCCGCCACGGTCGTCCGCGCGGCCGCGACCGTCGCCGCGCGCATCCGACCGGGAGAAGCCACCACTGCGGGGGGCGTCCCGGTGCCGGGCATCCCTGTCACCCCGGCGGTCCGCCGAGTCTCCCCGGTAACCGTCCCTGCCGCGTCCCGGCCCACCGGCACTGCCTCGTCGTTCCTCGCCGCCGCGCTCGTCGAAGCGGCGCCGATCGTTGCCGGACCCGTAGGACCGGCCGTCCCGACGATCGCGGTCCTGGCGCTCACGCCCACCGGAGCCCCGATCGTTCCGTCCGCGGTAGCCCTCCGATCCCCCGCTCTCACGACGCCGCACGTCCCGGTCGCCGCCGAAGCCACGGTTCCCGCGGTCCTCACGGCTCTGGTAGTCGTCCCGGGACCGCGAACCGCGATCATCGCGGCGACCCTCGAACCGGCGATCTCCTCGGTCGTCACGGCCCTGGTAGCCACCGCGTGCACCGTCACGCTCACCGCGGCGGTAGTCGCCGCGGTCGTCACGGCGGCGGTCGTCACGGCCGCCCGGGGCCCGGTCATCGCGCCGCTCCGGTCGTCCCCCTGCATAGCGGTCGTCGCGGCCGACACCGCGCCCAGGGCCTCGGCCCTCGCCGCGCCCCCGGTAGTCGTCCCGCTCGAAGCCGGCCTGGTAGCCATCGCGCCCGCCCCGCCCCCCACCGTCGCGGGATGCGGGACCCCCACGCCATCCACCGCGTGGTCCGCCGCGGTCCTCGCGGCCGCGCCAGCCGCCGCGCTCACCCTCGTCCCGCCGACGATCCGAGTGATCGCGGGAACCGTGCTGATCAGATGCGCTCAAGGGGTGTCTCCTACTGCGGCCTCAGGCCTTGGTGTTCAGGTCATCGACGGGCGATGTCCACTGGTCTGCTGAGCATTCTACAAACGGTCACCGACCGCCTCACAATGCCCTGGGCCCGTCCACGCCCTTCACCGCAGCGCCACGCGAGGACCCTGGTGCAGGGGCGGTGGCCAGGTTCCGTTGATAATGGAGCATGCGCTTGAGATCTCTCTCCCAGAACTTGCTCGTCCGTGTTGTCGCAGCCATTGTCCTCGGCAGTGCACTCGGAGCAGTCATGCCCGAGTGGCTCGCTCGAGTGTTCATGACGTTCAACGGTATCTTCAGCCAGTTCCTGGGCTTCCTGATCCCCCTCATCATCGTGGGTCTCGTCACCCCGGCCATCGCCGAGCTGGGGCGGGGCGCCGGCAAATGGCTCGCGGTCACTGCAGCGGTTGCCTACGGCTCCACCGTCTTCGCGGGGCTGCTGGCGTTCCTCGTGGCCCAGAGCAGCTACCCCTGGCTGCTGGGCGGAACACAGTCGATCGACGGGCTCGAGAATCCGGAGGAGCACGCGCTCAGCGGCTACTTCGAGATCGCCATGCCACCGGTGTTCGACGTCATGACTGCCCTCGTCCTGGCCTTCTGCCTGGGTGTGGGGATCACGTTCGTGCGGGGAACCACCCTGCACTCCGGCTTCGCGGAACTGCGCACCATCGTCATGCGCGTGGTGGAGAAGGTCATCATCCCTCTGCTCCCGCTCTACATCTTCGGGATGTTCCTGAGCCTGACCATGAACGGCCAGATCGCGCTGGTGATCTCCACGTTCCTGCGCGTCGTCGTGCTGGCGTTCATCATGACCATCGTGATCCTGCTCATCCAGTACGGGATCGCGGGAGTGGTGGCCAGGCGCAACCCGCTGGTCATGCTCAAGAACATGCTGCCGGCGTACGCAACCGCCCTGGGCACGGCGTCGTCGGCCGCGACCATCCCGGTGACCCTGGCGTGCGCCCGCCGCAACGGCGTCGACGAGCGCGTGGCCGGCTTCACGATCCCCCTGTGCGCCACGATCCACCTCTCGGGATCCACCCTGAAGATCGTGCTGTTCTCCACGGCGATCATGACGATCTCCGGCATGCCCATCGACACGTGGCAGTACATCGGGTTCATCTTCCTGCTGGGCGTAACCATGGTCGCGGCACCGGGCGTGCCCGGCGGCGCCATCATGGCGGCCGTGGCGATCCTGCAGTCGCAGCTCGGCTTCGACGAGACCGCTGTGGGGCTGATGATCGCCACGTACGTTGCCATCGACTCCTTCGGGACCGCATGCAACGTGACCGGTGACGGCGCCATCGCCGCCGTTATGGACAAGCTCTTGCGCGGGAAGAACGGGCGACTGCGCAACGCGCCCAGCGCCACGGTTCGCTGAAGAACAACCAGCAAACCGTCCAGGGGCGCGCCGTGCGAACACGGTGCGCCCCTGGCATGTGTATGGTCCGCGAGCAACTGAGGGGCATGGGTTCCATGAGCTCCCCGGCGTGGAGACTGTCCAGACCCATCTTCCTTGGTTAATGGGCCTCTCAACGGGCCAGGCACGGGTAGTCCCTGCCGCAGTGAACCAGAGGGCCGCTGCGCGCACAGACACCGGCCAGCAACAGGGGCGACATGCGTGCCGCGCCCGAGGCGCAGGACTGACCCGCGCATCGTACACAGGACTGGCGCGGGCAGCGTACGCAGGGCCGGCGCGCGCACCGAACACAAGGCCGGCCGGACACCGGCACAGGGAAGGCCGGACACCGGACACCGGACACCGGGAAGGCTGTGAGCCCGTACACCGGGCAAATCGACACGAAGCTGAACCAGCTGCCCGCCCTGTGCCCCGGAGGCAGACCGCGCATTCCGAAAAGCGC
>NZ_KV807505.1:0-287481 GCF_001812045.1 Kocuria sp. HMSC066H03
GCGCTTTTCGGAATGCGCGGTCTGCCTCCGGGGCCGGGGTCACCCCAACCGGGTACACCCTTCCCCACGGGCCCCGAGTGGGCAAACGGCTTGAGGCCGGCCACGCATCCCCGCGCCACCACCGCACCCCGCGCTCACCGGCCACCCCGAACCGGCCAGCACGCCGACCTCACCCCGGCGTCAGCCCTGGAACGCTACACACTGGCGTCCGCCTCACCCCGCCTGGTCCCAGTCGCCGCAGGGTGGTCCCAGCATGTGGGCCCCCAGCTCTGCGGTACCTGCACACCAACACCAGCCACGGACCGATACGCCCCACCTCCATGGATGGCCGATACGCCCCTGCACACCGGCCACGGCCGATACGACCCCCGCACCGGCCCCGGGCCGATACGGCCCGACACCAGCTTCTGAGCTCTAGCCCCCGGCACCAGCCCCGCCCGGACCTGGGGGCCGGGCGGTACGAGGCGGCCCCGTCACGGGCGCTACCCCACGCACTGGGCTCGAGCCCACCCGTGCTGTCACGAGTGGGCTCGAGCCCGTTGGTCGCTGCGCGCCCGCACCGTCACGCCGGCGGCTGGCTCACGCCCGGGCCAACACACCCGTTGGCGTCCCCGTTGACGCATGTGCGCGTCCGCGCAGGGAGTCGTCCTCCCGCTCGAGCTCCGTGCGCACGGACACCGCGGCGGCCACGAGACGGTCGAGTGCTGCCTCCGTCTCGGGCCAGCCACGGGTCTTCAGCCCGCAGTCCGGGTTGACCCACACGCGCTCCGCGCCGATGGCGTGGGCGGCATGGCGCACCCTGCGAGCCACCTCCTCGAAGGAGGGCACGCGCGGGGAGTGGATGTCCCACACTCCGGGCCCCACGTCTCTCGGGAAGTCCGCGGCGGCCAGCCCGTCCACGATGCCCGAGCCGGAGCGGGAGGCCTCCAGAGTGGTGACATCTGCATCCAGAGCCTCGATTGCGTCCAGCACGGTCTCGAACTCGGAGTAGCAGAGGTGGGTGTGGATCTGCGTGTCGGTGGCGGCAGCGCCGGTGGCCAGCCGGAACGCACCTACGGACCAGTCGAGGTAGGCCGGGCGGTCCGTCTCGCGCAGCGGCAGCAGCTCCCGCAGGGCGGGCTCGTCCACCTGCACCACGGCGGTACCGGCGGCTTCGAGGTCGGTGATCTCGTCCCGCAGCGCCAGTGCCACCTGATCGGCCACCTCGGCCGCGGGGACGTCGTCGCGCACGAAGGACCACGCGAGAATCGTGACCGGACCCGTGAGCATGCCCTTCACAGGACGGTCGGTGAGCGACGCCGCGTAGCGCGTCCAGTCCACGGTGATGGGCACGCGCCGGGAGACGTCCCCGAACAGGATGGACGGGCGTGTGCACCGCGAGCCGTAGGACTGCACCCAGCCGTGGCGGGTGGTCGCGAAGCCCTCCAGGGACTCCGCGAAGTACTGGACCATGTCGTTGCGCTCCGCCTCTCCGTGCACCAGCACGTCCAGCCCCAGCTCCTCCTGGGCGCGCACCGCGCGGGCGATCTCGGACCGGATGGCCTCCCAGTAGGCGGCGCCGTCCAGGCGACCCGCCCGGTGGGCGGCGCGGGCCGCCCGGATCTCGGCGGTCTGCGGGAAGGAGCCGATGGTCGTGGTGGGCAGCAGCGGCAGCCTCAGCCGCTCCTGCTGCGCCGCCCGGCGTTCAGCCGCTGAGGGGCGCCGTCGGTCCTCCGGGGAGACGGCCGCGGTGCGCTCGCGGATCTCGGGGCGGCGCGTCGCGGGGTGGGCGGCCCGGGCCTTGCGGATGCGGGTGTCGGTCTCCAGGGCCTCGCTGATCTCCTTCCAGCCGTGCTCGACGCCGCGCGCCAGCTCGACGACCTCGCTCACCTTCTGGTCCGCGAACGCCACCCAGCTGCGCACGTCCGGGTCCAGTTCGGTCTCCCGGGTGACGTCGTGCGGGACGTGCAGCAGCGGCGTCGCCGTGCCCACCGCCACGGGGCCGCGGGCCGCGGCACGCAACCGGTCCAGGGTGTCCGTGGCGCCCGCCAGGTTCGTGCGCCACACGGTGCGTCCGCCCACGACGCCGCCCACCACCGGACGCTCTCCCCACGCCTCGAGGGCGGTGGCCGAGGGGACGTCCCCGCGGTCGAGGTCCACGGCGAGGGCGTCCACGCCCGTGCGGGCCAGCGCCAGGTGGGCGTCCTGGCCGGCGTCCCCGTAGCCCACGGTCACCAGCACCGAGGGGTGGTCGGACAGGGCGGTCAGCCGCGTGTACGCGGTGGTCACCGCGGAGAGGATCCGCTCGCGGGACGCGCCCCAGCCGTCCGCGGCGAGAGCGGGTTCGTCCAGCTGCACCCACGGCACACCGGCCGCGTGCAGAGAGCTGAGGATCGAGACGTACTGGGCCAGGACGTCGTCGAGCCCGGCCAGGGGGTCCACCCGAGCGCCGTGGGCCACGGGGGTTTCCGGGCGCGAGAGCAGCAGGAAGGTCACGGGGCCCACCAGCACGGGGCGGGTCCGCACGCCGGTGCGCCGCTGGGTGTCCCTGTACCGGGAGACCAGGCTCTCCGGGTGCGCCCGCAGGGCGGTGCCCGGATCGAGCTCGGGGACGTAGTAGTGGTAGTTGGTGTCGAACCACTTGGTCAGCTCCAGCGGCTCCCGATCGTCCGTCCCCCGGGACAGGGCCGTGATCAGCTCGATCCCTCGCTCGGTGTCCGGCGCGGCGGGGAGGAGGCCCTCCGCCCGGAACCGGGCCGGCACGGCACCCAGGGCGAGTGCGGTGTCCAGGACGTGGTCCACGGCGAAGCCCTCGGACGGCACCGCGCAGTCCTGCGTGAGCCCCAGCTCGCGCAGCCTGAGGGTCGTGCGCTCCCGGAGGTCGCCGAGGGTGTCCAGGACGGTCTGGGCCGGGTGCCGTGCGGGATCCGCCCAGTGGGCCTCGAGTGCCCGCTTGAGTTCCCGGTCCGGGCCGATGCGCGGGTAGCCCAGGATCGTGGCGCTGGGCAGGGGGGTGGAATTCGTGACGGTCATGATCTCTCCTCGCGAGGGTTGGTGTGGTGGCGTGAACAGGGTGTGAGGCAGCCGCGTCGCGGGTGGGCCGGCGACGGTGCTGTACGGGGTCACTGGGCGTGACTGGTGCGGCGGGCGTACCGGGGCACGTGCTCCAGCGCGCGTGGGCAGAGCCGTGCGTGCGGCTCCGCGGTGGGCGGGGCGCACGACGCCGCACGGTCAGGCCGCGGGGCTGCGGCCCCGGTACTCGCGGGCCGCGTCCCGCACGCGCAGGTGCTCCAGGATGGTGAGCGCCGCGTCCGGGCGGTTGAACGTGTAGAGGTGGAAGCCGGCGCAGCCCAGGTCCAGGAGGTCGTCGATCAGCGACAGCGTGGCCGCGGTGCCCCGGTGCCGCAGCTCCTCGGGGGAGTCCGCGGTGAGGAACCGGGTGAGCCGCTCGGGAACGGGCACTCCGGTGATCTCCGTCATCCGCTGCAACCGTTTCGGGTTGGTCAGGGGCATGAGACCCGCGACCACCGGGATGTGGATCCCCTCGGAGCGCGCCCGCTCCAGGAACGACGCGTAGTCCTCGGGCTCGTAGAGCACCTGCGTGATCGCGTAGTCCGCCCCTGCCTCCTGCTTCTCCCACAGGGACGCGAGATCCGCCTCGGGGTCACGCCCCCGGGCGGGGGACGGGTAGCACGCCACCGACACGGACAGCGGCCGAGTCCCGGGGCGGAACCCGTCCCCGAAACGACGCCGCTCGACGTCCCGGATGAGCCGCACCAGCTCCGAGGCCCGGCCGATCCCACCGGGCGGGGTCCGCCACTGCCCGGCGCCCAGGGGCGGGTCCCCGCGCAGCGCGAGGAGGTCCCGGACGCCGTCGTCCAGCAGCTGCTCCACCGAACGCTCCAGCCCCGCGCGGTCGGTGCCCCCGCACGTGAAGTGGGCCATCACGGGGGTCCTGGTGGTGCGGCGCAGATGGCGCAGCGCCTCGCGGGACACACCACGACCACCCGAGTGGCCGTGCGTGACGGAGAAGAAGTCGGGCCCGGCCTGGGCCATGGCGTCGATGCTGCGCCACACGGTGTCCGGGTCCGCGGTGGGGCGGGGCGGGAACACCTCGAAGGAGACGAGCGTGGAGCGCCGGGGGCGGCGCACCAGCCAGGACGTGCCCGCGGGCGGTTCGGAGGAGGTCGTCCCGGCGGCGGGGGCCACGGGAGTGGCTGCGGCGGCGGGGTGGCCGCCTGGCGCGGGAGCGGACTGGTCCGCGGCGCGGGGCGCGGCCACGAGCTTCGGCCTGTCCTCGGCGCGGGCGGTCGGCGGTGTGACGGGCATCTGAGAAAACCTCCGGCGGTAGGACGCCGGAGGTGGACCCCGTGCGCCGTACTTGCCAGCCACGCGGTTGCGCGGCGGCCGGATCGTCATCTGGGGCACCCCACTACAGCAGGAGGGTTGCCGCCCGGCCAGCCAGAGCTTTTCGCCGGGTCTCATGATCCTTTGGTGGGTGAGACGGTAGCACGAGGGCCCCGCGCCGTGGAAGGCGCACGGCCCGGAACGGCGTGTCCCCGGGGCCGGACCCCGGGGACACACGCGTGTTCAGCGCCCGACCACGACCTCCAGGTTCTCGCCGGAGGCGGGGTCGAAGAAGCACGTCTCCCGGGCGTTCGGCCGCACGTGGATCGTGGATCCAGCCTCCATCTGCAGGAACTTGTCCACGCGGACGGTCGCGCGGCCCTTCTCCAGCCGCATGGCGCGGGCGTCCTCGGTCCCGGGGTCCGAGGTGCCCGGCAGCACGCAGTGGATGAACGCCTCGGAGCCGAGCTTCTCCACCAGGTGGACCCGCAGGGGCAGAGCGGGGGTCCCCGGCGCGTCACCCTCGCCCGTGATCTCCCACGACTCCGGACGGACACCCACGGTCACGGTGTCCCGCACGTGCGCCGAGAACTCGGCCGGCACGGGCACCCGCAGCCCGCTCGCGGCGTCGAGGACCGCGTGGCCGTCCCGGACGGGGACGTCGTGCACGATCGTCATGGCCGGCGACCCGATGAAACGGGCCACGAACACGTTCGCGGGGTGCTCGTAGAGGTGGATCGGATCGGCCACCTGCTGCAGCTGTCCGTCGCGCAGCACGGCCACGCGGTCGCCCATGGTCATGGCCTCGACCTGGTCGTGGGTCACGTAGATGGTGGTGACCCCCAGCTCCCGCTGGAGGTCCGCGATCTGGGCGCGGGTGGACACGCGCAGCGTGGCATCCAGGTTGGACAGCGGCTCGTCCATGCACCACACCTTGGGGTTGCGCACGATCGAGCGGCCCATGGCCACACGCTGCCGCTGGCCCCCGGACATGGCCGCGGGACGCTTGTCCATGAGGGGCCCGAGCTCCAGCATGGCGGCGGCGCGCTCCACCCGCTGCTCGATCTCGGCGCGGTCCAGCTTCTCGTTCTCCAGCGCGAAGGACATGTTCTGCCGCGCGGTCATGTTGGGGTACAGGGCGTAGGACTGGAACACCATGGCCACGTCCCGGTCGCGGGCCCGGGTGCCCGTGACGTCGCGGCCGTCGATGAACACGGCCCCCTCGTCCACGGGCTCGAGACCGGCGAGCATCCGCATGGCCGTGGACTTGCCGCTGCCGGAGGGGCCCACCAGGACCAGGAGCTCACCGTCACGGATGCTGAGATCGAGCTGGGACACCGCCGGGGGCTTGCCCGGGTCGAAGATGCGGGATGCGTGCTTGTACTCGACGGTGGCCATGGTGCTCCTCAGGCTCTCGGATGGTGACGGTGGGGACGGAATCGGCGCTCCGGCGTGACGGCGGCTGCGGGCACGCCGTGGCGCTCAGTGGTGCGGGGGCCGTTCGGGGCGGGCCCCGGATGGCGGCCCCGAGAGGGGCCGCCACCCGCGGAGGATCACAGCTTGGGCTTGATGTCCGAGTCGATGATCTTCTGGGTCTCGTCCTGCAGCTGCTGGAAGACCGTCTTGACGTCCTCGCCGCCGAACGTGATGCGGTCCAGCGCGCCGCCGATCCGCTGACCGCCGCCGGAGACGAACACGCGGGCCGCGTCCTGCGGCTGGGTGTTCTCGTTCAGCTGCTTGATCGCGGTCATGGCGTTGGGGTTCTCGTCGAGGAACTTCTTCTCCTCGGGCTTGTCCATGGCGTCCTTGCGCACAGGCATGTAGCCGGTGGCCTGGGTGAACGTGATCGTGTTGTCGGTGTTCGTCATGAAGTCGATGAACTTGGCGGCGGTGAGCTTGCGCTCGTCGCTGATGCCGTTGGGGATCGCCAGGCCGGCGCCACCGGTGGCGCAGCCGGGCTTCGGGCCGGGCAGGTAGGTGGTGTAGAAGTCGAACGTGGCGGCCTCCTTGAGGCCACCCAGGGAGCCCGTGGACTCCAGCAGGGTCGCACCGCTGCCGATCCCGAAGTCGTTGGCGCCGTCCTGGACGATCTTGATGTGCCCCTCCGCCACGTGCTTCTTGAGGTACTCGCCGGCCTTGATGGAGTTCTCCTCGGTGAAGGTGGCGGTCCAGTCACGGGAGTAGGCACCCCCGAACGTCCAGATCATGCCCTGGAAGTACCAGTCCATGTAGTTGGCACCGTCCGGGAGGATCAGCGCCGGTTTGCCGCCGTTGGCCTTGACCAGCTGGGGCGCCCACTGGGCGAACTCGTCCCACGTGCGGGGCCCGCGGTCCGTGGGCAGACCGGCCTTCTGCATCATGTCCTTGTTGAAGTACATGATGCAGGTGGAGCGGGCGTACGGCGCGCAGTAGTGCTTGTCGTTGAAGTTGTAGTCCTCGCGCAGCGTGTCCACGTAGGTGCTGGAGTCGATCCCGGCCTTCTGCCACAGGTCGTCCAGCGGGGTCACGGCCTCGTTCAGGGCGAAGTTGAACCAGTTCACGTCCGACGCCACGAACACGTCCGGGAGGTCCCCGCCCGCGAGAGCCGCGTTGACCTTCTGCGCCACCTCTTCGTAGTCGGCACCGCCGTCGATCAGCTCGGCCGGGGTGTCGGGGTTGGCCGAGTTCCACGCGTCGATGAGCTTCTGCTCCAGGCTCTTGGAGCTGGCAGGGTGGTTGGACCAGAACTGCAGTGGGCCGGAGGCCTCCTGTCCGCCGGAGGAGCTTCCGCCTCCGGTGCCGGCGCAGCCGGACAGGGCCACGGCGGCGGTTCCGAGGCCCAGCAGGCCGAGGGCGTGGCGACGTGAGAGTTCCATGTGTGCTTCTTCCTTCAGGAGGTGGTGGATGTGCTGGAGGGTGGTGTGTGGAGGGTCAGCCCTTGACCGCGCCCGCCGTCAGACCCTTGATCATGTGGCGCTGCAGCAGGATGAACACGATGATCATGGGGACGGTCGCGATGACCGTCCCGGCCATCACCGGGCCCCAGTTGCTCAGGCCCTCGTTGTTCTGCAGCTGGGTGAGGCCGATGGGAAGCGGGGCCACGGCATCCGTGTCGGACATCAGGAACGGCCAGAGGTACTGGTTCCACTCGGTCACCACGGTGATGAGGATGAAGGCGATCAGCGTGGGCCAGGACATGGGCAGCACCACGCGGAACAGCTTGCGCAGGAAGCCGGTGCCGTCCATCTCCGCGGCCTCCATGACCTCGCGGGGCAGGCTCAGGAAGTGGTTGCGCATGAGGAACGTCCCGAAGGCCACCCCGGCCAGGGGGATGATGATGCCCTGGAACGTGTCGCGCCAGCCCAGCTCCGCCACGAGCGCGTAGTTGGAGATGATCGTGATCTGGCTCGGCACCATGAGGGACGCGATGACGAACAGGAACAGCACCTTCCGCCCCGGGAACTCGAGGAACGCGAAGGCATAGGCAGTGAGCACGCCCAGCACCACCTCGATCACGGTCAGGACCGTGGTGATGATGATCGAGTTGCGCAGGTACTGGCCGAAGTTGACCGTCTCGAACACGTAGCGGTAGTTCTCCGGCGCTAAGGGGCTGGGCCACCACGTGATGGGGTCGGAGTAGATGTCCGAGTGCTCCTTGAGCGACGTGATGATGATGAAGTACACCGGGACCGCCACGACCGCGAAGGCGAACGCCATGGCCAGGTAGCCGAGAATGCGGGACATCTTCATGAGAACTGCTCACTCCGCTCTTGGAAGCGCACCTGAACGGCGGTGATCACCAGGACGATCAGGAACATGATGGTGGCGACCGCGGCGCCGTAGCCCGCCCGGTTGTTGACGAACGTCTCCTGGTAGACCTGGTAGACCATCGTGGTGGTGGACGTGCCGAAGGGGCCGCCGCCGGTCATGACCTGGATGATGTCGAAGACCTGGAACGAGTTCAGCAGCACGGTGATGGACAGGAAGAACGTGGTGGGCCGCAGCTGGGGCAGCGTGATCCGCCAGAAGCGGCGCCAGGCCGGTGTGCCGTCGATCTCGGCGGCCTCGTCCAGGTCGGTGCGCCGTGCCTGCAGGGCGGCCAGGTAGATCACGAAGGTGTAGCCCAGGTTCTTCCACACGTAGGTGACCGTGATCATGAACAGGGCCCAGCCCGGCTCCTGGTAGAAGTTGGGCGAGTCCACGCCCACCCGGCGCAGCAGGTCCTGCACCAGCCCGTAGCTGGGGTCGAAGACGAACTGGAACGCCACGCCCACGGCCGCGCCGGAGATCACGTACGGCGCGAAGACGAAGGAGCGGACGAAGCCGCGGGCCCTGAGCTTCTGGTCCAGCAGCAGCGCGAGCGCGAGCCCCAGGACCATGGAGCCCACCACGGCGAACCCCGTGAACACCACGGTGTTCCAGAGGATCTGCCAGCTGACGGGGTCCTTGAACCACTCCACGTAGTTGTCCAGGCCGATGAACGTGGCCTTGGGCGAGGAGATGTTCCAGCTGTAGAAGGACAACCGGATGTTGTCGATCAGCGGCCGGTAGGTGAACACGGCCAGCAGCAGGAGGTTCGGGACGATCAGTGCGAACGCCAGGGCTGCTTGCTTGGCGTTCCAGCGGCGTCGGCGCCGAACGGTGGCATGAGGGCGGCTGGCGGAAGGCACGGCTTCACGACCAGCGGGCAGGGATGTACTCACAGGTAACCATCGTGGAGGGCCGGTGTGACGGGCCGGCAAACAGCACCGGGGGTGAGCCGTCACTCCGAGTTCGCCTGGTGGCAACCTGGCGCTGCTAGTCGCCACGACGTTCGCGGCAGCACCGCGCCGGGCCCCGCGAGCCCCTCGCCCGTTCCGGCCGTCGGGCACGAGGGTGTGCGAGACGGTGGCCCGGCCCGCGGGAGGGTGGATCTGGTCCCCGCGCGGTGGGCGGGGCCGGTCCCAGCGGGACGGTGGCAGGTGCTAGACAGGATCCATGGCACTTCTGGAGCAGCTACCCCGGGACCTCGTGAGCGCACTGGGGGTGAGCGGTGCCCGCAGCCTGAGCGGCGGGGACAGCGCCAACGCCTTCCGGCTGGAGACCGGCAACGGCCCGGTCTTCGCCAAGACCATGCCCCACCCGGCCCCCGGGGTGCTTCCCCTGGAGGCCGCCGCCCTGGAGAAGCTGCGGGCGGTGGCACCCGAGGAGATCAGTGTTCCGGCCGTGCGCTTCGTGTCGGAGGAGGCTCTGGCGCTGGAGTGGATCGAGGAGGCGCACGGGGCGCCGGACCGGGCCACCGAACGCAGCTTCGGCACAGGGCTCGCGGCGGTCCATGCGGCTCCCGCTCCGCACGTGGGCTGGCTGGGCCCGGAGCTGCCGGAGCGCATCGGGTCCGTTCCGGTGGACCTCACCCCCACGGACGACTGGGCGGACTTCCTGCTGGAGCGGCGCATCGAGCCCCTCCTGCGGCAGGCCGTGGACGCCGGGAACCTGGACCCGGCGGCGTCGGCGCTGCTGGAGTCGCTGGCTCCGCGGGCGGCCGAGCTGGCCGGTCCGCCCGAGCCCCCGAGCCTGCTGCACGGCGACCTGTGGGCCGGCAACCGCGTGGTGGACGCCTCCGGGGGCAACTGGCTGATCGACCCGTCCTCGTTCTACGGCCACCGCGAGTACGACCTTGCCATGATGCAGCTCTTCGGTGGCTTCGGCCGCGAGTGCTTCGCCGCGTACGACGACGCCCACCCCCTCGCGGACGGCTGGCATGAGCGGGTGCCGTGGTACCAGCTGCCTCCGCTGCTCATCCACGCGATCCGCTTCGGTGGCGGCTACGGGGCGTCCGTGATGAGCGCGCTGCGCCGTCTGGGGTGAGTGCCGCCTCGCGGGCGGGTCCCGTGGCGTTGGACACGGCTCCCGCCCGTACAGCATGATGCTTACTAGATTGTCTAGTTATCGGTGACGCGAGGTGGAGCATGGCGCAGAGTGCCGCGGGGTTGCTGGCCGCCGGGCCCGAGGCCCGTGCTCTGCGCCGGGTGATCACGCTCAACCACGAGATCGACCACCAGCTGCAGCGGATCATGGGCCTGAAGGAGACGGACTTCTCGGCCATGGCCCTTCTGATGCGCCGCCCCATGGGCCCCACGGAGCTGGCGCGGGCGCTGCACATCACCACGGCATCGGCCACGGCCATGGTGGACCGGCTGGTCCGGGCGGGGCACGTGGTGCGTGAACCCCATCTCGAGGACCGCCGCCGCATGACAGTGCGGGCCGTGGAGCGCTCCACGGCAGAGGTGGCCGCGCAGGTCGCCCCCATGGTCGCCATGGTCGAGGAGGAGCTCGCGACCCTCGATGAGCCCGGCCGCCGCGCGGTGCTGCAGTTCCTCACGGGGATGGTCACCCGCATGGAGGACCACCTGGAGCAGCTGTGCGGGCGCCCGGCAGCGGCCGCGGCGGGTGGGCCCGTGTGTCCGGTCCACGCGGAGGAATCCTCGTGACGGGCTCCGCGCGCGATCTTCCCGAGGTCCCCGCGGGGGGCACCCCCGTGACCGCAGGTCCCCGTACCGCCTCCGGCCACGACGCCGCATGGCTCCCTTTCCGCGCCGCCGTCCTGCGCGAGCTGGAGGACTTCTTCGCATCGCCCGCCCACCGCGTGCCCTGCAGCCCGGGGTTTCCGCTGCTGTGGGAGCGGATCCGGGAGCAGCTGGCGGGCGGCAAGCTCATCCGCCCGCGCCTGACGCTCATCGCGTGGCGCTCCTTCGCCCGGGTTTCCGGCGGGGGCGCCGCCGCGCAGGTTCCGGACGCGTCCTGCGTGCGGCTGGCGGCGTCGTTCGAGATGCTGCACGCGGCGCTGCTGGTGCACGACGACGTGGTGGACCGGGACTGGCGCCGCCGGGGCCGCCCCACGGTGGGCGAGCTGTTCCGCCGGGACGCCGTGGCGGCCGGTGCGAGCCCGGAGGAGGCGGAGCACGCGGGGGAGTCCGCGGCGATCCTCGCCGGGGACCTGCTGCTCTCGGGCGCGCTGCGACTGGCCACCACGTGCACCGAGGATCCGCGGCGTTCCCGCGCCGTGGCGGACGTGGTGTTCGAGGCCGTGACCGCCTCGGCGGCCGGAGAGCTGGACGATCTGCTGCTGTCCCTGCGCCGCTTCGGTGCGGGGCACCCGGGCGTGCAGGACATCCTGGACATGGAGCGTCTCAAGACGGCCACGTACTCGTTCGAGGCCCCGTTGCGCGCGGGGGCCCTGCTCGCGGGCGCGGCGGCGGAGGACGCGGAGCGGCTGGCCCGCGCGGGTGCGCTGCTGGGCGTGGGCTACCAGGTGGTCGACGACGTCCTGGGCACCTTCGGGGACCCGGAGGTCACGGGCAAGTCCGTGGACGCGGACCTGCGCTCGGGCAAGGCCACCGTGCTCACGGCCCACGGGATGCAGGTCCCGCGGACCCGCCGGGTGCTCGGGCAGCTCGCGTCGGGCACCGCCACGGTGGAGCGTGCGCGGGAGGCGCTGGCGGCGTCGGGTGCGCGGGAGGCCGCCGTGGAGCTGGCCACCGACCTGGTGGGGCAGGCCCGCGAGCTCCTGGACGGGCTGGCCCTGCCGGAGGATGAACGCGCCCAGCTAGACAGCCTGTGCCACCACGTCCTGAACCGAGACTCGTAGTGAGGACCCCCATGACCGCTCCGGACGCGCAGGCGTTCGCGCCGCTGCGCCTGTACACCGGCACCGCCCTGACGGCCTCCGGGCGGGTGATCGGCGAGTACTCCACCTCGTTCTCCCTGGCCTGCCGCACCCTGCCGGGTCCGGTGCGCCGGGACATCGCCGGGATCTACGCGCTCGTGCGCGTGGCGGACGAGGTGGTGGACGGCACCGCCCGGGCCGCGGGCCTGGACGCCGCGCAGGTGCGCGCCGCGCTGGACGACTACGAGGCGGCCGTGGACCGGGCACTGGACACCGGGTTCGCCACGGACCTGGTGGTCCACGGCTTCGCGGACGTGGCCCGCCGCCACGGCTTCGGGCGCGAGCTGATCGCCCCGTTCTTCGCCTCGATGCGCGCGGACCTGGAGGTCGCGGAGCACGACGGCGCCTCGTTGGAGTCCTACATCTACGGTTCCGCGGAGGTGGTGGGCCTGATGTGCCTGGCCGTGTTCATGGACATGCCCGGAACCCTCGCGGACACCCCCGCCCAGCGCGAGCTGCTGACGGACTGCGCCCGTCGGCTGGGCGCGGCGTTCCAGAAGGTCAACTTCCTGCGGGACCTTGGCGCGGACCACGACCAGCTGGGGCGCACGTACTTCCCCGGCGCGGACCCCGAGCACCTCACCGAGGCGCAGAAGACCGAGCTGCTCGCGGACCTCACCGCGGACCTCGACGCCGCCGTGCCCGGCATCCTCGCCCTGGACCGGCGCGCTCGCCGCGCGGTGGCCATGGCCCACGGGCTGTTCGGGGAGCTCGCGCGCCGGATCGAGCGGGTTCCCGCCCATGAGCTGACGCGGCGCCGGATCAGCGTGCCCACCGCGGTGAAGCTGCGGATCGCCGCGCGTTCCCTGTCGAACACGGAGGTGACGGCGTGAACCGGAAAGACCACGAGCACCAGGGCGGAGCACACATGGCCACGACGAGCACGAACGAGACCACGAGCACGCACACGGCTCACGGCGGCGGGGGTGCCCCGCGGACGGTCGTGGTCGGTGGCGGGTTCGCGGGGCTCGCCACCGCGGGACTGCTGGCCCGGGACGGGCACCGGGTGACCCTGCTGGAGCAGCGGGACACCCTGGGTGGGCGCTCCGGGCGCTGGTCCGCGGAGGGGTTCACGTTCGACACCGGCCCCAGCTGGTACCTCATGCCCGAGGTCATCGACCGGTGGTTCCGGCTCATGGGCTCGAGCGCCGCCGAGCAGCTGGACCTGCGCCGCCTGGACCCCGGCTACCGCACGTTCTTCGAGCAGCACCTGGACGAGCCGCCCACGGACGTGCGCGCCGGGCACGCGGAAGAGCTGTTCGAGCAGCTCGACCCCGGCTCCTCCGAGGCCCTGCGGGAGTACCTGGACTCGGGTGCGGAGGTGTACGAGCTGGCCAAGAAGCACTTCCTGTACACCAACTTCTCCCGCCCCACGGACCTCGCGCGCACCGAGGTGCTGCGCAACCTGCCGCGGCTGGGCGGGCTGCTGAGCTCGTCCATGAAGAGCTATGTGGCGGCCCGGTTCCGGGACCCGCGGCAGCGCCAGATCCTGGGCTACCCCGCCGTGTTCCTGGGCGCCTCCCCGGACACCGCCCCAGCGATGTACCACCTCATGAGCCACCTGGACCTCACCGACGGGGTGCAGTACCCCGTGGGCGGGTTCGCGGCGCTCGTCGACGCCATGGAACGCCTCGTGCGCGCGGCCGGGGTGGAGATCGTCACCGGTGCCGCGGTCAGCGGCATCGAGGTCTCGTCCGCACGACCCTCGCCGCGGTCCCTCGCGCGTGCGGCCCGCGCACGACGCCGCTCGGCCGGCTCCGTGACCGGGGTGACCTACCGCGTGGGGGAGCCGGGCGGCGTCGGCGAGGTCAGGGTCCCCGCGGACGTGGTGATCGGTGCCGCGGACCTGCACCACCTGCAGACCCGCCTGCTGCCGGAGCGTTTCCGGGCGCCGGAGACCCGGTGGACGCACCGTGACCCCGGGCCCTCCGGGGTGCTCGTGTGCCTGGGCGTGCGGGGGAAGCTGCCGCAGCTCGTGCACCACAACCTGCTGTTCACCGCGGACTGGGACGACAACTTCGGGCGCATCGCGGACGGCTCGCCGCTCGCGGAGCAGACCTCGATCTACGTGTCCATGACGTCGGCCACGGACCCGGGCACCGCCCCGGAGGGGGACGAGAACCTGTTCATCCTGGTGCCCTCCCCGGCGGTGCCGGAGTGGGGCCGCGGCGGGGTGCGCACCCCCGAGGTGGACGAGCCCGGTTCCCCGCAGGTGGAGCGGGTGGCGGACGCCGCGATCGCGCAGCTCGCACGCTGGGCGGACATCCCGGACCTTGCCGAGCGGATCGTGGTGCGCCGCACCTACGGCCCCGAGGACTTCGAGGCGCAGTTCAACGCGTGGCGCGGTTCCATGCTGGGCCCGGGCCACACGCTGCGGCAGTCGGCGCTGTTCCGCCCGGGTGTCACGGACCCGGGGATCGCGGGCCTCTTCTACGCGGGGTCCTCGGTGCGCCCGGGGATCGGCGTGCCCATGTGCCTGATCTCCTCCGAGGTGGTCCGGGACGCGGTCCGGGGACACGGGGGCCGCTGATGTACCTGGCCGTTCTGCTCGTGCTCCTGGGGTGCTTCGCGCTGCTCGACCGGCGCTGGGGTCTGTTCTTCTGGTCCGGGAACCCGCTGCGCGCGTGGCTCGTGCTGCTCGCGGGGACGGTGTTCTTCCTGGCCTGGGACCTCGTGGGGATCGCCAACGGCCTGTTCTGGCACGGCGAGAACTCGCTGACCCTGGGCATCTTCGTGGCCCCCGAGCTGCCCCTGGAAGAGGTCTTCTTCCTCGCGTTCCTGGGCTACCAGACCATGGTCTACGTGCTGGGCGCGCCCGTGCTGTGGCGCTGGCTGCGGTCCCGCGCGGCGGGGCACCCCAGCGCCGGGGACGCCGTGGCACGTGCGGCAGAGACGAGCCGCACACCACCGACGGGAGAACGTTCATGACGTACTGGGGTGTGAACGCGATCTTCCTGGGGATCGCCGTGGTGGTGCTCGCGGTGGCGGTGCTGCTGCGCCGTCCGGGACGACTGTTCTGGGTTTCGCTCGCGGGGGCCGCGGTGCTGCTCGTGGTCCTCACGGCGGTGTTCGACAACGTGATGATCGCCTCCGGGATCATGACGTACACGGAGCAGAACATTTCCGGAGTGCGGATCGGACTCGCGCCGCTCGAGGACTTCGCCTACCCCGTGGCGGGTGTACTGCTGCTGCCCGCGCTGTGGCTGCTGCTGGGCCGCGAACGGGAGGGGGCGGCCTCGTCCCCCGGTGCTCGTGGTGCCGAGGAGGGGAGCGGACGTGCTCACTAGGCTGTTCTGGGCCTCGCGCCCCCTGAGCTGGGTCAACACGGCCTACCCGTTCGCGGCGGCCGTGCTGCTGACCGGCGGGCTGCCGTGGGGGCTCGTGGTGCTGGGCACAGTGTTCTTCCTGGTGCCTTACAACCTGGCGATGTACGGCATCAACGACGTCTTCGACTACGAGTCCGACCTGCGCAACCCCCGCAAGGGCGGTGTGGAGGGCGCGGTGGTGGACCGGGCGGCGCAGCGGCCCGTGCTGCTCGCGTCCTGCCTGCTGCCGGTGCCGTTCGTGCTGGTGCTCGCGGGGTGGGGCCTGGCCACGGGCAACTGGGTTTCGCTGGCGGTGCTCGCGGTGTCCCTGTTCGCGGTGGTCGCCTACTCGTGGGCGGGGCTGCGGTTCAAGGAGCGCCCGTTCCTGGACGCGGCGACCTCCGCCACGCACTTCGTCTCCCCCGCGGTGTACGGGCTGACGCTCGCGGGCGCCGAGTTCACCGGCGGGCTGTGGGCCCTGCTGGCCGGGTTCTTCCTGTGGGGCATGGCCTCGCAGATGTTCGGGGCGGTGCAGGACGTGGTTCCGGACCGTGAGGGCGGGCTGGCCTCCGTGGCCACCGTGCTGGGCGCCCGCCCCACCGTGTGGCTCTCCGCGGGGCTGTACGCGCTCGCCGGGATCCTGATGCTGTGCACCGAGTGGCCCGGTCAGCTGGCCGTGCTGCTCGCGGTGCCGTACCTGCTCAACGCCCTGCGCTTCCGTGGTGTCACGGACGCCGACTCCGGGCGGGCGAATGCCGGGTGGAGGACCTTCCTGTGGCTGAACTACCTCACGGGATTCCTGGTGACCATGCTGCTGATCTGGTGGTCCCAGGTCCGCGGCTGAGGACCGCTCGCCGCGTGGTGCAGACTGTCAGCGCGTGCGGCGCTCCAGGCGCCGGAGCTGCTGCTCCTGGTGGTCGTGGCCGAACCACTCGTAGCCCACCACCGTGGGCAGCGTGGCGGCCGCGAATACCGGCAGGCACCAGCCCATGGGCACGCCCCACCACGCGAGCAGGGGGCCCGTGGCGGCGAGCGCGAGCGTGATCAGGATGAGCACGATGTGGCGCAGGTCCGCCTCCGGCACGAACACCGTGTACAGCCCGTAGAAGCCCAGGTAGAACACCAGCAGCGGCACCCCCACGAACAGCACGGCGAGTGCGGGGGAGGCCTCCTCCGGGTGGGCCAGTGCGGCGCCGGCCACGTGCAGACCGGCGCCCATGGCGGCGATGGCGCCCAGGATCACCAGGTGCAGGATAGTGAAGATCCCCGCCACCGACGGCCGGGCCGCGAGCGCCCTGCCGAAGTCCACACCGAAGTAGCTCCACCACACGCCGAACGTGAGACCGAGCCCGGCCGCGACCACCAGGACGGGCTGCAGCGTCCAGCCGCCCTCCTCGGGCAGGGCGGTCTGCAGGGCGGCAATGGTTCCCACGATGCTCTCGCCCAGGGTGATGATCGCGATGAGCCCGAAGCGTTCCGCGAGGTGGTGGGGGTGCCACGGGGCCTGCTGGCTGCCACCGGGGAGCAGATGGCCCAGGAGCTCGAAGCCCGTCAGCACCAGGCCGGCGCCCACGAACACGGGCCACGTGGTGGGGAACACGGCGGTGAGGGTCCAGCCGATCTGAGCCACCACGGTCCAGAGGATCACCACGCCCGCGCGGTGGCGGTGCTCGGGAACCCTGAGGTAGACGCGCACCCACTGCGCCAGCAGCCCCAGGCGCATCACGATGTACCCGGCCACCATGGGTCCGTTGTGCACGTGCTCGTCGTGCAGGGACTCGAAGAACGGGGGGATCCCCAGGGCCAGGATCACCACACCGGCCATCTGCACCATGGTGGACAGCCGCTGCAGCCAGTCGTCGGTGTCGAACGCGGAGGAGAACCACGTGTTGCCCACCCACGCCCACACCACGGCGAACATGGCCACGCTGAACGCAAGCACCCCGCTCGCCACGTTGCCCGTCTCCACCTGGTGCGCGAGCGCCACACCGGCCTGGGAGAAGGCCGCCACGAACACGAGGTCGTACAGCAGCTCCAGGGGTGTTGCGGCCCGGTGGGACTCGGTGCGGTCCCGGGCAGTGATGCGTCGCAGGCCGTGGGGAGCGGGGGTGGTCCCCGCGGGGGTGTGGGTCATGGGAGCCATCGTAGGGTGCCCCGCAGGCGGGCGGGGAATCAGCGGTGCCGCACGCGGGGAAGGCGGCGCAGCGGCGTCGTCGGGGCTGCGCGGCCCCGGGCCGTGCGGTGTGATGCGATGCCTCGAGGTGCGGTGCGGTGCGGTGCGGTGCGGTGTCGCGCCGTGCGGTGGCGGCGTCGTGCGCGCAGAGCCCCGCCGCGCACGACGCCGCTCTCACGCGCTCGCCGGGCGGCCTCCCCTGGACGCGGGGTTCAGGACCAGTTCCGCGCGAGCAGCTCCATGGACTGCAGGACGTCCGGCTGGCGCGTGGACAGCGGGGAGACCATGAGCTCGTCCGCGTCCGCGTGGTCCGCGAAGCGGTGCAGGTAGTCCACCACGGTGTCCGGGGTGCCCACCCCCATGTAGCTGAGCATGTGCAGCACCTGGGACGCGGCGGGGGAGGCCATGACCATGTCCATCTCCTCGTCCGTGAACTCGCGTCCGCGGCCCACCATGGCCTTGACCCGGCCGCGCTGAGTGGCCTCGAGCTGGCGCGCGGCGTCCTGCGTGTCCTCGGAGACGATCACGTTCACCGCGGCGATCACGTAAGGCTCCGCGAGCTGCTCGGAGGGCTGGAACTGGGAGCGGTAGGCGGCCACGGCGTCCACCAGGGCGTCCGGGGCGAAGTGCGAGGCGAACGCGTACGGCAGGCCGTAGGCCGCCGCGAGCTGGGCGCCGAACAGGGACGAGCCGAGGATGGTCAGGGGTACGTTCGTGCCCGCACCCGGCACCGCGCGCACCCCCGGGATGATGGACTCGTCCCGCAGGTAGCCCTGCAGCTCCTTGACGTCCTGCGGGAAGTTCTCCGCGGCCTCCGGGGAGCGGCGCAGCGCCCGCAGGGTGCGCGGGTCCGTGCCGGGGGCGCGTCCCAGTCCCAGGTCGATGCGTCCGGGGTGCAGCTCCGCCAGGGTGCCGAACTGCTCGGCGATCGTCAGGGGCGAGTGGTTGGGCAGCATCACGCCGCCGGAGCCCAACCGGATGCGTTCCGTGTGGGCAGCCACGTGCGCGATCAGCACGGCCGGGGCGGAGGATGCGATGGTGGGCATGTTGTGGTGCTCCGCGTACCAGACGCGGGAGTAGCCCAGCTTCTCGGCGTGCTGGGCGAGGGTCACGGAGTCCGCGAAGCTCTCCCCGAGGGACTGGTCTTTGCGCACGGTGGCGAAATCGATGACGGACAGGGGCAGGGCCATGCCGAATCCTTTCCAGACGAAAACTTGCTGTGGAAATAACGGGGTGGGCGGGCGTGGTATTCCGCAGGGCCGGGGCGGCTGGGTGCGGCCCGTGCAGTGGCGCCGCTGCGCCGCACCGTGGCGGCGCCGAGCGGCTGCAGTGCCTACGAACCGCCGCGCCGTCCCCGCCGTGCCGCCGATTGGCCGCGTGGTCCAGCCGTGCTCTCGAGCGCCCCGCGCTCGTCAGCGGTGATCTTCCCGGCAGGTCGTCGGGGAGTTCGGGTGTGGGTGTCGGAGCGCGGCTCTACGCTCGGGCCATGTCCGACTACGAGGTCGCGGAGCTCTTCACCGTCCCACGCTCACGCCGAGTGCTGGCACCCGGTGCGGTGCACCTGCCCAACTGGCTGGACCACGGGCAGCAGCAGGAGCTGGTGACGGTCTGCCGGGAGTGGGTACGAGCCGCTCCCATGAAGCACCAGGTCATGCCCGGTGGGGGCCGGATGTCCGTGCAGTCGGTCATGCTGGGCACGCGTGAGCCTTACCGCTACGGCGCTGCCGCGGGCCCGCGCCTGCCCGAGCTGCCGGAGTGGCTCATGGCGCTCGGCACGCGCGCGGTGGCGGAGGCCTATGCGCCGGGCACGGACGACGACGCCGCGGGGCCGGGTCGAGGCGCTCGGTCGGGTGGCCCGGCAGATCCGGGCACCGCTGCGGAGAGGGGCGCGACGGCGAGACCAGAGACCCCTGCGGCGCAGGATGCCGCTGCGCAACAGGGCGGACTCAGAGTGCCGAACGGCGCGGCGGGACAAGGCACCGCCGCGCGACCGGGCGGACTCAGGGGGCCGAACGGCACGGCTCCCGTGGACCGGGTGGCCGAGTCCACCCCGGACCCCGTGGCCTTCGACGGCATCGAACGGGTGGTGCGCGAGCACCGCCCGGACTCCGCGCTGGTCAACTTCTACGACGACGCCGCCCACATGGGCATGCACCAGGACAAGGACGAGTTCTCTGCGGCGCCCATCGTCTCCCTCTCGCTCGGGGACACGTGCGTGTTCCGCTTCGGCAACACCGAGACCCGCACGGCGCCGTACCAGGACGTGGAGCTGCGGTCCGGGGACCTCTTCGTGTTCGGCGGACCGTCTCGTTACGCGTTCCACGGCGTGCCCAGGGTGCTGCCGGGCACCGGTGGGCGACAGCTGGGGCTCAAGAACGGCGGGCGGCTGAACATCACGCTGCGCATGACGGGTGGCCGCGGCGGCAGGTGACGGGACGCGGGCGCCGTCGTCGGGGAGACCGAGGGCTGGCGCAGGACGGTCGGCTGCGCGCGGACGTGACGAGCTCGACGCGGGATGGCGCGCGCGGTTGCCGGTCCCCGGCGTGGACCGGGCCGGGCGGCGTCGTGTGTGGCGGTGACACACTGGGCCCATGCAGAGCGAACCCGTGGATCCGAACCCCGCCGAGGCCCAGGTGGAGCGGTACCGCACCCTGGCCGCCGAGCACGCCTCGGGAGTGGGAGTGGTGTGCTCCCGGTACCGGGGCAAGGACCATGCGATCACCGTGACGGCCTTCGCGGACGTCTCCTACGACCCGCCCACCATGCTGGTGTGCCTGTACGACATGGGCAGGATGTGCGAGGCCGTCGAGAGCAGCGGCACGTGGACGCTGTCCCTGCTGGCCTCGGGTCAGCGCTCCGTGGCCAACTGGCTCGCGAGTCCCGGCAATCCCGTGGACGGGCTGCTGGACTCCGTCCCGTTCCACCGCACCGAGCGCACGGGCACCCCGGTGCTCGACGGCTGCCTGAGCTGGTTCGAGCTGGACACCGTCTCCGTACACACGGCGGCCACGCACCTGGTGGTGGTGGGCAGGGTCACCGCGATGGGCCGCGGCGCGGGGGCCGGTCCCACGGACCGTCCCCTGATCCACTACGCCAGGGAGTACAAGAGCATCGGATGACATGAAACCGAGCAGTGTCCCCCGACCGCCCGCCCCGGGCCGATCCTTGACAGCGCGCGGACGGAATGGCCCCGAGCGCGTGGCACCTGTGGGGCGAACGGCGGAGTTGCAGGTGCGAATCTGTCCCCCAAGGTGGCGCCGCTCTGCGCCGTGTGGCCCAGACTGTGGACCCTCGGGCGGTGTCATGCGGTGGCCGTCCCTGGCAGGATCGGAGGTGCAGGGAGAGACGAGGGCCGGGCCGACGACCCCGGAGCACCGCGGGAGAGGAACCCATGATCATGTCGGAGCGCGTCAGCGAGAGAACCCCCCAGGACACCACACCACAGAGCGGGGCGGAGTTGGAGGGTGTGCCCGCCACGGGGCGGGAGGCTGAAAGCGTGGCGGCGCACGCCGTGGATCTCGTGGCCCCCACGGAGGCGCTGCAGAGCGATCCCGGACTCACCGAGGGGTTCAAGTCCGCGTTCGGCCAGCACCCCGCGGGCATCGCCATCATCACGGTGGCCGGCCCGGAGGGCCCGGTGGGCCTCACGGCGTCCTCGGTGTCCTCGATCTCCGCGGACCCGCCCATCCTGGGGTTCTCCCTGCAGGCCAAGCGCGGCTCCGCCGCGGTGGTGGCCACCGCGGATTCGTTCATCGTCCACTTCCTGGACTCCGACAACGTGGAGCTGGCCCGTTCCTTCGCGATCTCCGGTGCCCCCCGCTTCGGGGAGGACATGGCCTGGGAGACCCTGCCCACAGGTGAACCCCGGCTCACGGGTGTGCGCCGCGTGCTGCGCGCCATTCCGCTGGCTCGCATCAAGGCCGGGCCCGCGCTGGTGTTCAACGCCGCGGTGGTGGACGTCCTGGGCGAGGAGGGCTCCGGCAGCCCCCTGGTGTACCACCAGCGCCAGTTCCACGGCCTGAGCCACAACTCGGTGCTGGACCTGCACCTCTAGTCCGGCCGGGGAGGTGCTGCGGCCCCTGCTGGGACCCGCGCAGAATGTTTCTGCAACATACATTGACGCATCATCAAAGTGTGCGTAATTTAGTTTCCGAAGCAAGCAAGTGGTCGGCGCAGCGCCGACCCACGAGACGCGGAGGAACGCACCCATGAACACACTCGACGGCATGACCACCGGAACCTGGACTCTCGACCCGGCGCACACCGAGGTGGGGTTCTCGGTCCGCCACGCCGGCATCTCCAAGGTCCGCGGCACGTTCGCAGGGGTCTCCGGCGAACTGACCGTGGCCGAGGACGCCGCCCGGTCCACCGGCCGGGTGGAGATCGAAATGGCCTCGGTGGACACCAAGAACGAGGCCCGCGACAACCACGTGCGCTCCGCGCAGTTCTTCGACGTGGAGACCTTCCCGCAGATGAGCTACGACATCACCGGCGTGCACCTGGACGGCGGGGAGGGCACGGTCACGGGCACCCTGACCCTGCGCGGGGTCTCCCGCGAGGTGGAGCTCGAGACGGAGTTCAACGGCGTGGCCGTGGACGCGTTCGGGACCACCCGGGCGGGCTTCACTGCCGCCACCACGATCTCCCGCAAGGAGTTCGGCATCACCTGGAACGCGGCCCTGGAGGGCGGCGGGGTCATGGTCTCGGACAAGGTCCGGATCGACCTGGACGTGGAGTTCATCGCTCCCGGCTCCGCGGCCTGAGACGCTCAGCAGTCTGAGCGGGTCCCCACCTCAGCGGCTCCGCCCCTGAGCGGTGCTCATGATGTGCCGGTGCCCCCGATCCTCGACGGGGCGCCGGCACTGCTGCGTCCGGGAACCGCTGCGGTGCGCGGATGCCTCAGCCGTGTCCTGGTGCCGTGGCCCGTGCTCGGGATCGTGCGCCGTGCGAGCTGACGGGTCTCAGCGCAGCGACTGCATGATGAAGTAGATCAGGGGAACCAGTACGAGCCCCAGCAGCGCGATCCGGCGCACCCGCACTTCCATGCGCGCGGGGTTGATCCGAGGGGTGTGCTCGCGGGGGCCGGAACCGTTGTCGGTCTGAGAGCTGCCCTCGAGGTCATCGGCCTCCGTGAGGGGCCCCGGCGGCGTCGTCCCGGGTCCGTCGGGGTCGGAGCGGTCCCCGGGGCGCGGGCCCTGAGGCGTGCTCATCGCCACTGCGTGGTCATGATCAGCCCGGCGAGCATGAACCCGAGACCGATGAAGAGGTTCCACTCGCCGATCCCCGGGATGGGCACCAGGCCCTGGAACAGGTAGTAGGCGATGATCCACAGCAGCCCCACGATCATCAGGCCGATCATGATCACCTTGAACCACATGGGCGTGGGGCGGTACTCGGTGGCGCGGTGCTCGCGGGCCTCGGCCTTGGCGGCCTTCTCCTCGCGGCGCTTGGCCTGCCGGGCGGCCTTGATGCGGGCCTTGGCCTCCGCCGGGGTCTCCTCCGCGGTGTCCTCGGCGCCCACGGTGGCGGCCTGCGGGGCGGCGTCGCCCGCGCCGGTGGTGC
The DNA here is from genome assembly GCF_001812045.1 of Kocuria sp. HMSC066H03. NCBI lineage: Bacteria > Bacillati > Actinomycetota > Actinomycetes > Micrococcales > Micrococcaceae > Kocuria > Kocuria sp. HMSC066H03. The sequence continues at coordinate 23,051 of NZ_KV807505.1, forward strand.
TCGCCGCGTCCGACGACGCCGTGGCCGACGTCTGCGCGCTCGTCTTCTTCCTGCGCTTCCTGTGCTTCGTGGAAGGCGTGACAGCGGCGTCGGGCTCGTGGTCGGCCGCGGCGCCCGAGCCGGTTCCGGGGCCCTCGGCGAGCTCGGTGTCCGTCACCGCGTCCCGCGCCGAGACGGAGGTGGAACCGGTCTGGCGGGTGGCCGCACGCTCGAATGAGGCCGCGGCGCTGTTGCGCGGCAGGATCTCCGCGGCGAGGGCGGCGAGCTCGCGGTCCTCCTCCGTGAGGCTGAACTGCTGTGTTTCGTCCTGGGCGTTGCGGGATCTACCGAAGCGCTTCTTGGGCTGCGACACTGCTGATCATTCCTCCTAGCGCGGGAGCGACCCGGCGCCGTGCGGGTGGGTCCGTGGCTCGCGCGGGCGCCCACCGGTGAACTCCGGGGCGGCGGCCCCGGCGTGACATCGCCGTTCAGTCTATCGCCCGCGCGGGCGTAGACTTGCGCGAGTTCTTTCAACCGGTGAACGCGCAGGAGTTCTTGAGTGTCTGTGAAGATCCTCGTCGTGGACAACTACGACAGCTTTGTCTACACGCTGGTGGGCTACCTCCAGCAGCTGGGTGCCCAGACCACCGTGGTGCGCAACGACGACCTCGACGTCCCCGCCGCCACCGCGCTGGCCGGTGAGCACCAGGGGGTCCTGCTGTCTCCCGGCCCCGGTGCTCCCGCGGACGCCGGGGTGTGCTCGGACCTCATCCTCTGGGCCGAACGCACCCGCACCCCGCTGCTCGGGGTCTGCCTGGGGCACCAGGCCCTGGGCGAGGTCTACGGCGCCCGGGTGGGCCACGCGCAGCAACTCATGCACGGCAAGACCTCCCAGCTGGTGCACCAGGGGGAGAGCGTCTTCGCCGGGGTCCCTTCACCGTTCACCGCCACCCGGTACCACTCGCTCGCCGTGGCCGCGGACACCGTCCCGGACTGCCTGGAGGTCACCGCCACCACGGACGACGGGCAGGTGGTCATGGGGCTGAGGCACCGTACCGCTCCGCTGCACGGCGTGCAGTTCCACCCGGAGTCCGTGCTCACCGAGGGAGGCTACCTCATGCTGGGCAACTGGCTCGAGGAGGTCGGCCAGGACGGTGCAGCCGCTGCTGCCGCGGGACTGTCCCCGCTCATGACGGCCTGACCCGCTGCGCCGAGCGGCGCTCCGTGCGAGAAGACCCGCGGTTCCCTGAGGGGCCGCGGGTCTTCTGCGTCTACCACCGTCTGCCGTTGCGACGAGCCCCCGCGGGAGCGGCCTCAGGGCTGGCAACCGTGGCCGGATGGAGAACAGTGCGACGGAGGCGTCCCGCGGACGTCAGCGGCCGCTGCCGCTCGAGGCCGTGGGCCCGCCCGAGGGCTGCGCCTGGGTGGGCTTCGGAGTGGTCGTGGCTGTCTCCGCGGGCGCCGTGGGCTCCGTGGTCTCCTCCGGGGTCTGTGACGGCGTGGGGGACGGTTCGGTCTTCTTCGCCACCGTGAGCGTGATGGTAGAGCCCTGGCTCACTGACGAACCGGCGGGGGCGGACTGTGCGAGCACCGTTCCCGTCTCCGCGTCCTCCGTCTCGCGGATCTCCACGTTGGAGTTGAGCCGCACGTCCTCGGAGCGCAGGGCGTTCTCGGCGTCCGCGCGGCTGCGGCCCACCACGTCAGGGACCGTCACCTTTCCCGAGGACACCTGCAGCTTCACCGCACTGTCCCTGACCACGGAGCTGCCGGGTGCGGGGTCCGAGGAGATCACCGCGTCCGCCGGCACGGTGGCACTGTTGACGGTGCTCACGGGGCCCACTGTGAGACCGGCGTGCTGGATGGACTCCCGGGCGTACTCGAGGGACTGGCCCACGATGTCTTCCGGGACCTTCACGTTCTCCGGTCCCTCGGACACCCTCACCACCACGGAGGAGTCCCGGTCCACCTCGGTGCCGGCGGCCGGGGACACTGCGATCACGTGCTTGTCCTGCACGGTGTCACTGTGCTCCGGGGTGAACGTGGGGTTCAGACCCGCGTCCCGCAGGGTGTTCTCGGCGGTGGTGCTGTCCATGCCCTCGACCTGGGGCACGGTCACTCGGGCCACCTGCTCCACCTGCTGGCTCTGCCACCACTGCACGCCCAGCACCGTCCCGGCCCCCAGCAGGGAGAGCAGCAGGACGACGACCAGGACGACGACCCAGCCACGCCGCCCGTGCCGCCGCTCGGGAACGTCGGCACTGGCGTCGTCGTCCGGCTCGAAGGGCCCGGGCCGCGGGGACGGCGTGGGCTCCGTGTCCTCGCTGCGCCCCGCCGCCGTGACGGCTCCGGCGGCGACCGCGGCTCCCACGGCGGGAAGGGTCTTGGTGTGGGAGTCCGCCAGGGCAGCGGCATCCGTGGGACTGATGGGCTGGGTGGCACCCAGATCGGCGGGCAGGGCGGCCCCGAGCTCCCGCAGGGCGCGTCGCATCTGACCGGCGTCCGCGAAGCGGTCCTGCGGGTTCTTGGCCAGGGCCCGTTCCATGAAGCGGTCCACGGCGGGCGGCAGCTGCGGGTTCAGGGCCGACGGCGCGGGCGGTGCGTCCCGCACGTGCTGCGCGGCGATCGCCACGGAGGACTCGCCCACGAAGGGCGCCCGGCCCGTGAGCATCTCGAACAGCACGCACGCCGCAGAGTAGAGGTCCGAGCGGGGGTCCACGGCGGCCCCGCGAGCCTGCTCCGGGGAGAGGTACTGCGCGGTGCCCAGCACCGCCTGGGACTGCGTGAGCGCCGCCTGGGTGTCCTCCACGGCGCGCGCGATGCCGAAGTCCATGACCTTCACGCTGCCGTCCGGGGTGACCTTCACGTTGGCGGGCTTGATGTCCCGGTGCACGATCCCCGCCCGGTGGCTGAAGGACAGCGCGTCCACTATCCCGAGCATGTACTCGACGGCCTCGGAGGGGGCCACCCCGGGACCGTGGATCAGCTCGCGCAGGGTCTCCCCGGGCACGTACTCCATCACGATGTACGGCCGCAGCACGCCGTCCGGGCTCTGCGGCCGGATCTCGCCGGTGTCGTAGATGGCCACGATGGAGTGGTGGTTCAGGGACGCGACCGCGTGCGCCTCGCGCTGGAACCGTTCGTGGAAGGTCTCGTCCGCCGCGAGCTCGGGGCGCAGGATCTTGATGGCCACCTGGCGGCCCAGCCGGACGTCCCGGCCCACGTGCACCGTGGCCATGCCGCCGCGGCCGATGACCTCGCCGACCTGGTAGCGGTCGTTGATCAGCTCGGGAACCGAAGACCCACCCATGCGCTCTACCCGTCCGTACCCGTGCCGGGGGAGGGAGCAACCACGGCACCCGTGTCCTGCGGGGCGGTGGAGTCCGTGGTGCCGTCAGCCTGCACGCCCTGTCCGTTGGTGACGCCGCCGTCCTGCGTGTCGCCGGAGGCACCGTTCTCGGGAGCGGCGCCGTTCGTCGCGCCGTTGCCCTCGGTGTTGGGAGCGGCAGGGGGGACCGAGTTGCCGGGAATCGCGGGCCCCTGGTCCGGGTCCTGCGTGGGCGCGGGCCGCGAGGGGGCAGGGGTGGCTCCGCCACCGGAGCCCTGGGTCGGAGCGGCCGCGGGATCCCATGCCACGTACATGACCACTGTGGAGCCGACCGCAACGTCCGTGCCGCCCGCGGGATCCGAGGAGACCACGGTGTTCGCGGGCCGTCCGGTGTCCCGCTGCAGGCGCTTGTCCACGTTCACGCCCATGGCGGTGATCTCGTTGGAGACCTGGTCCGCGTCCCGGCCCACGATGTTCTGGGGCAGGGTCACGGTGTTCTCCGGCGTGGGTGTCACGGTGGAGGAGGTCACGGTTCCCGGTGCCGGGGATTCTGCAGAGTCCCGTGTGGAGAAGAACCACACGCCCGCGAGCACGAGCACCGCGAGGAGCGCGAGCAGGGGGAGCAGCCACGCCCACACCGACCGTTCGGCCCTCTTCCCGGACGAGCCGTCCGACCCCCGGGTCTGCTCCACCGCGTCGAACTGCGCCGTGGACGGGTGGGCGCTGTACCGGGGGTCCGGGCGGTTCGCGGCCGCCGCGGAACTCGTGACGGCGGCGACCGACCCTGCCGTGCCGGGCATCGCGCGCGTGCTCGGCCCGGAGACCGGGGCCATCGCCTCGGTGGGCTGGTCGTCGGCGGAACCGGTGTCGGACAGCCACGGGCCCATGCCGGGCACCATGGTCACGGCGGAGGCCACGTCCCCGCGGCGCAGGGCGTCCACGGCGTTGGCGAGCTTGCCGGCGTTCTCGGGCCGGTCCTCGGGGTCCTTGGCCAGCATGGACATGATGAGCGCCCGCACCGGTTCCGGAACGGAGTCCGGCAGCGGCGGGGGGTTGTCGTTGACCTGGGCCAGGGCGATCGCGATCTGCGACTCCCCGGTGAAGGGCCGCCGCCCCGCGAGCAGCTCGTAGCCGATGATGCCCAGCGAGTAGATGTCGGAGGAGCCCGTGGCGGTCTGGCCCGTGGCCTGCTCCGGGGCGAGGTACTGGGCGGTGCCCATGACCTGGCCCGTGGCCGTCAGCGGCACCTGGTCCGCGAGGCGCGCGATGCCGAAGTCCGTGACCTTGACCCGGTTGTCCGGGGTGATGATCAGGTTGCCGGGCTTCACGTCCCGGTGCACCAGACCCTGCGCGTGGGCGGCCGCAAGGGCGCGCGCCGTCTGGCCGATGTAGTTGAGCACGGTGTCCGCGTCCAGCGACTTCTGCCGGTCGATGATGTTGGACAGCGGCTCGCCCGGCACGAGCTCCATGACCAGGAACGCGGAGCCCTCGTCCTCGCCGTAGTCGAAGACGTTCGCCACGCCGGGGTGGTTGAGCAGGGCCGTGTGTCGGGCCTCGGCCCGGAACCGCTGCAGGAACGTGGGATCCCCGTTGTACTCGTCCTTGAGGATCTTCACGGCCACGATGCGGCCCAGGACCTGGTCCTTGGCCTTCCACACCTCGCCCATGCCACCGATGGCAATTCGTTCCGTGAGCGCGTAGCGACCGCCCAGAATGGTGCTCGACGATGGTCTCACTTGTTCAACACCGCCTCGAAGAGTTGCCGTGCGCTGGGGCTGGTCACGGTGGACCCTGTGGTGACGTCCACGTCCTCGACGACCACGGCCACTGCCAACTGGGGGTCATCGGCGGGCGCGAATCCAGTGAACCACGAATCGTTCAATCCGTCCTCGCCGGTCTCCGCCGTGCCGGTCTTGCCGGCCACCTTCACGCCGGGCACGGCCGCACCGGAAGCGATGCCGTTGTCCACCACGGAGGTCATCAGCTCGGTCACGGTCTGCGCGGTCTCCGCGTCCGTGGAGCGGCGCAGCTGCTCCGCCTTGAACTCGTCGATCACGGAGAGGTCCGAGGAACGGACGTTCTTGACCAGGCTGGGCTTCATCATCACCCCGTCGTTGGCGATCGCCGCGGAGGTCATGGCCACCTGCAGCGGGGTGGTGCGGACGTCGTACTGCCCGATCGAGGACAGGGCGAGCTGCGCCTGGTTCATCTCCTCGGGGAACACCGAGGGGGTCACCTCCAGCGGGATGCTCAGCTCCTGGCCGTAGCCGAAGTTCTCGGCGGTCTTGCGGATCTCGTCCTGCCCGAGTTCCATGGCGATCTGGGCGAACGGCGTGTTGCAGGACTGCTCCAGGGCGAACTGCAGATTCACCTGCGAGCGGGCCGCGCAGCCACCCTGGCGGTAGTTGGGCAGGGTCACGGTGGTGTCCGGCAGCGGCAGCTCGCTGGGGTTCGGGATCGTGGTGTCCGTGGTGTACTTCCCGGACTCCAGGGCTGCCACGGTGTCGATGAGCTTGAACGTGGAGCCGGGCGCGTAGAGGTCGCCGCCGATCGCGCGGTTCACGAGGGGCTGGGCGGGATCCGCGTTGAGCTGGTCCGCCGCGGCCACCACCTCGTCGGTGTTGTGGGAGGACATGGCGTTCGCGTCGTAGCTCTTGCGGGACACCATGGCCTTGATCTCGCCGGTCTTCGGGTCCACGGCCACGATCGAGCCGTTGTGACCCTCGAGCGCGTTGTAGGCCACCTTCTGCAGCTCCGAGTCCAGGGTCAGCTCCACGGACGCGCCCTTGGGCTGGTCGCCCGAGAACAGGGAGACCACGCGGTCGTAGAACTGGTCGTCGGAGGCCCCGGAGAGCTCGTCGCCCATGGCGGACTCCAGCCCCGTGGCGCCGTAGACCAGCGAGAAGTAGCCGGTGAGGTTGGAGTACATCGGGGAGTCCGTGTAGACGCGCTGGTGCTCGAAGTCGTCGCTCGACGGAACGGACTTGGCGATCTCCTGGCCGTCCACCAGGATCGAGCCCCGGTCCTGGCCGAACTGCTCGTAGAGGGTCCGGTTGTTCCAGGGGTTGGCCTGGAGGGCATCGGCCGCGAAGAACTGCACGTACGTCAGGGTCAGCAGCAGCACCATCACGATGCCCGCGACCATGAGCCACATCCTGCGGATCGCCTTGTTCACGGATTCCCTCCTTCCTCGTCGGCCGCGCGTCCGGTGCGCGAGTTCGGTTCTGCGGTCTCGTCGTGCGCCGACGACGCCGGGTGGGCCGTTGCGCCCTCCTCGCCCCGTGTGCCGCGCTCGGCGGCGTCCGTTCGGGTGGTGAGACGGGACATCACCTCGGTGGCCGAGCCCGGCCCCGCGGCGTCGTGCGCGGCGGCGTCGAGGGGCTCGGCGGACGAGGCCAGGGCGGCGGACGGTGTGCGCTGCGTGGCCGACTCCCGCTCGGCGGCGTCCCCGTCCTGGGCGCGCTGCTCCTCGCGGGCGCGGCGGCGTCGTTCGACCGACGCGAGGTCCTCGTCCGTGGCGGGGCCGGTGGCCACCGGGCGCCGGGCGCTGTGGGAGATGGCCAGCAGGATGGCCACGATGATCCAGTTGGAGAGCAGGGACGAACCGCCGGCGGACATGAACGGTGTGGTCAGTCCGGTCAGCGGCAGCAGGCGGGTCACGCCGCCCACCACGATGAACAGCTGCAGCACCATCAGCGCGGACAGCCCGCCCGCGAGCAGCTTGCCGAACGCGTCCCGGGTGCCGAGCGCCGCGCGCAGACCGCGCGAGGCGAAGAGCAGGAACATCACCAGGATGGCCGAGAGCCCGATCAGGCCGAGCTCCTCGCCGAACGCCGTGATGATCATGTCCGAGTTGGCATACGAGACGAGGTCTGGGCGGCCCTGCCCGAGCCCCTGGCCGAAGAGCCCGCCCGAGGCGAGGCCGAAGAGCCCCTGCACGATCTGGGCGGAGCCCCCGGGGGAGCGCGTGTAGACCTCGGGGTCGAACGCGGACAGCCAGGCGTCCAGGCGCAGGCTCACGTGGGAGAAGATGCGGCTCGCGGCGAAGCCGCCCACGAGCATGAGCACGAGGCCCAGCACGATCCAGCCCAGGCGACCGGTGGCCAGGTAGAGCATGGCCAGGAACAGGCCGAAGAACATGATGGCCGTGCCCATGTCCTTCTGCAGCACGAGCACCCCGATCGCGATGAGCCACGCGGCCAGCATGGGCGCGATGTCCTTGAAGCGCGGCAGCCGCACGGGCCCCACCTTGCGCCCCGCGAGCAGGATCAGGTCCCGGTTCATGGACAGGTACCCGGCGAAGAAGATGGCGAGCGTGATCTTGGCGATCTCACCGGGCTGGAACGTGCGTCCCGCCACGGAGATCCACAGCCGGGCGCCGTTGATCTCCACCCCGAGCCCCGGAATCATGGGCAGCAGGAGCAGCACCACGGACAGCAGCAGCATGGTGTAGGTGACGTTGCGCAGCCGGCGGTGGTCCTTGAGGAACCACAGCACCACGCAGCACGTGACCATTGCCACGGCGGTCCACACCACCTGGGTGTTCGCGGCGGTCTGGCCCGTGGAGAGGTCGATGCGGTGGATCATGGCCAGGCCCAGGCCGTTGAGCGCAACGGCAATGGGCAGCAGGTACGGGTCCGCGTACCGGCCTCGGATCCACAGCACCACGTGCACGAGCAGCGCGCCCCCGGCCAGGACGGCCCCGCTCACGATGATGTGGGTGGGGTCCTTCTCCAGCTGCTCGGGGTCCACCAGGATGTTGGCGCCCACGCCGAGGGTCAGGGCCATCAGCAGCAGCATCAGCTCGGTGATGCGCCGGGGTTTGGGCAGCACGGCAGGGTGCTGGGCGGGCGCGGCGGCCGGCGCGGCAAGGGTGCTCACGAGTCGTCACCCCCGGAGGAGCTCCGCCCCGGGCTCGGCGAGCCGCTGGCGCTGCGGGACGGGTCGGGGGTGGGTGTGGTGACGGTCACCTTGCCGGTGGGGCGGGGCTCCGGGCTGCTCGAGTTCTTGAGCTCCACCACGATCTCCTCCGCCTCCTCGCGGCTCCCGGCGGGAATCGTGGCGCGCACCCGTTCCTGGGCGTACTGGGACAGGGAGTCCACGGGGATGTCCGTGGTGGAGTCGAGCTCGCTCAGCGCGATGGGACCCAGGCTCTGCGAGACGCCCTGGTAGACGGCCACCTTTCCCTGGTCCTCGCCCACGTAGTACTGCGACGACGTCCAGGCGCGGGCTCCCCAGCCGCCCAGCAGCAGCGCGACCGCCAGCACCACACCGCCGGCAATCCACGCGGCACGACGCCGCCTGGTCCCGGGCTCGGGGTCCTCGCCCTTGCGGCGCAGCAGGCTGCGCACCTCGGCGGGGTCGGTGGTCTCCTCCAGGGTGGAGGTGGAGAGCATGGTGGAGCGGCGCTGCATCGCGGAGTCGGAGACCGTGGGGATCCGGCCCGACTGGGTGGCGTTGGCCGCCGCGCCCACCAGGAGGTGGGGGCGTTCGGCGAGGTCCTGGCGCAGCGCCGAGGCCGAGGACTGCGGTGGTTCCTGAGCGGCGGGGTCCTGGCGCCCGGGCTCGCGGTAGTCATGCCCGCCACCGGCCACGGGCGAGTCGATCGGCCCGTTCCAGTGGTCCTCGAGCGCCTCGTAGGTCTCCACGCGCAGCCGCTCGTCCGAGGTGCGGGACTCGTCCGGCACGGCGCCGTGGCCCTCCCCGGTCATGGGGTGCGCCTCGTTGCCGTGGGGGATCTCGTCCACCTGCACGACCACCACGGTCACGTTGTCGGGGGCGCCGCGGTCCAGGGTGAGCTCCACGAGCGAGTTCACGATCTGGTTGAGGTCACCCGTGGAGCGCATCACGCTCTCGATGGTCCTGGCGTTGACCACGGCGTTGAGGCCGTCGGAGCACAGCAGCCAGCGCTCGCCCACGGCGGGGCGCACGGTGCGGACCTCGAGCTCCGGGGAGGCGTCCACGTCCCCGAGCACGCGCATCAGGACGTTCTTGTGGGGGTGGGTCTCGGCCTCCTCGGGGTGCAGCCGGCCCTCGTCGATGAGGCGCTGCACGAAGGTGTGGTCCGTGGTGACCTGCTGGAAGCCCTCGCTCTCGGAGAGCCGGTACGCGCGGGAGTCCCCGATGTGGGCCACGGAGATCTCGTCCCCGTCGATCAGCAGGGAGGTCACGGTGGTGCCCATCCCGCCCAGCCGAGGATTGGACTGCACGAGCTTCGCGAGGTTCTGGTTGGCGTTCTGGATCTCGTCCGCGAGCACGGTCTCGGCGTCGCCGTCGTGGCCCGCGTGGTCCAGGTGCGTGAGGTCGATCACCGCGGAGGCGGAGGCCACGTCGCCGCCCACGTGGCCGCCCATGCCGTCGGCGACGACGGCCAGGTACCGGCCCGCGTAGGCGGAGTCGTCGTTCTTGGAGCGCACGCGCCCCACGTCGGAGCGAGCGGCGTAGCGGAAGGCGATGGGCATGGGCTACGGCCTCAGTTCCATCACGGTGCGTCCCACGCGGAACGGGACACCCGGCTCCACGGCCGCGGCACGGGTCAGCTTCTGGCCCTGCACGAACGTGCCGTTGGTGGAGCCGAGGTCCTCCAGGAACCAGCGTGAGCCCTGCGGGAACAGGCGGGCGTGGCGGCCCGAGGCGTAGTCGTCCTCGAGCGGAACGGTGGCCTCGGGGGAGCGGCCGAGCATCACGGGCGCGGCGCCCAGCTGGTAGCTGCTGCCCGCGAGCGGGCCGTCGAGCACCACGAGCTGCTGGGGCCGGTGCCTGGAACCACCCGTCACGGGAGTGGCGGCAGCGGAGGGCTCAGCGCGACGACCGGAGGGCTCCTCGGTGGCCACGGCGGAGCGGGTGCGGCCGCGGGATCGCGAGCGGGCCTTGCCGCTCACGCTGAGGTCGCGGGCCTGGGAGAAGACCACGGCGGCGATGAACAGCCACAGCAGGGCCAGGAAGCCGAACTGCAGCAGGGTCACGGTCAGTTCGGACACGTCAGCGCCTCTCCTTCGGGACCAGCAGCCGGAAGACCAGCCTGGTGCGTCCCATGGTGATCACGGAGCCGTCCACGAGCTGGGCGCGGCCCTGGATCCTCTGGCCGTCCACGGAGGAGCCGTTGGTGGAGCCGAGGTCCACAGCCAGGTAGTTCTGGCCCTGGCGACGGATCTCCAGGTGCTTGCGGGAGACCCCGGTGTCCTCCACGGTGATGTCCGCCTCCGCGGAACGGCCCACGCTCACGCTCGGGGCGTTGAGGGAGAAGCGCTCGGAGCCCACTTCGATCACGGGCACGGCGTTCGGCGCGGACCGGGGCACCACGGGTTCCGGAGCGGGCGGGACGGGGGCGGCGTCGTCGTGGCCGGGTGCGGCGTACCCCTGGGCGTGCGGCGCGGGCGCCGGGGGCTGCGGGGCTCGCGCGGAGGTTCCCGCGTCCGCGGGTGCCTGCGGGGTGCTGGTGCGCTCGAAGGACGAGAGGATCCGGAACTCGCCGGTCTCCAGCTCGGGCTCGCGCACGAAGCTCACCCGCACCGCGCCCTGGAGGGTGTAGGCCTGGGACCGGGCGTGGCGGATGACCACGTCGCACAGCTCCTCCGCCAGCTGCACGCCCCACTCCTGGGCTCGCGGGAAGTCGTCGTCCGAGAACTCCACGGTGAAGACGTTCGGTGCCATGGTGCGCCCGCCGGAGACTCCGAAGGACTCCTGGTCCAGTTCGCGGCGCAGCGCGCTCGCGATCTCCACGGCCTCGACGCGCTTGCGCGACCCCGCGGTGAAGGCGGTGCGCACGGCCTTCTCGATGCCGTTCTCGAGTCCGGTCCAGAAACCCATTCCGCCTCCTTTCTCGCTCGGCCAGTGGCGGCGTTCTCCGTGCCGCCGCGGGGGTGCGGTGGGGCACACGGTCGTGGGCAGTTCCCAGAATAGTAACCGGCCGGACTGGGCGGGTGGTGACAGCCCGGCCCGTGCACCGCAGTGCGCCCCGCCGTCCGGGGAATTCGGCTCCGGGGCCGGGCGCGTCGTCTGGGTGACCCTCCCGGCGTCGCGGTGGCCGACCCCGAGCCTCGTGGGGCACCCCCGGTCAGGGCAGGGACGCGGCGAGCTCCACGGCCTCCTTGATGGCGCGCTTGGCGTCGAGCTCGGAGGCCACGTGCGCTCCGCCCACCACGTGCACGGGACGCTCGCCCTGCAGCTCGTCCACGAGCTCCGCACGGGACTCCTGGCCCGCGCACAGCACCACGGTGTCCGCGGGCACCAGCAGCTCCCGCAGTGCGGGGGCCTCGGCCACCGCCGTGGTTCCCGCCGCACGCGCCGTGCCACCGGCCCCGGCCCCGGACGACGCCGCACGGCCGGCTTCCGGGGCCGCCGCACCCGGTCCCGGCACGAGCACGTGGACGCCCTGCTCGTCGATCCGCTGGTACTGCACACCGGTGACGAACTGCACGTCCGCCATGCGCAGCTCGGCGCGGTGGATCCAGCCCGTGGTGGTGCCCAGTCGCGCTCCCGGCTTGCCCGGGGTGCGCTGCAGGACGCTCACGCGGCGCAGGGGTGCGGCGGGGGCGGGGCGCAGCAGTCCGCCGCGCGCTTCGAGGGTGCGGTCCACGCCCCACTCCTCGTAGAAGTCCGCGCGGGGGTCGTGCGTGAGGAAGTGGGCCACGTCGAAGCCGATGCCGCCGCCGCCGATGATCGCCACGCGCTCACCCACCGGCGCTCCGCCCAGGACCTCCTTGTAGCCGAGCACGGTGGGTCCGTCCTCGCCGGGGATCCCGGGCACCCGCGGATTCACCCCCGTGGCCAGCACCACCCGGTCCGCGAACTCCAGGTCCGCGGCGGTGGCGGTGCGGCCCGTGTGCACCGTGACACCGAGCTCCGCCAGGCGGGTGCGGAAGTAGCGGATGGTGTGGGCGTAGTCCTCCTTGCCGGGGATGAGCCGGGCCAGCTGGAACTGGCCTCCGATCTCGGTGTGCTCCTCGAACAGGGTCACCCGGTGCCCGCGCTGAGCGGCGGCCTCCGCGAACGCCAGACCGGCGGGGCCCGCGCCCACCACGGCGATCTGCTCGGCCGTGCGGGTGGGCCCCAGGACGAGCTCGGTCTCGCGCATGGCCCGCGGGTTGACCAGGCAGGACATCCGCTTGCCCGAGAAGGTGTGGTCCAGGCACGCCTGGTTGCACGCGATGCACGTGTTGATCTCGTCCGGGCGGTTCTCACGGGCCTTGGACACGAAGGACGGGTCCGCCAGGAACGGGCGGGCCAGGCACACGAGGTCCGCGTCCCCCCGCTCGATCACGGCCTCGCCGATCTCCGGGGTGTTGATGCGGTTGACCGCGGCCACGGGGATCTCCAGGTGCTCACGCAGCGCGCGGCTCACCCACGTGAAGCCGGCGGGCGGGACGCTCGTGGCGATCGTGGGGATCCGCGCCTCGTGCCAGCCGATGCCCGTGTTGACGATCGACGCGCCGGCGGACTCGACCTCCCGCCCCAGCGCGAGCACCTGCTCGAACTCCTGGGCGTCCGGGACCAGGTCCAGGGCGGAGAGCCGGTACATCACGAGGAAGTCCGGGCCGGCGACCTCGCGCACCCGCCGCACGACCTCCACGGCGAAGCGCCGCCGGGCCTCGGGGGAGCCGCCCCAGCGGTCCGTGCGCTGGTTGGTGTGCGCCACCAGGAACTCGTTGATCAGGTAGCCCTCCGAGCCCATGATCTCCACGCCGTCGTAGCCGGCCCGCTGCGCGAGACCCGCGGCGCGCGCGAAGTCCTCCACGGTCCGCTCCACGTCCTCGGTGCTCAGCTCGCGCGGGGTGACCTTGTTGATCGGCGCGCGGAGAGGGGAGGGTGCCACGGCGTCCGCGTGCATGGCGTAGCGGCCGCTGTGCATCAGCTGCAGGGCGATCAGGCCACCCTCCGCGTGCACGGCGTCGGTGACCGTGCGGTGCGGGGGCAGCTGCGACTCCTCGCTCAGGTGCGCCCCGCCCTCGCGGGCGGCACCCTCCCGGTTGGGGGACACGCCGCCCGTGACGATCAGTCCCGCTCCGCCGCGCACCCGCTCCACGTAGAAGTCCGCGAGCTCCTGCTCACCGCCCGGGGTCTCCTCCAGGCCGGTGTGCATGGACCCCATGATCACGCGGTGCGGCAGGGTCAGGGAGCCCACGCGCAGCGGGGACAGAAGGTGGGGGTAGGCAGTCATCCGATACTCCAGGTCTCAGGTATTTTCTCCACCCTAGAGTGCGTGAGCAGGATCACCAATCCCGCGGGAGGCGCGGGCGACGTCGTCCGCACCCTGGTGCGCTCGCCCTCGGCTTGTTATTCTGAATTCATCACAATAAGTCGGGCCCGGTGCTATCCCGCGCTGGCAGCCGCGACTCCACCAGGAGGTTGTCATGGCCAAGAAGTCCACCAGGAACGCCGATTTCACCGTCCCGGGTCTCACCACCGCGCAGGGCCACGCCGTCGCGGAGATCCTGCAGCAGCGCCTGCACGCCCTCAACGACCTGCAGCTGACCCTCAAGCACGCCCACTGGAACGTGGTGGGCCCCAACTTCATCGCGGTGCACGAGATGCTGGACCCGCAGATCGACGAGGTCCGTGGCTACGTGGACGACCTCGCGGAGCGCATGGCCACCATGGGCGTGTCCCCCAACGGTCTGCCCGGCGCCATCGTGGCCGAGCGCACGTGGGACGACTACGACATCAACCGCGCGCCGGGCGTGGAGCACCTCGCCGCGCTGGACCTCGTGTACGACGGCGTCATCTCGGACCACCGCGAGGCGCTGGCCCGCGTGAGCGACGTGGATCCCATCACCGAGGACATGCTGATCGGCCAGGTCCGCGGCCTCGAGCTGTTCCAGTGGTTCATGCGCTCGCACATCGAGTCCGGCACGGGCGTGCTGGACCACGCGGGGGCCCGCACGGAGAAGACCGCGGCGAAGTCCGCCACCGGGGGCAAGGGCGCGGCCAAGTCCTCCCGCACCTCGGCCAAGGGCTCCAAGAAGAAGTAGGCCCACCCGTCCAGGAACCCGCAACGGCCCCGGGGATCGCCCCGCGCGACCCCCGGGGCCTTCGCGTGTGTGCGCGCCCACGGAACGGGCCGCGCGCCCCGCTCTGCCCCGCGGGGCTCTTCTCCCCGCACCCCCTGCCACCATGCGCACGAGCCGGCTGGTCTCCGTGCGTGCCCGGTCGCTGCACGTCCCAGTCCCGGCACGCCTCCCGCGCCCCGTACGACGACGCCGCCGGGCACCCGGAGGTGCGCGGCGGCGTCGTGGGCCCGGCGGAGCGGGTTCAGAAGGTGAGGCCGAAGACCCACACCCCCAGGGTCATGGTGGTGATGGTGATCAGTACCAGGGCGATGAGGTTGAGCCACACGCCGCCCCGGATCATCTGGCTCACCGTCACGTAGCCCGAGCCGAACGCAATGGCGTTGGGCGGGGTGGCCACGGGGAGCATGAACGCGCACGTCGCGGCCAGCGCCACCGGAATGGCCAGCAGCATGGGGTCCACGCCGATGCCCATGGCCACGCCACCCGCCACGGGCAGGAACGTGGCCGCGGTGGCGGTGTTGGAGGTGAGCTCGGTGAGCAGCAGGATGCCGCCCGCCATGAGCAGCACCAGCAGCACCACGGGCAGGCCGCCGAGGCCCTGGACCTGCTGGCCGATCCACTCGGTGAGCCCCGAGGTGGAGAACTGGGCGGAGAGCGCCAGGCCGCCGCCGAACAGCAGCAGCACGCCCCACGGCAGCTTGACCGCGGTCTCCCAGTCCAGCAGCCGGACGCCCGGTGCGGCGCCGGCGGGGCACAGGAACAGCAGCAGGCCCACGGCCACCGCGATCCCGGCGTCCGAGATCAAGGGGTCGTCGAAGAGGATGGGCACCAGGATCCACGCCGCGGCGGCCAGCACGAACAGCGCGAGCACGCGCTTCTCACCCGAGGACATGGGGCCGAGCTTGTGCAGCTCCTCGCCGATCAGCTCCTTGCCGCCGGGGATCTCGCTGATCTCGGGCTTGAAGAGCACCTTGGTGAGCAGCAGCCAGCACAGGGCCATGAGCACCACGGCCAGGGGAACGCCCACGAGCATCCACTGCCCGAAGCCGATCGTGATGTCGTGCGCGTCCGAGAGGTAGCCCGCCATGAGCGTGTTGGGAGGGGTGCCGATGATCGTGCCCAGGGAGCCGATGGACGCCGAGTACGCGATGCCGAGCATCAGGGCGGTGCCGAAGTTGGACTTGACCACCTCCTCCTTGAGCTGGTCGTCCTGCAGGTCCACCTCCCCGGTGTCGCGGGAGCCCCCCGCCTCTGCGGTGGCCGGGGCGGTCTCCCCGTCACCCGAGCCGATCTTGGTCACCAGCAGCAGCACGGACACGCCGATCGGCAGCATCATCACGGCCGTGGCGGTGTTGGACACCCACATGGACAGGAAGCCCGTGGCCACCATGAACCCGGCGACCATCTGGGAGGGCTTGGTGCCCATGACCTTGACGGTGAGCAGCGCGATGCGCCGGTGCAGGTTCCACCGCTGCATGGCCAGGGCCAGCAGGAACCCGCCCATGAACAGGAAGATGATGTTGTTGCCGTAGGAGGCGCCCACCTTGTCGAGCGTGATGTCCTCGCCCAGCGTGGGGAACACCACCAGGGGGATCAGCGCCGTGGCGGGCAGCGGCAGCGCCTCGGTCATCCACCACACGCCCATGAGCACGGCGGTGGCCGCGGTGAGCTTGGCGTTGTGGGGCACGTCCTGCGGCATCAGCGCGTAGATGGCCGCGGCGAGGGTGAGACCCGCGAGCAGTCCCAGCAGCCGGATCGTGCGGGTGTGCGGCTTCTCGGCCGGAGCCCGCTCACCCGGGGACTGGAAGTTCACCTCCTCGCCGCGGTGCGGATCCGGGTCGAGGTTCTTCAGGTGTGCGCCGGGCACGGCCGGGTGGCTCATGGTGTTCTCCACATCGTCGTGGGAAAGGGGATCCCCTCCAGCGTAGGTGAGGGCGGGGGAGGGGACCCGGGGACCGCGCCGGGCCGGCCCCGCGTGTCAGGTTGTGAACGCGCCGGACCGGCCGATCGAGGGGGCGCACCGGCCGGAGACACGGGGCCCACGGCGGTCGCGGACCGCGCGTCCGCGTGCGCGGCCGCCCGAGGCGGGGCCGGCGACGAGCCAGCGCCCTGCCCGCACGAACGGACCCCGCCACCCGGGGCGGGTGACGGGGGCGCGGTGCGCGGGCGGCGTCGTGCGCCGGAACGGCGTCAGGAGACGGTGGCCACCCGGATGGTCTCGGGCAGCGCGCGGATCGCGGTCACCACGTCCTCGGTGACCCCGTTGCCGCAGTCCGTGACCAGGTAGCCCATCTGGGCCTTGGTCACGAGCTGCTGGCGGTCCACGTTGATCCCGTGCTCGCCGAGCACGGAGTTCACGCGCGCCAGCACGCCGGGAACGTTGCTGTGGATGTGCAGCAGGCGCGTGCCGCGGATCTCCGGGTCCAGCTGGACCTCGGGGAAGTTCACGGACAGGCTCGTGGTGCCGTAGCGGCAGTAGTCCACCAGCTTGCCGGACACGAAGCCCCCGATGTTCTCCTGGGCCTCCGCCGTGGAACCGCCCACGTGCGGGGTGAGGATCACGTTGGGCAGTCCCTGCAGCGGGGAGACGAAGGGCTCCCCGGCGGCCTTGGGCTCCGAGGGGTAGACGTCCAGGCCCGCGCCGGCCAGGTGGCCCGAGACGAGCGCCTCGTGCAGCGCCTCGATGTCCACCACGTGGCCGCGCGAGAGGTTGAGGAAGATGGAGCGGGGTCGCATCTGGCGGAACTGCTCCCGGCCGAACATGGCGGTGTTGGACTCGCGCCCGTCCACGTGCAGCGTGACGGTCTCCACGCAGGAGAGCAGCTGCTCCAGGGAGTCGCACCTGGTGGCGTTGCCCATGGCCAGGCGGTCCTCGACGTCGTAGTAGTAGACGTCCATGCCGAAGGTCTCCGCGACCACGGAGAGCTGCTTGCCGATGTTGCCGTAGCCCACGATGCCGAGCGTGCGGCCGCGGACCTCGTGGGAGCCCTCGGCGGACTTGTTCCACACGCCCTGGTGCACGGCGGCGTTCTTGTCCGTGAGGTGGCGGGCCAGGGCGATGATCTCCGCGAGCGCGAGCTCCACCACGGAGCGGGTGTTGGAGAACGGGGCGTTGAACACGGCCGTGGCGGTGTCCGTGGCCGCCGTGAGGTCGATCTGGTTGGTCCCGATGCAGAACGCGCCCACGGCCAGCAGCTGCGGGTGGGCCTCCAGGACCTCACGGGTGACCCGCGTCTTGGACCGGATGCCCAGCAGTTCCACGCCCTCCAGGGCGGTGAGCAGCTCCTCGGGGTCCAGGGCACCCTTGCGGGTCTCGACCTCGAACCCCCGGCTGCGCAGGGCGTCGACGGCGTCGGTGTGGATGTTCTCGAGCAGTAAGGCCTTCACACTGTCATCCTACGGTCCGGGTTCGTGGCCCTCCGCCCCGTGACCGGGCACGACGCCGCCGGGCCGGGGTGACCCGCGGACGGGCACGACGCCGCGGGGCCGGGGTCGTTGCCCCGGCGCCGGACGTGCGGCGCGGCGGGAAGCCGTGCGGGCGGCGTAGTGACGGCATGCGCGCGGCCCCCGCCGAGAAGCGGGGGCCGCGCGGTGCGGATGCGGGATGAGACCTCGCATCCAGGTCTCAGGACCGGAATCAGCCGGCGATGCCGAAGGCCTTGAGGAACTCGAGAACGATGCTGGCAACGGTGCCGAGGGACTGGATGATGGAGGTGAAGATGTCCATGGTGCGTGTCCTTTGCTGTTGAACGTCGGTGACATGTACCAGGCCATCCCCGAGCGGATGCTGATCCGTTCTGACCCGGTGGTAACTACGCTACGGAGCCGCCCCGGTCGGGACCACCGACCACCGGCCAGATCTGGGCTGGACCCCCGGCCAGGCCCGGACTGGCCGATCGGCCAGTCCGCCGTCCCCCGCCCGGGGGACAGGTCCGGAACCTTTTCCTGGTGCGTGTGGCGCTCAGTCCTGGTAGGCCCGCAGCAGCCGCTCGCGGACCGCGTCCATGCCGTACTCCCGGGCAATGGTGTCCCGTGCCGCCCGCCCGGTGCGTTCCCGCAGGTCGGGGTCGGACAGCAGCTCTGCGAGTGCGCGTTCGAGATCCGGCTGCGAGTCGTCCACCACCGCCCCGGAGCCGGTGCGTTGCACCGTGTCCGCCAAACCGCACGTGTCCGTGATGACCACGGGGAGCCCGGAGGACATGGCCTCCAGCACGGACATGGGGTACGGCTCGTCCACCGAGGGCAGCACGTAGAGGTCCGAGTCCCGCATCCACTGCGCGGCACCCGCGGAGTCCACCGGGCCCGCCCAGGTGAGGCGGTCCCCGAGTTCCGCGTCCGTGATCGCGCGGCGCACTGCGTCCCTCTGTCCCTCGTCCGGGCCCACCAGAGTGAACGTGGCGTGCGGGAAGCGCTGCGCGAGCGAGCGGGCCGCGGCCACGAACGCGAGCGGACGCTTGCGCTCCTGCAGGCGGGCGAGGAACAGCACCCGGCAGGTCCCGTCCGTCCTCGCCGTGCGCGACCGTGCGCCCACGGGCATGCCGTTGTGCAGCTCCATGAGGTTCACGGGACCGCGCGCCACCTGTGCCACTTCCCGCTGCTCCCGCGGCGTCAGGTGGAAGATGCGGTGCGCGTCCCGCAGCACGCGCCGGGTCAGGGCGGCGTCCAGCGGACCCGCGAGCGGGTTCTCCGACGGGTCGATCATCCCGTGGGTCTGCAGCACCGTCCGGGTGCCCGCGCGCTGCGCGAGCCACGCCGCGGGCAGGGTCAGCAGGTCCCGGGCCATGTGCACGTGCACCACGTCCGCGCTTGGGGCCACCCGGCGCACCCACGAGAGCATCGCGGGGGACGTCAGCCCCGCAAAGCCCGCGCCCGGCAGCACGAAGTGCGGCGGGAACAGGGCCGTGCGCACGCCGTCGCGCTCCGTGGGCAGCGGGGTGCCCAGCTCGGAACCGGTGGCCGCGAGCACGACGTCGTGGCCGGCGTCGGCCAGGGCACGGCACTGGTTGAAGGCCACCGTGGTGGGCCCGCCGTACGCGTTGGTGCCCGAGACGAGGGCCACGATCTGCAGGATCCGCATGCCGCTCACGCCCTCGCGGCCACGGGGGCCAGGACGCGCTCGCCGGCCGGGACGTCCCGGGTGATCAGGGCGGTGGCGCCCACCACGGCGCCCTCGCCCACGGTCACGCCGCGCAGGACCGTGGCGCGCAGGGCGATCCACGCGCCGTCGCCCACGGTGATGGGCGCGTTGTCGAACTCGAACGCGGGGTCGTCCGCGCGGTGGCTGCCCGTGCACAGCATGGCGCCCTGCGAGATGCACACGTCCGAGCCGATCGTGACGGGCTCCAGGTTCAGCAGCCACGCGCCGACGCCGATCCACGAGTTCTCGCCCACGCTCAGCTTCCAGGGCCAGTGGATCCGCACGTCGTGACGGATCAGGGTGCCCTCCCCG
This sequence comes from Kocuria sp. HMSC066H03, assembly GCF_001812045.1. Classification (NCBI taxonomy): domain Bacteria; kingdom Bacillati; phylum Actinomycetota; class Actinomycetes; order Micrococcales; family Micrococcaceae; genus Kocuria; species Kocuria sp. HMSC066H03. The sequence goes on from NZ_KV807505.1 coordinate 42,813, forward strand.
ATCTGGGCCCCGAACGCGCGCAGGATGCGCGTGCGCACGCGCGGGGGGCACAGCACGGAGCGCTGCAGCGGCTCCGCGACGAGTGCCCACGCCGCGCACTGGAGGATGCTGCGGCCCTTGTCGTAGCCGCGGCCCGTGAATGTGGCGAGGCGGCGTCGGTGGTGTGTCATGTTCTCTCCCCCTGGTGTGACGAGCAGTCCGTGCTCGTGACTGTTCCTGCGGCCGGGTCCGTGCTCCCCAGCACTCCGCGGCCGCTGCGCCCCAGCTTGGCACACCGCGGCCGGCCCGGGCCGAGGGCTTTGACCCCACAAGAGGGAACACGGGGAGGGTGTCGCACTCGGCAGGAAAGCGGCGCGGACGAGAGGCGTGTGCGCGTGGGCCGTGACTGCGGGACGGGGGCGGGATGGATGAGTACGCATGTGGCGGCGCGAATGCCGCAGGTTTCGAGTACTTGTCGTGAGAATGGGAATTTGTGAGGGGCACCGTGAATCGCCGCGTCTTTCCCGCCCTGATTACCGGGAAAGAGAAAAATAGGATGCCAATTTATCCCCCAATATGGGTACAAAGCCATTCCGCAGAAACTACGGCCGCGTTCATGGACCAGATGGCCCGCGTTAGACTGCGGAATATCACATGGGGAGAGACGGTCGGGCTGAGACCAATCCCTCCGGGCGCTGGGCAGTGCTCGGGGAGCATTCGCCCGGCCGTCGTCACAAGGGGGCTGGGAGGACGCATGACGCTGCGAGATTACGTCGATGTACTGAGGAACTGGTGGAAGGCGATAGCCGCACTCACGCTCGTGGGCGTGCTCGCGGGGGTAGTTCTCGCACTCGTGCTGCCGCCCAAGTACGAGGCCACGTCGGAGCTCTACGTGTCCATTCCCACGAGCGACTCGGCCACCGAGCTCAACCAGGCGGCCACGTACCTGTCCCGGGAGCTGAAGTCCTACGCCACGGTGGCCACGTCGCCCTACGTCCTGGAACCCGTGCGCAAGGCCACCGGCGTGGACAAGACCGTGGCAGAGCTCGAGGAGATGCTCGACGTCACCAATCCGACCGCCACCTCGATCATCCAGATCGACGCCACGGCCGACTCCCCGGAGGAGGCCCAGATCGTGGCCAACGGGGTCGCCGACCAGCTGACCGAAGGAGTTGGCACGCTGTCTCCGGAGGTGGCCAACAGGGAGGGGACCGTCCAGGCCACCGTCCTCAGCAAGGCTCAGGTGCCGGACGAGACCACAGGTCTGCCGGCCTGGAGCTACCCGCTCATCGGCCTGGGCGTGGGGGCGCTGCTGGGAGTGGTCCTTGCCTTCGTGCTGGGCAGCCTCAACAGCCGGCCCCGCACCGTGGAGGAGCTGCGGCGCGTACCGGGTGCCACGCTGGCCGTGTCGGTTCCCAAGCTGAAGCGGCTGAGCGACGCGCGCAGCTTCGAGCCCGGTGCCCTGGAGCGCTCGGCGTCGGACGACGCGGCACCGCACGTGACCGCACTGCGATCGCGCCTGCAGCAGCGCCACGCCTCTGTGCTTCCGCAGACCGACGGCTGCGCCGTCCTCGTGGTCGCGGGCACCCGCGCCGGTGACGGCGCGAGCACCGTGGCGCTCGAACTGGCGCGCAGCTTCGTGGGCCTCGGCAGCCGGGTGGCCCTGGTCGACGCCCACCTCTCCGACCGTGGCGTCACCGAGCTGCTCGAGCAGCAGAACCACCCGGGCCTCTCGGACCTCGTGGAGGACCGTGCCGTGGCACAGCAGGGCGTGGTGCGGCTCGGGCCCGGCCTCACGTTCCTGCCCGCCGGCCCGCCCACGTCCCGCTCCAGCGACCTGGTGTGCTCCGAGCCCATGGAGTCCCTGATCCGCGACCTGCGGTCGGAGTTCGACGTGGTCATCCTCGACTGTCCGCCGCTGAGCGAGTCCGCCGATGCCGCGGTGCTCGGTGAGCTCTCCGACGAGATCCTGCTGGTCGCCGTCCCGGGACGCGTCTCCGCGGAACAGCTGCAGACCTCGGTGGACGCCTTCCGCGGCGCTCCCGTGTCCCTCGTGGCCAACAAGGTGCGGGCCTCGCGCGGTCGTCCCGGTCTGGTCTGAGCACCGTGGGCGCGATGAATCCCGTCGCGGTCGCCGTGCTTCTCCTGACGGCCTCCGCAGTGGTGGGTGTGCTGGCGATCATCCACGTCCGCACCCGGCAGATCGACGGGTTGAACCTGCGGATGTGGATGATGCTCAACTTCCTGCTGGCCAACGTGCTCTCGGGCTTCGCCCACGTGCTCGAGTGGTCCAAGGAGCGTGGCTTCTACGAGGTCCTCTCGGGTGATCCCGTGGGCTCCACGTCGGGGCTCACGGAGGCCGCATGGGCCACGTTCCTGGGCAGCTGCGCGCTGTGGGCTGGGCTCGTGCTGCCTCGACCCCGACTGTTTCCCGCCCGAGCGGGAGCCCGTACGATGCCCCGCCGACCGCTCGCCCCGGAGAACCTCTACTCGTTCGCCGCAGCGCACCGGGTGGCCGTGGGGGGTGTCGCGCTCGCGCTCGCGGGCGCGGGTGCTTTCGGACTGGTGCGCGTCATGGGGGCCACGACCGACCAGACCGGTGGGCGCATCATCGCGGTGGACGACGGCAACGCGAGGTTCGCGTTCCTGGCCGGATGGCTGCCCTGGGCTGTGACGCTGCTGGTGCTGGTGCTGGCCTGCCGACGTCGTTCGCCGGGACCCGCCGTGTGGAACACCATCCTGCTCGTGGTGGGCCTGGGAGCCTTGGCCGTCAGTGCCTCCTGGAACGGCGGCCGCTCCGAGATCGTCTACGTGGCGTTCCCGCTGCTCGCGCTGATGCTCCCCAGGATCAACGTGCTGCGCTGGCCGTTCATGGTGGCGGGGGCAGCTCTGCTGGCCGGCTACATCGTCTACACCACGATGCAGCGGGTGGGAGCCACCACGGACCCCTGGTCCTTCGTGGACTGGCAGTGGGGGCGGTTCTCCATGGCCGCGTGGGCCGCCAACCACACGGAGCTCCACGGCGCCCTCCACGGCGAGACGGTGTGGAGCGCCCTGCTCAACGTCCCTCTCTCGCTCCTGCACCTCGTGGGCATCGACGTGGACAACCCGTTCCGCTCCATGGTGGAGGTCTCGGGCTACGACCTGCTGGGCGGGGAGGACCAGATCTACGTGGTGCCCGGTTTCACCGCCGAGATGATCCTGAACTTCGGGGTGCTCGGGGCTGTGGGGGGATACTTCCTCCTCGGGCTGGTCTCCGCAGTGGTGTCGGACGCCTACAGCCGCAGCCGCAGCGAGACCAACAGGGTGCTTCTGGCCACAATCGGCTCCACCCTCGTGTTCCAGGGGATCGTGGGGCAGCTGGAGTCCTTCGAGGTGTTCGTGACGCTCTCGATCCTGCCGCTGTGGGGGCTGTGGGTGGCCGAGCGGATCTTCGCGAGACCGTACGACACGGGCCAGCCGCTCGACCCCGAGCCGTCCGAGACGGTCGAGGCCCCGTGGCAGCGCAGCACTGCCCGCCTCTGAGACACCATCCACCGACCGCGGGGCAGGGGAGCCCACGCATCGGACCATCATCACCGGGAAGAGAACCATGCCACAGCTGACCGTCATCATGCCCGCGTACCGCGCGGGTGCCACCGTGGAGAGCGCCATGCGCTCCACGCTGCGGGCCATGCCCCGCGACTCCGAGCTCGTGGTCTCCGTGGACGGCCCGGACGCCGAGACCGAGCGAGCCGCCCATCGGGTGGCGGACCGCCGCGTCGTCGTGCGGGAGAACGCCGTGAACGTGGGGACCGTGGCGCGCATGCGGGACGCGCTGGACACCACCGACAGCGCGTTCGTGGCGCGCACCGACGCGGACGACCTCTCGCTGCCGTGGCGGTTCACCGCCAGCATGCGGGCACTGGGCCACGCGGACATCGTGTGCGGCGGCGGCGTCCGGTTCGGGCAGGGAATGCTCCCTCGGCTTTCCTACCCCCGGAGCCTCACGAGCACGGAGCTCGGACTGCTGCTGCCGTTCGTGAACCCGCTGTTCCACTCGAGCATGCTCGCGCGCCGGGAGACGCTCGAACTCGCGGACGCCTACGCGCGGCCCAACACCGCCGAGGACTACGTCCTGTGGCTCGACGCCCTGTGCCAGGGCGCCCGGATCCACAAACTGGCCATGCCCCTGATCGCCTACCGGCTGAGCCCGGGGCAGCTGTCGAGCGCGCCGGACTACCACGCCCGCATCGCTCAGGACCCCGAGGTCCGGCGCGCCTGGGACGCGTGGGCCCGGACGAGCGGCATGACGTGGCTCGTGGACAACGGGGGCGGTCCCGGCAGTCCCGTGGGCACCGCCGAGCAGCTGCGGGCGGTTGTGGCCGGGGTCCGTCCCGGAACACGGCCCTACACGCGGCGGCACCTGGCGCAGGTCGCGGGCGTGGCGAGGGAACCCGCATGCTGAACCAGATCAAGTCACTCATCGAGCGGGCCCTGCCCCGGGTGTCCTCGGCGCTGGTCATCCTGACCCTCGCGGCGTTCACCAACCCGCACTACGTGGGCATCTACAACGTGGTCACGCTGTGCTACACGGCCATCCAGGTGACCATCGACTCCGGCGCCAGGTTCGCGGTGATCCGGGTGCTGACCGAGCCCGGCGGCATGCGGATCATGAACCGCTACCGCACCGTCATGCCCGTGCTGGCGTTCACGATCCTCGTGGGGCTCATGCTCTTCCTGCGCTCCAACGGGACCCTGGAGACCTGGGGCGAGTTCCTCCAGGTGCTCCCCGTCGCGTTCGCTCCGGGTTTCGGCGCCCTGGGGCTGCTCTACGTGGGCACCCTGCAGGCCACCAACCAGTGGGGGACCCTGGCGCGGATGCAGCTGCGTGCCTCCGTTGCGGGACTGGCCGTGGGCGGTGCGGTGCTCGTCATGACCCACTCGCTGCTGGGGCCCTCCCTGCAGCTGGCCGTCACGGAGGGCACCTTCGCCCTGCTGTGCTGGCGGGCCGCACGACGCAGCACGGAACCGCTGCCGCGGTCCACCCCCGGGGAGAAGTCGATCCTCTCGGACATGACCACGATGTCCGGCTACGCGCTCATGGCCTGGCTGCAGGGCCAGGCCGAGCGGCTGTTCATGACGGTCTTCGCCGGGACAGCGGTGCTGGGCACCTACACCGCGGGCAGCGCCGTGGGCCGTGCGCCGGGAGACGCGCTCGCGGCGTCGACTGCCAACATGGTGCGTGTGGGGGTGGCGGACAAGGAGACCCCCGACGAGATCCGGGACGCCAGCGACCACTACCTGTTCCGGGCGCTCATCCTGGCCGTTGCAGGGGTGGTCGTCTCGCAGGTCGCCGCCATCGTCCTCACACCGGTTCTGGGGGAGGAGTGGCGCCCGGCGATGGCCATGGTGCCGTTCATCGCCATGGTGTCCTTCCCCGGCGTGCTGTCCTGGGCGGCGTCGGTGCTGCTCGTGCGCACGGGTGCGGCGTGGAAGACGTTCGTGGGGCCGGTCATCGGCATCGTCTTCGGTGCCGTGATCGCGTGGGTGGCGTCGTTCAACCTGCAGCTCGCGGCCACGGTGCTGGTGCTGCGCGAGTTCGCCGTGGTGCTCACCGCGTACCTGCTCGTGGGCAGGGCCGCACCGTGGCGGTCTTTCTGGTTCGGGGCGGGGCTCAGCGCCGTGGGTCTCACGGTCTGCTGGCTGGGAGTGCTCTGACACGTTCCACGGGTCCCCGCCCCTGAGCGGGCGGGGCCTGCGGCGCAGGACGACGCCGCCCGTCAGCTCTCGGGCTCCCTCGCGCCGTCACCTGCAGGCCGGCTGATGCTCAGCCGCAGACCGGCCACGCCTGCAGGTGCGGGCAGGGTCCGGGATGCCGTCTCCTGGGCGGAACCCGCCACCACGCGGGACCGTGACGGTGCGGAGCACGAGAACGGCGGGCGGCCCCGTGAAGGACCGCCCGCCGTCGTGTGCTCGCCGGGAGTGTGTCAGGTGCCCCGCGCCGAGTCCCGGTGCGCGCGGTACCAGGCCACGGCGTCGTCGAGCCCCGTGGGCAGGTCGATGGACGCGGTCCAGCCCAGCGCGCTCAGGTGCGAGACGTCCATGAGCTTGCGGGGGGTGCCGTCCGGCTTGGACGCGTCCCAGTGCGTGGTGCCCTCGAATCCGGTGGCCGCGGCCACGAGCTCCGAGAGCTCCTTGATCGAGACGTCCTCGCCCACTCCCACGTTGACCTGCTGGGGGCCGTCGTAGTGCTCCAGCAGGAACAGGCACGCCGAGGCGAGGTCGTCCACGTGGAGGAACTCGCGGCGCGGTGACCCGGAACCCCAGTTGGTGATCTCCGTGTCGCCGTCCCGCACCGCCTGGTCGTAGCGGCGGATCATGGCCGGGAGCACGTGCGAGCCTGTGGGGGAGAAGTTGTCCCCGGGCCCGTACAGGTTGGTGGGCATGGCCGAGATCCAGGGCAGCCCGTACTGGCGGCGCACCGACTGCACGTGCAGGATGCCCGCGATCTTGGCGATCGCGTAGGCGTCGTTGGTGGGCTCCAGGTAGCCGGTCAGCAGCGCATCTTCCCGCAGCGGCTGCTCCGCGAGCTTGGGGTAGATGCAGGACGAGCCCAGGAACAGGACCCGTTCCACGTCCACCGCGCGCGCGGCGTCCAGGAGGTTGAGCTGGATGCGCAGGTTGTCGGAGAGAAAGTCCACCGGGCGGGTGCTGTTCGCCCCGATGCCGCCGACCTTGGCCGCCGCGAGCACCATGTACTGGGGCTTCTGCTCCGCCATGAAGGCCTCGACCGCCTCGCGGTCCCGCAGGTCCAGCTCCGCGGACGTGGCGCCCACCAGGTTCTCGAACCCTGCGGACTCCAGGTGCCGCCAGATGGCGGAGCCCACGAGGCCCCGGTGCCCGGCCACGTAGAACGGTGCCGAGCGGTCCAGGGGCCCCGGCGTGTAGCGGACGTCGTCCGTGGTGCGGGCGTCGGCCGGATCGCTGACGGTGCGGGGCCAGTCGGCACCCGGTGCGGTGGCGTCCACCATCTCCTCCTCGTGCAGTTCGGTGCTCATGCGGCCTTCCCCGGGGCCCAGATGTGCTGGGAGACGGTGTCGATCCACGGGGTGCCCGCGCACTCGAGGGCCGCGCGGTCCGCGTCCACCATGATGCGGGCGAGTTCGGGGGCGTGCACGGTGGCCTTCCACCCGAGCTTCTCCTCGGCCTTGGACGGATCACCGATCAGGGCGTCCACCTCGGTGGGTCGCAGGTAGCGCTCGTCGAAGCGCACGTGCTTCTCCCAGTCCAGCCCGGCGTGCTCGAACGAGGTCTCGAGGAACTCGCGCACCGTGCTGGGCCGGCCGGTGGCCAGCACGAAGTCCTCGGGCTCGTCCACCTGCAGCATGCGCCACATGCCCTCCACGTACTCGGCGGCGTAGCCCCAGTCGCGGATGGCATCCAGGTTGCCCATGTACAGGTGCTCCTGCTTGCCCGCGGCGATCGCGGCCACGGCGCGCGTGATCTTGCGGGTCACGAAGGTCTCGCCGCGGCGCGGGGACTCGTGGTTGAAGAGGATCCCGTTCACCGCGAACATGTCGTACGCCTCGCGGTAGTTCTTGGTGATCCAGTACGAGTAGATCTTGGCCGCGCCGTACGGCGAGCGCGGGTAGAACGGGGTGTTCTCGTCCTGCGGGGGCGGCGTGGCACCGAACAGTTCTGATGTGGAGGCCTGGTAGAAACGGCACTTCACGCCGGCGCGGCGCACGGCCTCGAGCAGCCGCACGGTGCCCAGCCCGGTGGTGTCACCGGTGTGCTCGGGCTCGTCGAAGGACACGCGCACGTGGGACTGCGCGGCCAGGTTGTAGACCTCGTCCGGGTCGATCTCCCCCATGAGGGTGACCAGCCGTGCTGCGTCCGAGAGGTCCCCGTAGTGCAGGAACAGCTGCGCGTCCGGGTTGTGGGGGTCCTGGTACAGGTGGTCGATCCGGGACGTGTTGAACGTGGACGCGCGGCGGATCAGGCCGTGGACCTCGTAGCCCTTGGACAGCAGCAGCTCCGCGAGGTACGAGCCGTCCTGGCCGGTGATGCCGGTGATGAGTGCTTTCTTCTGGTTCATGGTGGTCTCTCCCCTGGTGGATCAGTGCGGTGGGCCGGTGCGGCCCGGTGTGTCAGGAATGGGCGGTGACGGGTGCCCTGTGCTCCGCTGCGATGCCCGGGCGCAGCTTGTGCAGGGCGGTGGTGAAGGAGCGCACGGCGGCACCGCGGCTCAGCACGTCACGGACGTAGCCGCGTCCGCCCCGGTGGGTGGCGCCCCCGGTGGTGATCCACTCCTCGTGCAGTGTCATGGCCCCCGCCACGAGCGCCTCGGGATCACCGGGTTCCACACGGATGCCCGCGTCCGCCGCCGCCAGCTCCGCGGCGGAGGGGCCCTCGGCCTCGACGGCCGCGAGGACGGGGCGGTCAGCCGTGAAGTAGCTGGTCAGTTTGCTGGGCACGCACATCTCGGTGAGCCCGGGACGCTCGTTGACCAGCAGGATGTCCGCGGCCCGCAGCAGCCCGGCGTACGTGTCGTTGTCCACGCTGGGCAGCACCTCGAAGCGCGGGGTGCGTTCCGCGAGCGCCTCGAGCTGCGGGCGCTGGTGCCCGCCGCCCACGAGCACGAACCGCAGCGGCGCACCCGTGCGCTCGGCCACCTGTGCGGCGGCAGCCACGTTGCCGAGGTCCTGCTTGGCGCCCATGTTGCCGGTGTGCAGCACCACCACGTCCTCCGGCTCCCAGCCGAAGCGCCGCCGCAGGGCGGCGGTGTCCACGCTGGGTGCCTCGGAGATGTGGGTCCAGTTGCGCACGGTGGTCACCCTGTCCGCCGCCACTCCCATGTGGCGGCGGAGGTACTCGGAGAACCGGTCGTGGATCACGACGACGCCGTCGCACGAGCGCAGGAACGTCCCCTCCACCGCTCGCATCAGGCGCGTGACCGGTCCACTGGCCGCGCCCGTCTCCGAGAGGCCAGCCGTGTAGATGTCGTGGACCCAGGCGACCACCGGGGTCCGGGTCAACGCCGCGCGCACCCGCACGATCGCGGAGGCGAACAGCGCCGGCGTGACGACCACGACGACGTCCGGGTCCCCCCATGCGGCGGTGGCGGCGCGCAGGCCGAAGACGACCTCCATGCCCAACCGGCGCAGCTGCCCGGCGTCGTGCGGCACGGGGTGTGGCACGCGGAGCACCGGCACTCCGTCGATGACCTCGTACCCGTCACCGCGCTTCGGATACCCCTCGTGGATGCTCCACTGCGGGTAGTGCGGCAGGCCGGTGATGACGTCGGTGTCCCACCCGGCATCGCGTAGCGCCCGGGCCATGCCCGCGGTGTACGGAGCGATGCCCGTGTGCTCCGGTGAATAGTTGAGACCTACGATCAGGACGCGTGGTGCCACGCTCTCTCCTCCCCCTGAAGAGCAGGGGCGCCGCCCCTGCTCTCCCCCAGTTGCGGTGGGCCTCCCCAGGCCCACCTGCCGCTTCCCGTGACGGTTCACGGGGAACGGCGGTCGGTGCCGGTGCTCGTTCTCTCCCTGGAACACCGGCGTTTGCCATCATAATCACGCCGCCAAGTATTCGACTCCGCAATGACGACAATTCTGTGTGGGCCCATGTAGGTACAACCCGGTAAATGCGCTGGTCGGACCGGGGAAAATAGTCGCTTCAATGGAAAACCACACATTAGGGGACACTGTTTCCCGGCCCGCTGATGCGTGTCCTGGCTATGCTTTGTGAGTGCAAACCTGCACGGCATCCGCGGGGGCAATGCGGTGCTCGGGGCAGGGACACGCCGTCGGCGGTGGGGAACACGCCGGCAGAACGGCGCTCGTCGTGGCGGCGGGGGCAGAGCAACGGTGTACGGCTGAGGTGCATCCGGAGCAGAACTGGGGAGAATTCATGCGTATTGCCGGGCAGGCAAGTTTTTTGACGGGGGACGACCACACCATTCACGCGTGGGTCCACGGACCGCAGAGCGGTCAGGTGCGCGGCGCCGTCGTCGTGGCGCCCGCACTGGCACGCGAGGAAGTGGTCAGCCACCGCAGCATGCGGCTGGTTGCGGCGCGGGCGGCGCAGGCGGGCTGGCTGGTCGTCCGAATGGCCTGGAGCGGGACCTCGGAGTCGGGTGAGCGCCCGCCCGGGAGCGACCCCGTGCAGGTGTGGCACCGGGACCTCGCGGTGGCGTACGGCGCCGCCCGGGAGCTCGTGGGCCCGGAGCTGCCGGTCCACGGGATCGGGCTGCGCATCGGGGCGTCGGTGCTGGCAACCTCTGGGCTGCCGTTCGAGAAGCGGCTGCTGTGGGAGCCGGTCTCCGGGGCCGTGTACATGCGCCAGTACACCGGGCTGCGCCGCGCCAGCGGACTCGACCTGCCGCCGGAGGTGGACTCCGGCGTGGAGATTGGCGGAGCGCACTTCACGGGGGAGGAGGCCGCCGCCATCCGCGCGCTCCCGGATCCCCGCAAACTCGCAACTCCCGGGCTCGAGCCGGTGCGCGAGGAGGACCGCGCGGTGGCCAAGAAGCTCTACGGGGTGGCGGCGATCTACGCGAAGTCCAGCCCGGAGGCGATCGCCTCGCTCGTGGCCCGCCTGGACGGCCCCCGGGAGGATGCCTCCGAGCGGGCGGACGTGAGCTCCTGGCAGCCACGGACCACCGCGCGATTCCACGTGGCCGAGTTCGGGGTGGATGTTGCCGAGGAGCTCCTCGAGCTCGGGGAGGATCTGCTGCCTGCCTCCTACACCCATCCCGTGGGCCGCGACGGGACCGGTGCCGGCGCCGTTCTGCTGGCTCCGCCCTCCGCGGACCCCAAGGACGGCCCCACGGGTCTGTGGACCGTGCAGGCCCGTCGGCTCGCGGCCCGCGGCGTGCCCGCCATCCGCGTGGAGCGTCACCACTGCGGTGACGCGGCCGGTCTGGACGAGCTCAAGGACATCAACCCCTACACCGGGCAGGGCGTCGCGGACCTGGACCTGGGCGCCGCCTGGCTTAAGGAGCGCACGGGGGAGGAGATCACGGGTGTCGGCCTGTGCGTGGGGGGCTGGCTCGTGGCCATGGCCCCGCCCACGAGCGCCATGACCAGCCGCGTGGTGCTCAACAACGTGGCATGGCGTGCCGGGGAGACGTACTACGACAAGCTCTACCGCAACTGGGACGTGGACGCCGTGCTGGAGCAGCTGCGGACCATGGCCGATGTGGAGGTCAGCGCCAGCTGGCGCACCCGGGCCAAGAACAGAGTGCGTCGCCGCATGCCGTACCCGGTGTGGCTTGCGCTGGGCAGGCGCAACATCCCGAACGTCCCCGAGGTGGTCATGGAGTACGCCTCGCGAGGTGCCGAGGTCCTGTTCTGCTTCGGCCCCGAGGACGGCCTGCTGTTCCGGCAGGAGCGCGGGGAGGAGGGGCTGGCCCGGCTCACCCGTCAGGGGCGGCGGATCCGGGTGGCCCAGGTTCCTGCGCTCGACCACTCGCTCCAGGCGTGCGCCTCACGCCGCACCGCCCTGCAGATCGTGGACGCGGCGCTCGGGCTGAGCGCCTTCCCCCAGGAGGAGGTGGCGCCGTGCGCCGTGTGAGAAGAGACCGCAGCACCGCGCGCGCCGCCTCGGTGCGGGTCGTCGCCGGCTGCGCGGCGGCCGCACTGCTGCTCACCGGCTGCGGTGGGGGCGGCACGCCGGACGCCACCACCGGCACGAGCTCGATCGCGGGGTTCGACGCCCAGGCGGTGGCGCAGGTGGGCTTCCAGGACCCCGAGGCGATCACCACGCAGGACCACGGGATCACGGTCACCTCTGCGCGGGGTCTCTCCCCGCGTGCGGTGGAGCTCGGGGTCAGCACCGACGCCGTGTCCCCGGAGGCGCCCGGCGGGCGCAACTCGATGGTGGTGATCACCCCGGAGGGCTACGACCCCGCCAAGAAGTACCCGGTGGTCTACATGCTGCCGGGCAGCGGAGCGGTCGACGCCCCCGCCCTGCAGTGGTACGAGGCGGGCCAGGCGGAGCAGGTCACCCAGGGCCTGCCGGTGATCACGGTGATCGTCAGCGGCGGCAAGCAGGGGTGGTACACCGACTGGGCCACGCAGGACGAGCTGACGCAGAACTGGGAGACCTTCCACCTGGAGCAGGTGGTCCCGTGGGTGGACTCCCACCTCTCCACCGCAACGGACCGGGAGCACCGGCTGGTGATGGGCAACTCCATGGGAGGCTACGGGGCCGTCCGCTACGCCGAGGACCGCCCGGACCTCTTCGGGGAGGCCGTGAGCTTGTCCGGGGTCCTGGACCTGTCCTCCAAGGACGTGCGCCAGAACTTCTCGGCCGCGTCCCACGAGTCCACGGGGCAGTGGGAGGCGGTGTTCGGTGACGGGGACTTCACCACCGAGGAGCAGTGGAAGGCCCACGACCCCATGACGCACAGCGCGTCGCTTGAGGACGTCCACGTGCAGCTCTTCGCGGGGCAGGGCAACGGCGCGGACGGGGACATCGAGCCCGCTCTGCGGGACACCACCGCCACGTTCGCGCGGGAGCTCGACACCCGCGGCGTCCCCTACCAGTACACGGAGTACGGACAGGTGGGTGAGTGCGACGGCGGACACGTGTTCCAGTGCTGGCGCCCCGCCGCCGTCGTCGCCCTGGGCCGGTGGTCCGAGCGCGTGGGGATCGAGCGCACCGCGGGCGAGCCGTCGGTCGCCCCCGAGTTCAAGGCGGTCACCTCCGGGGAGGGGTCGTGAGCGCCGCGCACGACGCCGCCCGCGGGGCTCGCGTGGGCTGCGACCTGCAGGGTGTCGCACCGGTCGCGGAGGCCCTCGCCCAGCGGGGCGAACGCTACCTGCGCGCGGTGTTCGCGCCGGAGGAGATCGCGGAGCTCACGAGCTCGTCCGAGCTTCCGGCCGCGGAGTCCGTGGCCGGGCGGTTCGCCGCCAAGGAGGCCGTGCTGAAGGTGCTGCGCCCCGGGGTCGAGGACGCCGTGGCGTGGCCCCAGATCATGATCCGCACCGGGCCCGGGGGCGTTCCCGAGGTGCGGCTGCGGGGGACCGCCGCGCGGGTCGCGGAGCGTGGCGGGGTGCGGGACTGGAGCGTGAGCACCTCGCACGACGCAGGTTTCGCCATGGCCGTGGCGTGCGCCACGGCGCCCTGACAGCACCCGTCGAAGACCACAAGATCACCGCTGGGACCGCAGAGAGGGCGGTACCGCGGAGCACGAGAAGCATCAGATCAACCGAAAGAGGTTCACACCATGGATTCCACCGCCATCGAGACCACCGTCCGCTCCGTCCTGGCGGACCAGGGCAAGCTCTCCGAGGACGCCCAGAGCATCGCCGTGGACGCGGACCTGTACCGCGCCGGGATGACCTCGCACGCGTCCGTGAACGTGATGCTCGGGCTGGAGGACGAGTTCGACATCGAGTTCCCCGAGGAGCGCCTGACCAAGGCCACGTTCACGTCCGTCCAGTCCATCACCGAGGCCGTGGAGGCGATCCAGAATGACTGAGACCACTGTCCTGAGCGACACCCCCCGCGCGCAGCGGGAGGAACCGGAGAACGAGGACCGCACGCAGCGCAACGCCGCCCGCGCGGAGGCCGTGGCCGCGGTGGCCCGCGAGTTCGCGGCCGCCGTGGACGAGGAGGGTCGTTTCCCCCGGGAGGCGATCGACGAGGCCCGCACCCAGGGACTGCTGGGTGCGCCCATGTCCGAGGCGGACGGCGGGCTGGGGTGGAGCATCACCGAGTTGTGCCGCATGCTGGAGCGCGTGGGGCGTGAGTGCACCTCCACCGCCATGATCCTGGCCATGCACCACTCGCAGACGCTGTGCCTGACCCGGCACGCGGACACGGAGTACCTGCGTGACTTCACCCGCCGGGTGGCCACCGAGGGTCTGCTGCTGGCCTCGGCGACCACCGAGGTGAACATCGGCGGCAACACCCGCTCGTCCACGTGCGCGGTGCGCCCGGCCGGCGACGGCCGCGTGCACCTGCACAAGACGTGCCCCGTGATCTCCTACGGCGCGTACGCGGACGCCATCCTGGTGACGGCCCGCGCGAGCGAGGAAGCGGCGTCGAGCGACCAGGTGCTGCTCGTGGTCGAGGCCGCGGACCTGCAGCTCGAGCGCCAGCGCGGCTGGGACGCCCTGGGGATGCGGGGCACGTGCTCCGAATCATTCGAGCTGGACGCCACCACCCGTGCCGACGCCGTGTTCACGGCACTGTTCGAGACCATCTCCGCGCAGACCATGCTGCCCGGCGCGCACTGCCTCTGGGCTTCCGCGTGGCTCGGCATGGCCACCCAGGCCGGGCTGACCGCCCGCTCCGTGGTGCAGAAGGCCGCGCGCAAGACCCCGGGAACCACTCCGCCGTCGGCCCTGCGCCTGGCCGAGCTGGAAGTCCAGCTGCAGGCCATGACGGACGTGGTCCGTGCCTCCGTGGCACGCTATGAGGCCGCGTACGACGATCCCGCCGCGTGCGAGTCCATGCAGTTCGCGATCGCCATGAACACCCTGAAGGTCTCCGGCGCGGAGGCCGTGCGGCGGATCGTGGGGGACGCCCTGGTGATCGTGGGGATCACGGGCTTCGCCAACCGCTCGCCCGTGAGCCTGGCCCGGCTGTACCGGGACAGCATCGGGCCGTCCGTCATGGTCAACAACGACCGCATCCTGCAGCACACCGCCACCATGCAACTCGTCTCGAGGGGACAACGATGACCATCATGGACACCCACCAGGACCTCGCCACCCAGCAGGACACGTTCCGCGCGGGGCTCGAGGCCAACGACTGGCTGCTGCCCACCCTGGGCGACGGCGTCACGGGCCTGGGCCCGCAGGCCGAGGACGTGGTGCAGGGCATCGCGGCCGCCGCCCGGAAGATCGCCGGGGAGCTCTCGCCGGAGACGGGAACCCGCCGGCTGCGCTTCCCACCGGTCAACGGCACCCGGCTGCTGGAGCGCACCGACTACGTGGCGTCCTTCCCGCAGCTGCTGGGCACGATCTCCGCCTTCGAGGGGGACAACAAGGCCCACCGTCAGCTGCTGGCCACGTACGAGGACAAGGGCGACTGGTCCTCCCAGCTCACCCCGGCCGGACACGCGCTGGTCCCGGCCGTGTGCCACCCGCTGTACGCGTACCTGGAAGGATCGCAGGTGGACGGCACCGTGTTCGAGCTGATGGGCGAGTGCTACCGCCACGAGCCCAGTCCGGACCCCATGCGCTTCGTGACGTTCCGGATGTTCGAGGCGGTGCGGATCGGCACGCCCCAGCAGGCGCAGGAGCACCGCGAGAGGTGGCTCGCGGCGGGCACCGAGCTGCTGCGCGCGCTGGGGCTCACCGTGGAGGCGGACACCGCGAACGACCCGTTCTTCGGCCGCGCGGGCAAGCTGCTCAGCGCGGGTCAGCGCGAGGCGCAGCTGAAGTTCGAGATCCTCACGGAGGTCTACCCGGGCCACCCCACGGCCATCGCCTCCGCGAACCTGCACGAGGACCACTTCGGTGAGGCCTTCGGCATGCGCACCGCCGACGGCGCCGTGGCCCACTCCGCGTGCTTCGGCTTCGGTCTGGAGCGTGTGGCGCTGGCTCTGGCCTCCGTCCACGGCTTCGACGTGGCCGCGTGGCCGGCCTCCGTGCGCCAGGAGCTGGGTCTGTCATGACCACCGTGACCGAGAACCGCGGTGGCCCGGCGGGGCGGGAGGTCGCCGAGGCACCGTTCGGCACCGACGTCCTGGCGGTGCGGGGGTGCGAGTCGCTCACCGCGGCGAACGCCCCCCGCTCCGCGCTGCACGATCCTGCGGAGCCGTGGTCACCAACCAACTGCTACATGGACGTGTGGATCGGGCTCACCACGGTCCTCGGGCTGGACCCGGTCCCCATGCTGGGAGCCGCGTTCAGCGCGGACTTCCTGGGTGACCAGTGGGAGTTCCTCAAGCCCCGCCAGGAGGACATCGAGGCCCTCTACGGGCTGACCGTGGGGGAGTACGACACGTGGCGCCCGCTGGGCGAGCACCTGCAGCGCGCCATGTCCCGAGGGGACGCCCTGGTGGTGGAGGTGGACGCGTTCCACCTCCCGGACACCGCGGGCGTCTCCTACCGCGCGGCCCACACCAAGACGTCCATCGTGCCGCTGCGGCTGGACCCCGTGGCGGGGGAGCTCGTGTACCTGCACAACGACGGCGTGCACGTGCTCTCCGGGGAGGACCTGGAGAACACGCTGGGCCCGGGGGCACGCGCCGGCACGGTGCCGTTCCCATACGTGGAGCTCGTGCGGACGCAGGACGTGCACCGGCTCGAGCCGCGCGAGCTCTGGCAGTGCGCCACGGGGCTGGCGCGGGCCCACGTCCGCCGGGCCCCGGACACGAGTCCGGCCCAGCGGCTCGTGGCCGCCATCCGCGAGGAGCTCCCCGCGCTCGCCGAGCGCGGCATGGACTACTTCCACGTCTACTCCTTCGCCACCACGCGCCAGGCCGGCCTCACGGCGGGGCTCGCGGCCCACGCGTGCCGCTACCTCGCCGAGGGAGCGGAGCAGTGGCCGAGCGACCTCGACGCCCTGCAGCTGCGGGCCGCCGCGGAGTCCCTGGACGCGGCCGCGGCCGCCGCCAAGACCCTGCAGTTCCAGCTGGCCCGGGCGGCGTCGGGCCGCACCCCGCGGGTGGACGCGTCCGCGCAGGCCTTCGTCTCCGGCTACGACACCGGGATGCGGAGCGTGCGGGACGCCGTGGGCATGGGCGAGTGATGCCTGCCGCGCAGGACGTCCTGGCCCGGGCCACGTGGACGCTGCACCGCGTGGACCCGGCCGCTGAGGCGGATGCTACCCACGGGGTGGCCGCCACGCCGGGGGAGGACGTCCTGCCCGGCGAAGAGGTTCCGTCCCGGGAGGGCGATTTGGCCGCGTGGGCCGCGGTGCTGACGCAGGGCGTTCCAGCACGAGTTCCGGGCACCGTGACCGGCGCGCTGCGCGACGCACTCGGGGAGCATGCCGTGGACCAGATCCTGCGCTCGGGTGCGCCCGACGCCGTGTGGGAGTACCGCACCAGCCTCACCACCGCGGGCGGCCCCCACCGCTTCACCTCGACCGGCGTGGCCACCGTGGCCCGCCTGCTCGCGGCCGGGGAGGAGGTCCACGCCTCGGACACGGCCTTCCTGCCGTGGGACGTCACGGTGGAGCTGCCGCCCGGCCGGTGCGACATCACTCTCCGGCTGCTGCCGCTGAGCACTGTCCCGGTACCGCGGAAGCCGCGCGCCCGCTGGCTCTCGCCGCTGGTCCCCGACCGCTCGGTGCGCTGGCGCCGCACCCCTCTCGTGGGCTCGATCGACTGGCCGGGAGCCCGTCCCGTGATCGGTCCGTGGGGCGGGCTGAGCGCCCGTCCGGTCTCCGCACTCGACGCCGCCCTCCCGCAAGCGCCGGGCACGGACGACGAGGCCGCCGCAGCGAGGGGTACCGAACCCGTGATCGGACCGTGGGGCGGTCCGCGCGCCCGTCCGGTCGGCGCGCCCCACGTCACACTCCGGGACGAGCCGGGCCCTGGCGACGACGCCGCCTCCGCACCCGCGGCTGCACGCGCGCTGCCAGCGGAGCCGTTCGCGGTGCGCACCCTCGTGGACGAGCACGGTGACGGGGTGGTGGGCGTGCGGTGCGCCGTGGCGGACCTGCTGAGGGGACGCGAGGCAGCCCGCGTGCGCGTGGAGGTCGCGGCGGTAGGAGACACCGCCGACGCCCCGGTGTCCTGCGAGCAGGAGGTCTCGACGGCGGACGCCGACAGCGACGGATGCATCACCCTGCGGCTCACGGTGCCCCGACCCCAGCTGTGGTGGCCCCACGGCATGGGCCGGCAGTCCCGCTACACGGTGCGGGTGCGTGCCGCGGGCGCGGAGCACACGGCCACCGTGGGTTTCCGCACGGTGGAGGCCGAACCCCGCGATGCCGAGCACCGCGGACTGGCCCTGACGATCAACCGCATTCCGTTGTTCGTGCGCGGTGCGGTGTGGACGGGTGCCGACCCGTACGAGGTGGCGGCATCCCCCGAGTGCGTTCGTGCGGTCCTCGCGCGGCTGCGGGACGCGGGCACCACCATGGTCCGCATCCCGGGAACCGGCTGCTACGAGAGGGAGGAGTTCCACCGGGCGTGCGACGAGCTGGGAATCCTGGTATGGCAGGACGTGGCTCTCGGTCCCCTGGACCCTCCGGACGAGCCGATCTGGCGCGCGGGGCTGCGCGCCGAGGTGGGTGCCCTGGCGTCCCGGCTGGCCGCGCACCCCTCCACGGCGGTGCTCTCCGGCGGCACGGAGGTCATCCAGGCGCCGGTGCTCGCGGGGCGGCCCGCCGAGCAGTGGACTCCGCCGGTGCTGGTGCGGGACATCCCCACAGCGGTGGGGGAGGTGGGGGCGGACGTGGTCGTCGTACCGTCCTCACCGTGCTCGGACGCTGACCTGGACGCGGCGCGCCACGCCCAGGAGGCCGCCCGGCAGCGGGCGCACAGGCTCTGGTTCCCGTCCCTGCCCGCTGCCGGCGGGCGGGAGGGCGGCCGGGCGCCGTCGCGCGGGGCCACCCCGATAACCGCGGTGGTCGCCGCCCAGGGCACGACGAGCGGAACAGCGGCCTCGCGCGGGCCCGGCCCGTCGGGCGGGACGGCGCCAGCGGTGGCAGCACGGGCGAACAGCGCGGATCGCGTCCCGACGGCGCAGGCGGCGGCGTCGTCGGTGGAACGTCCGGCGTGCTCCCCGGTGGACGCGGCGGACGGCGTCTGCCACTACTTCGGCGTGGGGGCGTACGGGCGTCCGGTCGAGGACGCCGTGACCCGCGGGGTGCGCTTCGCCGCGGAGTCCCTCGCCTTCGCGGTGCCTCCCGAACCGGCCGTGGTGCGGGCCCAGTTCGGCACGGACGCACCGCTGGACGGCACCGGCTCCGCCCACGCCTGGCGGCAGGGTCTGGCCCACGATCCCGGCGCCGGGTGGACCTTCGAGGACACCACGCGGCTCTACGTCCACCGGCTCTTCCTGGACCGGGACAGCGATCCCGACGCGGGCCTCGCGCGTCCCGCACGGCCGGCACCGCAGGGCGCCCCGGCGGACCACGGCGCGCGGCTCGATCTGGAGCGTGCCGCCCTCGCCCACGTGTTCCAGCGGACCTTCGCGCAGTGGCGCGCGGCCACGTCCGCGTGCCGGGGAGCTCTCGTGCTCTCGGCGATGTCCACGGCACCCGGGGCGGGGTGGGGCGTGCTGGACGTGACCGGCCGGCCCACCGCCGCGTGGTACGGGATGCGGCGGGCGTGCGCGCCCGTGGCCCTGTGCTTCGTGCCCGCGGGCGGGGACGGCCTGCCCCTGCACGTCTTCAACGACGCCGCCCACCCCCTCACCGCGACCGTGCGGCTGACCGTGGCCACGGTCCGCGGGGGCTGCCAGGCGCCGCTGGAGGTCCCCGTGGAGGTGCCCGCGCACGGCGAGTACACGCTGCGCGCGGACCTCGCGGACGGCACGTTCCGGGACCTGGACCACGCCTACGGCTTCGGGGAGCGCGCGTACGAGGCGGTCTCCGCCGTGCTGCTCGACGACGCCGGCCGCGTGCTCGCGCGGGACACGCACCTCAGCGGCGGGCCCCGCAGGGACGCCCCCGGTGACCCGGACCTCGCCGCACGGTGGGAGCGTGCGGAGGACGGTGCCTGGCGGGTCGCGGTCACGGCCACGGGGCTGGCCCGGTTCGTGGCGCTGGACCTCCCAGCCTCCGGCGCGTTCTCGGCGGGGGAGGCGGTGGCCGAGGACGGCTACGTGCACGTGCTGCCCGGTGAGACGGCGCACCTGCCGGTGCGCGGTGCCGTCACGGCTGCCGTGCGGCGGGACGCACGCGTGC
Source organism: Kocuria sp. HMSC066H03 (assembly GCF_001812045.1). NCBI lineage: Bacteria > Bacillati > Actinomycetota > Actinomycetes > Micrococcales > Micrococcaceae > Kocuria > Kocuria sp. HMSC066H03. Next base: position 62,601 of record NZ_KV807505.1, read on the forward strand.
GGGCACTGGGTGCCATGCCCGTGGTCGTGGAGGGCGGCTGAGGCCGCCCGGTGGGGGCGGCGCTCGTCGGGCGGCGGTGCTTACGGCGGAGACCGCGGAACCGCCCCAAGTCCGTGGGCGCTCCGGGGTGATCTCCACGGCCTTGAGCCGCTTGCAGGGGACCGCCCCGCGTCCGGGGACGCTCTCAGGAAGCTCATGCCGCACGGCGCCCGGAGCCCGTCCGGACATGCCCCGCAGTGCCCGAACGGCGGAACCCTGCAGGGTCCCGCCGTTCGTTGTCTGCGCGTCCGGCGCGGGCGGTGGTGCCGCCCGCGCCCCGGTCAGTGCCCAGTGGGCCCCAGCGCCGTGGTCTCGTCCACGATGTAGCGGGCCAGGGTGTCCCGGGAGGCCGTGGCGAACACCGAGTGGTCCAGCGGCTCCAGCAGCAGCAGGGCGGACCGCCCGTCCTGCTGCGCGGCGGTGACGTGGCAGTGCGCGGCGTCGGCGGGCCCGAAGACCGCCTTGACGGTGAGACCCGGAATCCGGGCCAGCCGCCGCAGCGCGGGCTGCGGGACGTCGATGATGCCCACGGTGGCGGCGAGCGAGTTGATCCCGGGCGACGCCGCGTGGGCCCTGGCCCGCGTGCCGCGCACCACGGTCCGGCCCACGCTGCCCGCGCGGGAGATGAGCACCCGTCCCGGCGAACGGGGGGCGGGTGCGCCCTGCTCCGGGGCGGCCTCGGGCGCGGGTGACTCCTCCCCCGGGAGCCGGGGTGCCAGGGGCCCACTGCGCAGACCCTGGCGCCAGTACCGCCACGGCTCCCGCTGCCACGCCACGTTGTTGACCACGTGCAAGGTCAGCCGCTCGGCGACCGCCCGCGGAAGCTCCGGGGCCGCCGCCACGAGTCCCCACGCGCCCAGGCAGATGCCCGCCGCCGTGAGAGGCCCGTCCGTGAGGTCCGCGAGCCGCGTGACGAGTTCGCGGCACTCCACCACGGTGTGCCGGGCGTAGGGGTTCGAGTTGCGGGCCAGGGTGGCGTCCACCAGCTCGCCGGTGTCCGTGCGCTCGGCCAGCAGGCACACGGCACCGCGACCCGAGGACAGAAGCGCGGTGCGCAACCACAGCCCGCTCGCGGTCTCCATGGCGTCCGAACCAGGGGAGACCAGGGCGAGGCCCGGCGCCTCGGCCGCCCGCTCCACGGGTTCCGTGAGGATCGCGGGGCGCTCGCCGTGTCCCACGGTGGCGCGGGACACACGGACCGCGGTGCCGTGGACGTCCAGTGTGAGGCACCGGACGGGTTCGCCCCCGGCGTCGTCCTGCCGGGTGGACGCACCGCGCGCCGGCGCGTGCTCGGCCAGTGCTCGGGTCACCGTGCTCGTCAGACCCTCCGGCACCGTGGCTGCTCGGGGGTGGACGTCGAGGGGGAGGGGACCGGTGAGATCCTCGCCGAGCACCCGGAGGCCTCGTGCGGCATCCTCCGCAGGGGCGGGCACGGCCTTCACTGCTGAGACGCCCTCAGAGGCCAGCTGCAGGTCCAGCAGCTCCGTTCCCTCCGTGACGCGCGGGGGCAGGTCCGCGCCGGCCATCCGCCGCAGCGCACTCTGGTGGCGCAGCCACTGCCTCCCGGACACGGAGGCCAGCAGGATCCGCTGGGCCCAGCCGTGGTCCTCGTCCGCGGCCATGAGAGCCCCCGCCACGCTGAAGGCCACACCGTGCACCGGGTGCCCGCCGCCCGCCCACTCCCGCACCGCGCGCACGTCCTCGGCCCAGCACCGGGCGTCGCAGGCCTCGTCCAGGCAGGGGCTCTGCCCGGTCCCGGACCAGTCGAACCGCACCACTCGCCAGCCGTCCGCCGCGAGAGCCCGCGCCGTGTGGAGCACCGTGCGGGTCATCGTGACCCGTTCCCGGCCCGGAGGGGCGGCCACCACGACCGTGGCACCGCGCGCGGGGGCCGAGGGCTCGTGGACGTCCACCGCGAGCCAGCGCTCCCCTGCAGGGATCCAGCCGTGGCCCACGCCCTCGTCCGGGCTGCTCGCGCGGGCGGTGGCTGCGCGGGACGACGTGCCGATCATGGACCGCAACGGGCGGCCCGGACCTGAGAAGCTGAACAATGAACTCTCCCCCGAAAGACGTGCGGCGCTGCGCCCCGTGGGCGTCCACCGTCTCTCCCCTGAGCGGTGCCGCGGGCGCCACGCCGTGTGTACTGTGCCAGCCTAACTTCCCCGCCCCGGCCCGGGCCCGGGAGCACTCGCCCACACTTTGGTGGAGTGGTCCCCCGAAGTGGGGTCAGGCCGGATGGGAACGAGCAGTCACCGGATGGCGCGGGTAATTCTTCTGCGCCCCCTGGCCTAGGATCGCGGCCAGGACGCGGTGCCCAGACCGGGAGGTTCCCGGGGCGCCAGAACAGCTTGAGCGCGGCCGGTCGGCGGAAGCCGCCATGTGCCCGGGACGGAGACCACATGAAGCACTACGACTCGTCGCGGCGGCCCGCCGAGTACCGGCACCCGCCCGTGAAGGTCCAGGACCGGCGGTCCGGGCTCGGGATGGACATGGTGGAGAACGTCTTCTTCGGCATCGTGATGGTGCTGGTCTTCGTGTTCGCGGTGGTGATCCTGCGCAGCGTGGACGACGGGTGGACGCTGCTGGGCTACAGCATCGTCTTCTGGGGGATCATGGCGTACCTGGCGCTTCCCCGGCTGCACCGCACGCTCACGGCCATCTACGTGCCCTCCTACTTCATCGGGCGCACCGTGACCCCGGACGGGCTGCTCGGAGATCCCGTGAACCTCGCGGTCAACGGTTCACGGGATCAGATCCACACGGCCATGCGGGCGGCCGGGTGGACGCTCGCGGATCCCATCACGATCGGGTCGAGCTGGGGGATCGTGAAGTCGTCCGTGACCCGCAAGAGCTATCCTGAGGCGCCGGTGAGCCCCCTGCTGCTGTTCGGGAAGGTCCAGGAGTTCGCGTACCAGCAGGAAGTGGACGGCAACGCCGCCCAGCGCCACCACATCCGCTTCTGGCCCTGCCCCGAGGGGTGGCCGTTGCCGGGTGGCCACCGCGTGCAGTGGCTCGCCGCCGGGACGTACGACCGTGCGGTGGGGCTCTCACTGTTCACCCTGCAGGTGACGCACAAGATCGACGCGGACATCGACGTGGAGCGCGACTACGTGGTGGACACCGTGCTGCACGCCGTGCCGGAGGCCGAGGTGGCGGTGATCGAGGACTTCTCCACCGGCTACCACAGCCGCAACGGCGGCGGGGACGCCGTCCGCACGGACGGCGACCTGCCCGTGCTGCTGCTCGAGGACGTGCCCGCCACGGTGGGGCCCACCACGCCAGTGCAGGCAGGGCGGGCCACCGACCGTGCGACCTCTGCGGAGGACGTGCTCCAGGACGTCGCCCGCAGGCCCTTCTCGATCGTTGCCGCCTGGGCGCTCACCGTGCTCTCCGCCCTGGCCCTCGTGCTGGATCTGGTGCTGCACCCCGGTGAGCTCACGAGCGACCTCCAACTGGACGGCGAGCCGCAGGGACTGGGCGTGGCCGTGGTGACGTTCATGGTGGTCCTCCTGGCGCTGATGCTGGGAGCCATCCTGTTCCTCGGGTGGCGCACTTTCCAGGGCAGCCAGCGCTCGCGGCTCATCATGATTGCGCTGGTCACCTTCTCCCAGATCTTCCAGATGATCGCGTTCTTCCAGGGCGGCCGTCCCACGGCGGGAGCCCTGCTGTCCGCGTCCGTGGACCTGCTCACCGTGTACGCGCTCACCAGTCTCTCCGCCCGGGCCTGGACCCGCGGTGGGGCCGAGCGCGCCCGAGCCGAGGCCGCCGGCTGAGTCCGGGAGCGCTGTCGACGCGGTCCACCACGCGTGTTCTGCACCACTCCTGCAGAACAATTCGGGCGTGGCCACTAATCCGACATGGGCTTTTACCGTTGCTTAGTTCTCCTGCATAAACAAAATGTTTGACGGAGGTCACAGGAAAACAATTGCCCCCGCATTTCCGTGATATCGTCACGTGTCCTTGTCGTGAGGGAGAAAGATACACGGAAATGAAAGTGACGCACAAAACATCCGCCGCGGTGCTCGCCGTCATGACGGCGTGCACGTGGGCGGTTCCCGCAGCGGTCTCGCACGCCGTGCCCGCACCGCAGCTGACCGTGGGGGCCCACGAGCAGGGTGCCCTGGACAGCACGGCGGGCACCACGGTGACGTTCCGGGCGCCCGAGGGGTGGAGCACGAGCCCGTCCACGAGCCGCACCTCGGTGACGTTCACCCGGGCGGAGCAGGACCAGGAGCTGACGCTGTCGGTGGTGGACGGCAGCCAGAACTTCGACACCACCGCGGACCGCGTGCTGCGCCAGCAGGCGCTCGACGGCACCTCCGCCGCGTTCGACGGCGGAAGCGTGTCCGGGGGTGGCGGGTTCACCGGCAAGAGCTGCGTGGCCATCAAGACGGAGCAGAAGGCCACGGGCCCGTGCGCCGTGGTCCACAACGGTGCCACGGTGGTCCTGGTCACCGCCACGAGCACGAGCAAGGACGAGGCTCCGGACCTTCAGGGTCTGCTGGACAGCCTCGCCGCGAGCAAGGAGGGCGCGCAATGAGCACCGCGACCGCAACCCCCGCGGCCCCGGCCCGCCCCGCCGTGCGAGTCACAGCCGATCAGGACGGACCCGGGTACGGCCACGAGTTCTTCCGCCCGCGCTCGGCCGTGTGGTGGCTGTTCTGCGTGCTGGTGGCACTGGGCACCACCGGGGTGTCCCTGGCGGTGGCGAAGTCCTTCACCACCGCGAAGGACTCGCTGCTGGCGATCGCCCCGATCTTCGCGCTCACCCTGGTGCTGTTCGCCGTCATCGTGCTGTGGGCGGACCCGTACCGGGCGCGTCGGCCGTGGATCCTGCTGCTGGCCACCGTGTTCGGGGCCACCGTTCCCACGTGGCTCGGGGGTCACGCCAACGAGCACATCCTGGAGCTCGCGGCCAAGCTGCTCCCGTGGGGAGTGGGCGCGGACTGGGGGGCCGCGTTCGCGGGGCCCACGAGCGAGGAGTGGGGCAAGACCATCGGAGTGCTCGTGATCATGCTGGTGGCCTCCCGCACGCTGACCCGGCCCATGCACGGACTGCTGGTGGGGGCGTTCGTGGGTCTGGGGTTCCAGATCTTCGAGAATGTCTCCTATGCCGCGAACAATGCGCCCACGGATGCGAACAGTGATTTCTCGGGTGCTTTCAGTGTGACGCTGCTGCGCAGCACCATTGGCATTTCCTCCCACTGGCTGTACTCCGCGATCATTGGCGTGGGGGTGGCATATCTTCTGGGCCGCACCGTGAAGCACTGTTCCATGATGGTGCGCATCTCGGCATTCGCCGGGCTCTACGCCCTGGGGTGGGTGCTGCACTTCCTCTGGAACGCTCCTCCGGTGGCGGCGCTGCCGTGGCTGGGCATGCCGGTCAAGGTGGTGCTGGCGCTGGTGTGCTTCGTGCTGGTGGCGCGGATCGCGTGGCGTCAGGAGCGCGAGTACCTCGCGCGGGCGGAGCAGGAGCTGCGTGGGTCGCCTCTGGCCCGGGAGCTCCCGGCCGAGTACGGGCAGCCCGCGGTGACGAGCGCGGTGGGCACGCGCACGCAGCGGCGTCGTGGGCTCAAGGAGGCCCGCAAGGCCGGGGGGCGTCGCGCCGTGAAGCAGGCCCGGCGCACCCGCGCGGGCTACCTGGACGTGCTGCAGGCGTGGGGGCGCCGCGGCACCGGCGTGGACGAGCTGCCGGCGTCCGTCTGACGGGCAGTCGTCGGGCAACGCCGTGGGCCGGGCCCGGGGACCGTGCTGGTTCCCGGGCCCGGCTCACCGCACGTCGATGCCGAACACCCGCTTGACCGCGGTGACCACGTGGCGCCCGTAGCGCTGCGAGGACGGTGTGGAGGAGAACGGCAGGAACCGGCCGGGCACGTCCGGGTGGGTGATCTTGCCGTGCGTGGGCCCCGAGGTGGTGACCTCGAAGCCCGCCGCGCGCAGCCGTTCCAGCAGCTCCCGGCGGTTGGTGGGGTAGCGCGTGCCGCTGCCGCCGGGCTTGGCACCCGTGCGCTCCAGGGAGTCGGGGGTGTCGGCCCAGGTCTCGTCCGGTCGGCGCGCGATCGCCCAGCCGCTGCGGTAGATCCCCACCACGCGGTGCTCCGCGCGCGTGACCTGCACGCACAGCGGGCCGCGCACGTAGTAGTCGGTGCGGCCCAGGTCCGCGGTCCACGTGTCCTCGGGGTCCGCCACCACGGCCCGCAGGGCGTCCTCGCCCACGTCCCACACGCCGTGCACGTCCACCCCGTCCGCGGGGACGTCCAGCTCCCGCTCCTGCCCCGGTGCGGAGTCCACCGTGTAGAACGCGTTCTCCGGCGTGCCCGTCACCGGTGCCACCTCGGACCGCAGCCGCGCGACCATGGCCGCGAGCTGCGGGTCCACGGTCAGCTCGCGGGGTGCGTCTCCCACGGTGACCGCGGGCGCCGGGCGAGGTCCGGGTCCCGGCTTGGGCGTCCCGCCCGGTGCCACGTGCGCCGCAGCTCCGGGTGCCGCGGGGGACGACGCCGCCCGCGTGCCCCGTTCTGCCGCGTTCCGTGCCGCGGTGGTCTCCGTTCCCTCCTCGCCGGCGATCCCCGGGGCCGCAGGGGACGGGCGCCACGAGGTGTAGTCCACCGGACGCACGTCCCGCGCGGGATCGGTGCGGCCCCGCATCACGGCGGGGGAGGGGCGCTGGTTGCTCATGGCTGTGGTCCTCGGGGTGGGCGGCGAATGCCCTCACGGTGCCACGATCCTCGGGCCCGCGCCACACACGGTGGAGGGGCACCCCACCCGGCCGTGCGGCGTCGTCGTGCCCGGCAGGCGAGGCCCGCCGTACACTCGGGCGGGTGGAATGCGGATACTACGACCGGGGCGAGTGCCGGTCCTGCACGGTGATCGAGGTCCCGTACGCGCGGCAGCTGGCCCGCAAGCAGGAGCTGGTGCGGGAGCTCGTGGACGCGCACGGTGCGCCGCGGTGGCTGGAGCCGGTGGCCTCGGCGGAGCGGGGGTTCCGCAACAAGGCCAAGATGGTGGTGGCCGGTGAGGTGGGGGCGCCCACGCTCGGCATCCTGGACGGCGCGGCGGGCGTGGACCTCCGGGACTGCCCGCTGTACCCCGAACCCGTCACGCGCGCCCTGCACGCGCTCGCGGAGTTCATCGGGCGGGTGCGGCTGCTGCCCTACGACGTCGCGAAGCGCCGCGGGGAGATCAAGCACGTGATCGTCACAGGCAGCCCCGAGGGCCGGCTCATGGTGCGCTTCGTGCTGCGCAGCACCCGCCAGCTGCCCAAGGTCGCCGAGAACCTGGACCTGCTGCGCGAGCTGGTGCCCGCGGCGGAGGTGGTCTCCGTGAACATCCAGCCCGAGCACAAAGCGGTGATCGAGGGCCCCGAGGAGATCCTGCTGAGCGAGCAGCGCGAGCTGGTCATGGGCCTCAACGGGATCGACCTGCGCGTGCGGCCGCGCTCTTTCTTCCAGACCAACACGGCCGTGACCGAGCAGCTGTACCGGCAGGTGGCGCAGTGGGTGGACGCCGTGGGGCCCGCCAGCGTGTGGGACCTGTACTGCGGCGTCGGCGGCTTCGCGCTGCACGTGGCCGGGCCGGGGCGCGAGGTGGTGGGCACGGAGATCTCGGAGGAGGCCGTGGCCTCGGCTCGGGGCACCGCCCGGGCGATGGGACTGCCGCAGGACGGCCCGGGCTCCGTGCGCTTCCTGGCGGACGACGCCGCCGCGACCCCCGCGGACCTGCCCGGCACCCCGGAGCTCGCGATCGTCAACCCGCCGCGGCGCGGTCTGGACGCCTCCCTGTGCGCGTGGCTCGAGACCTCGTCCGTGGGTCACGCGGTGTACTCCTCGTGCAACGCCACGACCCTCGCGCGCGACCTCGCCCGCATGCCGTCCCTGCGCCCCGTGGAGGCTCGGCTGCTGGACATGTTCCCCCACACCGGGCACTACGAGGTGGCGGTGCTGCTGCGGCGCGGTTGAGGGGGCAGGCGGCGCCCGGCGCGGGACGACGCCGCCAGGCCCGGGGCAGCGCGCGTCCGCCCCGTCGATTCCGTCCCGCGGCCCCGAGACCTTCCGCCGGGAGGGCCCGGCCCGGACGATCCGGTCAGGCCGGCGCGCTCAGGACTGTGCGGCCACGAGCGCGCGGAGCCGGGTGACGGCGTCGTCCACCATGTCCGCGACGGGCTGGTCGATGTTGAGCACGTACCCGCCCTCCTCTTGGGCGAGCGGCTCCAGGGTCTCGATCTGGGACTCCAGCAGAGCGGCCGGCATGAAGTGTCCGCTACGACCCTCGATGCGCCGGGTCAGCACCTCCACGGTGCCGTCCAGGTGCAGGAACAGTGCGGAGGGCACCTGGGAGCGGATGCGCTCGCGGTAGACGCGCTTGAGCGCGGAGCACGCCACCACGAGGCCCTCGCGGCGCTCGCCGTGCTCGTGCAGGGTGCGGCCCACGATCTCGAGCCAGGGCCAGCGGTCGTCGTCGTCCAAGGGGGTGCCCGCGGCCATCTTCCGGACGTTCTCCAGGGGGTGCAGGCTGTCCCCGTCGATGAACTCGACCCCCAGCTCGTGGGCCACGAGCGTGCCGATGGTGGTCTTGCCGGAGCCCGAGACCCCCATGACCACCACGAGCGGTGGCAACGGTTCGCGCACCCGGCTCATGCCCCGGCCCCCGTGGTGGGCGCCGGGTGTGCTGCCGGGCCCTGCGGGGCGGAGTCCCGGGGCGCGGGGCCGGTGCGGACGTCGTCGTCGTTCACGGTGTTCCTCTCAGACGGAGCGTGACCACGAGGTCACCCGGTAACCCTGCCACGCCGGGGGGCCTTCGTGCGAGACGGGCGTGTCCGAAGGGGACGGGGCGACGACGCCGCCGGGCCGGCCGCGCACGACCCCCCGCTTCCCGACGGCCCACCGTGCTGGCCGAGCCGAGGGCGGCACGGTGTCCCGGGCGGTGGCGACTCCGGTGCCGGGGCGTGCACCACGGGCGCATACTTTCCCCGTGATCACTCTCGCGCTCGTGCTGCTGGTGGTGGGCTTCCTCTACGCCGTGGACCACGCCTGGCCCGGGTTCCGCGGGATCAGTGCGTGGTGGCTGCGCCGTGGTGAGCCGGTCAAGGACTGGGTGCGCCGGGCCCCGCTGACGTACCTGTACCTCACGCTGCTCACGTTCACCACGTGGCTTTTGGCCAACACCTCCGAGCCGCTGCGCAAGGCGTTCCTCGCGGAGCAGTCCACCAACCTGCACGAGCTCAGCACCAACCCGGTGACGGTGCTCGTGCGCAGTGCCATGTACGTGTCCCCCGTGGAGCTGCTCATCTGGTGGGTGGGGTTCAGCCTGGTGGTCGCACCCCTGGAGCACCGCTTCGGATGGCAGCGTACTCTTGCAGGGTTCGCACTGGGGCACGTGGGCGCCACCGTGGCCGTGGCCTACCTCCAGGTGTGGCTGTTCCGCACCGCGGAGCTGCCCGTGCCGTCCCCCGTGCTGATCGACGTGGGGGCGAGCTACGGGTTCTGCGCCCTCGCCGCGCTGGCCACCTACCGGGGAGCGCTGCTGCGCAGACTGCTGTGGGCCGGGGCGCTCGTGGCGCTGCTCGCCACGGGCCTGCTCCTGGACCTCGACTGGTCCTCGATCGGGCACACCGTGGCGGCGCTGCTGGGGTTCGCGTTCTGCCGGCTCGTGCGCCCGGAGGCCGCGGTCCACCACGAGGCGCGGGTCCGTGCCCGGCGGCTCTACCAGAGCGAGCACTGACCAGCCGGCGCGGCAGGGTCCGTCCCGCTCTGGACCCCATTTGTTACCGGCGAGTTTTGTGACCTGTCCCACCCTGCCCTAGCATGCAGACACTGTTCAGGGGTCGCGTGCCGCCGGTGGCGGGCCCCCACCCCGAGGGTGACTGCGAGGGAATGACGTCATGAGAACCAAGCCCTGGATGAGGGTCAGTTCCGCGCTGCTGGCGGTGGCGTGGGGAGGCAACGAGTTCACGCCCCTGCTGGTCATGTACCGCACGGTGGAGGGCTACGAGCAGGTGGCCGTTGACATGCTCCTTGCAGCATATGTGTTGGGCATCGTGCCCGCACTGCTGATCGGTGGGCCGCTCTCGGACCGGCACGGGCGCCGCACGCTCATGATCCCGGCCCCGGTGCTGGCCATGGTGGGCAGCATCCTGCTGGCCGTGGGTGCCGAGAGTCTGCTCCTGCTGTTCGTGGGCCGGGTGTTCTCCGGGCTGGCCCTCGGGCTCGGCATGGCCGTGGGCACCTCCTGGATCAAGGAGCTCTCCGAGAAACCGTGCGAGGAGCACCCCGAGCGCGTCTCGGGAGCGCGTCGCGCCTCCCTGTCCCTGACCGCCGGGTTCGCCCTCGGTGCCGCGGTGGCCGCGGCCCTCGCGCAGTTCGCGCCCCTGCAGACCGTGCTGCCCTACATGATCAACCTGGCGATCTGTCTGCCCGCCGTGTTCCTGGTGGCCGGCGCTCCCGAGACCCGGCGCGCCACGCCCCCACACGGGCCGCTGCTGGCGGACCTGAAGATCCCGGCCACCCGGCAGCACCGCTTCTGGTTCGTGGTGGCGCCCTCCGCCCCGTGGGTCTTCGGCTGCGCGGCCTCTGCCTATGCGATCCTGCCCGCCCTCATGGCGGACGTGGTGGGACCGCAGTACGGGATCGCGTTCTCCGGGCTGATGTGCCTGGTGGGGCTGGGCTTCGGGTTCTTCATCCAGCCCCTGGGCAAGCGCCTGGACCGGGACGGCTCCATCCGCTCGCTCGCCGTGGGGATGTGCGCCGTGATCCTGGGGATGCTCGCGGCGGTGCTGGCCTCGGCCACCCTGAACCTCGCGCTGGTGCTGCTGGCCTCCGCGGTGCTGGGCTGCGGCTACGGGCTCGTGCTGGTCTCCGGCCTGCAGGAGGTCCAGCGGATCGCCCGCCCGGACGACCTCGCCGGGCTCACCGCCGTGTTCTACTCGCTCACCTACATCGGGTTCTTCGTGCCCATGGTGCTCGCGCTGATCTCCGAGTTCACCACCTACCCCTGGCTGTTCGCCTCCGGCGCCGTGATCGCCACCCTGTGCCTGGGCATCATGGCCTACGGCCGCCGCCACGAGGTCCGGGACCTGGACGCGGTGGAGGCGGGCGCCGCCGGGCGCTCCTGACCTTGTCGCGACGACGCCGCACGCCACCGGACCCGGCGCGGGTCACGGGGCGTGCGGCGTCGTCGGTCGTGGACACCGACCGCGCCGTGCGGTGACCGCCGGAATTCTGGCCCTGCGGCGTCGTCCGCGAAATGGCAGGGTCCGGGGCCGGACGGCGCAGCGGACGCGCGCCGCCCGGCACGGGGCAGGCTCAGGAGCGGGTCTCCTGGGCGTCCGTGCCGCTCAGCGAACGGTGGTGCGCCATGAGCTGCTTCTCCCGCGGCAGGACGCACAGCAGCAGGGCGATTGTCAGCACCACGGACAGCGTGAGCAGCCCGTAGGTGGCGCCCCAGCCGAACTCGTGGACCACCCACCCCACGCCGGTGGACGCGAGCGTGGCGCCGAAGACGTAGCCGAACAGGCCCGTGAAGCCGGCGGCCGTGCCCGCCACGTGGCGCGCGGACATGTCCAGGGCCTGCAGGCCGATGAGCATCACGGGGCCGTAGATGAACGCGCCGATGAAGAACAGGAACACCATGAGCAGCCAGTACGGCGTGCCCACCGGGGCGAGCCAGTAGGCCACCAGGAACACGCCCACGCCGAGCATGAACACGATGCCGGTCCAGCTGCGGTTGCCGCGGAACACCTTGTCCGAGACCCAGCCGCACGCCAGTGTGCCGAAGATCCCGGCGAGCTCGAACAGGGAGAAGCCGGCGATGCCCTGTGCCAGGGACATGCCGTGGTGCTCCGCCAGGTAGGTGGGTGCCCAGCTGAGCACGCCGTAGCGCAGGGAGTAGATGAACACGTTGGCCAGCGCCAGGAACACCATGGTGGGGTTGAGCAGCACGTGCTTGGTGATGATCCCCCAGTAGGAGGACCCCTCGAGGTCGCTCGCATCCGCTTCGACCTTGGCGGGATCGTCCCGGTACTCCTCGATCGGGGGCAGGCCCACCGCTTCCGGGCGGTCCCGGACCATGACGAAGGCGATCGCGGCGACCACGAGAGCGCCGAGAGCCGGGACCCAGAATGCCGACTGCCACGAGTCGCCCGTGATGGCCAGGCCGAAGGCGGCCAGTGCGCCCACGCCCATGCCGCCCACGTTGTGCGCGGTGTTCCAGATGGCGGTCTTCCAGCCGCGCTCGTTGGTGGAGAACCAGTGCACGAGCACGCGCCCGCACGGCGGCCAGCCCATGCCCTGCACCCAGCCGTTGAGGAACATGACCGAGGCGAAAAGCGCCACCGAGGCGGAGACCGCGGGGACGAACGCGACCACGAGGTTCGCCACGGCGGACAGCGCCAGGCCGATCGGCAGGAAGTACCGCGCGTTGGAGCGGTCCGAGATGGTCGCGGAGAAGAACTTGGAGAACCCGTAGGCCAGCAGCACGGCGTTGCCGATGATGCCGATCCCCACGGTGCTGATGGTGCCCTCGTCCATCAGCAGGGGTGCGATCAGGGAGATGTTGTTGCGGATCAGGTAGAACCCGGCGTAGCCGATGAAGATCCCGAGGAACACCTGCAGGCGCAGGCGGGGGTAGCTCCGGGCGACCTCGTCCTCCGGCAGCCGGGGGGCCGTGGGTGGGGCAGCCAGCCAGCGCAGCGCGCGGGGCGCGCTCCTCGCGGAGGCGGGGTCCGCGGCGGTTGCGGCGGACTGTGGTGAGGGTGCGGACATGCGCTCCACCTCTCAGGTCTCAGGGAAGGGCCGCTGCTGACCCGGGGTGCCCGGAGAGTTCAGCCGGTCGTGTTCCCCGGAGGAGCGGAGGAAAACGCCATGGTACTCACAGGCGCTCGCCGGTTTCGAAGGCGCGGGGCATGTCGCCCGGATCAGGCGGTCAGCAGGGTGATGGTTCCGCGGGCCAGCACGACGACGCCGCCCACGGTCGCGAGCGTCATGGCCAGTTTCTGCGCAGTCGCCTTGGACATGTGGCGGGCCAGCCATGTCCCGATCGCAATCCCGGCCAGGACCGTGAGCACGAGGGCCACCACTGCCACGAGCGCCGGAACGGGCAGGGCGAAGTGCACACCCGCCACCAGCTTGGAAGCGGCCGAGAGCGCCCCCATGGACATGAACACCGGCTGCATGGTGGCCGCGAAGTGCACCTGGTCCCACCGGGTCACTCGCGAGTAGATGACCATGGCCGGCGCCGCGACACCCGCAGTGGCGTTGAAGAACCCGCCGATCACGCCCGCAGGCACCACCGTGGCGCGTCGGGAAGCGTAGGGGGTGGCGGGGGAGAAGCGGGTGATGGCCAGCCCCGCGAGCACCACCGAGCCCACGGCCACCTGCAGCCACGCGCTGGGCACGTGGCGCACCACCACGGCCCCCGCCACGATGCCCGGAACCGCGGCCGCCACCAGGACGGCGGCGTGGCGCCACTCCACGAGCCGGCGCACGGAGAGCGTGATGAGGAACCCGGAGCACGTGGTGGCGGCGTTGGTGGCCAGCACGCCGGCACCCGGTCCCATGAGCAGGGACAGCACGGGCGCCACCACGAGGCCCACACCGGTGCCCGAGACCCGTTGCAGGATCGTGCCCACCAGGACGGCGGCCAGGGCGGCCAGCAGGATGCTCATGTGCTGCTCCTCGGGGTACGCCGCGCGTGTGCGGTTGGCGGGGCATGGCGCGGGGTCCGTGGTGCGGTGCACGGCAACCCCGTGAACGGGGTCCATGCTCTCAGACGGGGCGCTCCCTCGTGGCCGTGCGCACCGGGGTGACGCCGCGGCGTCGTCGTGACCGGTGGCGGGCCCGACCCTGGCAGCGGCGGGCAGCGGCGGAGGACGGTCCTGGCGTGCGGCACCGCGGCAGGGCCTACCCTGGCCCCATGGTGGAACAGAGCAGGTGGATGGCCCAGGTGGCGCAGAACCCGAGGCACTCGCAGTGGTACATCGACAGGTTCCGCACCATGGCGCGGCGCGGCGAGGACATCGTGGGGGAGGCGCGCCTCGTGGACGCCATGGTCCCCCGCAGGGCGAGGATCCTGGACGCCGGCTGCGGGGCGGGTCGGATTGCCGGCCACCTCCACGGGGTGGGCCACACGGTCACGGCCGTGGACGTGGACCCCGAGCTGATTCGCGCCGCCCGCGAGGACCACCCCGGGCCGGACTACCGCGTGGCGGACCTCGCGCTGCTGACCGAGCTGGACCTGGGCGACCCTTTCGACCTCATCGTGTGCGCCGGCAACGTGATGACGTTCCTGGCGGAGAGCACGCGCCGGGACGTGCTGCGCGGTTTCGCCGCCCACCTGACGAACGAGGGACGCGCCGTCGTGGGCTTCGGCGCCGGACGCGGCTACCCCGCCGGAGACTTCCTCGCCGACGCCGCCGCCTCCGGTCTGGCACCCCAGCTCACCCTGGCGGGGTGGGACCTGCGCCCCTGGACCGAGGACACCGACTTCATGGTGACCGTTCTGGGGCGCCGATGACCCAATAAGCGCGGGGTGTAGATGACTGGCTGGGCCAGCCATCTACACGTCAGGCGCTCAGCCGTTCAACCGTGGCTCGCAGTTGATCGCTCAACGTGTAGATCTGCTCAAGGGCGTCCAAAGGGTGACGAGTTTCAATCTTGTTTTCATCCAGGATGCCGATGTACTTCTGGCTGCGGTTGAAGTGCAGCCGAGCAATGGTCTTTCTATTGTTGTTGTCCAGAAGGATCGCGCAGTACGACTTCGCGTCCCGGTATGAGACTCGGGACATGTCCACTTGATTACAGACGATGGCGCGCACGATATTGAAGGCGGAGAGTTCCTCCGCAGTCGTGATGATTTCCTCCTGGGTCTCTTCGAGATCCCGCACAGCTTCCTCTTGGCTGCTGATCTCTCCAGCAGGGTCGACTTCTGGGGGGAGCGGTGGTGGAGTGGAGCCAGCCCCCAACGCGGTCGCGAGCCGGTTGTTCACCTGCTCGTTGAGGAACTGCTGGGATGCCTTGCCCACCAAAGGGGTGAACTGCTCCCTCACCTTCTGCGTGAACGCGCCTTCGTAGACCCGGTTGGTGAAGAAGCGGATCCAGTCGTCAGAGGGGTCTTTGAACTCTGCGGCGATGGCCCGCTTGATCTGTCCCACATATTTCAACTCACCCGCCGCGCTGATGATCGAGTCCAGGTCGAACTCCGTCTTGCTGAGCTTGAGCAGCTCGGGGAGCAACGTGGTGTCGATGTCGAGCAGGTCCAGAACGAGGAACGGTTTCGCGTCCATTCGGTTGGGTGCATCGAGATCGGTGTAGAAGTGGTACTTCTCGCCATTTGTGAGGACGGCGATGCGGGCATTCGTCACTGCGAAGTACCTGTACAGTTGCGAGGCGTGCTCCAGCGAGAGGGGTGAACCGACGTGTTTGCACTCGATGAGCATCTGGATTTGGCCATCCTGGACGATGGCATAGTCGATCTTCTCGCCCTTCTTGACGCCGACATCGGCAGTGAACTCCGGAACGACCTCGGACGGGTTGAAGACGTCGTACCCGAGGATGGTGGAGATGAAGGGCATCACGAAAGCGTTCTTCGTGGCCTCCTCGGTCTCCAGGGCGGCCTTCTGATGGGCCACCTTGGTAGCCAGTGCGGACAACCGCTCTGCGAAATCCATGCTTCCTCCGAGTGCACAGGGGAGGGCGAAACCTGGGCTGCAGGCTGTTGCCCCCGGATGAAAATTTGCGAAACTGCATACACACTACTGAGATGTCGACACTTTACGGGCTGATTCGCGCGAGTCTCGATCCAGCAGCACCTCTGTGTCGCCAGCGGGAGCGCCGAGTGGTTCGAACCGAGTGGCATCGGAACGTCACGTATCTCTTCTCGCGGGACCAACGCCAGTCGCTGGGGAAGGCTCCCGGGCAAACCCCGTACGCTTGACCCGCACACGTGTGTTGGGTGAACGGGAAGAGGTACACGCATGTCCGCTGGACTTGCCGCACTGCTGGACGACGTCGCGGCGCTCGCCAAGATGGCGGCCGCGAACGTCGACGACATTGCCGGGGCCGCCGGGCGGGCGAGCGCGAAGGCCGCGGGCGTCGTCGTGGACGACACCGCCGTGACCCCCCGCTACGTGGAGGGCATCAGCCCGAGCCGCGAGCTGCCGATCATCAAGAAGATCACGATCGGCTCGCTGCGCAACAAGCTGCTCATCATCCTGCCGATCGCCCTGATCCTGAGCGAGTTCGCGCCGTGGTTGCTCACGCCCCTGCTCATGCTCGGCGGGACCTACCTGTGCTTCGAGGGTGCGGAGGCCATCGGCGAGCACCTGTTCTCCAAGGGCCACGCGGAGAAGAAGCCTGCAGCGGAAAAGGGCCCGGATGCGGAGAAGAAGATCACCGCGGGCGCCATCCGCACGGACCTCATTCTCAGCGCGGAGATTATGGTGATCTCCCTCAACGAGGTGGCCAACGAGCCCCTGCTGGCCCGCACACTCATCCTGATCGCGGTGGCCATCTTCATCACGTTCCTGGTCTACGGGGTCGTGGCCCTGATCGTGAAGATGGACGACATCGGCCTGGCCATGGCCAAGCGGGACTCGGAGAAGTCCCAGCGCTTCGGTGAGTTCCTGGTGCGCGCCATGCCCTCGGTCCTCAACGTGATTTCCATCGTGGGCATGTTCGCCATGCTGTGGGTCGGCGGACACATCATCCTGGTGGGCACGGCGGAGCTGGGGTTCACCGCCCCAGAGGAGCTCGTCCACCACCTCAGCGAGGCCGTGCACCACGTGGCCGTGGTGGGCCCGGTGCTCGCGTGGCTCGTGGAGACGGTGTGCGCGCTGGTCCTCGGCGTCATCTGGGGCGCGATCATCGTGGGCATCGTCCACGTCCTGCCGTTCGGCAAGAAGCACGACGACGACGCCGCGTCGGCCTCGGAGGCCGATGCCCAGGGCACTGCGCCCCGGCAGGACCAGGGCTCCGGGACCGCGGCTCCTGTCCACGGTTCCGACCTCGGATCCCCGAGCGCCGGCTCGGGATCGAGTGCGGCGCAGGATCCCTCCACCGGTCGGTGACCGCGCGCCGATCCGGCCACCGCTCAGGTCGCGGGTGGGCCGGGGGCATGGACCGGGTGTTTCCCCGGGGTGCCTTTCGTGGCGGGTGTTCGGGGACCGTCTGACCTCCGGGCCATACTGGGCCTATGGCATACCCCACCCAGCCCGTCCTGGTCACGGGCGGCACCGGCTTCATCGCCGGCCACTGCATCCTCCAGCTCCTGCACGCGGGGCGGCCCGTGCGCACCACGGTGCGCTCCGAGTCGAGCGCGCGGCGGGCCCGGAGCATCCTGGTGCGTGCCGGTGCGCAGAACGTGGACCTGCTCGAGTTCGTCACGGCGGACCTCACACGGGATGACGGGTGGCTGGACGCCACCCGGGGAACGGCGGGGGTTCTGCACGTGGCCTCCCCGGTGGCGCCGGGGCGTGTGGAGAACGAGGACGATCTCGTGGTCCCCGCCAGGGAAGGGGCGCTTCGGGTGCTGCGGGCCGCTGCGGACACCGGAGCACCGCGCGTGGTGCTGACGTCCGCGTTCCACGCCGTGGGGTTCGGGCACGGGGCCGTGGACCGGGTTTTCACGGAGGCCGACTGGTCCCCCCTGGACGGCCCCGGCATGGACGCCTACGGCCGGAGCAAGGTGCTCTCGGAACGGGCGGCCTGGGACTTCGCGGAGCGTCACCCGCAGCTGGAGCTGGTGACCATGCTTCCGACTGCCGTGGTGGGCCCCGTGCTCAGCGAGGCGGTCACAGGGACCAACCACATGCTGCAGATGCTGCTGAACGGCAGGATGCCCGGCGTCCCGGACGTGGCCGTGCCGCTGGTGGACGTGCGGGATGTTGCCGCCGCGCACATCTCCGCGCTGGGGGCGCCCCGCGCCGCCGGGCAGCGCATCCTGGTGGCCTCGCAGGAGGCAGCCACCCCGCTGCGGGAGGTGGCCGAGCTGCTGCGCACCACGTTCCCGGAGACCCGGGCCGGCAGGCCCGTGCGCCGCGTCCCGTCCGGTCTGATCCGCGCCGCCGCACTCGTGGTTCCGGCGGCCCGGAGCATGGTCCCTGATCTCGGGACCGTGAAGCGGGTGTCCGCTGCACGCCAGCATGAACTCCTGGGCATCTCTCCGCGCCCGTGGGGCACAGCCGTGGTGGACGGCGCCCGATCCATGGTGGAGCGGGGCCTGGCGGGATGAGTGTGGTGTCCGTCGCGGTCCCGTGGCCCGCGCCACCTCTGAAGGACCGGGCCGCACGCTCTGGGCCCCGCCCGGCGTCCTGAGCCCACCGTCCGTACCGCGGGAGGGGGAGTCACCGCAGGTCAGAACGGCCAGCATCGCAGAACAGGAGACCAGGGGATGGCATGATCGTTCACTGGACGGACGTGCGCCCCCGGCACGCCTGACCACCGCCGCGACCGGGCCTGAGCTGACCGGTCGGGGCCACAACTGCACATCCCCCTCAGAAAGCATCCCCCCATGCCTTCCCCCCGTTCTTCCGTCATGCCCGCTGCAGTCCTGTGTGCGGCAACCCTGACCCTGCTGGCCGGCTCTCCCGCCGCAGCAGCCCCACCGCAGCCGCAGCAGGCGACCGTTCAGGCGCCCCGCGCGGTCCCTCCCACCACGGCGTTCCACCAGAGGTTCACCGCGGCGGGACTGACCTCCACCTACCACGTCTACGCGGACGGCCTGGACCCCTCGAAGGCCGTGGGAGCGGTCTTCTACCTGGGTGGCGACTACGACAAGCCCGGCGAGTCCTGGGTCCACGACCCCGGGGGATCGCACATGCGGGCCATGGCCGCGGAGGCCCGGAAGAAGAACATGGTGCTGGTGGTCCCGATCTCACCGGACCGTCAGGCCAGGGGCAACGGCATCACGTGGTGGGAGGAAGCGGATGCCAACGGCGACTGGTTCCGGGCCCTGCAGAGCTCCCTCACGGCCCGGTACGGGCTGGACACCTCCCGCGTGTGGCTCACCGGCTACTCGGGCGGTGCCGAGTTCATCACCTACGAGCTGCTCGCGGACCGGCAGAGCTGGATCAAGGGCGGGGGTGCCACGATCATCGGCGGCGGCGGCTCCTACGGGATGCAGACGGACCCCGGGGCCGCGGTGCGCTCCCTGCCCCTGAGCTGGCACGTGGGGTCCGAGGACGTGGCGGGCAGCACCAACCCGCCCACGTGGTCGGCCCGCAACGCGGCGACCAAGGGCCAGAAGCGCTACGTGAAGGACGGGTTCACCCGCACCTCCCTGTCCACCCTGCCGGGGGTCGACCACGAGGAGTACGACATCGTGGGCCTGTTGCGTCACGACCTCGCGGCACTGCCCCCGGCTCCACCCGCACAGACCTCGTCCTGGTTGAAGGGCGCCATCAGGACCGACTACCTGGCCACCGGCGGGGCTGCGCGCTACGGACAGCCCACCTCCCCCGAGAAGCCCACGGGCCACCGGGGCGGGGTCTACCAGGGCTTCACGGCCAACTACACCTACTACTGGAGCTCGCAGACCGGGGCGCACCCCGTGAAGTGGGGGACCGGCATCGGCAACGCGTACCAGGCCGCCGGTCTGGAACGCGCGTGGGGATATCCCGTGATGGCGGAGAAGCCTCTCTCCGGTGGGGCGTACCAGGACTTCCACCAGGGCAGCGCCCGCTTCCGGGCCATGTACTCACCCCGCGGAGGAACGCACGTGGTCAAGCTCAGCGGGGGGATCGGCTCGGCATGGTCCAGGGCAGGACACGAGCACGGCTGGGGCTTTCCCGTCACGGACGAGTACGCGGTGTCCGGGGGCATGGCGCAGAAGTTCTCCAACGGGTGCACCGCCACGTGGCACCGCGCCACGGGGAAGGTGACGGTCGCGCGGGGCTGAGCGCGGCGGCGTCGTGCCCCGCCGTGGTCACCGCTGCCGCGCGCTCAGGGCCGTTCCGGCTCCGCGGCCTTCGCGCGGCTCGCGGGCATGAGGAACTTCCAGGGGCTCTGCTCGAGGGACAGCGGCATGGGCACCTCGATCACCGTGGGGCGCCGGGCGGCGATCGCCTCCGTCATGGCCGTGCGCAGCTCGTCCGGGGACGTGGCGCGCAGGCCCAGGGCACCGAAGGACTCCGCCAGCGCCACGAAGTCCGGATTGGCCAGCTCGGTGGCGGAGCCGTGGCCGTAGATCCGCACCTGGTCCGCCTGGACGTTGCCAAAGGCCTGGTTGTCGAACACCACCGTGATGAGGTTCAGCCCGTGCTGCACGGCGGTGGCGAGCTCCTGCACGCCGTACAGGAAACCACCGTCCCCGGTCACGGAGACCACCACGCTGTCCCGGTTCGCGGCCTGCACCCCCAGCGCCGTCTGGAAGCCGTATCCCAGGTTGCCCTGGTAGCCGCTGGTGATGAAGTGGCGGGGCTCGTAGACCTCCAGCGCGAAGATGGACGCGAAGCCGATCTGCGAGACCTCCTCCACGAAGTAGCCGTCCCGGGGGAGGGTCTCGCGGATCGCGGCCAGGTAGTCGCTGTGGGGCTGCAGCTGTGCAATCTCGTCCCGGACGCCCTCCTTGACCTCCTCGAACTCCGCGGAGCGGGATGCCCGTGCGGGCATGTCGTCGAGGGCTTCGAGCAGCTGCGCGGTGACCGCCCGGGCGTCCCCGGTGAGCGGCACGTCCGGCGTGAGCCGATCCTGCTGGGCCGCGTCGATGTCCACGTTCACGGTGCGCAGCCCCTCGGGGGTGTCCGGCCAGCGGAACCACACGAGCTCCTGCCGGGTGCCGATGCCGAGCAGCACGTCCGTCTCCGCCCAGCGCTCGAAGCCCTGAGCGCTCGTGAACCCCAGCGGGTGCTCGTCGGACACGATCCCGCGACCACCCCGTAGGGACACCACAGGGGCCTGCAGCTTCTCGGCCAGGGCCAGAATCTCCGTGCCCGCGTGCCGGGCACCGCTGCCCACCATGAGCATGGGGTTGCGGGCGGAGCGCAGCAGCTCCGCGGCGCGGGCCACCTCACCCGCGTCCGCCTCCGGTGCAGCCACGGGCGGCGCCACCACGCTCTGCATCTCCGCCTTCTGCGTGAGCACATCCCACGGGATGGCGACGACGCTGGGTCCGGGCCGCCCGCCGGTCGCTCGGGTGAACGCCTCGGCCACCGCCGCGGGCACCTCGGCGGGGTCGGTCACGGTGCACGCGGACTTGGTGAACGAGGCCACCGTGGCCTGCTGGTCCGGCATCTCGTGCAGGTGGCCCATCCCCCTGCCGATGAACTCGGTGGGGATCTCGCTCGTGAGGCACACCGTGGGCGTGCTCGTCGCCAGCGAGGTCAGCATGCCCGCGCCGGCATTGAGCACGCCCGGTCCGGGCACCACGCTGAACACGCCCGGGCGCCCGGTGGACTGGGCGTAGCCCAGCGCCATGTAGGCGCTCGCCTGCTCGTGCCGCGTGGCAATGACCTAGATGCCGGGTTCCTTCCGCAGAGCCTCGAACAGCTCGTAGGTCTGCACACCGGGGATCCCGAACACGGTGTCCACGCCGTGCTCCCGCAGCGCCGCCACGGCGGCCCGACCGGCGGTCGTCCCGCGGGGCGAGCCGGAATCGTGGGCGGCCGCGGCGTCGTCGTGCGTGCTCATGCGTGCCGCTCCTACTCGCCGAGGTCCGCGTGCTCGGTGGCGGGCTGCTCGGAGCGGCGGGTCACGAACACGCCCGTCAGCGCGATCAGCGCCGTGGCGGTGACCGTGAGCAGCAGCTGGTTGCGGGAGGCTGGGTCGAACATGGTGACCACCACGATCAGCAAGAGCATGGCCACCGTGAGGTAGGACAGGAACGGGAAGAGCGGCATGGTATACGTGCTGGCACGCACCCCGGGGTTCTCCCGCTCGCGGCGGTGGCGCAGGGTGATCTGCGAGGCGGCCACGGAGATCCAGATGATGATGATCGTGGAGCCCACGATTGCCAGCAGCGTGTCCAGCACCTTGCCCGGGAACAGCGCCTCCAGGATGCTCGCCACGAACCCGAAGGACACCGTGAGCAGCACGGCGCGGCGCGGCACACTGTTGTGCGCGGTGCGCTTGATCGCGGCCGGCGCGTAGTTGCGCTGGGCCAGGGAGTGCATCATGCGTGACGCGGCATAGATGTTGGCGTTGAGCGCACTGAGCAGGGCGAACACGGCGATCAGAGCCATGATGCTGCCCGCAGCCGGGAGGCCGGCGACGTTCAGCACCGCCGCGAAGGGGCCCTCGGGCGGATCCGCCTGGGAGGGCGGCAGGATCGCGACCATGATGAACACCGAGCCGATGTAGAACAGCACGATGCGCCACGCCACGGTGCGGATGGCCGTGGCCACGCTCTTCTGCGGGTCCGCGGTCTCACCCGCGGCGATCGCCACGATCTCGGTGCCGCCGAAGGAGAAGATCACGATCAGCAGGCCCGCACCCACACCGGCGATCCCGGTGGGGGCGAAGTCCTGGAAGTTGGACAGCCCGCCCTCGTGGCCGGGGATCACTCCGAAGAGCATCAGGATGCCGACCACCAGGAACGCCAGGATCACGCCCACCTTGAGGAACGCGAACCAGAACTCGAACTCGCCGTACTTGCTCACGGCGAACATGTTGATCACGGTGAAGACGGCCATGAAGACCAGGCTCAGCACCCATGTGGGTGGCACGCCGATCCCTGCCACGGAGTCCCCCAGGATGCCCGTGAGGATCGTGGCGGCTCCGTTGGCTTCGGCGGCGGTCACGACCGCGAGCTGCACCCAGTACAGCCAGCCCACGGTGTACCCGGCCACGGGGCCGAAGGCGTTCTGCGCGTGGGTGGAGAAGGCGCCGCTCGTGGGGTTCGCGGCGGAGAGCTCGCCGATCATCCACATGATGAGGACCACCAGGGCGCCCGCCACCACGTAGGAGACGAGGATGGCGGGGCCCGCCACGGCCACGCCCTTGCCGCTGCCCAGGAACAGGCCCGCGCCGATCGCGCCGCCCAGTCCCATCATGGTCAGCTGGCGGGGCTTGAGGCCGCGGACGGTCTTGGTGGAGGCGTCCGGGGCGTGACCCGGGGCCTGAGGGGTGGTGCTCATGGGGTTCAGCCCTCGTTCCGGGAGGTCGCGGCGCCGTCGAGGTGGGCGCGGACTTCCTCCGCAGCCACCAGGAAGGCCTGGTTGCCGGCGGGGGAGCCGATGCTCACGCGGATGCCCTCGTCGGTGAAGGCGCGCACGATCACGCCGTGCCGGGTGAAGATCTCCTCCGCGGCCGCGGTGTGCTCACCGGTGCGCAGCCACACGAAGTTCGCCTGCGACTCCACGACGTCCCAGCCCTGCTCCGTGAGCCGCTGGTGCACGTGGTCGCGCTGCTCCACGAGGGCGGTGATGCGCTCCTCGACCTCGGACTCTGCGGCGAGGCTGGCCAGGGCCGCCTGCTGCGCCAGGTTGGTCACTCCGAAGGGAATGGCCACAGCCCGCAGCGCGGCGCTGATGTAGTCCGGTGAGATCGCGTAGCCGATCCGCAGACCGGCCAGCCCGTACGCCTTGGAGAACGTGTGGAGGACCACCACGTTCGGGTAGGCGCGGAAGAAGTCGATGCCGCGGGCCGCGTCCGGGTCCACGTTGAAGTGCACGTAGGCCTCGTCCACCACCACGAGCACGTGCTCGGGGACCTGCTTCATGAACTCGTGGAGCTCGTCAGCGGTCACGGAGGTGCCGGTGGGGTTGTTGGGCGTGCAGACCAGGATCACCTTGGTGCGCTCGGTGACGGCAGCGGCCATGGCTGGCAGGTCGTGGCGCTCGTTCTCGTCCAGCGGCACGTGCACGGCCTTGGCGCCCGCGAGCCCCGTGAGGATCGGGTACGCCTCGAAGGAGCGCCACGCGAAGACGACCTCGTCCCCCTCCTCGCACACGGCGCGGATGATCTGGGAGGCGACCTCCACGGAACCGCTGCCGAAGCTCACGGAGGAGGGGTCCACGCCCCAGCGGCTGGCCACGGCTTCCGTGACGGCCTGGCAGGTCATGTCCGGGTAGAGGTTCATCTCCGGGGACATCTGGTTGACCGCGTCCAGGACGGACGGCAGGGGCGGGTACGGGTTCTCGTTCGAGGACAGCTTGTACGTGATGACGTCGGACGAGGCCGCGGACTTCCCCGGCTTGTACGGGGGAAGCGACTGCAGGGCGGAACGCAGGGACACGGCGGATCGGGCCGCGTCTCCCGAAGAATGATGGGACACGAAGGACTCCTTGCGGGATCTGTGGTGGCAGTCACAGTGACACAGCCCATGGGGGCGCACAACCGGGTCAGTCCGGAGTGAGCACAATGTGCAGTTCTCAGCGTGTGTGCCGGTGATCACTGCACAATATGTCATGTGCAACGCGTGTGCGGTGGCACTCAGGCGGTACTCAGGCAAGGGGATCGGATATGAAGATCGACGAGCTCGACGTCCGGATCGTGCAGCTGTTCAGCGAGGATTCCGGGATCGGGGTGCTCGCGGCGTCGCGCGCGCTCGGGGTGGCCCGCCCCACTGTGCAGTCCCGCCTCGACAAGCTCAAGGCTGCGGGTGTCATCCAGGACGTGGCACCCACCTTGAACCCGGCCCGGTTCGGCTACCCCGTGATGGCGATCGTCTCCATCGAGATCAGCCAGGGGGTGGGCCACGTTCCCGTGGGGGAGGCGCTGCGCGAGATCCCCGAGGTGATCGAGATGTACACGGTCTCCGGGGACCACGACGTGATGGTCCGCGTGGTGGCCCGCTCCAACGACGACCTGCAGCGGGTCATCGACGCGATCGCCCGGACCGGAGCCGTGAACCGCACCCGCAGCGTGGTGGTGCTGCAGACCCACTTCCAGAACCGGGTGCTGCCGCTGTTCGCGCAGGTGGGCGGGTCGGCCGCGGCACAGGAGGGATAATTCGGGCCCCGGCGAGTTGAGAAGTCGCGAACAACCCAAATGGATGCCTTGGTTCGTACCGGCGCACCCACCACTGCTCGTGCAGTGCGGCTTGCAGTCTTTCGTGGCGGACGCGCAACTGCCCATTTTCGAAAGATGGTTGTCGACGACGGCGGCAGCCCTATGCGTCGTTGTTCATGACGTACCGCGTCCCCTTGCGTCCCTGGCCGCCCTGCATCGCCACAAGACCCTCCGCGAGCGGCAAGCGCAGGGCATAGCGGAGTTGGGATGTGGTCAAACCCGTCTGGACTGCGAGATCTTCCAGCCGAAGAGGGGAATGGAGACGCAGAACCTCCAGCACCTTGGCTTCGTGAACGGTAGGGGCGGAGGTTTGCGGCGTGGCCTTGCTGCGCTGCGCTGCGCTCGCAGCTGGCGGAGTCCCGGAATGCGGGGTCTGGCTCGTGGGGCGCCACAGCAGTGCCTTGAACTGCACCCCCGTGTCGTGCAACTGCGGGCGCGGCAGGCCGTGCCGGCGGGCGGCGTCGTAGACCTCCCGGAGCCCGCCGCCCTCGCCTTCGATGATCGAAGCGCCGTCACTCGTGGTGAGCTTTTTTGCCATCTGGTAAACGCGCTGGTTCACTGCAGCCTGAGCATGGTCCTCACTTTCAAGCTGTGCGAGAGACACCCCGCGCAGTCCCCCGGGGCTCAGGACGAACAGATTTCTTGGCGTCAGTCTGACCTGGATCGACTTGCCCACACCGAGGGTGTTCGGTCCCAAATCCCGGTGGACGAGAGCATTTCCGATGAGCTCTCGGACGGCGTTCAACGGGATCTCGGCCACGGATTCCATGTGCCCGTCTTCCCTGTACCGCTGAACTGTCCCCAGGTTCCGCCGAACCCATGCCAAGAGGTCTTCGAGAAGGACGGGGAGTGGCCCGGTGAAATCCTCCAAATTCTGATTTCGAACATTGCCCCCGCTCTCCGGCAGCTGCACGGCAGCCGTGACAGTGAGCCCTGGATAGTGTCCCTGGGGATACATGCCGAGGGCATAGAGTCCTGCGAGGGTCGGAACGCCGTCCGCCGTCACCACCGAGGTCGTGCGAAGAATCTTGTCGTCGTCAAGCGATCGAAGGCGCTGGTCCCGCTCGCGGGTGGTGTGAAGGTACGTGCTCACCGCCTCGGGCAGCAGATCGTCGATGGAGCGGCCCCGCGCTGGCTGAAGGTCGTAGTCGACCTGTTCGTCAGCGTGCAGCTTGGCCACCTCCAGCATCCGGAGTTCGTGCTCCTGCATGGTGTAGTCGCCGTCCGATTGCCGTAGGTAGGCTCGACCGCCCGTAGTTGCCGGTTTGTCGACGATGCGCAATGGGGCAACGTGGGCCACGAGCACCACACGCCCATCGAGGGTGTGGGTTTCGGTCGTGATGTGCGGGGAGGGGGACACCGATTGTCTCGCGGTGGCTACGAGCCCGCTTTCTGCTGCTGCGACGTCGTCCAGTCCTGTCACGTCGAACGACCCCGAGGACTCGTCGACCCCCAGGATGATGCTTCCGCCCCCGGGCATGTTTGCGAAGGCACAGATGGTGTCGGCGAGGTGGGGTAGGCCACCGGACGCCCGTTTGACTTCGACCGAGGTGGTGTCTCCCCTGCGGGCACGCATGTCTTCCAGAACGGACTGCAGACGGGCGGTGCTCCATGCCGTGGCGTCAGAGTACTGGCATCAGTGACAAAATTGTGAGTTTGATTGACACTTTGATTCTCAGTGACGGTGCAAGTGAGTGACAAGTGCGTGATGAGAGTCCCCGGGGCGCATGACCATCGGAATGACAGAAGTCCCGCCCGACCATCCGGTCGAACGGGACTTCCTGCGGTGCGCGAGGGGGGAGTTGAACCCCCACGCCCTCTCGGGCACACGGACCTGAACCGTGCGCGTCTGCCTATTCCGCCACTCGCGCTCGTTGTCCCACTCGGCGTACGCCCGTGAGCAACGTCGAAAAGCCTACCCCACCCTGCCCGGGTTGGCGAATCGTGGCCTCGGAAGGCGGGGTGCGGCGCGCGACAGCGCGTCGCGGCGTGCTCGGAGCCGGGGCCGACGCCGCCCGCGACCCGGGCCGCGGCGTCGTCGCCATCACATGCTGACCGTGAGCCCCGTCCACGCGATCGCGGCGCAGAGCAGCCCCGCCACCGCGTACAGCGTGACGGGCACGAGCAGCAGGATCTCCCGGCCGGATCCGGCGTTGCCCAGCAGGGGGAGGCGCACGAACGAGCGCCGCCGGTAGAGGGAGGCGGGGAGCGGGAGGGGGAGGCGCAGCGGCCACAGCAGGTGGATGCCCTGGGTGGTCAGCAGGTCGCCGGCCATGTGCACGGCGCACCCGAGTCCCACGGCCACCACGAACCAGTGCGGATGCTCCGGGGGGTGCGCGGCCACGAACGCCCCGAGCAGGATGCCCACCACCCAGTTGGCGTGGGAGAGCCGGTCCGGGACGAAGGCCAGCACCTTGACCGCGCACGCGATCAGCAGCACGGACAGCACCGCGGCCAGCGGCCACACCTGCCCGGGCAACAACGCCGCCGCGTCACCGACCGCCCCCGACCCCCCGGACCCTGCGCCCAGCCCGCCGGACACCGCGGCACCGGTGGCCGCACCGCCTGTCGTGTCCGCCGCGGACTCCGTGCCGCTCCACTGCAGGGCGTCGCCCACCGGAACAGAAGCGCGCTGGGAGAGCTCGGCGAGCACCATGATCGCAAGCAAGCCCAGAAGCGAGTGCGTGCCGCGGCGGTGCCCGCCGGCGAGTCGGCTCAGACCCTTCGCGAGCCAGCGCGAGACCGGCGGCAGGGACCGTGCCACGGTTCCGCCCGGGTGGTCGAGGTCCGGCAGCAGGGCCGCCCCGGCGCAGATCAGCGCGCCGGTGACCACCCCGGGATCCCCCACGGGCATGAGACCGAGGCCCACGGGGAAGGAGACGTCCGCGAGATCCACGGTGTAGGTGCCGGTCAGTGCCACCCACGCGGCGGCACCGCACGCGGCGTGGCTGGGGCCCATCACGGGGCGGTCCTGGGCATGGGGCGGTCCTTTCCAGACCTCGGGGAAGAAGAGAAACCCCAGGTTAGGAACGGGTTCCGACCCGCATAAGCGCCCTCCGGTCAGCGTCCTGGGCCGGTCTGCGTGGGGGCGACGCCGCTCGCGGACCGGCGCGCTCGGTGTCTCCGCGAAGTGGGCCGGTGTCCCCACGGAGAGGGCGCGCCCGGTGTCCCCGCGGTGCGGGCCGGTGACCCCGTGGGCGGGGTGCCCGTCGCGCGACCTTCAGAGCCTCCGGCCGCAACGATCCGGAGCGGGGCCACGAGATCGGACGGCTGCGCTCCGGTTCAGTCCTCGGACTTGGGGGTCCAGGGCAGCTGCTGGTCGCACCCCGGGGTGACCCAGGCCTTCACGTACCCGGCGCTCTGGTGGAGGTACTGGTTGAAGAGACTCTTGCCCGTGAGCTGGAAGTCCACCGCGGACATCCGCAGCTCCCCGGAGTAGCAGCGCTCCAGGATCAGCCGGGAACGGGAGACGTGCTGGGTGAACGTCACGGCGGTGACGGTGTCCCAGCCGTGCTGCGCCGAGAGCTCCTGCAGCTTGATGGCCTCTCCCTGCGTGGTGGAGGGATTGGGCTTGAAGCACAGCACCTCCACACCGTCGCGGGGTTCGCAGAACGACTTGGCGGTGTAGTACTCCACCATCTCGGGCGGGTCGAAGGGCTGGGCGTCCGGTGTGGAGACCACCAGGGTGTCCGCGATGTGCTGGTTGTAGACGAGGTCCTCCGCGTAGGCCATGCGGGCGGGGTCCGGAGGGCCCAGCACGAACACGGCGTCGGAGGTGCGGGGCGGGTCCACGTCCGGGCTGTCGAGGACGGCGTGGCACACGGCGAGCCACAGGGTCACGAGGAGCGTCAGGGTGATCAGCACCACGAGGGGCCACTTCCGCCTGAGCGCAGGGGGGTGCCCGGAGGGAGTCGGGGCCACGGGGTTCCTCTCACTGGGGCTGTTCGGCGGGCGCGCCGCGGATATCATCTCACCCAGCACGGCAGGGACCCACGGCTGCGTGCGTCCGCCGGTAAACGCCCAGCAAGGAGTCAGCACATGCGATCGGATGAACACCTCGAACGCGCCGTGACCTGCCCGGTTCCTCTGCGGTGGGGGGACATGGATCCGTACGGCCACGTGAACAACGTGGAGGTCATCCGTGTTCTGGAGGAAGCTCGGATCGCGGCCTTCGGCGTTCCCGTGGGCACGGGGGAGCAGGTGGTCCCGCCCAGGATTCCGCTGTTCTCCGTGCTGCCGGAAGGAACCCAGGCACTGATCGCAGAGCACCGCGTGAAGTACCTGCGGCCCCTGGAGTACCGCAACGAACCGGTGGACGTGCGCGTGTGGGTGGTCTCGGCGAGGGCCGCCACCCTGGTGCTGGGGTTCGAGATCCTGGACTCCGCGGACGGTTCCCCGTGCGTGCGCGCGCAGACCCAGCTGGCGTTCTACCTGCCGGAGACCCGCACGGTGCTGCGCCTCACGCGTGAGCAGCGGGACGTGCTCGCGCCGCACACCGCGCCGTCGCCGTTCTGAGGCAGGACGGGCGCGCAGGGCTCAGGCCGCGACGCCCGGGGCCGTGGCGAACTGCAGCTCGGCGCGCGTGCGCAGGACCGCGCCGTGCTCGGGCAGCACGCGCCAGGTCCACCACAGCAGGGCGTGGGACTCCCGGTCCACGTGGCACGTGGCTGCCGTGATGGCGGCCGGCTCCTCCGGGTCCTGGACGCAGACCGCCAGGGGCGCGCTCTCCAGCGTGGTCCGGATCCGCGCGAGCTCCTTGCGCAGTCCGCGGGCGGAGTGCTCGGTGACGGTGCAGCCCACCTCCACGCGGGAGGCGAAGGGGCAGGGGTGCGAGATGTCGCGCAGGATGGGCAGCTCGGCGGCGCCGTCCTCGAAGACCCCCACCGTCTCCACCCAGCTCTGCCCCGCGTGGGTGATGACGAACTGGTGGTGCCCGGATCCCACGCGCAGCTCCACGTCCGTGAGCCCGTCCACCCGGAGGCGGCGGCCCGCGGGGGCGTCGAGCACCGGGAGGTCCGTGCGGTAGCCGAACTGGTCCGGGCGGCACACGACGTGCCCGGGCACTCGGGTGAGCCAGTCATGCTCCATGCTTGCCATCTTCCTGTCGGCCGCGCGGCAGCCCGCCGCGCCTTCTTAACGATCGAAAATATCCCCGGCTCGGGGGACAGGCAAGCACCGAATGGTCACTGTTCGGTGACGGGAGGCGCGCATCAGGACTGCGGGGCTACGGCAGCGGGCGTCCGCGTGCCGCGGTCCACAGGGCGTACCAGTCCTCGTGCGTCATGAGCTGCGCCGCCCGGGGAGCCTGCGCACAGGCCGCGATCCGCCGGGGATTCAGCGTCCCCACCACGGGGCGGATGCCGTGGGGCAGTCGCAGCAGCCAGCCGACCACCACGGCCTCCGCCGGCACCTCCAGGCGCTCAGCGAGTCGGGCGACCAGCGCGCTCGTGCGCTCCTCGGGCGTGTCGGGGAGGCCCCCGGCACCGGCGGACGACGCCGCACGGTCCGGTTCCCCCGCGGCGTCGGCGGCCGTGCGGTCCCGTCCGCCCTCATCACCCTGGTCCGAGGGGCCGTGGGCCGCTGCGGGCGCCCGGGGAGGGGTGGCACCGGAGTAGACGCCGCCGGCCAGCGCACCCCACGCCTGGATCTCGATGCCCTCCGCGTCGCACAGCTCCGGCAGGCCGCGGGGGAAGGACACGGCGGCCCCGTCCGGGTGGTTGGCCAGCACCTGGGCCTCCACGAGGTCCCGGTGGGCCAGGCTCAGCTGCATCTGCACGGCAGTGACGGGTGCCCGCAGGTGGCGGCGCAGCTCCACCACGTGCTCCGTGGTCATGTTGGACAGCCCCACGGAGCCGATGAGCCCCTCCTGGTGCAGCTCGTCCAGGGCGGCGGCGGTCTCATCCGGGGGCGTCAGGGGATCCGGGCGGTGCAGGAACAGCCGCTCCACCCGGTCCACCCCGAGCCGTTGCAGGGAACCCTCGAGCGAGGAGCGGACGGCGTCCCGGTCCAGCCGGTAGTGGGCGGGAGCCCCCGCGGGAGCGGTGTTCCCGGGGAGCCGGATGCCGCACTTGGTCTGGACCTGCACGGCCTGGCGCAGCACGGCGTCCTCGCCGATGATCCGCCCGAACACGGTCTCGGAGTCCCCGCCGATGTAGATGTCCGCGTGGTCGAAGAGCGTGTACCCGGCACGGTGCGCGGCGTGCACGGCGTCGCGGGCGGCGTCGTACTGGGCGGCCGGGATGCGCTCCTGGCCCCAGGCGCCGCCCAGGTTCATGCATCCGAAGACCAAGGAGTGGCTCACGCGCGTCCGCCGTGCTGCTCGGCGGCGCGCCGCAGCCGGGCGGCCTCCGCGAACGCCGCGGCGGACTCGTCCAGCTGCCCCGCAGACTCGTGGAGAGCGCCCAGCTCGGTGAAGCAGTCGGAACGGTCCCGGAACGAGTCCGGGTCCTGCTCGTAGAAGTCCACGGCGCGGTTGTAGGCGGTCACGGCCTGGGCGTGGCGGCGGGTCTCCCGGTAGACGCGCGCGAGGTTGACGTAGCAGTCCGCCTGGTCCCGCGGCTCGTGCGGGGCGTCCAAGTACTGCCCGAGGGCGTCGAGGAGATGCGTCTCCGCGCCGTGCAGGTCACCGGTCTCCACGAGGAGCGACCCCAGGATCAGGTGCGCACGGGCTTTGTGCTTGCCGCTGCCCTCCAGCCGGGAGAAGTGCTCCAGGGCGCTCTGGTACTCCGCCACCGCCTTGCTGGTGCGGTCCATGACCAGGTGGATGTGCCCCAGGTTGTAGTGGCACGCGGCGAGTTCCCTGTGCGCGGGGCCGGACTCCTGGAAGAGCTCGATGGCCTGCCGGTAGGAGGTCTCCGCCAGGGTGTGGTCACCTCGGTCCTCCGCGTCCAGGGCGCGTGTGAAGAAGCCGTTTCCGTCATCCGAGTAGCTCATCGGCCCGTCCTCCCGGGATCGCAGCGAAGTCCCCCCATGCTACTCGGGGAGCGGGGGTGGCAACCCTGCTGATAATCTCGGACCCACACTCTCCCAGGAGGTCAGGATGGCAGCACAGCACACCGCGCCGGGGCAGGACCCGCGCAATCCCCGCCACGCAGCAGCAGCCCACCACGAGGACCACGCCTCCGTGATCCGTCACGAGGAGCGGCTGGTCATCGAGCGGGAGCAGGCCGAGACGGGCCGCGCCCGGCTGCGCAAGTACGTGGTCACCGAGCCCGTGCGCCAGGAGGTCACCCTGGGCTCCGAGGAGCCGGACCTGGTGCGCACGCCCATCACGGCCGAGGAGCGCCAGGCGTTCCTGGACGGCCGCGAGCTGCCGATCGGGGAGGACGAGGTCATCCTCTACCGCTCCGAGCCCGTGGTGCAGACCGTGCGTGTGCCCTACCAGCGCGTGCGTCTCGTGGCCCGTCGGGTGGAGCGCACCGAGGTCGTCGAGGACACCCTGCGCAAGGAGCGCGTGGACATCGAGACCCAGGACGAGCCCCGCGTCTGAGGTCTTGTCTCCCGGCCCTGCCGGTACCACGACGCCGCGCCCCGCCGATCGGGGGCGCGGCGTCGTGCTCTGCCGGGCCACCGAATGGCGGGGTGCCGCGCTCCGCGAGGGGGCGGCTCACGGGGCGTTGAGCTCTCAGGGGCCACCCTGCGGAACCGGCACGGTGTCCTCCGCCGGACGTGCCGTGGGGCGCGGGCGGCGTCGTCCGTCCGTGGCCGTGGCCCGGGGGTAGGTTGGGCGGGTGAGTGAAACGACCCTGACCCTGATCCGCCACGGCCAGACCGACTGGAACCTGCAGCGCCGGCTGCAGGGACGCTCGGACATCCCCCTCAACGACACCGGCCGGGAGCAGGCACGAGCGGTGGGCCGCGAGCTGGCGGCCTCGGGCGGGCACTGGGACGTGCTGGTCTCCTCACCGCTGCAGCGCGCCAGGGAGACCGCGCAGGTCATCGGGCGGGAGATCGGGCTGGAGCTCTCCCGCACCTACGAGGATCTCGTGGAGCGCGCCTTCGGTGACGTGGAGGGCCGCGACTGCACGGGAATGGGCGACAACGAGCGCCACGCCATGATGGAGAAGCACGGTGAGGCCACCGAGGACGTGGTGCAGCGGGGGCTCTCGGTGCTGCGCACGATCCTCGCGGACTTCCCCGGCAAGGACGTGATGGTGGTGGCCCACGGCACCCTCATCCGGCTCACCCTGGACCGTGTGCTGGACACCGAGCTGCCCAGCCTGGAGAACGGTCAGGTGCTCACGGTCACCGCGGAGCAGGTGCTGTCCGCGGACTGAACGGGTCTCGCCAGACGTTTCCCGCGCCCGTCTGCGGCGCCCGTCCGCCGGGCCCCGCTCAGGACGCGGTGCCCGGGGAGCTGCCGGCCGAGGTGGTAGACGGGCCCGCGGCGTCGTCCTGGTGAGAGCGAGCTGGGCGGTGGGCGTGCAGCAGTGACAGCCCCGTGAACACGAACCCGCCCACGAAGTTGCCCACGAGCACGGGGATCTGGTTCCACAGCCACCAGTCGCCGAACGAGACGTCCGCGCCCAGGAGCATGCCCATGGGGATCATGAAGAAGTTGACCACCGCGTGCTCGAAGCCCAGCCCGTAGAACGCCATGATGGGCAGCCAGATGGCCGCAATCTTCCCGATCGTGTCCTTGGAGACCATGCCCATGAACACTCCCAGGCAGACGAGCCAGTTGCACAGCACGGCCTTGACCAGGACCGTGGCCATGCCGGCGCCTCCCATGGCGGCGTACGCGGTGGTCTTGGCCTGGGCGGTGTCCACGAACTTCTGCCCGAGCGCACCGGCGTCGTGCGAGCCGAAGCCCGTGAGCGCGCCCGCGTAGAGCAGGGCGAACGCGGCGGCGCCGATGATGTGGCCGACGACCACCATGAGGCTGTAGCGACCCACGGCGGACCACGGCACGAGCCCGCGCACCGCCGCCATGGGGGTCAGGGCGAAACCGCCCGTGACGAGCTCCATCCCCATGAGGATCACGATCGTGATCCCGGCGGGGAACAGCACGGCCCCCACCACGGGGGATCCCGAGCTCACGGTCGCGGACACGGCGAACGAGGTGGTGGCCGCCAGGACGGCGCCGCCCAGCACGCCGCGCAGCACCAGGGCACCGGACGACGCGGTCGCCTTCGCCTGTCCGGCGGCGACGGCGTCCGTCACCACGTCTGCGGGTTTCACGGTGGTCATGGCTGCCCTGCTCTCTGTCTTGGGGCGGGCCGGGTGCCCGTCGGTGGCGCCACGGGCGCCCGCACCGGCTCGTGCAGGGGGATGCGAGCGGGAAAACCGTGACCGCACGAGTGTAGGACCGTGCAACCCTGCGGTGAACACGCGCCGTGTCTGGTCCCCGTGCGTTTCGGGTCCTATGGTGGTGGAACATGCGGCAGTGTGGCCGTGGGCGGTGCAGAGGTCGTGGACTCCGGGAGAGCGTTCCGGTGGACCCTGCCCGGAGGTGCCCCACAGGGCGTCACGTGCCACGCCGTGGAGTTACGATCCCCGACTCAACGACAGCTAAG
This sequence comes from Kocuria sp. HMSC066H03, assembly GCF_001812045.1. NCBI lineage: Bacteria > Bacillati > Actinomycetota > Actinomycetes > Micrococcales > Micrococcaceae > Kocuria > Kocuria sp. HMSC066H03. The sequence continues at coordinate 97,093 of NZ_KV807505.1, forward strand.
GCGTGATGCAGTAGTGACCTCTCCTCAAGCCACCACCCAGGCCATCCCCACGGTGTGGCAGCGACCGCGATGGAGCGGAGCGCAGGCATGGATCAACGAGTACTACCGCTCCGCGCCGGACGCGGACCTTGTGGGCACCCAGGAACCGGTGCTCACCGACCGGGCCGAGACCCACCGGGAGGTGGGCCGCACCCGCGGCGCCGGCGAGCTGTGCATCGACGTCCGCGAGGACCACGGGGTCACCGTGCTCTACATGGTCACCACCGACATGCCGTTCCTGGTGTCCACGCTGACCACGGAGATCGCCGCCAACTGGGGTGGCGCCAAGCTGGTGCTGCACCCGCTGCTGCTGGCCGTGCGCGACGCCGGCTCCCACGAGCTCACGTCCCTGGACGAGGTCCCCAACATCTCCGCGGTGTCCTCCGGTGACACCACGGCCATCCCCATCACGGACGAGCTGGCCGGGGCGGCAGCCGGGGGCCGTGACTCGTCCACCGCGGTGGAGTCGTGGATCCGCATGGAGCTGCACCGTTCCCTGGACCAGGTGGAACGCGGTGAGCTGGCCCGTCACATCGAGTCGCTGGTGGCGGACGTGAGCCGGGTGGCCGAGGACCAGGAGGCCATGCACGAGCAGGCCCGGGTGATCGCAGACTCCCTCGCGCCCCTCGAGAACCTCACGTTCCAGGACGGCTCCCGGCTTCCGGACGTCCGCGCCTCCCAGGACTTCCTGCAGTGGCTGCGGGACGGCAACTTCGTGTTCATGGGCATCAAGCGCTACGACCTCGAGGCGGACGGCGAGGACGCCGTGCTGCACTCCCGCCCGGACACGGGCCTGGGGCTCCTGCGGGAGCAGGGGTCCGAGGGCCACGCGCAGAAGCTCACGGGTCTGGGCAGCGCGCACGCCCGCGACCACCAGGCGGTGTTCGTGACCAAGGCGAACCGCCGCTCCTCGATCCACCGCCGCGAGTACTTGGACTACATCGGTGTGCGCACGTTCGCCGAGAACGGGGACGTGGACGGGGAGTACCTGATCCTGGGTCTGTTCTCCCGTCACGCCTACTCCGTGCCCGCGCAGCAGACCCCGCTCGTGCGGGAGAAGGTGGAGCGCGTGGTCGAGCGCTTCGGCTTCCTCCCGGACTCGCACTCCGCGCGGGACCTCATGGGGATCATCGAGGACTACCCGCGGGACGAGCTGTTCCACATGTCCGCGGAGAAGCTCTACGAGACGGCCGGTGGCGTGCTGGGGCTCAACGAGCGCCGCCAGACCCGCCTGTTCCTGCGCCAGGACACTTTCGGGCGCTTCATGTCCGCGGTGGTGTTCCTGCCCAGGGACCGCTACAACACCTCGGTGCGTCAGCGCATCGAGACCCAGCTGTTCGAGGTCTTCGACGCCGAGGCCATCGACTTCGAGGTGCGCCTGACCTCCTCCTCCCTGGCCCGCCTGTTCTTCCGCATCCGGCTGCCCTACACGGGCGAGGTGCGGGACTTCGACCACGAGGACCTCGAGTCCCGCCTGCGCGCCGCGGTGCGCTCCTGGCCCGAGTCCCTGGGCCGCGCGATCGGCCACGAGTTCGAGGACGAGAAGGCCGGCGCGCTGGGCCCCGTGTGGGCGGACGCGTTTCCGGGCTCGTACCGCGAGGACTACGAGATCGAGGAGGCCATCCAGGACCTCAAGCGCTGCGAGGAGCTGTGGGGCCGCGACCCGGACCTGCCCGCCGAGGTCCGTGTGGCGCAGACCGAGGACGGACAGGTCCGGCTGAACATCTACCTCACGCAGTCCCTGTCCCTCACCGAGCTGCTGCCCCTGCTGCACAACATGGGCCTGCGCGTGCTGGACCAGCGCCCCTACACGGTCACCCCTGCGGACGGCCGCGAGTTCCAGCTCTACGACTTCGGCGTGGAGCTGCCCGAGGGCGTGGACCCCGAGGGCCCCGAGGACGCCAAGACGGAGGACCTCATCGAGGACACCCTGTGCGCGGTGCTCTCCAACCGCTCGGAGTCCGACAGCATGGACCGCCTGGTGCTCACCGAGCGCATGGGCTGGCGCACCGTGGCCGTGATGCGCGCCTACGTGCGCTACCTGCTGCAGCTGAACTACCCCAACTCGTTCGAGTTCATCGCGGACACCCTGGTGGACCACCCGCAGGCCACGCACGAGCTCGCCGAGCTGTTCTCCGCGAGCTTCGACCCGTCCCGCTTCACGGACGACGACGCCGCCCGCGGCCAGGCGCGCGAGGCCGCCCTCCAGCGGCTGGCCGCGGTGCTGGAGAGCGTTCCCAGCCTGGACGCGGACCGCCTGTTCCGGGCGCTCGCGGACGTGGTCACGGCCACCCTGCGCACCAACGTGTTCCAGAACCGCCCCACCATGGCGTTCAAGCTGGACCCCGCGGCCATCCCCGCGGCACCGCAGCCGCGCCCGGCCTTCGAGATCTGGGTGTGGTCCCCGCGCGTGGAGGGCACGCACCTGCGCTTCGGCCAGGTGGCCCGCGGCGGTCTGCGCTGGTCCGACCGCCGCGAGGACTTCCGCACCGAGGTGCTGGGCCTGGTCAAGGCCCAGATGGTCAAGAACGCCGTGATCGTGCCCACGGGCGCGAAGGGCGGGTTCTTCCCCAAGCAGCTGCCGGACCCCGCGACGGACCGCGAGGGCTGGCTGACCGAGGGGCGCGAGGCCTACAAGCTGTTCATCGCGTCCCTGCTGGACGTCACCGACAACATCGTGCGCGAGGCGGAGACCGGTGCCGGCCAGGAGGTCTCCGCGCAGAACGGGACGGACGAGACCGGGCAGGGTGCGGCGTCGTCGTCCCGCGGGGATGCCACCCCGGGTGCCGAGGGCGGTGCGAGCGGTTCCGCCGAGACCTCCGGCGAGGCCGGGGACACCGTGGTGCACCCCGAGAACGTGGTGCGCCGCGACGGCGACGACTCCTACCTGGTGGTCGCGGCTGACAAGGGCACGGCGGCGTTCTCCGACACCGCGAACGCGATCTCCCTGGACCGCGGCTTCTGGCTCGGGGACGCGTTCGCGTCCGGCGGCTCCGTGGGCTACGACCACAAGGCCATGGGCATCACCGCCCGCGGTGCGTGGGAGTCCGTGAAGCGCCACTTCTTCGAGCTCGGCGTGGACACCCAGTCCGAGGCGTTCACCGTGGTGGGCGTGGGGGACATGTCCGGGGACGTGTTCGGCAACGGGATGCTGCTCTCCGAGCACATCCACCTGATCGCCGCGTTCGACCACCGGGACATCTTCCTGGACCCCACCCCGGACGCCGCGGCCTCCTACAAGGAGCGTGAGCGGCTGTTCAACGCGGGGCGCACCTCGTGGCAGGACTTCGACCGCAGCGTGATCTCCGAGGGCGGCGGCGTGTACTCGCGCCGCGAGAAGTCCATCCCGCTCACCCCGCAGGTGCGCGAGGCGCTGGGCATCGAGGACGGTGTGGAGTCGCTCAGCCCGCAGGAGCTCGTGCGCCGCATCCTGCTCGCGCCGGCGGACCTGCTCTACAACGGCGGCATCGGCACCTACGTGAAGGCCTCCTCCGAGACCCACCAGGAGGTCGGGGACAAGGCCAACGACGCCATCCGCGTCAACGGCGAGGACCTGCGCGTCAAGGTGATCGGCGAGGGCGGCAACCTGGGCGCCACCCAGCTCGGGCGCATCGAGGCCGCGCTGAACGGGATCCTGGTGAACACGGACGCGATCGACAACTCCGGGGGTGTGGAGTCCTCCGACCGCGAGGTGAACATCAAGATCCTCGTGGACGGCATGGTCCAGGCCGGGCTGCTCTCCGCGGGGGAGCGCGCCGAGTTCATCGAGTCCATGACGGACGAGGTGGCGGAGCTGGTGCTGCGCACCAACGTGGCGCAGAACGTGCTGCTCACCACCGAGCGCGCCCGCGGGGTCTCCTTCACGGAGATGTTCATCCGGCTCATGCACTGGCTCGAGGACACCGCGGACCTCAACCGGGAGCTGGAGTTCCTGCCCTCCGACGCCGAGCTGCGTGAGCGTGCCGCTCAGGGCCAGCCCCTGACCGGCCCGGAACTGTCCGTGCTCACGGCGTACGCCAAGATCCAGCTCACGGCGGCGCTCGTGGACAGCGACCTCGCGGACGACCCGTGGTTCCACCGCACCCTGTCCCAGTACTTCCCGGCGCAGATCCGGGAGCGCTTCGACGCGGAGCTGGACACCCACCCGCTGCGCAAGGAGATCATCTCCACCGTGGTGGCCAACCAGATCATCAACTTCGGCGGGATCGCGTTCGCGTACCGCGTGGTGGACGATTCCGGTTCGGACCTCGCGGACGTGGCGCGCGCGTTCACCGCGGCCATGGAGATCTTCGAGCTGGAGAGCTACGCCGACCGCCACGCCCAGCTGGGTGCGGACGTGCCCCTGGAGGTGTGGAACCGGATGTCGCTGCGCATGCGGCGCCTGCTGGACCGCGTGGTCCGCTGGTTCCTGCACCGCCAGGACGCGGACACCGGGATCCAGGAGCTCGTGGACACCTACCGTCCCATCGTGGCCCTGCGCTTCGGCTCCGAGCACTTGATGGGCCCGGAGTCCGAGGAGCGCACCCAGACCGAGGCGGAGCTCGCCGAGCGCCACGGCGTGCCGCTGGACCTCGCGGTCGAGTGGGCGGAGCTGCTGGACGCGTTCGCGCTGCTGGACGTGGCACGGCTCGCCGAGCAGCAGGGCATCACCGGCCCGGCGCAGGACGGGACGGCGGGCGGCGGAGGCGGCGCGGCGGCGTCGTCCTCCGAGCGCGGCCTGACCGGGGGAACGGACGGGAACGGCGTGAGCGTGCAGATGATCGCGCGCGTCTACTTCTCCCTGTTCGACCGCTACGGGCTGGAGAACCTGCTCAACCGCATCAGCGCCCTGCCGCAGACCACCCGCTGGGAGAACATGGCGCGGATCGCGATGCGCGAGGACCTGTACTCCACGCTCGTGGCGCTCGCCGCGCAGGCGCTCGAGTCCCCGGGTGAGGACGCCCAGCAGAAGGTGCAGGCGTGGGAGCAGGAGAACGCCGACCGGCTCGAGCGGCTGCGGGAGGTGCTGGACGAGATCGAGTCCATGTCCGAGTCGGACGACGCCGGCGCCGAGCTCGCCGCGCTGTCCGTGGCGCTGCGCACCCTGCGCGGGGCGCTCGTGGACTGATCCTCACGCCGTCGGCCCCGCCCGACGACGCCGCACCGCGCCCCCGCGGCCCACGCACCCCAGGTGCCGGGCGGCGGGGGCGCGGTCGTGCACCCGACCGGTCCTGGCACCCGACCGGCGCGGGCGTCCGGAGCGCGGGGGCCGGAGAGGTGGCCCGGTGGGTAGGCGAACGATGGGGCCGGGGAGGTGGCCCGGTGGGCAGGCGAGCGGCGAGGGCTGGATCTCACCGCCCCGGTGCGGGAGCGCCGTCGCCCACGGGCCCGTCACCGTACGATGGGCCGGTGACCGCAGACATCATTGCCACCATCGTGACCGTCGCCCTCATCATCGTGGGCTGCGTGGGAATCGTGATCCCCGTGCTGCCCGGATCCATCCTGGCGCTGATCGGGCTGGTGATCTGGGCCTTCGTGGTGAACGCCCCCGAGGGGTGGGTGGTGCTCGCCCTGGGTGGGACCCTGCTGATCGCGGGGCTGTCCTCGAGCATGGTGCTCACCAGCAGCAAGCTCAAGCGCCGGGCCATCCCCAACCGCACGCTGCTCTTCGGAGTGGTGGGCGCCGTGGTCGGGATGTTCGTGATCCCGGTGGTGGGCCTGTTCGTGGGGTTCCTGGTGGGGCTGCTGCTCTCCGAGACCGTGCGCAACCGCAACCTCAACACGGCGCTGGCCAGTTCCTGGGTGGCGGCCAAGGCCATGGGGGTGGGGCTCCTGCTGGAGCTCACGTGCGCGCTGCTGGCGTCCCTGACGTTCATCGTGGGGGCGATCACGTACTTCGTGACGGCGTGACAGCCGCAGCCGGCGTGATCGGTGGGGGCGCCCCTACCGGGGGTCCCCGACCGGCGGTGCGCCTCTGCTGACGGTGCGGCCCGACCGGAGGCGCGCCTCTACCGGCGAGGCGCCCCGCCGGGCGGCAGCGGAGCCGAATCATGGTGCTCTCTAGTGGAGTAAAAGCACGCTGAGGCCCGTTCTGTTGCATTTACTCCACTTCACAGCACAGCACCTCACAGCACAGCGCGGCACGGGAGAGTGGCCCACGCGCCCTGTCCACTGACCTCCTCCAACGAAAAGTGCAGGTTTTGCCACAGAACGACGCTTTTGTGGCAAAACCTGCACTTTTTCTGGGCGCGGAGCCCACTACCTCAGGGGTGGGGATTCGGCTGATCTCTGCAGGGCCCGGCTCACGCCACGGAGCACCGGCGTGTTTCCCCCGCGAGACGGCTCACAACCGCCAGGGCAGCGGGATGGCCTCCATGTCCTGGCCCGGCTGCATCCCGTCCTCGGGGACCACCAGCAGCACGTCCGCGTGGGCGAGGCCCGAGAGCATGGCCGGGCCCACCGTGGGCTCGGGGATCACCCGGCCGTCCTGGATGTAGGCCGGGATCACGCGGGTGCGGCCCAGGGGGTCCAGTGCACGTCCGGCCGTGAGCCGGCGGGTGGTGGGCAGTCCCTCACCGGTGGCCCCGGCGATCAGCGCGTGGCCCACCGTGAGCAGACCGGTCATGGCGCACAGGGGCGAGCCCGGCAGTGCGAGCACCACGGGACCGTCCTCCGGGAGCTTCGCCAGGATCACGCCGTGAGCCGGTTCCTGCGCCACCCCGTCCAGGATGAGGTGGGCGCCCAGCTCCTCGAGGGCCTGACGGACGTGGTCGTCCTCCCCGTGGCCCGTGCCGCCCGTGGTCACGACCATCTCGGCGCGGGCGTCCAGCAGCGAACCCGCACCCATGGGGGACTCCGTGAGGGCGGAGACCATGCCCTCGCAGCCGTCCGCCACGCGGCGCACCTGGTCCACGTTCGCGCCCAGTTCCCGGAGCACCGCGGGCAGCTGCAGGCTCAGCGAGTCGCGCACCTCACCGGGCCCGGGGATGCCGTCCTCCACCACGTTGGCGTAGCCGAGCAGCACGGTGACGCGCGGGCGGCGTCGTACGGGGAGCATGTCGTGGCCGGCGCTCGCCGCGAGCCCCAGGTGCACGGGGTTGAGCTTGCGGCCCGCACGCAGCAGCAGGTCACCCTGCTGGATCTCCTCGCCCACGGCGCGGACGTCCTGGTTCTTCACCAGGGGAGCGGCGGGGGTGGCGTCCTCCAGGGTGTCGCCCTCCACGGCCCTGCGTCCGTGCTCGGTGTCCTCGGGGACGTCAGCGGCGGGGTCCGCCGGCACCACGTGACCGCGGTGGGCCTCCAGCACGGCACTGGTTCCGTAGGGAACGGCGTCCCCGGTGTTCACGTGGGTGGCTTCCCCGGGGTGCAGCTCCACCACGGCCAGCATGCGCTTTTCCGGGGGCAGGGTCAGCAGCAGCCGCTCGTCGGTCTCGGCGGGCTGCGGGGTGCGGACCCGCCACGGGCCCTCGCCGGCCACCGCCCAGCCGTCCGTGGCGGCCGTGGCGTAGTGGGGGACCGGCATCTCTGCGGTCACGGACTCGGCAAGGGTCTCCTCGAGGCACTGGGCGAGCGGCAGGAGGATGTTGGGCAGCGGCTGGGGCACGCCGTACGCGATGCGGCGGGCCTCGTCCCAGGACGCCCAGTGCGCGGTTGGTTCGCCGGCCTCGCGGTGCTGCGACTGCTCGTGGTCCTCGTGGGCGGCGGCATCGTGCGGGTGCGGAAGTCCGGGCATCTTGTCTCCTCAGCGTGCTGATTCAGTACGAGTCGAGCCTGTGAACATCCTCCCACGTATCCACGTCCGCAGTGCTCCCGGCGGGCACGGTGACCTCCTGCGGGCCCAGCCGCCGCCACACGGAACGCAGGGACGCGTTCTCGGTGGGCGCAGCCGCGAGGGCGCGGGAGAGCGCGTCCGTGCGGGCCAGGACCACCAGGTTCTCCCGGCGTCCCTCACCGGTCACCGCGATCAGCCCTGCCACGTCCGACGCCGCCCGGCCCGCCGCCGCGCGCAGCTGCGCCACGGCGCGGTGCACGTCCGGCATGTCGCACGCGAGCACGGCGGTCCAGGGGAGCCGCTCGGGGGTGGCCGCCAGGGCGACGACGCCCGCGGCCACCGCGGCGGCCGGCCCCGAGAACGGGGGATCCTCGCGGACGCGCAGCACGTGAGGCGGCAGAGGGAGGTCCTCCGGGCCCACGACCACCACGGTCCCGAGCGGCAGGACCGCGTCCACGGTGCGGGTCAGCAGGGTGGAGCCCGCCACGGGCAGCAGCGCCTTGGGGGTTCCCCCGAGCCGCGAGGAGCGGCCACCCGCCACGACCACGGTGTCGAAACGGGGGCCCTGGCGGGCGTCGCCGCGGGTGGTCACGGGATCAGCGGGCGGGCTCGTCGGCGTCCTGCGCGTCCTCGAAGTCCTCGTCGAGCTCGGGATCCTTGGGACGCTCCTTCTTGGGCAGCCCGGCGATCCGCAGCCCGCACTCGACCACGAGCAGCACGAAGGCGATGTAGTAGATGATCATCGTGGGGTAGAAGTACGGCAGCTGCTGGCTCATGCCCACCAGGGACAGCACCAGCAGGACCACGGACAGGATCAGCACGATCATGTGCGCGGTGCCGAAGACCCCGGGACGGCCCTTGCGGGAGAGGTACATGGCCGTGAGCCCGAAGAGGATGGGGAAAAGCAGCTGCCCGGCGAGCGTGATGCCGTCCTGGAAGTAGGGGTAGACCCCCATGGACTGGAGGACGGCGGTGATCACGAGCAGGGCGGGAGCTACGAAGGACTTCATGGGTCACCAGTCTAGGCGCGGCCGGCCGGGCGCCCGCAGGGAGCGGGCGCGTGGAACCCGCTGCGCAGTGGAGGCAGCACAGCACCACGGCGGCCGAGCTCTGGGGCGGTCATGATGCCCCCGCACTCGCGGCGCCGGGCGGGTGGTTGCTCCGGTTCTCAGCCCACCGCTCGCCTCTCCAGCGCCCGCTCCACCAGCGCCACGCACTCCTCGGGCGAGTAGTGCAGCTGTCCCGCCACCACGCTCAGGTACGCGGTGGCCGCGCGTGCCGCCGCGCCCTCCCGGTCGTCACGGCCCTGCGCGATGAACGTGCCCTTTCGGCCGTGGGTCTCGATGATCCCTCGGGTCTCCATCTCCCGGTACGCCTTGGCCACGGTCCCGGCCGCGAGCCCGAGATCTGCCGCGAGGGTGCGCACGGGCGGGATGCGGTCACCGACCACGAGGTCACCTGCGGAGACGTCCCGCAGCACGCACTCCACGAGCTGCTCGTACACCGGGGTGGTGGAGTGGGGATCGACCGTGAACATGGGTGCGCCTTTCCGTCGTCTGCCCTCATCGTAGGGCCCGTCCCACCTCCGGCGGGGTGCGGCGGAGACGCCCGTCACTGCACGTAGGCTGATGGTCGTGTCCGAGCCTGCAGAACTTCCGTTTCCGCCCGCTGCCGTTCCAGATCCGCACGCGGTGCGGGTTTTCGTCGACCGTGCCCTGGAGCGTGCCCGCGAACTCGGGCCGCAGCTGCCCGCACCGGGGGAGGGACGCACGGCCGAGCTGTGGCGCACCCTGAGCGAGCTCGGGCGCACCGATCTGGCGTACGCGCGCATCATCGAGCCCCACCTGGACGCCCTCGCGATCCTCCACCAGGCCGGTCGCGAGGACCTCGTCACCGACCACGACACCTGGGCCGTGTGGGCCGCGGAGGGTCCGGGAGAGCCTCTGCTGGCCACGCCGACGACGCCGCCCGGGGGCACCGGCGCGGGCGGCCAGCCGGGCACCACCTGGGCCCTCACCGGCACCAAGCCGTGGTGCTCGCTCGCGGACTCCGTCACCCGCGCCGTCGTCACGGCCCACGTGACCGACGAGCACGGCGAGCCGACCGGACATCGCCGCGCCTTCGTCGTGGCCACCGACCACCCCGGCTTCCAGCCCGCGCCCGTGACGCAGTGGACCTCGCACGGGCTCGCGGAGGTCGTGACCGTGCCAGTTACCTTCGAGGCCGTCCCGGCCGAGCCGCTCGGCGCGGACGAGTGGTACCTCACGCGCCCCGGTTTCGCGTGGGGCGGTATGGGCGTGGCCGCCATCTGGCTGGGTGGCGCGCAGTCCGTCGCGGACCTGCTGTGGCACCAGCTGCGCCACCCCCGCCGCCCCGTGGACGACGCCGCCCACACCGCCCTCGGGCAGCTGGACCTCACGCTCGGGGCGGCCCGCGCCGTGCTGGAGCAGGCCGCGGCGGCCGTGGACGCGGGCGACGCCGCCGGGGACCGCGGTGCCGCCTGGGCCCTGCGCGTGCGCCGCACCGTGGCCGACGCCGCCGAGACCGTGATCCGCGTGGTCTCCCGCGCCACGGGTCCCGGCCCGCTCACCGGGGACCCCGCACACATCCGCCGCGTGGAGTCCCTCCAGGTCTACATCCGCCAGGACCACGCCGAGCGGGACACCGCCGCGCTGGGGCGCACCCTGCTGGCGCTCGCCGCCGAGGACTCGGCCCGGGCCGATGACGCGGCAACCACTGGGCCCGCCGCGACTTCGCCCGCGCGGGCGACCCGCTCGGCCGCCGAGAGCTGGGCATCGGGAACGCCCCGGACTGTCCCCGGTGCCGGAGCGGCTCCAGAGGACACCCCGTGGTGACCTTCGACCACCGGGATCCGGGCACCCCGGAGGAGGACTGGGCCCGCTGCGGCGCCCTGCACCGTGCCCCGGAGCTGGACCTCGCGGGGGTGGACCGCGCCGTCGTGTTCGCCGCGCACCCGGACGACGAGACCCTCGGCGCGGGCGGCACCGTGCACCGGCTCGCGCGGCAGGGCACGGAGGTGCGCGTGGTCGTGGCGACCCTGGGGGAGAACTCCCACCCGGACTCCACCACGTTCACGTCGGCCGAGCTCGCGCGGCTGCGTCACGAGGAGCTGGCCGCCGCGGTGCGGACCCTGACCGGGCAGGATGCGCCACCCGTGTACCTGTCCCTGACGGACGGTGGCCTCACCGAGGAGCAGCTCGATGCCCCCGTGGCCGAGCACCTCGACTGGGCGGAGCAGGGTGAGAAGCCCCTGGCGCTCTGCACGTGGGAGCGGGACGGCCACACCGACCACGAGGTGCTCGCCCGCGCGGTGGCCCGCGCCGCCGGTGCGCGGGGTGTGCGCTGCGTGCAGTACCCCGTGTGGTTCTGGCACTGGGGCTCACCCACCCGCCTGCCTCGCGGGCTGGTGCGGGTTCCGTTGTCGGAAGAGGACCGCGCGGCCAAGCGGGACGCCCTGGCCCACCACGTCACGCAGGTGCGTCCGCTCTCGGACCGGCCCGGTGACGAGGTGCTGCTGGGGGAGCACGTGCTCGCGCACTTTGACCGCTCCGCCGAGCTCTTCGTGCTGGCCGCCCCGGACCAGGCGGCCGTGTTCGACCGCGTGCACTCCGACGCCGAGGACCCCTGGGACGTGGACACCTCCTGGTACGAGCGGCGCAAGCGCGAGGTGCTCCTCGGCTGCCTGCCGCGTCCGTGCTACGAGCGTGTGCTCGACATCGGCTGCTCCACGGGCGCGCTCACGTCGGAGCTCGCCCGGCGGGCGGGTGCCGTGACCGCGGTGGACGCGAGCGACGTCGCCCTGCGTGCCGCCCGCGCCCGGCTCGCGGAGGTGGGCGCCGCCAACGTCGACCTCGTCCACGCCGTGCTGCCCGCAGAGTGGCGAGAGGAGTGGACTCCCAGAGACCTGATCGTGGTGAGCGAGATGGGGTACTTCTGCTCGCCCGAGCAGTGGGACGAGCTGCTGGAGCGCTGTGCCACCGCCCTGGAGCCGGAGGGGCACCTGGTGCTGTGCCACTGGCGCCACCCCATCCAGGACTGGCCCCTGGACGGCGCGGACGTGCACCGCGAGGCGCGTCGCCGCCCGGACCTGCGGCGCGTGGTGAGCCACCGGGAACGGGACTTCGAGCTGGAGATCTTCGAACCCGTGCCGTGGGAGCAGGGATGATCCGGCGGGTCGCGGTGGTGGTCCCGGCCTGCAACGAGGAGCAGCGCGTGGGACGGTGCATCGCGTCCGTGGCCGCGGCGATTGCGGCGGCCTGCACCACGGCTCGCGTGATGGGCGCGCCGTCGCAGACGGCCCCCGGGGTGGTGCCTGCCGTGCCCACGGGGTCGGAGCCCGCGCCGCCGGGGGACGACGCCGCCGTGCCGCCGGCCGACTCCGAGCTATCGTCTCCAGGCGGACCCGACGGACCCGACGGACCCGGCGGACCCGGCGTGTCCGCGCCGCTCCACGTGACCGTGGTGCTTGCCGCGGACGCGTGCACCGACCGCACGGTGGAGCGCGCGAGCGCCGCGTGGGCGGCGTCGGGACTGCCTGCGGAAACCGCGCAGCTGGAGGTGGTGACGGGATCGTGGCGCAGCGCGGGCGGGGCCCGGGCGGCCGCGGCGTCGTGGGCCCTGGCGAACAGCCGGCCGCAGTGGATCGCATCCACGGACGCGGACACCGCAGTGCCCGAGAACTGGGTTGCCTACCAGCTGGAGCGCGCGGCGCACGGGGTGGACGCGGTCCTCGGCACCGTGGAGCCGGACCCCTCGGAGTGCCCGGTGGCCGTGTACCGCCTGTGGCAGCGGGAGCACACGCTCGCGGAGGGGCACCCGCACATCCACGCCGCGAACATGGGGGTGCGAGCGCGCAGCTACGAGCGTGCGGGTGGGTTTCCCGCGCTGGAGTGCAGCGAGGACGAGGCGCTCGTGGCCGCACTGCACCGGGTGGGAGCGCGCATCGAGGCCACGGACCGGATCCGGGCGATCACCTCCGCGCGGTTCGAGGGCCGCGCCGAGCTCGGGTTCGCCCACCACCTGCTGGGCCTCGCGCAGCTGGCCGGTCAGCCGGAGGAGGCGCCGTGGCCGTGGCCCGCGCAGCCGCAGCGGCCCGAGCCCGCGGGCCGCCCGAACGGCCCGGAGTTCTTCGCCCACCGCAAAAACGCTTGAACCTCCACCCCCGGTCCTGGCTACCGTGGGTGGGAAAGAGCACGTCACCACACAGGAGGTATCTCGTGAGCGAGAAGAGCATCACTGTCAGCCGTGTCATCGACGCCCCGGCGGAGGAGATCTTCGAGGTCTTGACCCTGCCGGCCAAGCACCCCGGCCTGGACGCCTCCGGGACCGTCATCTCCGGCACGGACCAGCGCATCCAGAAGGTGGGGGACGTGTTCGTGATGAACATGAACGCCGAGATGATGGGCGGGGACTACAAGATGGAGAACCACGTCACCGGCCTGGACCCCAACAAGCTCATCGCGTGGAAGCCCTGCCCGGAGGGCACCTCCGTGGAGGACAACGGCTGGGAGTGGATGTACGAGCTGCAGCCCGAGGGCTCGGACTCCACCACCGTGACCCTCACCTACTCGTGGGAGCACGCCAACCCCAAGGTGGAGAAGAAGGTCAGCTTCCCGGTCTTCGACCAGAACGTCCTGGAGGAGTCCCTGGACAAGCTCGCCGCGTCCGTCTCGGGTTCCTGACACTCTCGCGGGGCCACTGCCTCGCACAGCGGTGAAGCACGGCGCCCGCGCTCTCCCACGGGAGGGTGCGGGCGCCGTCGTGCTCGGGGCCGTGCGGGCGACGCCGCACGGTCGCCTCCTGGACCCGGGCGTCGTCGTCCGGGCGTAGCCTGGCGGGGGCCGGGCGGAGCACGGACGTCCACGTGGTGCCCGGGGCAGAGGATCGTCGGCGAGCAGAAGGTGGCTTCGAGCATGGGATCGTCGCGCACAGCGTGGCAGGGCTACGAGAAGGGCAGCTCGGGGTACCGGCGGATCCTCGTGGCGCTGCTGTGTGCGGGGGTGGCCACGTTCGCGCAGCTGTACTCCGTGCAGGGTGTGCTCCCCATCCTCGCCGAGGACCTCCACGTGGACGCCGCCCAGTCGGCACTCGCGGTCTCCGCCGCCACCATGGGCCTGGCGGTGGGTGTGATCCCCTGGTCCCTGGTCTCCGACCGGTGGGGGCGACGTCGCACGATGGTCGCCGCGGTGAGCGCGGCCACCGTGCTCGGTGTGCTCGTGGGGCTCATGCCCACGTTCGAGTCCCTCGTGGCCCTGCGCTTCGCGGAGGGTGTGGCCCTGGGTGGCATCCCGGCGGTGGCCATGGCCTACCTCGCGGAGGAGGTCAGCTCGCGCCACGGAGCGGTGGCCGCGGGCACCTACATCTCCGGAACGAGTCTCGGTGGGCTCTCCGGCAGGATCGTGGCCGCACCCCTCGCGGACTTCTTCGGCTGGCGCGTGGGCACGTCGGTGGTTGCCCTGATCGCGGCGGCCGCCGCCGTCGTCTTCATCCTGCTCGCCCCCCGGCAGCGCGGTTTCACGGCCCAGCCCGTCAAGATCACGGGCCAGCACGGACTGCTCGACCACCTGTGGACCAACCTCAAGGACCCCCGCCTCCTGACCCTCTACCTGCAGGGCTTCCTGCTCATGGGCGGGTTCGTGGCCGTCTACAACTACATCGGCTTCCACCTGGGGGAGGAGCCGTTCAACGTGCCCCAGAGCGTGATCTCGGTGCTGTTCCTGGCCTACCTCTCCGGCACGTGGTCCTCCGCCCGGGCCGGGGGCCTCGCGGGTCGCTTCGGCCGAAAGCCCGTGCTGCTCGGCTCCTCCCTGGTGATGCTCGGCGGGCTGCTGCTCACCGCCGTGCCGTGGCTGCCGGTGGTCGTGGCGGGGCTGCTCGTGTTCACGGCCGGATTCTTTGCGGCGCACTCCGTGGCCAACGGGTGGGTCCCCGCCCTCGCCACGGAGGGTCGGGCGCAGGCGTCCTCGCTGTACACGCTGTTCTACTACGGGGGATCGTCGGTGCTCGGCTACGCGGTGGGCGTCCCGTTCACCGCCGCGGGGTGGAACGGGGCGGTGCTGTGCATCCTGGGGCTCATCGTCGCGGCCGTGGTTCTCGCACTGAGCCTCCTGCCCAGAGCGGCAGCATCCTGCCGATAGGCCCTCCTCGGGCGGAAGGCACGGCACGAGAGCGCCGGGGTGAAGCGGTTCGACCGCAGAAGCGCGAGCGAGGGGCCGGGGCGTGAAACGGCCGGTCATCGCGTGGGCTGTGATATGGCTCTACTCTGGAGGTGGCCCCGCACACCACAGCGCGCCGCCGTCCGCCGGTTGTCCCGCGGACACCGCCTCGCGAGGACGTGAGCGCGGCCGGCGCAGTCAGGAGACCCTTCCATGAGCGAGATCATGACCGTCCGCCACCTGTTCGGCCCCGGCCCCACCAACCCGTACCCGGAGGCCACCGAGGCACTCGCGCGCCCGCTGCTCGGCCACCTGGACCCCCAGTTCCTCGCGGTCATGGACAGCGCGTGCGACGGGCTGCGGAAGGTGTGGGGCACCGAGAACCGCCGCACCCTGCCGCTGTCCGCCACCGGCTCCGCGGGCATGGAGGCCGCGTTCGTGAACTTCGTGAACCCGGGGGACCCCGTGGTGATCGCGGTCAACGGCCTGTTCGGGGAGCGCATGTGCGACGTCGCCGCCCGCTGCGGTGCCGAGGTGACCCGCGTGGACTTCCCGTTCGGCGAGCCCGTGGACCCCGAGAAGGTGGCCGCGGCGCACCCGTCCCCGAAGATCATCGCGGCGGTGCACGCGGAGACCTCCACGGGTGTCCGCTCGGACATCGCCGCCCTCGGCGCGCTCAAGGGTGACGCCCTGCTGCTCGTGGACGCCGTGACGTCCATCGGCGGGATCGAGCTCAAGGCGGACGAGTGGGGCATCGACATCGGCTACGCGGGCACCCAGAAGTGCCTGGGCGTGGCCCCCGGCCTGGCGCCGTTCACGGTTTCCGACCGGGCGTGGGAGCGCCGCGTGGAGAAGCCCCGCTCGTGGTACCTGGACCTCGGGATGCTCGGTGGCTACGTGGGTGAGGCCTCCGGGGCCACCCGCACCTACCACCACACCGCGCCGGTCGCGATGGTCGCCTCGCTGGAGGCCGGTCTGCGCCGCGTGCTGGCGGAGGGGCTCGACGCCGTCCGCGAGCGTCACGAGGCCGCGGGCCGTGCGCTGCAGGACGGTCTGCAGGAGATGGGCCTGGAGCTCTTCGCCCGCGAGGGCCACCGCCTGCCGGAGCTGACCACCGTGAAGGTCCCGGGGGGTGTGGACTCCGCCGCGGTCCGCAAGGAGCTGCTGGAGACCTACAACATGGAGATCGGCCCCGGTGTGAAGGAGTACGCGGGCACCGTGTGGCGCATCGGTCTCATGGGCCCGAACGCGTCGATGGAGTCCGTGACCCTGATCCTCGGTGCGTTGAGGAACGTGCTGGGTCGCTGACCCTTGCAACCACCTGACCCACGCGAACGGCGGGCCCCACCGGGAAGGTGGGGCCCGCCGTCGTCGTGCGGTGTGAAGGGGCGCGGATCAGGCGGTGAGCTGGTCCTCGATGGCGCCCACGAACGCGTCCAGGTCACCGGGGTTGCGGGAGGTGATGAGCGTCCAGCCGTTGGCGGGGCACACCTTCACCTGCTCGTCCACCCAGCTGCCGCCGGCGTTGACGATGTCCGTCTTCACCGACTGGTAGGAGGTCAGGGTCTTGCCGTCCACCAGGCCGGTCTCCACGAGCAGCCACGGGCCGTGGCAGATGGAGGCCACCGGGCGCCCGGAGGAGGCGAAGGCCTTGGCGATCTTCTGCGCGTCCTCGTCCAGGCGCAGGGAGTCCGCGCTCAGGGTGCCGCCGGGCAGCAGCAGGAGGTCGTACGCGGCGTCGTCCACGGAGGAGATGGTCGCGTCCACGGGGAAGGTCTCGCCGAGGTCCCAGTCGCCCACGAGCGACTTCACCTCGCCGGACTCGGGGGCGGCCACCGTGACCTCCGCGCCGTCGGCGCGCAGCTTGTCGGCGGGCACCTTCAGCTCGTCCTGCTCCACGCCCTGGTTGTTGACAAGGAGGAGGATCTTCTTTCCGGACAGGTCAGACATTGCTAAGGGTCCTTTCTATCGGGTGATGACTTCTACTGTGGCACCGCGCTCCCGAAGCCTGCAAGATCGTGGCGGCGGGTTCCGCTGACAGCGGGACGCGCACGACGCCGCTCGGCTCGGCCCCGGTGCGGAGGCGCGGGGGCACGGTGGCTCGGAGAACCACGCTGGAGTCGCGCCGGGTGCGGGCCGAACCCGCGGGGTGCGGCGCGGCGTGGTCCCGAAAGATGCGAATGCACCTACGATCGAAGAGCGAGAGACGGCTCCTGCCGGCACCGAGCCGGCAGTCCGCGGCGGGGCCACGGTCCGTTGCGTCGAACGCCGGTTCCGCGCCGATCCGAGGAGCCGGTACACCCATGTGGGACTTCATCACCCAGAGACGCGAGGAGATCCTCTTCGCGTCCTGGCAGCACTTCAGCCTGGTGGTCCAGTGCCTGGTGCTGGCCACGGTGCTGGCGGTGGTCATTGCCGCCCTGGTCTACCGCAGCCCCACGGCCTCGGGGATCGCCAACGGGGTCTCCGCCGTGGGGCTCACCATCCCGTCCTTCGCGCTCATCGGGCTGCTCATCGCACCGTTCGGCTTCGGCG
The DNA here is from genome assembly GCF_001812045.1 of Kocuria sp. HMSC066H03. NCBI lineage: Bacteria > Bacillati > Actinomycetota > Actinomycetes > Micrococcales > Micrococcaceae > Kocuria > Kocuria sp. HMSC066H03. Next base: position 114,592 of record NZ_KV807505.1, read on the forward strand.
TCACCCCGGCGGTGATCGTGGTGACCTTCTTCGCCACCCTGCCCATCCTGCGCAACGCCGTGGTGGGGCTCAGTGGGATCCCCGGCGCCGTGCGGGAATCCGCGCGCGGGATCGGCATGAGCCGGCTGCGCACCCTGCTCACCGTGGAGATCCCCATGGCCTGGCCGGTGATCATGGCGGGCATCCGGGTCTCCGCTCAGATGGTCATGGGCATCGCCGCCGTGGCCGCCTACACCCTCGGCCCGGGACTGGGCGGATTCATCTTCTCGGGCCTGTCCCGGCTGGGAGGTGCCAATGCCTTCGAGTCGGTCGTCGTGGGCGTGGTGGGTGTGATCGTCCTGGCCGTCATCCTCGACCTGGCGCTCGTGCTCATCGGTCGACTCACCACTCCGCGAGGTATCCGTGTCTGAACAGTCAGCAGCAGCAACCGGCGAGCAGTCCGTGAGCGGTGCCGCCATCCTCCTGCGGCAGGTCACCAAGCGGTACCCGGGCCAGAAGAAGCCCGCGGTGGGTGGCCTCACCCTGGAGATCCCGGCCGGCAGCGTGGTCATGCTCGTGGGCCCCTCCGGGTGCGGCAAGACCACCACGCTGAAGATGATCAACAGGCTCATCGAGCCCTCGAGCGGCAGCATCGTGATCAACGGGGACGACGTCACGGGCATGGACGGTGACAAGCTGCGCCGCAACATCGGCTACGTCATCCAGGCCGGTGGGCTGTTCCCGCACATGACGGTGGGGGCAAACATCGCCCTGGTCCCCAAGATGCTGAAGTGGGACAGCAAGCGCATCGCGCGCCGCGTGGACGAGCTGCTCGAACTCGTCTCCCTGGACCCGAACACCTACCGGGACCGCTACCCCAAGGAGCTCTCCGGCGGCCAGCAGCAGCGCGTGGGAGTGGCCCGGGCGCTCGCGGCGGACCCGCCCGTGCTGCTCATGGACGAGCCCTTCGGAGCCGTGGACCCCATCACCCGTCAGCGGCTGCAGAACGAGCTGCTCAACATCCAGGCCGAGCTGCAGAAGACCATCGTGTGCGTGACCCACGACTTCGACGAGGCCGTGAAGCTCGGGGACTGGATTGCCGTGTTCGACGAGGGGGCGCGGCTCGTGCAGTACGACTCCCCGGAGCGCATCCTGGCCAATCCCGCGGACGACTTCGTGGAGAGCTTCATCGGCTCCGGCGCGGGCCTCAAGCAGCTCACCCTGAGCAGGGTGGGTGAGGTGGAGCTCGCGGACGCCCACGTGGCCGCGGCGGACACCGCACCCGCGGACGTGCTGGCGGGCATGGTGGCCGCGGGAGAGGAGAACGTGGTGCTCGTGGACTCCTCCGGACGCGCCGTGCAGTGGTTGTCCCGCCGGCAGGTGGAGCGGCTGCGGACCCTCCCTGTAGCGGCGGATCCGAACCTCCCTCTGGTGACGGCGCAGTCCACCCTCCACGACGCGCTGGATGCGATGCTCATGGGCAGCACGGGCAGTGCGCTCGTGGTGGACCGCCGGGGCCGCCTGGTGGGTCTGGTGACCATCGCGACCATCATGGACGCGATCTCCGCGTCCCAGTCCGCGGCCCGGGAGGATTCCGAGAGCCCCGAGGGAGCGAACACGGCGCAGTTCACCGCCTCCACCGCCGAGCCCGGAGCCGCCGGATCTCACGCCGCGGCACCGGGCGAAGCACCCGCCGGGCACGGCAAAGCTCCAGCAGGGGAGGGCGAGGCGCCCGCCGAGGGCGTTGACCCGGGCCCCGCGACGGGCGCCACACCGCCCACCGGTCACGGAGACCCGGCGCCCGGAGGCTCCGCAGAGCCCCAGCCGGGTGCCGGCCCCGAGGCCCGGGGCGGGCGGGCATGAGCGGTACCACCCAGGCCCCCGACGCCACCCGAGCCGAGGCCGAGACCCTCACCAGCGGCAGCATGCGCTCGCTGTGGATCCAGCTGGTCGTGGTGCTCCTAGCAATCGCGGGCCTGTGGTCCTACCTGGCCTTCGGGGACCTGAGTGAGACCGAGCGGACCACTCTGGCCCCGGCAAACCTCTGGAACTACACCGTGGAGCACCTGCAGCTCACGGTGGTGGCCGCGGCCATCGTGCTGGTGATCGCCATCCCGCTGGGGGTCCTGCTGACCCGGCGTCCGTTCCGGCGGCTCTCCGGACCCGTGATGGTGGTGGCGAACATCGGACAGGCCGCGCCCGCGATCGGCCTGATCGTGCTGCTGGCCTTCATCGTGGGCTTCGGGTTCACCGCGGCCGTCATCGCCCTGGTGTCCTACGCCGTGCTCCCGGTGCTGCGCAACACCATGGTGGGGCTGCAGCAGGTGGACCAGCGGCTCGTGGAGGCCGGGCGGGGCATGGGCATGAGCGCCGCCGCGGTGCTGTTCCGGGTGGAGCTTCCCCTGGCCGTCCCCGTGATGCTCGCCGGGATCCGCACCGCGCTCGTGCTGCTGGTGGGCACGGCCACGCTGGCCACGTTCATCAACGGCGGCGGGCTGGGCATCCTCATCACCACCGGTGTGAACCTCAACCTGACCAAGGTCCTCGTGGTGGGATCGCTGCTGGTCGCGCTGCTCGCCATCGTCGTCGACTGGCTCGGCCGCGTGGTCGAGCACGTGGCCCGACCGAAGGGACTGTGACCATGACGCACGCATCGGAAGTCCACGGCCGCGGGTGGCCGGGCGGCGCGGCGTCGTCGGGCCCGGCTGCTCCCGCCCCGGACGGCGACGACGCCGCGCACCGGGACACCGCGTCCCCCGTGTCCCCGGTGTGCTCCGGCCGGCGGCACCGCTCGCGCCGCGGGGGACGACGTGCCGCCTCGGGCGTGGCCGCCGTGGCCGGGGTCCTGCTGCTGGCGGGCTGCGGGCTGCAGCCGGCCTCCTCCTACGTGCCCGCGGCCGGGCCGGGCAGCATCCAGCCGATCGAGGGCCTGCCGCAGGACGCGCACCTCACGGTGGCGGGCAAGAACTTCACGGAGCAGCTGATCCTGGGCAAGATGGCCGTGCTCGCCGCGCAGGCCGCGGGTTTCGAGGTCACGGACCTCACCAACATCCCCGGCAGCCAGCCCACCCGCGAGGTCATGCTCTCCGGGGAGGCGGACATGACCTACGAGTACACGGGCACCGCGTGGATCACCTACCTCAACCACGAGAAGGGGATCGCGGACCAGCAGAAGCAGTACGAGGCGGTGCGGGACGCGGACCTGGAGAACGGGCTCACGTGGGCGGAACCGGCCCCGCTGAACAACACCTACCGGTTCGCGGTGCGCAGCGAGGCCGTGGCGGAGCTGGGTGACATCACCACTTTCTCGGACGTGGCCGAGCTGCCCGTGAGCGAGCGCACGTTCTGCGTGGAGGCGGAGTTCAACTCCCGCCCGGACGGGCTGAACCCCATGCTGGAGGCGTACGGGCTGGACCGCGGCGTGGCGGACGGGGTGCCGGACGAGAACATCGGGGTCTACGACACCGGCGCCGTCTACACCGCCACGGACGCGGGGGACTGCAACTTCGGCGAGGCCTTCACCACGGACGGACGCATCGACACCCTGGACCTCACGCTGCTGGAGGACGACCGCGGGTTCTTCCCCGCCTACAACGCCGCGCCCGTGTTCAACACCGAGACGCTGGAGAAGTACCCGGAGCTGGAGGACGTGTTCGCGCAGCTCTCCCCGCTGCTCACGGACGAGACCATGCGCGAGCTCAACGCCCGCGTGGACCAGGGTGGCGAGGAGCCCGGGGACGTGGCCTACGACTGGATGGTGGAGCAGGGGCTCATCACCCCGGCGTCCTGACCCTCCCGGGGCGGGAGTCGCCGACGGCGAGCCGGTCCGTCTGTCGCCACGCGGGCCCGCCCACCGGACCGCCGGAGCGAGCTGCCCGCTCCCCGTTCCTGCGTGCGGCACGCCGCATCCCGGACGATCAGCCCGCCTGCTCCTGGATGATCGCGATCTTCTGCCACACCTTCCGCGCCATGTCCGAGGTGAGGGTCTCGATGCCCTCCACCGCATCCAGCACGTCCCCGTCCGTGGTGTCCTCCGCGAACAGCGCCGCGGTCTTGCCTACCAGGGACAGCATCTCGGTGCAGTAGTCCAGGTACTGGGTCATCTCGGAGCGGGTCATCCGCAGTTCTCCGCCGCGCTCGTCGGTCGTTGCCGACGCCGCCGCGCCGTCCCGCGCGGGACCGGTGCCTGGGCCGCGGGGGTGCGCGGGCGACGTCGTGCCCCCGGCCTCCGGGCGGGCGGTCGGCAGGCGCTCGGGGACCTTCACGAGCTGGTGCATGTCGATCACGTGGGCCAGCGAGCGCAGCCGGTGCAGCACGCGCAGCACCCGGGCGCGCTCCATGCGCTGGGGCACGGCCAGCAGGAAGAAGATGGCGATGCCCGCAAAGACGAGGTCGTTGACCACGGTCTCCAGCAGGGGCAGCCAGTCCACGGGGCCCAGGGACTCGGGGTTGGACCAGATGCTCGCGGCGGCCAGGGCGATGGCCGTGCCGAAGACCAGCAGCACCACCAGCACGCCGAGCCGCGAGAGCAGCCGGGCCGAGCGGATCCGGCGCCGGCTGATGCCGCCGCCCTCCACCACCTCGTCCACCAGGGCGATCAGCTCACCGCCCACCTCCCACAGGCTGCGGCGGGGGAAGCGGGTATAGATCCGGCGCTGCAGGGTGGCGGCGGAACCGCGGACGGCGGCGCTGTCGAGGCGCTGGTAGCGGCTGCCGGCCGGAGGGCCGTCGTCGTGGTCGTCGGGGCGCGCGGGAAGCGGGCGAGGGGAACGCATCCCAGCAGGGTACGCGAGGGCTGCGATGTGCAAAGGACAACCGGTGCGCCGCTCGGGGGAGACGGCAGTGCGGGGCCGGGGTCCTCAGGAGCAGCACGGCCTCGCCCCGCCCGTCGTCAGGGAGGGGCGAGGCCGCGTCAGGCCTGGCCGCGGCTCAGGAGGCGGCCCGTGGGCGTCTCGTAGTCCACCTCGTGCCCGCCCACGAAGGTCGCGCGCACCTTCCCGGAGAGCACCTTGCCCTGGTACGGGGTGATGGGGTTCTTGTGGTTCAGGCGCTGGGCGTCCACCACGTAGCTCTCGTCCGCGGCGAAGACCGCCATGTCCGCGTCGTAGCCCAGGGACAGCTTGCCCTTGCCGCGCAGACCCACGCGCTCGGCCGGGCGCGTGGACATCCACCGCACCACGCGCTCGAGCCCGACCCCGCGGCGTCGTGCCTCGGTCCAGATCAGGGACAGGCCCAGCTGCAGCGACGAGACGCCGCCCCACGCGACCCCGAAGTCCCCGTTGCCCATGTCCTTGAGGTCCAGGGTGGAGGGGGAGTGGTCCGAGACGATGTAGTCGATGGTGCCGTCGATCAGCCCCTCCCACAGCTTCTCCCGGTTGGAGACCTCGCGCACCGGCGGGCAGCACTTGAACGCGGTGGCGCCGTCCGGGATCTCCTCGGAGAGCAGCGTGAGGTAGTGCGGGCAGGTCTCCACGGTGATGTCCAGGCCGTCGTTCTTGGCGGAGCGGATCATGGGGATCGCGTCCGAGGAGGACAGGTGCAGGATGTGCGAGCGGGCCCCGGTCCAGCGGGTGCGCTCGATGACCTCCGCGATCGCGATGTTCTCCGCACCGCGCGGGCGGGACTTCAGGAAGTTCTCGTACACGTTGCCGTTGGGCTGCGGGGCCTTGTCGATGGTGCGGGAGTCCTCCGCGTGCACGATCAGCAGCGAGTCGAAGGTCTTGATCTCGGCGAGCGCCTCCTCCATCTCGTCCGCCTCCAGGTGCGGGAACTCGTCCACACCGGAGTGCAGCAGGAAGCACTTGAAGCCGAACACGCCGTCGTCGTGCAGGGGGCGCAGGTCCGCCTTGTTCCCGGGAATCGCACCGCCCCAGAAGCCGATGTCCACGAACGCGTTCTGCTGCGCGAACAGCCGCTTGTACTCGAGGGCGGCCGTGTTCACGGTGGCCGGCACGGAGTTCAGGGGCATGTCCACGATGGTGGTCACACCGCCCGCCGCGGCCGCCCGCGTGGCGGTGGCGAAGCCCTCCCACTCGGTGCGCCCGGGCTCGTTCACGTGCACGTGGGTGTCCACGAGGCCGGGCAGCAGGCTCTCGTCCTCGGCGAGCTCCACGACCCGCACGCCCTGCAGACCGGCGCCGAGCGGTTCGATCGCGGCGATCTTGCCGTTCCGCACGCCCACCTCCCGGGGCACGAAGTGGTCCCCGCACATCACCCGGTGGCCGCGGACCACGAGGTCGAACTCGCCGTCCCGCCGTCCGGTGCCCCGGGCCTCCGCGGACTCGTCCGCCCCCGTGAGGTGATGCTCGGCTCGGTACTCCCGGATCAGTTCGCGCACGTGCTCCGCACCGTTGACCTCGGCGGCCAGCGCGATCTGCGCGGCGCGCTCACCACCCCGTTCGGCCCGGTTCTCGGGGGTCTCCGCGAGGTTCGAGTTCTGTTCCGCAACCTCCTCGGGGGACTCGTCCCGCTCGGGGGACGACGCCGCCCGCTCCACCTTCGCGCGCACGTCCACCGTGGCCTGTTCGTCGTTCCGGGCGGGGTCCGTGGAGGCCGCGTGCTCGGGCCGCTGCGGCGCGCTGTCCGGTGCCGCGGCGTCGTCGTGCGAGGGCTTGCGGGAACCGCGTTGGGGTGAAGCGTTCATGTCGGTGGTCCTTTCGGTGGGGCGTGCCGGTGATGCGGCAGAAGTGGGTGGGCGTACGGGTGCTACTGCGAGCGTAGGCGGTGACCCACCTCACGCAGCAGGCGCGGGGCCTCGCGCATGGAGGTGGCCGTGTCCGGGGCGAGGGCGCGGAGCTCGTGGACGGCGGCGAAGCCCGCTTCGGTCAGCGCCTCCTGGGAGAGGGTGGTGCGACCGCACACGGCGATCACCGGGACCCCGTGGCGCCGGCCCACCCGCAGCACGCCCAGCGGGGTCTTGCCGCCCAGGCTCTGCTCGTCCAGGCTGCCCTCGCCCGTGACGAGCAGGTCCGCACGCGCCACGGCGGCGTCCAGATCCACGAGGTCCAGGACCACGTCCACGCCGGGCCTGCGCTCGGCCCCGAGCACCGCGAGCGCCGCGTACCCCACGCCACCGGCGGCACCCGCTCCCGGGGCATCCGCGGCGGCGCGGGCTGGCTCGCCGAGCGCGTCGGCGAGCCGGTCGCGGAAGGTGCCCAGGGCGGCGTCGAGGTCCATGACATCCTGCGGCGAGGCGCCCTTCTGGGGGCCGAACACGGCGGCGGCTCCGCTCGGACCGGTCAGAGGGTTGTCCACGTCCGCGGCCAGCACGAACTGCGCCTCCCGCACGCGGGGGTGCAACCGGGAGGCGTCCACGGTGTGCAGGTGCGCGAGTGCCGCGCCGCCGCGGGGGAGGGGCTCGCCGTGCTCGTCCAGCAGCCGCAGACCCAGCGCGGTGAGCATCCCGGCGCCGCCGTCCGTGGTGGCGCTGCCGCCCACGCCCAGGACCACGCGCGTGCACCCGGCGTCCAGGGCGGCGGCGACCAGCTCGCCCGTGCCGTGGCTCGTGGCGGTGCGGGCCTGCAGCACGGGCTCGCCGTCACGGTGGGGCAGGGCGGCCGGGCCCGAAGCCAGCGCCATCTCGACCACGGCCTCGTCCCCGCGCCGGGCCCACGCCGCGGCCACGGGATCTCCCGCCGGGCCCGTGACGGTGAGGTCCTGGCGCGTGAAACCGGCCTCCAGGGCGGCGTCGAGGGTGCCCTCACCGCCGTCGGCCACGGGCAGCTCCACCACGTCCGCGTCCGGTGAGGCGTCCCGGATCCCGGCCGCGAGGTGGGCGGCGGCCTCGCGGGCGGTCACGGAGCCCTTGAACTTGTCGGGTGCCACCACGATGCGCACGGCGCCTCCTTGCGGAACGGTCTCGGTCACGGCCGGAGCGCCCCGGTGGTGTGCGTCCCTCGGGGCCATTCCAGCACGACGACGCCGCGGGGCCCCGTTCCGCACGCCGCCCGGCGGGAGCGCGCTGGCACCGCTCTGAGCGGATGCTCGAACGTGCACGGTGCGGCCAGGCACCCGACCGGTGACGCGGCTCTCATGCCCGCTCCGACCGTGGCAGCCACGCGAACGGGTCCTCGCGGGACGGAGTGTATTCGAGGGCGACGTCCCCGGTGTAGCCGAGCTCGCGGGACCGGGCCACCCAGTCGAGCAGCGGCAGCCCGCCGGTGCCCGGTTCGTGGCGACCGGGGGCGTCCGCGATCTGGACGTGTCCGAAGTCCGCGGCATGGGCTTCGATGACGGCGGGAACGTCGTCGCCGTTGACGGCCAGGTGGTAGAAGTCCGCGAGCAGCCGCACGTTCTCCCGGTCCACGGCGTCGACCACCGCGAGCGCGTCCGCCGCGGTTCTGAGGGGGTAGGCGGGGACGCCGGAGACCGGTTCGAGCAGCACCGTCCCGTCCAGCGGGGCGAGAAGGTTTGCGGCGTGGCGGAGGTTTGCGAGCGCCGTCGTCCGCTGCTCCTGCGCGCCGAGACCGTCGAGGCGGTTGCCGTGCAGCGCATTGAAGTGGCGGCATCCCGTGGCGCGGGCGATCTCCGCGACCACGTCCACGTTCGCGCGGAACTCCGCCGTGCGGGAGGGGTGGGAGAGCACGCCGCGCTCGCCGGAGGGCATGTCCCCGGCGTAGAAGTTGAGCCCGGTGAGCTGGACGCCCGCGTCCTGCAGCGAGGCCACGAAGGCGTCCACCTCCTCTTGAGGTGGGGTGGGGGAGTCGAACGGCCACCAGAACTCCGCGCGCGTGAAGCCGTGCCGGGCGACCGCGGCCGCGCGGTCGAGCAGGGGGAGGTCCGCGAACACGATCGAGGCGTTGACGGTGTAGTTCACGTGTCCTCCTGCCGCCGCCGCACTGCGGTCATGTTCCATGATGTGGAAATACAGTTCTTCCAGGTGAAAAATTATCGACCGAATGTGATGCGCGTCAACCTCTCGTGTGAGATCTTGGGAGCCGCACGATGCGACGGCGCCTCAGCTCTCGCAGCCGTGCACCCGGCGGGCACCGAACCCGGCGCCCCGCCGCGCACGATCCTAGGAGAGCCCATGTCCACCCCAGACGTTCCACGGACCCCGGACCAGGCCGCCGGTCGCCCCGTTCCCGGACAGGTCTACGGTCCGCGCTCCGTGGCCGTGGAACCGCCGCCGGACACCTCCGACAAGCTCTACAACGTGGACCTCGCGCCCACCAGCCGCCACGGCCGCACGTGGAGCGCGTACAGCATCTTCACGCTGTGGGCCAACGACGTGCATTCGCTGGGCAACTACGGCTTCGCCATCGGTCTCTTCGCGCTGGGACTCGGTGCGTGGCAGGTGCTCACCGCGCTCGGTGTGGGGGCGCTGCTGCTGTTCGTGCTGCTGTGCCTGTCCGGGTTCATGGGCTTCAAGACCGGTGTGCCCTACCCCGTGATGAGCCGGATCTCCTTCGGCGTGCACGGGGCGCAGCTGCCCGCGGCGGTGCGCGGGATCGTGGCCATTGCGTGGTTCGGGATCCAGACCTACCTGGCGTCCGTGGTGCTGCGGGTCATGCTCATCGCCCTGGTGCCGTCCCTCGCGGAGCTGGACGCCAACAGCGTTCTGGGGCTGTCCACCCTGGGCTGGATCAGCTTCGTGGCCCTGTGGATCATCCAGGTGGTCATCGTCTGCTACGGCATGGAGATGATCCGACGGTACGAGGCGTTCGCCGGGCCCATCATCCTGGTGACCATGGTGGCGCTCGCGGTGTGGATGCTGGCCCGCGTGGACTTCTCGATCGCCTGGAGCATCGACGACCCGCTCACTGGCGGGCAGATGTGGCTGCACATCCTGGGCGGTGGCGCCCTGTGGGTCTCCATCTACGGGACCTTCGTGCTGAACTTCTGCGACTTCACCCGCTCGGCCATGAGCCGCGGGGCGATCGTGCGCGGGAACTTCTGGGGCATTCCCATCAACATGCTGCTGTTCGGACTCATCGTGGTCTCGCTCGCGGGCGCCCAGTTCAAACTGGACGGCACCGTGATCACCTCCCCGGCGGACATCGTGCAGACCATCCCGTCCACCCCGCTGCTGGTGCTCGCCTCCCTGGCGCTGCTGATCCTCACGGTGGCCGTGAACCTCATGGCCAACTTCGTGGCGCCCACCTACGCGCTGACCAACATGTTCCCGCGGGCGCTGAACTTCCAGAAGGCCGCGATCCTCTCCGCCGTGATCGGCCTGGTGATCCTGCCCTGGAACCTCTACAACTCACCCGTGGTGATCGTGTACTTCCTGGGCGGACTGGGTGCGCTGCTGGGTCCGCTGTTCGGGATCATCATGGTGGACTACTGGCTGATCCGCCGCTCCAGCGTGAACGTCCCCCAGCTCTACGTGGACACCCACGACGGTGAGTACTTCTACCGCCGCGGTGTGAACCCCCGCGCGATCGGGGCGTTCGTCCCGGCCGCCCTCGCCTCCCTCGCGGTCGCGCTGCTTCCGGTGTTCCACGGCGCCAGTGAGTTCTCGTGGTTCATCGGCGCCGGCCTCGGCGCCCTGTGCTACCTGGTGATCGCCAAGCGCGAGCCCGAGTACACGGACCAGCACGGCGAGGCCATCGCCGTGGCCACCACGCACTGACCCGTCCCGTTCCCGCAATCCCAGGAGGAGATGACATGCGCATCCTGACCGTCAACGTGAACACCACGCAGTCCATGACCGAGTCGATCGTGGAGGCGGCGCGCGCGGTGGCCGAGCCCGGAGTGGAGGTCGTGGGGCTCACACCCTCGTTCGGCGCGCCGTCCTGCGAGGGAAACATGGAGTCCTACCTGGCCGCGGTGGGGATCATGGACGCGGTGCTCGCATACGAGGAGCCGTTCGACGCCGTGATCCAGGCCGGGTTCGGCGAGCACGGGCGGGAGGGGCTGCAGGAGCTGCTCGACCAGCCGGTCGTGGACATCACCGAGGCAGCGGCCTCCATGGCCACGTTCGTGGGGCGCAGCTACTCGGTGGTGACCACCCTGGACCGCACCGTGCCGCTCATCGAGGACCGGCTGCGGCTGGCTGGGCTCATGGAGCGGTGCGCGTCCGTGCGGGCGTCGAACACGTCGGTGCTGGACCTCGAACGGGACGAGACTGCGGCGATCCAGTCGATCGTGGACGAGGCGAAGCAGGCCATCGCCGAGGACCGCGCAGAGACGATCGTGCTGGGCTGTGGCGGGATGGCCGCGCTGGAGAGCGCGGTGCGCGAGCAGTGCGGCGTGCCCGTGGTGGACGGTGTGGCCGCGGCGGTGACCGTGGCGCAGTCGCTCGTGCGGCTGGGGCTGCGCACCTCGAAGTCCCGGACCTACGCGCGGCCACTGCCGAAGGAGCTGAAAGGTTTCCCTCTGGGGAGGTGAGCCGCGGACTTCCCGGAATCGGACGGATCTGCCCACCCCGGCCACGCAGGTCCAGGCGGGCCGAGCTCCGGCTGTCTTCTCCGGGGACGCGCTCAGCCCACGGGGACCCCGAGCGTGCCCAGCAGCTCCACCACGCGCCGCCTGATCTCGTTGCGGATGGGCCGCACGGCGTCAACGCACTGCCCCGCAGGGTCCTGCAGCGCCCAGTCCTCGTAGCGCTTGCCGGGGTAGTAGGGGCACGCGTCCCCGCACCCCATGGTGACGATCACGTCCGAGGCCTCCACAGCATCCGGGGTGAGCACTGTGGGCCTCTCAGCGCTGAGGTCGATGCCCTCCTCGAGCATGGCCTCGTGGACCGCCGGGTTGATGGAGGCGGCGGGCGCGGAACCGGCTGAGCGGACCTCCACGGCACCGCGCGAGAGGAGCCGCACGTAGGCGGCCGCCATCTGGGAGCGTCCCGCGTTGTGGACGCACACGAACAGCACGCTGGGGTTCCGGTGACTCATGCGCGGACCCCCTGGTGGGGGAAGTGCTTGCGGAGGGCCAGGCTCACGTAGACGAGACCCACGAGGGCCGGCACCTCGATGAGCGGCCCCACCACGCCGGCCAGTGCCTGACCGCTGGTCACACCGAACGTGGCGATGGCCACCGCGATGGCCAGCTCGAAGTTGTTGCCGGCGGCGGTGAAGGCGAGGGTGGTGGTCCGCTCGTAGGAGAAGCCCAGTGCACGTCCCAGCAGGAAGCCGCCACCCCACATCAGCAGGAAGTAGGCGAGCAGGGGAAGGGCGATCCGCACCACGTCGAGCGGGTGTGAGGTGATCTGCTCACCCTGCAGGGCGAACAGGACCACGATGGTGAACAGCAGGCCGTACAGGGCCCACGGGCCGACCTTGGGCAGGAACGAGGACTCGTAGGCCTCCCGGCCCCACTTCTTCTCGCCGATGAGCCGCGAGAGGTATCCGGCCACGAGCGGGACCCCCAGGAAGACGAGCACGGACGCCGCGATGCGCCAGGGAGAGACGTCCAGCTGGGCCTCCTCCAGCCCGAGCCACCCCGGCAGCACCTCCAGGTAGAACCACCCGAGGGCGCCGAACGCGATGATCTGGAAGATCGAGTTGAGGGCCACGAGCACGGCGGCCGCCTCACGGTCACCGCACGCAAGGTCGTTCCAGATGATGACCATGGCGATGCAGCGCGCCAGCCCCACGATGATGAGACCCGTCCGGTACTCCGGGAGGTCGGGCAGAAAGATCCAGGCGAGGGCGAACATCAGCGCGGGACCGACCACCCAGTTGAGCAGGAGGGAGGCCCCGAGCATGCGCTTGTCACCGGTCACGGTGTCCAGGCGGTCGTAGCGCACCTTGGCGAGCACCGGGTACATCATCACGAGCAGGCCGATCGCGATCGGCAGCGAGACCCCCTGGATCTCGACGGTGCCCAGTGCCTCCCCCAGTCCCGGCACCAGACGGCCCAGCGCGAGTCCGGCAACCATGGCCGCAATGATCCACACGGGCAGGAACCGGTCGAGGGTGGAGAGGCGGGCGGCCGGGGGTGTGTCAGTTCTCAAGGTCGTCTCCAGTGGTGCGGCACGAGCGGGTGGCGTCGTTGGAGGCTCCCGCCTCAGCGGCCCAACTGTGCGCCGGAGGGCCGGTTCGCGGGGGACAGGCGCCCCGTGGCTGAGCACCCCGTGAACCCTGCTTAGACAGAAACCAATACAGTCCAGGTTGCCCGCCGTATAGACAGTTGTCAAAATAGGCGCATGACCTCGGCTGAGCTGCACATCGACAACGCGTCCGACGGCGTCGAGCGCTCGGCCGCCGTGTTCAAAGCCCTGGCGGATCCGGTGCGCCTGCGCCTGTACCTCGCGATCCGAAAGGCACTGCCCGGGAGCATCTGCGTGTGCGATCTCCCGGACTTCGATCTGTCCCAGGCGACCATTTCGCACCACCTGCGCAAGCTCCGGGAGGCCGGGCTCGTCAGCTCGCGCCGGCAGGGTACGTGGGTGCACTACACCGCGCAGGAGGGTGTGTTCGAGCTGGCCGTCGATTCAGTGGTGTAGAGCCGTGCCCCGCCCTCGTCCGTCGTGGCGCCCTTGAACGCCCCGAGCGGGTGCGGATTGGCACGAACCGCTTTCCCCTGAAATGACCTGACCGGGGTCACAGGTCTACAGTCACATCCCATGACTACTAATGTTGCTGCCTATCAGGCCGTCGCCTCCGGTGCTCCGCTCGAGAAGGGCACCATCGAGCGCCGGGACCTGCGCCCGGACGACATCCGCATCGAGATCGAGTTCGCCGGGATCTGCCACTCGGACATCCACACCGTGCGCGAGGAGTGGGGGCCAATCGACTTCCCGCTCGTCCCCGGGCACGAGATCATCGGTCGCGTCACGGAGGTCGGCTCCGAGGTCCAGAAGTTCACCGTGGGGGAGCGCGCGGGCGTGGGGTGCCTCGTGGACTCGTGCCGTGAGTGCGAGTGGTGCCTCAAGGGTGAGGAGAACAACTGCCCGAAGGCTGTGGGCACCTACCGCGGCAAGGACCGTTTCACGGGGGAGCAGACCGACGGCGGGTACTCCACCGAGATCATCGTGTCCGAGGCCTTCGCCCTGCACATCCCCGAGAACCTGGACCCTGCGGCCACCACGCCGCTGCTGTGCGCTGGGATCACCACGTACTCCCCGCTGCGCACGTGGGGTGTCACCGAGGGCTCCAAGGTGGCCGTGGTGGGCATGGGCGGGCTGGGCCACGTGGCCGTGAAGCTCGCCGCCGCCATGGGCGCGGAGGTGACCGTGATCAGCCAGACCCGCTCCAAGGAGGAGGACGGCCGCCGCTTCGGCGCCACCGACTGGATCGCCCGCACGGAGGACCCGGAGGCGCTGTCTCAGCACAAGGGCGAGTTCGACGTCATCATTAACACCGTCTCGGCGCACGTGGACGTCCAGGAGTTCATGGCCACCCTGCGCCCGCACGGCGCCATGGTGCTGCTGGGTCTGCCCACCGAGACCCTCGAGGTGAAGGCCCCGCTGCTGGTCAGCGGCCGCAAGTCCCTCACGGGCTCCAACATCGGCGGCATCCGCGAGACCCAGGAGATGCTCGACTTCTGCGGTGAGCACGGGGTCACGGCGGAGATCGAACTCATCAACGCCGAGGACCTCAACGACGCCTACGACCGCGTGGTGGACTCAGACGTGCGCTACCGCTTCGTGATCGACGCGAAGACCATCTGAGGCAAGACCCAGGCACGCCGACTACGGCGCCCCGGACCTTCGCGGTCCGGGGCGCCGTCGTCGTGCGTCTCACCGCGCTCCACTACCCTGAGCCCATGGCCCGAACCCTGAACGACCTCTCCTGGCCCCGCCGCACCGAGCGGCTCACCGTGGGTCGCCTCGCCCCAGAAGATGCCGACGCCCTGTGGGCCCTCAAGAGCGACCCGGAGCTGAACCGCTGGACCACCAGGCTCTACGACTCACGCGAGGAGTTCCGGGCGGACTGGGACGCCCTGGCCACCACCCACCTGATGGCCCACTGGGAGGGGCAGCTCGCGGCCTACCTCATGGTCAAGCACCAGGACGCGTGGTCCCAGACGGACGTCACCGAGCAGGCCCGGGGGCAGCAGGTGGAGCTCGGCTGGGTGGTGGCGCCCTGGGCCCAGGGCCGTGGCGTGGCCACGGAACTCGTGCGCGAAGGCCTGGCCATCGCGTTCGACATGGGTGTCCACCGGGTGGAGGCCGGCTGCTTCGCGGAGAACACCGGCTCCTGGAAGGTCATGGAGAAGGTGGGGATGCGCCGAGAAATCCACACGGTCAGGGACTGCATGCACCGGGATGGTCAGTGGCACGACGGCTACGGCTACGCGATGCTCGCGGAGGAGTTCCGCGGGCGGTGAGTACGCAAGGAGCCGTCGGGCGCAGGGCCCGGCGGCCCCTTCTCGGACGGGCGGGGTCTACCGCCCCGCGTGCCCTCCCAGGGAGAGCGGCGCGTGCCGGTTCACGTCCTTGTACAGCAGGTACCGGAACGGCTTGGGGCCACCGGCGTAGCAGGCCTGCGGGCAGAACGCGCGCAGCCACATGAAGTCGCCCTCCTGGACCTCCACCCAGTCCTCGTTGAGCCGGTACACGGCCTGGCCCTCCAGGACGTAGAGCCCGTGCTCCATCACGTGGGTCTCCGCGAAAGGGATGATCCCGCCGGGCAGGAACGTCACGATGGTCACGTGCATGTCGTGGCGCAGGTCCTTCTGGTCCACGAACCGCGTGGTGGCCCAGCGCCCCTCGGTGTCCGGCATTGGGGTGGGCTCGATGTCTCGCTCGTTGGTCACGAACGACTCCGGCTTGGGGATGCCCGCGACCTTCTGGTAGCGCTTGCGGATCCACATGAACCGGGTGTGCTCGCCCCCGCGGTTGTGCGCCGTCCACGTCTCGCCGGGTGCGATGAACGCGTAGCCGCCGGGTTCCAGGGTGTGCGTGTCCTCGTCCCCGGGCTCGTCGCCGAGGGTCAGCTCCAGGGAGCCCTCCATGACGAACAGCACGGCTTCGGCGTCCGGATCGTCCTCGGGCTTGTCGGAGCCGCCGCTGGGGGCCACCTCCACGAGGTACTGCGAGAAGGTCTCCGCGAAGCCGGTCATGGGCCGCGCGAGCACCCACAGCCGGGTGTCCTCCCAGAACGGCAGGTAGGAGGTCACGATGTCCCGCTGCGTGCCGCGCGGAATCACGGCGTACGCCTCCCGGAACATCGCGCGGTCCGTGAGCAGGTCCGTCTGCGGCGGGTGCCCCCCGCGGGTGGCCCAGTACGTGCGCTCGGTCATGGGGTCTCTCCTGTCTCGGGGCTCCTGCGGTCTCCCGCGGACGACGACGCCGCCGCGCCCGGGTTGGCCACGGCCCGCACCGTCTCCGGATCCAGGCCCTTCTCGCGCAGCTCGTCCTCGCTCACCGCACCGCACAGTACCCCGCGCACCACGTAGCGGGCGAGGGCCCGGGCGGTGGCGGGCTCGTCCGCCACGTCCGCCGTCTCGATGCCCGGCACGGACCGGCCGGCATAGGCAACCAGGCGGCGGGCGGCGTCGTCGAACGCCCCGCGGTAGAAGGCGTAGTTGGCGAGGAAGCGCGTGGGCAGCTGGTGGGCGTGCAGGTCCCACCCCTGGTAGAAGCCGCGCTCCAGGGAGCGGCGGACCAAGCGCGCGTGCAGCGCCCAGGTCTCGCGGCGCTGGGCGGCGTCCCCCACGGGCAGCCGGTTGGTGGAGCCGTCCGAGAGGTGCACACCCGTGCCGCCCACGGCCACCTGCATCACGTTCTTGGCGTGGTCTGCGGCCGGGTGCTCCAGGGACTGGAACTGCCCCGAGATCCCCAGGGACGCGGAGTAGTCGTACGTGCCGTAGTGCAGGGCCGAGACCCGATTCTCCGCGGCGCGCAGCATCGCCGGAATGGGGCACGTGCCGTCCGGGCCCAGGATCATGGCCGGGGTCTCCATCTGGATCTCGAACCGCAGTCGCCCGGCGGGCAGACCCAGGGCGTCCTCGAGCGCCTCGCACGCCTCCACCATCACGGCCACCTGCTCCACCGCCGAGACCTTGGGCAGGGTGAGCACGAGCCCCTCGGGGAGCCCGTCCTCGCTGACCCCGGCCTCCGTGAGCCCGCCCTCGCGCACGAGGGTGCTCAGGAACAGGTCCAGGGTGCGCAGCCCGCGGGCCCGGGTGGCCGCCTCGAAGCACTTGAAGCGGATGCCCGCGAAGGCCGGGGCCGGAGCCTCACCGGAGGCGCGGTTCCGGGCGAACGCGGCCACCGTGTGGGCGGCGCGCACGGCATCGGCGTCCTCCTCGGCGTCCGGGCGCTCGCCGTAGCCGTCCTCGAGGTCCAGGCGCAGGTCCTCGACCGGTTCCGTGCGCAGCTTGCGCGCCACCCGCTCCACGAGATCGGGTACCGCCGCGGCGTCGATCCCCGCGAGCTCGGCCAGGGCCCCGAGCCCGCCCGCCTCCTTGGCCGCCGACGCCGCCGCGGCACCCCACTCGGCGGGCGTCCGCTCCGTGACGAGGTCCGCCGGGACGTAGCACGTGTGCACGGGCTGGCGGGTCCCGGAGTCCCCGGGGAGGAACCGTGCGAGGTCCGCGTCCGTGCCCGCGAGCAGCAGGTCCGCGCGGCGGCCGAAGCCCTCGGGCAGAGAGGGGGCGGCCCCCGCCGCGCCGCGCGGGGCGGTCGTGGCGGGGGCCGAGGTGGCGTCCGGGTGCGCCGGTGTCACTTGCTGCCTTCCATGAGGTCGTAGGCGGACAGCGTGAGGAACGCCGGGTAGTCCTCCCTGAGCACCATGTCCGAGATGAGCTTGCCCGCGGGCACGAACCACTTCTCGTAGTTCTCCTGGTCGATCTCACCGCGCAGCACCTCGAGCTGCGTGTCCAGTGCGTCGGAGACGAGCTCGCGCGTGGCGGTGTTGCCGGTGTCCGTGTAGACCACACCGTTCTTGATCTGCTGCCAGATCTGCGAGCGGGAGATCTCCGCGGTGGCGGCGTCCTCCATGAGGTTGTGGATGGCCACCGCGCCGCTGCCGGACAGCCACACCGCCACGTAGCGGATGGCCACGTACAGGTTGGCGTTGAGCTCCTTCTCGGTGCGCTGGTCACCCGCGGAGGGCACGTCCAGCAGCATCTCGGCGGTCACGTCCACCTCGGGGCGCTGGCGGTCCACCTGGTTCGGCTTCTCGCCGAGCACGCCGTCGAAGACCTCCTGGCACACGGGCACGAGGTCCGGGTGGGCCACCCACGAGCCGTCGAAGCCGTCCTCGGCCTCGCGGGTCTTGTCGTTGCGGACCTTCTCGAACGCGGCCCGGTTGATCTCCTCGTCCTTGCGGGAGGGGATGAACGCGGCCATCCCGCCCATCGCGAAGGCCCCGCGCTTGTGGCACGTCTGCACCAGCAGGTCCGTGTACGCGCGCATCAGGGGAGCGGTCATGGTCACCGCGGAGCGGTCCGCCAGGATGAACTTCTCCCCGGCGTCCCGGAAGTACTTGATGATGGAGAACAGGTAGTCCCAGCGCCCCGCGTTGAGCCCGGAGGCGTGGTCCCGCAGCTCGTAGAGGATCTCGTCCATCTGGAACGCGGCGGGGATGGTCTCGATCAGCACGGTCGCGCGGACGGTGCCGTGCTCGATGCCCAGGTACTCCTCCGCGAACGTGAACACGTCGTTCCACAGCCGCGCCTCCAGGTAGGACTCCATCTTGGGCAGGTAGTAGTAGGGGCCCTGCCCGTTCTCGATCAGCTGCTTCGCGGTGTGGAAGAAGTGCAGCCCGAAGTCCGTGAGGGAGCCGGAGCCGGTCTTGCCGTTGACCGTGATGTTGTACTCGGGCAGGTGCCAGCCGCGCGGGCGCATGACCACCACGGCCAGGGGCACGTCCTCGCGGAGCTTGTACTCCTTGCCCTCCGGGGAGGTGAAGCCCAGGGTGCCGCGGGCGGCGTCGCGCAGGTTGGCGATCGCGTCCACCTGGTTGGCCCAGCTGGGGGAGGCGGCGTCCTCGAGGTCCGCGAGCCACACCTTGGCGCCGGAGTTCAGGGCGTTGATGGCCATCTTGGCGGGCGACGCCGGTCCGGTCATCTCCACGCGCCGGTCCTGCAGCGCCTCGGGGGCCGGGGCCACCTTCCAGTCGCCCTCCCGGACCTCGCGGGTCTCGGGGAGGAAGTCCATGGTGCCGGTCTCGGCGGCCTGCGCGCGGGCGGTCTCGCGCTTGCCGAGCAGCTCCTCACGGCGGTCCGCGAACTTCTCGTGCAGCGCCTCCACGAACGCGAGGGCCTCCTCCGAGAGGATCTCGTCCGCCGCGGCCACGTTCTGCGGGGTGGTGTGGGTGATGCTCATGGAGTGCCTCCAATTATCCGTATTGTGGAAAAATTATTCCATTAACACGAGTTTAGACATAGGATGTGACCCAGGACAAGGCCCTGCTGAGACGCGGGCCACACGTGCGAGGCATCACCGGGATCGCCCGAACCCGGCCGTGGCCGTTCGGTCCCGCCGCGGCGCGACCCGACCGGCGGTGAGCCACGCACGACACCATCGACGACCGAGGGAGCGCACGGATGCCAGAGGCCAGGAGCACGGGCGGGGTGCAGTCCGTCGAACGGGTCTTCGGCCTGCTCGACATCATCACCGCAGCCGGGGGAGAGATCTCGCTGAGCGAGCTGGCCTCCAGGGCGCAGCTGCCGCTGCCCACCATCCACCGGCTGCTGCGCACCCTGATCCCGCTGGGCCACGTGCGCCAGCTGCCCAACCGCAGCTACGCGCTGGGCCCGGGACTCATCCGGCTGGGCAACGCCGCGGGGCTCGCGCTGGGCACCTACGCGCAGCCCGTGCTGCAGGGGCTCGTGGACCAGCTGGGGGAGTCCGCGAACATGGCCGTGCTGGACGGGCGGATGGTCGTGTACGTGGGGCAGGCGCAGTCCTCCCACTCCATGCGCATGTTCACCGAGGTGGGCCGCCGCGCCCACCTGCACGGCACCGGCGTGGGCAAGGCCATCCTGGCCACCCTCCCGGAGGAGCAGGTGGTCTCGATCGTCACGTCCATGGGCATGCCCACCCCCACCGAGAAGAGCCTGGGCACGGTGGAGGAGCTGCTCGCGGACCTGGCACTGGTCCGCGAGCGCGGCTACGCCGTGGACGACGAGGAGCAGGAGATCGGCGTGCGCTGCTTCTCGGTGCTCGTCCCGGACGCCCCCACCCCCACGGCGATCTCGGTGTCCGGGCCCACCACGCGCGTGGACTGGGACTTCGGCGAGCGCGCCATTCCCTTGCTGCGAGAGGCCGCGGTGCAGCTGTCCGGGCAGCTCTCCCGCGCGGGCTGAGGCGGACGACGACGCCGTGCCCGTCCGCTCTGCCGCGCCTCGCCGCAGCGCGCGAACGGGGCCGAGTGCGAGGGTGCGGGTCAGCGGCGCTGCGGCAGGGCGGCGTCGTGCTCCGTGAGCAGGGATTCGAGGTACGCGCCGTAGCCGCTCTTGTGCAGCGTGGCGGCCTGCTCCCGCAGCTGCTCGTCCGAGATCAGGCCCATGCGCCAGGCGACCTCCTCGGGACAGCCGATCGAGGTGCCCTGGCGCGCCTGGACGGTGCGGATGAAGTTGGTGGCGTCCGCGAGGGAGTCGAACGTGCCGGTGTCCAGCCACGCGGTGCCGCGCGGCAGTACGTGCACCGCGAGCTCGCCCCGGTCCATGTACATCCGGTTGAGGTCCGTGATCTCCAGCTCGCCGCGCGGTGAGGGCGTGAGCGAGCGGGCGAACTCGACGGCGCGCCGGTCGTAGAAGTAGAGCCCCGGGACCGCGTACGGGCTGCGGGGGTGCGCGGGCTTCTCCTCGATGGACACGGCCTGCCCGGCGGCGTCGAACTCCACCACGCCGTACGCGCTGGGGTCCGCCACCCGGTACCCGAAGATCGCGGCCCCCTGGAGGTCGTGGAAACGGCGCAGCTGGGTGCCGAGTCCCGGACCGTAGAAGATGTTGTCGCCCAGGATGAGGCACACGCTGTCGTCCCCGATGTGCTCGGCACCCAGCAGGAACGCCTGGGCGAGCCCGTCCGGGGACTCCTGCCGGGCGTAGGAGATCTCCGCGCCAAAGCGGGAGCCGTCCCCGAGCAGCTGGCGGAACTGGGCGGCGTCGTGCGGGGTGGTGATCACCAGGATCTCCCGGATGCCCGCGAGCAGCAGCGTGGAGAGCGGGTAGTAGATCATCGGCTTGTCGTAGACCGGCACGAGCTGCTTGCTCACGCCCAGGGTCACGGGGTGCAGACGGGAGCCCGTGCCGCCCGCGAGGATGATGCCCTTCATGTCCCCATTGTGGCAGGGGTGCATGTCCTCGCATCGACACGGGTCCGGTGGGCGGGGCGTCGTCCGGCGCGGGAAGGTGCCCGGGAGCGGAACCGCAGCGGCGGTGTCGTCACCGCCCACCGCAGTTGCACGGCACGGTCACGGCGCGTGCCCTCCCGACGACGACGGCGCCGCGCCCCCGGGAGGGTGCGGCGCCGTGGCGCGTGGGGACAGCGGGATTCAGCGCTCTCCGGGGCCCTCGGGATCCTTATGGACCTGCGGGATCTCCTGGGTCAGCGGCGCGGGGACCACGTCGCCGGAGGCGGTGATCACGGGCACCTCGTTGCCCTCCGAGTCCAGCAGCCGGCCGTCCTTGACGGTGTCCCCCTCCTGGAGGTGGCTCTGCAGGTGCTCGAGCGCCTCCAGGGGAACGTAGCGCGGCGGGGCCTCCGTGAACACCGAGCCACGGCCCTCCGGGGGATTGCCGAACGTGATCTCGTTGAACAGGATGTTGAGCACCACAGCGGCGACCGCGGCGGAGCTGATGCCCGAGTGGAAGATGGTCTCGAACCACGTGGGGAACCCCGCGTAGATCTTCGGGGCGGCAATGGGCAGCATGCCGATCCCGATGCTCGTGGCCACGATGATCAGGTTGGGCGTGCCCTCGAACTTCACCTTTCCCAGCGTGCGGATTCCCGACGCCGCCACGGTGCCGAACAGCACGATGCCCGCACCTCCCAGCACGGGCACGGGCACGGCCGCGACCACGCGGCCCAGGCCGGGCAGCAGCCCCAGCAGCAGCATGATCACGCCGCCGGCGGTCACCACGAAGCGGCTCTTGACCCCGGTGATGGCCACGAGGCCCACGTTCTGCGCGAACGCGGACTGGGTGAAGCCGTTGAACACGGGGGAGATGAAGGACGCACCCATGTCCGCCCGCAGCCCGTCCGCAATGCGCTTGCGGTCCACGTCCGTGCCCACGATCTCGCCCACGGCGATGATGTCCGCGGTGGTCTCCGTGAGGATCACGAGCACCACGATGGTCATGGAGATGATCGCGGCGGGCTGGAACGTGGGTGCTCCGAAGGAGAACGGCTGCGGAAAGGCGAACAGGGCGCCGTCGCCCACCCGCGAGAAGTCCGCCATGCCCAGGGCCACGGCCAGCAGTGTGCCCAGCACGATGCCCAGCAGGATGGACAGCCGCGAGACCAGGGCGCTGCGCACCTTGGACAGCACCATGATGATCAGCAGGGTGGCACCGGCCAGGCACACGTTGTGGAAGATGGCGTTCTCGTCACCCTTGGCGGCCACCGCGGCGCCGCCCATGGCCCACTGCGCGGCCACCGGGAACAGGGAGAGCCCGATGGTGGTGATGACCACGCCCGTGACCACGGGCGGGAAGAAGCGGATGATCCGGGCGAAGAACGGCGCCAGCACGAAGCCGATGGCCGCCGAGACCATCACCGCGCCGAACACGGCCTGGATGCCCCCGCCCCCGTTGACGATGGCCGTCATGGTGGCCACGCCCGCGAACGAGGTCCCCTGCACCAGAGGGAGCTGCGAGCCGAAGAACCTGACCCCGAAGGACTGCAGCACCGTGGCGAGCCCGCCCACGAACAGGCAGCACGCCACCAGCAGCGCCTGCTCGTTGGCGGACAGCCCCGCCGCGCCGCCCACGATCAGCGGCGGGGCGATGATCCCGCCGTACATGGTGAGCACGTGCTGGAAGCCGTAGCCGAAGCTCGCGCCCACTCCCAGGTACTGGTCCTCGGGGCGGGACGCCCTGGTGGGGGCTGAGGTGGATGACATGACGGGCCTTCCGGGAAGTGTGTGGACGAGGCCCCCGCCGTGGACGGTCGGGCGGGGGCCTGTGCGGTGGGGGCGGGGACTCAGCAGAAGCCGGTGATGCCCATCCAGGCGTTCTCGTCCAGCGGGGCGTCCTTGCGCTGCACGGTGGCCTCGATCAGACCGAAGGGGCGGTCCGCCGCGTAGTGCGTCTCCTTGGGGTTCTCCATGCCGCAGAACCCCAGGTCGTAGACGAAGTGGTGCTTGTTGGGGCACGAGAACTTGATCTCGTCGATCTCCGGGTGGGCCTCGATCACGGCCTTGCCCATGAGGTAGAGGGTCTCCTGCAGGGCCCGGGAGTAGTGGTCCGTGAACTTGTCCAGGATGATCTTCTTGACGTCCTCGTACACCGCGTCGAAGTCCACGTCCGTGGTGTTGTAGCGCCAGCGGGTGGCCACGTCCGTGGACATGATCCGGTCCGTGGTCTCCGGCAGGGTGGTGTACTGGTCCTTGGGGTAGCCCTCGAAGCCGGACTTCGTGGACTTGAGGACCGTGAGGTCCTTGAAGCCGGAGATCACGGTGCTCCTCGACCCGTCCGTGACCACCACGGCGGTGCGGACCTCCTGCTTGTTCTGCACGAAGCAGTGGTCGTGGTCGTTGATGCGGTCCCACGCGTGCTCGTCCGCGGCCCACCGGCCGCCGGAGACCCAATCGAACTCGGACGTGAAGTGCTCCGAGAGCTTGAGCAGCAGCGCCTCGGGGGAGTCCACCCCGTACTTCTGCACGAACGCGAACACGGTGTTCTTCTGGGTGTCCGTGGGCACGCAGTGGCCGTTGTCGCCCTGCGTGTGCACGGCGTCGAAATCACCCCGCAGCTGGGACGTGACCACCAGGTCACGGATCACGTGGCGGTCGGTGTCGCGGTGGATGCGCACCACGTGGTTCTCCGCCTTGCCGTACTGGTTCTTCCCGAGCACTACGTCGGTCATGGTCCTCTGCTCCTTCGTCAGGAATGCGTGGGTGGTGGATCGGCAGCCGTCGACCGTGGGGTCGGCTCCTGGGTCAGCTGCCGCGGTACGTGGAGTACGCGAACGGGCTCAGCAGCAGGGGCACGTGGTAGTGGCCCTGCTCCTGACGCGCCGTGAAGTCCACCGAGACGAACGGGTAGAACGTCTCCAGCCCGCGGCCGGCGAAGTACGGCTCGGTCGCGAAGATGATCCGGTAGTGGCCGGACTCCAGGGTTTCGGGGCCGAGCTCGCTGACCCGGCCGTCCTCGTCGGTGGTGGCGGAGGCGAGCTCGCGGCCCTCGCCGGTGAGGAGGGTGACGTCGATCCCGGCGGCGGGGCAGCCGTGCACGGAGTCGAGGACGTGGGCGGAGATGAAGCTCATGAGAGCGCTCCCGCGAGTCGCAGGACGGCGATCTGGCGCAGCTGCTCGGCCACTTCGCGGCGTTCGTCCTCGGGGGTGTTGGTCATCCGGCGGCGCGCCTCGGTGAGGATCTCGGGGAGGCTGCGGCCGGCGGCGCGGATCAGGAACACGTGACCGAAGCGCTGCTGGTAGTCCAGGTTGGCGCGTTCCAGCTCAGCTCTCACGACGGCGTCCGCGTCCCCGAGTGCGGCCTGCTCACCGCGCGAGAGGCTCGCCTCGGTGGAGTCGCCCTCGGCGCGGCGTCCGATCATCGGGTGGTGGGACAGCGCCCGGTCCAGCTCCTCGTCCGTGAGCGGGTGGGCCGCCGTGCGGGCGGTGTCGAGGGCCGCGGCCACCGTGTCGTACGGGCGGTGGGACACGACCTCGTCGATCCAGCGGGGCACGTCCAGCGCCGGGCGCACGGCCGCGGCCGCGGCGGCGTCGTCGAGTGCATTGAACTCGGTGAGGTCCACGGACCGGCCTCCTCGCCATGGTGGTCGCAAATTTTCGCAATGTGAAAAACGAATTTCACCGGAATCCAGTGAACTGGATCACAGGGCGCGCGTCAAGCGCCGGACCCGTCCCGGTGGGTGGCCTCAGTGCGGGAGCTCGCCCCGCAGCGGTGGTGTGCGGCGAGGCCTGCGGCCGTGGCTAGCATGAGGGCATGAAACCGTTCGTGCTGCTGGCCACCCGTGATGACGACGTCCTGGCGGACGAGGAGTACGAGGCCGTGGCGCGCTTCGGAGGGCTGAAGACCTCGCAGCTGGAACGCATCCGCCTGGAGCAGGGGAATTTCCCCACACTGGACCTGGACCGTTACAGCGGGATCATCGTGGGCGGCTCACCGTTCAACTCCTCGGACCCCGCTGAGCAGAAGTCCCGCGTGCAGCGGCTCGCGGAGTCCTGGATCAGCGGCCTGCTGGACGAGGTGGTGGCCCGTGACTACCCGTTCCTGGGGGCGTGCTACGGCGTGGGGACCCTCGGCATCCACCAGGGTGCCGTGGTGGACCGGACCCGTCCGGAGGAGGTGGGCCCCATCACCGTGACCCTCACGGAGGCGGGGGAGGCGGATCCGCTCCTCGCGGACATGCCCCGGGAGTTCAGCGCCTACGTGGGGCACAAGGAGGGCACCCGGGTGATGCCGCCCAATGCCGTTCTGCTCGCGGAGGGATCGGTGTGCCAGGTGCAGATGTACCGCATCAAGGAGAACCTCTACGCCACGCAGTTCCACCCGGAGCTGGACGTGGAGGGGCTCGTGAACCGCATCCGCGTGTACAAGGACCTGGGCTACTTCAAGCCGGACGAGCTGGAGACCGTGATCGAGCGGATCACCCACGGGCCCGCCGTGGACCAGGCGCCCAAGGTGCTCAGCGCGTTCGTGGAGCGCTACGCCCGCTGACACCGGCCGCGGGTGCCGCGTGGTCGTCAGGTAGGGGCGTGCGTCGCCGCGGGTTGCCCTCGAACGACGGCGCTCGCGGCAGGAGGTCGCGCGAGCCACCTGGGTGGGCCGTTCCACGGGGCCCCGGGGGCGCCCACGGGCTGCCGCGAGGGTGAGCGCACGGCGGGCGCCCTGCACAATCCGGCGCACCGGGCCCCGGACCGATACCGTGGGGGAATGAGTCACCCCAGCGCACCGTGGTCCCGTCCTGTTCCCTCCCCGACAAGCACCCCGAGCGCACCGGCCCCGGGCGAGACGTGGCCCGGTGCTCCCATGGGCGGGTCTGTGACGGGCGGAGTGCAGCCGGCTCCCCGGACCCGCACGTACTTCTACCACCGTCTGGCCCGCACGGACCCCCACCACCGCTGGTGGATGCCGCTGGTGGAGGGGCTGATCCTCTTCGGCATCTTCATGGTCCTGAGCATCCTGTTCGGGATCGTGCTGGCGCTCGCATTCCCCGAGACCCTGACCGAGGACGTGCTGGCCGCCGACCAGCTGGACCCGGTCGTGTACTTCATGCTCTTCGCGTCCGTGGCGCTGCTGCTGCCCAGCGCCCTGCTGGCCCGGCTCGTGCTCGGCCCCCGGCCGCTCGGGCTGATCTTCTCGGTCACCGGCCGCATCCGGTGGAAGTGGCTGCTCCTGTGCTTCCTGGTGGCGGTGGGCGTCTACGCGGTGGTCAACCTGGCGGGCATCGGCCTGGACCTCGCCACGGGCGGGACCCCCACCTCCGTGCAGCTGGCACCGGGCTTCGGCTGGCTGCTGGCCACCACGCTGATCGTGGTGCCACTGCAGTGCACGGCGGAGGAAGTGGTCTTCCGCGGGTACCTGGCCCAGATGGTGGGCCGCTGGCTCAAGCACCCCGCGTGGGCCATCCTGCTGCCCGTCCCGCTGTTCGTGGCCGGGCACGTGTACGACGTGTGGGGTCTGCTCTCAGTGGCGATCATGGCGGTGTCCATGGGCATCGTCACGTGGCGCACCGGCGGGCTCGAGGCGGGCATCGCCCTGCACGCCGTGAACAACATGACCGTCTCGCTGTTCGCCATGCTCGGTTTGGTGGACATGAACGACACCAGCGGGGCGCCCACGGACCTGGTCACCGAGGTGATCCTCAACGGCGCCTTCATCGCCCTGGTGTTCTGGCTCGTGAAGCGCCACCCGGAGGTCGCGGTCACCCGCACCGTGGTGCTCCCGCAGCCCCCGGCCCCGCCCCGGCTGCCGACCGTGCGGCCCGCGGCGATCGCGGCGGACCGCTCCGGGCTGGCCGCCTACCCCTACGACCCCGCCACGCAGACCTACCTGAGCCTGCCCCCGCAGTACGGCCCCTACGTGGTGCGGGACGGCCAGGGCCGCTACGTGGGTGTCCTGGACACCCGCGGCGCCGGTGAGATGCAGCCCACATACACTGGGCCCCATGACGGACAGTACTGACATGCACGCTTCCGACCGGGCGCACGCGGCCCCAGACAGCCCTGCCCACGCAGAGTTCGCCCGCGACCTCGGGCGGTTCGTGACGGCGTCCCCCAGCTCGTACCACGCCGTGGCCACTGTGGCCGCGGCACTCGACGACGCCGGGTTCACCGCCCTGGACGAGGCCCAGCCGTGGCAGATCGGCGCGGGCCGCTGGTACACGGTGCGCGACGGCGCCCTGATCGCCTGGGTGCTCCCGTCCGGTGCCGCACCGGGGGCGGGTTATCGCATCCTGGGTGCCCACACCGACTCCCCGGGCTTCAAGCTCAAGCCCCGCCCCACCACGGTGACCCACCGCTGGTACCAGGCGGGCGTGGAGGTCTACGGCGGAGCGCTGCTGAACTCGTGGCTGGACCGGGACCTGCGCTTCGCGGGCCGGCTGGTGGTGCGCGGCGCGGACGGGGCACCGCGCTCCGTGCTCACGAGCACCGGGCCCGTGGCCCGCATCCCGCAGCTGGCCATCCACCTGGACCGCTCCGCCAACGACGCCCTGAGCCTGGACCGGCAGCGCCACACCCAGCCCGTGTGGGGTGTGGGGGATGCCCAGGACGCGGACGTCCTCGCGGTGCTGGCAGACGCCGTCCACGCACCGGCCGCCGGCGGCGCCGGGGAGGCGAGCGACCCTGCAGCGCGGACTGCCGGTTCCGGCACGGCGCCCGGCACCGGGACGCCCACGGCGGAGGTGCCCGCCGTGGACCCCGCCGACATCCTGGGCTACGACATCACCGTGGCGGACACCCAGGCCCCCGAGCTCATCGGCGCCCAGCAGAACCTGCTGGCCAGCGGCCGCCTGGACAACCTCACCACCGTCCACGCGGGGCTGCGGTCCCTGGTGGAGCACGCGGAGGAGCTGGAGTCCGCGGAACACGTGAGCGTGTTCGCCGCGTTCGACCACGAGGAGGTGGGGTCCGCGACCCGCTCCGGTGCGGCCGGCCCGTTCCTCGAGGACGTGCTCGTGCGCATCGGCGCCTCCCGCGGGGACTCCACCGACGACCACCGTCGCGCGCTCGCCCACTCGGTGTGCCTGTCCTCGGACGCGGGCCACCTGGTGCACCCCAACTACCAGGGCCACCACGACCCGGTGAACACCCCGGAGCCCGGCCGTGGCCCGCTGCTCAAGATCAACGCGCAGCAGCGCTACACCACGGACGCCGTGGGTGCCGCGGTGTGGGCGGAGGCGTGCGAACGCGCCGGTGTTCCGTACCAGGAGTTCGTCTCCAACAACGGTGTGCCGTGCGGGTCCACCATCGGCCCCATCACCGCCACCCGCCTGGGCATCCGCACCCTGGACGTGGGGGTGGGTCTGCTGTCCATGCACTCGGCGCGCGAGCTCGTGCACACCGCAGACCTGTTCGCAATGTACCGCGCCATCGGGGGCTTCTGGCGCGGCTGAGCCCCGCGCCGCCCGCTCCGCCCTACACGCGAGGCTCGGCCGCGCAGCCGCGCACGCCCCTCCGCCCGCGACGCCGCACGCAGAGGCGTGCACACACCACTCCCACGCACGACGCCGCCCGGTGACCTTCGCGCAGAAGGCCACCGGGCGGCGTCGTCAGCAGGGCGCGCGGGGCGTCCGTGGAGCAGGAGCGGGTTACGGCAGCTGCAGCATGGAGATGTCCGCCATGCGGGCCATCACGCGCACCACCTGGCAGGAGTAGCCGAACTCGTTGTCGTACCAGACGTAGAGCACCAGCGAGTTGTTGTTCACGATGGTGGCCAGCCCGTCCACCACGCCGGCGCGGCGCGAGCCCACGAGGTCCGTGGAGACCACGTCCGGGGAGTCCACGTAGTCGATCTGCTTGCGCATGGCCGAGTTCAGGGAGATGTCCTTGAGGAACATGTTCACCTGCTCGGCGGACTCCGGGGCGTTCTCCAGTTGGAGGTTGAGGATGGCCATGGAGACGTCCGGGGTGGGCACGCGGATGGCGTTGCCGGTGAGCTTGCCCTTCATCACGGGCAGGGCCTTGGCCACGGCCTTGGCGGCACCGGTCTCGGTGATCACCATGTTCAGCGCGGCGGAGCGGCCGCGGCGGTCACCCTTGTGCCAGTTGTCGATCAGGTTCTGGTCGTTGGTGTAGGAGTGCACGGTCTCCACGTGGCCCTGGACGATCCCGTACTCGTCGTTGAGGACCTTGATCACCGGGGTGATGGCGTTGGTGGTGCAGGACGCCGCGGAGATGATGGTGTCCTCCGGGTCGATGTCCTGGTCGTTCACGCCGCACACGATGTTCTTCATCTCGCCCTTGCCGGGGGCGGTGAGCAGCACCTTGCCCACACCCTTGGACCGCAGGTGCTGGGAGAGGCCCTCCTCGTCGCGCCACACGCCGGTGTTGTCCACCACGAGGGCGTCGTGGATGCCGTAGGCGGTGTAGTCGATCTCCTCGGGGGAGTTCGCGTAGATGAACTGGATCGCCACGCCGTTGGCGGTGATCACGTTGTTCTCTTCATCCACGGTGATGGTGCCGTCGAAGGAGCCGTGCACGGAGTCGCGGCGCAGCAGGGACGCGCGCTTGACGAGGTCGTTGCCGGGCTTCTTGCGCACCACCACGGCGCGCAGGTTCAGGCCTGTGCCGTCGTTGCGGTTGAGCAGGATGCGGGCGAGCAGGCGGCCGATGCGCCCGAAGCCGTACAGCACCACGTCCCGGGTCTCGGCGTCGTTGCTGCCGTGCTGGTCCACGGCCGGGGCGAGCGCCTCGCGCAGGTAGCCGTCCAGGTCCGTGGAGCCGGACTCGGTGAAGCCCTGGTAGAGCTTGGCCACGTCCACGTTGCACACGCCCAGGTTCAGCGCACCCAGTGCCGTGACGATCTCCACGGTCTTCTCCAGGGGCATCTCCTCACCCATGATGCGGCGGGCGAAGCGGTGGACCTTGATGATGTCCGTGACGGACTTGTGCACCAGGGACCGGCCGAAGACGGTGGTGACCACCTTGTTGTTGCGGTGCAGCTGCCCCACCAGGGGGACCAGCTGCTCGGCGAGGGCCTCTCGTTCTGACCACGTGGCGCTCATGAGCATCCTTCTTCCTCGGCCCGGACGTCCTCGTGCGGGCCGTGTTGGTGTCGCGCGGCGGTGCGCGAGCTGGCGTGATGGAGCGCCCCGTGAGCGGCGCTGCTCGTCGGCCCCAGTTTACGTGCCCCCGCGCCCCCTCGTGGTCTGTGCCCACGGATGACGACGCCGCCTGGCGCGGCTGCGCGCTCGGGGCGGGCCGCGGGTGCTTTGCTACCGTGGAACCATGTTGACCGTGATCGGTGAGGCCCTCGTGGACGTGGTGTCCCGCAGCGGCGAACAACCCCGGGCCCACGTGGGCGGAAGCCCCATGAACGTGGCCGTGGGCCTGGCCCGGCTGGGTCACCAGGTGCAGTTCCTGGGCCGCTACGGCCAGGACGAGTACGGCCACCAGGTGGTCGAGCACCTGCGCGGCAACGGGGTGCGGCTGCCCTTCGAGGCGGATGACCGCCCCACCTCCGTGGCCCAGGCCGTGCTGGACGAGAACGGCGCGGCGGACTACGAGTTCCAGCTGGACTGGTCCCTGGACGTCTCTCCGGTCCGGATCGACGAGCTGCTCGCGGACACGGACCTGCTGCACGTGGGGTCGATCGGCGCCATGCTGGAGCCGGGGGCCTCCGTGGTGCGGCAGGCTCTGGAGCGTGCGCACCGCCACGCGCTGATCTCCTACGACCCCAACTGCCGGCCTTCGATCATTCCCGACTCCTCGGACGCCCGCGCCCGCGCGGAGCAGATCGTGGGACTCGCCCACGTGGTCAAGGCCTCGGACGAGGACCTGCTGTGGCTCTACCCGCACCGCACCGTGGAGGACTCCGCCCGCGCGTGGCTGTCCGCCGGTGTCCGCCTCGTGGTGGTCACGCGCGGCGCCATGGGACCGTGGGCACTCAGCCGCGGCACGGGGCCCGACGGCGTGTTCGTCCCCGCCGCGAGAGTCACCGTGGCGGACACCGTGGGAGCGGGGGATTCGTTCATGGCCGCGCTGCTGAGCGGACTCGCGGACCGCCAGATCCTGGGAGCCTCCGGGGCGTCCTCGCTCGAGCAGCTCGGTGCGGACGAGGTGACCGCGCTGCTGGGCTACGCCGCCGCGGCCGCGGGCGTCACGGTCTCCCGTTCCGGGGCGCAGCTGCCCACCCGAGAGGACCTGCCGCCGAGCGGCTGACAGCTCGCCACCGCTCCCGCCCCGACAGAATCCACTGCGCCCGGCAGGAGCGTCTGAGCAGGGCCACCCGCCGTGGCTGGATGGACCGCAGAACCCCACGGACAGCAAAGTCCGGACACCACCACCCCGCGAGATGAGAGGAACACCGTCATGTACGACCGTCATCCCTACGCCGACCTCCCCGAGCTGCCCACCTTCACCCTGACCTCCACGGACGTGACCGACGGCGAGCCCGTGGCCACGCCCCAGGTCTCCGGGATCATGGGTGCCGGGGGAGAGGACGTCTCCCCGCAGCTGTCGTGGTCCGGTGCCCCGGAGGGCACGCAGTCCTACGTGGTGACCATGTTCGACCCGGACGCCCCCACCCCCAGCGGGTTCTGGCACTGGTGCCTGTCCAACATCCCGGCGGACGTCACCGAACTGGCCACCGGGGCGGCGTCGAACCCGCCGAAGGGTGCCGTGAAGCATCGCAACGACGGCGGCACGGACGAGTACCTGGGCGCCGCACCGCCCGAGGGGCACGGCCCGCACCGCTACATCATCTGCGTGACCGCCGTGGACGTCCCCGAGCTCGAGGTGGACGAGAGCGCGAGCCCCGCTGTGGTGAACTTCAACCTGTTCTCCCACGCCCTGGGACGCGCGTTCCTCACGCCTACGTACGAAGTGAAGTAGTCGCGGTGGCGGAGCACGTGCAGGATCCGGGGCGGGCGCCCGTCCGGCTGATCGCGAGCGATCTGGACGGGACCGTCCTGGGCCCGGACTTCCGCTTCCGCCCCCGCACCCTGGAGGCCATCGCCGCGGCCCGGGACGCCGGGATCCAGGTGGTGTTCGTGACCGGGCGCCCCAAACGGTGGCTGGACCCCCTGCACGAGCAGCTCGACGACGTGGGCGTGGTGATCTGCTCCAACGGCGCCGTGGTCTTCGATCCCGGCACGGAGCGTGTGCTGCACGCCAACGGCTTCGACGTGTCCGAGGCGCTGCCGGTGATCGAGGACGTGCGCCGGGCATTCCCGGACTCGCTGTTCGCCGCGGAGACCCTGGACGCCGTGCACACGGACCACGGATGGGCGCGCACGGACCGGATGGAGATCCGGGACGTCACCGAGGCACCAGTGACCGAGACCCTGCGCGCCGGCACCCAGGTGGTCAAACTGCTCGCCAAGCTGGACGGCGCCGAGCCGGAAGCCTACTTCGAGGCCGTCCGCGATGTGGTGGCGGGCAGGCTCGCGGTCACCCACTCGGTGGCCGCCGCCCCGCTCGTGGAGATGGGCCAGCGCGGGCTCACCAAGGCCCGCACCCTCGAGCACTTCGCCGCTGAGCTGGGGATCTCCCGCCACGAGGTGATGGCGTTCGGGGACATGCCCAACGACCTCGAGATGCTCACCTGGGCCGGGCGGGGCTACGCCATGGCGGACGGGCACCCGGGCGTCGTCGCCGCCGTGGAGCGCACCGCACCGGCGTTCACCGAGGACGGCGTGGCGCACGTGATCGAGCGGTACCTGGCGGGGGAGGCGCACGACGCCGCGGCGGTCCCCGCCCCCGCGCACCCCGCCCGCCCCGGGCGCCCTGGTGTGCCGACCACCGAGGAGGACCATGCCTGAGACCCCGCGCGCCCACCCCCGAGCCCGGTTCCGTGCCGGCCGGAACCCCGCCGCGCTCGCCCACCGCGGGTTCTCCCCGGACGGGCACGAAAACACGATGGCCGCCTTCCGGGCCGCCGCGGAGCTGGGCTTCGTGTGGCTGGAGACGGACGTGCACACCACGAGCGACGGCGTGGTGGTGGCGTTCCACGACCCCACGCTGGAGCGGGTCACGGGCACGGACGGGGACGTCAACGAGTTCACGTGGGCGCAGTTGCGCGAGCTGCGGGTGGGCGGGGAGCACGGCATCCCCACCCTTGCCGAGCTGCTGCGCGAGCTGCCGGACGCGTGCCTGAACATCGACGTCAAGGACGAGGCCTCCGTGGCCGCGCTGCCCGAGGTGGTCGCCCGGGAGGACGCGGCGGACCGGGTGCGGGTCACCTCGTTCTCCGAGTCACGACGACGCCGCACGCTCGCCCGGATCGCGCACCTCACCGGCCGCCGTGTTCGGACCTCCGCCGGAACGCTCGGCACCGCCGGGTTCCTCGCGGTGTCCACGATGGCACCGCTCACGGACCGGCTCTCCCCGAAGATCGCCGCGGCACTGTGGGCGGGCCACCGCCGCGCGTGGGCCCGGGCGGTTGCGCCGTTCGACACCCTGCAGCTGCCCGAGCACCACACCCTGGACCTGCCCCTGGGCAGGCAGGTCACCGTGCGGATCGTCTCCCCGCGGTTCCTGGAGTTCGCCCACCGGGAGGGGATCGCGGTGCAGGTGTGGACGGTCAACGACACCGCGGACATGCACCGGCTGCTGGACATGGGCGTGGACGGGCTCATCACGGACCGGGCGGACCTGCTGCGGGCGGTGCTGGAGGAACGCGGCCAGTGGCCGCCGGACGCGCAGCTCTGACGTCCGCCCCGACACGCCCGCGCGTGGGCCCTCCTCGGACGGGGTGCGTCACGCGTCCCGGCGGAGGCGTCCGGCGGGCCCTTGCAAGGGTGGAGCGGGTCTCGCCTGGCTCGACGCGAGGGCAGTGGACCGGTCCGCCTCACCCCGTCGAGCCCCGCGGCGCGGTAGCTTGAGGGTGATCGGGGCCACGGGCGATCTCGGAATCGCCTCACCGGTCCCGGTGCCCGTCCGACGAGCCGAGGGAGGCCGCATGCACTGCACGGCCGTTCTTCCTGCCCTCGTCCGCACCCGGGTCTGCCAACTGGCCGCCGCGTCCGCGCCGCCGCCGAGCAGGCCCGCGCACCCCGAGCAGTCGGCCATCTACCGCCGTCGGCTCACCGTTCAGACGCCTCTGCAGGGCCACCGCGTGGTGGCCCCGCGCCTGAGCAAGATCCCGTAGCTGGGCCCACGCCGCCTCGACGCCGCCCGTGCCCGCGGGTGCGCGTCCGCACTGCCTGCGACGCCGCGCGTCGTTCCGCGTGCCCGCGACCATCCCGCCCGCGACCACTCAGCCTGCGAGGAACCATGAACCCTGTGCCACCGTCCGCGCTCCCCTCCGGAGGACCTGATCCCGAGAGCCGCGTGCACCGTCCAGGACCGGACGGGCCGCACCGCGGCGTCCGCTCCGGGCTGAGCCGGCGCGGGTTCATGGGACTGGGCGCCGCGGCGGCGTTGGCCCTGGCGGGCTGCGGCAGCAGCAACGGGGAGCCCGGAGCGGCCGTGGCGCAGGCCTCGGGAGAACCGCAGCGCGGGGGCATCCTGCGGATCGGGATGACCGGCGGCGGCGCGTCCGACAGCCTGGACGCCCACGCCCCGGTGGTCACCGCGGACGGCGGCCGCGTGATGGGGCTGTACGACCGCCTCTACGAGTTCGACCCCGACTACAAGACCGTGCCCGGGCTCGCCGAGTCCGCGCGTCCGCTCAAGGGCGGGCGGACGTGGGAGTTCCGGCTGCGCGAGGGTGTGCGCTTCCACGACGGCCGCCCACTGACCCCGCAGGACGTGGTCGCCACGTTCGAGCGGATCACCAATCCGAAGGACCCCAAGACCGGCGCGTCCGCGCTCGCGGGGCTCAAGCGCGTGGTGGCCGTGGGCGAGCGCACGGTGCGCTTCGAGCTGGAGCAGCCGGACTCCACCCTGCTGGACTCCCTGTCCCAGAACTCCATGGGCATCGTGCCCGCGGACTACGACCCCGAGAAGCCGGTGGGCACGGGGCCGTTCACCCTGGGGGACTTCGAGCCGGGGCAGCTCACCGTGCTCAAGCGCAACCCTGACTACTGGGCCGAGCCGCCGTACGTGGACGAGGTCCACCTGCTGAACTTCAACGACCCGGACGCCCTGGTCAACGCGCTGCTCTCCACGCAGGTGGACGTGGTGGGCCAGCTGCCGCTCGCCCTGGTGGACGTGGTCAACACGGACCCGCGGCTGCACACCGTGCTCTCCGAGACCGGCAACTGGCTGCCGTTCACCATGCGCGTGGACGTCGCACCGTTCGACGACCCCCGGGTCCGGCAGGCGTTCCGGCTGGTGGTGGACCGCGAGCAGATGGTGGAGCAGGTGTTCTCCGGCCACGGCACCGTGGCCAACGACATGTACGCCCCGTTCGACCCGGGGACCCCCGACCTCCCGCAGCGCACCCGGGACATCGCGAAGGCCAGGAAGCTGCTCGCGGACGCCGGGCACCCGGACGGGCTGGAGGTGGAGCTCGTCACCGCGCCCATCCAGTCCGGCGCCGTGGAGGCCGCCCAGGTCTTCGTGGAGCAGGCCGCGGAGGCGGGGATCACCGTCACGCTGCGCCGCGTGGACAGCACCACGTTCTTCGGCGACGGGTACCTGCAGTACCCCTTCTCCCAGGACTTCTGGTACACCCGCAACTTCCTCTCGCAGACGGCCCAGGGCACCGTGGAGAAAGCCCCGTTCAACGAGACCCACTGGGCGGACCCGAAGTTCACGGAGCTCTACGCGAAGGCACGCGCCACCATGGACGAGAAGAAGCGCAACCAGCTGATCGCCAAGGCCCAGAAGCAGCTGCACGACGAGGGCGGGTACATCGCCTGGGGGTTCTTCAACCAGGCGGACGCCTACCAGAACTACGTGGGCGGTGGGTTCGCGCACCGCATCG
This sequence comes from Kocuria sp. HMSC066H03, assembly GCF_001812045.1. Lineage (NCBI taxonomy): Bacteria > Bacillati > Actinomycetota > Actinomycetes > Micrococcales > Micrococcaceae > Kocuria > Kocuria sp. HMSC066H03. The sequence goes on from NZ_KV807505.1 coordinate 150,574, forward strand.
GCATGCCGGTGTGCGGGTTCCACATGCGCCATCTGTGGATCGACCAGGAAAGGAAGTGATCGCATGGCCGCCATGATCCTCAAACGGCTGGCAGTCTCGGTCTTCGTGCTGCTGGCAGTGTCCCTGCTGGTGTTCGCGTTCACCCTCATGCTCCCCGGTGATCCCGCACAGGCGATCCTGGGGCAGCAGGCCACCCCGGAGCGGCTGGCCGCGCTGCGCGAGCAGCTGCAGCTCAACGACCCCTGGTACACCCGCTACCTCACGTGGCTCGGCGGGCTGTTCGTGGGTGACCTCGGCACCTCGGCGGCCACGGGTGGTTCGGTGAACGAGCTGCTCGCCAGCAAGGTCTCCGCCTCCATGGTGCTCATGGTCATCGCGGCCGTGATCGCGATCCCCGTGGGCCTGCTGCTCGGCACGTGGTCCGCGATGCGCGAGGGCCGGGCCTCGGACCAGGCGCTCACCGGCTTCTCCCTGGTGCTCGCGGCGCTGCCGGAGTTCGTGATCGGTGTCATCCTCACCACCCTGCTCTCCACCACGGTGTTCACCCTGCTGCCCTCCGTGACCATGGCGGCCCCGGGGATGCAGGTGTGGGACTACCCGCTGCAGCTGGTCCTGCCGTCCCTGACCCTGGTGCTCGTGGTGGTGCCCTACATGATCCGCATGACCCGCACCACCATGATCGACGTCCTGGACTCCGGGTACGTGGAGATGGCCCGGCTCAAGGGCCTGCCGGAGCACCAGGTGATCTTCAAGCACGCCCTGCCCCACGCGATCGGCCCCGTGGCCCAGGTGGTGGCCATGCAGCTCGCGTGGCTGGCCGGGGGCATCGTGGTGGTCGAGTACCTCTTCCGCTTCCCCGGACTGGGCCAGGCCATGGTGGACGCCGTGAACAACCGTGACGTCCAGGTGGTCCAGGCGCTGTCCATGATCATCGCCGCGTTCTACGTGGTCGTGAACCTCATCGCGGACGTCATCGGCATCCTCGCCAACCCCAAGCTGCGGACGGAGTCCCGCTCATGAGCGCGCAGAACAGGGCGGGTGTCCCGCCCCAGGAGACCGGCGGCACCACGGCCGCGAACGACGTCGCCGTGGCCGCAGACCCTGCCGTGACCCCCGGGGGCGCCGGCGCACCGGACGGCGGTGCACCACAGGACTTCGGGCACAGCGAGTCCCGAGGTGATGCGCGGCCCGTGTCCTTCGTGCGGCGCGTGGTGCAGCAGCCCACGGCCAAGCTGGGCTTCGTGCTCACGGGCCTCGTGCTCCTCGTGGCGCTGCTCGGGCCGTTCGTGGTGCCCGCGTGGACCGGGTACGGGTCCAACTCCTTCGCGGGCAAGCCGTTCCAGCCGGGCGTGTTCGGCACCGACAACCTGGGCCGTGACGTGCTCTCCCGGTTCCTGGAGGGCGGCTGGAGGCTGCTGCTGTACTCGGCGCTGGCCACCGTGCTGGGCGTGGGGATCGGCGCGGTGCTGGGCATGCTCGCCGCGTTCCGCCGCGGCTGGCTGGACGCCGTGATCATGCGCTCCGGGGACGTGCTGCTGGCCATCCCGCAGCTCGTGTTCGCGCTGCTGGCCGTCACGGTCCTGGGCCCCCAGGGGTGGGTGCTCGTGCTGGTCATCGGCATCACCCACGCACCCCGGGTGGCCCGCGTGATCCGCTCCGCCACCGCCGGCGTGGTGGCGGAGGACTACGTGCTGGCCTCTCAGATGTACGCGGTGCCGCAGTGGAAGATCCTGGGCCGCGACGTGCTGCCCAACATCATGGGTCCGCTCATGGTGGAGGTGGGCCTGCGGCTCACGTACTCCATCGGTGCGGTGGCCTCCCTGTCGTTCCTGGGACTCGGCATGCAGCCACCCACCCCGGACTGGGGCCTGATGATCAACGAGAACCGGATCGCGCTGTCCCTGCAGCCGTGGGGGGTGCTCCTGCCCGTCATCGCGATCGCGGTGCTCACCGTGGGCACCAACCTGCTGGCCGACGCCGTGGCCACTGCCTCCGCGGGCCGTGTCCGCACCACCGCGAAGAAGGGCGCCTGATGAGAAGGTCGGAGCACAAAGCACGGAACCGGATGCGCGACACCACCGTTCCCCGTGCCACCGTGGACACCGCGATCACCGTGTCCCACCTGGACCTCGGGGTCACCGGCGGGGACCTCATCCTGGACGACGTCAGTTTCACCCTGCACCCGGGCCGGATCCTCGCGCTCGTGGGCGAGTCCGGATCCGGCAAGACCACCGCCGCGCTCGCGTGCATGAACCACCTTCGCTCCGGTCTGGAGCTGCGCGGCGGCACGGTGCGGCTCGAGGAAGGGGCCTCGCGCTTCCACCGCAACTCCGTGGACCTGCTCACGCTGTCCGAGAAGAAGATGCGCAGGCTGCGCGGCGGCACGATCGCCTACGTCCCGCAGGATCCTGCGCTCTCCCTGAACGGCTCGCTGCGGGTGGGTGAGCAGATCCACGAGGTGCTGCGTGCCCACGAGTTCGGCCGCAACGCCGGCGAGCGGGACGCCCGCGTGGCCGAGGTGCTCTCCGAGGTGGGTCTGCCCGGCACCCGCGAGTACCAGCGCCGGTTCCCGCACGAGCTCTCGGGCGGTCAGCAGCAGCGCATCGGCATCGCCATGGCGTTCGCGTGCCGCCCTGCCGTGATCATCCTGGACGAGCCCACCACCGGTCTGGACGTGGCCACGCAGGACCTCGTGCTCAAGACCGTCTACCAGCTGACCACCAAGCACGACGTCGCGGGGCTTTACATCACCCACGACCTCGCCGTGGTGGCGCAGGTGGCCAACGACGTGGCGGTCATGCTCCACGGCCAGATCGTGGAGCACGGCCCCGCTGAGCGCGTCCTCCACCGCCCCGAGCACCCGTACACGCGCACCCTCCTGGACGCCGTGCCGGACATGCGCGGCGCCCGAGACATGGGTGGTGGACCCGCGGTGAGCCCGGAGGCTTCGGTGCGCGCCCCGTGGGACCGCGGCAGGGCCGCTCCCGGTCAGGCCGCTGCGTCCGCACCCGGCACTCCCTCCACCACTGCGGGCGACGACGCCGCGGTGCCCCCGGGTGCCCCGGCTCCGGACGGGGCCCGCCCCGCCTCGGACCGGGCGGGCGCACCGGGGGACCCGGACAGTACGGCGGCTCCCCTGACCGGTTCCGACCGGACGTCCGACGACCCCAGCGGGTCCGAGGACGCGCGCACCCGGGACCGTGCGAGCGGTGAGCACGAACCGGCTGCCGGGTCAACGCCCGCGGCGACAGCGAGAGCCGGCCACCCCGGAACCGGTGCGGCGGTGCGCGCACGGGGCGCGGGCGGCGTCGTCGGCGCGGGTGGGCAGCACGCGCACGTGGTGAGCGTGCGGAACCTGCGGATGGCGTACGGGTCCGCGGTGATCCTGGACGGGATCAGCCTGGACCTGGAGGCCGGGCAGACCACCATGCTGCTCGGGGAGTCGGGGTCCGGGAAGACCACGCTGTCCCGCAGCGTGGCCGGTCTCAACGACGGCTACACCGGGGAGGTGCTGCTGGACGGAAAGGTGCTGGCGCCGAGCACCCGGCGCCGTACCAGCGAGCAGCGCCGGCGGATCCAGTACGTGTTCCAGTCGCCGTTCTCGTCCCTGAACCCACGGCGCAGCATCGGCAACTCGCTGCAGGTTCCGCTGCAGATGACGGGCGGGATGTCCCGCGCGCAGCGGCGGGCGGCCGTGGCGGACGCGCTGGATGCGGTGCGGCTCGGGCGCAGCTACATCGACCGCCGGCCTGGTGAGCTCTCGGGCGGTGAGCGGCAGCGCGCCGCGGTGGCGCGGGCGCTCGTGAACGCCCCCTCGCTGCTGGTGTGCGACGAGATCACCTCCGCGCTGGACGTGTCCGTGCAGGCCTCGGTGATCGAGCTGCTGCGCGAGCTGCAGCACGAACGCGGGCTGGCCATGCTGTTCGTGACCCACAACATCGCGCTGGCCCGGCACATCTCGCACAAGTTGGCGGTGCTGGAGAAGGGCAAGCTCGTGGACTACGGCCCCACGGACACCGTGCTGCGCCACCCGGAGCACGACTACACCAAGGCACTGCTGCGCCACGTGCCCACGCTGGAGGACGCGAGCTGACCAGACGCCCGTGACGCGTGAGGAGAGGTTCTGACGGGATTCCGTCGGGATCTGCGGTCAGATCCTCTCCTCACACGCTGGCGCCTCCCCGAGCGGCGGAACCTCACGTCGTGGGGGTGATGCTCCTGTGCAGGTGCACCATCAGGGGGCCCGGCACTCGCAGCTCCTGCGCTGTGAACATGACCGTGCTGGCCAGTGCTCCGACCACGAGCGGGCTCCATTCTCGGAGCCGGGTGTCCACGGTTGCCACATGCTTCCAGGGGGTGCCCTGGAACTCGGGGAGCGGTGCGGGGACCGTTTCCAGCGTCACCCCTGTTCGTTGCGGTGAGGACGGCCCGATCATCAGGTCGCGCGCCTCGGCCAGCAGGGTGTCGAGCAGATCGACGCCGCCGGGCCGCTCCAGCGCCGCGAAGAGACTGACGCCCACGGAGACCTCCGGTGAGGCGGGCAGGCGATCGACGAACTCGAGACCCGTGGGTTGCCGGAGCGCCGTGTCCGCCGCATCGAACCCGAAGGAGTACCCCGCGGGGTCCCCGAGCCCCCATCGCTCCAGCAGGGTGTGCGCGCCCGTGGTGATGCCCGCCCACGGGGCACGGACCGCCCGGTCGTGGGGAAGGCTCACCTGGATCGAGTATGTGAGGCCGGTGGCACTGCTGACCCGGGTCACCTCGTTGACCTGCCACGTCCAGGAGTCCCGGTCCTCCGGATCGAAACCCTGGCTCCACCCGAGCAGCTCGGTGTGGTCGATCATCAGCCCCGTCATGTCGTCGTCGCCCGGAAGATCAGGGAGCTGCGCGTCGTCGAGGTCGTAGTGCACTGCAAGCGAGGCCATGGGGTGATCATGTCCGGCCGAAGGGCAGGGGGCAAGAGCAACGGGTTGATCAGGACCGTCAAGCGACCGCGGCCGCAGAGAGCTGTGACCCGACAGTCTGGGGGCCCCGGTACTTCAGGGGATCAGCGCCACCCGAAAGCTGAGGCATCGGGCACCGTCGGGGTGCTCCGGTCCGGCAGATCCCCCATCCACCAGATCCCGTGCTCGTCCTGGCAGGCGTCGTCAACGGCCCGCCCGGGAGGTTCCATGATCTCGGTGTAGATGCCCCCACCGTTGGTGGCTGGATCGTCGTCCATGCAGTGGGGAGGCCACGCGCGGAAAAGTCCGAGGACTCGCCCCCAGCAGTCTGGATGGGCGTAGACCACCGCCAGGCTGGTCCCGGAGGCCCAGGCACCGAAGACGTGGGGAGCACTGTCATCCCGTTGACCGTCTCGGGCGGCCGCGTGGAAATCCGCCAGCACACGCCGGGGAGGATACTCATCGCTCATGGAGGGCCTTTCCGTGATCCACCGAAGGTGACGCGTGAGGAGAGGTTCTGACGGGATTTTCTCGCGCTCCGCGGTCAGATCTTCTCCTCAGACGCTCCCGCTTCCGGGGAAGGCCGAGGGGAGCGCCTTCGCACCGTCACGGGTCCGGCGGGCTCGCACGCCGCGCCACCGCAATCAGCTCCGACGCCAGGCCCTGCGTCCGGCGGGGACCGTGCCACACGGCGCGCAGCTCGCGGTGCAGGTCCAGCACGGTGGGGACCTGCACCAGGGTTCCGGCGGCCACCGCGTCGCCCACCGCCAGTCGACTGAGCACCGCCGGCCCGGAGCCGGCCTGCACGCTGACCCGCACGGCGGCGTTGCTGGGCACCTCCAGCAGGGAGGTCACTGGCCGGCCCAGCGCCTCGTCCAGAGCCATGCGCGTTCCCGAGCCGGCCTCCCGGGTGATGAGCGGTGTGGTGGTGAGCTCGGCGGTGGTCACCGGGTCCTGCCGTGAGGCCCACGGGTGTCCCGACGGCACCACGAGCACGAGCTCGTCCCGCGCCACCACCGTGTGGTGCAGTCCGGAGGGGGGCGCGGGCGCCTCGATGAACCCCACGTCCGCGGCACCGCGCAGCACGTCCCGGGCCACCTCGTGGGAGTTGTGCACCGTGACGCGCACCCGTGACTCCGGGTGGGCGGAGCGCATCTCCGCGAGCCACCGGGGGAGCAGGTGCTCCGCGACGGTCTGGCTCGCGGACACCCGCAGCGACGACGAGCGGGAGGTGTCCTGCGCGAGGAGGGCGGCGCCGTCGACGAGCCGGCGGGACGCGGCCACCACGTCCCGAGCCCAGTCCGTGACCAGCAGGCCGGCAGGGGTCAGGGTGGAGCCGCGGGTGGAGCGGTGCAGCAGGGGAACCCCCACCGAGCGCTCCAGCCGTGCCATGGACCGGCTGGCGTTGGGCTGGGCGGTGCCCACGGCGCGGGCCGCGGCGGCCAGGCTGCCGTGGTCCGCGACCGCCACGAGCAGTTCGAGCGCCGCCACATCCGGCCATTGAGACATATCCGCAGGATATGCCCCGGATACGGGATCGAGGGCTACCGGGGTAAGAGTGACAGCCGCATTCTGGAGTGATGATCCACCCTTCCCAGCCCGCTGCCGCGCCCGTGCCCGCGCCCGCCTCCGCGAACGCAGAAACCCCCACCGCCCGGACCGCCAGCCCGACCCGGCCCCAGAACGTCTCTCGCAGCGCATCCGCGGTGGCACCCGGGAAGAAATCCGCGGTCAACGCCCTCCCGCTGCCGCCCGCCGGCCCGCAGTGGTACGGCTCTCTCATGGGCACCGGCATTGCCGCGACCCTCACGCAGACGCTCAGCGGGGACCTTCCCGGTGCCCAGGCGCTCGCGGTGGTGCTGCTGGTGATCGGCTGGCTCATCTTCATGGGCTTGACCGCGGCGTTCGGGCTGCGGATCGTGCGCCGCCCGGCGGTGCTCGCGGGGACCATCCGGGACCTCCCGGTGCTCGCCACGTGGGGCATGGTGGCCATGGGTGTGCTGTCCCTGGGGTCGGCCACCGCCACCGTGGTGCCCGCGCACTGGCCCTCTCTCGCCCCGGCCGCCTGGGCGGTGGACGGGGTGCTCTGGACCGTGGGCACGGTGCTCGGGATCCTCACGGCGCTGGGCTTCGCGGTGCGGCTGATCGGCCGGGACGTGGGGGCGCCCACCACCACGTGGGGCCTGCCGATCGTGCCTCCCATGGTGTCCGCGACCACCGGCTCGGCCCTCGTGCTGCACCTGGCCACCCGCGAGGGTCAGCTGCTGCTGGTGATCACCACCGTGGCGTGCTTCTTCCTGGCGCTCGTGCTCGGCCTGGTGGTCTTCGCCGTGGCCTACCACCACCACTGGCGCGTGGCACCGCTGCCGCTGGCCGCCTCCACGAGCGCGTGGATCCCGCTGGGCGTGGTGGGCCAGTCCACCGCCGCCGCGCAGGCCATCGCGGTGCAGGCGCAGCGTTTCGTCCTCCCGGACGACACGGGCATGCTGGTCCACGTGGCGAACGCCTACGGGATCGTGATGCTGAGCTGCGGCGTCCCGCTGATCGTGTGGGCCACGGTCATGACGGTTCGCGGGTTCCGGCAGGGCATGCCGTACTCGCCGGGCTGGTGGGCGCTCACGTTCCCCATCGGCACGGTCTGCCTGGGCCTGCACGGGCTCGAGGGCGGCACGGGCGTCCGTGCCTTCGGCATCGCCTCGGATGCTGTGTGCCTGGTTCTGCTGTGCACCTGGACCCTGTGCACGGTCGCCACGATCCGCGCGGTGCGTGCCTACCTGTTCACCACCGAGGAAGCCGCGGAGGAGCGGGTTCCGCGCACCGCCTCCTGACACCCACCGCGACCGCAGGGCGCGCGGGGGAGGGGGCGGCGTCGTCGGGCTCGGGGGACGACGACGCCGCACGCCAGGCCCGGGGCCCACGTCGCCGACGCGGCCACGGGCCTCTGCCTGCCGACCCCGAGCGGCGTCGCGGCGCGTCGATGTGACCGCCGCGACACGTTCAGGTCCGGCTCGTTAGCATGGGGATCATGAAGGCCACCGAAGAATCCCTCGTCCGCGCCGAGATCGTCGGGCACACCGGACTGCTGACCCTCACCCGTGACAAGGCGCTCAACGCCCTGAACCGCAGCATGTACCACCAGCTGGTGGACGCCCTGCAGATGTGGCGTGACGATCCCGCCATCACCGAGGTGGTCGTGCGCTCCGAGCTGCCCAAGGCGTTCTGCGCCGGCGGTGACATCAAGGAGGTGCGCACCGCCGCGCTGGAGGGTCACGAGGACGAGATCCGGGACGCGTTCGGCACCGAGTACTCCATGAACGCGATCATCGCCCGCTACCCCAAGCCGTACGTGGCCATGATGAACGGGATCGTGATGGGCGGCGGCATGGGTCTCTCGGTCCACGGCTCGCACCGGATCGTCACGGAGACCACGGTCATGGCCATGCCGGAGACTGCGATCGGCTTCTTCACGGACGTGGGGGCAAGCTATTTCCTGCCGCGCGTCACCCGCGGCGCCGGGGCCGCCATCGACGATGACGCCGCCCGCCGCGAGTCCCTCGCCGTGGCCCGGTACCTGGGGCTGGGCGGTGTGCGGATCACCGGAGCGGATGCCATTGCGCTGGGGCTGGCGGACGTGTTCATCGACTCCTCGGACGTGGACGCGTTCGTGCAGACCGTGACCACCGATGGTGTGGATGCCGCCGTGCAGAAGTACTCGAAGGACGCCCCCGAGTCCGAGCTCGTCGCCCGCTGGGACGAGATCGTGGCGACCTACGGCGCGGACACCCTGGAGGAGGTCGTGCGCAATGCGGGCTCGGACCTGGACGGCATGAGCCCCACCTCGCTCGCTCGCGTGTTCGAGCTGCTCACCAAGGGCTCCGAGGACGACGACGTGGTCTCCTGCCTGGAGCGCGAGCTGCGCATGGCGGAGGACACCGCCGTGGGCCACGACTTCATCGAGGGGGTGCGCGCCATGGTGGTGGACAAGGACAAGAACCCGCAGTGGGAACCGGCCACCGCCGCCGAGGTGGACGAGGACCGTATTCGCGCCCTGGTGTCCGAGAAATCGGAGCTGCCCATCCGGGTCTGAGCTGCCCGGATCCCTGAGCCGCCGACGCCCCGCACACGAGGACGTGTGCGGGGCGTCGTGCTGCGTGTCGCTGCCGCTGTGCCTTGTCACGTCCGGCGCACGCCCGTGTCCGGGCCTGCGGGCTCGACCGGGTGGTGACGGTGCTGGCCTGCCCGGGCTCCGGGTCGTGACCCGGTCCGCGCCCGCATGGTGAGGCTTCGCGCGGAGCTGGCCGTGCGGCGTCGTCGTGCCGAGGGGGTCAGCCCAGCGGCGACGGGCTCTGCGAGGTGTCCGGGGTGAGCGGGTCCGAGCCCACCGAGCCGCGGGCGCGGGCGATGGCCGCCATGAGGTGGTAGACCATCAGGGCGGCGGCGGTGCCCAGGGCGATGCCCGCGAAGTCGAGCCCGGCCACGGACCAGGTGTAGTCGCCGATGCCCACGATCATGGCGATCGCCGCGGTGGTGAGGTTGACCGGGTTGGAGAAGTCCACGCGGTTCTGCACCCAGATCCGCACACCCAGCATGCCTATCATGCCGTAGAGCACGGTGGCCGCGCCGCCCAGCACACCCTGCGGAACGGTCGCGACGGCCGCGCCGAACACGGGGGTCACGCTGAGCAGGATCGCGACGAGTGCGGCCACCCAGTACGCGGCGGTGGAGTAGACCCGGGTGGCGGCCATGACGCCGATGTTCTCCGCGTACGTGGTGGTGCCGGAGCCGCCCCCGGCGCCCGCGATCATGGTGGCCAGGCCGTCGGACATGATGGCGCGGCCGGTGTAGGGGTCCAGATTGTCCCCGGTCATCAGCGCCACGGACTTCACGTGGCCGATGTTCTCCGCCACGAGCACCAGGATCACGGGGATGAACAGCCCGGCCATGCTGAGGTGGAACTCGGGCGCCTGGAACTGCGGCAGCCCGAACAGTCCCTGCTGCTCCCATGCGGCCTGGATGGCGTCGAACTTCACCTCGCCGCGCAGCACCGCAGTGAGATAGCCGATGGCCACGCCCAGCAGGATGGACAGCCGGCCCAGCAGGCCCCGGAACAGCACGGAGATCAGGATGATCGAGCCCAGCGTGACCAGCGCGGTCACGGGCGCGGCCGTGAAGTTCTCCTTGGCGGACGGCGCCAGGTTGAAGCCGATCAGCGCCACGATGGTGCCCGTGACCGCCGGGGGCATGAGCTTCTGCAGCCACCCCGTGCCCGCGACCTGCACGATCACGCCGATCAGGAACAGCGCCGAGCCAGCCATGATCACGCCGCCGAGCGCGCCACCCGGGCCGTACTGGTTCACGGACGCGGTGATCGGCGCGATGAACGCGAACGAGGACCCCAGGTAGCTGGGCACCCGCCCCGCGGTGATGACCAGGAACAGCACGGTGCCGATGCCCGAGAAGAACAGCGTGGTGGCCGGCGGGAAGCCCGTGAGCAGCGGCACCAGGAACGTGGCGCCGAACATCGCCACCACGTGCTGCGCACCGATCGAGATGGTCCGCGGCCACGCCAGCCGCTCCCGCGGGGTCACCACGTCCCCGGGTGCCACGTGCCTGCCGTCCCCGTGCAGCCGCCAGTTCAGGCCCAGGCGTTCGACGACGCCGCCGCTCCGGTTCCGCCCGCTCGGCTCGTGCTGCTCGTGGCGCGTGGGCGGGGTGTGGTCGGGGGAAACCGGCGAACTCATGGGTGCTCCTTGTCCTGGGCGGGCCGTGGGTGCCGCCCCGAGGATTCTAGTGCGCGGGCGGGGAGGCCCGACCGGTGGGGAGGGGGCCCACGCGCGGTGGCGAGGGGGCCGGGGGAGGTGGCCGTGCGGCGTCGTCGGCCCCTGGCGTCAAATCTACGGGCGAGTAGGGTGAGTGACGGGGGCCACGCCCGTGGCCGCCGGGCCCGCGGGAGGCCGACTCGCGCGAGCGTGACTCACACAGGAGTGGGGGAGGACATCATGGCTGAACTGACCAGCGTGACCGTGATCGGATCCGGGGTGCTCGGATCGCAGATCGCGTTCCAGGCGGCGTACTTCGGCAAGACCGTGACCGTGTACGACATCAGCGAGGAGATCGTCGGGGCGCTGCCCGGCAAGTGGGAGAAGCTGTCCCTGCTGTACACGCGGGACATGGCGGCCACGCCCGAGCAGCTGGAGGCCGCCACCTCGCGGCTGAGCGGGACCACGGACCTGACGGCGGCGCTCGCGGACGCGGACATCGTGATCGAGGCGGTCCCCGAGAACCTCGAGCTCAAGAAGAAGGTGTGGGCGCAGATCGGGGAGGCGGCGCCGTCCAAGACGGTGTTCTGCACCAACTCGTCCACGCTGCTGCCCAGCGACATCGCGGAGGCCACGGGCCACCCGGAGCGGTTCCTGGCGCTGCACTTCGCCAACGAGGTGTGGCGCAACAACACCGGCGAGGTCATGGGCCACGCCGGCACGGACCCTGCGGCGGTGCAGGCTGTCCTGCAGTTCGCGGAGGAGATCGGGATGGTGCCGATCCACATCCAGAAGGAGCAGGCGGGCTACATCCTCAACACCCTGCTGGTCCCGTTCCTCACGGCGGCGTCGCACCTGTGGGTCAACGACATCGCGCAGGCGGAGGACATCGATCGGACCTGGCGCACAGCCACCGGCTCGCCGCTGGGCCCGTTCCAGATCCTGGACCACGTGGGCATGGAGACCTACTACCAGATCAACATGAACGCCGGAACCGAGGAGTCCCAGCGGGTGGCGGAGCGGGTAAAGCGGGAGTTCATCGACCGGGGCCACATGGGCCGCAGCTCGGGGCAGGGGTTCTACACGTACGAGTGAGTGGTGGTGCCCCGGCACCAAGCCGCGCACGGCCACTGCCTACGCCGTGCAATAACGGAGCAAGTGCAGATCTGAGCGCCATTTTCTGCGTTTGCTCCGTTATTGCATACTCCGGAGGGTCCCATACTGCATACCTCCGGAGGGTCCCACCCCGGGATCCGTGAACCGCGAGCCCCGCCTTTTTGCGCGGTGTGGTCACCGCGCCGCTGCCGCGTCCCCGGCGCACCCTCCGCCACAATGACCACATGCCCAGCCACCTGCACCGCCCCGGGTCCCGGCTCGAAGATCTCCGCACCACGCTGCGACGCATGGGCCTGCCCCTCGTGCTGGAACCTCGAGCGCGGCTGCAGGGGCTGCTGGGCCGCAGTGCCCCCGCGCTGCTGGGGGTCCTGACGCTCCTGCTGGGGGACACCCTGATGGAGGCCGCCGCGCGCGGGCTGACCCCCGCGCAGCTGGAGCACCCCTCCGAGGACGTACTGGTGGCCCTCGGCGTGGGCACCCTGGTGATGTTCAGCTTCCCCGTGGTGTGGTGGCTCGCGAGCCTGCTCCTGCGGTGGTGCCCTCCGATGGTGCGGACGGTGGTGGGTGTCCTGGCGGTGGTGGGCCTGATGCTGCTGCCCTGGCTGGGCCCGGTGGGTGGCGGGTCCGGGTTCGCGGAGACGCTCGTGCTCCTGGCCGTGGTGCTGCTCGGCTCCTACCTGGGCGTGGGCACCGTGACCATGTGGGCGTTCCGCCGGGCGGCGCGGGAGCTCAGCCACCTGGGGTCCATGGTGGGCCGCGTGCTGCCCATCCTGATGCTCGCGCTGCTGTTCTCCTTCTTCAACGCGGAGATCTGGCAGGTGGTGGCGCAGCTGTCCATGGGACGCACGTGGGCGATCGTGGGGGTCATGGCGGCCCTGGGGATCGCGCTCGCCACCCTCAATGCCCGGGACGAGATCTCCCAGATCATCCGCACGTACGACGACCGTTCCGGGGCCCGGGACCTGCGGTTCTCCGAACGCGTCAACATCACCGCAATGTGCGTGCTCATCAGCCTCATCCAGGTGACCCTGCTGGGCGTGGTGGTGTTCGTGTTCTACGTGGTATTCGGGGTGCTCTCGGTGTCTCCCGTGACGGCCACGCAGTGGATCGGCAGCCCGCCGGAGTCCTTCGGCGGCGTGTTCGCGTCCCTGCCCTTCACCAAGCCCCTCGTGCAGGTCTGCCTGGTCCTGGCCGCGTTCAGCGCCCTGAACTTCATCGTGAGCATTGGCACGGACGCCACCTACCGCACCACGTTCCTGGAACCCGCGCTGGACGAGGTCCGCACGGGCCTGCAGGTGCGGGACGAGTACACCGCGCTGAGCGCCACGGGCCGCTAGCCTGAACCCGTGCACCCCGCAGAGCTGAGCCCGTCCACCCAGGACTACCTGAAGACCATCTGGCGGCTGGGCGAGTGGGAGCCGGAGCGGGTGACCACCACCTCGTTGGCCGCGCGCATGGGCCTGGCGGCCTCCACCGTCTCGGAGGCGCTGAAGAAGCTCACCGCGCAGGGCCTGGTGACCCGGCCTGCGTACGGGGTCGTGGAGCTCACCGAGCAGGGGCGTGACGTGGCCGTGCACATGGTGCGCCGCCACCGGATCCTGGAGATGTTCCTGGCCACCGAGCTGGGCTACGCGTGGGACGAGATCCACGACGAGGCCGAAGTGCTTGAGCACGCCGTCACCGACCGTTTCATCGACCGGGTGGACGCCAAGCTCGGCCACCCGTCCGAGGATCCGCACGGGGACGCGATCCCCTCACGGGACGGGGTGGTCACCCCCGCCCCGGCCGTTCCGCTCGCGGACGTGACCCGCCCGGAGCCCGTTCGGGTCACGCGCGTCTCGGACGAGAGTCCCGAGACCCTGCGGGTGCTCGCGGACGCGGGGATCCGGCCGGGCGCGGTGCTGCGGGTGCTCCCGGGTCCGGCCCGCAGCGCCACGGTGCGGGTGCGCGTGGCCGCAGGGGGAACGACGCCGGGCGGTGGCCTTCTCGGTGACGGCTCGCCCGTCACGGGGGATACGGACCTGCCGGGGGACAGCTGCTCCGTCGCGCCGGACACTCGCGTTCCGGGGGGCGGCTCGCCCGCCGCTCGGCACATGCGGAGACCGACCGGCACCGCGGGGACGGACGCGCCCGGTGGCGAGGCTGTGGACCTCGGCATCCTCGTGGCGGAGGCCGTCTGGGTGCAGGCGCTCACCCACGCGAGCTGACCGGAACGGACGCTCCCCGGGCCGGCCGCGGACAGCGTCAGCCTCGCGCTGGACCGGCCGTCGCCTCCCCGGACAGTGGGTTCCCCTGCCATGTCCGGCGCCGTCGCGGGCCCTCAAGGTGAACAGCAGGTGACCGGAACATGTCCTACCCTTGAAGAAACACGAACGCGAACGCGGCGGCACACCATGCCCGGGCCGCGGCGGTGCGGACTGGCACCGGATGATCCAGGAACACGAGGTCCAGACATGTCCGAGGGTTTTCTGCGCGTGGGCAGGCGGCTGGGCCGCTGGACGGGCCGCGGGCTGTGCTACGGCCTGATCTGGCTGGGGCTCACCCTGCTCGCGGCGGGCGGGATCATCCGGCACTACTGGGGCCAGATCTCGGTGGGGCAGATGCGCATGAACCTGATGTCCGTGCAGACGGACGGTGGCGGCGGGTCCGTGGTGTGGATCTCCGTGCTGGTCATCGGGGTCCTTCCCGTCCTGGTCACCGTGGGCATCGCCCTCGCGCGTCGGGCGTGGCTCCGCAGAGCACGACGCGAGCACGGCACCCGGCCGCCCCGCGGCGTCGTGCGCTCCGCCTCCGCCGTGACCGTGGCGGCGGTGTTCGTGGCCGGGAGCACGAGTTTCGCGTCCGCGGTGGACCTGCCCCAGTACGTGAAGGCCGTGAAGTCCCCGCACGACATCGGCTCCAAGTACGTCCAGCCCACCATCACGAGTGACGCGGACAAGCGGAACATGGTGGTCATCTACCTGGAGTCCGGGGAGGCCACGCTCGCGGACGACGAGCTGTTCGAGAAGAACGCCTTCGCTCCGCTCGAGGACGTCACCCGGCCCGAGGACGGGTGGCGCAGCGTCGAGGACTTCCAGCAGTACGAGGGCGGTGGCTGGACCATGGCCGGGATCGCCTCCACGCAGTGCGGGATCCCGCTCAAGGAGTCGGGTGACGCAGGCTCCGCCGACATCGGCGCCGGGCAGGAGCAGTACCTGGGCGGCGTGACCTGCCTGGGGGACGTGCTGCAGAACCACGGGTACACGAACACGTTCCTGGGCGGGGCCAACTCCTCCTTCGCGGGCAAGGACACGTTCCTGCGAAGCCACGGCTACACCGAGGACAAGGGTCTGGAGGACTGGCGCGCGGCGGGCGAGCCCGCGGAGAACTTCCGCAGCGACTGGGGCCTGAGCGACGAGCGGCTCATGGCCCACGCCAAGGACGAGGTGGACCGTCTGCACGCCGAGTCCGAGCGCACGGGCCAGCCGTTCAACCTGTCCATGCTGACCCTGGACACCCACGAACCCGTCCACGTCTACGACTCGTGCGACGTGGACACCCAGAACCAGGTGACCTCCGTGTTCGCGTGCTCCATGACCCAGGTGGCCGGGTTCGTGGAGCACATGAAGTCCCAGGGCTACCTGGAGGACACGTCCGTGGTGATCATGGGCGACCACCTCAAGCACATGAGCGCGGGGGACGCCTTCCACGAGCAGCTGGACCACCACCCCAACCGCACCGTGTTCAACCGCGTGTGGATCCCGGGCGAGACCGCCGGGCAGCCCCTGCGGGCCGGCGCGGACCAGCTGTCCATGTACCCCACCCTCCTGGAGGCGGCGGGCCTCTCGGTGCACGACGGCGCTGCGGGCCTCGGCACGTCCGTCCGGCAGCAGGAGCCTCCCCAGGGCTCGGCGCAGGCGATGGACCCGGAGGAGTACCAGCAGCTGCTGGACTCGCGCTCCGCGGACTTCTACTCCCGGGCGTGGGACCCCGAGAACCCGGTGGGATGACCCCCTGACCTCTCCGGAGGGGCGCCCGGCAGCGGGATCCGGCTCGCGGGCCGCACAGGGCCGCCAGGACGCGAGTCCCCGGGGCGGACCCCGTGGTGCCCGCCGCGTGGTCCGAGGCGCTGGACGACACTGCTCGCGGGGCTACGCCCCGCTGGGTGTCCCCTCCGCCGCATGCATCCCGCCGGCCAGCCCGGCACGGATGCGGCCGGTCGTCTCCCGGGCGCGCGTGCGCGCAGAGCCGGCCTCGTCCCGGGCGCGGCGGGCGGCGCGGTAGGCCGTGTAGCGGGGGCTGCTCACGGGAACGTCCCACGTGCCGCCCAGGGCCACGTCCGCACCGCCGAAGGAGCGTTTGAACGCGCTGAACCCGGTCCACGGGTGGGTGGGATCGCTCAACGGGGCAATCCCGAAGAGGTCGCCGATCGCGAGACCCTGCTCGGCGGCGTCGAGCAGCGCCTGGGCGATGAGCGGCTGGTTGGGGCGCAGCTTGCGCATGCTCGCGTCCATGCCGGAGTGGGCGAAGATCCGGGTGGTGGGGGAGTCGTAGGTCAGCAGCGCGCTGACCACGGTGCCGTCCACGGAGCTCGTGTAGGCCGTGGAGTTGCCCGTGGCGCCCAGGCTGCGGGCGGCGGTGCGGAGGTAGTCCTCGCTGTGGGCCGTGAACCCCTTGCGCCCGGCGGTGCGGTGCTGCAGCTCGATCACCGCCTCGGCGGCGTCCGGGTGGGAGTCCGAGGCCAGGGTGATGCCCTTGTCCCGGTGGCGCCGCCACAGGTTGCGGTTGGTGCCCGTCATGGCGGCCAGGATCTGCTCCGGCTCGCGGGTGAGATCCACCCAGCGCGTGTACGCGGGCTGGATGTCCCGCGGGGACGGCCGCGCTCCGAGCCGGCGCAGACCCGCGGCGATCGCCGGTGCCGTGGCGTTCTGCCGCTGCACGGCTGCCGCGAAGGCCGTGCCCACCGGGGACGGCATCTGCGGCTCCACCCGCAACCACGCCACGGAGTGATCATGCGCGGCGTACCGCAGCTCGCGCAGCGCCTCCGGCAGAAGCTCGGGGTGCGCCAGGACCGGGCCGTACGGGGTGTACCAGACCACCCCGGCCCGGGAGCGCTCCTCGACGACGAGGGCGTGCCACCCGGCCCCGTCAAGAGTGTGAGTGCGTCGCGAGAGACCAGCCTGGAAGTGCTGCCAGGGCTCGGCCTGCAGCACGCTGGACGGGCCGAGAAGTGTGCGGGGGTCCGGTTGGGCGTGGGTGTGCCTCATGCGGGTTGCTCATCCTTGAGTGTCTGCCCCCGCTGCGAGGGATCGTCCTGGGGTCGCGGGGGTCGATCCTCATTAGATAGCCAACCTGACCGACCCGCAACATCACCCGTGCGGCGTGTTCCCATGTGACGACGGCGTGTCCAGTGGCAGCAGCCGGTGGAACGTGCCTACGCCTGCGCCCCGCAGGACGTTCGGGTCACGGGACGGTCCGCGCGGCGGGTCAGAAGTCGCGCGAGTCCTCCGGTGCTGATTCCGGGGCGATGCGCTGCAGGTGCACCCGCCGGGTGATCCGGATGCTGGGTCGGACCAGCATGAGTGCGCTGCCCAGCACGAACAGCCACGTCCCGGCGTAGACGGTGGCGTCCTGGAAGAAGAGGATCGAACCCACCAGGAAGATCAGGCCGATCAGGATGTCGTTGACGATCGACAGGGTCTCGTACCGGCCACGGATGACCAGCTCGCGGTGCCCCACACGGACCTCGATCGGCTTGGCGGCCCTGGACAGGGAGTCGGAGGTGGCGCTGGCGGAGGGAGTCACTGCTCGGTTCCTTTCACGAAGGCGCAGACCGGGCGGGCCGGCGGGAACGGCCGGTGGGTCACGCCTGCGGCGCGCACCACCGGCCGACCAGCCTACGGGAGGAGCCGGCGGCTCAGCACGCGGCGTGCTCGCCGCCGGTGTCCTCCCCTTCCCATGCCCAGGGCGTCACTGCCCCTCGACCACTGCCGGGTGCAGCAGGGCGAGCCTGCCCTGTGAAGTCGGCACGGTGGCGAGTGACGTCCCAGGATCGAACGACGCCGCGGCCCCGCTGTGCTGCAGCGTGTGGAACCGCTCCAGCAGCGCGGGGTCGTGGCACCACCAGGTCCGGGTGCTGCCGTCCGGGAACGTGGCCTGCACCGTGTTCCCGTGCGGGGCGCCCAGGTCCACCCGGACCCACCGGTCCTGGTTCCCGGAAGCCAGGCGGGCCTGGATGTAGTGAGCGTTGTGCCCCGGGTGGTAGCTCCGGCAGACGGGGTGTCCCTCCGCGTGGACGCACGGGTGTTCGGGAGTGGGAGCAGAGTTGCTCATAATGGTGACCTTTCGCAGACTTCCGCGCGGCGGGTGCCGGGCGGCGGATCTTCCTCCGGGGGCACCGGGTGCGAACAACCGGTTGCCAGCCGACCAGCCGGAGGGCTGATGGTCGGGCTTCTTGATCCGGGAACATCACAGCACAGCGCTCCGACACGCACAAGCGTCTGCGCCGTTCGGTCACGACGAGGGGCCGCCGAGCGGCACGGGAGAACCCCGTACCGCTCGGCGGCCCCTGCGCAGCAGGCCGGGTGCGGGAGGCCCGCACCACGGCCCTCAGCCGATGACCGAGTCCACCAGAGCCTTGGCCTCCTGCTGCACCTGCTTCAGGTGCTCCTCGCCCTTGAAGGACTCCGCGTAGATCTTGTAGACGTCCTCCGTGCCGGAGGGGCGGGCCGCGAACCACGCGTTCTCCGTGGTGACCTTGAGCCCGCCGATCGCCGCACCGTTGCCGGGGGCCTCCGTGAGCTTGGCGGTGATGGGCTCACCGGCCAGGGTGTCCGCGGTGACCTGCTCCGCGGAGAGCTTCTTCAGCGCCGCCTTCTGCTCGCGGTTCGCCGGGGCGTCGATGCGCTGGTACACGGGGTCCCCGAACTGCTCCGTGAGCTCCCGGTAGCGCTGGGAGGGGGTTGTGCCGGTGGTGGCGGTCATCTCCGCGGCCAGCAGCGCCAGGATGATGCCGTCCTTGTCCGTGGTCCACACGGAGCCGTCCCTGCGCAGGAACGAGGCACCGGCGGACTCCTCCCCGCCGAAGCCGATGGAGCCGTCCAGCAGACCCGGCACGAACCACTTGAAGCCCACGGGCACCTCGTCTAGGCGGCGACCCAGGGACTGCGCCACGCGGTCGATGATCGAGGAGGACACCAGGGTCTTGCCCACCCCGGCGTCACCGCGCCAGCCGTCGCGCGTGCGGTAGAGGTAGTCGATGGCCACCGCGAGGTAGTGGTTGGGGTTCATGAGCCCGGCATCCGGGGTCACGATGCCGTGGCGGTCGCTGTCCGCGTCGTTGCCCGTGGCGATGTCGTACTTGTCCCGGGCCCCGATCAGAGAGGCCATGGCCGAGGGGGAGGAGCAGTCCATGCGGATCTTCTCGTCCCAGTCCAGGGTCATGAACGCCCACTGCGGGTCCACGGTGGGGTTCACGACCTCCAGGTTCAGCCCGAAGCGCTCGCCGATCTCCTGCCAGTACGCCACCGAGGCCGAGCCCATGGGGTCCGCGCCGATGCGCACCCCCGCGGCCTTGATGGCGTCCAGGTCGATGATCTCCGGCAACGTGGAGACGTAGCTGTCCAGGAAGTCGAACGTGCCGGTGGTCTCCGCGGCCTTCGCCTCCTCCAGGGGCACGCGCCGCACGCCCTCCAGGCCCGCCTCGATCAGCTCGTTGGCGCGGTCCGCGATCCACCCGGTGGCGTCCGTGTCCGCGGGGCCGCCGTGCGGGGGGTTGTACTTGAAACCGCCGTCCGTGGGCGGGTTGTGGGACGGGGTGATCACGATCCCGTCCGCGCGGTCCTCGGGCCCGGACGCGTTGTACGTGAGGATCGCGTGGGACAGCGCCGGGGTGGGCGTGAAACCGTCCCGGGAGTCCAGCAGGGTGCGCACACCGTTGGCGGCGAGCACCTGCAGCGCGGTGTCCTGCGCGGGCCCGGACAACGCGTGGGTGTCCTTGCCCATGAACAGCGGGCCGGTGATGCCCTGCCCGGCGCGGTACTCCACGATCGCCTGCGTGATCGCAGCGATGTGGTCCTCGTTGAACGAGGTCTTCAGCGAGGAACCGCGGTGCCCGGAGGTTCCGAACACCACCCGCTGGTCCGGGTTCCCGGCATCCGGCGTGCGGTCGAAGTACGCCGCCACGAGGTCGTCGATGTCCACGAGGTCACTGGGTTGGGCAACGGTGCCCGCACGGTTGGTCATGCCACCAACCTAGTCCCGAAAGCGCGCCCCGTCAGGCCGTGCGCCGCTCGGTTTCGGGCCCCGCCCCCGCCCCGGCGGACGACGACGCCGCGCGGCCACCTCCCGCGCCGAACCGCCGTTGCCCGCGGGGAGACGGCGCGGCGTGGACGCCACGAGCCCTTGCGCAGACCGGGCCGCGCCGTCGGTGTGACCGCGGAGCCCAGGACCGGTGGGCCGTCAGCAGACCGGTGGGCGGGCGCCGGACCGGGCTGCGGCCCTCCGTGGGCGGGTGCGCTCAGGCGACGAGGTGCGCGTGCGGCGTCGTGGGCGGGTCCAGCTGGGCGGCCAGCGCGAGCAGCTGCGCCTCACCGGACGCGCGCCCCACGAGCTGGACGCCCATGGGCACCGGGCCCGGGTATCCGCCGGTCTCGGGGATGCGCCACGTGGTGGGCACCGTGATCGCGGGCAGCCCGATCACGTTCACCACCGATGTCCACGGCGTGTACTGGCACTGGCGCCTGTAGTCCTGGTCCGCGCCCGCCGGATCCGCGATGTCGAAGCCCTCGTGGAACCACCCCACCGGCCGTGGCGGCATGGCCAGGGCCGGCGTGAGGATCATGTCGAACCGGGAGAACTGGCGGATGAGGTCCGCCTCGATCCCGCGCAGCACGGCGAAGGCGTCCGCGAGCTCCACCGCGGTGCGGGACAGGGCACGCTCGCGGAACGAGCGGGCCAGCCCGGTGAGCAGGTGCTCGGCGCCGTCGAGCGGCAGCTGGCCCATGGCAGTGGTCCACAGCCGCGAGAAGGCTTCGGGGTAGGCGGGGTCGTAGTGGATGTCAGCATCCTCCACGGTGTGGCCCAGCGCCTCGAGCGCGCGGATCCCCTCGTCCAGCGCGGCCCGCGCCTCCGGGGACACCGTGATCTTGTACGTGGCGTCGAAGGGCGAGGCCGTGCTCACGCCGATGCGCAGGGGGCGGTCTCCCCAGGGGAGGTCTCCCGCCCGGGCGCGCTCCACAACAGCGGCGAACGAGGGCTCCGGCACGGCCACCACGGGCCGGTCGATCCGCTCGCGGCCCGGCGTGTGGCACAGCACGTCCAGGAGCAGGGCGGCGTCCGCGGCGGTGCGGGTGATGGGTCCGTTGACCCCCAGCTGCCCGACGTTGGACAGGGCGTCGCTGCTGGGCACCCTGCCCCGGTTCGGTTTGAGCCCGATGAGCCCGCACGCCGCGGCGGGAATCCGCACGGAACCGCCGCCGTCCGAGCCGATGGCCGCGGGGAGGATGCCAGCGGCCACAGCGGCGGCCTGGCCACCGGAGGAGCCGCCCGCCGAGCAGTCCAGGGCAAAGGGGTTGCGCGCTGGAGGGTATGCCCGGTTCTCGGAGTAGCAGTTGAGCAGGAACTCGGGCACCTGGGTCTTGCCGAGCAGCACGGCTCCGCTGTCCTGCAGGGTGGCGGCGAGCTCGTCCGAGCGTTCCGCCCGCGGGATGCTTCCGTCCTCCCCGCGCGCGGTCAGCGAGCCCCACGAGGTGGGCATCCCGGCGACGTCGTGCCCGTCCTTCAGGGACAGGGGGACGCCGCGCAGGACGGCCGCCTCCGCGTGGCCCCGGGATGGGACCGCGGAGGTGCGTGTTTCGCCGTGCCGGGTGGTTCCGCCGGACTGCTCGGATGCCGGTGCCCGAGGGGCTTCGAGGAGGCCCTCGCAGCGCAGCCGCTGGTCCGCATCGCGCGCCGAGGTCAGGGCGGCCTCCCGCTCAACGCGTACGAACGCCCCCAGGTGCTCGTTCAGCGCATCGATGCGATCCAGTGCCGCGGAGGTCAGGGCTTCACTCGTGGTCTCACCGTGGCGCAGGGCGGCCACGGTCTCGGTCAGGGTGGGGAAGTGCGCCACGGGATCCTCTCGGGCGGTCGGTGGGCGGTGGCGGATCAGGCCGTGGGCGTCGCGGCGGGAGCCGCGGTGTCGGCTGCCCGGCGGCGTCGCAGGTTGCGGCGCACGAGCGGCCAGAACACGGCGAGCACGGCGACGGCCACGAGGCTCGTCCACACCTGGGTGCGGCTTGCATCGTCCGAGACCAGCATGACCACCACGATCCCCGCGACGGCCACGATCACCAGGATGCCGAGCCACGGGTGCAGCCACATCTTGAGCTTCAGGTTCGCGCGCTCCTCGGGGCTCATCTGAGAGCGCAGCTTCATCTGGGTGATCGCCACGAACACGTACACGAACAGGGCCACGAGACCCGCCGAGTTCATGATGAAGTCGAAGATCCCGGACTCCGGGGCCAGGAAGTTCACGAACACCGCCGCGTAGCCGCCCAGGGTGGAGGCGAGCACGGCCACCACGGGGACGCCGTTCTTGGACTTCCGTGCCACGATGCGCGGAGCCAGGCCCTCGCCCGCGAGAGCGGAGAACATGCGCGCTGCGGAATACAGTCCGGAGTTCAGCACGGAGCACACCGCCGTGAAGATGACGATGCTCATGATCATCTCCGCGCCGGGGACGCCAAAGAGGTCGAAGACGTACACGAACGGTGCCTGCTCGTCAGGATCCGGCAACTGGTTCCACGGGACGATGGTCACGATCAGCAGGATGGATCCCACGAAGAAGATCAGGATGCGCCACACCACGGTCACGGTGGCCTGGCGGATGCCCCTGGCGGGGTCCTCGGACTCCGCGGCCGCCATCACGGCGATCTCCGTGCCGAAGTAGGAGAAGATCACCACGGCCACGCCCGAAATCACGGCCCAGCCACCCTGCGGTGCGAAGCCGCCGTGCTGCCACAGGTTGGGGATCGAGAAGTCCGCGCCCGGCCAGAGCCCGAACGCGAAGAGGGTGCCCACCACCAGGAACGCGACGATCACCGCCACTTTGACGCTCGCGAGCCAGAACTCGACCTCCCCGAACGAGCGCACGGAGATCAGGTTGGTACCCGTGAAGATCAGCAGCAGGATCACGGACCCCAGCCACACGGGCATGGCCGGGAACCACCCCGCGAGCAGCGACCCGCCCACCACGGCCTCGAACGCGATCACACCCACCCAGAAGTACCAGTAGAGCCAGCCCACGAAGTACCCGGCCCAGTCGCCCAGGCCCACGCGCGCGTACTCCATGAACGAGCCCACGGCGGGGCGCGACGCCGCCATCTCCCCGAGCATCCGCATGGCCAGGAACACGAGCAGCCCGCCCAGCAGGTAGGAGAGCACCGCGGCCGGGCCCACCATGCGGATCACGTTGCCGGAGCCCACGAACAGGCTGGCTCCGATGATCCCGCCCAGCGTGATCATGGTGACGTGGCGCGAGCGCAGCGCCTTGTGTGTGATCTCGGGGGAGTCCCCGCCCGCGGCGGCAGAGCTGCCGGCCGGTGCTGGTCCCTGTGGTGCCTTGCCGGTGCTCATGGCTGGTCCTCTCGACTGCTGGAAACGGGGCCCGCAGAACGGCCGGGTCTGGGTGCGGATAGGTGAGTTTTACCACACGAGAGGCGCGGGCGGCGTCGTCGTACGCCGTGCGGCGCACGGGTGGATCTGCACCGTTGCCGCAGGTCCGGGCCGGCCCCCGTGGAACGGTGCCGGACCGGGCGCGGTGCCGCAGCAGGTCCGGGCCGCGCGGCGTCGTCGTGCCGTGCAGGCGAGCGGCACGCGAACGGGCGGCCACCGGAGAACCGGTGGCCGCCCGCGGTGCACGAGGCGTCAGATCAGCAGGATCAGGCGCCGGCCTCCTGGATGGCTGCGGCGAACACGCCGAGGGCGTCGCGCAGCAGGTCCATGTCGATGACCAGCGGCGGGAGCAGGCGCACGATGTTGCCGTACGTGCCGCACGTGAGGATCGCGACGCCCTGCTCGAGGCAGCGCGCGGCGATCTGCTTGGCGGCGTCCGGGTTGGGCTCCGTGGTGCCGGGCTTCACGAACTCGAGCGCGATCATCGCCCCGCGGCCGCGGAGGTCTCCCACCACGGGGGAGGACTCCGCCACGGAGCCGAGCTCCTCGCGGATGACCTTCTCGATCTCCCGCGCGCGCTCCACGAGACCCCACTCCTCGATGGTCTCCAGCGCGCCGAGGGCCGCGGCGCACGCCACGGGGTTGCCACCGTAGGTGCCGCCCAGGCCGCCGGGGTGCACGGCGTCCATGATCTCGGCGCGGCCCACCACGCCGGACAGCGGCATGCCGCCCGCGATGCCCTTGGCAAAGGTCACCAGGTCCGGCTCCACACCCTCGTGCTCGGACGCGAACCACGCGCCGGTGCGGGCGATGCCGGCCTGGACCTCGTCCGCGACGAACACGGCGCCGTTCTCACGGCACCACGAGGACAGTGCGGGCAGGAAGCCCTCGGCGGGGACGATGAATCCGCCCTCGCCCTGGATGGGCTCGATGACCACGGCGGCCACGTTCTCCGCGCCCACCTGCTTCTCCACCATGGTCAGGGCGCGCTTGGCGGCCTCGGCGCCCGTCATGCCCTCGGGGTCGCGGAACGGGTAGGACATGGGCACGCGGTAGACCTCGTTGGCGAACGGTCCGAAGCCCTGCTTGTACGGCATCACCTTGGCGGTCATGGCCATGGTGAGGTTGGTGCGCCCGTGGTAGGCGTGGTCGAACACGACGACCGCCTGCCGCTTGGTGTGCACGCGCGCGATCTTCACGGCGTTCTCCACGGCCTCGGAGCCCGACGTGAACAGCGCGGTGCGCTTGTCGAAGGACCCGGGGGTCAGCTGCGCCATCTTCTCGCCCACGGCCACGTAGTCCTCGTACGGGGTGACCATGAAGCACGTGTGGGTGAACTTGGCCACCGCGTCCTGGACGCGCGCCACCACCTTGGGGGCGGAGGCACCCACGGACGTCACAGCGATGCCGGAGCCCAGGTCCACCATCTGGTTGCCGTCCACGTCCTTGATCACGCCGCCGTCCAGCTCGTCCGCGAAGACGGGCAGGGAGGAGGCGACGCCGGCGGCAACGGTCTGTGCGCGGCGCTCGGCGAGCGCCTGGGACTTGGGCCCGGGAATGCTGGTCACCAGCTCGCGCTTCTGCGGGAGCCGGTACTCGATCTCTGCCATCTCTGATGGTCCTTTCGTGCTGTGCGCGGCGCGTCGCTGCGCCGCGGGATGCGGTGCGGACGGATCGGGCCCGCGGTGTCAGGTGCGGGATCAGGCCCAGGGGGAGGGCATGCCCATGTACTGCACGGTGGTGTACTCGGCGATGCCCTCGGCACCGCCCTCTCGGCCCACGCCGGACTCCTTCACGCCGCCGAACGGCGCGGCCGCGTTGGAGATCACGCCCACGTTCAGGCCCAGCAGGCCGTACTCGATGCGCTCGCCGATGCGCAGCGCACGGGGGATGTCTTCGGTGAACACGTAGGAGGCCAGGCCGTACTCGGTCGTGTTGGCCAGGCGCACGGCGTCGTCCTCGTCCGTGAAGGTGATCACGGGCGCCACGGGACCGAAGATCTCCTCCTGGAACACGCGGCAGTCCTCGGTCACACCGGTGAGCAGGGTGGGCTCGAAGAAGTAGCCGGGCCCGTCCACGGGCTTGCCGCCCACGACGGCGCTCGCGCCCTTCTCGATCGCGTCCTGGACGAACTCGGTGACGGAGTCCAGGGCCTTCTTCTCGATCATGGGGCCCACTGTGGAGTCCTCGTCCAGGCCGTTGCCGGGCTTGAGCGCCTTGAGCTTGGCCGCGAACTTCTGCGAGAACTCCTCGGCCACGGACTCGTGCACCAGGAAGCGGTTGGCGGCGGTGCAGGCCTCGCCCATGTTGCGCATCTTCGCGGCCATGGCGCCCTCCACGGCCTTGTCCAGGTCCGCGTCCTCGAACACGATGAACGGGCCGTTGCCGCCCAGCTCCATGGAGGTGCGCAGCACGTGGTCCGTGGCGGTCTTCATGAGCTGCTTGCCCACCGGGGTGGAGCCCGTGAAGGACACCTTGCGCAGGCGCGGGTCCGCCATGATCGGGTCCGAGACGTTGGACGCGGACTTGGAGGACACCACGTTCAGCACACCCGCGGGGATCCCCGCCTCGATCATGAGCTTGGCGAAGAACTGCGAGGTCAGAGGGGTCAGGCGCGCGGGCTTGAGGATCATGGTGCAGCCCGCGGCCACCGCGGGGGCCACCTTGCGGGTGGCCATGGCCAGCGGGAAGTTCCACGGGGTGATCAGCAGGCACGGGCCCACGGGCTTGTGGGACACGAACATCTTGAGGTTGCCCTCGGGCGTGGACGCGTAGCGGCCGTAGTGGCGCACCGCCTCCTCGGAGAACCAGCGCAGGAACTCGCCGCCGTAGACCACCTCGCCCTGGGCCTCCTTCAGCGGCTTGCCCATCTCCAGGGTCATCAGCAGCGCGAGGTCCTCCTTGTGCTCCTGGACCAGGTCGAAGGCGCGGCGCAGGATCTCGGAGCGCTCGCGGGTGCTCGTGCGGGCCCAGGACTCCTGGGCGTTCGCGGCGGCGTCCATGGCCGCGCGCGAGTCCTCCTCGGTGGCGGAGGCGAGCGTGGCCAGGATCTCCCCGGTTGCGGGGTTCTCGACGTCGAACGTGCCGCCGTCCGACGCATCGCGCCACTCGCCGTTGATCAGCAGACCCTTGGGCGTGGCCTCGAGGACGGCGGAAACCTTGTCGTGGATGCTCATCTGATTCCTTTCACGCGCTCGGGTGCGCTGCGGACTCTGGGTTCTGGGAACAGGGCTGTCTGCGATCATCGTATGCCCGGGCGCAAGGGGCTCCGGGCTCGAACCGTCCATTGTCCAGGGGGTCGACGCCCGCGCGCCGATTGTTCCGGTTCGTGACGCACGTCATCCTGGTCCTGGTCCTGGTCCCGTGTGCTGCTCGCCCGTGACCCCGCACGACGCCGCACGGTGCGGTCCGTGACCGGCGCGCCGCGGCGTCGTCGTCCTCGACTCTCGCCCTCGGTGAACCCCCTGCCATCGCGCTGTGACGCGCCATACGCTGGGGCCATGGCTTACGCAACCACCAACCCCGCGACCGGGGAGACCGTCAAGACCTTCGAGACCGCCACGGACGAGCAGATCCGCGATGCCGTGGCCCGTTCCGCCAAGGAGTACACCTCCTGGCGCACCGTCCCGGCGGCGGAGCGCGCGCGGCTGATGCACACCATGGCCGGGCTGTACCGCGACCGCGAGGACGAGCTCGCCGCCCTGATCACCGAGGAGATGGGCAAGCCGCTCGCGCAGTCCGTGGAGGAGGTCCGGCTCGTGGCGGACATCTACGACTACTACGCGGACAACGCGGAGGAGTTCATGAAGGGCCGCACCCTGACGCCCTCCACCGGCGGCGAGGCCCGCGTGGTGCTCGACTCCACGGGCGTGGTGCTGGGGATCATGCCGTGGAACTTCCCCTACTACCAGGTGGCCCGCCTGGCCGCTCCCAACGTGATGCTCGGCAACACCGTGCTGCTCAAGCACGCGGGCAATGTGCCCCAGGCCGCGCTGGTGCAGGAGGAGCTCTTCCGCGACGCAGGCTTCCCGGAGGACGTCTACATCAACATCTTCGCGTCCAACGAGCAGATCGCGGACATCGTGATCCCGGACCCGGCTGTGCAGGGCGTGTCCCTCACGGGCTCGGAGCGCGCGGGCTCGGCCGTGGCCGCCACCGCGGGCAAGAACCTCAAGAAGGTCGTGCTGGAGCTGGGCGGCTCGGACCCCTTCATCGTGCTGGACGCCGAGAACGTGGAGCGCACCGTCAAGCAGGGTGTCTTCGGACGCATGCTCAACAACGGCCAGGCGTGCACCAACTCCAAGCGGTTCATCGTGCTGGAAGAGGCGTACGACGCGTTCGTGGAGAACTTCGCGCAGGCCGTGCAGGGCGTGACACCCGGAGACCCCATGGACCAGAAGACCTTCCTGGGCCCGCTGTGCGCCGTGGAGGCGCGTGACGAGATCATGGAGCAGGTCCAGGACGCCGTGGACAAGGGCGCCACCGTGCTCGCTGGCGGCAAGAAGCTGGACAAGCCCGGTGCCTGGATGGAGGCCACCGTGCTCGCGGACGTCACCCCCGAGATGCGCGCTTACGCCGAGGAGATCTTCGGCCCCGTGGCCGTGGTCTACAAGGTCAAGGACGCGGACGAGGCCGTGGAGCTCGCCAACTCCTCGCCGTTCGGTCTGGGCGGTTCCGTGTTCGGCGCGGACGAGGAAGCCGCGCTGGAGGTCGCGCAGCGCGTGGACTCCGGGATGGTCTACGTCAACGAGGTCACCGGCACCGCCCCGGACCTGCCCTTCGGCGGCGTCAAGCGCTCCGGCGTGGGCCGTGAACTCGGCCCGTTCGGCATCGAGGAGTTCGCCAACAAGAAGCTGATCCACACTCCCAAGAAGAAGTAGTCAGTAGGGCCACCCCGTGACCGCCGCCCCCGCGCCTGCACAGGTGCGGGGGCGGCGTCGTGCCCGGGGACGCCGACGCCGCACGGCACCGGCCGCGCGCGGGAGTCAGTCCTCGCGCTGGTAGCGGATCTGGGAGCCCACCACCGTGGCCTCCACCACGGTGTCCCGCACGGCCTCCGCGTCCACCGCGAAGATGTCCCGGTCCACGCACACGAAGTCCGCGAGCATCCCGGGGGCCAGGCACCCCTTCTGGTTCTCCTCGTAGGAGGCGCGGGCCACGGAGTGGGTGTAGTGGGACACGGCCTCCGGGCGGGAGATGATCTCGTGCGGCTGCCACCCGCCCTCGGGGGAGCCGTCCCGGGTGCGGGTGATGGCCGCGTGGATGCCGTGGAACGGGTTGGGGTCCTCCACCGGGGCGTCGGAGCCGAAGACCAGCTCCGCGCCCGCCCGCCGCAGGCTGTTCCACCCGTAGGCCACGAGGTCCCGGTCCTCCAGGAACCCGTTGAGGGGGATGTCCGTGGTGCAGTGCATCGGCTGCAGGGAGGCGGTGACCTCCAGCTCCCGGAACCGGGGGACGTCGGTGCGCTTGACGTACTGCGCGTGCTCGATCCGGTGGCGCAGCCCGAAGGCCCGGGAAATGGCCTGGTTGGCCGCGATCGCGTCCAGCGCCTCCGTGGCCGCCTGGTCCCCGATGGCGTGCACGGCGGCGGCGATCCCCGCCGAGGCCGCCCGGTGGATCCAGTGCTCCAGCTCCTCGGGCTCCATCACCGCCATCCCGTGGTCCTGCGTGCCGGGCCACGCCTCGGACATGTGGCACGTGTGGGAGCCCAGGGCACCGTCCGCGAAGAGCTTGAGCGGGCCCATGGAGATCCACTCGTCCCCGGAGTGGGTGCGGATCCCGCGCCGGATGAAGTCCTCGATCTGCTCCTGCCGCAGGATCTTGTGCACCCGGAGGTCCAGCTCGCCGCGGTCGTGGAGCTTGCGGTACGCGTGCAGGCAGTCCACTCCGTCGATGTCGTGGATCGAGGTGATGCCGCGCTGGAGCAGCTCACGCTGGCCCAGGGGCAGGTAGCTGTCGATGCTCCCGGAGACGTCCGACTGCATCAGGCCGTCCCGGATGGGGATCGCGGCGGCCTCCTTGAGCACCCCGGTGAGCTCACCGTGCTCGTCCCGCTCGAACTCCCCGCCGTCCGGGTCCTTCACGGTGCGGTCCAGCCCCAGCTCGGTCAGCGCACGCGAGTTCAGCCAGAGGGTGTGCAGGTCCAGGGAGCTCAGCGCCACGGGAACGTCCGGGGCCACCCAGTCCAGCACGTGGCGGTCCGGACGCTCGGGGCCCGTCCACGCGTTGATGTTCCACTGACCGCCGAAGATCCACGTGATGGACGGGTCCGTCCTGGCCTGCTCCACGTAGGGCCGCAGCACCGCCAGGGCCTCCTCCAGATTCACGCAGCCGCGCATGTCCGGCTCGATGAGGGAGCGCGAGTACATGGCCGAGTGGATGTGCCCGTCGCCCATGCCCGGCAGGACATACGTTCCGCCCAGGTCCGTGCGCTCGGTCCCCAGCGGAGCCATGTCACGCAGTGCGCGGTACTCGCCCACCGCCACGATCCGGTCCTCCGAGGTGAGGATCGCATCGGGGTGCGGCATGTCGTGGGAGTGCCACTGGCCCTGTGGGGTCCAGCCCGTGGCCGGGTTCATGGCGTGGACGGTGGCGTTGTGGAACAGGCGGTGCATGGGACTCCTCGTGGTGCGCCGGGGCGACGGCGGCGCGGTGGCCTCCGATCGTCAGGCACCACCCTACGACGACGCCGCGCCGGACCCGAGGGGCGCGGTGCGTCGCCGTTGCGGGGACAGCTACATGCCGGGCAGCAGCTTCGCGGGGTCCGCGACCACGTGCACCACGGCCGGGATCCGGTCCTCGGTGACGGCCCGCACGGCGTCGGCGACGACCCCCTCGATGTCCTCGTTGCGCTCCAGGCGCGCACCGAAGGCCCCGTAGCCGCGGGCCACGGTGGCGAAGTCGGGGTTCTCCAGCTGGGTGCCGGACACGCGGCCGGGGTAGTGGTTCTCCTGGTGCGCGCGGATGGTGCCGAACTGGCCGTTGTCCAGCACGATGATGAGAGGGTGCGCGCCGAACTGCCGGGCGGTCGCGAGCTCCTGCGAGTTCATGAGGAACTCGCCGTCGCCGGCCACTGCGAACACGAAACGTTCGGGCTGCTCCAGAGACACGGAGACCGCGCCGGGCACGGAGTAGCCCATGGTGCCGTTGCGCACCGACAGCTGCGAGGGGTAGGCCCCCGTGGGAACGTACGTGTTCGCCCACGCGGTGTGGTTGCCGGAGCCGTAGACCACCGCCGCGTCCTCGGGCAGGTGGGGGATCAGCGCCTTCATCACCAGGGTCATGTCCGCGGTGCCGGGCGCGTTGTCCCCCGCGGAGGCCGGGATCTCGTAGCGGGCGCGGCGGGCGGCCACGGGCTTCTCGAGCCACTGCGACCAGTCCGGGTGCCCACCCAGCTGGAGATCCGCCAGGACGCGGCCGAAGGCCACCGGTGAGGCCAGGATCTGGCGGGTCACGGCACCGGAGTGCTGGCGCAGGGAGGTGTCGATGTTGACGATCCAGTTCACGGCCGAGCGGTCCTGGCGCACGGTGAACCCGTCCGTGGGGATGTCCGAGAGCGTCCCGCCGACCACGAGCAGCACGTCCGCGTGCTCCAGGGTCTCGATCGTCTCCCGGCTGCGGCCGTAGCCGGTCTCGCCCGCGTTCACGGGGGAGGTGCCCGGGACCCGGTCCGCCGCCCGCCAGTCGGAGACCACGGGGATGCCGTGGCGCTCGGCGAAGTCCGTGACCTGCCGCGCGGCCTCCGGGCTCCAGCGGGGTCCGCCCACGAGGATCGCGGGGCGTTCCGCTCGCTCCAGTGCCTCCCGCAGCTCGGCCAGCTCGTCGGCACCCACGGCACCCTCGGCCACGGGGACGGGAGGAACCACGGGCGCGTCCGTGAGCTGGGTGATGACGTCCTCGGGCAGACCCACCACCACCGGCCC
Source organism: Kocuria sp. HMSC066H03 (assembly GCF_001812045.1). Lineage (NCBI taxonomy): Bacteria > Bacillati > Actinomycetota > Actinomycetes > Micrococcales > Micrococcaceae > Kocuria > Kocuria sp. HMSC066H03. Next base: position 181,948 of record NZ_KV807505.1, read on the forward strand.
GGGCCGTCCGGAGCTTGCGGCGAAGAACGCCTCGGCCACGTACTCGGACGCGCGGTCCGCCTCGTCCAGGACCATCACGCGCTTGGCCTGGGAGCCGAACCACTGGTGCGGGTCGAACTCCTGGAACGCCTCCTTCTCCCGGTGGGCCACCGGGACGAGTCCCACGAAGAGCACCAGGGGAGTGGAGTCCTGCCATGCCAGGTGGATGCCCACGAAGGCGTTGGAGGCCCCCGGACCGCGGGTCACCATGGCCACACCGGGGCGACCGGTCAGCTTGCCGTGCGCCTCCGCCATGTAGGTGACCCCGCCCTCCTGGCGGCACACCACGTTCTGCACCCCGGAGTCGTAGAGCCCGTCCAGGACGTCCAGGAAGCTCTCCCCGGGCACGCTGAACACGCGGTCCACGCCGTGGGCCTTGAGGGACTCGACGATGAGGTGGCCGGCGGACTGCTGGGGCATGGGGTTCTCCTGACTCCGGGTCGAGTGTGGCCCGAATCACCGTTCTGGGGCTTGTCCGGCGATCCTACCGCCGGGGCGTCACACGGAGCCGTGCACCACCTCGCCGCCCACCACCGTGGCGGTCACCCGCAGGTCACGGATGGTCGCGGGGTCCACCGTGTGGATGTCGTCGGAGAGGACCGCGAAGTCCGCGAGCATCCCCGGCACCAGCCGCCCCTTCTCGTGCTCCTGGTGGGAGGCGTACGCGCTGCCCACGGTGTACGCGTGCACCGCCTCGGCCACCGTGACGCGCTCCTCCGGCACGAACGGGGCGCCGGAGGACGTGGACCGGTTGACCATGTCGTGGATGTTGGCCAGCGGCGGGTAGTCCACCACGGGGGCGTCCGTGGAGGCGGGAACCACCATGCCGGCGTCCAGCAGGGATCTCATGCGGTAGCAGAACCGGGTGCGCGGTTCGCCCATGGCCCGGGCGATGCCGTCCCCGAGCTCGTTCACGAACCGGCCCTGGGGCACGGGGACCACGCCGAGCCGGGCCGCCCGGGCCACCTGCTCGTCGCTGGCCACACCGAAGTGCTCGATGCGGTGGCGGCAGTCCTCGCGGGGGAACCGCCGCTGCGCCGCCTCGAGGACGTCCAGGACCACGTCCACCGCCCCGTCCCCGATGGCGTGCACGGCGAGCTGCCAGCCGTTCGCGTGCGCGGCGGTCAGTCGCTCCTCGAGCCACTCCCGTGGGAACTGCAGGTACCCGGCGTTGGAGACGCCGGCCTCCGCGTCCGCCGCGTAGTCCTCGGTCATGAACGCGGAGCGGCCGATGAGCGAACCGTCCGCGAGCACCTTGACCGCGCCGATGCGCAGCCGGTCGTCTCCCAGCCCCGTCCGCAGCCCCAGGTCCAGGCCGAAGGGCCGGTCCGCGAGGTCCCCGCCCGCACCGGCCGCGCCTCCGGGAGGGGACCCAGCGGCGTCGTCACCCCGGGCGTCTGCGGCGTCCGGCGCGTCCTGTGCGCCCACCGGGTGCAGCGTGGTGAGGTACGGCATGACGGTGGCGCGCACGCCCAGCCGCCCCTGCTCCCGCGCGAGCTGGTATGCCGCGAGGTCCGTGACGGACTGCCCCAGGTGCTCGGGGGCGCCCAGCCCGGGTTCCGTGACGGACGTGATCCCGGCGGCCAGGGCGACGTCGCTCGCGGCCCCGATCTGCTCGGCCACCTGTGCGGTGGTCTTGGGCGGCATGGCCCCGGAGACCAGGCCGCGCGCCGTCTCCTCGAGCAGCCCCAGCGCGGCGCCGTGCTCGTCGAGCGGCACGCTGCCGCCCTCGGGGACGGTGAACCCGGTGCGTCCGGGGTACCCGGCGGCCTCGAACGCGGCGGTGTTGACCACGGCCATGTGGCGGGAGTTGTGCCACAGCCACACGGGGTTCTCCGGCGCCACGGCGTCCAGCGCCTCGGCGGTGGGGTGGGAGCCGCCCAGGTGGTTCTGGTCGTAGCCCTGCCCCAGGACCCACTCGCCCGGCGCGGCATCCCGCGCGGCGGCGGCCACGGCGTCGAGCAGCTCGGCCAGGGTGGGGACGGTCATCGGGCGCAGGTCCACCTGCACGAGGGCCTCGCCCAGCATGGTGAGGTGGCAGTGGGCGTCGTGGAAGCCGGGGACCACGGTGGCGCCGCGCAGGTCCACCGTGCGGTCGAAGAGCTCCGGTGCGAGGTCGTCGTCCAGGCTCACCACCCGGCCGTGGTGGACCCCCAGGGCACGGGCCACGGGTCGCTCCGGGTCCTGGGTGCGGATGGTGCCGTTCGTGAAGATGACGTCGAGGGCCATGGGTGCCGTCCTGCTTCCGGTCGGTTCGGGCCGCACGGGCCCGCTGCGTGCCGCGCGGGCCGGTCCACGACTCGCGGGTAGAAGCCCATCGTCTCGCGCGCCGTCGCCCGTGTCACGCCTCGCGCCGTGCGCGGCGACGGGCCCTGCGGCGTGCGCGACGACACGCCGCGGGGACCGTGGACGCAGGCGCCGCGGAACGCGGTCCGTCCCGCGGCGCGGACGCTGCCCGGGTCCCGTCACGACGCCGCAGTGTCACCCCGGGCGCACTGTGTGCCGCTAACCTCGTGGACAACGAAGTGTGCTTCCGGTGCGAGTGCCGGACGCCGGGCGCATCACGAGCGCCACGGACGCACACCCCCTCCCACCCAGGAGAACTCATGCCCTTCGACCCCAAGGCGCCGGCCACCGGCCCCATGCCCGTCTACAAGGAGAGGGGCGACCAGGGGTACAAGAAGTCCCTGGGCAACTTCCAGATCCAGATGATCGGCATCGGCGGTGCGATCGGAGTGGGCCTGTTCCTGGGCATCGGCGAGCGCCTGGCCACTGCTGGACCTGCCCTGGTCCTGTCCTACCTGGTGGTCTCCACCGTGGTGTACCTGCTCATGCGGGCGCTCGGGGAGCTCGTGATCCACCGCCCCACCACGGGTGCGTGGGTCTCCTACGCGCGCGAGTTCGTGGGCAACCGGTTCGCGTTCATGACCGGGTGGATCTACGTGGCGCTCTCCGCGGTGGCCGGCGTGGGGGAGATCGCGGCGCTCGCCGTGTACGTGCAGTTCTGGTGGCCCGAGATCCCGGGCTGGATCCCCTCCCTGGTGGCGGCCATGACCATCGTGGGCTGCAACCTGCTGAGCGTGAAGCTCTACGGGTTCATCGAGACCTGGGCCGCGGCCATCAAGGTGCTCGCCATCCTGCTGTTCCTGGGCGCGGGCATCATCCTGGTGGTGGCCGGCGACATCTTCAACGCCCCCACCGCGGCGTCCGTGACCAACCTGTGGAACCAGGGCTTCGCACCCAACGGGGCGCTGCAGCTCGTGGTGGTGATGACCGGCGTGGTGTTCTCCTTCTCGGCCATCGAGATCGTGGGCGTCTCCGCGGGCGAGGCCAAGGACCCCGAGGAGTCGATGCCCAAGGCCATCAACTCCGTGGTGCTGCGCATCGCCATCTTCTACATCGGCTCCATCCTGGTGCTGTCCATGCTGCTGCCCACCTCCGAGTACTCGGGTGAGCAGTCGCCGTTCGTCACCGCGCTGTCCTCGCTCAACATCCCGGCGCTCGCGGGCATCATGAACTTCGTGGTGCTCACGGCGGCGATCTCCGGTGTGAACGCCACGCTCTACGCGTGCGTGCGGCTGCTGCGGAACCTCGCGGCCCACGGCCAGGCCCCGGAGGTCATGTCCAAGGTCTCCCACCGCGGCGTCCCCTCCGGAGCCCTGCTGTGCATCTTCGTCTTCGACCTGTTCGGGATCGTGCTCATCTACGCGCTGGGTGCCGCGGACGCGTTCGAAGTGGTGCTGAGCGCGTGCTCCGTGTTCGTGCTCTTCGGGTGGATCTCGATCTTCGTGTCCCACCTGGGCTACCGCCGCCAGGTGGACCGCGGCCAGGTGGCGCCGGTGCACTTCAGGATGCCCGGCGCACCGGTGACCAACTACGTGTGCCTCACGTTCCTGGTGGTGCTCTCCCTCTACATCATGTTCGACTTCAGCAACCCGCACTGGTACTACAGCCTGCTGGCCGGTGTGCTGATCATCGTGGCCACCACCGTGGGCTACGAGTTCTCCAAGCGCCACGTGGCCAAGAAGGGCCTGCCCGAGCTCAAGACCACCGGTGAGGACGACGACCACGTGGCCGCCGAGCCCGGCGAGAACGAGGTGCGCTGAGCGGCGTCGTCCCCGGCGGTCGGCGCGGCGCACCAGGGGCGGCGGCGCACGGCACCCGGGCGTTCGGACGAGGGTGCCGCGCCGGGTCCGGCTCGCGCTGAACCGTGGCGCGGAACGTGATCGCGCTCATGGGCACTATGGTGGGGCACCGGAAGAAACGCCCGGGCCCACTACGGAGGAACCCATGGACAACGTGAACAACCTGCCGTCCGCAACCGTGGACGAGATCCCGGCGGGCGCTCCCGTGCTGGACGTGCGCGAGCAGAACGAGTGGGACGCGGGGCACATCGAGGGCGCGCAGCACCTGCCGCTGTCCGAGCTCGCGGAGCGCTCCGAGGAGGTCCCGCTGGACCAGGACGTCTACGTGATCTGCCGTTCCGGCGGCCGCTCGCTGCGCGCCACCGCGTACCTCGCGCAGTACGGCTACGACCCCGTGAACGTGCTGGGCGGCATGGGTGCGTGGGCGGACGCGGGCAAGCCCATCGTGTCCGAGACCGGGGAAGCGGCGCGCGTTCTGTGAACGCCGCTGTCTCCGGCGTGGCCCCGGGTCCGGTGGACCCGGGGCCACGCGCCCGTCGGTACGCGTTCCTGGGCCCGGCGGGCACGTTCACCGAGGCCGCCCTGATGCAGGTCCCGGGCGCCGACGCCGCCGAGCGGACTCCCATGAACTCGGTGCCCGCCGCGCTGGCCGCCGTTCGTGAGGAACGCGTGGACGCCGCCGTGGTGCCCATCGAGAACTCGGTGGAGGGCGGGGTGACCGCCACGCTGGACGACGTCTCCTTCGGCGCCGAGCTGCGGATCCTGCGGGAGATCGTGGTCCCCATCCGGTTCTCGCTCGTGGCGCCGCCGGGCACCGAGCTGGCGGACGTCCGCACCGTGTCCACCCACACGGTGGCGTGGGCGCAGATCCGCCGCTGGGTGGAGGAAAACATGCCGAATGTGGCATACGTTCCGGCGCCCTCCACTGCGGCGTCCGCCGTGGCCATGTTGGACGGCGCGGGCGGTGTGAGCACCGAGGGCCTCGGCTACGACGCCGCCGTGTGCTCACCCGTGGTCGTCACGGCCCACCCGGAGCTGCACGTGCTGGCCGAGGACATCGGGGACAACAAGCAGGCCGTGACCCGCTTCGTGCTCGTGGCCCGCCCGGACGCCCGGATGCCCGCCCCCACCGGAGCGGACAAGACCTCCCTGGTGGTGCCGCTGTGGCAGGACCGCCCCGGGGCGCTGCTCGACATCCTCGAGCAGTTCGCCACCCGCGGGGTCAACCTCACGCGCATCGAGTCCCGCCCCGCCAAGACCCACCTGGGCGACTACTTCTTCTCCGTGGACATCGACGGGCACATCCAGGACGACCGGGTGGCCGACGCCCTCATGGGCGTCCGCCGGATCTGTCCCCGCACCCGGTTCCTCGGGTCGTACCCCCGGGCTGACCAGCTCGTGGTCCCCGTGGCCTCGCACCACAGCGACGCCGCGTTCGTCCAGGCCCGTTCGTGGGTCGACAACCTGAAAGGACAGTGACGTCCATGGAGATCGAGGGCTGGAGCCAGACGCTGACAGCGGGCCCGCTCCTACTCATCGCAGCGGCGGCCATCGCGGTGCTGCTGGTGCTCATCATCAAGTTCCGGGTGCACGCGTTCCTGGCTCTGATCATCATCTCGGCCCTCACCGCGTTCGTCACGGGCATCCCCACCGACCAGGTGGTCCCCGTGATGCTCTACGGCTTCGGCAACACCCTGGCCAACGTAGCTCTGCTCGTGGGCCTCGGGGCGATGCTCGGGCGGCTGCTCGAGACCTCGGGCGGCGCGCAGGTGCTCGCGGACAAGCTCATCGGGGTCTTCGGCGAGAAGCGGGCACCGCTCGCACTGGGTGTGGCCTCCCTGCTCTTCGGCTTCCCCATCTTCTTCGACGCCGGTCTGGTGGTCATGCTGCCCGTGGTCTTCTCGGTCGCGCGTCGGCTGGGCGGCAGCGTGCTCACCTACGCTCTGCCCGCCGTGGGCGCGTTCTCCGTGATGCACGTGTTCCTGCCGCCCCACCCCGGGCCGGTCACGGCGGCCACGTTCTTCGAGGCCAACGTGGGCTACATCATCCTGGTGGGGCTGATCTGCGCGATCCCCGCGTGGTACCTGTCCTCCTACCTGTTCGGCAAGATCGTGGGCCGGCGCATCAACCTCCCCGTGCCCACCATCCTGGGCCGCGCGGAGGACGTGGCGAACCCTCCCGCGGTGGGCACCGTGGTGGGCATCCTGCTGCTGCCCATGCTCCTGATCTTCCTCAACACCGGGCTGGGCACCCTGGCCAAGTCCGGGGCCGTGTCCGAGGAGACGGCGTCGCAGACATGGTTCCAGCTGCTGCGCGCGATCGGTGAGACCCCGATCGCCCTGACCCTGACCCTGATCGTCGCGGCCCTGGCCATCGGCAGGGCCCGCGGGCTCAGCGGCTCCGCGATCGAGAAGACCTTCGAGTCCGCCCTGGGCCCGGTCTGCTCCGTCATCCTCATCACCGGCGCCGGTGGCATGTTCGGCGGTGTGCTGCGCACCTCCGGGATCGGCGACGCCCTCGAGGACGTCCTCTCGGACCTCGGCATCCCCGTGATCCTGGCCGGGTTCCTGATCGCCGCCGTGATGCGCGTGGCGCAGGGCTCCGCGACCGTGGCGCTGACCACGGCCGCCGGGCTGATCGCCCCGGCGGTGCTGGCCGGGGGCTACAACGAGGTCCAGCTGGCCGCCATGGTGGTGGCCGTGGCGGCCGGTTCCGTGGTGCTCTCCCACGTCAACGACTCCGGGTTCTGGCTGGTGGGCCGCTTCCTGGAGATGGACGTGCGCACCACCTTCAAGACCTGGACGGTGCTGGAGACCATCATCGGCGTGGTGGGCTTCACGGTGGCCGCCGTGATCTTCGGGCTGGCCGGCGCCTTCTGACGCGCCACCGCCTGAACGAGACCGCCCCGGCCCGGAAGAGCATCTTCCGGGCCGGGGCGCTCTCCGTTCTGGACGGGGAGCCGCTCAGGCGCCCCGTTCGGGATCCCGCTGACGGATGCCGGCGTCGTCGGCCTGGGACGGTGGGACGCGCACCTTGAGCGAGCGGTGGTCGATGGTGGTCTCGAAAGCCTTGACGTCCCCCAGGGGGTCGCCGTCCACCTCGGACTCGATCGGCTCGTGGAACTCCACCCGCACGGTCTTGCCGCTGAAGTAGTCGATCACCGGCGGCTCGTGGCGGTGCTGCAGCACCACCTTGGCCATCATGCGCAGCCAGCCCACCACGGAGCGGGGGGTCATGACCACGAGGTCCAGGAAGCCGTCGTCGAGCTTGGCGTTGGGCACCAGCACGATCCCCGCCGTGAGCTCCCCGCAGTTGCAGATCATGACGGAGCGCACCAGGCGCGAGACCCACGGCCCGCCGTCCAGGCTGAAGCGGGCCCACCGGGGGCCGCTGAACAGGTGGCGCGCCCCCGCCTCCGCGTACGCGGCCCAGCCCACGAGGTCCTTGAGGTTGTCCTTGGTGTCGGCCATGATCTGCGCGTCGAAGCCCGCACCGCCCATGACCAGGAAGCGGTGGTCCTCGGTGCGGCCGTCAGCGGTCTCCAGGTGCATGACCACGGTGTCGATGGACCTCTCCGAGCCGAACAGGGCCACGTCCACGGAGTGGTGCGGATCCGCGAGGTCCGCCTCGAGGTTGCGGGCCAGCAGGTTGCCCGTGCCCAGCGGCACCAGGCCCAGGGGGACGTCGCCGCCGGCGAGGGACTCGCCCACCGCGCGGATGGTGCCGTCACCGCCCGCGGCCAGCACGACGTCGGCGCCCTGCTCCACCGCGCGGCGCGCCATGGAGAACCCGGGATCGTCCGCCTCGGTCTCGTAGAACACGGGATCTGCCCAGCCTGCCTTGCGGCACGCGATGATGACCGAGTCCCGGGCGACGTCGGCAAGGGCCTTGATGGGGTTGACCACGACGGCCACTCGCTGGGGTTCCCACGGATGATCCTGCACGGGCACCCTTTCCTGGATCGGTTGAGAAGGGGGTGGAGACGGTAGCGGCCAGTCTACGGTGGCAGGGCCGCCGTGGCGGTCCGGGACGCTGTATCGCGCCCCCGAGCCTCCGTTGGATACCCTGGACGGGTGATCGACATCAACGAGCTGCGCGCCGACCCTGACACCTACCGTGCCTCCCAGACCGCCCGCGAGGCGGACCCGGGACTCGTGGACCGCATCCTCGAGGCGGACTCCCGGCGCCGCAGCGCGATCACCGAGTTCGAGTCCCTGCGTGCCGAGCAGAACGCGTTCGGCAAGAAGGTGGCCAAGGCCCAGGGTGAGGAGAAGCAGCAGCTGCTGGCGCAGGTCAAGCAGCTCGCCTCGGACGTGAAGGCCGCCCAGGCCGCGGCGGACGAGGCCCAGGCCACGCAGCAGGAGCTCGTGGCCCAGTTCCCCAACCTCGTCGTGGCGGGCATCCCCTCCGGCGGTGAGGACGACTTCGTGCAGCTGCGCACCGAGGGCACGCCCCGGGACTTCGCGGCCGAGGGCTTCGAGCCGCGCGACCACCTGGCCATCGGTGAGCTGCTGGACGGCATCGACATGGAGCGCGGCGCCAAGGTCTCCGGCTCCCGTTTCTACTTCCTCAAGCGGGACGTCGCCCGGCTGGAGACCGCGCTGCTGATGGCCGCGCAGGACCTTGCCCTGGACAACGGCTTCGTCCCCATGACCACGCCCAACCTGGTGCGCCCGGGCATCATGAACGGCACGGGTTTCGACGTGGAGCACGACGACGAGATCTACCGCGTGGGCAAGGACGACCTCTACCTGGTGGGCACCTCCGAGGTGGCCCTGGCCGGCTACCACGCGGACGAGATCCTGGACCTCTCGGACGGCCCGCTGCGCTACGCCGGGTGGTCCTCGTGCTACCGCCGCGAGGCCGGTTCGGCGGGCAAGGACACCCGCGGGATCATCCGCGTGCACCAGTTCAACAAGCTGGAGATGTTCGTCTACTGCCACCCCGAGGACGCCGCTGCGGAGCACGAGCGGCTGCTCGCGTGGGAGGAGCAGATGCTGCAGGCGTGCGGGCTCGCGTACCGCGTGATCGACACCGCCGCAGGTGACCTGGGCACGTCCGCCGCCCGCAAGTTCGACTGCGAGGCGTGGATCCCCACCCAGGGCAAGTACCGCGAGCTGACCTCCACCTCCAACTGCACCACGTACCAGGCCCGCCGCCTCAACATCCGCGAGCGGCTGCCCGAGACCACGGACGCCGGTGGAAAGGCCAAGAAGGGCGGCACCCGCGCCGTCGCCACCCTCAACGGCACGCTGGCCACCACCCGCTGGCTCGTGGCCCTGCTCGAGACCCACCAGCAGGCCGACGGCTCCGTGACGGTCCCCGAGATCCTGCGGCCCTACCTGCGGGGCCAGGACGTCCTGCGTCCCGTCGCCTGACCGCGTTCTGCCGCGGCCCGTCCACGACGCCGCCCGCCCACCGTGCCCACGCGCGGCGAGCGGGCGGCGTCGTGCGTGGCGGTGCGCAGGGGACTTCACCCCCGCGTCACCCGGGCGTCCACCGGCGGACATGCCCCCGTGCTCATGTGACACCATGACTCTCATGACTGACATCCAGGCCGGCACCGACGACCGGCGCACCGACGACCGCGCGACGAGCGCCGCGGACGCGTTCGCGCCCATGAAGATCCAGACCCCGCGCTCCAGCTCCTGGACCAGGGAGGACGGCGTCCAGTACCTCGTGGCGCTGGACGTGGACGGCACGCTCGTGGACCACGACGGCCACATGTCCCGCGGCGTCAAGGATGCCCTGCGCGCCGTGGTGGGTGCCGGGCACCACGTGGTGATCTCCACGGGCCGGTCCATGGGCGCCACCCTGCCCGTGATCCGCCAGGGGCACATCGAGTCCGGTTTCGCCGTGTGCTCCAACGGCGGAGTGACCCTGCGGCTGGACCCCGAGCTGCCGGAGCACTACGAGGTCACGGACCGCGTGAGCTTCGACCCCGCCAACGCCCTGAAGGCACTGGCCAGCAAGCTTCCCACCGCCAAGTTCGCGCTCGAGGGGGCGGACGGGCGGTTCTACTCCACCGAGCGCTTCCAGGACGCCTCCTTCGGCATCGAGGCCGTGGGCGTGGACATCCACGAGCTCGCCGAGATCCCGGCCGTGCGCCTGGTGGTCTACAGCGCCACGGACGCCCCCGGGGACTTCGCGGACGCGATCGAGCAGGCCGGTCTGCACGGCGTGGCCTACTCCGTGGGCTGGTCCTCGTGGCTGGACGTGGCCGCGAACGGCGTCTCCAAGGCCAGCGCCCTGGAGCAGATCCGCGAGCACCTGGGCGTGGACCCCGCCCACACCGTGGCCATGGGGGACGGCCGCAACGACATCGAGATGCTGCAGTGGGCCGCCCGCGGCGTGGCCATGGGCCAGGCCCCGGACGAGGTGGCCGAGGTCAGCCGCGAGGTCACGGGCAGCGTGTACGACGACGGCGCGGCGACCGTCCTGCGCACCCTGCTCTGAGGTCCACGCTCACCGGCGCGGGACACGACCTGTGAAACCTCATGGAACTGCGATACTGAGACCGTGTTCGTCCTGACCCTGACCCAGCGCGTGGCGGACGCATCCCGCCCGGATCCCGAGACGGACCGCGAGGTGTGTCGGCGGCTCAGCGCGCTGCCCACCCGCGCACCGTTCCAGCCCTCGGCCCCCGGTGTGGTCCGCGGTCTCACGGAGGACCCGCAGGCCGCGGTGGACGCCGCCATGACCGGGTTGCGGAACAGCGCGTACGCCGTGGGCATCGGGGTGGGGGACGTGTACCTCACGCGCGTTGACCAGCCGGACGGCCGGGTGGCCGTCACCGCGGAGGGCCCGGGCATGGGCTTCGGGCACCACGCCGCCCAGCACACCCGCAGCACCGACCGTGTGGCCGTGCGTGTGAGCGCGGCGGACCCGGAGGCCGCGGCGCAGGCGGAGGCCGTGCTGCGGATCGTGGGCCACATCGTGGCCGTGCGCAGCGAGGCCGAGTGGCGCGTGGTGGACCTCATGGTCCCCGGTGCGCGAGGACAGCAAAAGGCCGCCGCGCAGCAGCTGGGCATCACCCCGCAGGCGGTGTCCAAGGCCGTGGTCCGCTCCCTGTGGAACGAGGAGTGGCGGGCCCGCCCCGCGGCGGCCACGCTGCTGCGGCTGTGCGAGGCCCCCGGCACGTTCGAGGGATAGCGCCCTGGACCAAGAGCGCACGCTCTCACCCGGGGAGAACGCGTCCCCGGTTCTCACCACCAGGTGTCCACGGGATGTCCGGCCCCCGTCAGGTCCGCCGCCAGCAGGGGCAGGCACTCTGCGGGCAGCCGCAGCGAACCAGCCACGTCCCGGGCGTCGAAGTAGCCCGTGAGCCACGAGAACGCGGGGTGGTCCTGCGCCAGGGCCTCGCAGCGGGCCACCACGGCCGGGACGTCCTCCTCGGGAGGGAACACCCAGAAGGACTCGAGGTCAGTCAGCTGGAACAGTCCGATCCCGTGGTGCCGCGACCCGGCCGGACCGTGCGTCTGCGCGGGAGGCCTGGCAGCTGCGGGCTGGTCCCAGGCCCGGGACGGACTGCGCACCCACCCGCCCGACGCCGCCGGGCCCAGGGCGGGGGCCAGCGGATCCAGTTCCCAGCGCGGTGCTCCAGCGAGCCAGTCCGGAGTGGTGGGAGGGAACAGGGGCGCCTGCGGCGACTCCGGCCACCGGTCCCGCCACGTGGCGAAGCTGCCCGCCTCGATCCGGTCCCAGAACCGCTCGGCACCCAGGTCCACGGAGACCTCGGCCACGCTGCTGCGCTCCCGCGACCACGGGACGGGCCCGGTGTCACCGGGCAGCTGAGCGGCCTCCGAGGTGAACGGTCGGGAGGCGATGTCCGGGTGGGCGGTGGGTGAGGGCAGCGGCACGGCCCCGGCCGCGGAGAGCAAGGTGCGGACCCGGTCCATCAGGTGCTCCGGACCGAGCACCTGGGTGGAGTCCGTGCCGTGGAAGACGTAGACGCGCGCGGCGCTCTCGTCCTGCGGGTCGTGCACGGTCACCTCCGGGGTGGACAACGGGTGTGCGGTGGGGGTCACCGCCGCGGGAGAGCTTCGTCAGAGACCATCGCGCCGCCGAGCCCTCCAGGTGGCGCCGCGACGATCCAGGATCATCCGACCACGGCCCGGCGACACGCATAAGGAGCCGTGAGACGACGGGGTCCCCGCCGCCGGAGCGCTCCGGCAACGGGGACCCCTCGGAGTCCTGTGGGAATCAGCCGTCCTGCTCGGCCTCCGCGGCGGAGTCGTACTGCGACTGCTCGAAGCGCTGCTGGGCCTCGACGATGAGACGCTCGGCGGTCTCCTTGCCCTCCCAGCCCTCACCCTTGACCCACTTGTTGGGCTCAAGGTCCTTGTAGCGCTCGAAGAAGTGCTGGATCTCCTTCTGGCGGAACTCGTTGACGTCCTCCAGGCCCTGGATCTCGTCGTAGCGCTTGTCGGTGGACACGCACAGCACCTTGGCGTCCCCGCCGGCCTCGTCCGTCATGTTGAACACGGCAATGGGACGGGCCTCCACGATCACGCCGGGCATGATGTCCACGTCCATGATGACCATGGCGTCCAGGGGATCGCCGTCCTCGCCCAGGGTGTCCTCGAAGTAGCCGTAGTGCGTGGGGTACTGCATGGAGGTGAAGAGCACGCGGTCCAGGCGGATCCGGCCGGTCTCGTGGTCGATCTCGTACTTCACGCGAGAGCCGCGGGGGATCTCGATGGTGACGTCCAGCTCCATGGTGACACTCCTTGAGTCGTGATGATGTGACCCGGGCAGCGCGCTCACCCGGCGCCCACGGCGCACCGGGCGCGTGGGCAGATGACTCCACGATACCGGCCACGCCCGTCACGGTCCCACCGGCCGCCCGCCGACCGCACGTCGGTTGCCCGGGGTTCCGGGCCGTCACCCCGGTCACCGCGGGCACCCCGGGGCGCGGGTCGTCCCTCTCGTCCAGGGACACGGACCTCGCGAGTCCTGAGAACCGGGCGGCGCGTTGTCCCCGTCGGAGCGGTGCAGAACAATGGGGCCATGCCATCTTCCTCCCGGCGCTCGCGGGCCGCCCGCCTCCCGTGGGTGCTCGTGTGCGTGCTGCTCACACTCGCCGTGGCGGTGGCGGGTGTGCTCGCGGTCCCCGCGATCGCGGGCGAGCTCGCACCCGCGGCCCAGTGGCGGCGGACCCACGCGGAGCTCGGGGCCGGCGCCTCACCGGAGTCGTCCTCCGCCGGATCGGAGGCTCACGACGCCGCCGCGGGAGAAGCGGGGTCCGGAACCTCGAGCGCGTCCGCAGGTGCGGAGGACGCGGGGCCCCGGGCGGCGTCGTCGTCCGAGGAAGCCGCCGCCCCCGCGCCCCTGGACCCCGCAGAGGTGGAGCGCGCTCTGCACGCGGGGCTGGCCGGGGCGCCGGGCACCGCGGCGGCCACCGTGAAAGAGGCTGGGCAGGACACCGCGCTCGCGGGGCGGTCACCCGGAAAGCCCATGGTCCCGGCCTCCAACCAGAAGGTGCTCACGGCCCTGAGCGTGGCCGAGCACGTGGCGCCCCAGGAGCGGCTGGCCACCACCGTGGTCGCGGGCGAGGAACCCGGGGAGCTCACGCTCGTGGCGGGCGGGGACACGCTGCTCGCCCCCGGCGCGGGGGATCCCGGGGCCGTCAACGGCCACGCCGGGCTGGGCACACTCGCCCAGCGCACCGCCGAGACCATGCGCCAGGAGACCCCGGGAGGCGTCTCGGGGCCGGTGTCCGTCACGGTGGACACGAGTCTGTTCGCGGGACCGGACCGCAACCCCGCCTGGGAGGACGAGGACGTGGCCTCCGGGGAGATCACGCGGGTCTCCCCGATCGCCCTGTACTCGCACCGTGTGCCCGCCCGGGACGGCACGGATCCGGGGGCCGCGGGGGAGCGGCCCGAGGATCCCGCGGTGGCGGCCCTCGACGAGTTCGCGCGCCAGCTGCAGGCAGAGCTCGGCGACGCCGCCCGGGTCACCGCGCGCGGTCGGGCCCGTGCGCCCGCGGAGGCCCGGGAGGTCGCCCGCGTGGAGTCGGCACCCGTGCACGAGCAGAGCGCCTACATGCTCGCGCACTCGGACAACTCCCTCGCGGAGACGCTGGCCCGTGTGGCCGCTGGGCGCTCCGGGCGGGAGGCCGGCGTGGCCGGTGTCCAGAACATGCTGCCGGCCACCCTCCGGGAGCACGGGATCGACGCCACCGGCCTGCACGTCCTGGACGCCAGCGGCATGGCACCGGGGAACAGGGTCACCCCCACCACGCTGGCGGGCGCCCTCGACACGCTGCTCACCGAGCCGCGTTTCGCCCCGTACGCCCGGGGTCTCCCCGTGGCCGGGGGCACCGGCACGCTCTCGGAGCGCTTCGACGATCCGCAGGAGGCAGCCGCCCGTGGCGTCTCGCGTGCCAAGACGGGCACGCTGCTGGACGTCGTGGCGCTCACCGGGTACGTGCAGCGGGAGGACGGGCGCGTGCTGGTGTACTCCGTGGTGCTCAACGGCGTCACGGGGAGCACGGACGAGGCCAAGGACCATGTGGACCGCACGGTCGCGGAGCTCGCGCGGACCGGGTGACTCCGGGTCGCACGCACGGTCGTGCGGGACGGCTGACCCGCGCGTGCCGGCGTGGTGCGCTCCCTCCGCTCGGCGGTCTGCGGCGGGTGACTTCCCACCGAGCACGTCAGCCCGGTGTGGTTGAGTGAGCGCATGAGCCGAGAACTGACCCGCCGCTCGCTGGTCGACTGGGACGCCGCCGCCCAGATCGCCGCCAAGGTGACCCCCGCAGGACCCACCCCCTCCCCGCGGGAGATGTCCAGAGCAGTGGAGTCCCTGCGCTACTTCGCACACGAGTCCGTGCACCACGTGCACACCATCACGGGACTGGACGCCGCCGAGAACCTGCGGGACTCCACGGTGCTCGTGGTGGACCGGGCGGGGTGGTCCAAGGCCAACACGCAGACGTTCTCCGTGCTCCTGCAGCCGGTCTTCGACAGGCTCCGCAGCAAGGACCCGGCCACGTTCGACGCCGCCGGACGCGGGATGGCACCCACGGCCGCCGCCGCGGAGATGGGTGCGCTGGTGGGCTTCCTGTCCTCCAAGGTGCTGGGGCAGTACGACCCGTACGCGGGTCTCGTGTCCGAGCAGGCGGCCCGCTCCCACCCGGGCGGGCGGCTCATGTTCGTGGCTCCCAACGTGCTGTGGACCGAGCAGGAGCTCAACGTCTCCCCGGAGGACTTCCGGCTGTGGGTGTGCCTGCACGAGCAGACGCACCGGGTGCAGTTCGCGGCCGCACCGTGGCTGCGGGACCACATGCTGGGCCAGATCTCCCAGCTGGGCTCGCTGGATGCGACCGCGTGGCAGAGACTGCGTTCCGTGGGCGCCTCGCTCGCGGGCCGCTCCAAGGACCCCCGCCCGGACGCGGGACTCGGTCCCATGACCCACCTCCTCACGGACGCCGAGCGCGCCACCCTGTCCCACGTGACCGCGGTGATGTCCCTGCTGGAGGGGCACGCGAACGCGGTCATGGACGCGGTGGACGCGAGCATCGTGCCGTCGGTGAAGACCATCCGGCGCCGGTTCGACTCCCGCTCCTCCACGCACGGCGCCCTGGACCGCCTAGTGCGCTCCCTGCTGGGCATGGACGCCAAGATGCGCCAGTACAGCAACGGCCAGAAGTTCGTGGAGCACATCGTGCAGCGGGTGGGGATGGAGCAGTTCAACACGGTGTGGAGTTCCCCACAGACGCTGCCCACCGAGGCCGAGATCCACGACCCACAGGCCTGGATGCGGCGGGTTCTCGCCTGAGACCCGGTTCCACACCCGGGGGCGACGCCCAGGTCCGGTGTGTCAAGATGAGCCCGTGAGCTCTGAAAACATCAATCAGCAGATTCGGCTGTACGGTCAGCCGCTGTCAGAGCGTTTTGGCGCCGTGGTGGGGGCCTACGGCATTACGCAGCGCAGACTGGCACAGGTCCTGGGCCTGTCCGCGCCCATGCTCTCCCAACTCATCAGCGGCAGACGCATCAAGATCGGAAATCCGGCCGTCTACGAACGGCTGGTCATGCTCGAGGACAGCACGGGGGCCTCGGACCTCGAGGCGGTCCTCACCAGGGTGGAGGCATCGCAGCCGGTGCTCTCCACGTCCCAGATCCGCACGGGGATCACCAAGGACACGGATGCCGTGTCCGCGCTGGCCGGCGTGGTGCCGGCGGGGGAGCTGGAACGCGCCCTGGTGATGCTCGGGGACAGCACCCCGGTGCTCTCCAAGGTGCTGGCCATGGCCGAGGAGTGCGCTCGGCGCACCGGCACCACCCAGGACTGAGCGCGTGCAGCAGGGACGCACCGGGCGCTTGAATCCCGCCGTGGCACGGGCGCGGCGCGCGGTGCAGCGCACCGTGGACGCGGCGCTCGGGCCGGACCTGGGGAACGGCACCGCCCCGCCCCTGGTGCTCGTGGGCTGCAGCGGAGGCGCGGACTCTCTCGCCCTTGCGGCGGCCACCGCCCACCTGCTGCGCCGGGGAAGGCTGCGGGTGGGGGCCATGGTGGTGGACCACCAGCTGCAGGAGGGCTCGGCGGAGGTGGCCTCACGCACGGCGGCCACCCTGCGGGGCATGGGACTGGATCCGGTTCACGTGGAACGGGTGCACGTGGCCCGCACCGGCACCGGTCCGGAGATGGCCGCACGCCTCGCCCGGTACGAGGCGTTCCGCGCCGTCGCCGAGCGCACGGGCGCGGCCGCGGTGCTGCTGGGCCACACCCGCGACGACCAGTCGGAGACCGTGCTGCTGGGTCTCACCAGAGGATCGGGCACGCGCTCGCTCTCGGGCATGCCCGAGAGCCTCGTCAAGGACGGTGTGCGCTACCTGCGTCCGCTGCTCAACATCACCCGCGCGGAGACTGAGACGGTGTGCGCGGCGGAGGGTCTGCAGCCCTGGCACGACCCCAGCAACGCGGACACGGCCCTCACCCGGTCCCGGATCCGCCACGAGGTCCTGCCGTTCCTGGAGTCCCAGCTGGGTCCCGGCGTCGCGCGCGCCCTGGCCCGCACCGCGTCCGTCCTGGGGGCGGACGCCGACTTCCTCGAGGAACAGGCCGCCGCCGCGTACGACGACGCCCGGGTGCAGGTGGAGGGCACAGCGGCGTCGTCCGTGCTGCTCGACGGCGCGGGGCTCCAGCAGATGCCGACCGCGCTGCGGCGTCGTGTGCTGGCCCGGGCGTGCGTGGACGCGGGCGGGGAGACACCCACGTTCGAGCGGCTGGGCGCACTGGAGGACTTCGCCCTGGGCTACGGCGCCGCCGGGCCCGTGCAGATGGCGGGTAAAGTGGCCGCGTGGCGGCACCGCTCGGACGCGGACCACGCGCGGGGGTGCCTGGAGCTGCGCGGGGAGCCCACCCCGGCGGCTCAGCAGACATCGTCCACCCAGAACAACCCCGGGAGCGCCCAGTGAAGGCCGAACACGTCAAGGACGACCTCAGCGGCGTCCTGTTCACCAAGGAACAGATCGCCGAGAAGGTCCGCGACCTCGCCCAGCAGATCGACCGCGACTACGAGGGACGCGACGTCCTGCTGGTGGGTGTGCTCAAGGGTGCGGTGCCGATCATGGCTGACCTCATGCGCGAGCTCGACGGCCAGTACCCCATGGACTGGATGGCGGTGTCCTCCTACGGCTCCGGGACCAAGTCCTCCGGCGTGGTGCGCATCCTCAAGGACCTGGACACGGACCTGCACGGCAAGGACGTGCTGATCGTGGAGGACGTCATCGACTCCGGGCTCACGCTGTCCTGGCTGCGCACCAACCTGGAGTCCCGCGGCACCAGGTCCGTGGAGATCTGCACGCTGCTGCGCAAGCCGGACGCCATGAAGACCAGCGTGGACGTCCGCTACGTGGGCTGGGACATCCCCAACGAGTTCGTGGTGGGCTACGGCCTGGACTTCGCGGAGAAGTACCGGAACCTGGACTGCATCGCCACGCTCTCGCCGCACGTCTACGAGTGAGTGGGCGGCGCACACACCCGGTCCAGGGTGCGCTCGCACGACTCCTAGAGAACACCGGGACGGCGCGTGTACCGTGATCCGATCGTGTGCGCTGTGAAAGAACGAACGGCACCCGAGGCGCTGCGGCGCCACTCGAAACGATAGATTGTGCGATACGCGCCACGGCCGCCGTGTCCGCCCCGGGCCCCGGGGACGGCACTCAGAAACGGTGAACCGCGGCAGAGCGTGACACGTCCACGGGAGGATCAACGGCTTGGCCACGGCAAAAAAACCCACCAGTTTCTTTAGAGGTCCCCTCTTCTGGATCCTCCTGGCCATTGTGGTCCTGGTGCCCGTGGGCGCCAGCTTCTTCAGCCCCACCACTGCGCGTGTGGACACCAACGTGGGCCTCGAGCTGCTGGACGAGGGCAAGGTCAACGAGGCCAAGATCTACGACGGCGAGCAGAAGGTGGAGCTCTCCCTCAAGGAGGACTACCACCAGGGTGACCAGAACCTGGGCAAGGAGGTGGAGTTCTACTACGTGAAGCCCCGAGCCGAAGAGGTCGTCAAGACCATGGACGAGGCCAATCTGGAGGGCTTCACCGACCAGCCGGTGGAGAACAACTGGTTCCTGTCCCTGGTGCGCTTCCTGCTCCCGTTCCTGATCATCATGGGCCTGTTCTGGTTCATCTTCTCCCGCATGCAGACCGGCGGGCAGGCCATGAAGTTTGGCCGCTCCAAGGCCAAGATGTTCAACAAGGAGAACTCCGAGGTCACGTTCGCGGACGTGGCCGGCGCGGACGAGGCCGTGCAGGAGCTCGACGAGATCAAGCAGTTCCTGGTGGAGCACGACCGCTTCACCGCGGTGGGCGCCAAGGTGCCCAAGGGTGTGCTGCTCTACGGTCCTCCCGGCACGGGCAAGACCCTGCTGGCCAAGGCCGTGGCGGGTGAGGCCGGCGTGCCGTTCTACTCCATCTCCGGCTCGGACTTCGTGGAGATGTTCGTGGGCGTGGGTGCCTCCCGCGTGCGGGACCTCTTCCAGCAGGCCAAGGAGAACGCCCCCGCGATCATCTTCGTGGACGAGATCGACGCCGTGGGCCGCCAGCGCGGCGCCGGCATGGGCGGCGGCAACGACGAGCGCGAGCAGACGCTGAACCAGCTCCTGGTGGAGATGGACGGCTTCGACGCGAACACCAACGTGATCCTGATCGCCGCGACCAACCGCCCGGACGTCCTGGACCCCGCGCTGCTGCGCCCGGGCCGGTTCGACCGTCAGATCGGCGTGGACGCGCCGGACATGAAGGGCCGCGAGCAGATCCTGCGCGTGCACGCCAAGACCAAGCCGCTGGCCGAGAACGTGGACCTGGCCTCGGTGGCCAAGCGGACCCCGGGCTTCACGGGTGCGGAGCTCGCCAACGTGATGAACGAGGCCGCGCTGCTGACCGCCCGCTCCCACGCCCAGCTGATCGACGACCGCGCCGTGGACGAGGCCATCGACCGCGTGATCGCGGGGCCGCAGAAGCGCTCGCGCGTGATGAAGGAGCTCGAGCGCAAGGTCACGGCCTACCACGAGGGCGGCCACGCCCTGGTGGCGGCGGCCCTGCGCAACACGGACCCGGTCACCAAGATCACCATCCTGCCGCGTGGCCGGGCCCTGGGCTACACCATGGTCATGCCCTCGGACGACAAGTACTCGACCACCCGCAACGAGCTGCTGGACCAGATGGCCTACGCCATGGGTGGGCGCGCCGCGGAGGAGATCGTGTTCCACGACCCCTCCACCGGGGCCTCCAACGACATCCAGAAGGCCACGGACACCGCGCGCAAGATGGTCACCCAGTACGGCATGAGCTCCAAGATCGGCTCCGTGAAGATCGGCGGGGACAACTCGGACCCGTTCGTGGGCCGTGAGATGGGCTCCGGCTCCAAGGAGTACTCGGATCGCACCCTGGCCGTGGTGGACGACGAGGTGCGGCTGCTGCTCGAGCAGGCGCACGACGAGGCCCACCAGATCCTGCTGCAGAACCGGCCCGTGCTGGACCGCCTGGCGCTGGAGCTGCTGGAGAAGGAGACCCTCAACGAGGCCCAGATCCGCGAGATCTTCCGGGACGTGACCCTGCGGGACGTGCGTCCCGTGTGGCAGTCCGGTGAGGAGCGCGAGATCTCCCACGTGCCCCCGGTGGTCACCGCCGCCGAGCACGAGGAGGCCCGCCGCAAGAACCTGCAGGACCCCAGCACCATGGCGCCCCAGGACCAGGCGGTTGCCGCCAAGCCGGAGCACCCGCTGGAGGTCCCGGAGCACCAGGACCCGCAGCCCGGGGGCCAGTCCTCCTCCGGTTCCGGGAGCACGCCGGGCGGGGAGCCCGGCCAGGAACCGGGTGGTGTCCGGCGGGAGAACCGCTGAATGACGCACCAGCACGAACCCGGTGAGCCCGTCTCCGGCTCGTACCTGGAGCACGTGGCGGGTGCGGAGACGGCCGCCGCCGTGGATCAGCCCCGCATCGCGGCGGCCGTCCGGGAGATCCTCCTGGCCGTGGGGGAGGACCCGGACCGCAGCGGTCTGCGGGACACCCCCGAACGGGTGGCTCGCGCCTACGCCGAGGTCTTCGCGGGGCTCCACGAGGACCCGGCCGAGCTGCTGGCCACGTCCTTCGACATCGGCCACTCGGAGATGGTCCTGGTGCGCGACGTGCCGTTCTACTCCACGTGCGAGCACCACCTGGTGCCGTTCCACGGGGTCGCGCACGTGGGCTACATCCCCGGTCCCGAGGGCAAGGTCACGGGGCTGTCCAAGCTCGCGCGCCTCGTGGACCTCTTCGCCAAGCGGCCGCAGGTCCAGGAACGGCTGACCACCCAGGTGGTCGAGGCGCTCGTGGAGCACCTGCACCCCGCCGGCGCGATCGTGGTGGTGGAGTGCGAGCACCTGTGCATGTCCATGCGGGGCGTCCGCAAGCCGGGAGCCAAGACCGTGACGTCCGCCGTGCGGGGCCAGCTGCGCGATCCCGCCACGCGGGCCGAGGCCATGAACCTGATCGCCGCGGGGCACTCGCGGTGACGGGCGATCGCGACGCCGCCACCGGCCTCCCGGCCGCCGCGACCGGCGCCCGGGGCGTCGCGACAGGCGCTTCTCACGTCGCAACCGGCGTCCACGACGCCGCCCGCCACGGTTCTCGTCCGGACGCACCGGCCCGAGCGGGCGGGGGCGCGCCCCTCGGGTGGGGCTCCTTCGACGCGCTGCCCACCGGGCGCACCCTGGTGATGGGCGTGCTGAACGTGACGCCCGACTCCTTCAGCGACGGTGGTCGGCACGACTCCGAGGCCGCCGCCGTCGAGCACGGCCTGCGTCTCGCCGAGCAGGGCGCGGACATCGTGGACGTGGGCGGGGAGTCCACCCGGCCCCACGCGCAGGGAGTGGACCCCGCGGAGGAGCGCCGTCGGGTGCTGCCCGTCATCCGCGAGCTGAGCCGGCACGGCGTGGTGGTGAGCGTGGACACGTTCCACCCGGACACCGCGCGCGCCGCGATCGAGGCCGGCGCCCACATCGTCAACGACGTCTCGGGAACCGCCGCGAGCGACGAGATGATCGAGCTGGTCGGGCAGAGCGGCGTGCCGTACGTGCTGATGCACTCTCGTGGCACCCCGCAGACCATGACCGGTCTGGCCACCTACACCGACACGGTGGGCGAGGTGCTCTCGGAGCTCACGGCCGTGCGCGACCGTCTGCTCGCGGCCGGGGTCCGTCCCGAGCGGCTCGTCGTGGATCCCGGGCTGGGCTTCGCCAAGGCGGGTGGCCAGGACTGGGAGCTGCTCCGAGCGCTGCCGCGGCTGCGGGAGCTCGGCCACAAGGTCCTCGTGGCAGCCTCCCGCAAGCGGTTCCTGGGGGCGCTGCTCGCGGAGGGCGGCACCCCGCGCCCGGTCACGCAGCGCGACGGCGCCACGGCCGCCGTGAGCGCGCTGTCCGCGTTCGGCGGGGCCTGGGCCGTGCGCGTGCACGACGTGCCCGCTTCGGTGGACGCGGTCGCCGCCGCCCACGCGTGGCGGGGGATCGAGCCACCCGTCCTGCGCCCCCGTGACACCGAGAGCTGAGGCCACCATGACCACCACGACCCCCGATCCGAGCAGCCACGACCGCATCGTCCTCACCGGACTGGGCGCGGTGGGCTACCACGGCGTCTTCGAGAAGGAACGCCGCAGCGGTCAGCCCTTCTTCGTGGACCTGGTCCTGCACATGGACCTGCGCCCCGCCGGGAGCACCGACGACCTCACGCGCACCGTGCACTACGGCGAAGTGGCCGAGATGGTCCGGGAGATCATCATCGGCACGCGGTTCCAGCTCATCGAGGCCCTCGCGGAGGAGATCGCGCGCAGCCTGCTGGAGACCTTCCCCGCCGTGGCGGTGCTGGAGGTCACGGTGCACAAGCCCAAGGCGCCGATCGACGTCACCTTCTCGGACGTGGCCGTGAGCATCGTCCGACGCCGCCCCGTCCGTTCTGAGGACGGCAGCTGATGCCGCTGCGGTGCGTCGTGGCGCTCGGGGCCAACCTCGGGGACCGGATCACGGCGCTGAGAGAGGCCGTCCGGGAGCTGGCCGCGACCCCGGGCATTGCTCTGCTGGCAACCTCTCCCGTGGTGCGCACCCGTTCGGTGGGCGGGCCCGAGGGCTCACCCGACTACCTCAACGCGGTGGTGGAGCTGTCCTCGGACCTCACCCCGTTCGAGCTGCTGGAGGTGTGCCAGGGGATCGAGCACCGCCACGGTCGCACGCGCGAGGTGCGCTGGGGCCCGCGCACCCTGGACCTGGACGTGATCTGCGTGGCGGGAGTTCGCAGCACCGACCCCCGGCTCGAGCTGCCGCACCCGCGCGCGGCCCAGCGCGCCTTCGTCCTGCGCCCGTGGGCCCTGATGGACCCCGCTGCGGAGCTGGACGGCGTGCCCGTGGCGCGTCTCGCGGACGCCGCCCCGGACCGCGAGGACCTCGTGGTCACCGAGCACACCCTGCGACCGGAGGAGCCGCCGTGCGCTACCTGAACCCGCTGTCCCTCGCGGCCGCGGCACTCGTGGCCGCCGCCATCGGCTGGAGCATGACCCAGGTGGTGGCCGGTGGCCGCCAGAGCCTGCTGGTGCTGCCCTGGATCAGCGTGCTCGCCGAGGTGGGGGCGGGAGTCGTGCTGGCCTACCTGGGACTGCGGCTGCGTGCCTACCGCGACCCCGGGAAGGGCGCCGGGCGGCGTCGTGACCCCGCGAAGCGCAAGCCCTACGATCCCGTGTGGGCCGTGGGCACGGCGGCGGCGGCGCAGGCGGTGGCCTACTACGGTGCACTGTGCGCGGGATGGCACGCGGGGGTCGGGCTGGACCAGCTCACGCTGCTGGGCGTGCGCTCAACGCAGCAGTCCCTGTGGCAGTGCGTTGCCCAGGTGGTGGTGGGAGTGGGCCTCACCGTGCTCGGGTGGATCGTGGAGAAATCCTGCAGGCTTCCTCCCGATGACCCGGACGCGGAGGAGGAGACCCCTTACGGTGGACGGCAGGAACCGTACGCCACTGGAGAGGGAGGCTATGCCCGCCACCGATGAGCTCAGCCCGCCGGATCTGTCCTGGCGGCGGGTCTCACCCAAGTACGTCACGGTGCGCGTGATCGGCGCGGTGACGGCCACGGTGGTGTGGGTGGTCCTCATGGCGGTGCCCCTCGTGCTCGCGCTGCTGGGGCTCTGGGACCGCGGGACCGCGCAGTGGCTGTGGCTGCTGCCCGCGGTGGCTCTCGTGTGGGGTGGCATCAACCTCGCCCTGGTGCCCCGCAGGGTGCGGGCGATCGGCTATGCGGAGGCACCCACCGAGCTGTGGCTGCGCCGGGGCCTGTTCTTCCGCACCGTCACGGTGGTGCCCTACGGGCGCATGCAGTACGTGGACATCAAGACCGGGCCCCTGCTCAGCGCGTTCAACCTCGCGTCCGTCACCCTGCACACGGCCGCCGCGAGCACCGACGCCGTGCTGCCCGGGCTGCCCCGCGAGGAGGCGGACCGGTTGCGCGAGCAGCTCACGGAGCGCGGGGAAGAGCACATGGTGGGCCTGTGACGGGCCGGGACTCCGCCGCAGGAGCACCCGCGGAACGGCCCGTCGGCCACGCCCCGGAGATCACCGTGCGCGGTGACGCCGAGGGCGTGTGGCACCGGGTGCACCCGCTGACCCCGTTCGTGCGCAGCTGGCTGCTGCTCGTGGCCCTGGTGTGGGGCATCGGCAACGCGTTCGTGGACGACCTCGTGTCCTCGCTGGTCAAGCACGAGCCCCTTGAGGTCAACGTGAGCGGGGCGGTCGAGGTCGTCGGCCTGGGCCTGGCGCTCGCCGTGCTGTGCGGCGCCCTGGGTGTGCTGATCGCCCTGGGTCTGCTCTCCTGGTGGTTCATCCGCTACCAGATCACGGAGGACCACGTGCGCTTCCGCAGCGGGTGGCTGTTCCGCACCCAGCGCCAGGCGCGCCTGGACCGGGTGCAGGGCATCGACATCGAACGCCGGTTCCTGCCACGCATCCTGGGCCTCGCGTCCCTCAAGTTCGACGTGGCCGACGGCGGGTCGAGCGTTCTGGAGCTGTCCTACCTCGGGCGGGAGCACGCGCAGCAGCTGCGCCGCCAGCTCCTCGTGGCCGCCCAGCGCGCGGCCACCGACCACCTCGGGCCCGCGTCCTCGGAGGCGGACCGGGCGGCCGCCGGCTCCGATCCGGGGGCGGGTGCCACGGTGGGAACGGACCGGGGGTCCGGGCGGGTGGCCCCGTGGGCGCTGGCCCCCGCGGACGGCCCGGGCGGCGTCGCCCACTCCGGTGCGGGGACGCAGGGGGCGGCCGTACGACGCCGCACCGGCATGGACCTGCGCATGGCCGAGAAGTACGGCCTGCTGAACCAGCAGGACGAGCTGCGGCGCGTGTTCATCGTGCCCACGGGGCGCGTGCTGCTCGGGCTGGTCTGCTCGCCGCCCGCCGTGGCGCTGGTGCTGATCGCGCTCATCACCGCGGGTCTGGCGCTGTGGTTCCCGGAGGCCCTGATCATCGTGCTGCCCTCGGCGATCGCGCCGCTGCTGGGTGTGCTGTCCGGGCTGTACACGCGGCTGGAGCGCAGCTGGGGATTCACGCTGAGCGAGGTCCCCTCCGGGGTGCGCACGCGCGCGGGGCTGTTCAACGAGCGCTCCTCCACGATCCCCACCGGCCGGGTGCAGGCCCTGCAGGTCACCCGGCCCCTGCTGTGGCGCTTCTTCGGCGGTCACAGGGTGGTGGTCACCACCGCGGGCAAGGGCGGCGCAGGGGAGACGGAGGACCTCGGCTCCGTGGTGCTGCCCGTGGGCACGTGGGACAACGTCCAGGAGATCCTGCGTCTGGTGCTGCCTCTGGAGCACGCCCCGCGTGACCTCGTGCGGGAGGGACTCTCGGGGGTCGGGGGCTCGTCACGGTTCACGGCGAACCCCCGCCGCAGCCGGTGGCTGGACCCGGTCACGTGGCGGCGCAACGGCTTCGCCCTGGACGACTCCTCCCTGGTGCTGCGCTGGGGCCGGATCACTCGCCACGCCTGCGTGGTGCCGCACCACAAGACACAGTCCGTGGCCGTTCGCCAGGGCCCGGTGGAGCGACGGATGGGTCTGAGCGGTGTGGCGGTGCACGTGACCCCGGGCGCCGTGACCACCGCGCTCGACCACCTGGACGTCCGCACGGCCCGGGAGCTGCAGTGGCGTCACGCGCAGCTGTCCCGCGCCGCCAGGGAGCGGGACGCCGCCGGCGGGTCCTGGGCCGCGCTCCCGCCCGAGGGATCCGCGTCCGAGGTGTGAGCGCCGTGCGCTACCCTGTGCGTGCCGTCGTCCCCCTGTGAGGAGTTCCCGCGTGTCCCAACCCAGTCACCGTCCCGGCCGTCTCGGCGTGGGCGTCATCAGCGCGGGCAGGGTCGGTGCCGTGCTCGGTGCGGCGTTGCGGGGCGCGGGCCACGCCGTGGTGGGTGTGCACGCGTCGTCGGAGGCCAGCCGCGAACGCGCCGCGACCCTGCTCCCGGACGTTCCCGTGCTGGACGTGCAGAGCATCGTGGAGCGCAGCGAGCTGGTCCTGCTCGCCGTGCCGGACGACCAGCTTCCCGGTCTGGTGAGCGGGCTCGCGGCCACCGGTGCGTGGCAGCCGGGCCAGCTCGTGGTCCACACGGCGGGCCGCCACGGCACGGGCGTCCTGGAACCCGTCCGGGCGGCCGGTGGCATCGGGCTCGCCGTGCATCCCGCCATGACCTTCACGGGGCTCAGCCTCGACCTGCAGCGCCTCGCGGACTGCAGCTTCGGGGTCACCGCCGCGGCACCCGTGCTGCCCATCGCCCAGGCCCTCGTGGTGGAGATGGGAGCCGAGCCGGTGGTGGTCGCGGAGGCGGACCGCCCGCTCTACCACGCGGCGCTCGCCCACGGCTCGAACCACGTGATGACGGTTCTGGGAGAGTCCATGCAGCTGCTCGGGGAGATCGGGGTGGAGCACCCGGACCGCGTGCTGGGCCCG
Source organism: Kocuria sp. HMSC066H03 (assembly GCF_001812045.1). Lineage (NCBI taxonomy): Bacteria > Bacillati > Actinomycetota > Actinomycetes > Micrococcales > Micrococcaceae > Kocuria > Kocuria sp. HMSC066H03. The sequence goes on from NZ_KV807505.1 coordinate 208,588, forward strand.
CTCGTGCGCGCCACGGTGGACAACGCCCTGGCCTCCGGGGAGAACGCCCTCACGGGTCCCGTGGCCCGCGGTGACGTCACCACGGTGGCCGCGCACGTGGCCGCGCTGCGGGAACTGGCGGGCGGCGGTGCCAGGGCCGGGCACGACGCCGCGGGCCCCGTTGGCAGCGCCGACCACGACGCCGCGGGCCCCACCGGGAACGCCGACCACGACGCCGCCCGGCAGCTGCTGGCCGGCTACCGCGCCCTGGCGAGGCAGACGGCCCGGCGGGCGGCGGCGTCGGGCAGACTGGACGAGACGAGCTACCGAGCCGTCATGGCGGCGATCGAGGAGGAGCAGTGAGCAGCACCGGACCCCTGGTGTGCACGTCCATTGCGCAGGTGCGCGAACAGATCGAGTCCCGCGTGGCGCGGGGCGCCCGCAGCGTGGGTTTGCTGCCCACCATGGGGGCGCTGCACCACGGGCACGTGCAGCTGGCGCGGCGGGCGCGGGACGAGAACGACCTCGCGGTCGTGTCCGTGTTCGTCAACCCGTTGCAGTTCGGACCGGGGGAGGACTTCGAGAGCTACCCCCGGCAGCTGGAACAGGACCTCGCCCTGCTCGCGGAGGTGGGCGTGGACCTCGTGTTCGCCCCGGACGTGCAGGAGATGTACCCGGACGGTGTCCCCGTGGTCTCGGTGACGTCCGGCGCCGCGGGAGGAGTCCTCGAGGGGGCCACTCGCCCCGGACACTTCGACGGCGCCCTGACCGTGGTGAACAAGCTGTTCACCATCATGGCGCCCGGGCCCGGAACCCCTTTCCGGGCGTACTTCGGTGAGAAGGACGCCCAGCAGCTGCTGCTCATGCAGCGCATGGCCCGTGATTTCGATCACCGCGTGGAGATCCGCCCGGTGCCCATCGTCCGCTCGGAACGGGGCCTCGCCCTGTCCTCGCGCAACCAGTACCTCTCCGAGGAGCAGGCGGAGCACGCTCTCGTGCTGCACAGCACCCTGCGCGCCCTCGCGGCCGGGGAACTCACCCTGGAGCAGGCCCGTCAGCGTGTGGACGCGGAACCGGAGGTCTCCCTGGACTACCTCGAGACCGTGGACCCGCGCACTCTCGAGTTCGTCGCGCCGGAGCCCGGGGTGCTGGCCCTCGTGGCCGCGTGGGTCGGTCCCACCCGGCTCATCGACAACATGCGGATCTGAGCGCTACCGGTATCCTGGTCCACTGTGACCGAGCAGCCTGAAACCACCGTTCCCGCCCAGCCCGCCAGCACCGATCCGGAGCTGAGCGCGCACGAGCTCAACGACCAGATGGCCGTGCGCGCCGCCAAGCGACAGGCGGCCGCGGACGCCGGAATGGCGCCGTACCCGGTGGGCGTGGGGCGCACGGACACCCTCGCGCACGTGCGCGAGCAGTTCGCCCACCTCGAGGCGGGGGAGGAGACCGAGCACCGCGTGACCGTGGCCGGGCGTGTGGTGCACGTGCGCAACACCGGCAAGCTGTGCTTCGGGACCCTGCAGGAGGGGGACGGCACCCGGCTGCAGGTCATGCTGTCCAAGGCGAACGTGGGGGAGGACTCCCTCGCGCAGTGGAAGGCCCTCGTGGACCTCGGGGACTTCGTGGCGGTCACCGGCAACGTCATCAGCTCCCGGCGCGGTGAGCTGTCCGTGATGGCGGGCTCCTGGACCATGGCGTCCAAGGCGCTGCGCCCCCTGCCCACCATGCACAAGGAGCTCAACGAGGAGACCCGGGTGCGCCAGCGCTACCTGGACCTCATCGTGCGCCAGGAGGCCCGCGACGTCGTCCTGACCCGCTCCCTGATCACCCGCACCGTGCGCCGCGTGATGGAGGAGCAGGGATACGTGGAGATCGAGACGCCCATGCTGCAGCTCGTCCACGGCGGAGCGGCCGCGCGTCCCTTCGAGACCCACCTCAACGCCTTCGACCAGGACATGACCCTGCGCATCGCCACCGAGCTCTTCCTCAAGCGCGCGGTCGTGGGCGGCATCGACCGGGTGTTCGAGATCGGCCGCGTGTTCCGCAACGAGGGTGTGGACTCCTCCCACAGCCCGGAGTTCACCACCCTGGAGGCGTACGAGGCCTACGCGGACCAGTTCGTCATGGCGGACCGGATCCGCGAGATCATCCAGGAGTGCGCCCGGCAGCTGGGCGTCGAGGGCATCGACACACCGCAGGGGCGCATCGAACTGTTCGGTGAATGGCAGTGGGTCTCCGTGTACCCGGGCCTGTCCGAGGCCGTGGGGCAGGAGATCACCCCGGAGGCTCCCGCGGAGCAGCTGCGGGCCCTGGCCGCGGAGCGGGAGATCCCGGTCAACCCCGCGTGGGACGAGCAGAAGCTCGTGATGGAGCTCTTCGAGGAGATCGTGGAGCCCACCCTCATCCAGCCCACGTTCGTCTACGACTACCCGCCGGCGGCCCAGCCGCTGGCCCGCCCGCACCGCGAGAAGCCCGGGCTGATCGAGGCCTGGGACCTCATCATCGGCGGCATGGAGCGCGGAACGGCGTTCTCCGAGCTCATCGACCCCGTGGTGCAGCGGGAGCGGCTCACGGAGCAGTCGCTGCTCTCCGCGGCCGGGGACGACGAGGCCATGCAGCTGGACGAGGACTTCCTGCGGGCCCTGGAGCACGGTGCGCCCCCCATGGGTGGTCTGGGCCTCGGTCTCGACCGCCTGATCATGCTCTTCACGAACCTCGGAATCCGGGAGACCATTCTGTTCCCGTTGATGAAGCCGGAGTGAGCCGGACCCGCGGAATCCTCCGCACAGCATTCGCACAGTCCCGGAGAGGATGATCTGCATCATGGAATACGTGGCGGTCTTTTTGCCCTCGCTGGGCGTGGGTCTGGTGTTCTACCTGATCATGAGGTGGTTGCTTCGGGGGGACCGCGCCGAGCGGTCTGCGCAGGGCGAGGCGCAGGCGGATGCCGAGCGCTGGTACCAGGCCGTCCGGGAGCGCGAGGGTGACAGGACGCCCTTCGGCCACCAGGAGGAGAATCCCCGTCAGCAGAGGGGTCTGGGGCTGCGGCACAGCATTCCCATTCGTGATTCGGCGGAAGACCGGAATCCTGCGGAATAGCCCGTGATGACAATTCAGGAATTGCGTGCCATGATGGGCCACGTGATTCGGAGATGAATTCTGTTCCAGGATCCGCGATAACCGTCTGATCCAGGGTGTCGCGCTGGGGCATTGATCGGGCACATCGCGCGAATGCCCGGGGAATCTCCGCACGGACCACATATCTTTGCACACGAACAAAAGACCTATGCAGCCCGCGGGGCGTTTGGAGGAGCTGACCATGGCTCAGACCGTGAAAATCATCCTGGAAGACGACATCGACGGCGGAGAGGCCCACGAGACCGTGCGTTTCGGCCTCGACGGCGGCCAGTACGAGATCGACCTGAGCTCGGAGAACGCCACCAAGCTGCGCGACGCACTGCGTCCCTTCATCTCCGCGGGTCGCCGCGCCACCGCCAAGACCGGCCGCAGTGCGACCACCACCACGCGGCCCAGCCGCTCGGGCAACCCCGAGACCCCGAAGATCCGGGCGTGGGCCAAGGAGCAGGGCCTGCAGGTCTCGGACCGCGGGCGCATCCACCAGGACATCCAGGACAAGTACTACGCGGCCCACAGCAGCTGAGCCGCACGCCGGGCGCACCGGCGGGAAGAGCTCTCCCACCGGGCCCCGCGCCCGGGTCCCCGGCGAACGACTCGGGGCCCTTTCCACGACGGCCGGGGCACACCAGATCTGGTGTGCCCCGGCCGTCGACGTTCGTGCCGGGATCGGGCTGCGGAACCCCCGGGGCCGGGGGTGGAAGGGCGATTTCGCCCCCGGCCGAGCACCGTGCGCCAGTGGCGAACAGTGCCCATGGCGGCCATTGCGGTGCCTAGCATCGTGGGCAGAGATCAATGAAGGAGTATCCATGTTCGAACGCTTCACCGACCGTGCCCGCCGGGTGGTCGTGCTGGCCCAGGAAGAGGCCAGGATGCTCAACCACAACTACATCGGCACCGAGCACCTGCTGCTCGGTCTGATCCACGAGGGGGAGGGCGTCGCCGCCAAGGCCCTCGAGTCCATGGGCATCACCCTGAGCGCCGCGCGCGAGCAGGTCCAGGACATCATCGGCCCGGGCCAGCAGGCGCCCTCGGGCCACATCCCGTTCACGCCGCGCGCCAAGAAGGTGCTGGAGCACTCGCTGCGCGAGGCCCTGCAGCTGGGCCACAACTACATCGGCACCGAGCACATCCTGCTGGGCATCATCCGCGCGGGTGAGGGTGTGGCCTCCCAGGTGCTCGTGAAGCTCGGCGCGGACCCGGCCAAGGTGAGGGCCACGGTGCTCGAGCTGATCTCGGGCTACCAGTCCGGGAACTCCGGCGGCGAGAAGGAAGCGGCCGGCGTCGGCGGCGGTGGACGTGCCGAGGGAACCCCGGCCGGTTCCGCCGTGCTGGACCAGTTCGGGCGCAACCTCACGGCGGCGGCTCGCGAGTCCAAGCTGGACCCGGTGATCGGGCGCTACCGCGAGATGGAGCGCGTGATGCAGGTGCTCTCGCGACGCACCAAGAACAACCCCGTGCTGATCGGCGAGCCCGGCGTGGGCAAGACCGCCGTGGTGGAGGGCCTCGCGCAGGCCATCGTCCGCGGAGACGTCCCGGAGACCCTGAAGGACAAGCAGCTCTACACGCTGGACCTCGGCTCCCTGGTGGCGGGTTCTCGCTACCGCGGTGACTTCGAGGAGCGCCTGAAGAAGGTGCTCAAGGAGATCCGCACCCGCGGGGACATCATCCTGTTCATCGACGAGATCCACACCCTCGTGGGTGCCGGTGCCGCCGAGGGCGCGATCGACGCCGCCTCGATCCTCAAGCCCATGCTGGCCCGCGGTGAGCTGCAGACCATCGGCGCCACCACCCTGGACGAGTACCGCAAGCACATCGAGAAGGACGCCGCCCTGGAGCGTCGCTTCCAGCCCATCCAGGTGGACGAGCCCTCCGAGGCCCACGCCGTGGAGATCCTCAAGGGGCTGCGCGACAAGTACGAGGCGCACCACCGCGTGTCCATCTCGGACGACGCCCTGGAGGCCGCGGTGCACATGTCCGCGCGCTACGTCTCCGACCGGTTCCTGCCGGACAAGGCCATCGACCTGATCGACGAGGCCGGTGCCCGCCTGCGCATCAAGCGCATGACCGCCCCGCCGGAGATCAAGGCGCTGGACGAGAAGATCGCGGAGACCAAGACCGCCAAGGAAGCCGCGATCGAGGGCCAGGACTACGAGAAGGCCGCGTCCCTGCGTGACACCGAGCAGAAGCTCATTGCCGAGCGGGACGAGAAGGACAAGGCCTGGCGCGAGGGCGACGACCAGATCTCCGAGGTCACCCCCGAGGTCATCTCGGACGTGCTCTCGGCGTCCACGGGTGTGCCGGTCTACAAGCTCTCCGAGGAGGAGTCCGGGCGTCTGCTGCACATGGAGGACGAGCTGCACAAGCGCGTCATCGGGCAGAACGAGGCCATCAAGGCCCTTTCCCGCTCCATCCGCCGCACGCGCGCCGGTCTGAAGGATCCCCGCCGTCCCGGTGGCTCGTTCATCTTCGCCGGGCCCACCGGCGTGGGCAAGACCGAGCTGGCCAAGGCGCTCGCGGAGTTCCTCTTCGGTGACGAGGACGCCCTGATCACCCTGGACATGTCCGAGTACCAGGAGAAGCACACGGTCTCCCGGCTCTTCGGTGCCCCTCCCGGCTACGTGGGTTACGAGGAGGGCGGCCAGCTGACGGAGAAGGTCCGTCGCAAGCCGTTCTCCGTGGTGCTCTTCGACGAGGTGGAGAAGGCCCACCAGGACCTGTTCAACTCCCTGCTGCAGATCCTCGAGGACGGCCGCCTGACCGACTCGCAGGGCCGCGTGGTGGATTTCAAGAACACGGTGATCATCATGACCACCAACCTGGGCACCCGGGACATCTCCCGCACGGTTCCCGTGGGCTTCCAGGCCAGCGGGGACGCCGCCACCTCCTACGACCGCATGCAGGCCAAGGTGCAGGAGGAGCTCAAGGAGCACTTCCGTCCGGAGTTCCTCAACCGCGTGGACGAGATCATCGTGTTCCCGCAGCTGAGCGAGTCCGAGATCGTGCAGATCGTGGACCTGTTCGTGGCGCGGCTGCAGCAGCGGCTGCGCGAGCAGGACATGTCCATCACGCTCACGGACGAGGCCAAGAAACTGGTGGCCAAGAAGGGGTACGACCCCGCCATGGGCGCCCGCCCGCTGCGCCGCACCATGCAGCGCGAGATCGAGGACCAGCTCTCGGAGCGGATCCTGTTCGGTGAGATCGCCTCCGGCGAGAAGATCACCGTGGGCGTCGAGGGCGAGGGTGACGACGCCTCGTTCACCTTCTCCTCCACTCCCATGTCGGAGCTCTCCGACGAGGAGATCGCGGAGATCGAGAACACCCCCACCCTGACGGACAACGACGACAGCACGTCCGGCAAGGACGTCCCGCGCTCGCCGCACACCGGCGGGGACACGGGCGGGGGAGCGGCCCAGGCGCAGGCCTGACCCACCCCGGCCCGGGCGGGCCCCGGAAGCTGCCGGCGGGCGGCGTCGTGAACCACAGCGGTTCGCGACGCCGCCCGCTCGCGTCCCGGGGGGCGCGGTCGGCCCGCGTACAGTCGTGGCCATGACCGAGATCCGCATCCGCCCAGCCCGCACGTCGGACGTCCACGGGATCAAGGAGCTCGTGGCCCCCATGGCCACGGAGCGCATCCTCATCACCAAGGACACCGTGACCTACTACGAGAGCATCCAGGAGTTCGTGGTCGCGGAGGACGAGTCCGGGGCGCTGGTGGGCTGCGGCGCGCTGCACGTGATGTGGGAGGACCTCGCGGAGGTGCGCACGCTCGCCACGTCACCGGCCGCGCGCGGCCACGGTGTGGGCGGGCGGATGCTGCGCGAACTGCTGTCCCGGGCGGAACGGCTGGGGGTGAGCCGGGTCTTCTGCCTCACGTTCGAGGTGGGGTTCTTCGCCGCCCACGGTTTCGAGGTCATGGCCAACCAGGAGACCATTCCCGCGGAGGTGTTCGCGGAGCTGCTGCGCTCGCACGACGAGGGCGTCGCGGAGTTCCTGGACCTCGCGCGGGTGAAGCCCAACACGCTGGGCAACACCCGGATGATCCGGCAGCTCACACCGGAAGGCTGACCCCGGCGTCGTCCGCGGCCGCGAGACCGTCGGTCAGCAGGCCGGCCAGGGCACGACGGCGCTGCTCCGGCGGGGCCGGCAGCCGCCACAGGGCCTTCAGCTCGTCCACCACCACGGCGGGTGGCGCCTGGTGCTCGGACGCCAGCTGCTCCGAGCCCGCGAGGTCCGTGAGCAGGAGGGCCTCCGGCACCGGAGCGGTGGCGGCCCTCAGCACGGCCATGACGGCGCCCCGGACCTGCCGGTCCGTCCCGTGCCACGACTGCCCGCGGGGCGTCTCCTCAGCAGGAGGACTGCCTGCGGCCACCCACGCGCACGCGTCCCGCACGGGGCACTGCCCGCAGCGCGGGGCGCGGGCGGTGCACACCAGTGCGCCCAGCTCCATCACGGCCTGGTTCCACGCAACGGACTCGGCCACGTCCTCGGGGAGCAGCCAGTCCGCGAGCCTCGTCTCCGCGGCGGTCAGGGAGCGTGAGGGAAGCGCGCGGCCCGAGAACAGCCGGGCCTCCACACGGCGGATGTTGGTGTCCACCACTGTGTGGCGCTGCCCGAAGGCGAACACGGCCACGGCCGCGGCGGTGTAGGTCCCGATGCCGGGCAGGGCGAGCAGCTCGGCGTGGTCGCCGGGCACCCGCCCGCCGTGTTCGTCCCGGATCTTCTGGGCGGCCGCGTGCAGACGCAGTGCTCGCCGCGGGTAGCCCAGCCTGTCCCACTCGCGCACCACGTCCGCCGGCGCGGCCCCCGCGAGGTCACCCGGGATGGGCCAGCGCTCCAGCCACCGCCGCCACACGGGCAGCACCCGCGCCACGGGGGTCTGCTGGAGCATGATCTCGCTGACCATCACGCCCCACGGGGTGCGCTCGGCCGCGCGCCACGGCAGCTCGCGCGCGTTCGCGCGGTACCACCGGAGCACCGCCTGGCGGACGTGGTGGGTGGCGGGCTGTCCATGGGTTTCGGCACTCGAGTTCATCACGGACCACGGTAGCCTGGAGCGCATGGCTTCCCACGGTTCCGATCGGCACGATCCTCCTGCTTCCCCCGCCGACCACGAGGACACCGAGGCCAGGCTCCCGCAGCACGTCTACCGGCGACGCCGCCTGGTGGCGCTGGGCGTCGTCGTCCTGCTCCTGCTTCTGCTGGTCTGGGGCGTCACGAAGGGGGTGCGTGCGGTCACCGGCGCGGGAGACGCGCCCGACGACGCCCCGGCCACGGCACAGGAGCCGGCCACCTCCCCGCAGGTGAGCGCGGATCCGGCGCAGAAGTTCGCGGACTTCACGCCGCGCCCGAGCCCCTCCGGCTCGGCATCGCCCGGTGGCTCGGCCGGCCCGAGTGCCTCGAGCACGGCGGCCGCCGAGTGCCAGGCGGACCTTTCCGTGAGGGCCTCCACGAGCAAGGAGAGCTACGCGGGGGAGGAGGAACCGGTCCTCACCATGACCCTGGAGAACACGGGCGAGCAGCCCTGCACGGTCAATGCCGGGACCAAGCTGATGGCGTTCGTGGTCACCTCCGGCGCGGACACCGTGTTCGACTCCCGGCACTGCGCCGCGGGCGGCGAGGACCGCAAGGTCACCCTGGCCCCCGGGCAGAAGGAGACCTCCAACCTCACCTGGAACCGCGTGCGCACCGCGGAGGGCTGCCCCGCGGGACAGCCGAAGGCACTCGCCGGGTACTACAACCTGGCGGTGTCCCTGGGAGAGACCACCAGCGAGCAGGCCGCCTTCGTGCTGCAGTAGCGCGGCACCCTCGGGGGCCGCGCCCGGTTCACATGAACCGGTCCAGCAGGCTGGTCTCCGCCATCCGGGACAGGGACTCCCGCACCGTGCGGGCGCGCTGCTCGCCGATGCCCTCCACGGACATCAGGTCCTCCAGGTTTGCCGCCATGAGCGACTGCAGCCCGTCGAACTGGGCGACCAGTCGCTTGGCCACCGCGCCGGGCATGGACTTGATGCCCTCCAGCAGGCGGTACCCGTGCGGGTGCAGGTCCGTCTCCAGGGTGCCCTGGGGACCCGTGAGTCCTGCGGCCACCGCGACCTTCTGCAGGTCGATGAGGTCCACGGAGGAGAGCTCGGCGAGCGCGGCCAGGGACTGTGCCAGGGCCTCCGCGTCTGTGCCCTCGGGGAGGTAGTCGCGCAGCACCACGTCCGGGCCCGGGCCGTTGCCGGCGGTGAGCTCCTCCAGCTGGAGGGAGATCAGCCGGCCGTCCGTGCCGAGCTCCAGCACGTACCAGCCGATCTCCTCCGAGATCCGGCGCACCATCTCCATGCGCTGCAGCGTCAGGGCCACGTCCCGGATGGTGACCGCGGCCTCGATCTCCAGCGCCGAGAGGCTGCCCAGCACCTGTTCGAGCCGGTTGCTGTAGTGCTCGAGGGTCTGCAGGGCCTGGCTGGCCCGGGCCATGATGGCCTGGGAGCCCTCGATGACGTAGCGCTCCTCGTTCTTGTAGATGGTGATCACGTTCATGGACTGGCTCACGGAGATGACCGGCACCCCGGTCTGCTTGGCGGTGCGCTCTGCGGAGCGGTGCCGGGTTCCGGACTCCAGCGTGGTGATGTCCGCGTCCGGCATGAGCTGCACGCCGGCCTTCAGGATGCGGGTGGCGTCCTTGTCGCACACGATCGCGCCGTCCATCTTGGCGAGCTCGCGCAGCTTGGTGGGGGTGAAGTCGGTGTCGATGTCGAATCCCCCGGAGCACAGGGACTCCACCGAGCGGTCGAATCCGAGCACGATCAGGGCTCCGGTGCGTCCGCGCAGGATGCGTTCGAGGCCGGTGCGCAGCTCCGTGCCGGGGGCGACCCTGGCGAGGGTCCTGCGCAGGGAGGTTTCGCGAGTTTTGGCCACGGGCTCATTCTAGGGTCGGGGCGGGGACGCGCGGCGGCACCGCGCGCGGCACTGGCGCGCTGCACGGCGGCGTGCGGCACGGGGGACGCGCGGCACGGGGGGACGCCGGACAGCCGACCCCGGCGCCTCAGTCCGGGCGCGCCGGGAACAGCAGCTCCAGGGCCTGCCCCACGGTGGTCACTTCGCGCACCGAGAACCCCGCGGGGATCTTCCCCGGGCCGGTGGGGGAGGCCGGCACCACGGCGTGGGTGAACCCGAGGCGCGCGACCTCCTGGATGCGTCGGTTGATCTCGGGCACCGGCCGCACCTCCCCGGCCAGGCCGATCTCCCCGAAGCACACGAGGCGCTGGGGCAGCGGGCGGTCCTGGGCCGCGGAGGCCAGGGCCATGCACACCGCGAGATCGGTGGCGGGCTCCGTGAGGCGCACCCCGCCCACGGTGGAGACGTAGCAGTCCAGGGAGGCGAGGGCGAGGCCCGCCCGGCGCTGCAGCACGGCCAGCAGCATGGCCACGCGGGAGCCGTCCAGCCCGGACGTGGCGCGGCGTGGCTGAGCGGTGCTGGAGGTGTCCAGCAGCGCCTGGACCTCGGCCAGCAGCGGTCTGCGCCCCTCCACCGTGACGCTCAGACACGTGCCCGCCACGGGCACGGGGGTGCGCGAGACGAACAGTCCCGAGGGGTCGGAGACGGAGCGGATGCCGTTCTCCTCCAAGTCGAAGCACCCGACCTCGTCCGTGGGTCCGAACCTGTTCTTCACGGCGCGCAGCAGCCGGATGCGCGAGTGCTTCTCCCCCTCGAACTGGCACACCACGTCCACCAGGTGCTCCAGCAACCGGGGCCCCGCGATCGAACCCTCCTTGGTCACGTGGCCCACCAGCAGAGTGGTCATGTTCCTGGTCTTCGCGGCGTGGATCAGGCTCGCGGCGACCTCCCGCACCTGGCTCACGCCGCCGGCGGATCCCTCGATCTCCGGGCTCGCGAGCGTCTGGACGGAGTCCACGACCAGCAGGTCCGGCTCCAGCTGCGCCACGTGGGCGAGGGCCACGGAGAGGTCGGACTCCGCCGTGAGGTAGAGGGTCTCGGAGATGGCACCGATCCGTTCGGCGCGCAGCTTGACCTGCGCCGCCGACTCCTCGCCCGTGACGTACAGGACGGTGCGGGGCGTGTCCCCGCCGGCCACCTTGGCGGCCGCGTCCAGCAGCAGGGTGGACTTTCCCACACCCGGTTCTCCCGCGAGCAGGATGACCGCGCCGGGCACGAGACCCCCGCCCAGCACGCGGTCCAGCTCCTCCACACGGGTGGGGGTGAACTGCGCCAGCGAGGAGTCCACCCGGGCGATCGGCTGCGCCGGGGTGGTCACGGCCGCCGCGGCCCTGGTGCGGCCGTGCTCCTGCTCCGCGCCCATCTCCTGGACGGTGCCCCAGGCCTGGCACTCGCCGCACCGGCCCACCCACTTGGCCGTGGTCCAGCCGCACTCGGTGCAGCGGTAGACGGTGGACTGCTTGCGGGTCTTTGTGGCCATGCCCACACGGTAGGTCCCCGTTCCGACGCGCACAGCGTTCCGGCGCACGACGCCGCTCCGCGGGCCTGGTCGGCGGGAGGTGAGCGGGCGGCGTCGTGCGCCGAATCAGCAGCGCTCGAGGGGCGGCAGGTGCTTGGCCGCGGTCTCGTGGGAGACGCCCGCGGCCTCCAGCAGGTCCACGACCATGGGGCGCAGCAGCAGCACGAGAGCCTCGCCCTCCATGGTGCGGATGCCCATCTGCGCGGGGGACAGCCGCTCCGCCACGGAGAAGAGCTCGTTGCGGGTCTGGCGCAGGTAGCTCTCACGGCTCTGGGCGTGGCTCTCGCGCAGGGCGTGGCCGTAGCTCAGCACCGCGTCGGAGAGGTCTGCGAGGGCCTCGGAGAGGGACTCGACGGCGGCGTCGGCCAGGGTCACACGGTTGAGCACCGAGGCGAGCCTGCGTGCGAAGACGCGGGAGTTGCGCACCGCGAGGTCCAGGTAGCGGATGCTCGCGCTGAGCTCGTCGATCTCCTGCCGGTGGCGCCGGTAGATGGGGGAGGCGTGGGCGATCTCCTTGGAGCCTGTCAGGCCGGTGCGCACGGAGTCCACGAGCGGCTGGGTCTGGCGTCCGCGCACGAGTGCGTGCCAGGCCAGCTGCGAGTCGGTGTCCGCCACGGCGCGGGAGCAGTCGGAGAGCATCCGGGTGAACTCGGTGATGAGGACGGTGAGGTCCTGTCGCGGCTCCCGGCGCGGGTCCCTGGGCACCACGTACGCGAGCACCAGGGCGCACAGGCAGCCCACCACGGCGTCCAGGGAACGGGCGAACACACCGTCCTGGGATGGCGGCAGCAGCACCACGAGCACGGACTGCAGGCCCATCTGCGTGGTGAAGATCGCGCCGTTGTCCAGGAAGCGGGCCAGCAGCAGCGAGATCAGCAGCACCACGGCCGCCTGCCACTCCCCGGGGCCCAGCACGTGGATGAGCAGGTCCCCCATGATGATTCCGAGCGTGCAGCCGACCGAGACCTCCAGCACCCGGCGGTAGCGCAGCCCGCCCTTGGCGTAGCCCAGGGACACGAGGGCGGCCGTGGCCGCGAAGATGGGGCCGTGGTGGCCCAGCACCCGTTCCGCGATGATGTAGGCGCCCACCGCGGCCACGGTCATCTGCACGGCCTGGAACAGGCCGGACGTCATGCGGTCCCAGCCCGTGCGGCAGCGCTGCCACACGAGGTCCGCGGCACGGCGGGTCCGGGAGCGGGGGAGTGCTGCTTCCGAGGACGCCATGACGCCATCTTAGGCGGGACCGGACCCCGCTCTGGCGCCACCCGGTGCCACGGGGTGGAGTCGGTTCCGGCATCCCCCGGCGTTGTTAATCGTCCGTTCACCTTCTTGGCTGAATCTGGCAACATCTGCTCCCTACCGTGATCCGCGGGCACGCTGCGCACGCAGCGGAGATGGGCGTCGGGCTGCGACGCCACACGCCGCCGGAATCGCCGGCAACCGTTTTCGAAGGAGAAACAGTGAAGGTTTCGAACGTCGGCCGCTCGGCCGCAATCCTGGCCATTGGCGCCCTCGCCCTGACCGCTTGCGGTTCCGACAACCCCACCGGCGAGAGCGGTGGCGGTGGCGGCGAGAGCAGCGGTGTCTCCGGCACCCTGACCGGCATCGGTGCCTCCTCCCAGCAGGCCGCCATGACCGCCTGGCAGAACGGCTTCCAGTCCTCCAACAGCGGCGCCACGGTGCAGTACTCCCCGGACGGCTCCGGCGCGGGCCGCGAGGCGTTCCTCGCTGGCGGCGCGAACTTCGCCGGCTCGGACGCCTACCTCTCCGAGAAGGAGATCCCGGACGCCAAGAAGCAGTGCGGCGACGCCGGGGCCATGGACCTGCCCGTGTACATCTCCCCGATCTCCGTGGCGTTCAACCTGCCCGGCGTGGAGAGCCTGAACCTGGACGCCCCCACCATCGCCAAGATCTTCAAGGGCGAGATCAAGAAGTGGAACGCCGAGGAGATCAAGAAGCAGAACCCGGACGCCGACCTGCCGGAGACCGCGATCACCGTGGTGCACCGCAGCGACGACTCGGGCACCACCGAGAACTTCACCGACTACCTCAGCCAGGCCGCTCCCAAGGACTGGACCGACGAGCCGGACCAGGCCTGGCCCTCCAAGTACGCCGCGGAGAACAACAAGGGCACCTCCGGTGTGGTCACCACGACCTCCGGCACCGAGGGCGCCATCACGTACGCTGACTCCTCCGCCGTGGGTGACCTCGGCACCGCCGCCATCAAGGTGGGCGAGGAGTACGTCAAGCACTCGCCCGAGGCCGCGGCAAAGGCCGTGGAGGTCTCCAAGCAGGTCGAGGGCCGCGGCGAGCACGACATGGCGATCGAGATCGCCCGCGACACCAAGGAGGCCGGCGCCTACCCGCTGGTGCTGGTGTCCTACCACATCGTGTGCGCCCAGTACGACTCCAAGGAGACCGCCGACCTCGTGAAGGCCTTCGAGACCTACGTGGTCTCCGAGGAGGGCCAGAAGGCGGCTGCGGACTCCTCCGGCTCCGCCCCGCTGTCCGAGTCCCTGCGCAAGCAGACCCAGGCCGCCGTGGACACCATCTCCGCCAAGGGCTGATCCGGCCCGAGGACCCTCGAGTGCGGCGTCGGTGCGTTGAGCGCGCCGACGCCGCACTCGCGCACGAGGTCGTCGACCGCCGCCACGTCCTACGCTGGGCGGTGGCCACCGCCCAGCTCGCACCACACCTGAACGAAGGGACTGGTCCATGTCCACCACCGTCAGCACACAGAAACCGGAGTCGAAGTCCTCCTCGGCCGGTCGTGCCGGGGACTCCATCTTCTCCGGGCTCAGCCTGGCCGCCGGCATCCTGATCTTCGTGGTCCTGGCGGCCGTGGCGATCTTCCTGTTCCTGCAGGCCGTGCCCACATTCACCGCCGCACCCGAGGACATCACCGGTGGAAAGGGCTTCGGCGCCTACATCGGTCCCCTGGTCGTCGGCACGATCATCTCGTCCGTCATCGCGCTGCTGATCGCCACACCGATCGGGATCCTGGTGGCCCTGTACATTTCCCACTACGCGCCCGCGAGGGTTTCCAAGCCGGTGGGCTACGTGATCGACCTCCTGGCCGCGATCCCCTCCGTGATCTTCGGCGCGTGGGGTGCCACGGTGCTGGCCCCCGCGATGGTGACGCTGTACAACTGGCTCGCGGAGCACCTGGGATTCATCCCGTTCTTCGCCGGCCCCGCCTCGCAGACCGGCAAGACGATGCTCACCGCAGGTGTGGTGCTGGCCATCATGATCCTGCCGATCATCACCTCCATGTCCCGCGAGATCTTCACGCAGACGCCCAAGCTCCACGAGGAGGCTGCGCTCGCACTGGGGGCCACCCGGTGGGAGATGGTGCGGATGTCCGTCCTGCCGTTCGCCCGTCCGGGCATCATCTCCTCCGTGATGCTGGCCCTGGGGCGCGCGCTCGGTGAGACGATGGCCGTGGCCCTCGTGCTCTCCTCGGGCCCGATGATCGCCTCGCTCATCAAGTCCGGCAACCAGACCATCGCCGCGGAGATCGCCCTGAACTTCCCCGAGGCCTACGGACTGCGGCTGTCCGAGCTGATTGCCGCCGGCCTCGTGCTGTTCCTCATCACCCTGGTGGTCAACATGATCGCCCGTGCCATCATCGCTCGCTACAAGGAATTCTCGGGGGCCAACTGATGTCATCGACCACGAACTCTCCGGGCGTCTCACCCGTCCGGCAGTCCAAACTGACCCGCGGGCAGCGCCCCGGGTGGCTGGTCCCGGCCATCGGCCTGGGTGCCGTGGTGGCGGGGGCCGCCATCGCAGCCCTGGTGGGCTTCAGCATCGCCCTGTGGGCACTGTTCGCCGCCGTGATCTTCCTGATCGCGGGGCCCCTGGCCGTCGGCCTCATCGAGGGCCGCCGCTCCGGTGCGGACTCCATGATGACCTTCCTGGTCTACGGCGCCTTCGTGCTGGCCGTGATCCCGCTGGTGTCGGTGATCTGGACCGTGCTGGCCAACGGCCTGCCCGGTCTCAGCGCGGACTTCCTGACCACGTCCATGAACGGGGTCACCGGGTTCCAGGACAACCAGGCCAAGACCTCCGGCGACGTGGTCGGCGGTGCCTACCACGCGATCGTGGGCACCGTGTCCATCACTTTCTGGGCCACCCTGATGTCCGTCCCGGTGGGCCTGCTCACGGCCATCTACCTGGTG
Source organism: Kocuria sp. HMSC066H03 (assembly GCF_001812045.1). Lineage (NCBI taxonomy): Bacteria > Bacillati > Actinomycetota > Actinomycetes > Micrococcales > Micrococcaceae > Kocuria > Kocuria sp. HMSC066H03. Next base: position 224,347 of record NZ_KV807505.1, read on the forward strand.
GAGTACTCTCGCGGAGGCTGGCTCGGCAAGGCCATCACGTTCTTCGTGGACGTCATGACGGGCATCCCGTCCATCGTGGCCGGCCTGTTCGCCGCCGCGCTGTTCGGGCTGATCTTCGGCCCGTCCACCCGTACCGGCTTCGTGGCCGCCGTGGCCCTGACCGTGCTCATGATCCCCACGGTGGTGAAGAACACCGAGGAGATGCTGCGGATCGTTCCCAACGAGCTGCGTGAAGCCTCCTACGCGCTGGGTGTGCGCAAGTGGCGGACCATCCTCAAGGTGGTCATCCCCACCTCGATCTCGGGCATCGCCTCCGGCGTGACGCTCGCGATCGCCCGCGTGATCGGTGAGACCGCGCCGCTGCTCGTCACGGCGGGCTTCGCCACGGCCATCAACTGGAACTCGTTCTCCGGCTGGATGACCACGCTGCCCACGTACATCTACTACCAGATCATGAACCCCACGTCGCCCACGAACCCGGATCCGTCCCTGCAGCGAGCCTGGGCCGCGGCCTTGATCCTGATCCTGATCGTGATGCTGCTGAACCTCGTGGCCCGCCTCGTCGCCCGGGCGTTCGCTCCCAAGACCGCCGGCCGCTGATCTTCCGACCCACCTGAGCTAAGGACAAGCAACCATGTCGAAACGCATTGACGTCGATCACCTCAACGTCTACTACGGCGACTTCCTGGCGGTCCAAGACGTCAGCATGAACATCGAGCCCCGCTCCGTCACGGCCTTCATCGGCCCGTCGGGCTGCGGCAAGTCGACCTTCCTGCGCACCCTGAACCGGATGCACGAGGTCATCCCCGGCGCCTACGCCGAGGGCAAGGTGCTCCTGGACGGGGACGACCTCTACGGCAAGGGTGTGGACCCCGTGACCGTGCGGTCCATGGTGGGCATGGTCTTCCAGCGCCCCAACCCGTTCCCCACCATGTCCATCCGGGACAACGTGCTGGCGGGAGTGAAGCTCAACAACAAGCGGATCTCCAGCAGCGAGGCGGACGACCTGGTGGAGAGCTCGCTGCGCGGCGCGAACCTCTGGAACGAGGTCAAGGACCGGCTGGGCAAGCCCGGCTCCGGGCTCTCCGGAGGTCAGCAGCAGCGTCTGTGCATCGCCCGTGCCATCGCGGTCAAGCCGGACGTCATCCTCATGGATGAGCCCTGCTCCGCGCTGGACCCCATCTCCACCCTGGCCATCGAGGACCTGATCAACGAGATCAAGACCGACTACACGGTGGTCATCGTGACGCACAACATGCAGCAGGCCTCCCGTGTCTCGGACAAGACGGCGTTCTTCAACATCGAGGGCACCGGCAAGCCCGGCCGCCTGATCGAGTACGCACCGACCTCCGAGATCTTCAACACCCCGCAGAAAAAAGAGACCGAGGACTACGTCTCCGGCCGCTTCGGCTGATCGCGTCCTCCTGCGCCCGCCCGGCCCGTCACCGCTGACCGCGGTGGCGGGCCGGGCGTCGTCGTGCCGGGACACTGGTGCGCGGGACCTGCGCGCGAGGGTCAGCCGGCCGGGGTGGGGATCAGCGGGGACACGGCGAGGAAGAGAACCGCTGAGACCACGCCGCACACGGGCACGGTGAGCAGCCACGTGCCGAGGACCCGCACCAGGGTGGAGTGGTACACGGTGCGGAACTTCTGGGCCGAGCCCGCGCCCAGGATGGCTGCGGTGCTCGTCTGCGAGCTCGACAGCGGGATGGGGGAGAGGAAGGCGCCCAGGAACAGCAGCGTGCCGGAGACGGTCTGGGCGATCGCCCCGCGCAGCGGGTCCAGGGAGACCACGCGGGAGGACAGCGTGTAGGAGATGCGCCAGCCGCCCAGCAGGGTGCCGAACGCCAGGCACAGGCCCACGAGCAGGCTCAGCCACACGGGGATGCCGTCCCGGGAGCCGCCCTCACCGGCCATCAGCAGCAGCAGGACCAGCAGCCACAGGGTGCGGCGGGCGTGCTGGATCCCGTGGCCGAAGTGGATGGCGGCGGCGCCGGTGGCCTGCACCACGCCCGCGCGGAAGCCCACACGGCCCGGGGACTGGTGCTTGACCAGGTGGACCATGGGGATGACCAGCAGGAACGCGAGCACGAACGCGATGATCGGCGCCACGACGAGAGGTGCCACCACGTTCCACGAGAGGTACGGACCGAGGGAGAGGTCGCCGCCGGACAGTCCCACCGCACGAGCGCCCAGCAGCGATCCCACGAGGGCGCCGCCTATCGCCGCGGTCGAGGAGGAGGGCATGCGCCACCACCAGGTGAGCAGGTCCCAGCCGATGGCGCTGAGCAGCGCGCAGATCAGGGCGACCGTCCCCACGCCGTTGAGGGGCACGGGGATCTCGAAGGTGATCATGTCGGTCAGCACGATCCCCACGAGGAGGGCACCCACGAGGTTGAACACGGCCCCCATCCACAGAGCCACTCGCGGTGTGAGGGCGTTGAAGCGCACGGGCAGTGCCACGGCATTGGATGCGTCGTGGAAACCGTTGATCACGGTGAACGCGAGCGTCAGCAGGATGCCCGCGAAGGCCAGCACCTCGGTCATGACGGGTCAGTACTCCGCCACGAGGATCCGGCCCACCTCGGAGGAGACCTGGCCCAGGGCCTGGGCGGCGTCGAAGAGCTGCTGGGCGGTGTCCATGCGGCGGATCGCCTGGGCGGCCTTGTAGTCCTCCATGAGGCGGGCCCGGTACGCCCGCTGGGTGCGCTCCGCCTGGCGGGTGAGGCGCATCATCTCGAACCAGTAGTCGTCCAGCTCGTCCATGCTGGTGAGACGCCCCATGGCCTTGCAGGTCATGTGGGCCATGTGCTGGATCACGGCCAGCTGCTCGGTGGCCTGGGAGCTGGGGCGCTCCACCTTGTACTGGCGGTGCAGCTCGGCGCACGCCACGAGGCACTGCACGGAGCGCAGCAACCAGTGGCCCAGGACGTAGACGTCCTGGCGGGGGATGGGCACCACGTACGAGGAACGAGTGGTGGTCATCAGCGAGAAGTAGAGGTTGGTGCAGCGGTCCTCGGTCTCCAGCAGGTCCGTGAGCGGTTGCTCCCAGACCTTGTCCACCTGCCCCACGTGCTCGGAGAGCTGCTCGACCGCGGTGACGACGCATCGGCTCATCTGGACCAGCAGGTCCGTGACCCGCTCGTCCTCCGGGAAGATCCGAAAGGCCATCCGTCCGTCCTTGGGTTACGCACCGTGAAGTTTCGGCGTCATGCTACCCAACGAAGGTTAACCGGTCGGATTCGCCACGAACCGGTGAGGAAGCGGTGCCGGACCGGGAGCGCCTCTCGGCGGAAGGCCGCTCGTAGCGGCTGAATGATGGAGCCCGGGGCTGCCACGGCCCGACACCTGCTCATCATCTTAGCGCCGGCCCCCGGGGGCCCACCAACCGGAGCGCACCCACCGGGCCGCGCTCGCCGGCGATCACCAACGGTGTGTCGCACCGGCCAAGGCGCGGCCACCGGACCGTGCCCGCCGGGAAGAGGCACCTGGGCGCCCGGTGGGTGCCGGTCACTCGAGGTGGCCGTGGCGCCAGGCCCGCGCGGCGGCGTCGAGCTCGTCGGCGGTGCGCAGCAGCCGGGGGATCCGCTCCCACGGACGGTCCACGGTGAGCCCGGGTGCGTCCAGCGTGTGCTCCTGGCCCACGGCGATCACACGGCAGAACGCGGCGAACCGTTCGAGGGCCACGTCGAACTCGCCGTCGAAGGCCCCGGAGAGGATGACGTCCGCCACGTCGCAGATCTCCTCCGCGCCTGGAGGGTCCGCCACGCCCGCGACCACGTTCGAGACCTGGGCGGCGTGGCGGCCCGTGGCGAACCACCGTCCCATGCGATGCGGATCGGTGCGGGCCGCCGCGCGCAGCGCGTAGAGCCGCCACAGCGCTCCTGGGAGGGAGACGGCCGGGGCCTCGGCCCACATCTCGGCGATCCCGTCCAGCCCCTGCTCGTCCGTGAGCCGCACGAGACGTTCGTGCACCTCGGGGTCGCGGGAGCGCCGCCCCCTGGACACGAGCGCCTGCGCCGCCAGGTGCGCCGCCTCCGAGACCCGCGCGGGGTCCGTCCCGCCCTCGTGGGCCTCGAACTTCTCGGGGGAGAACTTCACGGGTGAGTGGTGCATGCGGCGTTCGGACATGCGCTCGAGTGTACGCCCGGGGTCGTCCGGTCCGACCGGCCCGGGGACGTCCCCCGGCGCGGACGGTGGGCCGTGGCGCGGGCGCACCCCGGGCGCCGTCGGGCCCGTGGGGCCCCCGCGCCCCGTGCAGGCCGCGCACTCCCGTGCGCAGGTCGGACGCACCCGCGCAGACCAGGCGCCCGCCCACAGGCCGGGCGCTCCGGTGCATGCCGGGCGACCGGGCCAGACCAGGTGCGCGGGCGGCGTCGTCCGGGGCGCGCACGACGCCGCCCGGCTCAGTCCGCGGTGTACGTCTCGCCGGCCTGCTGCCGCCAGCGCTCCTCGAGGCGCAGCATGGCCTGCTGGCTCACCGCGCGCCACCAGCGCAGGGCCAGGGCGGGGTCCTGCTCCTCGATGCGCGTGATGGCCTCGGGGGAGAGTCGGCGTGCGGTCACGTGGGTGAGCGCGGTGAAGCTCACGAGGTAGCGCAGCTCGGTGCCCAGGGCGATCTCGCCGAAGCTCATGCCGGGGCCGATCACCTCGAGCTCCACGCGGTCCCCCTGGGGAGAGCGGCGCGAGACCTCCACGCTGCCGGAGGTGACCATGTACACGCCGCTGAACTTCTGACCCGTGCGCAGAAGCGTGGTCCCGGCGTCCCACTCCACGGCCTCGGTGTGGGAGCGGATCTGGCGGACGTCGTCCTCGGCGAGGGTGCTCAGCAGCTCCGAGCGGGTGGAGTGGACGTTGTCCGGCATGCAGTCGGGGTCCCCGAACTGCTCCAGGATCCTGTCCTCAGCCCACGTCAGGGCCTCCGCGCGGGTGGCGAACACCGTCATGGGATGCTCCATCCCGCGGGTGTGCTCGTTGCTCTTCTCCGCGATCAGCACCATGTGGTGCCCGGTGCTCTCCACCTGTTCCGCGGTGCGGGAGAGCATGGGGATCACGAACCGCGCCATGTCGTCGACCTGCCGGATGTCCACGAGCACGTACTGGGAGCGCCGGGCGGCGTCGCGGACCGTGCGCACGGCGGTCTCCGCCCCCGCGAACCGCAGGTCCCCCTGCAGCTCGATGATCCGGGCGTCCTCACCGTGCTGCTCCAGGACCTCGCTGGCGGCCTCGTTGCGGCGCACCAGAGAGGGGGCTTCCGCCAGGGTGTACTCGGAGCGCACCGTGGAGTGGCCGTTGCGCTCGGTGCGTGCGAAGTGCAGATCCAGGTCCTGGGTCAGGCGCTCGCACGCGGCCACACCGCGCACGGAGTTCCCGTGCCGGTCCAGGGGCGGGGAGAACACCGCCACCGCGAGCTGACCCGGGAGCACCGCGATCACGCCGCCGCTGACCCCCGACTTGGCGGGCAGGCCCACGCGCAGCGCCCACCGCCCGGCGTCGTCGTACATGCCGCACGTGCTCATCACGGACAGCACGTCGGAGACCACGGCGGGCTCCAGCACCCGCTCTCCCGTGACGGGGTTGCGCCCGCCGGCCGCCAGGGTGGCGCCCATGCGCGCGAGGTCCACGCAGTTGAGCATCACCGCGCACTGGCCGAAGTAGTCGTCCAGGGCGCCCGTGGGGTCCCCGTCGATGATGCCCCGCGAGGTCAGCAGCCACCCGAGGGCCCGGTTGCGGTCCCCGGCCCGGCGCTCCTGGGCCTGCACGTTCTTGTTGATCCGTAGCCGGCGCCCCGCGCACGCCGAGTACAGCCGCAGGATCCGCTCCATGCGCGTCCCGTGGGACGTGTTGCGCACCAGGGAGGTGGCCGCGATCGCCCCGGCGTTGATCATGGGGTTGGACGGGCGCCCCGTCTCGGGCTGCAGCGAGATCTCGTTGAACGCGTCCCCGCTGGGCTCCACGTCGATCTTCTCGAACACCCCGTCCGCACCGCGGTCCGTGAGCGCCTGGGCGTATGTGAACGCCTTGGAGATGGACTGGATGCAGAACTCGTGCTTGGTGTCCCCGGCCTGGTACAGGGCGCCGTCCACGGTGGCCACCGCGATCCCCACGGTCCCCGGATCCGCCCCGGCGAGCTCCGGGATCGAGGTGTTGACCGCACCGCCCTCCACCTCACGCAGCTCCGCCACGACCCGCCGCAGGTACTCGGTCACCGGGGACGGGCCCAGCTTGGACATGGGGACGGTGCTCATGGGTGTTCCTCGGGGATCGGTGGGCTGGTGCGCCGGGGCGGAGCGCGGCCGTGCACGCCGCGTTCCTCTCGGCCTCCAGGGTCCCACATCCGCGCGGACCCGGCGCGCCGGGCCCCGGACGACGATGCCGCACGGCCGCTTCCCCGACCCACGGCCCGGCGCGGTTGGTGGCCCGGGCTGCGCACGGGTGAACTGGCAGCGGGTCGGCGCTGCGGTAGAGTGGGGCTGCTCGTGCGCGGGGTGACCCGGCGGCGAGCACGCGCCTTTAGCTCAGTTGGTAGAGCAGTGGACTTTTAATCCATGGGTCGTGGGTTCGAGCCCCACAGGGCGCACCACCCGTCCCGCGCCGGTCCCAACCGGCGCGGGACGTTCCATGTCCGGCCGCTGCGCGGCACGCGGCGTCGTTCTCCGGGAGCTGCGGCCTCGCCCGTGCGCATGCCCAGGGTCACAGACCCTGCTCTGGCCACGGCCCCCACTCACGGCCAGTGCCCAGGCCGTGGTGCTCCTGCCCGGGAGGGGCGGCGTGTGGGGAGTCCGGTGCCCTCACCCTGGTCCGTGGCGCCGGGACCGCCGGACCTCCGCGGTCAGCGCCCGGTGCCCACCCTGACGAGTCTCGAAAGCGCCCAGCCCATGAGGGGGCGGTAGGCCACGAGCACCGCGGCCGGTCCGTGGACCGTGACTCCCGCGCGGGTGCCGCCGCTCGAGGACGGGGAGACCCAGTGCGCCAGCGTCAGCTCGAGCGGTCCCAGGCGCACCCGCCACGACCAGCGGCCCTGAGCGGCCTGCACCGAGAGCACGCGGAACGGAACGGGAACCACGCGCAGCGCCCGCACCGTGCCCTCGGTGCCGGGCAGAAGCGTCTCGGAGTCCGCCCGCACGTTCGTCAGGTGCGGTGCCCACGCGGTCCACAGGTCGAGGCGCTCGTAGTGCTCCCACGCGTCCGAGGTGCGTGCCGGTCCGGTGCGGGTCACTGTCATCTTCACGAGGTCGAGTCTGCCCCCGTGCCACAGGAAGCGCCACCGGCGCCGAGGGGGTGAGGCTGTCCCCACTTTGCGCTACGTCCCGTGCGGTCGAGGCTGCGCCGTGCGCTGTCCGGTCTCGCGAAAGGTCGGCCTGACCTGGGCAAACATGCGAAATGGTCGGCTTGTCCACAAAATGGGGATGGTTCGGGGGCGCACTCGCAACCGGTGGAAATACGGGTGGGTGCGTGCCAGCATGAAGACATCGCAACACGGAGCTGGATGGTGCGGTGCGGTCATGACCGGGGGGAAAACGGGCCGCCTGTGCCGCCGCTGATCCGAACGTCCACCACGCTGGGGGGTGTGGTGTGTTCGGAGCCTCCGTGTGGCGTTGGAACGAAGCCAGTGCCGGGGGGGGGCACAGGCTTCGAGCGGATCTGATCCGCGCCGGTTGCCGGCGTGTGCGTCCGCTGCGCCCACACCGGCCCGTTCGGGGGAACGGGCCGGGGCGCAGCGGGCGCATCACGTTAAGGTGCGCCGCGCGCCCGCCATCTCCTCGCGACCGCTGCTCGACGTCGTGCCGTCGCCGCTCGTTGTGCGTGTCCGGACCCCCTGCGACACTGCAGCACATGACTCCGTCCGAGCCGTCCACCCCGTCCGATCTGCGAGCCCGTGCCCTGGGGCACCTGAGAGACCTCACGGGCAATCCGTCCGCGGACTTCCACCCGGGCCAGTTCGAGGCCGTCTCGGCGCTGGTGGAGGGGCACCGGCGGGCTCTCGTGGTGCAACGGACTGGTTGGGGAAAGTCCGCCGTCTACTTCCTCTCCGCGCTGCTCATGAGGACGCAGGGCTACGGGCCCACGCTGATCATCTCCCCGCTGCTCGCGCTCATGCGGGACCAGGTCTCGGCCGCCCAGCGTGCCGGGGTCCGAGCGGCCGCGATCTCCTCCGCCAATCCCACCGAGTGGGCGGAGATCTCCAGTGCCCTGGACCGCGGTGAGGTGGATGTCCTGCTGGTCTCGCCGGAGCGGCTCAACAACCCGCGGTTCCGGGACGAGCAGCTGCCTCAGCTCATGGACCGGCTGGGGCTGCTGGTCGTGGACGAGGCGCACTGCATCTCGGACTGGGGCCACGACTTCCGCCCGGACTACCGGCGGATCAAGGACATGCTGGCGCAGCTGCCGGACTCCGTGGCGGTGCTGGCCACCACGGCCACCGCGAACGAGCGCGTGATCGAGGACGTCAGGGAGCAGCTGGGGGTGGGCTCCGGGTACGGGGGCGAGGTGTTCACCCTGCGCGGTCCGCTGTCCCGCGCGTCGTTGCGGCTGGGGGTGCTGCGCCTGCCCTCCACCTCGGCGAGGCTGGCCTGGCTGCTGGCCCATCTGGACGAGCTGCCGGGCAGCGGGATCATCTACGCCCTGACCATCGGTGCGGCGGAGGACACCGCCCAGGCCCTCACGGACGCGGGTCACCGCGTGGCCGCCTACACGGGCCGCACCGACGCCGCGGAGCGGGAGGACCTCGAGGCGGCGCTGAAGGACAACCAGGTCAAGGCCCTCGTGGCCACCTCCGCGCTCGGCATGGGTTTCGACAAGCCCGATCTGGGCTTCGTGGTGCACCTCGGTGCGCCGTCGTCCCCCGTGGCCTACTACCAGCAGGTGGGGCGTGCCGGGCGCGCCACGGACACCGCGGACGTCCTGCTGCTCCCCGGGCGCGAGGACCGGGACATCTGGGAGTACTTCGCCACCGCGTCCATGCCCACCGAGGAGAAGGCCACCGCCGTCCTCACCGCACTTGCGGAGCACGGCGGGCCGCTGTCCGTCGCGGCGCTGGAGCCCCGCGTCAACATCAAGCGCTCGCCGCTGGAGCTGCTGCTCAAGGTGCTCGCCGTGGACGGAGCCGTGGAACGCGTGGGCGGGGGATGGCAGAGCACCGGCAGGCCGTGGCACTACGACGCTCCGCGGTACGACCGTGTGGGCCGCGCCAGGGAGGCCGAGCAGCGGGCCATGCTGGACTACCAGGTCACGGACGGGTGCCGCATGCAGTTCCTCACGCGCCAGCTCGACGACCCCTCGGGGGAACCGTGCGGGCGGTGCGACGTGTGCGCGGGGCCGTGGTACCCCACCGACGTCGATCCCGAGGTCTCCTCCGCGGCGGATGCCGCCCTGCACCGCGCCGGTGTCCCCCTCGAGCCGCGCGCCCAGTGGCCCACGGGAATGGAGCGTCTCGGCATCCGTGTGAAGGGCAAGATCCCGGAGACGGAGCGCGCGGAGCGCGGTCGCGCCGTGGCGCGCCTCACCGATCTCGGCTGGGGGGCCCGGCTGCGGGAGATCTTCCGCGCGGACGCGAACGGGCAGCCGGTGGACTCCCAGGTCACCAGGGACCTCGGACGGGCCGCCCTCACGGTGCTGTCGCAGTGGGACTGGCAGCAGCGGCCCACGGCCGTGGTGGCCATGCCGTCCCAGTCCCGACCGCAGCTGGTGGACTCCCTGGCACGGGGCATTGCGTCGGCGGGCCACCTCCCGTTCTGGGGCGCGCTGGAGCTGAATCCCGACGTCCCCCGGGGCAGCCACGGGGGCAACAGTGCCTACCGGCTTGCCGAGGTGTGGGACCGGTTCACCGTTCCGCCGGACGTGACGGAGCAGCTCAGCGCTTCGGGGCGTCCCGTGGTCCTGCTGGTGGACGACCTCGTGGACAGCCGCTGGAGCCTCACGGTCGCGGCGCAGCAGCTGCGGCTGGCCGGTGCTGAGGCCGTGCTGCCGTTCGTGCTCGCGGCACAGGGCTGAGCGGTTTGAGTGCCCGACCGGGCCGGGGCCGCCGCCCCCCCCCCCGGAGTGTCCCCAGCTCGGGTTCCGGATACTGAATTATCCTGACGGCATGGCCCAGCACTCAGGTGATCCGCTCGTGGAGATCGTCATTCCCGTCCACTCCACATCACGTCCCATCGAACGCGCCGTGTCCTCCGCGCTTCGTGCGAGCCGAGGAGCCCGCCCGGGGCAGTGCCGCGTGACGGTGGTGGCGCACCACGTGTCCGCTGACGAGGTCCGGGCCGTCCTGTCCGCTGAGCAGCGCGCAGCGGTCACGGTGATCGAGTGCGAGGACCGTGGGAGCACGGCGGCGGTGCCCCGCAACGAAGCCCTTCGCCGCACCAGGGCACGCTACATCAGCTTCCTCGACAGCGACGACACCCTCGACGCGGGCGCGGTGACCCGGTGGCTCGGGATCGCCGAGCGCAGGGGCAGCGACCTCGTGATCCCCTTCCAGCACCACACGGGCCATCGAGTGGACATCACCCCCATCCTCCGCCCGTTCCGCAGCTCCCGTCTGGACCCGGTGAAGGATCGGCTGAGCTACCGCAGCACCGCCTTCGGTCTGGTGAGGACCGCCGTGGTGCGAGAGTGCGGACTGGAGTTTGACGAGTCGGTCGCCACGGGGGAGGACCAGTCCTTCGTCGTCGGGCTCTACGCCACGGCGGAGCGCATCGACTACGCGCCGGGCGGGCCAGGACTGCTGATGCATGCGGATGCCGCAGACCGGGTCTCGGGCCAGGTGGTTCCGGTGCGCCGGAGCGTGGAGGCCACCCTGCGACTCGAAGCCCAGCCGTGGTTCGCGGCTGCGCCGTCACTGCGGAGGTCGTACATTCTCAAGTGCCTCCGCGTGAACTGCTTCCCCGCGGTGGAGTCTGCGGTGCGGTCGGAGGAGTGGGACGAAGCGCGTGCTGAGACCGTCCTCCGAACGGTGAACGACCTGCTGGCGCTCGCTCCCGGTGCGGAGGGGTGTCTCTCCCGCGCCGACGTCGAGGTGCTGCGTCTGCTGCGCCATGGAGCGGACCGCGTGGACCTGCTGGGTGCCCTGGCCGCCCGACGGCGGTTCGCAACCCCCGCTGCCCTGCTCACCGAGGACCCCCGGCGGGTGCTCGACCGGCAGGCTCCGATGCGTATCGCTGCGGCCAGTGCCGTGCAGATCCTGCGCTACCGAGCCGGACGACGTCGCGGTCCCATCGCCCGACAGCCACACCGGGGAATGCCCTGACAGGTGCTGAGGCCAGGAGACCTGAGCAACCGCGTCGAGCCTCGCCGACCGTCACCGGGGCTGCAGCTATTCCGCTCGTTGAAGGGTGCCCGGCGCGACTCAGGAGCGACGAGTCCTGCGGCGCAGCTGCGTGACGCGCGGAGCGAGGTCCCGCCAGGAGAGGGCACACCAGGCCGCGAGGAACAGGACGGTGACGAGCACGTGCGATGCCAGGCTCGCGTGGTCCTTCTCGAACCAGAGTCCCAGGAGAACCAGTGCGTAGCCCGACACCACGCGCAGCATGAGTCCCGTCCAGGACATGCGGTCGTGGATCCACACGATCACCAGAGGGCCCAGGGAGCTCACCAGGCAGCCCACCAGGTAGCCCAGGGCCGCGGCCATCACCCCCAGTTCGGGGCCCCACCACAGGATGGTTCCCACGCCCAGCAGCAGGCCCACGGCGTTGCACGCGGCGAGGGCGCGCACGCCCCAGTTTTCGCCGCCGTTGAGTCGCGAGTTGGAGGCGTTGAAACTCGTGGCGGAGACCGCGAAGAAGAGCACGATGAGCAGAGGAGCGGCCTGGGTGAACTCTGCGGCGCGCGCGCTGTAGAGCAGGTGGATGATGGGCTCCGCCCACAGGATTCCCACCCCGAACACGGGCAGGAACACGAGCACCATGATCCGCAGGATCGAATCCAGCTGCCGGCGCATGCCGGGGAAGTCCCCGGCCGTGAACATGCGTGCCACCGCCGGCGCGAGCGCCACCAGCATGGAGGAGGACAGCATGCTCGCGGGCGTGGCGATGCTGACTGCTGCGGAGTACTGACCCACGGCCGAGGCCGTGTCGTAGTGCTTGCCCATGATCATGGAGAGCTGCAGCAGCCCGGAGGCCGTGAGGATGTTGATGGCCGCCCACACGGTGAACGTGTTGATCTCCCGCTTGAGCGGTCGGGGCAGAGGCCCGCCGGAGGTGCGGGGCCAGCCGGGGATCGCGTAGATGAGGTACCCCAGGCTCAGTGGGAGCAGCAGCAGGGGAGTGAACCCTCCGAGCAGGACCAGCAGCAGCAGGGTGAGGGTGACACCCGAGCTGATGCAGTCCCACACGGCAGTGGTGACGAACTGGTTGTTGCCGGTACGCACTCCACGCACAAAGTTGTAGGCGGACAGTGCGACCACCAGCAGACCCGCCGAGACCGCGTAGGAGGGTGGCAGGTGCAGAGACCACGTGGCCACCCCAACCGCCACCACGGCCAGCACGGCGGTGGCCAGCGCGGCGGTCCGGGACGTGTAGACCGCCACGGAGAGCTGCTCCTCGCGGTGCTGCTGTCCGCGCGCCATGGCGATGAACTTGGAGGCGGCGTTGCCTGAGGCCTGTGGCCACAGCAGCACGAGGAACAGCGCCAGGGAGATCGCCAGGTTGACCTGACCGAGGATCTCGCTGCCCAGCATGTTGCCGATCAGCAGGCTGTAGCCGAACCGGGACAGCCCCTGGACGAACACCGCCACCACGGTCAGAGCGAAGGACGAACCGATGGGGTTGTCCCTGTTCTCGTGGTTGGGAGGAGGGAAGAGGATCTTCCGCCACCGCCCGGTGGGTCTGGGCTGTGCTGGGGGCGTGGTCATCACGGGGAGTCTAGTTCACGGGTGCGCGTGTGCCGGTGGTCGGGCGGGAACTGAGAGCGCGTGGATAGAGTGGGCGCATGCGAATTCTGGTGGTCTCCACGTGGTACCCCGATCGGGACGCGCCGTTCCGCACGCCGTTCGTTCCCAGGCACGTTGCCGCCATCGCGCGCGACCACGAGGTGCACGTGGTTCACATCCGGCTCCTCGACCACGGCGCCCCGTGCGAGGAGAGCTGGGACGGAGTGGGCGTCACCCGGGTGGGCCTGGATCCCCGCCACCCCATGAGCGTGCTCCGGACGCTGGGGGTGCTGAGGACCTGGGCGTCGCACGCGGACGTGGTGCACACCATGGCGCTGTCCTCCGCGCTTGTCGCCGCGTCCCTGGCATGGTCCAGGCCGTGGGTGCACACGGAGCACTGGAACGGCGTGATCTTCCCCGAGCACGTTCATCCGGTCTGGGAACGGGTGGCCTGGTTGCGCCACGTGCTGCGTCTCCCCGACGCAGTCACGGGGGTGAGTTCCCTCATGACCAGCACGTTGGAGCGTTTCGCGCGTCCCGGCACCGTCCAGCGCATCGGCAATGTGGTGGAGCACAGCGAACTGGTGCCGCCCAAAGCGGCTCAGCCCTTCGCGCTGATGGCAGTGGGAGCCGCCACGGAGCACAAGGGGGCCGAACTCGCGGTGGAGACGGTGGCCTGGTTGCGGGACCGCGGCCACGACGCCTCTCTGGTGTGGGCGGGAGACGGTCCTCGTCGTGCGGCGGCCCTGGAGCGGGCCGCGGAGCTGGGAGTCGCCGACCACGTGTCGTTCCCCGGATTCCGCAGCCCCGAGCAGCTCTGGCAGCACTTCGCGGAGTCGTCGGTGTTCGTGCTGCCCTCCAGATCAGAGACCTTCTGCGTGGCGGCCGCGGAGGCACTCGCGGCCGGCCGGCCGGGGGTGATGGGCGATCAGGGGGGTCAGCGCGACTTCATTCGCCCGTCCAACGGTCGAATGGTGCCCACGCGCAGCGCTGAGGCCTTCGGCTCCGCCGTTGTGGACCTCGTGTCGGACCCCGGCACCGAGCCCCCCCAGGCGCTGGCGGACACCATCCGCCGGGAGTACGGGCGCGATGCCGTCGCGGACCAGCTCACCGGGCTCTACCAGGAGGTCACGGACGGCACGGTCGGCCGCCGCCGCAATAGTCGTCGGGCTCGAGGACGTTGACGCTTTGACCCGGCACTCTCGGGCCCTATAGTCTTGACACCGTTGTTTTCCTGGACTCAGTCCAGGGTTGACAGCGTGGAGACGTGCCAGAGCGGCCGAATGGACTTCACTGCTAATGAAGGGCTCGGATTAACCCCGGGCCGGGGGTTCAAATCCCCCCGTCTCCGCATTACGAGAAGGCCCCTGCCTCTCCGGGAACACCCGGGGGAGCAGGGGCCTTTCGCATACCCGGGCCGGGCGGTGCGCTCAGGCGACGTCGCCCGTGCGGGAGAGCTCCCTGGGCTCGCCGCGGCGCATGAAGAACGTGAGCACCAGGACGAGGGCGCCGATCACCGTGGCCGTGACGAACGCGGCGTGCACGCCCGGGATGGAGTCCGTGACCGTGGTGCCGTCCGGGCGCTGAGAGACCACCGTGCCGGCCTGCAGCACGCCCACGAGCAGTGCGGTGCCGGCACCGCCGGCCACCTGCTGCAGCGTGGAGAGCATCGCCGAACCGTGGGAGTACAGGTGCGGCGGCAGCGGGTTCAGTCCGGAGGTGAAAGCCGGGGTGAAGATCAGTGCCAGCCCCACGGACATCGCGATCTGCAGCGTCACGATCCACCACACGGGGGTGTCCGCCTCCAGGCGGGAGAACCCGAACATCACGAGGGTCAGCAGAGCGGCACCCGGAACGGTCAGAGGGCGGGGTCCCCACGCGTCGAAGAGCCTGCCGACCACGGGGCCCAGCAGACCCATCACGAGGCCGCCGGGGAGCAGGATCAGCCCGGTCTCCAGGGTGTCCAGGCCACGGCCGGTCTGGAGGTAGAGGGGCAGCACGATGACCCCGCCGAACAGCGTCATCATGCCGAGGGCGAGGACAGCCACCGAGACAGTGAACTCCCGGTAGCGAAAGGTCCTCATGTCCAGGAACGGCTCGTTGCGCCGCTGCAGGCGCGTCTGGCGCCACACGAACAGACCCACCAGCACCACGCCCAGCGCAAGTACGGTGGCGCCGCCCGCGGCGGACGAGAACCAGCTCGGGTCGGACCCGGTCTCGGAACCGGCCGCGCCCACGGCGGAGAGCCCCTGCACCAGGGAGCCGAAACCCAGCACGGACAGCACCACCGACGGCAGGTCCAGGCGAAGGGTGCCGCGCTCGCTCACGTCCTTGAGCCGCAGCAGCCCGATCGCCAGGGCCAGCAGGGCGATGGGGAGCACGAACCAGAAGATGGTGCGCCACGGGAAGTGGGCCAGGATCAGGCCCGAGAGCGTGGGCCCGAGGGCCGGAGCCACGGAGATCACGATCGACACGTTGCCCATGACCACACCGCGGCGCTGACGGGGCACGAGCATCAGGATGGTGGTCATCAGCAGGGGCAGCATGATGGCGGAGCCGAAGGCCTGGACCACGCGGGCGAGGATCAGCACCCCGAAGCTGGGGGTCACCGCCGCCAGCAGGGTGCCCAGGGCGAAGCTGCCCATGGCCAGGGCGAACACGGCGCGGGTGCTGAAGCGTTGCAGCAGGAACCCGGTGGTGGGGATGACCACCGCCATGGTGAGCATGAAGGACGTGGTGACCCACTGGACCGTGGCGGCGCTCACGGACATGTCCTCCATGATGTGCGGCAGCGCCACGTTGAGAACGGTCTCGTTGAGGATCACCACGAACGCGGCCACGAGCAGCACCGCGATGGTCGCGGTGGCTCCGGCGGCTGACTGCGGTCGTTCTTCGGCCTGTGCGGCAGAGGACATGGGGGAGCTCCGAACGGTCTGGGGAGGTGGTGCCCGTCCGCAGGGGAGACCGGCGGGGGCCGCGCAAGCATAGCGGCGTGTCCGCGCAGCGGCAAGGCTGTCACACGTTCACGGGAGAACGCGAGCCGCCGGGCGCTGCGCACCGTCCGGGGGTCACGAGCGGGGCGTCGTGCGCGGTCTGGTGGGCGGCGTGCCGCCCGCCCCCCCGTCACAATTCGGACGGCACCGTGTTTGCTCCCGCATATCGATGCACATGGATACACTCCAAAACAGCACCAGGTCCACTCCCGCCCGCTCGGGTCCGCGGCGTACCGGACCCGGGCCGGAGCAGGAGGAACGGGCATGGGCAGTGCACGAGTGCGGGGTTGGATCGCGGCGGGAGTGTCGCTGGCAGTGATCGCCGCGGCAGTACCGGCGGCTGCGGCGCCCCCGGATGGAGCGGCGTCGTCGGGAGAGCAGGCCGCGCAGGCGCAGCCGGCGGTGACCGGGGGAGTGGCCACCCTGGGCCGGGGGTCGGCAGGGCAGGGCCGTGTGCTCCCCGAGACGGACCGGTTCGTGGTGGAGTACAAGGAGGGCGTGCCCCGGGAGCACCGCAGTGCCGCGCTCGCTCAAGCCTCGCAGACCGCTGACGTCCCGCGGGCGGAGACGGTCCGGGCCACGGGCAGCGGTGAGGATGTCGTGGAGACGGACACCATGCTCTCCCCTGCGGAGCAGAAGGACATGGTGGCCGCTATCGAGGCCAACCCTGCCGTGGAGTCCGCGGAGCCCGACCAGATCGTGGTGGGGGCGCTCGCCGCGACACCTCCCGCCACCCCGAACGACACGAACTGGAACTACCAGTGGGGCCCGCGCAACATCGGCGTGCCGAACGCGTGGTGGCAGGGCACCGGTCAGGGCGTGGTGATCGGCATTGCGGACACTGGCCAGATCAACCACCCGGACCTCAACGCCAAGACGGTGCCCGGCTACGACTTCCTCTCCGACACCTACCACTCGCGGGACGGCAACGGGCGTGACGCGAACCCGCAGGACCAGGGGGACTGGAGCCCGGGGCGGCCGTCCTGGTGGCACGGTTCGCACGTGGCGGGCATCGCCGCCGCGCAGACGAACAACAGGATGGGCATCGCCGGTGTGGCCCCCGACGCGAAGGTCCAGCATGCCCGCGTTCTCGGGGCGGACGGCCGCGGGTACGTATCGGACATCGCGGACGGCGTGATGTGGTCTGCGGGCATTCCCATCCCGGGAGTGCCCCGGAACACGAACCCGGCCAAGGTGGTCAACCTGTCGGAGGCGTGGGACTCCGGTAGCTGTCCCGCGGTGATGCAGAACGCGATCAACCGGATGCACAAGATCAACGTGCCGCTCGTGGTGGCGGCCGGCAACGCGGCCAAGAGCGCGAACCTGGCCGCGCCCGCCAACTGCGGGGGCGCCATCGTGGTGGGGGCCACGAATTCCCACAACCAGCTCACCGGATACTCCAACTGGGGGCCGATGCTCGACGTCGTGGCTCCGGGGGGAGACGCGGGCGCCCCCATCTGGTCCACGGTCAACACGGGCACCTACTCGATCGGCAAGCCGAGCTACGGAGACCTCAGTGGAACCTCCATGGCGGCCCCGCACGTGGCCGGGGTGATCGCGATCATGAAGGAGCGGAACCCGGATCTGGGCGTCGAGGCCATCCGGAGCACTCTTCGCAGCACCGGCACCCCCGTGAACGGCTACCGGAAGGTGAACGGCTATGCGGCGGCGCGAGCCGTGCCCAAGGCCAAGCCCACGGTGCGCGGCGCCATTGCCACCTATTACAACGCCCACGGCGGCGCTGCTGCCATGGGTGCACCCACCACGGGGGAGCAGAGCACGGGAACGGGCGGGGTGGTCCAAAGTTTCGTGAAGAACGGCCGCACCACGCGGATCTACTGGTCTCCCGGCACAGGAGCGCACAGGGTGGACACCTGGACGGGGATTGGTGCGCGCTACGTGAAGCTGGGCGGACACGCAGCACTCGGGCTGCCGCACAAGGACGAGCAGCCCACCGCCACGGGCGGGGCCTACCAGAGCTTCGTGGACCCGCAGACCCGGCGTGCCACCAAGATGATGTGGAGCAAGGCCACCGGCGCGCAGCCCGTGGTGGAGACGTCAGCCATCGGGCAGCGGTGGTCCCGCGACGGCTACGAGGCCGGTGCCGGCTACCCCACCTCACCCGAGGTGAAGACCTCAACGGGTGCGTACCAGCGCTTCCGCAACGTGAAGACCGGTGAGACCACGCAGTACACCTGGACACGGAGCACGGGGAAGGTGGTCCGCACCGCCGTCCGCTGACCGCCCGCAGAACGGCCCGGGGTGCGGCTCGGGCGCCTGACTCCGGGATGAACCTGCCCCGCCCTGCCCGTCGATATCCTGGACGGCATGGGTATTCAGCAGCGCGTGGTGGTGGTGGGGGCCGGTCCCCGTGGTCTGTCGGTCGTGGAGCGGCTCGTGGCCCGCTCGGCGCACACGGGGGACCGCGTCCACATCGACCTGGTGGATCCCTTCCCTCCTGGCCCGGGGCACGTGTGGCGCACGGACCAGTCGGACGTGTTCCTCATGAACACACCCTCCCTGTTCCCCACTGTCATCGCGGCACCCGGGGCCCTGGAGGTGCCCTCGCCGGAACCGCTGCGGGGGATGAGCTTCGAGCGGTGGCGCCGCGGCGTCGTCACCGGGGAGATCACGCCCGTGACGCCGCTCTCGCCGGAGCAGAGCGCGGCGCTCGCGGAGCTCACCCCCCAGGGCTACCCGCCGCGCGCCGTCTACGGGCGCTACCTCGAGTGGGTGTTCGCCACGCTGCAGGAGAACCTCCCGGACACGGTGCGCCTGCAGGTGCACCGCGGAGAGGCCGTGGACGCGTGGGTCCGTTCCGAGGGCCGGCACCGCTACGCGGTGGAGCTGTCGGGCGGGCTCGTGCTCCCAGCGGACGCGGTGGTGCTCGCCCTGGGCCACCTGGACGCGCACCTGCGCCCGGCGCAGAAGGACCTGGTGGACGGGGCCGCCGAGCACGGCCTCACGTACTGGCCGCCCACCGTCCCCGCGGACGCCTTCTGGTCCGAGCTGCCGAGCGGTGAGACGGTCCTCGTGCGCGGCATGGGTCTGAACTTCTGCGACGCGCTGGCGCGGCTCACCGAGGGCCGTGGTGGCTCGTTCGACACCGACCCGAACAACCCCGAACGGTTGGTCTACCAGCCCTCGGGGCGCGAGCCGAAGATCGTGGCCGGGTCCCGGCGGGGCACCCCCTACCGCGCGAAGCCCGTGCTGCAGGGCTACTACGCGCAGTCCCTCCAGACCCGGTTCTTCACCCTGGACGCCGTGCAGGAGCTGGCGGAGGACTCGCAGCGTGCCCTGTCCTTCGAACGGCAGCTGTGGCCGCTGATCCGCAAGGACGTGATCTGGAACTACTACACGGTCCTGGCCCGCACCGCGCCCGAGGCCTTCCAGTCCGATCCGCAGCAGTTCCTGCGGGAGCTGGACGAGATCCTCCTGGACACCACCGACCCCGGCTGGTCGCACCACAGTGACGCCCTGATCTCCGACGCCGTGGTCCCCGGCCGGCAGCTGCAGCAGGCACGGCTGGCCCGTCCGTTCGAGGACGTTAGCTTCGCGAGCCACGACGAGTACGCTGCGGCGGTCGTGCACTACCTGGACCGCGATGTCCACGGCTCGTTGCGCGGCGAGGACGACCCCGTGAAGATGGCGATCGCGTCCCTCAACGCCGCGCGCACGGTGCTCAAGTGCGTCCTCGCGGAGATCGGGATCTCGGACTCCTCGTGGGTCCACGAGCTGCGCCGCCAGTTCGAGCCCCTCGTGGAAGGCCTCGCCTCGGGCCCGCCCGTGCTGCGGATCCAGCAGCTCGCGGCGCTCACCCGGGCGGGCGTGGTCCGCTTCCTCGGCCCCGAGCCCCGTTTCGTGGTGGACCGCACCGAGGGGTGCTTCGTGGCGGCCTCTCCGTGGGTCGAGGACGCACCGGTGCGCTCGCGGTGGCTCATCGAGGCGATGTCCCCCACCAACGACGTCCACCGCAACATCTCGCCGCTGCTCACCCACATGCACGAGCGCGGGCTGGTGCGCGCCCGCCTCATGGAGACCCAGGACGGCGCGAGCCCCGAGTCCAGCTCGGGTCTGGACGTGAGCATCGAGCGCGCCCGCGGCACCCGGGACGACGACGCCGCGTCCCGGTCCTTCGTCTACCGCGCCGTGGGCGCCGGAGACCAGGCGGAGGAGGGGATCTACGTAATCGGCCTGCAGCTGTCCTCGGTGCAGTGGGGCGTGTCCATCGCCGCGGAGGCCGAGGCTCCGGCTCACCTTGGCTCCCGCACGATCGCGGACGCGGACCAGATCGCGCAGGACGTCTTCGCGGGGGCGCGGCGCGAACCGTGAGCGGGGCGCCCGGGGCGCGGGCGGCGTCGTCGTCGTGGGGCGGTGTGCTCAGCCGAGGACGGCGCGGGCGGTCCGCTCGTCCGTGACCAGGTGGGAGACGAAACCCGCCTGCAGGACTGCGCGCAGCACGGGCACCTTGGCGGCCCCTCCGGCCACGCAGATCCGGATCTCCTTGCGGCGCAGCGCCTCCAGGGGGATGGACACGGTGCGTTCGTCCAGCTCGGGGACGGCCACCCGGCCGTGCTCGTCGATGAAGTGTGAGCACAGGTCGCCCACGGCGTCGCGCGTGACCCCGGCGCGTTCGGAGGGTGACAGGACGTCCCTCATGAGCAGGGGAGAGTCCTCCGGCACCGATCCCACGGTGAAGATCGCGGTGCGTGCGCTGCGGCCCAGGTCCAGGACGTACTTGATGCTCCGGTCCTGCTCCACCACCTGCCTGACCTCGTGGCTGTCGAAGAGCATGGGCAGCGGCAGGGTGTGGGGGTAGGCGGAAAACGCGGCGCACAGCAGCCGGATCGTCTCGTGGTGGCCCACGAGCGGTGAGGCCAGGCTGCTGCCGCCCTTGAGCTGGACCATGTGCACCCCGCTGCGCGGCTGGGGCGTCAGTGCCTGGGCCACCGCCCGCATGGTCCGGCCCCACGTGATGCCCACGAGATCGCCGTCGGCCACGTTCTCCTCGAGCACCTGGGCACCCATGCCGCCGAGCTCGTGCAGCAGCTCCTCGTCCGTGTCCGCCGCGGCCACCACGCGCGCCTGCGCGAGGCCGAAGCGCTCGCACAGCTGCCGGCCCACGTCCGAGGACACGGCGCGGGGATCGCGGATCTCGATGCTCACGAACCCCCGGTCCTTGGCGTGCTGCAGCAGCTTGGAAACCGTGGGCCGGGAGATCGACAGCTTCCGGGCGATGTCCGCCTGGGGCAGGCCGCGCTGGTAGTACAGCCGCGCCACGTCCAGGGACTGGGCGTCCCGTGAGCTCAGCTCCACGCGCCGAGCTCCCGTCCGGGGAGGGAGCCGGTCACAGGCCCATGATCACGCCGACGAGCGCGGCGTTGAGCATGTTGGTGAGGAAGCCGGCGAACAGGGCGAACATGCCCAGCTGGGCCACGTCCGCGCGCCGGTCCGGTGCCAGCCCGCCGAACGAGCCGATCTGGATGGCGATCGACGACAGGTTGGCGAAGCCCGCCAGGGCGAACGTGGTGATCAGCACCGACTGGGGCTGCAGGTCCGGGATGGCCGGGCCGAAGGACGTGTAGCCCACGAACTCGTTGAGGATGGTCTTCTGGCCGATGAAGTTGCCCACCTGTGCGGCGTCCTCCCACGGCACGCCGATGGCCCAGGCGAGCGGTGCGAAGAGGATCCCGAACAGGCCCTCGAGGGACCAGCCCTCGAAGCCGAAGAGCGAGCCGAACCACTCCAGACCGCCGGACACCATGGCGATCAGGGCGATGAAGGCGATGAGCAGGCAGCCCACGATCACCGCGATCCTGCCGCCGCTCAGGGCGCCGTTGCCGATGGCGTCGATGAGGTTCTTGGACTCGGTGTCCTTCACCTTGAGCGTGTTGACAGACGCCACGGACTCCTCGGTCTCCGGCATGAGGGCCTTGGCGATCAGCAGGGAGCCGGGAGCGTTCATCACGGAGGCCGCGAGCAGGTAGGGCAGCGGCGCGCCCAGCAGCGAGTAGCCCACCAGGGTGGAGCCCGCCGCGGCGGCGAAGCCACCGGTCATGCACGTGAACAGCTCTGAGCGGGTCAGCTTGCTCAGGTAGGGCTTGATCACCAGCGGAGCCTCGCTCTGCCCCAGGAAGATCACCGTGGCCGCGAACACGGACTCCACCTTGGAGGTTCCCATGATCTTGTTCAGCGCCGTGCCCACGACGTGGACGAAAACCTGGATCACCCGCAGGTAGTACAGGCCACCGATGAGCGCGCCCAGGAAGATGATCACGGGCAGGACGCTCAGCGCGAAGACGAAGCCGTTGTCCTCGCTGACCAGCCCGCCGAAGACGAACATGACGCCCTCGTTGGTGAAGCTAATGAGCTTCTGGATCAGGTCCGAGACCCACTTCAACGCCGCGTAGCCGGCTTCCCACTTGAGGATCAGCAGCGCGACCCCCGCCTGCAGGGCGAGCCCCACGCCTAGCGTGCGCCACTTGATGGCGTGCCGGTGGCGGGAGAACAGGATGATGATGCCCAGGATGAGCGCAATGCCCACCAGGCCCTGGAAACGGCCCACGGTGACCCCAGCTTTCGTTGTCCGGCACGGCGGCGACGGTGCCGCAGCGTGCACATTTGTCAAAACTATAAGTGCCAGAATTTCCGAATCGACGCATAGGATGGAGAACGAGTCGTGTCGCGGGCGCGCACCCGCACCAGCACGGCGCCGCATCTACACGAGGGAGTGAGCACGATGGTCGAATCGTTCGACGCCGTTGACGTGATCCGCATGAAGAGGGATCGCCAGACGCTGTCCCCGGAGGCCATCAACTGGGTGATCGACGCCTACACCCGCGGTGTGGTGGCGGACGAGCAGATGTCCGCCCTGGCCATGGCCATCTTCCTCAACGGCATGGACCGCACCGAGATCTCCCGGTGGACGCAGGCCATGATCGACTCCGGCGAGCGCATGAACTTCCAGGCGCTGTCCCGGCCCACCGCGGACAAGCACTCGACCGGGGGCGTGGGGGACAAAATCACGCTGCCGCTCGCCCCGCTGGTTGCGAGCTTCGGGGTGGCGGTGCCGCAGCTCTCGGGCCGCGGGCTGGGCCACACGGGCGGCACCCTGGACAAGATGGAGGCCATCCCCGGGTGGCAGGCGGATCTGTCCAACGAGCGCATGATGGAGATCCTGGACACGGTGGGCGCGGTGATCTGCGCGGCCGGCAGCGGCCTGGCACCCGCGGACAAGAAGCTCTACGCGCTGCGCGACACCACCTCCACGGTGGAGTGCATCCCCCTGATCGCGTCCTCGATCATGTCCAAGAAGATCGCCGAGGGCACGGGTGCCCTGGTGCTGGACGTCAAGACCGGCCCGGGCGCGTTCATGAAGCTCGAGCAGGACGCCCGCGAGCTCGCGCGCACCATGGTGGACCTGGGCAAGGACCACGGCGTGAACACCGTCGCCCTGCTCACGGACATGTCCCGCCCGCTCGGACGCACGGTGGGCAACGCCCTGGAGGTGCGCGAGTCCGTGGAGGTGCTCGCCGGGGGCGGGCCCAGCGACGTCGTGCGCCTGACCGTGGCGCTCGCGCAGGAGATGCTCGCCGCGGCCGGTGTGAAGGACGCGGACGTGGAGGCCGCGCTGCGGGACGGCCGGGCCATGGACTCCTGGAAGAAGATGGTGGCCGCTCAGGGTGGCGACCCGGAGGCTCCGCTGCCCGTGGCGAAGCACACGCAGGACGTGCTGGCCGAGACGGACGGCGTGCTCACCGAGATGGACGCGATGTCCGTGGGCGTGGCGTCGTGGCGCCTCGGCGCGGGCCGCGCCCGGCAGGGGGACCCCGTGCAGGCCGGTGCCGGTGTGGAGATCCACGCGGTGCCCGGCGAGCGGGTCACCCGTGGGCAGAAGCTGTTTACCCTGCACACGGACACCCCGGAGCGCTTCGAGCGCGCGCTGGAGTCCCTGACCGGCGGCGCGACCATCGACCCCGACGCCGCGGACGGCACCGGCGCCCGCGAAGACGTCGTCATCGACAGGATCGACTGAGTCAGCGCCCCGCACTGCCGTGCCCGCGGCGTGCTCCACGACCGTTGCCGGTGCGGACCGCACGGCAGCCCGAAACCACTGAGGAGAACCACATGATCACCCGCGCAGAGCTGGCCGCCATGGTCGACCACACCCTGCTCAAGCCCGAGTCCACCGCCCAGCAGGTCGCGGACCTCGCCCGCGAGGCCGCTGACCTGGGGGCCTACTCCATCTGCGTCTCGCCGTCCCGTCTGGACGTGGAGCTTCCCGAGGGCGTGAAGCTGGCCACCGTGTGCGGCTTCCCCTCCGGCGCCCACCCCTCCGAGGTCAAGGCCGTGGAGGCCGCGGACTCCGTGGCCCAGGGCGCGGACGAGGTGGACATGGTCATCAACCTCGGTCTCGCGATGGACGGCGACTGGGACGGCGTGCAGGAGGACATCGAGGCCGTGCGTGCCGCGTGCCCCGAGCCCACCGTCCTGAAGGTCATCATCGAGTCCGCGGCGCTGGACGACGAGCAGATCGTGGCCGCGTGCCGGGCTGCCGAGGCCGCCGGGGCGGACTTCGTGAAGACGTCCACGGGCTTCCACCCCGCCGGCGGCGCGAGCGTGGAGGCCGTGCGGCTCATGGCCGAGACGGTCGGCGGCCGCCTGGGTGTGAAAGCTTCGGGTGGCATCCGCACCACGGAGGCCGCACTGGCCATGATCGACGCCGGGGCCACCCGCCTGGGGCTCTCCGGCACGGCTTCTGTACTGGAAGGACTGGATTCCTGATGAACACGCAGCTGGCAGATCGCGTCCAGCAGTGGCTGGAGCACGACCCCGACGAGCGCACGCGCGCCGAGCTGAGCGCGCTGCTGGAGAAAGCACGGGGCGGGGACGACGCCGCCGCGGCGGACCTCGAGTCCCGCTTCGAGGGGCCCCTCATGTTCGGCACCGCCGGGCTGCGCGCCGCGGTCGGTGCGGGGGAGTCCCGCATGAACCGCGCCGTGGTGATCCGCGCGAGCGCCGGGCTGGCCTCGTTCCTCGTGGACCGCGTGGGCTCCGAGCCCCTCGTGGTGGTGGGCTGCGACGCCCGGCACGGTTCCGAGGACTTCGCCGCCGATGCCGCCGCGGTGTTCGCCGCGGCCGGCTGCCGGGCGGTGCGCCTGCCCGCCCAGCTGCCCACGCCGCTCGTGGCCTACGCCGTGCGTGAGCTCGGCGCGGACGCCGGTGTGATGGTCACGGCCTCCCACAACCCGCCCGCGGACAACGGCTACAAGGTGTACCTCGGTGCCCGCGCCGTGGCCGGCGACGACGAGATGGGCGTGCAGATCGTGCCGCCGGACGACGCCCGGATCGCCGAGCGCATCGCGGCCGCCCCTTTCGCGGACGAGGTCCCCCGCGACCCCGAGTCCGTGACCAGCGCCGAGGACTCGGTGCTGGACGGCTACGTCCGCCGCGCCGCCTCCCTGCGGGCCGGCGCGGGCGAGGGCCAGGAGATCCGGATCGCCCTGACGCCCATGCACGGCGTGGGTCTGGGCACCGCCCTGCGCGTCCTGGACGAGGCCGGCTTCCCGAACGTCTCGGTGGTGGCCGAGCAGGCCGAGCCGGACCCCGACTTCCCCACCGTGGCGTTCCCCAACCCGGAGGAGCCCGGCGCCATGGACCTGCTCATGGCGCTCGCGGCCCAGGAGGACGCGGACGTGGCCATCGCCATGGACCCGGACGCCGACCGCTGCGCGGTGGCCATCCCCACCGGCGCAGGCACCGGGGACCCGCTGCGCGACTGGCGCCGTCTGAGCGGCGACGAGATCGGGGCCCTGCTCGGCGAGGACGCGGCCTCCGACCCCGACCGCGCGGGGGACACCCTGGCGTGCTCGATCGTCTCCGGTCGGCTGCTGGGGCGCATTGCCGAGAACCACGGGCTCTCCTTCCGCCAGACCCTCACGGGCTTCAAGTGGATCGCCCGCACCCCCGGGCTGCGCTTCGGCTACGAGGAGGCGATCGGCTACTGCACCGACCCCACCGCCGTGCGCGACAAGGACGGGGTGTCCACCGCGGTGCGCGTCGCCTCGCTGGTCGCCCGGCTCAAGGAGCGCGGCACCACGGTCCAGGACGAGCTGGACCGGCTGGCCCACATGCACGGGCTCTTCGCCACGGCACCGCTGACGTTCCGCGTGGCGGACCTCTCGCTCATCACCCGCGGCATGCAGCGGCTGCGCGAGAACCCGCCCACGGAGCTCGCGGGGTCCCCGATCGCGGAGTTCGTGGACCTGGCCAAGGGCAGCCCCGAGCTGCTGCCCACCGAGGGGATCCTCATGCGCACCGAGGCCGACGACCGCGTGATCGTGCGACCCTCCGGCACGGAGCCCAAGCTCAAGTGCTACCTGGAGGTCGTGCTCCCGGTGCTGGACGACGCCGTGGTCCCGCGGGAGGACGCCGCCCACCGGCTGCAGCAGATCAGCACGCAGCTGCGGGAGGTCGTGGGTCTGTGAGTTCCGGGCCCGGCGCCGCCTCCCCGGGGCGGTGACCGCAGCCCACGACGAAGCCCCTGTCACCTGGCGATCCAGGGGACAGGGGCTTCGTGCTGCGCGGAAGGTAAGGGATTTGAACCCTTGGTACGGGTTTACCGCACACTGGTTTTCAAGACCAGCTCCTTAGGCCGCTCGGACAACCTTCCTTCGCCCGGTCCCGCACGGGGCGGTCTCGGACAAGTGGCCATTATTCCACGCGGCGCGCACGGGGTGCCACCGTGCCGGCCCGGGGACGACGCCGCTCCGCCGCCTCCCACGGGGCGGTGCGGCTGTCCGCCAGGCGGGAACAGCGGCGTCGTCCCCTGGCGCGGGCGGCGGCACCGGCGGGAGGATGGGCACGAACGAGCCGACGAGCGAGAGGAAGCAACCATGCGAGCCGTACGAGATCTGCGGTCCGGTGGCCCCGAGGTCCTGGAGGTCACCGAGGTGGCGGAACCGGAGCTGACCCCCGGTGGGGTGCTGATCGAGGTGACCGCCGCCGGGCTGAACCGCGCGGACATGCTGCAGCGGCAGGGCCACTACCCGGTGCCCGAGGACGCCACGGACGTGTTCGGTCTGGAGGTCTCCGGGACCGTGCTGGAGCTCGGACAGGAGGTGCCGGAGACGCTGGGCTTCGCCGTGGGGGACCGCGTGGTCGCGCTGGTGGACTCCGGGGGCTACGCCGAGCGCGCGGTGGCTCCGTGGGAGCAGGTGCTCCCGCTGCCCGACGGCGTGGACCCGGTGGCTGCCGCGGGACTGCCGGAGGTTGCCGCCACGGTGTTCTCCAACGTGTTCATGGCCGCCGCCGCGCGCGAGGGGGAGACCCTCCTGGTGCACGGCGGTGCGGGTGGGATCGGCACGCACGCGATCCAGGTGGCGCGGGCCCTGGGCATGCGGGTGCTGGCCACCGTGGGCAGTGCGGAGAAGGCCCGGGTGGTGGAGGAACTGGGCGCCACCGCGATCAGCTACCGGGACGAGGACTTCGTGGTCCGCGCCCGGGAACTCACCGACGGTCGCGGGGTGGACGTGATCCTGGACGTCGTGGGCGCCAAGTACCTCGAGCCCAACCTGCGGGCGCTCGCCGCGAACGGGCGCATCGTGGTCATCGGGATGCAGGGCGGGGCCAAGGGTGAACTGGACGTGGGCCTGCTGCTGCAGAAGCGTGCCGCGCTCATCGGCACCACGCTGCGGGCACGCCCCGCCACGGAGAAGGCGGCGATCATGGCCGCGGTGCGTGAGCACGTCTGGCCGCTGCTGGCCTCCGGTGCCGTGCGGCCCCTCGTGTCCCGCACGTTCCCCCTCGACCAGGTGCGTGAGGCCCACGAGTACTTCGACAGCGGCTCCCACGTGGGCAAGGTGCTGCTGAGCATGTGACGCGCGCGGCGCCGGGCGGGGCCACCTGGGCGGGCGCGTGGCGCGGCTCGCATACAATCGTGCGCACCATCACACGCGTTTTCCAGCGTGCTGGCACGACGTTCGGAGCCTTCCCCATGAGCACCACACACCACCAGGCGGCGGGAGCACCCCGCCCGGCGGACGAGAGCCACGCCGGTCTTCCGCCCAACCACGTGGACCCCGAGGTCCTGGACCGCGAACAGACCCGGTGGACCCCGTTGCGGATCGCCCTGTGGGTGGGCGTGGCCCTGCTCGGTGGGGTGGCCTGGTCCATGATCGCGTTCGCGCGCGAGGAGTCCATCAACGCGATCTGGTTCGTGTTCGCGGCCGTGTGCAGCTACTTCATCGCGTACCGCTTCTACTCCAAGTTCATCGAGATGAAGCTGACCCGGCCGGACGACCGGCGCGCGACCCCCGCGGAGTACCACGCCAACGGCAAGGACTACATGCCCACGGACCGGCGGGTGCTCTACGGACACCACTTCGCCGCGATCGCGGGGGCGGGACCGCTCGTGGGACCCGTGCTGGCCGCGCAGATGGGCTACCTGCCGGGGACCATCTGGATCATCGTGGGCGTCATCCTGGCCGGCGCGGTCCAGGACTACCTGGTGCTGTTCTTCTCCATGCGCCGGGGCGGGCGCTCCCTCGGGCAGATGGCCCGTGAGGAGCTGGGCGTGGTCGGTGGCTACGCCGCGATCGTGGCCACGCTCGCGATCATGGTCATCATCGTGGCCATCCTGGCCCTCGTGGTGGTCAACTCGCTGGGCGAGTCCCCGTGGGGTGTGTTCTCGGTGGGGATGACCATCCCCATCGCCCTGTTCATGGGCGTGTACCTGCGCTACCTGCGCCCCGGCAAGGTCATGGAGATCTCCGTGATCGGCTTCGTGCTCCTCATGGCGGCCATTGTGGGCGGCGGCTGGGTGGCGAACACCGAGCTGGGCGTCCAGCTGTTCACCCTGGACCGGGTCACCCTCGCGTGGTGCGTGATCGGCTACGGCTTCGTGGCCGCCGTGCTGCCCGTGTGGCTGCTGCTCTCCCCGCGCGACTACCTGTCCACCTTCATGAAGGTGGGCACCATCGCGCTGCTCGCCGTGGCCATCGTGGTCGTTCGGCCCGAGATCACCACGCCGGCCGTCAGCGAGTTCGCGAGCCGCACGGACGGGCCGGCCTTCACGGGCTCGCTGTTCCCGTTCCTGTTCGTGACCATTGCGTGCGGAGCGCTGTCCGGCTTCCACGCCCTGATCGCCTCCGGAACGACCCCCAAGATGATCGAGAAGGAGCGCCAGGCGCGGTTCGTGGGCTACGGCGGCATGCTCATGGAGTCCTTTGTGGCCATCATGGCGCTCGTGGCCGCGGTGTCGATCGACCGCGGCATCTACTTCGCCATGAACGCCTCTCCCGCCGCCACCATGGGCACCGTGGAGGGCGCGGCGGCCTACGTGAACTCCCTCGGGCTCTCCGGCGTGCACGTGACCCCCGAGATGCTCCAGGGGACGGCGGACGCGGTGGGCGAGGAGTCCATCGTCTCCCGCACGGGCGGCGCCCCCACCCTCGCGGTGGGACTGGCCCACATCATGAACCAGTGGTTCGGCGGAGCCTCCATGATGAGCTTCTGGTACCACTTCGCCATCATGTTCGAGGCGCTGTTCATCCTCACGGCGGTGGACGCCGGGACCCGCGTGGCCCGGTTCATGCTCACCGACACCCTGGGCAACTTCTTCCCCAGGTTCCGGGACGCGAACTGGCGCGCCGGAGCGTGGCTCACCACCGCGGTCATGGTCGCGGGCTGGGGTTCCATCCTGATCCTGGGCGTCACCGACCCCCTCGGCGGGATCAACACGTTCTTCCCGCTGTTCGGCATCGCCAACCAGCTCCTGGCGGCCATCGCCCTGGCCGTGTGCCTCGCGATCGCCGCGAACATGGGGCGGTTCAAGTACCTCTGGATCATCCTGCTGCCGCTCGCGTTCGACGTGGTGGTCACGGTGACCGGTTCGTGGCTGAAGATCTTCTCCTCGGACCCCAAGGTGGGGTACTGGGCCAGTCACTTCGCGGTCAAGGACGCCCTGGAGCAGGGCAGGACCAGCTTCGGGGCGGCCAAGGACGTCGCGGCCATGGAGGCGGTGGTCCGCAACACGTTCGTGCAGGGCAGCCTGTCCATCCTGTTCGTGGTGCTCACGATCATCGTGGTGGTGATGGCCGTGGTGGAGACGGTAAAGGCCCTGCGGGGCCACCAGCGCCGCACGCGCGAGGACCCCTTCGTCGAGTCGCGGATCTACGCGCCGTCGGGGCTGATCGCCACCCCGTCCGAGAAGGCGCTCGAGAAGCAGTGGGCGGCCCTTCCGCTCGAGCTGCGCACCCCCACGGGCGGAGGCCACCACTGATGCCCGGGGCCGAGGAGGCGGAGCTCACCACGCGCGGTGTGCTCGTGTCCTGGTGGCAGCGCGCGCTGCGCTTCGGCAACGGTGTGCTGGGCGCGGACAAGTACGAGCGCTACCTCGAGTACCACCGGGCCACCGGGAGTGCTGCGGCTCCCATGACGGAGCGGGAGTTCTGGCGCGACTACCAGGACTGGCAGGATGCGCACCCCGAGGGGCGGTGCTGCTGAGGGGATAGCATGGACCGCTGCCGGCGGACACGGGAAAGAGGCTTCGGTGGGATTCTTCGGTGAGTACAGGGCCACGCGCCGTGACGAGCGCGAGCTCGGGGAGGGCGTATGGCGCCGCGCGCACGACCGCTTCAAGCGGGGCCTGGACCGGTACCACCAGATCCTCGAGTCCGTGCGGGACCCCGAGCTGCGGGAGGCCGCGGTCCCGGTGGCGAACGACCTCGCGGACCTGCTGCCGCGGGTGCGTGCCGTGTGCACGGAGGCCCACCTCCGTGCCCCGTCCCAGACCCAGGACATTCCGCACTCCTCGTCCGGCTACCTCTCGGACGTCCACCGCCAGCTCTCCCGTGCCGGCAACGCCATGGCACAGACCGCGGAGGCTCTAACCATGGCGCGTTTCGCCGCCCAGGGCACTCAGCGCTCCGGGGCTCCCGACTCCGCGGAGGGTGACCGGGGTCCCGGAGCTGCCGGCTCTGCGGAGGGCGCGCGGGTCCCCCGGCAGGGGCTGTCCGCGGGGGGCGACGCCGCCGGGGCCATGCGGCGACCCGACGCGCCGAGCCCGGGGGTCGGCTCCGTCCAGCGCCGCTTCGCGGTGGTACAAGAGCACGTGGATTCGGCGGAGTCCCTCTTGGCGGCCCACCAGGGAGATCGAGCCGCACGCTGAGCGGGCGGCCGCCGAGGGCATCCCTGGACTGCGGTGAGCCGAACGACCGGTCGGGCAGAGACGCGCCGAGCGGCGTTGGGCGGGCGGGCACTCCAGGTGCTGGCCAGGGGCCGTGGAGAGGTCTGCCGGGTTGTGTCCGGGCGGTGCCCCGGGACCCCTCCAGCCCTCGACCGTCTCCGGTCACCGGAAGCGTCTCCGGGGCACCGGTGTGTCCCCTGTGGTGGACCTTGCGGCCGCCTGAGCCGCACCGTCCTGGTCGCAAGTTTATAAAACACCGTTGTGCCACGGTAGGCCTGCGCGGGATTGTTGCCGCCCCCGGTGCGTTCGCGGTGCTCATAGACTGAAGGGTGTAGCGGTGCCGACCCGAGGAGAACCATGCCCCAGCGGACGCAGAGCCCGTCGCCCAAGCCGGCCACTGTCGACGACGGCGTCCTCGTCCGCCAGGGTCTCAGCTCGGACGCCGTTGCCGAGCGGATCGCCCTCGGACTGACCAACGCGTCCTCCAGCACCACGTCCCGCAGCGTGTGGGCCATCGTCCGCACCCACGTGTTCACCCTCTTCAACCTGGTGCTGGGGCTGTGCGCGGCGGTCATCATCGCACTGGGCCGGTGGCTGGACCTGCTGTTCTGCCTGGCCGCGGTGAGCAACGTGGTGATCGGCTTCGTCCAGGAGTACTCCGCCAAGCGGCAGCTGGACAGGATCGCCCTGCTGCGCCGGGACCCCGCGCGGGTGCTCCGCGACGGTGCCACCGTTCGGATCCCCCTCGAGGAGATCGTGCTGGACGACGTCCTGCTGCTCTCCCGCGGGGACCAGGTCCCGGCGGACGCCGTGGTGCTCGAGGCGGACGGCCTGGACCTGGACGAGTCGCTGCTCACGGGGGAGAGCGACCCCGTGGTCAAGCGCCGGGGGGACCAGGTGTTCTCCGCCTCGAGCGTCACGGGCGGCGCAGGGAAAGTACGGGTCACGGCCGTGGGGGAGGCGTCCCACGCCTCCAGACTTGCCACCGAGGCCAGGCAGTTCGCCCCCATCAACTCAGAGCTGCGGGCCTCGCTGGCTCGCGTGGTGCGGTGGCTCACCATCGCGCTGCTGCCGATCGTGGCCGTGGTGCTCAACGGGCAGATGCTGGCCGCCGGCGGGTGGCAGCACGCGTTCACCTCGGGGGGCTGGGCGGACGCCCTGGTCGCGGCCGTCTCCTCCGTGGCGTCCATGATCCCGCAGGGTCTGGCGCTCATGACCACCATCAGCTTCGCGGTGGCGGCCGTGAAGCTCGCCCGTGACGAGGTGCTGATCCAGGAGCAGCCCGCGGTCGAGGTGCTCGCCCGCGTGGACACCGTGTGCTTCGACAAGACCGGCACGCTCACGGAGGGCGGGGTCTCGTTCGACGCCGCCCGCAGCCTGACGGCCGGGGCGCGCCCGTCTCCCGGCGGCGTCGGCGAGCGCACCGCCGCCACGCCGGACCGTGGCCGCGCTGACCGTGCTCCCGGGCGGAGCGCCGCCTGCGAGGCGACCACCACAGCCTGCACCGCGGCGTCGACGTCTGCCGGGGACAGGCCCGACGGCGTCACGGGACGAGAGGCCACCGACGTGGTGACGCCCGAGCCCGACGCCGCGGCCGCGCTCGCGTGGTTCGGAGCGGACCCGCACGCGAACCCCACGGCGGCCGCGCTCGCCGAAGGCTTCGAGCACCCGAACCCGCTGCCGCCGGTGGCCGTGCTGGCCTTCTCCTCCGCCAACAGGTTCTCCGGCGTGGAGTTCCCGGACAGCGGGGCCTGGATCCTGGGTGCCCCGGAGGTGCTGCTCGCGGCGCCGGAGCACGACGCGGCGCGGGGGCACGCGCACGCCCTGGCGGCCGCGGGAATGCGCACCATGGTGCTTTCCCACGCGCCCCACCTGCTCCTCGCGGACGAGGGCGGGGCGGACGAGAAGCCGCGCGCCGCGCAAGTGCTGCCCCCCGGGCACGAACCCCAGCTGCTGCTGACCTTCTCGGAACAGGTGCGCTCGGACGCACGGCAGACCCTCGAGTACTTCCGGGAGCAGGGTGTGGACCTGAAGGTGCTGTCCGGGGACAACCCCGCCACGGTGGCGGCGGCCGCGGCCACGGCCGGGATGGACGTCACCCACGGGGCCGTGGACGCGAGCACGCTGCCGGAGGACGGCGAGGAGCTGCACCGCGCCGCGCTGGAGCACAGCGTGTTCGGCCGGGTGTCACCCCACCAGAAGAAAAACATGGTGCTCGGACTGCAGCAAAGCGGGCGCGTGGTGGCCATGACGGGCGACGGGATCAACGACGCCCTGGCCCTCAAGCACGCGGACCTGGGGATCGCGATGGGCAACGCCGCGCCGGCCACCAAGGCCGTGTCCCGCCTCGTGCTGCTGGACGGGCAGTTCTCCCGGCTGCCCTCGGTGCTGGGCGAGGGGCGCAAGATCATCGCGAACATCGAACGGGTCACCAACCTGTTCCTCACCAAGACGGGCTTCGCGGTCATGATGGGGCTCGCGCTCGGGCTGCTGGCCTGGACCTTCCCGTTCCTGCCGCGTCAGTACTCCACAGCGGACGCGCTGATGATCGGCATCCCGTCCTTCGTGCTCACGATGCTCCCGAACACCCGCCGCTACGTCCCCGGGTACCTGCGCCGGGCCCTGCACTTCGCGCTGCCGAGCGCGGCGATCGTGACGCTCTGCGTGGTGGGTCTGAACTTCTACGAGCGCACCGTGGATCCCGCCCACAGCACGGAGGCGTTCCAGACCGCCAGCTTCATGGTGCTCGTGCTCGTGGGCCTGTGGGTGCTGTGCGTGGGCTCCCGGCCGCTCACGCCCGTGCGCCTCGCGCTGGTGCTGGCGATGTACGCGGGGCTCGTGCTGGTCCTGGTGGTGCCCCTCTCCCTGGCGTACCACCAGTTCGAGCTGCCCCACGAGTCGCTGTTCTGGGCGTCGCTGGCGATTGCGGTGGCGGGTTCCGTGCTCGTGGAGATCAACTTCCAGGTGCACACGCGGTGGCTGCGGCGCACGCAGCGGGAGGCGTACCGGGCGGTGGAGAACGCGCAGCAGTAGCACCGTGCCCACCGAACACGCAGAACGGGCGGCCCGAGGAATCCTCGGAACCGCCCGTTTTGTGGCCGCGGAAAAGCTGCCCGGGACCGTGTGGAGCCGCCTGCCGGAATCGAACCGGCGACCTATTCATTACGAGTGAATCGCTCTACCGACTGAGCTAAGGCGGCGTGACCGGGATGCGGACACCCCAGATGCACGCCGAAACAGTATCAGATGCCGGTCAGGCACCACCAATCACGCCCTGCGCGGCGAGCTCAGCTCTGCTCGCACACGGTGCCCTCGTCCGGCAGCCGGCCCCGGAGGAAGTAGTCGTCCACGGCGTCCGTGATGCACGAGGAGCCGGAGGTGTAGGCCGTGTGGCCGTAGCCGTCGTGGGTCAGCAGACGGGCGTCCCCGAGCTGATCGGTCAGGGACTCGGCCCAGGCGTGGGGCGTGGCCGGGTCGTGGGTCGTGCCGATGACCATGGCCGGGGTCTCCACGTCCGCGCGGTAGTCCTCGAGCGGGGTGACGGGCTCGTCCGGCCAGCCCTGGCACGCCGCGGCCCCGTAGCCCAGGTAGGGGCCGAACGTGGGGGCCTGCTGAGCCATGTCGCGGGCAGCCCGCGCCATCTGCTGGTCCGTGACCTCTGCGGAGGAGGTGTCCAGGCAGCTCACCGCGGTGAAGGCCATGGACACGTTGGAGGTGTACTCCCCGGAGGGGCTGCGCCCGTGGTTGGAGTCACTGAAGGCCATCAGGGCGTCGTAGGTCCCGTCGAAGGCCCCCTGCAGTGCGGAGTTCAGCTGGGAGTAGCCGGTGGTGGAGTACAGGGGCACCAGGATCCCCTCGATCGCGTTCGTGGCGGTCACGGTGCGCCCGTCCGACGTCTTGGCGTGCCCCTCGGAGACGGTGGCCAGCATGTCCTGGATCCGGGAGATCCCCGCGTCCACGTCCGCGCCGGCCACCGCACAGTCCTTGGTGGTCTCCTGGCAGTCGGCCACGAAGTGGCGCAGGTTGTTCTCGAATCCCTTCGCCTGCGCGAGTGCTGCGGACTGCTCGTCCAGGATGGGGTCCACCGCGCCGTCCAGCACCATGCGTCCGGTGCGGGCGGGGAAGAGGTGGGCGTACGTGGCACCGATCTCCGTGCCGTACGAGAAGCCCAGGTAGTGCGTGGTGGGCTGCTGCAGCACGGCCCGCAGGACGTCGAGGTCCCGGGCCACGCTCTGGGTGTCCATGTGGGACACCACGGCCGAGGAGTTCTGGTGGCACTTCTCCCCGACCTCCCGGGAGCTCGCCCGCAGCTCGTCGAGAGACTGCTTCTCGGGGTCGAACGCGGGTTCGGAGCGCCACGCATCCATCTCACGGTCCGTGAGGCACTCGATGCCGTCCGAGCGGTCCACCCCGCGCGGGTCGAAGCCCACGAGGTCGTACTCCCTGCGCATGTCCTTGGAGGAGAAGTAGTCCGCGGACGCCATCATGTCCACGCCCGAGCCACCGGGGCCACCGGGGTTGAGGAACAGGGTCCCGGCGGCGTCCCCGTCCGAGGCCTTCAGCCGCGCGATTTCCACGGTGGTGTCGCCGGCGTCCGGTCGGGCGTAGTCCACGGGCACCGTGACGCCGGCGCACTCCAGGCCCCGGGGGAACTCCTGCTGCTCGGAGGTCTTCTCGCACTCGCCCCACTGCGGGGTCTGCGTGTAGAACCGCGTCAGCGCAGGATCCGTGCCGGCCGCGACCTCGGGGTCGGCGCTGCCGGTGGCGTCGGACGCCCCGGTGCCCCCGCTCGAGCACGCGGACAGGGACAGCGCGGCCGCGCACAGCAGGACGAGCGCGCGGTGGGGGAGTCTGCGGTTCACGGGGTCCTCTCGGCGGGTCAGACGATGGAGACCATCATGGCCTCGAACGCCAGCTGCGCGCTCACGTTCGTGCGGATCCTCCGGCGCGTCTCACTGATCACGTCGATGGTCTGCAGCGTCTGCTCCGCGGCGGTGTTGGTGGCGTAGCCGCGGATCTGATCGCTCAGGTGCACGTTGATCAGGGGCATCCCGGTGTCCAGCTGCACGCTCAGCACGTCCCGGTAGAACGTGGTGAGGTCGATCAGGAACCGGTCCAGGGTGTCGGTCTGGATCCGGCGGGAGCGGCGCTTCTGATCCGCCTCCAGCCGGTTGAGGGCCCCCCGGATGGCGGGAGGAACCCGACCCGTCTCGGGGGCGCCCAGGGACACGAGCAGCTGGGCCCGCTCCTCGTCGTTGCGGGCCTCCGCGTCCGCCGCGGACTCGTCCACGGCGAGGCGGTGCAACCGGTCCGCCGCGCGGACGGCCTGGGTGACCCCGCGCATGGACAGCGGGAGGGAGACGACCTCCTGCCGGCGGGTGCGGGCGTCGTCGTACAGGGCGAGGCGCGTGGCCACGCCCACGTGGCACTGGGCGAGCCGCGCGCACTCCACGGCCCGCTCCTCGGTGACGCCGTGGCGGGCCACGAGCAGCCGGGCGACGTCCTCGGGGGAGGGGACCTTGAGGGTCACGGCGCGGCACCGGGAGCGGATGGTCACGAGCACGTCCATGGGGGAGGGTGCGCACAGCAGCCAGATGGTGTGCGGGGGCGGCTCCTCGATGCTCTTGAGCATCACGTTGGAGGTGCGCTCCGTCATGCGGTCGGCGTCCTCCACGATCATGATGCGCCAGGAGCCCACGGACGGCCGGTCCTGAGCCCGCACCACGAGCTCACGGGCCTCCTCGATGCTGATCTGGGGGTTCTCCGTGACGAAGTTGGTGACGTCCGCGTGGGTGCCGGCGAACGCCGTGCGGCACGCGTGGCACTGCCCGCACCCGGTGCCGTGCTCGCACAGCAGCGCGGCCGCCAGCGCGCGTGCTGCGGTGGAGCGGCCCGAACCGGGTGGGCCCGTGAACAGCCAGGCGTGGGTGGGCTCGTTGTCCCGCGCGGCGCGCTGCAGCTGCTCCACCACGCGGGGCTGCCCCACGACCTCGTCCCACACGCTCACAGTGCGCCTCCCGGGGTTCCGGGCAGCAGCGGCGCCACGCGAGCTGCCACCGCGCGCGTGATCGCCTCGACGGGCTCGGCCGCGTCCAGCACCAGGTACCGCTCGGGGCTGCGGGCGGCCAGCTCGAGGAACGCCGCGTTCACGGCGTGGTGGAAGGCGCGGTCCTCGGCCTCCATGCGGTCCACGGCCACGCCGCGGTGGAGGCGTCGGGACTCGGCGGTGGCCGGGGCCACGGCCAGGACCACCGTGAGCTGCGGAACCAGTCCCTGCAGGGCCCAGTGGTTCAGCTCGAGCACGTGCTCGGTGCCCAGACCCCGCCCCGCCCCCTGGTACGCCACGGAGGAGTCCACGAATCGGTCGCACAGCACGATCTCGCCGCGCTCCAGGGCTGGCCGGATCATGCGGGACACGTGGTCCGCGCGGGCGGACGCGAACAGCAGGGCCTCCGTGGTGGCGTCGACCGGGGCGTGGGATGGGTCCAGCACGAGAGCCCGCACGGCCTCCGCGAGCGGCGTGCCCCCGGGTTCGCGCGTGCACGTGACCTCGTGCCCGGCACTGCGCAGGGCCGCGGCGAGGGCACTGACCTGGGTGGACTTCCCGGCGCCGTCACCGCCTTCGAACACGATGAGCGCCCCGCGCGTTGAATCCTTCACGCGCACCACTCTAACCAGCGCCCCCGACACCCTCGGGTCCCGCCCAGGGCTGGGCAGGGAGCACAGCACGGGCCCACGGTCGTAGGCTGACGGGCATGCACAAGGACACCCTGGTGGTGACGGGCGGTCGCCCCGAGCCCGTGCACGACGCCCCCGTGAACCCTCCCGTGGTGCTGAGCTCCACGTACCGGGGGACAGGGGACGTCGCGGACGGCGACCGCTCCTACGCGCGCTCCGCCAATCCCACGTGGGAGGCGTTCGAGGAGGTCCTGGGGCAGCTCGAGGGCGCGCCCTGCCCGGCGCTGTCCCACGCATCGGGGATGGCCGCGATCTCCGCGGCGCTGAGCCTCGTGCCGGTGGGCGGCACGGTGGTGGTGCCGCGGCACAGCTACCAGGGCACCCTGCAGCTGGCCCGGCGCCTGCAGGACCGCGGGATCCTCACCGTGCGAGCCGTGGACATCGCGGACACCACCGCCGTGCTCCGCGCCCTGCCCGGCGCGGACCTGCTGTGGGTCGAGAGCCCCACCAATCCCATGCTGGAGGTCGCCGACCTCCCCGCGCTGATCACGGGGGCCCGTGCGCGGGGCGTGCTCACGTGCGCGGACAACACGTTCGCCACGCCGTTGCTGCAGCAGCCGCTCGCACTCGGTGCGGACCTCGTGGTGCACTCGGCCACCAAGTACCTGTCGGGGCACTCGGACGTCCTCATGGGTGCCGTGGTGTGCGCGTCACCCGAGCTGCGGAGTCGACTCCACACCCAGCGCACCCTGGAGGGCGGCATCCCGGGCCCCTTCGAGTCGTGGCTCGCCCTGCGGGGGCTGCGCACGCTCGCTGTGCGCCTCGAACGCGCCGTGGCGAGCGCGGCGGTGCTCGCGCTGAGGCTCCAGGAGCACCCCGCCGTGGCCCGGGTGCGCTACCCCGGTCTGCCGGGCGATCCCGGGCACCAGCGCGCCGCCGCGCAGCTGACGGGCGGCTTCGGCGCGGTGCTCTCGGTGGTGCTGCACGACGACGCCGCCGCGGCCGAGCGCCTCGTCGCGGGCCTGCGCGTGTGGACCCCCGCCACGTCGCTCGGCGGTGTGGAGTCCCTCGTGGAGAGACGGCGCCGGCACCCGGAGGAGCCGACCACCGTTCCCGAGAACCTGCTGCGGCTGTCGGTGGGGATCGAGAACGTGGAGGACCTGTGGAGCGACCTCGCCGCGGGGCTCGACGCGCTCGCCGATCGGTAGACTGCTCCCGTGACTTCTTACCCGTGGGCCCTCACTCTGGCGAACTACCTGGACTACGCCATCACCGTGGTGGTGGCAGTGCTCGCCCTCCTCGCGGCACTCGACTGCGTGCGGCGCTCCCCGGTGCAGTTCGAACGGGCGTGGAAGCGCACCAAGTCCTTCTGGCTCGCCCTCACGGGTGGTGCCGCGGTGGTCACCGTGTTCAGCGCGGTCTTCTCCACCCTGTCGATCCTGCGGGTGGGCATCCCGGGGACCGGGTCGCTGATCCTCATGCTCATTGCGGCCACGATCGCCGGTGTGTACTTCGCAGACGTGCGCCCCGCCGTGGCGGGGGAGTCCAAGAATCCCGGGTCCTGGTGACGCGGACGAACACACTGCGCTGAGCGCCCGGACAGCGTGGTCCGTCGGGCCCGCTGGGATCCAGCGGGGTCCACGCTCGGAGCAGTGCCGCACACGGCTCAGTGCGGCGCCACCGCATCCCACGGCACCGTGAGCTCGCCGAGTCGCCACCGCGCGGGTCCGTGCAGCACGGGCCATCCGGTGGCCTTCAGATCGCGGCACATCGCGTTCCAGCGCTGCCGCGGCCCGAACGGTGACAGTGCGGCGTTTGCCAGCCAGGCGGCGTCGGCGGCGGCCAGGAGGTCGTGGACGCGCTCCCCCGGCACGTTGCGGTGGATCAGGACCTTGGGCAGCCGGGCGGCCACGTCCGAGGGCAGCGCGAAGGCGCCCGGGCGCATGCTGACGGTGAAGGTCTGCGGCCCCTGGGCGGTGCAGCACAGCCACGTGGCCAGCCGCCCCAGCTCGTCGCACGTGCCGTCCATGAGCACACCGCCCGGTGCCAGGCGGGAGCACGCGAGCTCCCACGCCGCCGGCACGTCCTCCACCGGGTACTGGCGCAGCACGTTGAACGCGCGCACGAAGACCGGCGACCGTGCGCCGGTGGGAATCTCGAAACCGCCGCGCTGGAACGACAACCCCGGGCGGGCGTGGGACTGCGCGCCGGCCACGCGGGCCGGGTCGATCTCGATCCCCGTGAGCTCCACGTCCGGCCGGACGGTGCGGGCGCGCTCCCACAGCTCCACCGTGGTCACAGGCGCGGCCCCGAAGCCCAGGTCCACCAGCAGGGGATCGGTGGCGCCGCGGAGCACGGGGGCCAGCACGCCCGTGAGGTAGCGGTCCGCGCGGCGCAGCCGGTTGGGGTTGGTGGTGCCCCTGGTGACGGATCCAACGGGGCGCTGCTGAAGGGGCACACGGCCACTGTACGTCCGGTGCGCGTCGCCCGTTCCCCCGCGTGGTCAGGGGTGGAACAATGGAGCCATGGCTAACGAATCAGCGACTTACAAGCTCATCCTCCTGCGCCACGGCCAGTCCGAGTGGAACGAGAAGAACCTCTTCACCGGCTGGGTGGACGTCCCCCTCACGGAGAAGGGGCGCGCCGAGGCCACCCGGGGCGGCGAGCTCATGGCCGAGAACCAGCTGCTGCCGGACGTGGTCCACACGTCCCTGCTGCGCCGCGCGATGAACACCGCCAACCTCTCGCTGGACGCCGCGGACCGGCTGTGGATCCCCGTGAAGCGCTCGTGGCGTCTCAACGAGCGCCACTACGGTGCGCTGCAGGGCAAGAACAAGGCCGAGATCCGCGAGGAGTACGGCGAGGAGCAGTTCATGACCTGGCGCCGCTCCTACGACACCCCGCCGCCCGAGCTGGACGACTCCTCCGAGTGGTCGCAGGCCGGGGACCCCCGCTACGCGGACGTGGCCAACCTGCCCCGCACCGAGTGCCTCAAGGACGTGCTGGAGCGGTTCATGCCGTACTGGGAGGAGCAGGTCATCCCCGACCTCAAGGCCGGGAAGACCGTCCTGGTGGCCGCGCACGGCAACTCCCTGCGCGCCCTGGTCAAGCACCTGGACGGGATCTCGGACGAGGAGATCGCCGGGCTCAACATCCCCACGGGAATCCCGCTGTACTACGAGCTGGACCAGAACCTCAAGCCCGTGACCCCGGGCGGTCGGTACCTCGATCCGGACGCCGCCGCGGAGTCCATCAAGGCCGTGGCCAACCAGGGCAAGAAGTAGGGGTCACCACCCCGTGACGAAGGCCCCGCCCGAAAGGGCGGGGCCTTCGTCGAGAACGGGCCGGGGCCCGCAGGATCACTCCCCGGCGTCGGTGCCGTAGTGGCCGTGGCCCGTGGGGTGGGTGTCCGTGGCGGGCGCCCAGTCCCCGGTCACCAGGTAGGACACCTTGCGAGCCACCGAGACGCCGTGGTCGCCGATGCGCTCGAGGTAGCGGGAGGCCAGGGTCACGTCCACCGCGGTGGGCACGGAGGAGTCCCACCCCGGGGCGGCGAGCATCTCGAAGACCTGCTGGTGCTTGAGGTTCAGCTCCGACTTCAGAGCGAAGATCTCGTCCGACTGGCTGATGTCACGGTTGCCCAGCACGGAGATCACGCGGGAGATCAGCTTGAGGTCGATCTCGAACATCTCGTCGAAGTGGGCGCGCATGGCCTCGGGAAGGACGGGCTCGGGGAAGCGCAGCCGGGCCAGCTGGGCCAGGTGGCGGGCCAGGTCCCCCATGCGCTCCAGGGAGGCGCTCATGCGCAGGGCGCCCACGATCATGCGCAGGTCGGAGGCCACGGGGGCCTGCAGGGCCAGGATGTCGATGGAGCGCTCGTCCAGGTCGTTCTGCAGGAAGTCGATGCGGGCGTCGTTGGAGATGACCTCTTCGGCCACCTGGATGTCGGCGTCGAGGAAGGCGGTTCGGGCGCTGGCCAGTGCCTGCTGCACGAGCGTGGCGATCTGGATCAGTTCCTCACCGACCTGGTGGAGCTCGGCCTGGAAAACCTTGCGCACAGGGGCGTCCTTTCATTCACGGCAGTTCTTGGTCCCGTAGCCTACGCGTCTCGAGCGGGTCGGGTGCCACCGGGGGATCGGTGCGACGACGTCGCACACGTCTCACCAGGTTCACAGGCGGTCGTGAACGCGCCGCCATCCCCAGGTGAACGTTGGCTGAACCGGGTGGCCGGACCAGTCGGTCGGGGGCTCTGCGCCGACCCGGGAGTCTAAGCTGACACCGTGAGCGAGACGACGATTGCCCTGCTGGCCGGGTTCATCGGCTTCCTGCTCGGCATCAGCGGACTGATCGCCGTGCGGGTGAGCCAGCGCCGTCGTCATGCTTATGCGGACGTCCAGGAGCCCACCCTGCCGGAGGGCACCGCGGAGATCCTCGCGGCACTCGGACTCGCCTACGTGGTGGTGGACGGCGTGGACGGCGTGGTCCGGGCCTCTCCTGCGGCGTACGCGTACGGCATCGTGCGCGGCCACACCGTGGTGCACCAGGAGCTCCTGGACATGGTCCGCAGCACCCGGCGCAACGGCGTGGTGGAGGAGAAGCGGCTGGAGCTGACCCGCGGCCAGCTGCAGCGGGGCGTGATCGTGCTCGACATCCGGGTGGTGACCATTGCGGACGAGTACATCCTGCTGCTCGCGGACGACCAGACCGAGATCGTGCGCGCGCAGTCCATCCGCAACGACTTCGTGGCCAACGTCTCCCACGAGCTCAAGACCCCCGTGGGCGCCGTCAGCCTGCTGTCCGAGGCCATCGAGGACGCGGCGGCGGACCAGGACTCCGTGCGGCACTTCGCCGCGAGCCTGCAGCGGGAGTCACGGCGGCTGAGCGCGCTCGTGCAGGACATCATCGAGCTCTCCCGGCTCCAGGGCACGGACGTGGTGTCCAAGGGCACCGCGGTGGCCCTGAACCGCACCGTGGGCGAGGCCGTGGACCGCAACCGGCTGGCGGCGGAGACCAGGCACATCGAGGTCAAGGTGGGCGGGCGGATCGACACCCCGGTGTTCGGGGACCCGGACATGCTCGTCACGGCCGTGCGCAACCTCATCGACAACGCCGTGCGGTACTCCCCGGAGCACACCCGGGTGGGCGTGGGGCTGCGGGAGCGCAACGGCATGGCGCAGATCACGGTCACGGACCAGGGGCCGGGGATCTCGGAGACCGAGCAGGACCGGATCTTCGAGCGCTTCTACCGGGTGGACAGCGCACGCTCGCGCCAGACCGGGGGCACCGGACTGGGGCTGAGCATCGTCAAGCACGTGATGGCGCAGCACGGCGGAGAGGTCTCCGTGTGGTCCCAGCCGGGCCGGGGCTCCACGTTCACCCTGCAGATCCCGCTCATGGAGGATCCCGACGAACAGAACGGGCCGCCACCGTCCGGTGGCGCGCACCGAAGACAGCGAGTGGAGGAACGCGCGTGACCCAGATTCTGATGGTGGAGGACGAGGAGTCCCTGAGCGACCCCCTGGCCTATCTCCTGGGGCGTGAGGGCTTCGACGTCACGGTCGTGGCGGACGGCGTCCGCGCCGTGGCGGAGTTCGACCGATCGGGCGCGGACCTCGTGCTCCTGGACCTCATGCTCCCGGGCCAGTCCGGGACCGAGGTCTGCAAGCAGATCCGGCAGCGCTCCACGGTGCCGATCATCATGCTCACGGCCAAGGACGCGGAGATCGACAAGGTGCTCGGTCTGGAGCTCGGCGCGGACGACTACGTCACCAAGCCGTACTCCTCCCGCGAGCTGGTGGCCCGCATCCGGGCCGTGCTGCGGCGTCGTGCGGAGCCCGAGGACCTGATCACCGCCACCGTGGCCGCGGGGCCGGTGCGGATGGACGTGGAGCGGCACGTGGTGCACGTGGATGGCGAGCCCGTGGCCATGCCGCTCAAGGAGTTCGAGCTGCTGGAGATGCTGCTGCGCAACGCGGGCAGGGTGCTGACCCGCGGGCAGCTGATCGACCGGGTGTGGGGCTCCGACTACGTGGGGGACACCAAGACCCTGGACGTGCACATCAAGCGGCTGCGCTCCAAGGTGGAGCCGGACCCCTCCGCACCGCAGCACATCGTGACGGTGCGGGGGCTGGGCTACAAGTTCGAGGCCTGAGCGCGCCGCGGGTTCATGCGGGCACCGGGCACCACTAAGGCCCGGTGAGAGTGGGGCCAGTGCACGAGCGCACCGGGCACAGACAGAGGGGTCGCACCCGCGCGGGTGCGACCCCTCTGGTGGTCACGGCAGCAGCGCCGTCACGGGTGGGTCAGTGACCGCCCTCGGAGTGGCCCTCCGGGGCCTTGGTGTTGGAGGGGTTGGCCGGAGTGGTGGGAGCGCCACCCGGGACGAAGGAGGCGTAGCGCGGGTAGGTGTGGTCCAGCACGGGCACGGAGGCGTTGCTGTCCTGGCCGTCCGCGGTGAACGAGGTGTCCACCATCAGTCCGGGGTCCGCGCCGGCCTTGTCCAGCATCACGGGCTTGGACTTCTCCAGGACGACCTTCTGGTTGGCGGGGACCTCGATCGTGGCCGTGGCGCCGTCCGCGTCCATGGTGACGGTCTGGGCGGTGTCGCCGTTGTTGATCACGGTGCCGAGCACACGGCCCTGGGAGTCCGCGTCCTCCGCGACCACGAGCACGTTGCGCAGCTGGACGTCTCCCAGGTCCATCTGGACACCGTCCGCCGGTGCGTAGGTGTCTGCGGTGGCCTGAGGGCTGATGTACGCGCATCCGCTCACGCCGGTCAGGACGGCAAGCGCTGCCGCGCCCAGTCCGAGCTGCTGCAACTTCTTGTGGGCGGCGTTCTTCACGGCACGAACTCCTCGGGCTCTCTGACGGTGGGACTCAATCTCCGCTCAGTCTATCGGTTTGGCCACGGATCGTCTGCAACCCCGCGCCGCCCGTGGCGCGGTCTCACGGGGCCGCAGGACGCCCCGCGGACGGC
This sequence comes from Kocuria sp. HMSC066H03, assembly GCF_001812045.1. NCBI lineage: Bacteria > Bacillati > Actinomycetota > Actinomycetes > Micrococcales > Micrococcaceae > Kocuria > Kocuria sp. HMSC066H03. The sequence continues at coordinate 269,040 of NZ_KV807505.1, forward strand.
CGGGAGCGAGGAATCGAGCATCATACACCGTGGTAGACTTGGCGGGCTGAAAGGGGTTTGTGCATGGTTTTCGAGGTTGGCGAAACGGTCGTCTATCCGCACCACGGTGCGGCGACCATCGAGGAGATCAAGACTCGCACCGTCAAGGGTGAAGAGAAGATGTATCTCCGGCTCAAGGTGACCCAGGGGGACCTCATGATCGAGGTCCCGGCGGAGAACGTGGACCTCGTGGGCGTCCGTGACGTCGTGGACGAGGACGGCCTCAAGCAGGTCATCTCGGTCCTCCAGGCGCAGGACGCCGAGGAGGCTTCCAACTGGTCCCGCCGCTACAAGGCCAACCTCGAGAAGCTCGCCTCCGGTGACGTCCTCAAGGTTGCGGAGGTCGTCCGCGACCTCTGGCGCCGGGACCGCGGAAAGGGCCTCTCCGCCGGCGAGAAGCGCATGCTGACCAAGGCCCGCCAGATCCTCACCTCCGAGCTGGCGCTGGCCAAGAAGATCGACGAGGAAGAGGCGGAGAAGCGCCTGGACGACATCCTGTCCGCGGCCTGATCCCCGTCCTCCCGTGACGCACCACCACGACCTCGCGAGCCCGTCCGCACTGGACGGGCTCGCTGTCGTTGTCGTCGCCGCGGGTTCCGGCACGCGGCTCGGCTACGGGATGCCCAAAGCGCTCGTGCCCGTGGCCGGCCACCCGCTGCTGGAGCACGCGCTGGCCACGGTGCGCGAGGCCCTGCCCGCGGCGTCGCTGCTGGTCACCGTGCCGGTGGGGGACACCGAGCTCACCGCGGTGGCGTCAGCGTGCGGTGCCCAGGCGGTCACGGGCGGTGCCACGCGCGCGCAGTCCGTGGCCCGCGCCCTCGCAGCGCTGCCCCCGGACACGAAGCGGGTTCTGGTGCACGACGCCGCTCGCTGCCTCACTCCGCGCGCCGTGTTCGAGCGGGTGGTCGCCGCCCTGCAGGACGGCGCGGAGGCCGTGGTGCCGGTGGTCGAGGTGACGGACACGGTGCGCGGGGTGGACTCCGGCGGGTGCAGCACCGGCACGGTGGACCGTGCGGGGCTGCGGGCCGTCCAGACGCCCCAGGGGTTCGACCGCGCACTGCTGGAGCGCGTGAACGAGGCCGCGGGGCTGCTGCCGGACCGCGGCGCGGAGGATCCCGCCGGCATCACGGACGACGCCAGTCTGGTGGAGCGGTTCGCCCCGGAGCACCCCGTGGTTCTCGTGGCCGGGGACGTCGAGTCCTTCAAGATCACCCGCCCTCTCGATCTGCTGCTGGCAGGCGCCGTGGTGGACGCGCGGGGCTGAAACCCAGCCGAGCCACATTCTCCGGGCACCCGCCACCCGGTGCTCGCCGGCAGCGGCACTGGATGCCGAGACGTCATGTCCCCTGACTCCGCGCCCTCCCGCCTCATCCGCGACAATGGGGGCATGTCTGACGAACCCGCTCACCCCACGGCCGCCGCGTCCCCGCCCCGTGCCGGCCTCCCGTACCCGCTGCCCCTCGTGGGGGTGGGCGTGGACGTGCACGCGTTCGGGCCGGAGGGCACCCCGCTGTGGATCGGGGGTCTGCACTGGCCGGGCGAGCGTGGACTGAGCGGGCACTCGGACGGGGACGTGGTGGCCCACGCCGCCGCGGACGCCGTGTTCTCGGCCGCGGGGGTGGGCGATCTCGGGGCGCACTTCGGCACGGACCGCCCGGAGTTCGCCGGGGCCTCCGGCTGCCGGATCCTCGCGGAGGCCGTGCGGATCGTGGGGGCCGCCGGGTTCACGGTGGGCAACATCTCGGTGCAGCTGGTGGGCAACCGCCCCAAATTCTCACCCCGCCGCGAGGAGGCGGCCGGGGTGCTGTCCGAGGCCGCGGGAGCACCCGTGCACCTGAGCGCCACCACCACGGACGCCCTCGGGCTCACCGGCCGCGGGGAGGGCATCGCCGCGATCGCCACGGCCCTGGTGGTGCGCACCTCCTGAGCCCCGGGCGCCGCAGTCCGAGTTGTGGTGACGGCCGCCGGGAGTCGCCCGGGCGCCGTCGTGCGCGTTGGGTGCCCCGCTAGACTGGTCCGGTGACTCTGCGCTTCTACGACACCGCGTCCGCGACCATCAAGGACTTCGCCCCCGTGCACCCCGGGGAGGCCCGCCTGTACTACTGCGGGGCCACGGTGCAGGGGGCGCCGCACATCGGCCACGTGCGCTCCGCCCTGGTGTTCGACGTGCTCGCGCGCTGGCTGCGCTTCCGCGGCCTGGAGGTCACCACGGTCCGCAACGTCACGGACATCGACGACAAGATCCTGGTGAACTCCCGCGCGTCCTACGAGCAGGACTACCGCGGCGAGCACGCGCGGGAGCCGTGGTGGGCGCTGGCCTACCGCTTCGAGGGTGTGTTCGGCCAGGCGTACGCGGCCCTGGGCATCGACCGCCCCACGTACGAGCCGCGTGCCACGGGCCACGTGCCCGAGATGCACGCCCTGATCCAGGAGCTGATCGACGCCGGGCACGCCTACCCGGCCACGGACGGCTCCGGGGACGTGTACTTCGACGTCCGGTCCTGGCCCCGCTACGGGGAGCTGACCCGGCAGCGGGTCGAGGACATGCAAGACGCCCCGGACGCCGATCCGCGCGGCAAGCGGGACCCCCGCGACTTCGCCCTGTGGAAGGGCCACAAGGAGGGGGAGCCGCTCACGGCCTCCTGGGACTCCCCGTGGGGCCGCGGCCGCCCGGGCTGGCACCTGGAGTGCTCCGCGATGGCGGACAAGTACCTGGGCTCCCACTTCGACATCCACGGCGGCGGGCTGGACCTGCGCTTCCCGCACCACGAGAACGAGCTCGCCCAGTCCACGGCCGCCGGCCGGGAGTTCGCCAACTTCTGGCTGCACAACGGCCTGGTCACGTACCAGGGCGAGAAGATGTCCAAGTCGATCGGCAACACGGTCTCCCCGCACGACATGCTGCGCGAGGCTCGCCCGCTCGCGGTGCGCTACTACCTGGGCCAGGCCCACTACCGCTCCGTGCTGGACTACCGGCCCACCTCCCTGCAGGAGGCCACCGCCGCGGTGGAGCGAGTGGAGTCCGTGCTGCTCTCGGCCCGCGACGCGGGGCTCACCCTGGACTGGGGCACGCAGGACGTCCCCGCCGAGTTCGTGGCCGTGATGGACGACGACCTCAACGTCCCGCGCGCGCTCGCCGTGCTGCACGAGACGGTCCGGGCGGCCAACTCGGCGCTCGCCGCGGGGGAGCACCGCGCAGCGCAGCCGCTCGTGGCGGCCGTCGCCGGGATGTCGGACGTTCTCGGGCTGCTGCAGCTCATGGCGCTCGACGCCGCCGGGGACGCGAGCGGCGCGGAGCACCGTGCGCTGGACGCCCTCGTGCAGGACCTGCTCGCGCGCCGGGCCGCGGCACGCGAAGCCCGGGACTGGGCCCTCGCGGACACCATCCGGGACCAGCTGGCGGCCGCGGGCGTCGTCGTCAAGGACGGTGCGCAGGGCTCCGCGTGGTCCGTGGAATCGTGACGCTGACCTAAACTGGACCCAGATCGCCGACCACCCCGGGGCGGCCCTCTGGCCGTGACCCGTGACAGACACGGAAGTGATGACCATGGCCCAGAACAGCCGCCCCGGAGCAGTCCGCAAGAAGAAGAAGGGCCCGGTCGTGGGAAGCGGCGGGCAGCGCCGCAAGGGCCTCGAGGGCCGTGGCCCCACCCCCAAGGCGGAGGACCGGGTCTACCACAAGGCGTACAAGGCCAAGCAGGCCGCGGCCCGCAAGCAGCAGAACCAGCCGCGCCGTCCCCAGCGCTCGGGCACTGGTCCCATCAAGGAGGATCTCGTCACGGGCCGCAACTCGGTGCTCGAGGCGCTGCGCGGGGGCGTCCCCGCCAAGACGCTGTTCATCGCGTCCAAGATCGAGGTGGACGACCGCGTCAAGGACATCCTGCAGCTGTGCGCCGAGCGCCAGGTGCCCACCCTGGAGGCCTCCCGCGGTGAGCTGGACCGGCTCTCGGCGGACGCGATCCACCAGGGCGTGGTGCTGCAGGTGCCGCCGTACGAGTACCAGGACGCGGACGAGCTCGCGGCCTCACTCATGCGGGGCGCGGACCAGGGGCACCCGCCCCTGCTGGTCGCGGCGGACGGCATCACCGACCCCCGCAACCTGGGCGCGATCATCCGCAGCGTCTCCGCGTTCGCCGGGGACGGTGTGATCCTGCCCGAGCGCCGCTCCGCCGGGGTCACCGCCACCGCGTGGAAGACCAGCTCGGGTGCCGCCGCGCGCGTGCCCGTGGCCAAGGCCACCAACCTCACGCGGACCCTGGAGAACTGCAAGAAGCAGGGATACTTCGTGGTGGGCCTGGACGGCGGCGGGGACATGTCCCTGCCGCAGCTCGAGCTGGCCACCGAGCCTCTCGTGGTGGTCGTGGGCTCGGAGGGCAAGGGGCTCTCCCGCCTGGTGACCGAGCACTGCGACGCGATCGTGTCCATCCCCATCGAGTCCGCCATGGAGTCGCTCAACGCCTCCATGGCCGTGGGGATCACGCTGTACGAGATCGCGCGCCGGCGTGCAGGCGCGTAGCCACCCGCTGGGGGTCCACCCCTCGCGGTCCGGGGACGGCACGGCCAACGTGGCCGTCCACGCGCCCGGACTGGACGCGGTGGACCTCGTGTTCCAACGCCCGGGGGAGACCTGGCAGCGGCTGCGGCTGGAGGGCGAGAACCACGGCACCCACTACGCCACCGTGCCCCGGCCGCGCAGCGTCCCCGCTCAGGAGATTGACGCCCGAGGAGATCGCCCGGGACGTGTGCCCGGCCATGCCCGAGGGCACCCGCTACGGGTTCGTCGCAGCGGCGCCGGCAGGGACCCCCGCGCCGGACCCTGCCGTGGAACCCGTGCTGCTGGACCCCTACGGGCGGGGACTCGAGCGCGTGGCTCCGCCCAGCGGCGTCGTCAACCCCGGCCCGGACGCGTACGGCGGCATGTACGTGTCCGTGGTGACCGCCCAGAACCACACGTGGCAGGACGAATCCCGACCCACCCCGCCGTGGCGGGACACCGTGGTCTACGAGGCGCACGTCAAGGGCCTCACCATGCTCCACCCCGAGATCCCGCACGATCTCCGGGGAACCTACGCGGGTCTCGCGCACCCCGTGGTGCTGGAGCACCTGCGCGGCCTGGGAATCACCGCCGTGGAGCTTCTCCCCGTGCACGCGCACCTGGACGAGCAGCACCTCACGGCGAATGGGCTCACCAACTACTGGGGATACAACACCCTGAGCTTCTTCGCCCCGCACGCCGGCTACGCCACGGCGGCCGCGCAGGCCGCCGGGCCCACGGCGGTGCTCGACGAGTTCAAAGCCGCGGTGGACGCACTGCACGGGGCCGGGCTGCAGGTGTTCCTGGACGTGGTCTACAACCACACGGCCGAGGGCGGCCCGGACCAGCGGGCCTACTGCTGGCGGGGGCTCGGGGACCGCGCGTACTACCGGCACGACCAGCACGGCGTGTCCGTGGACGTCACGGGCTGCGGGAACTCCATGGACTTCTCCAACCCGCAGGTGGTGCGCATGGCACTGGACTCCCTGCGGTACTGGGTCACCGAGTGCCACGTGGACGGCTTCCGCTTCGACCTGGCGCCCGAGCTCGGGCGGGACGAGCACCACCAGTTCACGCGCAACCACCCGTTCTTCGTGGCCGTGGCCGCGGACCCCGTGCTGCAGGGCGTGCGGATGATCTCCGAACCGTGGGACGTGGGCGCCGGCGGCTGGCAGACGGGGCGCTTCCCGGTGGGGTGGGCGGACTGGAACGACCACTACCGGGACACCGTGCGGGACTTCTGGCTCGCTGGCCAGCGCACCATGCGCCGCGGCGGAGGAGGGGGCACGGCGGCCCGCCTCGCGGGGGCAATGTCCGGTTCCGCGGAGCTGTTCGCCCCGCACGGGCGCAGCACCCTGGCGTCCGTCAACTTCGTCACGGCCCACGACGGGTTCACGCTCTACGACCTCACGGCGTACGACGCCAAGCACAACGAGGCCAACCTCGAGAACAACGCGGACGGCACCAACGACAACCACTCGTGGAACCACGACCACGAGGGGTTCGCCCCGGACGTCCGGGTCCGCGCCGCCCGGGCCGCCACGGCGCGGAACATGATGGCCACCCTGCTCTTCTCCCAGGGGATACCCATGATCACCGCGGGCGACGAGTTCCTGCGCACCCAGGACGGCAACAACAACGCGTACTGCCAGGACAACAGGCTCTCCTGGGTGGACTGGCGCCCCACACCCCTGGCGCGCTCGATGTTCCGCACCACCCAGCGACTGATCCGCGCCCGGCGCGCGTTCCTCGCGGGTCAGCCCCGGCAGTTCCCCACGCGTCCCGAGGACGTGGTGCTGCTCTGGTACGCGAGCACCGGGGATCACATGACGGCGGAGCGGTGGCAGACCGACGGGGAGCGGGCGCTGCAGGTGGTCATCGCCGCGCGCGGGGGAGACCTCGCGGGGCTCTTCGTGCTCAACGGCACGCAGGCACCGGTGAACGCCGTGCTGCCCCTGCTCGAGTCCCCGCACGACGACGCCGCCGCGCTGCCGCCGCGGGAGGCCACCTTCCGTCTCGTGCTCGCCACGGACCCCCAGCTGGACGAGCTCACGGGCAACCGCTGGCACACCGGGGACACGGTGGAGGTGCCCGCGCAGAGCGTCGCCATGTTCGCCGTCACCTGACGCGGCGGACGCACGTGCGAGAACGCCCCCTCCCGCCCAACCGGTGCTCCGGTGCGGAAGGGGGCGTTCTGCGTGCTGCGGGAGCTCAGCCCGCGGCGTTGCTCACGAGCGCCAGCTCGGCCGGATCGGCCAGCTCGTCGTGTCGGGGCAGCACCCGCACCGTGTAGCCGAACGGCCCGGAGCGGTCGATCGTGATGGGGCCGCTGAACTGCACGCGGCCCGCCCCGAGGTCCTTGACCGGGGCCAGCACGGCGTAGGAGCGCTCGTGCAGGTGGTCGGTCTCGCTGACCCGGCCGTAGCCCACCTGGACGGTGACGTCCTCGGGGGACAGAGGGCCGAGGTCCACGTACGCGCTGATGCCGAGCTCGTCCCCGATCTGCGGCTCCTGGTGCACACCCTGCGCGTCCACGTGCTCCACGCGGACCCGGGGCCACGCCTCCCGCACCCGTTCGATCCAGTGGGCCGTGGCGCGTGCGGCGGCGCCGTCGTCCGCGGCCGCCCGGCGCCCGGACACGCTGGCCGGGACGTAGAGCTGCTCCACGTAGTCGGTGAGCATGCGTCGGGAGGACACCCGAGGACCGAGGGTCGCCAGCGTGTGCCGCACCATGGCGAGCCACTGGTGCGGGACGGCGGCGGAGGGGCTCTGCGCGGTGTCGGCCTCCGGCGTGTCGGTCGCGGTCCCGGGCGTCTCGCCGTAGAAGCGCGGCGCCACGTGGCTCTCGATCAGCTCGTAGAGGGCCGCGGCCTCCACGTCGTCGCGCTCGTCCGTGCTGGCCTTGCCGTCCGCGGTGGGGATCGCCCAGCCGTTCTGTCCGTCGTACATCTCGTCCCACCAGCCGTCCAGCACGGAGAGGTTCAGCCCGCCGTTGATCGCGGCCTTCATGCCGGACGTGCCGCACGCCTCGAGGGGGCGCAGCGGGTTGTTGAGCCACACGTCGCACCCCGGGAAGAGCACCCGGGCCATGGCGATGTCGTAGTTGGGCAGGAAGACGATCCGGTGGCGCACCTCGGGATCGTCCGTGAAGCGCACGAGGTCCTGGATCATCCGCTTGCCCATCTCGTCCGCGGGGTGGGACTTGCCGGCCACCACCAGCTGCACCGGGCGCTGGGGGTCCAGCAGGATGCGCTTGAGCCGTTCGGGGTCCCGCAGCATGAGCGTGAGCCGCTTGTACGTGGGGACCCGGCGGGCGAAGCCGATGGTGAGCACGTCCGGGTCCAGCACGCTCTCCGTCCAACCCAGCTCGGCGTCCGTGGCACCGCGCTTCTTCCAGGACGCGCGGAGCCGCTCGCGGACGTCTTGCACGAGGCGCTCGCGCAGCACGCGGCGGGCGGCCCACAGCTCGGTGTCGGGGACGTCGTAGATCTTCCGCCAGCGGGCCGCGGGATCCTGGTCGTTCTCCCCGGGCTCGAGGGTCAGCGCCGCCACCTCGGGGTCGATCCACGAGGGCACGTGCACCCCGTTGGTCACGGAGGAGATCGGCACCTCGTCGGCGTCGAAGCCCTGCCACAGTCCCTGGAACATGGACCGGGACACCGCGCCGTGCAGCTTGGCCACACCGTTGGCGCGCTGGGCGAGGCGCAGGCCCATGACGGCCATGTTGAACTTGCCCGGGTCACCGCCGGGGTAGGTCTCCGCGCCGAGGTCCAGCACGTGGTCCACGGGGACGTCCGGAGCCAGGCCCGCGGCGAAGAAGTGCTCCACCTGGGCGCGCTCGAAGCGGTCGATGCCCGCGGGCACCGGGGTGTGGGTCGTGAACACGGTGCTCGCGCGCACCTGGGCGAGGGCCTCGTCCCACGTCATGGGTGCGGCCCCGGCGCCGGGGTTCATGAGCTCCTGGACCCGCTCGATGCCCAGGAAGCCGGCGTGGCCCTCGTTGCAGTGGTACACCTCGGGCGCGGGTGCTCCGGTCAGGCGGCTGTGCAGACGCAGCGCGCGCACCCCACCCATGCCCAGCAGCAGCTCCTGCTGCAGGCGGTGGTCGCTGCCGCCGCCGTACAGCCGGTCGGTGACGTTGCGGGCGGCGTCGTCGTTGTCCGGGATGTTCGAGTCGAGCAGGAGCAGGGGGACCCTGCCCACGTCCGCGCGCCAGATCTGTGCGGACAGCGAGCGCCCGTCGGGCAGGGGAAGCGTCACGCGCGCGGGTGAGCCGTCGGCCTCGCGCAGCAGGGACAGGGGGAGTTCGTCGGGGTCCAGGACGGGATAGGTCTCCTCCTGCCAGCCGTCGCGGGACAGGGACTGCTTGAAGTAGCCCGCCTGGTAGAGCAGCCCCACCCCGACCACGGGTATCCCCATGTCGGAGGCGGTCTTGAGGTGGTCGCCGGCCAGGATGCCCAGCCCTCCCGAGTACTGCGGGAGAGCGGAGGTGATGCCGTACTCGGCGGAGAAGTACGCGGTCGCCGCGGGTGCGTCGTCGCCCTGGGTGCGCTGGTACCAGTGCGGCTCGCTCAGGTAGGTCTCCAGGTCGGCGTCGAGCGCCCGGATGCGCGCCACGAGATCGGGGTCCTGCGAGATCTGCTGGATCTCCTCGCGGGTCAGGGACCCCAGGAGCTTGACGGGGTCCCCGTGCACGGTCTCCCACGCGTGGGGACTGAGCTCGGCGAAGAGGTCTTCGGTGGGTTTGTGCCAGGACCAGCGGAGGTTCCTGGCCAGGCGCCCCAGCGGGGCGATGGACTCGGGGAGGACGGTGCGGACGGTGAACCTTCGGATGGCCTTCACCCTTGAGAGCTTATCGGCCACGGCCCGCTGCCGCACGGGTGTCACCGGACGTTGCCGCGCCGCCGTGATGCTTCGCAGCCTTAAGAATCCCGGCGATAGTCGGTAACGTGGGCCACGTGTCGCAGCAGAACCAGCCCTCAGGCCGCCACCCGTTTCCCGAGACCACGCCGGACGCCCGCGCGGGGGGTGCGCTCCCTGATGTGGGATCGCGCCTGACGCCGCCCGTCCCCGCCTCCGGTGTTCCCGACGTCGCTCCTTCCGTGCACCGCGCCGGTCCCGCTCCGTCCGCCGAGCCGGAGGCGCACGAACCCTCCGTCGCGGCCGTCGCGGCCGTCGCGGCCGATGTCGAGGAGGGCGGTGCGGACTTCCCGTCCGAGGACCTCGTCTACGGCCGGATCCCCGTCTCCGACGTCAGCCCCGTGGTCGAGGGCGGGCGCTTCCCCGCGACCGCGATCCCCGGGGAGGACATCCGGGTGATGGCCACGGCGTTCCGCGAGGGGCACGACTCCCTGGGTGTGACCGCCGTTCTCTACGACCCGCAGGGGCGTGAGGCGCAGCGCCGGACCATGACGCTCGTGGAGACCGGCACGGACCGCTACCAAGCGTGGCTGCGGCCCGAGTACGAGGGCCGCTGGAGCTTCGCCGTGGAGGGCTGGTCCGACCTCTACGACACGTGGCACCACGCCGCAGAGATCAAGCTCGGGGTGGGGCAGGACGTGGAGCTCATGTTCCAGGAGGCCTCGCTGCTGTTCGACGCCGCGTCCAAGGAGTCCGACCGCGGCCAGGACGAGGTCCGTGCGTTCGAGGAGGCCGCCGAGGCCGTGCTGGACACCTCGCTCAGCGTCGAGGAGCGCTGGCAGATCGCCACGTCCGACACGATCCGGGACCACGTGGCCGAGCGCCCTCTCCGCGACCTGCTGAGCAGCTCCGAGCACTACCCGATCGAGGTGGAGCGCGAGGCGGCCGGGCGCGGCTCCTGGTACGAGTTCTTCCCCCGTTCCGAGGGGGCCACCTTCGACCCCGAGACCGGCACCTGGAGCTCCGGCACGTTCCGCACGGCCACGGCGGCCCTGGACCGCGCCGCGCGCATGGGCTTCGACGTGGCGTACCTGCCCCCGATCCACCCGATCGGACGCAACCACCGCAAGGGCCCGAACAACACCCTCACCGCCGGTGAGCAGGATCCCGGCTCCCCGTGGGCGATCGGCGGTCCGGAGGGTGGGCACGACGCCATCCACCCGGACCTCGGCACGTTCGAGGACTTCGACGCGTTCGTGGCCCACGCCCACGAGCTGGGCCTCGAGGTGGCCCTGGACCTCGCACTGCAGGCCTCCCCAGACCACCCGTGGGTCACCGAGCACCCGCAGTGGTTCACCACCCGCGCGGACGGCAGCATCGCCTACGCCGAGAACCCGCCCAAGAAGTACCAGGACATCTACCCCCTGAACTTCGACAACGATCCCCAGGGGCTCGCCGCCGAGGTGCTGCGCGTCGTGGAGCTGTGGATCTCCCACGGCGTGGACATCTTCCGCGTGGACAACCCCCACACCAAGCCCCTGTGGTTCTGGGAGTGGCTGATCGCCCGAGTCCGCGAGGAGCACCCGGACACGGTGTTCCTGGCGGAGGCGTTCACGCGACCGGCCATGATGCAGGGGCTGGCCAAGGCCGGTTTCCAGCAGTCCTACTCCTACTTCACGTGGCGCAACACCAAGGAGGAGATCGAGGAGTACCTCCAGGAGGTCTCCCACGAGACCTCCGGGTTCTACCGCCCCAACTTCTTCGTCAACACCCCGGACATCCTCACGGAGTACCTGCAGTTCGGCGGCCCCGCCGCGTTCAAGGTGCGCGCGGCGCTCGCGGCCACCGCGTCCCCGCTGTGGGGCGTGTACGCGGGGTACGAGCTGTTCGAGCACGTGGCCCGCCCCGGCGCGGAGGAGTACATCGACAACGAGAAGTTCCAGCTGCGCCCCCGCGACTTCGACGGCGCGGTGCAGCGCGGCGAGTCCCTCGCCCCGTACCTCACGCGGCTGAACCAGATCCGCCGGGACCACCCGGCGCTGGGAGACCTGCAGAACCTCACGCTGCAGAGCGCCTCGGACGACGCCATCGTGGCGTTCAGCAAGACCAAGACCGTGGACCGGGACGGTGTGCAGGTCAAGGACACCGTGGTCGTGGTGGTCAACACCGATCCCCACGCCACGCGCGAGGCCACCGTGTGGCTGGACCTGGACGCCCTGGACCTGCGGGACCAGGACTTCAACGAGGACGGCTCCTTCTGGGTGGACGACCTCATCACGGGTTCCAGCTGGAAGTGGGGCACCCACAACTACGTGCGGCTGGACCCGTACGTGGAGCCCGTGCACGTCCTGAGCATCCGCCGCGACGTGAAGTGAGTCCGCGCCGCCGCCGTGCGCACCCGCGCGGCGGCGGCCACCGAGCACCAGCCGTACGCCACAACGTCTCCTCGAGAGGGCAGCCCCGCCGACCATGAGCACCACTCCTTTCCACCTCAACGCTCCCGGGATCGCCCACGACCCCGACTGGTTCCGCAAGGCCGTGTTCTACGAAGTGCTCGTGCGGGCTTTCTCGGACGCGAACGGCGACGGCTCCGGGGACTTCACCGGTCTGATCGAGAAGCTCGACTACCTGCAGTGGCTGGGCATCGACTGCCTGTGGCTGCCGCCGTTCTACGAGTCCCCGCTGCGCGACGGCGGCTACGACATCTCGGACTACTACTCGGTCCTGGACGAGTTCGGCACCGTGAGCGACTTCAAGCGGCTCGTGGCAGAGGCCCACGCCCGCGGGCTTCGGGTCATCACGGACCTGCCCCTGAACCACACCTCGGACCAGCACCCGTGGTTCCAGGCGTCCCGCGAGGACCCGGAGGGCCCTTACGGGGACTTCTACGTGTGGTCGGACACGGACGAGAAGTACCAGGACGCCCGCATCATCTTCGTGGACACCGAGGTCTCCAACTGGACCTTCGACCCGGTGCGTCGGCAGTTCTTCTGGCACCGGTTCTTCTCGCACCAGCCGGACCTGAACTTCGAGAACCCCAAGGTCGTCGAGGCCGTGTTCGACGTGGTGAAGTTCTGGCTGGACGTGGGGATCGACGGCTTCCGGGCGGACGCCATCCCGTACCTCATCGAGGAGGAGGGCACCAACTGCGAGAACCTCCCGGGCACCCACGACTTCCTGGTCAAGCTGCGCGAGATGGTGGACCGGGAGTACCCGGGCCGCGTGATCGTCGCGGAGGCCAACCAGATGCCCCACGAGGTCGTGGAGTACTTCGGCACGGAGGAGTCCCCGGAGTGCCACATGTGCTTCCACTTCCCGATCATGCCGCGGATCTACTACTCGCTGCGTGACCAGAAGGCCGCGCCGATCGTCTCCACCATGGCGAACACCCCGCAGATCCCGCGCGGCACGCAGTGGGGCACGTTCCTGCGCAACCATGACGAACTCACGCTGGAGATGGTCACCAGCGAGGAGCGCCAAGCCATGCTCGGCTGGTACGCCCCGGACTCCCGGATGCGCGCGAACATTGGCATCCGGCGCCGCCTGGCCCCGCTGCTCGACAACTCCCGCGCGGAGCTCGAGCTCGCCCACGCCCTGCTGCTCTCCCTGCCGGGCTCCCCGTTCCTGTACTACGGGGACGAGATCGGCATGGGCGACAACATCTGGCTGGACGACCGGGACGCCTCCCGCACCCCCATGCAGTGGACCCCGGACCGCAACGCCGGGTTCTCCACGGCGGACCCGGGCAAGCTGTACCTGCCCGTGGTGCAGTCGCTGGTCTACAACTACACGCAGACCAACGTGGAGACCCAGCTGGCGTCGTCGTCATCGCTGCTGCACTGGATCCGCCAGATGCTCATGGTGCGCAAGGCCCACCCCGCGTTCGGGATGGGAGAGTACGTCAACGTGGACACGGACCACGAGTCGGTGCTGGCGTTCCTGCGCCGGCTGGCGCCCGAGGACGCCGAGGACGGCGTGGGGGAGACCGTGCTGTGCGTGTTCAACCTCGCGCACACGCCCGCGAGCTGCTCCGTGCACCTACCGGAGTACGCGGGGCGGGGCACGCGTGAGCTGTTCGGCGGCGAGCCGTTCGGGGAGTTCTCGGACACGGGTGACTACCGCGTGACCCTGGGCTCGCAGGACTTCTTCTGGCTGCGCCTGCGCCAGGCTCAGAGCACGGACGGCAACCACCCGGAGACGGTGGCCATGCCGATCATCAAGCCCGCGCGAGGCGAGTGAGCCCGCGCGGGTCCGCCCGCGCGAGCGCGACAGTGACTTCCGGACGAAAGCGGGGGATCCCCATGACGGATCAGCAGGTTCTCGACAGGTTGCGCGACTGGTTGCCGAGCCGGCGGTGGTTCCCGTTCACGGCCACCCCGGACCAGCTGCGGCTGAGCGTGGTGGGCCGTGCCGGGGTGGACGCCGGTGACAGGTGGGAGTCCCAGCCGGGGCGCGAGCGCATCGTGCTCCTGGTGGAGGTCACGGTGGGGGAGCGCAGCGAGCTGCTCAACATCCCCGTGCTCCTCTCGGAGGAGGCCGTGCCGGAGCTCGCGGACTTCGAGATTGGCTCCTACCGGACCGGCGGGGACGGTTCCGTTCCAGAGGGGACTGCCTCGGCCGCCGACGGAGCGTCGTCGTTCCTGCGCCGGGCCGTGTCCCAGGCGGGGGCGCTGCTGGACCGGCGCCGTTCGCAGGCCCGGGACACGCCCTCCGGGCAGCAGACGGGGGTCCCCCGGGACACCGCGCGGCCGGCGGACGGGAGCACGGTCCACGTCTACGACGCCGTGGGTGACCCGGTGTTCATGGACCGCGTGCTGCGGATGATGGACGCGCAGCTCACGGAGGGCGGCGTGCTGCGCCACGGCATGGGCCTGCACGGTCGCCACACGGGCGCGCTGAACACCGACTACCGGATCGCCGGCGCGGAGCAGATCCACGTGATCACCTCCGAGCAGTCCAACACGTCCGTGATCCTGCGGCCCGCGGACCGCGGGAAGGACGAGTCGGCGCTGCGGGAGGACGCGGTGATCGTCAAGTTCTTCCGCGTGGTGGGCGAGGGGCGCAACCCGGACGTCGAGGTGGGCGTCAGGCTCACGGCGCACCGTTCTTCTGCGGTGCCCGCCACGGCGGGGTGGATCGACGCCCAGTGGCGTCAGGGCCTCGTGACCACCTCGGGGCAGCTGGCCGTGGCCGCGCAGTTCCTGGACCGTTCGCGCGACGCCTGGGAGATGACGGTGGCCGCGGCCACGGAGGGCCGCGACTTCACGGAGCTCGCCCGGGACCTCGGGGTCACCACCGCTCGCGTCCACGCGGACCTGCTGGCGGCCTTCGACCCCGCGGAGGCGGACGACGACGCCCGGCGCCGCTTCCTGGAGGACCTCACCGGCCGCGTGAGGTGGGCCTGGGAGTCCTGCGGGGAGCGCTTCGAGCAGCTGCGCCCCGAGCTGGAACGTGTTCTGGAGGAGCTGGCGGAGATCCGCGAGATCCCCCCGCTGCAGCGGATCCACGGCGACTACCACCTGGGACAGGTGCTGCACAGCGACGCGCAGGGGTTCCGCATCCTGGACTTCGAGGGTGAGCCGTTGCGCCCCATCAAGGAGCGGGTCCGCCCGGACGTCGCCCTCCGGGACGTGGTGGGCATGCTGCGCTCGTTCGACTACGCGGGCGCCATGGCCGGCAGGGAGAACGGCCGGGACATGGGCGAGTGGACCAGGGCGGTGTCCGACGCCTTCCTGGAGGGCTACAGCTCGCGCAGCGGAGTCCCCGTGGACACGGACGGTGTCCTGTTCCGCGCCCTGTGGCTGGACAAGGCCCTGTACGAGGTCGTCTACGAGGAGCGCAACCGGCCCGACTGGGTCCGGGTGCCGGCGGACGCCGTGGTTCGTTCGCTTGAGCATGCCCGCTCCCGTACCGTGAACAGTGAGAACCACGAGAGCCCATCAACCCCGTCCAGAACCGAGGATTTCGTGACCACCGAGCACCCCCGTCCCTCAGATCCCCACGCCGCCTCCGACCGTGCGCCCGGCACTGCGCCCGTGTCGCAGGACGCCGCCGACGCCGCCCGCCCGGCTGCGCGTCCGGACGGCGCCGTGCGCGCGGAGTCCACGCCCGTGGCCGACGGGAGTGCGGTGTCCGGCACCGCTGCCGCAGCGGGAACCGCCGGCAAGAGCACGGCCTCCGTCGACGCGGCGGACAGCGGTGCCGCGGCGAGGACCGGTGACGGTGCGGCGTCGACTCCCGGTGCCGGGAACGCAGCGCACACCACGGCCGGGGACAGCACGTCCTCAGGAACCGGGGCCGGCGATGCCGCCGACGCACGGGCCGGGGTGGTTCCTGCGGCTGCGCAGACCGGTGGGAACGGTGCGGCTTCGCGGGTCGGCCGGACGTCGTCGGGCACTGCGGCCGGTGGGCCCGCGCCCGTGACCGAGGAGGTCCTCGCGGCCGTGGCCGAGGGGCGACACCACGATCCGCACTCGGTGCTCGGAGCGCACCCCAACCCGGACGGCTCGGTGACCATCCGCACCCTGAGGCGCTTCGCCACGTCCGTGGCGGTGCGCACGCCGGACGGCATCTTCCCCCTGGAGCACGAGTGGGGGGGGATCTTCACCGGTGTGGTCCCCGCCCACGAGAAGGGCCGCATCCCCGACTACCGGGTCGAGGTGAGCTATGCGGGCAGGGAGCCCGAGCTCGTCGACGACCCCTACCGCTTCGCACCCACCCTGGGCGAGCTGGACCTCCACCTGATCGGGGAGGGACGGCACGAGACCCTGTGGGAGGTGCTCGGCGCCCACGTGCGCCGTTACCCCTCGCCGCTGGGCGACGTCACCGGCGTGAGCTTCGCCGTGTGGGCTCCCAATGCCCAGTCCGTCCGCGTGATCGGCGACTTCAACGGCTGGGACGGTTCCGAGCACGCGATGCGTTCGCTGGGCTCCAGCGGCGTCTGGGAGCTGTTCGTGCCCGGCATGAAGTCCGGGGACACCTACAAGTACCGCATCCAGGGTGCGGACGGGGCGTGGCGGGACAAGGCCGACCCCATGGCCTTCGGCACGGAGATCCCGCCGTCCACCGCGTCCCGCGTGTTCGAGTCCGACTACGAGTTCCGCGATGCCGAGTGGATGGCCGCGCGGGCGGCGACCGACCCGCACAACGCGCCCATGAGCGTGTACGAGATGCACCTCGGGTCGTGGCGGATGGGTCTCGGCTACGTGGACCTCGCCCGGGAGCTCGTGGAGTACCTCACGTGGCAGGGGTTCACCCACGTGGAGTTCATGCCCGTCGCGGAGCACCCCTTCGGCGGGTCGTGGGGCTACCAGGTGACGGGCTACTACGCGCCGTCCTCGCGCTTCGGCTCCCCGGACGAGTTCCGCTACCTGGTGGACCAGCTGCACCAGGCCGGGATCGGCGTGATCGTGGACTGGGTGCCCGGGCACTTCCCCAAGGACGAGTGGGCGCTGGCCAACTTCGACGGCCAGCCGCTCTACGAGCACCCGGACCCCCGCCGTGGCGAGCACAAGGACTGGGGCACGCTCATCTTCGACTACGGCCGGCGTGAGGTGCGCAACTTCCTGGTGGCCAACGCCAACTACTGGCTCGAGGAGTTCCACGTGGACGGGCTCCGCGTGGACGCGGTGGCCTCCATGCTGTACCTGGACTACTCCCGCAACGACGGCGAGTGGGAACCCAACCAGTACGGCGGCCGGGAGAACCTCGAGGCCATCGCTTTCCTGCAGGAGGCCAATGCCACGGCCTACCGGCGCAACCCGGGCATCGTGATGATCGCGGAGGAGTCCACATCCTTCCCCGGCGTCACCAAGCCCACGAGCGCGGGCGGGCTGGGCTTCGGCATCAAGTGGAACATGGGCTGGATGCACGACAGCCTCGAGTACATGGCCGAGGACCCGATCAACCGGCACTACCACCACAACAAGGCCACGTTCTCCATGGTCTACGCGTTCTCGGAGAACTTCATCCTGCCGATCTCCCACGACGAGGTCGTCTACGGCAAGGGCTCCCTGCTCCGCAAGATGCCGGGTGACCGGTGGCAGCAGCTGGCCAACGTGCGCGCGTACCTCGCATACATGTGGGCGCACCCCGGCAAGCAGCTGATCTTCATGGGCACGGAGTACGCCCAGGAGTCGGAGTGGTCGCAGGAGCACGGTCTGGACTGGTGGCTCTCCGAGACCCCGCCGCACCACGGTGTCCAGGAACTGGTCAAGTCCCTGAACGAGGTCTACCGGAGCACCCCGGCGCTCTACTCGCGGGACAACGACCCCTCCGGTTTCGAGTGGATCGACGCGAACGACGCGCAGCGCAACACGCTGTCCTTCACCAGGTGGGACGACCAGGGCAACCCCCTGGTGTGCGTGGCCAACTTCGCGGGCAACACGCACGAGGGGTTCCGGCTGGGTCTGCCCTGGGCCGGCGAGTGGGAAGAGGTGCTCAACACGGACGCCGAGCAGTTCGGTGGTTCGGGCGTCGGCAACCTGGGACGCGTGACCGCCACCGAGGGGGCGTACAACGACAAGCCGGCCTCCGCAGAACTGACCGTGCCGCCACTCGCAGTGCTGTTTCTCAAGCCGGCCGGCAACTCGGCCACCGCCGGAACCCGCACCACCGAGCACGGGGACACCACTCCCTGACCTCACACCCCGGCAGGTCGCTGTGGCCTGTGCGGCAACAGGACGACGAACCCGCGGACGGCACCACGCCGACCGCGGGTTTGTCGTATCCCGGGGCCGCGTGTAATGTCTTCCGAGTTGCCGCGGCGACGGCCCAGCGGGCCGGAACGGGGCAACGGATCAGGGATCTCCCGCAGTGTCCGCTTCGACATGGTCGAATCGTGTGCTAGGATAAATCCCCGCAAGTCACCGAGGCAACGGCGACATGGAACGGCAACCTAGAGTTCACCTCGGGTTGCGGAAGATGGCGCCGGACGGTAACCTTGCAGATCGCAACCGACCGTGGTGGTCCTCGTAATGGGGAGCTGCGTTGTGGTGTGTTGTTTGTCAA
>NZ_KV807506.1:0-28018 GCF_001812045.1 Kocuria sp. HMSC066H03
GTCGTGGATCCACGACGCCGCCCCCGGCCTTCTCCGACCCGGTCGACCACCTGCGGTCGGTCGATCCACGACATTTCGGACGGCGCGCTCGACCGGTGAGTTTGGTCGCGCGTCCTGTGCGCCCGTTGCCCTGCCCGGGGAGGTGCCGAACCAGCATGAACCCGGCCGCGCGGATCTCCCGCGGTTCAACGGCAGTCACCGTCGCATCACGGCGCGGGCGTCCCCGGTGGCACTGATGGGCACACCCGCCGGGATGATCACGTTGACCACGGGAGGGTGGACCACGGCCGTGAGGGTGACCTGCGCCGTCGTGCCGTCCGGTGAGCCGGTGGGAGCTCCCACGGACAATCCGCTGACGTCCTGGAATGCTCCCACCGTGCCCAGGTAGCTCGCGGCGGAGTTCGCCACCGCGTCGTCCGTCAGGATCGCGGTAGGGGGTCCACCTGCGGAGCGGTCCACGGTGGTGAAGGTGTCCGCGGCGGCGCCGGCGGCCCTGTCCGCGAGCGACTGCAGCTGTCGCTCCCCCACGTAGACGCTCGTGATCGCCAGGACGGTGACCACGAGCAGCAGGGTGACCAGGGCGAAGCCGATCAGCACCATAGTGGTCTGCCCGCTGTCCGGATCTGCATCGATGTCTGCCACCGCGGACCGCCGTGCGGCCACAAGGCCCATGATCCTTGCCGCCGGGCCGCGACCGGCGTGGACCGGTGCACGGACCGAGGTCTTTCCTCCCGTGGGACGCGTGCTGCGGCCATCCCTGGCGCAAGCCGGAATCCCTGGTGTCACGAGTACCTCCCGGAGACCACTGTGACGTCGGAGGTCAGGGTTGCGACCGTGGCCGTGAGGAACCCCGGCATGCCGGGCAGCTGGACGGTCAGGCTGGCATGGACGGTGGCCACCGCTCCCGGGGACGCACACGAGCCATCCGAGCACGAGACGGTGACAGCGAGGTCCTGCGGCGCGAAGCCGTGGTCCCGGGCGGCCACGGCTGCGAGGTCGTGGACCCCGGCGCGGTTGAGGTCCTCGGCCTGCGCCACACTGATGGCCTGCCCGGCCTGTTCCGCGGCGGCCACCACCGCGAAGGAACCCGCCTGGACACGGGACACCGTGATGACGAGGTAGATGATCGGGACCAGCAGCAGCAGTCCGAGGCCGATGAACTCGATCACCGCGCTGCCCCGATCGGGATCCTCCGGCTGCCCGTGGTCGCGGTCGTCCAGCTGCCCGCGGTCGGGAGAGCTGTCAGGCGTCCATGTCGACCGCATGGCCGCTCACCTCCAGAGCATCTGCTGGGCCGAGTGTGGCCACCACGGGCAGCGGCGCGACCACGTGCACCTCGATGGCCGGCAGCTCTCCCACCCCGGTGCGGGACACCGTGATGTTCTGCGCGTAGCCCGCTCCCACGGCGTCCGTGATGATCGCCCGGGTGCGCTCGGCGCCGTCCGCGTCCGTGCGGTCGGCCAGGCTCGCGTAGCGGGCACCCGCGGCCGCTGCGTCGATGAGCGTGTTGCGCACGTGCAGCGTGAAGCCGAGCTGCAGGATCATGCCGAAGAGCACGACGGCCAGTGCCAGCACCATGACGTACTCGGCCACCGCGTTCCCCGCGTCCGGATCGCAGGAGCCCTCAGAGTCCCGAGACGCGGTTGATGGCATCTTGGAACAGTCCCTCCAGCGCCGGACGCGCAATCAGCAGCAGCCCGGCCACGAGAACCGCGGACATCAGGGTGAGCATGACCCAGCCGGGGACGTCCCCGCGGTCGGGGTCGTCCTCGGTGGGTGCCAGTCGCGCGGGCACGGCAACGATCAGCAGCCACAGCAGTCCTGCGTGGCAGCGCATGAGGTGTTTCATGGTCGTCTCCTTCTCGGGGTGGATTCATGGGGTGGGAAGCATGGGACGTCAGAAGCCGAGGTTGAGCACGGCGAGTCCGGGGAACACCGCGAACACGACGCTCAGCGGCAGGATGAAGAAGACCACGGGGACCAGCATGGCGATCTCCTTCTTGCCCGCGACCTCCATGAGCACGCGCTTGTCGTGGTCGCGGACGTCCTGGGCCTGGGCGCGCAGCACGTCCGCGAGCGGCGTCCCGCGTTCGATGGCCACGACGATGCCGTCCACGAACCGGCCGAGGGCCACCACGTCGGTGCGGGCGGAGAAGTCCTGCAACGCCGTGCTCAGCCCGGCACCCGACCGGGTCTGCGCGAGAACGGCGCGGAATTCCCCGGCCAGTTCCCCTTCGGCCACACGGCACACGCGCTCGAGGGCTCCCACCGCGCTCTCTCCCGCCCCCACGGCGAGCGCCATGAGCTCGGCCACGGCTGGGAACTCGGCGAGCATCAGCTTCTCCCGCCGGTGGATGCTGCGCGTCAGCCACTGGTTGCGCGCCCAGACCCCCGCCCCGGCCCCCAGGAATGCGGCGATCGGCACCACGGCCGGATGGACGTCGGCCCGCACAGCCAGCGCGAGTCCGGAGGCCGCCCCCGCCACGGCTCCGGCGACACCGCACAGCACCTGCTCGGCGCGGAAGTCCATGACGTCCTTGCGCGACCCGTCCCGCACCAGTCGCCGCGCCAGGACGTCCGCGTCGGAGAACAGCGGGGCCGTGCGTTCCAGGATCCAGGCCATCACGGCACTGCCCGCGGTGCCGGTGAGCGACCTCCCCGGCCTGCGGGACGCGCCCCACGCAGTGGTGTGGATCCCGCCCTCGAGTTCCACGGCCCGGAGCTGCGGCGCGATCCGGTCTGCGAAGCTCGGCGCTCCTCCGGCCCTCACGGCCACCCACACGAGCCACAGGCCCCACGCCAGGACCAGTCCCAGGATTCCTGAGGTCACGGGGATGTTCATCGCAGCACCCGCTGTTCCTCGGGGAGCGCGCCGAGGCGCAGCATGAGCTGATAGGCCACCACGGACACGACCAGGCCTCCCAGCAGGACCACGGCACCGGCAGCCGTGTTGTAGGCCTGCACGGCGGCGGGCTGCGTGGCCATGAGAGCCAGGATGAGCCACGGGGCCGCCACTGAGAGCCGCGCGGCGTTGACGGTCCAGGACTGGCGTGCCTCGAGCTCGCTGCGCGTTCGTTCGTTCTCCCGCAGGAACTCCGACAGCGTGCCGAGCAGCTTGCCCAGGTCCGTGCCGCCCACCTCGCGCGTGACGCGCAGCGCCTCGACGATGTTGTCCGCCACGGGGTCCGCCAGGCGCTGCTTGAGCAGGGTCAGGGAACCGTGCAGCTGACCGCTGGCCCGGTAGTCCGCCGCGAACTGCGTGAAGGCGGGTCGCAGCGGCTCGGGCCCGCGGTACTGCAGCTGCATGAGGGCCTCAGGCAGGCCCATGCCCGCGCGGATGGCGGACCTCAGGTGGTCGACGACGTCCGGCCACACCTCCCGCAGGACGGCCGTGCGGCGTCGAGCACGGCGTCGTGCCAGCCAGAGCGGGACGCCGAGCGCGACGACGAAGACGCACAGCCCGAACACCACCGCGGAGGTCACGGCGAACGTGAGCAGCCCCGCGACACCGGCCAGCGCCAGGCTCAGAGCCACGAAGGTGGCAGGTGCCACCCCCGGCAGCCCCGCCTGCAGCAGGAGCGTGCGGAATCTCCCGGCTCCGGCGTGCCTCGTTCTCGTCCCCGTGGGCCGTGTCCAGCACGACCACCACACGAGGAACACTCCCGCGCCCAGCAGGGCTCCCACCAGGGAGCTCACGAGGACCTCCCCCGTGACTGTCCGCCCCGGCTGCTCGCGCGATGTCCCGCACGCGCCCTGCCTGCCCCGGCGCGGCCCTGGTTCCCGCCCTCGGCCACGCGACCCGTTCCGCGGGGCGCAGAAGGTTCCACCGCAGGGGCCGACGCTTCCGGCCCGTCCTCGACCATCCCCGGGGAGGACGGCGGTGCGTCGTCGCGGATGAGCGCGGCGGGCGCGTACCCCGCGCGCACGAACTTCTCCGAGGACGGGACCTCGGAGGCGACCGCGCGCAGGACCCCGTTCTCGAGCCGGAAGACCGGATAGGTCTCGATGACGCCGTTCTCCACTCTGTTGCCCACCGCCAGGACCTCCGCCACGCGCCGGTGGCCCGTGGCGTCTCGTTCACAGTGGACCACCAGGTCGAAGCACGAGGCCACGGTGGGGAGCACGAAGGCGCTGCTGATGTTGTCCCCGGCGAGCAGGGGCAGGGTGCAGATCTTGGTGACGGCGTCCCGCGCGGAGTTGGCGTGCAGCGAGCACATCCCCGGCAGTCCCGCGTTCAGGGCGATGAGCATGTCCAGACTCTCCGCCTCCCGCACCTCCCCCACCACGAGCCGGTCCGGGCGCATCCGCAGCGCCTCCTTCACGAGGCGGCGCAGCGGGATCTCGCCCGTGCCCTCGAGGTTCGCCTGGCGGCACTGCATGGCGACGACGTCGCGCAGCGCCACCCTCAGCTCGAAGACCTCCTCGACCGTGACCACCCGCTCCCGCGGGCCGATGGCCGCGCACAGGCAGTTGAGCATGGTGGTCTTCCCCGCCTGTGTGGCCCCCGAGACGAGGATGTTGAGTCCCGAGGCCACCGCGGCGTGCAGGAAATCAGCCGCCTGCGTGGTGAGCGAGCCCAGCGCGACCAGGTCCTGCAGCCTCCGCGCACGCGCAACGAACTTGCGAATGTTCACGGCCCAGTGGGCGCGGGTCACGTCCGGGATGACCACGTGCAGCCGGGAGCCGTCCGGGAGGGATGCGTCCACGAAGGGGGAGCTCAGGTCCAGGCGGCGCCCGGAGGACTTCAGCATCCGCTCCACGAGCGTGCGGACGTGGGACTCGCTGAGCGCCAGACTCGTGAGCTCGGACTCGCCGCCGCGGGCCACGTAGATCTCGGTGGGCCCGTTGATCCAGATCTCCTCGACGTCGGGGTCGTCCAGGTACGGCTGCAGCGGACCGTAGCCCGCCACGAGGTCCAGCACGGTCTTGCGGGTGGCGTCCAGGTCCTGGATCCGGGGCAGCCCGGCGCGGGCGGAGCGGACGTCGTAGTCGGAGACCACCGAGGCCACGATCTGGCGGGTGGGCTCCACCTCGTGCAGCGGGTCGAGCCCCGCGCGGCGGATCTGCTCGCGCACGTCCGCCTCGATCAGTCCGATCGCGTCCTCGGTGACACCCGTGGCCATGGCTCCCCCTGGGGTTCCCCCGAACCCGTTACTGGCTGGTCATCTCTGGGGGGAACGCTAGGGCAAAATGCGCGCGGCGCACACGCTCGACGGCGCGTTCTGTGGATAACCGCGCTGACCTGCACGAATGGCACGCCCTCTGCGCGTCATGCTCGGACGCAGAATGCATCCTCATGAAAAGTGACACGGGTCACCGTGCCGAGCGCGAGGTCAGAACGCCGTGGAACCGCCCCGGGCGGCGTCGTGCCCGGTGTCCGGCTGGGCGGAGCCCGTACCCGGGCCGGCCGGGCCGGCGTGCGGCTCCTCCGACGGGCGGGACGTGGGGGACTCCGCCGCGAAGGTGAGCACCGAGGCGCGGTCCATGTGGGCGGCGTCGGGATCCCAGGGACGTTCCGCCTCCGAGATGGCGATGTGGCGCGCCAGGCGCGTGATGTTGACCTCGTCCACCCGGCGGCGCTGGGCGGAGGTGTACTGGGTGATCATGAAGAGCACCACGAGCCCGTAGAGCACCAGGTCCGTGCCGCGGCCGATGCCGAGCACGCGCGCAAGCTGCGTCACGACGTCCGGGACCAGGATGGAGACGGCGGCGAAGAAGAAGAACGCCACCGCACCCAGTCGCCGGATGGCCTGGTGCTTGGCGTTGGCCCCGCCGCGCACCAGCGTGAGGGCGCCGTACGCAACGGCCAGGATGAGGACTACTTGAACCAGGATGGTCATGCGTGTGCTCCGCTACTTCACGAACAGTTCGGCCAGGATATTCACGCCGTTGAGCAGGGACTGCCCCTTGCCGCGTGAGTAGTCGGTGTAGATGATCTCCACAGGGTGCTCCACCCACCGGGGCTTGAGCTCGGCGAACCGGTTGACGATCTCCGAGGCGTGCGCCATGCGGTTCTGCTGCAGGTGCAGCTTGGCCACGGTGTGGCGGTCGATCGCGCGCAGCCCGTTGTGGGCGTCGGAGAGGTCCATGCCACTGGTGAACTTGGAGACGAAAGCGGCGGTGCGCAGCACCAGGCGCTTGAGCTGTGAGACCTGGGTGCGGTCGTCCAGGAAGCGCGAACCCAGGACCACCTCGGCCTCGCCGCTGCGGATGCGCTGAACCATGTCGTACGCATCCACCACGCGGTGCTGACCGTCCGAGTCGAACGTGACCACGCAGTCCATCTCCGGGTCCTGCAGCGCGTACTCGAAACCCGTCTGCAGCGCGGCACCCTGCCCCAGGTTGATGGGGTGCTGGACGACCACGGCTCCGGCGTCCCGGCAGATCTGGGCGGAGTCATCCGTGGAGCCGTCGTCAACGCACACCACGTGCGGGAAGGTCCGCCGGAGATTCTCCAGGACCTCACCCACCACCTCGGCCTCGTTGTACACGGGCATCACAATCCACGCTCGACTCACGGGCCCCATTGTTCCACAGCGCGCGGCGGCGCCCGCTCCCCCGTGGACGGCCGGAGACCTCCCAGGATTCTGCGAGTTCCACCGCGGACCCCTGGGAACGAGGGCATCCCACCGGGTCGTTCGGAGAATTCCCGGCGATATACTTCCCCAGACCCCCTGCCTCCACTTGTCTAAGGAACCCCGCTTGCTCCCCAACATCGGCCTGTTCTCCATCGTGTGGGTCACAGCCGCTCTTGTCGTTCCCGGGTACGGATTCTGGAGGGCTCTATCTGCATCGCGAGCGCGAGCGCTGCTATTCGCGCCACTGGGCTCCGCCGCCGTGCTCGGGGGTCTCGCCATGGTCATGGGCCTCCTTCACGTGCCCTGGCACTGGGCCACGGTACTCATCGGGTGCCTCATGGTTTGGGTCCTCGCCGGGATTCTCACTGTCCTGTTGCGTCCCCGCCCTCAGGGAGACCCGGCCACGTCGTGGCGGCACCGCGTCACGACGGTCTACACCCACCCCGTGGACGAAAACTACCGTGTGCCCTGGCACGGGTTGCTTTCGGCACTCGTCTCGGCCGGTCTCGGCGGCTACCTGATCAGTTCTCGCCTGCGTGACGCGATGCCCAGTGCGGAGTCTTTCCCCCAGCGTTTCGACGTGCTCTTCCACCTGAACGCCGTGCAGTACATTACTGAGACGGGCAACGCATCAGCCCTGAGTCTCGGTACCATGATCTCGCCCGAGAAGGCATTCTCGTTCTACCCCTCCCTGTGGCACAGCCTCGGAGCGCTGGCCATGAGTGGGACGAACGACGACATCTTCGTCGTTACCAACGCCGTGATTCTAGTTGTCTGCTCGGTCGTGTGGCCCCTCTCCCTGGTCACGCTCGTGGGGACGACCGTGGGATTCCGCCCCGTTCCTCTAATCGTGGCAGGGGTTGGTTCCGCCGCCTTCAGCTCTTTCCCCTTCGCGCTGCTCAACTACGGGCCACTCCTGCCGAACATCCTGTCCCTGGCGCTGCTGCCACTGGGCCTCGCCGTCATGGCGCCCCTGACTGGTGTCACCCGTGCTCTCCCCACCGGGACAGGGCTGAAGGTGATCGCCGTGGCTGCAACCCTGGGTGCTCTGGGAGTGGCACAGCCCAATGCCCTGGCCACGCTGCTCCTGGCGACCTCCCTGATGGTGCTGACCCGCAGCGGTTGGCGGATCCGCCGTTCACTGGAGGGAATCACCCAGCCGTCGCGGGCGCGCGTGAGCAGCCCCTTGCGCTACTACAGGAAACTGGCCCTGTGGGGAAGCGCGATGATAGTGACGACCGCGATCTTCGCCTTCATCTGGTCCTCGCTCCAGACCAATTACGACCGCCCGTCGGACACAGCTCTCACCACGGCCCTGGGACAGGCCCTTCTGCTTGCTCCCAACGGTCGCGACGAGATCCCCTGGGCATTCGCCATCGGATCCATGCTGGGCCTCATCGTGAGCATTTGGCGGCGCAGGTACCTGTGGGTGGCACTCACGCACGTGAGCACACTGGTGCTCTACACCTATGCTGCGGGAGCGCCGAGTGTTCCAGCCCGCGCCTGGCTCGTCGGCCCCTGGTACGAGGACTCCGCTCGACTCGCCGCCCTCCTACCGCTGACGGGAGTGCTGCTGACCGCCGTGTTCGTCTCTTCGGTCATGGACGTGTTCTTCCCGCTCCACCTGGCGCTCCCCCGCATCATGCGGTGGCGCGCGCCATGCGAAGTGGTCGTGTCCGTCCTCCTGTGCGTCTTCCTGCTCCCGGCAACGCAAGACGAGCCCTTCCATAAAATGGACGCGTACCTGCGCAACGCGTTCCGCATTGACGCTGCCTCCTTCGGTATCACTCCCGACGAGTACGAGCTGCTGAAACGTCTCGACGAGGAAGTTCCCGAGGATGCGCTCATCGGGGTCAATCCGTGGACCGGAGCGAGCCTGGCCTACAGCGTGGCCGACCGTCACGTAACCTCTCCCCACATCTTCACGAACCTCTCCCCCGCTGAATCCACCGTGCGGTGGGATCTGGGGGACGCCTCGAAGTCCGCCGAAGCGTGCGAGGCGGTGCGGGACTCGGGCATCGACTACGTTCTCGACTTCGGCCGCCGAGCCATGATTCCCGACACGCCCGACTGGGATGACTTCCCCGCTTACACGGAGGTCCACGATGTTCCCGGGGACCACTACGAGGAAGTCGACCGCCAGGGCGACAGTGTCCTCTACAAGGTCGTCGGCTGCGACTGATCCCTGTCGGTTCACGAACGACGACGGCGCCGCGAGAGCAGGACTCTCGCGGCGCCGTCGTTCTCCGGCCCGGGCCAGACCTGACCTGCTCAACCCGCCAGGGGGCCGTCCAGATCGGGATCATATTGGGGCATGAAGTCCTCCCCCCGCTCGGCGGCCTCCCGCGCCTGCCACTCCCGCTTCCGGCGCTTTTCCTCCAACGCCCGTTCAAGTCCTTCGACGTGCTCTCGGCGGACGTCTTCCTCTGGTTGATTTCGCATGTGCGCCACGGCTCCGTACACGTTGCCGTCGAAGACCTTGGATCCGTGGTCCATCACAATGCCGCGCTCACAGATGTCCATGACCAGATTCAGGTCGTGACTGACCACCACCAGGGTCTTGCCGCGGCGCACCAGATCCTTGATCCGGCCGATGCACTTCTTCTGGAACGGCTCGTCACCCACGGAGAGGATCTCGTCCACGAGGAACACCTCTGGGTCGGTGTGGATGGCCACGGAGAAGGCCAGGCGCAGGTACATGCCCGAGCTGTAGAACTTCACCTCGGTGTCGATGAACTCCGCGATCTCCGAGAACGCCACGATGTCGTCGAACTTCTCGTCGATCTCCTCCTTGGTCATTCCGAGGATCGCGCCGTTGAGGTAGACGTTGTCCCGGCCCGTGAGATCCGGGTGGAAGCCCGCGCCCACCTCGATGAGCCCGGCGACCTTCTCTCGGGTGAGGATCTCACCCGAGTCAGGGTTCATCACCCCCGAGATCATCTTGAGTGTGGTGGACTTCCCAGAACCGTTGAATCCCAGCAGGGCCACGGTCTCACCGTCGTGAATGTCAAAGGAAACGTCGTTGAGCGCCGTGAATTTGGCGGTCAGGTCCCCCTTGCGCCCCTTGACCAGCCACACGAAGGCCTCCTTCATGGAGCGCGTGTGGCGCAGCACGAATTCCTTGGTCATGTGGCTGACACGGATGGCGAGATCGGCATCCGTACGTCCGGGCGTGTGCTGAGTGGATGAACTAGACATGATTCACAGCTCCTGCGCGAAGTTGCCCTCTTGGGAGCGGAACAGCTTGTCCGCCAGGAAGTAGAGGATGAGGCTGGTCACTATCGCCACGGGGGTCCACCCCGTGAGCAGGTGCGGTGGCACGTGCCAAGCCTGGGGCGTCTCTGTGGTGGGGAACCAGAATCCGTAATGGAACAGCTCCACCGCCACGGTCAGAGGGTTCAGCATGTACACGTAGTACACCCAGCCCCACAGCTTGTCCTGCACCATGGTCCACATGTAGAGCACGGGCGATGCCCACGTGGACACCATGATGATCAGGTCCACAATGTTCTCCGCATCCCGGAAGAACACGTTGAATGTGGCAAAAAGCATTCCGAGCGCCAGCGAGAAAAGCGAGATGATGAGAGTTCCGACGACCACGGCCAGCAGTTGCTTAATTCCGGGACTCCATCCCGTCAGCAGACAGGCCAGTAGCAGTATGACCAGCTGGGGCACGAAGTGCACGAAAGCCACCAGCAAATTCGAAACCGGGAACAGCTGCCTCGGAAGGTAGATCTTCTTGAGCAATCCCCCGTTGGCCACCACGGAGCGTGAGGCGTTTCCAAAGACCTCTCCGAAGAGGTTCATGACCACAATTCCCGAGAAAAGGTACACCGCGAAGTTCTCAATGCCCCTGTTCAGGTCCAGGAACACGCCCATGGCGATGTAGAACACCAGGAACTGCACACCCGGTTTGAGATAGGACCACAGCAGACCCAGTACGGTCCCGCGGTACCGAATCTGAATTTCCTTATCCACGATCAGCTTGAGCAGGAACCTGTTCGCGAAAACATCCCGAATCCCTCGGTCCTGCCCCGGTGGCCGTAACTGCGTGGGGGGAGTCTGACTATCCATCTGCCGTCCTTTCATGGCACGGTCCGTCCTCCGCGTGGCCGCGTCGGACACGCCGACGCCGCACACCCAACCGAGCGTGCGGCGTCGAGCTGGTGCGAACTACTGCTCGGAGCCATTCTCCGCGAATGTCCGGGACCATGCCTCCACCGAGGTGATCTCCGGGAGTGCAGCGCGGTATTGCTCGCTCAGGGAGTCCCAGCGCGAGAGCAGCTCGGCATGGAGCTTCACGCTCTCCGCCATCAGCTCGCGCACCTGGGCGGGGTCCCGGCGGTACCACGACGCGCCGGTGCCCTCCGCGTTGGAGACGATCGCCGAGTCGAGCGTGGCCAGGTAGGACCAGTGGCCGTCCATGTGGGCCACGGTGGCCTCGGGGTACTCCTTGGCCATGCTGCGCACGGGCCGCAGCGTCTGCTTCAGCACGGTGCGCAGCGCCCACGGAATCAGCTGGGCCTTGGTGGGCGACTTGGGCGCCTCCATGGTCTTCGGGGGCTTGGACCGGCGCACCGGGGGCAGCTCCGCAGGATCCTTGACCACGCGCGCGTCGGAGTAGTCGTCCTTCATGGCGCGGATCTCGGGCATGCGCGTGGGAAGCATCTCGTGCAGGCGCTCCGGTCCGGCCAGGACGTCCTGGATGGCGAGCAGCACGGACTTCGCCGGGTAGTACTGCATGGAGACCACGTGCTTGGTGTCCGTGGTCAGCGACTCCCGCAGCATGCGCCCGCCCTTGGCGAACGGCGAGTGCAGCAGAGCCGCGATGAGCCGGTTGCGCTCGTGGAAGTACGCCTGCCAGTCCACTGCGTCGTCCTTGTCCGCCCAGGACACGTGCCACACGGCCGCGCCCGGCAGCGAGATGGTGGGGTACCCGGCGGCCTTGGCGCGCAGCGAGTACTCGGAGTCGTCCCACTTGATGAACACGGGCAGCGAGAGTCCGATGTCCTCGAGGACCACGCGCGGGATGAGGCACATCCACCAGCCGTTGTAGTCCGCGTCCCAGCGCCGGTGCAGCCGGGGGCGGGAGCGCAGGCCACGCTCCGCGAAGTCCACCGCGCCGAGGCCGTCAATGGGACCCCACAGGAACCGGTAGGGGTTCACGACCTCCGCGTACGCGTTGAGCAGGGGCTTGTTGTACATGTCGAACATGTGCCCGCCCACGATCGAGGGGGTGTGGCACATGTCCGCGAACGCGGCGGCACGCAGCACACCCTCGGACTCCAGGAGGATGTCGTCGTCCAGGATCAGCACGTAGTCGGACTTCTCGATCCCCTGGGGGGTCCGGCGACCCTCCACGACTTCGTACATGTTGCGCGCGAACCCACCGGAACCGCCCATGTTGCCCTGGCGGATCATGCGGAGCTTGCCACCCATGGCCTCCTGTGCCTCGGGGAAGTCGGGTTCGTCCTGGACCAGCTTGTTGCCCTGGTCCACGATGATCAGCTCGTCCAGGACGTCGTCCAGCCCGTCGGCCCGTGCGATCGTCTTGATGGTGTTCACGCAGTAGTCGGGGCGGTTGAACGTGGTCACGCCCAGCGTCACGCGCCCCACGGCACGTCCGTGGGACGGCACCAGCCAGGACGCCGCATCCAGGACCATGCCCTCCTCGTCGGAGATGAGGTCGAACCAGTACCAGCCGCCGTCGCCGAACGGTGCGAGGGTGAGCTCGAACTCGCAGGTGGTGGAGCCGTCCACGCGCCTGTCCTCCACGCGCTGGGATACCCCGCGGGCGTTCGACCGGTAGACGATCAGCGACCCGGCCCCGGTGGTCCGAACTCGCAGGGTGACGGAGTCCGCCACGGTCCAGCGCCGCCAGTAGGAGGCGGGAAACGCATTGAAGTACGAGCCGAAGGACACGCGGCGCCCCGGTCGGATGCGCACCGAGCGGCGGGAGATGATGTCGTCCGGGTGCTGGTTGGCGGTGTCCGCACCCACGGAGGACGGCCCCTCCACGTTGATCGGACCATCGATGTAGAGCGGCAGAGCATCCAGGTCCTTGTCGGCCGGGAACACCACGCGCGCGACCTCCCGCAGCTCCTTCTCGCTGCGGGGCTGAGTGTTGATCTTGGCCAGGTACTGCTGCCCGTCACCGGTCGTGGCGTGCGACTGTTCGGCGTGCTCCTGGCTCATGCGTCCACTCCTCCGCTGGTCAGGGGCGCACCCGAGGTGAAGTGCGGTGCGATCTTGTTGTCCACCATGGACAGCGCCGAGCCGATGGCCATGTGCATGTCCAGGTACTTGTAGGTTCCCAGGCGCCCGCCGAACAGCACGGAGGACTCGCCCTGCGCGAGGTCACGGTAGGCCAGCAGCTTCTCGCGGTCCTCGGAGGTGTTCACCGGGTAGTAGGGCTCGTCACCCTTCTCCGCGAAACGGGAGAACTCCCGCATGATCACGGTGGCGTCCTTGGTGTAGTCCCGCTCGGGGTGGAAGTGACGGAACTCGTGGATGCGGGTGTAGGGGACGTCCGCGTCAGGGTAGTTCATCACGGAGGTGCCCTGGAAGTCCTCGATGTCCAGGACCTCTTCCTCCAGGTCGATCGTGCGCCAGGACAGGTCACCCTCGGCGTAGTCGAAGTAGCGGTCCACGGGACCCGTGTAGACCACGGGGACCTGGCCCACCACGTTGGACTTGGAGAACTCCTGGGAGTCGTCGAAGAAGTCCGTGTCCAGGCGCACGTCGATGTTCGGGTGGTCCGCCATGCGCTCGAGCCACGCGGTGTACCCGTCCACGGGCAGACCCTCGTGGGTGTCGTTGAAGTAGCGGTTGTCGTACGTGTAGCGCACGGGCAGCCGGGAGATGATCGAGGCGGGCAGGTCCTTGGGGTCCGTCTGCCACTGCTTGCCGGTGTAGTGCTTGATGAACGCCTCGTACAGGGGCCGCCCGATCAGCTGGATGCCCTTGTCGTTGAGGTTCTGCGGGTCGGTCCCCGCCAGCTCGCCGGCCTGCTCGCGGATCAGCTCGCGGGCCTCGCCGGGCGAGTACGCCGCGCGGAAGAACTGGTTGATCGTGCCCAGGTTGATGGGCATGGGGTACACCTCGCCCTGGTGGCGGGTGTACACGCGGTGCACGTAGTTGGTGAACTGGGTGAACCGGTTCACGTACTCCCACACGCGTTCGTTGGAGGTGTGGAACAGGTGCGCGCCGTAGCGGTGCACCTCGATCCCGGTGCGCTCCTCGTTCTCGCTGTAGGCGTTGCCGCCCAGGTGGGGCCGCCGGTCGATCATGGTGACCTTCAAACCCAATTCACGTGCCGCTCGTTCTGCCACGGTCAAGCCGAACAGTCCCGAGCCCACGACCACCAGATCAGTGTTCATGTGTCCCTCCTAGGGTCTTCCGCGATCCGTGCGCGGAGATCGTCGTGCCTAAAAATACCGGACGCCGCTGGTTCCGCCCCGCGTGACTCGCGTTGCGCAGGGCGGCGTGGGATCCGTCACGCCGCGGTGCGCGGCCGGCGGTGGCGGCCCAGCGGCGTCGTCCGCGGGCGATCCACCTGCCCGCAGCGGCGCCGGGGAACCTGGGCCGCAGGGCAGCTCAGCTGGCGCCGGTCCGGAAGCCGCTGAGCACCCACGCCGCGGCAGCGCGCCCCGAGGCCGCGAGTGAGGCGTGCTCGCGAGCCCACCGGCTGCGGCGTTCCCGCACGGCGTCCCGGGCTCCGTGCTTCGAGGCCGCGAGGGCGTCCTCCATGGCGCGGGCGACCGCCTCGGGCGTGAAGTCCACCGGGGTTCCGAGCTCGTTCTCCGTGACGAGAGTCGCACCCGCCCCCACGCCCGCATAGATGGACGGGGCGCCGCACGCGGCGGCGGCGTAGAGCTTCGTGGGCTTGGCGAAGTCGTACCCCGAGTGCGGCACCACGGACGCGAGCGCGGCCACCGCACCCCGCAGGAACGCCGCCGTGCGGGCGGGGCTCTGGACCCCGTGGAACACCACGTTGTCCGGGGCCAGGCGCGCCGCGGCCTCCTGCACCCGCCGAAGGTCCGAGCCCCGTCCGAGCACGTGGAGCACCGCCTCAGGATGACGCGGCAGGATGCGCGCAAGGCCCTCGACGAACACGTCCATGCCCTGCCACTCCGAGATGGATCCCGCGTACACGAAGTACGGGGCGGGCACGTCCGCGGCGGGCCCCTCCGGGGTGAAGGTGTCCGTGTCGATGCCGTTCTCGGCCACGAACATCCTCTCCCACGGCGTTCCGGTCACGCGGTGCAGCTCCTCGCCCATGGACTCCGACACGGTGATCACGCCCCCGGCGCGACGGGCCGCAACGGTCTCCGCGGCGCGCATCAGCTGGGTGACCACGCCGGGCACGTCCATGTTCAGGGTGGCGGAGGTCCACACGTCCGGGTTGTACCAGATGTACGGACGACGCCGCAGGGCGCTCGACAGCCACACCGCGAGTCCCGTGGTGGGCGGCGGCTCGCTCACCACGATGTCCGCGTCCATGACCAGCAGCCGCGCGAACGCCTGGACGTCGAAGCTCAGGTACTGGGCCACTCCACGCACGTAGTCCTCTTTGTCGCGCAGAACGGGCACGCGCACGATGTCGTACGGCTCCGAGACGGAGGCGGGATCCATGCCTTTCGGCGGCCGAGTGGTCAGAACGGTGACCTGGGCACCCTCGGCGGCGAAGCCCCGGGCGAGCGCGGCGAGCCGGAAGGAGGCGGCGGCCGGTTCGGGGAGGAAGATGCGGCTGACGATGACGACCTTGCGGGGTTTCATGGCCTCTACTTTCTCATGCGCGGCTCGGTGCACGCGGGACGGAGTCCGCTGCGGCATGGCCGGTGACCCGGGGCCGGGAGGTCACGGTTCGCGGGCGACCGCACGTCGAGCTCACTGCACAGCCGCTCGTCGCGAAGGGTGTGCACGCGCCCGGTCCCCCGCGGCACGGCCGCACCGGACGGCCCGCTCCCCCGCACGGTGTACTGCCGCCATGCACCTGACCCTGCACATCGTCTGGAGCGGGACTCGCACCACCCACACCGCGACCGTCACCGCCGCCCCCGCCAGCGACGGCGCGCACCTGGCCGCCGAGCTCGCCCGGCTCGTGGGCACCGAGCACCGCGCCACGGTCGAGGGCCTCGATCTGGCACGGCTGACGGTCGGGGCCGCCCCGCTGGTGGACGGCGCCACGGTGGTGCTGCTTCCCGTGGCGGACGACCGGGAACACACCGCCACGGGACGGCCGGAGAGAACCGACCGGCTGCTCGGCCCTCTGTGCACGGAGCCGCCCGCTGCCGCCGACACGGCAACCGAGGCGCCGGGTGACGAGCAGGACGCGACGACGGTCGAGGTCGTGGAGGGTACCGGTGCGGGCACCCGCCTCGTTCTGACCAGGGGACGCTGCGACGTCGTCCTCCAGGACGACGGGCCGGTCCTGCTGCCCCCGGGCAGCCCCTCCACCTCCGGAGCGGACCTCTCCCTGCTGCTCGACGACACCGGGCTCAAGGTCCTTCCCACCGGGACCCGCCTCGGTTCCGGGGACCGGGTGCGGCTGCACCGCGGTGGCCGTCTCAGCTGGCTCCGGGTGGAACTGCCCGCAGCGCCGGGGAGCTCGCCGTCCTGGCCCGGGGAGCAGGAGCCGCCCCCGGGCATCACCGCGCAGGAGGCGAACCCCTCCCGTCCTCTGACGGTCGACGCCCCGTCCCGCCGCCGTGCCAGGCTCACCATGATCACGGGTGCGCTGCCCCTGCTCGCGGGGATCGGCATCGCGGTGGTCACCCACTGGTGGTTCTTCCTGGTGTTCAGCGCGCTCGGGGCCGTCACGACCGTCGTGGGATGGGTGGGCGAACGAGGCGCCCGCAGAGAGACGAGCAACCGGCTGCGAGCCGCGCTGGACCGCGATCTCCGCCGGTGCGCGCACGCCGCGCCCTCGGCCGCCGAGGTCCTCCACCGCTGCCGGGCGCTCACCTCGGACCGTGGCTTCTCAGCCGCGGGCCACACCTCCACCGGCTCCGTCGCGGGCGCTGCATTCGCACCCCGAGCCGCGCCAGAACCCGTGGTGGCCTGCACCTCCACGGGGGCAGGACGCCAGGGGAGCGGCCGTCCGCGGCGAGAGCTGGACCGGGCGGCCGCGGCACGCTGGGTCCGGCTGGGCCACGGGGCGCGGGCCGGCAACGTGTCCCGGGGGCAGGGTGTGGGCGTGCGGGAGGTGTGGCACCCCAGCGCACCCGTGATCGTGGACCTCGCGGCACTCCCGTCACTCACCCTCGCCCTGGATCACCGTCGGGCTGCGGGGGTGCTCAATGCCCTGGTGGTCCAGCTGTTCACCGGCCCCGGTGCGCTGGGCCGCCTCGTCGTGTCCCCGGACCTCGCGTGGCAGGCCCCGCTCCGAGCGGAGACTCCTGCCGAGTCGACTCCCCCGCAGGAGGACGAACCACCGGGCACCGCAGGCCTGGAGGTGCTCACAGCAGACGACGCCCGCACGCGCCCGCGACGCACCGGTCTCTTGCGCGTGGTGGTGGCCCACGCGACCCCGCTCGACGACGGGGAAGCCGTCCTCACCGGATCCGGTGCGCAGGTGCGCCTCACCACCCGCAGGTGCGACGCCGTGCCGGGGCTGTCCGGGGAGGACCAGCGGTTCAGCATCGAGTTCCTCCCGGACACGGTGGGCAGCGAGCAGGCCGCCCGCGCGGTGGCCGCATGGGCTCGTGTGTCGAGCGCAGGGGTCGGAACGGCTGGCGGCCGGTTGCCCCGCCGTCTCGGATCGCACGAGCTCCTGGCTCTCACGAACGACGACGCCGCCCTCCCGGCGTCGCACGGTCCGGGCGCGCACAGCCCGGGCGCGCACGGCCTGGGCGCGTACGGTGGCACACCCGCACACCCCCAGGGCACGGAGGCGTCGCACGACGCCGTCTCCGCGGACACCCCGTGCACGAGGGCGGGACATTCCCCGGCGGCAGCGGGCCCGGCGAATGTGTTGAGTGCCGCGTTCGGCGTCTCCCGAGCCGGGGTCGAGCACATCCAGCTGAGTGACGAGCACCCCCACCTGCTGATCGCCGGCACCACGGGATGCGGGAAGTCCGAGGTGCTGCGCACGATCGTGGCCGGCCTCGCCGCGCAGTGCCCACCGCGCCGGTTGGAGTTCGTCTTCATCGACTTCAAGGGCGGTGCCGCCCTCGCGCCCCTCACCGGGCTGCCCCACCTCACCACACTGCTCACGGACCTGGGTGCGGACGAGATCCGGCGGGCGCTGCTGTTCCTGCGCTCCGAGCTGCGACGCCGCGAGCTGGTCCTCGCAGCGCACGGTCTGCGGGACATGGCCGAGGTGCTGGGGCGTGACGCCCAGACCCCCGCGATCCGGGAGCTGGTCGTGGTGGTGGACGAGGCCAAGATGCTCACGGACGCGTTCCCGGAGGCTGCACAGGAACTCGCGGTCGTCGCGACCGTGGGACGGTCCCTGGGGGTCCACCTGGTGCTGGCCACGCAGCGCCCCCAGGGTGCCCTGCCCGCAGACGTTCGCACCAACGTCACCCAGGCGCTCTGCCTGCGCGTGCGCACGGAGCAGGAGTCCGTGGACGTCGTCGGGGGCACCCAGGCGGCCCGCATCCCGTCCGGGCTGCCCGGCCGGGGGTACCTCGACCGCGGAGACGGACCCGCGGTCGAGGTGCAGGCCGCCGTTCTGACACGGATGCGGCCACCCGCTCCCCCATCCCCCGTGGTCACGTTCACGGACCCGGCGCGCCACCACGGGCCGCCGCGGGCGGGTCGGTCTGTGGGTCCTGCCGACTCCGGACCGCCACCGGATGTGGCGGCCGCGGTGCGTGACGTGGCCGACTCCTGGGCCTCGGCGGACGAGACGCCCGCGCTGCTGCCCGACGATCCGCGGGGTGGCCCAGGCGGCAGCCGGGCAGTGCCACCGGCCCTGCCCGTGAACGCGGACGCGCTCCCCAGCGGCGTCGGTGACGCCGTGGACCTGGGTCCGGCGGAGAACCCCGCGGAGCACTGGAGCGGGCGCGCCGCATGGCGGCCCTGGGAGGACGGGGCTCTCGCGCTCATCGGCCGCCCCGCGGCTGTGCACGGCTGGTTCTCGGCTCTGCTCCGGCGCTGCGCCGCGCTGGTGCTGCCCGGCGTCTCCGCCGCGAACCCCGTGGCGCTGTACGTCATCACGGCATCGGATCACGCACTGGACGGGGTGGCCAGCGCGGAGGGCGTGGCCGCGCACCCGGCACTGCGGGGATGGGCACGCGCTGACGAACCGGGGGACGTGGCGCACCTGCTCGACACGCTCCGCGCCGGTCTGGGCGGGCGGCAGGAGTCCGTCTCGGGCGCCAGGTCCCGGGCCGTGCTGGCCGTGGAGGACTGGGACCGCTGCTGCCAGCACTTCCGGGCAGGGTCCTGGGCCCACCTGGAGGACGACGTCCTCGCCCTCGTCTCCACCGGCACGGCCCTGGGGCTCTCCGCACTGGTCACCGGCGACCGGGCCCTCGCGACGGGCAGGGCCTCCCACGTCGGACCCAACCGGCTGCACCTGCCGGAGGGACAGAGCCCGGACGCGCTGCTGCAATGGCCGCGCCTGCCGCCGTTCTCGGCCCATCCGGGACGCGCCGCCCTGAGTGGGCCGGCCACGGACAGGTGTGAGCCGGGATCCGCTGCTCCCCGCGCGGAGCGGATGGCCGTGGTGCAGCTCGCCGGTGGCGACGCCGCACCGGCCGGTCCCGCACGACGGTCGAACCCGTGCCCGACGACGACCGCGGTGCCGGACACGGCCCTCGCGGTCGAGCCGCTTGCCGCTCCCCACCCGTGGCCGCCCGCGTTCCCGCTGCCGAGATCGTGGACCCCTCCCACCCCGCGTTCCGCGGGTCTCGTGCTGGGCGTCACCCGGGACGGGTCCCCGTGCTGCCATCCGTGGGGCCCCGGGTCCACGCTCGTCGTCGCGGGCCCGGCGCGCAGCGGGCGCAGCAGCTTCCTGGCCGCGGCCCGCGCGCACCTCGACCCGGAGGCCGGGGCCGCGCACCAGCGACCGAGCACGGCGCGCCACGACGTGCTGCACCCCGTTCTGCGCACCGCGGAGGACGTCCCTGCCCTGCTGCGCCGTCTGGGCGGGGTGCACCGCCCGACCACCGTGGTCCTGGACGACGCCGACCGGCTGGCACCCGACGTCCTGCGGGCGTTCGCCGCGGCGTGGACGGGGAGACCCGACGCTGACGCCCCTCCCCGAGAGCCGCACTCCCCGCACCCGGAACCCGCGGCCGCGAATCCCCGTGCGGTGGCGTACGGCGCCGGTGGATCCGCACCGGGTCACCGCGCGGCAGCGGTGGAGCGGGACGGTCTCCCGCTCCACGGTGCGGGCTCCGCGCTCCCTCCCGCCACCGAGGAGCCCTGGCTGCTTCCGGGCGTGCGGGTGATCGTGGGCATCCAGCTCACGGACTCCCCGGCGGCCACGTTCCCACCGCTGCTGACGTGGCGGCACACCGCGGACGCCCTGGTCCTGAGGCCCCGCCGCAGCTTTGACGGGGACACGTTCGGGGCCTCCTTCACCGGTCAGCCGTTGGGTGGGCCACCGGGACGGGGGTTCTGGGTGCACCGGGGCACCGTGACCCCCCTGCAGTGCCCCCTGCCGCCCACCGGTTCGTGAGTGGGGGCGCACCTCCGTGACAGCCCGGTGACGAAGCGGGCCGGCAGAACGTCATGGCCTGCCACCACGTCGTGCCCGGCAGATCTGGCGTGGCATCCCCCAGAGCGGCGGGGAAGCCTCGGCTGGCCCCGCGCAGTGCGGTACGGCAGGCTCCGGCAACCGCGGAGGGGGACGCCACCTCAGTCGCGCTCCGGGATCTCAGCGGGCGGCGTCGTCCCGGGTGCGGTGCATGAACGCGACGGTGGGCGGGGCGAACAGGCACAGGATCGTGACCACCGCCACCACCGCGAGCGCCATGCCCCAGCCGCCCAGTGCCACCTGCAGGAAGGACAGCCCCACGATGAGCAGGAAGGCCTGGGAGACCAGAACGGCCGCGCGCGGCCAGCGCATACCGCCGAGCACCCCGCGTGCCGCCGCGGCGAGCCACAGTGCTCCACCCACGAGGACCACGGAAGCGAAGACGATGCCGGCAACCGGCAGGACGTGGCCCGTGAAGAGGGACACGACGAGCCCCACCGCGATCACGAGCAGCGCGAGCGACTCCAGCGCCACCAGCACGGCGACGACCGTCGCGGTCCAGGGCCGGGCGCCGGGCGCCTGGGTGGTGGAGCGGGACACCGGGGGGTTCATGGCGGGCCTTTCGGGAGGGGACCTGGACACGTCCACTGTAGTGAGAGCACCTCCCCCGGTGCCCGGCATGCCCCGTCCATCCGCGCAACCGGGAGGATGCAAGCCCCGGGTGTGATGTAGCGCTCAGACTCTTGTTTACGCTGTGTTTACGTGGGAAAGTAGTGACAGATCCCCAAAGGCCCGATCTCACGGGCCTTTTCTGTGTCATGGCCAGGTTCCTCCACGCGGCTGGTCGCCGCGCTCCCCCGGGTTCCTGCGGACCGGCACACCACGAATTCCCGAAAGGAGCGGTGTCATCGTCATGGACTGGCGTAGTCGCGCAGCTTGCCTGGAGAAAGACCCCGAACTGTTCTTCCCCGTGGGAAACACGGGCCCTGCCCTCCTGCAGATCGATGAGGCCAAGGCCGTGTGCCGCACGTGCGAGGTCATGGACACCTGTTTGCAGTGGGCCCTGGAGTCCGGTCAGGACGCCGGTGTGTGGGGCGGGATGAGCGAGGACGAGCGCCGGGCGCTCAAGCGCCGCGCCGCCCGCGCCCGTCGCGCCTCCTGAGATCCGCACGCACGCCGAACGGCCCGCGTTCCGCCACCCGGTGGAACACGGGCCGTTCGCGCATCCGGTCGCAGGTGGGCCCCGTCACCGCCGCCCGGACGCCGGCTGGCGGAACCGGGCCGTGATGACCACACTCGTCCCGCCCTGCTCCGCGGACTGCCACCGGATGCTGCCGCGCAGCTCACTGGCCACGAGGGTCCGCACGATCTGCATGCCCAGCCCCTCGCCCTCTGCAGGGGGTCGGTAGGCGCTCACCCCGGACTCCTCGATGACCGTGGCCCCCATGCCGCTGCCGTCGTCCTCGATGGCGATCTCGAGCACACGGTCGGTCTCTCCCGTCTCCGTGGTCTCGTCCTCGAGGTGGCGCACGGACATCGCCACGGTGCCGTCCCGGTCCCTGAGCCCGTGCTCCACGGCGTTGGCCACGAGTTCGTTGACCACGAGGGCCACGGACGTCGCGCTCTTCGAGGGCAGCCGGCCGAACGAGCCGTGGACCTCCGTGCGCACGCGC
Source organism: Kocuria sp. HMSC066H03 (assembly GCF_001812045.1). Lineage (NCBI taxonomy): Bacteria > Bacillati > Actinomycetota > Actinomycetes > Micrococcales > Micrococcaceae > Kocuria > Kocuria sp. HMSC066H03. Next base: position 21,903 of record NZ_KV807506.1, read on the forward strand.
TGGCCCGCCGAGGCGGTCTCCACCGCGAGCTTCACCTGGTGGCGCATCAGCTCGTCGAAGTCCACGTCCTCGGAGATCTCGTGGGAGAGGGACTCGTGCACCCGGGCAATCGAGCTGACCCGGCGCATCGCCTGCTGGAGCCCGTTGCGCCCCTCCTCCGAGTGCATGCGGCGCGACTGCAGCCGCAGCAGCGCGGAGACCGTCTGCAGGTTGTTCTTCACCCGGTGGTGGATCTCACGGATGGTGGCGTCCTTGGAGACGAGCTGCAGGTCGCGCCGACGCAGCTCGGTGACGTCCCGGCACAGCAGCAGTGCTCCCGTGCGCTCCGAGCCCTGACGCAGGGGGATGGCGCGCAAGGTCGCCGATGCCTTCACCCCCGAGAGCTCGGCCCGCCACGGCATGGTCCCCGCCAGCACGGGCGCCAGGGTCTCGTCCACCCCGGGGGCGGTGAGCGGGAGCTGGCGAGCCACCCGCAGCAGGTTCTGGCCGGTGAGGTCTCCGCGAAAGCCCAGGCGCCGGAACGTGGAGAGACCGTTGGGCGAGCAGAACTCCACCACTCCGGAGGCGTTCAGTCGCAGCATGCCGTCCCCCACGCGCGGAGCTCCCCTGCGGGAGTCGCTGCGCACCGCGAAGTCCGGCCACGTCCCCTGGTTCGCCATGCGCAGCAGGTCGGCGGCCGATTCCCGGTAGACCAGTTCCATGCGGGAGGGCAGCCGTTCGCGCTGCGGATCCGTGGTCAGGCTGACCACGGCGATCGTCCGCTGGTTCCGCACCAGCGGGACCAGCGTGACGGAGCGGGAGGCCAGGTTCGACCACTCCGAGGGGCCCGTGCGTTCGATCCGACGATCGATCCACGCCCGGCGCAGGGTGCCCGCCGCCGGCCCGTTCACGAGCTCCCCGACCAGGTCCTTCTGGTAGGCGGTGGGCCCCGTGGTCGGTCTGGCGTGGGCGAGCACCAGGAAGTCCGTGCCCTCCCGGGGGATCGGCTGGCCCGTGGGGCTCTGCGCGGCGGCCACCACCTCCCGGGGGAAGCAGAGCAGCAGGTCCCCGAAGCCCAGGTCCGCAACGAGCTGCCAGTCCCCCACGAGCAGGTGGAGCCACTCGGCGTCGCCGGCGTCGAAGTCCGCCACGCAGCGCAGCGGATCGGTGAATGCCATGTGCGGCCGCCTCTTCTCTCAGTCCCGGCGCAACCACGCGCCCATCCGACGCCCCAGCCTAGTGCCCGTCCCACCGGAGGTCGCCGCGCCCGACGCCGCGGCGGACACGGCCTCGCCCCGGCGCACCGCGAGCGCGAGCGCGGTGATCTCCTGGCGCAGGGCGCTGCGGGGCGCCGTCTCGGCGAGCACGGCTCCCGCGAGCAGGGCGGCGTCGCACACTGCGGGGTCCCACGGCAGCGTGTGGGCGATCGGGTGCCCCGGGGAGAAGCGCTCCCATGCCTCGGTCACGGCCGCGCGGGCGGCGCGCCCGGTGGCCGCGGGACGCAGCTTGTTCATCACCACCAGCACCGCGGCCCCGGGTGCCGCGTCGTCGAGGTCCGGGAGGGCCTTCACCAGGCGGGGGACCCCGAGGGCGTCGGCCGCGCCCAGGGCGATCACCGTGTCCGCCGCGGCCACGGCACTCAGCGCCCCGGCGTTGCGGCGCGGGGCCAGGAAGTCGGTGCTGATCTCCTCGTCCGCCTCCAGCGGGGAGGAGACGTCCACGACCACGAGGTCCCAGACCTGGCGGGCGCGTTCGAGCACGAGCTCCAGCGCCGACGCCCTCAGCTCGGGCCACCGGTCGTGGCGCGTGAGACCGCTCAGCACCGCCACGGATCCGCCGGCCACGGAGACCGGGGTGGCGCAGCGGCGCAGGGTGTCGGCGTCCAGCCTCCCCTGGTCCGCGAGCCGGCAGGCCTGCGCGAGCCCCGCCGCCTCGTCGAGCATGCCCAGACTCGCGGCCACCGACGCCGCGTAGGTGTCCGCGTCGACCAGCAGCACGCGCGCGCCGTGCAGGGCCGCCTCGGCCGCGAGGTTGATCGCGACCACGGTGCGCCCCGGTGCCCCGGCGGGTCCCCACACCACCACGAGCCGGGGTTCCACCCCGTCGTCGCCTGCTCCGGCGTCCACGTCCCCCTCCGGGTGCCACAGCTCGCGCTCCCCGCCGTCCTCGGCGCTCTCCCCGACGCCGTCACCGGCGGTGGGTGGCACTGGACCGGTCCCGTGATCGGCCTCCTCGGTGTGGCCCCGGGACCCCCGGGCGCGGGCGACGTCGCCCTGCCGCCCTTCCCCGCTCCGCGCGTCCTCCCCGTCCGGCCCTGCGGCCCGGGACCCGTCCACGGCACCGGGGTGCCTCGGCGGCTCCGAGCCGGGCGCGCCCGCGTCCTCCCGGGGCTCGCCCCGACCGTGGGATCGGGGTGGATCCTGCATGGCCCCGAGGATCCGTTCCGACAGCTCAGACCCCGTGACCGCCGCCGCCACGGACCCCACTCCGAGCTGGGACAGTCGCAGATCGTCGTGGCCCTCCACCACCAGCACCCGCAGGCCACTGCTCGCGAGCTGGTCGAGCAGCGACGCCGTGAGGTCCTCGCCGCCCTCCGCCACGAGCGCCAGCTGCGCCATGCCCGTGTGCGCGCACGCGAGCAGCTCTGAGAGCTCGAGGCAGCGCCGCACCACGGTCACCTCCCCGTGCAGCCGCTCGAGCCGCTCCACCAGCTCCCACGTGCCGGACCCGAGGGTCACCACGGAGATGCTCACGAGCCGCTCCCCGCAGTGTTGGGCACCAGGGTCACCTTCGCGTCGTTGCCGAGGGCGTCCACGAGCGGTGCCACCTGCGACGGGGTGACGAGCACGTGAACGGTGACGCCCCCGGAGCCGCCCAGCGCGGTGTCGGTCGTGTCGACGCGTGCGATCTCCGCGGCCGTGACGAGCTTCTTCGGCTCCACATACCCGCGTCCACTGGGCTTGGGCTTGGCCACCCAGACGTCCACGTGCGCCCCCGGGTCGGCCTGGGATGGCAGGGGGGTCTGCAGGGCAATGCCCACGGAGGTCCGGTCCAGGTGGTCGGCCGTGCCGATGGACGCGGCGGGGACCAGCTGCCCCCGCGGCACCCGCTGGGTGACCACCGCGTCCTCGTGCAACGGCTGCACCCCCGGGATGTACTGGGAGGAGGTCTCCTGCAGGTGCGCGTCCACGGTGGTGAGATCCTCGGCAGTGACCCGCTGCCCCACGGCAAGGTCGGTCGCGGCGGCGTAGTAGGGCTCGTTGCGGTTGGCGGCGGCCACCAGGAGGATCACCCCCAGCACGGAGAGCAGCACCAGCAGCAGTCCGACCAGAAGCCGGGGGTCCCGCCACGACGGCTTGCGGAAACGGACGGCCGACGCACTCGAGTGCCCTGACCGCTCCGGTGTTGGCTGACGTCCCATGCTCCGTGTCCTTCCCCCGTGACCGGCTCCTGCCGGTTACCCACGAGTGTGCCGCGCGGGGGCGCTGGGCAGTAGCGTGACGCGCGTCATGTGGACACAGGAGGCCACGGCTCCATTCCCCGCTCCCCATGTTGACAAGCAGCTCCTGCTCTCATCTCGTGGGACACTTAGAGCGGAAACCGACCCATTTCGCACCATCTCACTCCAAAGGACGTGAAGCACGACCATGTCGCAACAACGATTCCTCACTCTCGCGGACGTGGCCGAGATCCTGTGCATCTCCGTGCCGCAAGCCAGGGCCATGGTGCGATCCGGAGAGCTGCCCGCCATCCAGGTGGGCGGTCGCGGCCAGTGGCGCGTGGAGAAGGCCAAGCTGGAGGAGTACATCCAGCAGGGGTACGAGCGCACCCAGCACGCCGTGCGTGAGGGCACCCTGCAGTGAAGACCTCAGCCCGGGTCCACTGACGAGACCAGCGCCACGGCCTGGAACGGGACGGTCCGCACACCCGTGACCGCCGCCCGCCGGCGGAACTGGTCCTCGGGGTGGACGGCCAGGTCGAAGAAGTCCTGACCCACCGCGTCCACCGTGCCCTCTAGGTCGCCCTGCCCGCCCCGCTCCCGCAGGGCCACCCGCACGTGCACGCGAGCGGTGCTCAGGGCCCGCAGCACGTGACCCATGCCGAGCCGGCGGACGGTGGACCGCTCCGGGAGCACCTCGAACCGTCGCGGCAGCCCTTCCCACCACACCACCGAGTGCAGCGGCACCAGATGCTGCTGGTGGCGTTCGCGCACCACGGCCCAGCCCGCGCCGACGTCCACGAGCTCGCCCTCGAGCGTCTCCCCGTGGGCCGGGCGCAGCCGCACCGTGGACTCGCGGTGCGCGGCCAGGCGCTCCAGCAGACTGAGCCTGGCCAGCTCGGCGCGCGCCGTCTCCACGGCCTCCTGCTCCACCTGACTCATCCGGGCCCGTTCCAGCTGCGACTCCATATCCTGGAACAGCTCGTCCCACCGCATGCCGATCTCCTTCCCGTAGCCGCCGTGGGCCGTGCCCTTGAGCTCTCGCGAACCGGCGCCACACCGACGGCGCGTCCCCGACGTGCACGGCCGCCCCGGTCCCGAGGCTCCGCCGTCACCGCGCCACACACTACGGGGGCCTGACGTCGCACCACAGCCGCACTCCGGCCGGGTTGCATCCGTATTCATGGGTCATTGACTCGCAGCCACGGGCACCGGATGATCTAGACATGTCAAATGACATCAAACAACACTTTTCGGAGCCAAAAATGGGATCACCCTCTCCCAGCCCCTCCCCGACCTCCCGCCGGTCAGCTGTTCTGTGGTCCGGCGTCCCCGTTCTGGCCACCGTCACGGGTGTGCTGGGGCTGCGCTGGAGCGCGCAGCTGAGCGCCGCCGGGGCCCTCGACGCGCAAGAACTCTCCCTGGCCGTCACCGCAGCAGCGGCCTGCCTCGCGGTGGCGGCCTGGTGGCTCGGTGGTCTGGCCATGGCCGGGGTGGCCCTGGTGGCGCACGTGCTCCGGTGGCGGGGCGCGGAGCGCTGGGCGCGGCGCCTCACTCCCGCGCTCATCGCCCGCACCACCGCCGCCCTCGTGGGAGCCCAGCTGGTCACGGTGGTCCCCGCCCACGCCGCCGACGCCCCCGTGGATCCGTTCTGGGGACCACCGACCACGGGCACGGAGCAGCTCGCGCCGACCGACGACATCGTTCCAGCACCGGGCGACGCCGCGGTGCATCCGTCCGTTCCCCCGGCCCCGCAGCCCGAGTCGGCCACCGCGGCGCCGGGCAGCCCCGGTGCCCGCCCGGAGGCTCCCGGCTCACCCGGGTTTCCGCACTCGCCGCACGCCCCGCGCACGACGACGCACGCTCCCCTGCCGACGCACGCACCCGCACCGGAGCGGGTGGTCGACGGCTCCCTCACCGTGGTCCGAGGCGACACCCTGTGGGACCTCACGGAGCAGCTGCTGGGTGCGCGGGCCACGGACGAGGACGTGTGCCGGCACCTGGGCTCCTGGGCGAAGCTCAACGTCCTGGAAGCGAACGGGGACCTGATCCGACCCGGCCAGCAGCTGCGGGTGCCACCGCAGCTGCTGGGAAGCGCGGGAGTCCCCGGATGACCGCCCACCCCGCGGCCCCGCGGTCCGGGCAACGCCGCCGCGCGCCGCGCCGCTCCGTCCCCGACGCCCGCGAGACTCCTGACCGGCCGCCGGCGCACTCCGACCTCCCGACCGAATGCACTGCCCCATCCACCAAGGAGCCCACCATGAGCATCGCCGTTCCCGCACCGACACCCCGCACCTCACCGGGCGGCTACGCGTGGCGGCAGGACCGTTCGGCCGCCGCCCTCACCGGACGCAGCGAGAGCGAGCGCGTGGGCGCGATCGCCCGCAGCATCGGTCAGGCCGCAGTGGAGATCCTGGCCGGAACCCGGCCCGCTTCCCAGTTGTCCCGGTGGACCGAGCCCGACGTGGTCGAGCGGTTCACCCAGCGTGCCGCGATGCTGAAGCTCGTGCAGGAGCAGTGCCCCGAGCGGCGGGACCTGTTCGAGGTGCACCGTGCCGCCCGCGTCCGCCGGGTCCGCGTCTGCAGCCCGGCCCCCGGCTGCTACGAGGCGTCGCTCGTGGTGGAGGAGTCCACCCGTGCTCGCGCCGTGGCGCTGCGCATCGAGCGCTCGGCACGGCAGTGGCGGGGCACCCCCCCC
>NZ_KV807506.1:28118-284326 GCF_001812045.1 Kocuria sp. HMSC066H03
CCCGCCACTGCGGTACCGGTCTCAGCGGCGCTTGCCGCGCCTGGCCTTGGAGCTGCTCCTCGCCGACTTCCCGCGGCGCTGCGCCCGGTTGGAGACAACCTCCTGGGAGTCCTCCGACACGGCCGCGGACGCAGTCTCGCCCTGCGCCGCCGTGGAGCCCGCGGCGTCCGCGTCGACCTGCGAGTCGACGGTGTCCGAGGAACCGACGCCGGGGGAGCCTTCCCGCTCCACGGCTGCCGTGGGCGTGCCGTCCTCGTCCGGGGCGGTGTACTTCAGGAATGCCGGGCGCTGGGGGGTGCTCAGCTCCACGGCTCCACCGTCCGCTCCCGTGCGCTGCTTGCGGACCTCCAGGTGGAACAGAGTCACCACCGTCTGCTCGCGGATGGCGGCCATGACGTCCTGGAACATCGCATGACCCTCCCGCTGGTACTCCACCAGGGGATCGCGCTGGGCCATGGCCCGCAGCCCGATGCCCTCCTTGAGGTAGTCCATCTCGTAGAGGTGCTCGGGCCAGCGCTGGCCGATGACCGACAGCAGCACCCGGCGCTCCAGGTTGCGCATGGCCTCGGAGCCGAGTTCCTCCTCGCGCTCCTGGTACATCACCCTGGCGTCCGAGAGGATCTGCTCCTGCAGGAACTCGCTGGTCAGGCGCGGGAGCCCGCCCGCCTCCTCGGCGACCTCCTCGGGGGTCAGGGACACGGGGTAGATGGCCCGCAGTGCATCCCAGAGGCCGTCCATGTCCCAGTCCTCGGGGTGGCCCCTGCCGGTGCGCTCCACGATCACGGAGGAGATGACCTCCTCCGTGAACTGCCGGATCTGGTCCTCGATGTCGTCTCCCATGAGGATCCGCCTGCGGTCCTTGTAGACCACCTCACGCTGGCGGTTGAGGACGTCGTCGTACTTCAGCACGTTCTTGCGCTGCTCGGCGTTGCGGCCCTCCACCTGGTTCTGTGCGTTCGCGATCCCGGAGGTGATGAGCCGCCCCGTGACGGGGACGTCATCCGGTGCGATCGCCATGAGCCGCTGGGCGGCACCGGGGTTGAACAGGCGCATGAGGTCGTCGGACAGCGACAGGTAGAACCGGGACTCCCCCGGATCGCCCTGACGCCCCGAGCGCCCGCGCAGCTGGTTGTCGATGCGGCGGGACTCGTGACGCTCCGTGCCCAGGACGTAGAGCCCGCCGGCCTCCAGGACCTCGTCGTGCTCGGTCCGGGTGGCTTCCTCGCAGGCCTCGAGCACCTCGGGCCACCGCGCCTCGTACTCCTCGGCGTCCCGCTCCGGGTCCAGTCCCAGCTCCGCCATCTTCTCCACGGCGTTGAACTCCGCGTTGCCGCCGAGCATGATGTCGGTGCCGCGCCCCGCCATGTTGGTGGCCACGGTGACCGCGCCCTTGCGTCCGGCCTGGGCCACGATCGCGGCCTCCCGGGCGTGGTTCTTGGCGTTGAGCACCTCGTGGCGCACACCGCGCTTGGCGAGCAGCCGGGAGAGGTACTCGGACTTCTCCACCGAGGCCGTGCCCACGAGCACGGGCTGACCCTTCGCGTGGCGCTCCTCGATGTCGCGCACCACGGCCGCGTACTTGGTGGCCTCGTTCTTGTAGACCACGTCCCGCTTGTCCTCGCGCGCGATGCCACGGTGCGGAGGGATGGCCACCACGCCGATCTCGTACGTGTTCATGAACTCTGCGGCCTCGGTCTGGGCGGTGCCCGTCATGCCGGAGAGCTTGTCGTACAGGCGGAAGTAGTTCTGCAGGGTGATGGTTGCCATCGTCTGGTTCTCGGGCTTGATGTCCACGCCCTCCTTGGCCTCGATGGCCTGGTGGACACCCTCGTTGTAGCGCCGCCCGGCGAGCACGCGACCCGTGTGCTCGTCCACGATCTTCACCTCGCCGCCCGAGACGATGTAGTCCTTGTTGTTGCGGAACAGCTCCTTGGCCTTGATCGCGTTGTTGAGGAATCCGATCAGCGGGGTGTTCTGGGACTCGTACAGATTGTCGATGCCGAGCCAGTCCTCGACCTTCTCGATGCCCGGTTCGAGCACACCCACCGTGCGCTTCTTCTCGTCCACCTCGTAGTCGGTTTCCGGGGAGAGCGTCTTCACCACGGTCGCGAACTCGCGGTACCAGCGGTTGGCCTCCCCCGAGGCAGGGCCGGAGATGATGAGCGGGGTGCGGGCCTCGTCGATGAGGATGGAGTCCACCTCGTCCACGATCGCGAAGTGGTGACCCCGCTGGACGAGCTCGTCCTTGGTCCACGCCATGTTGTCGCGCAGGTAGTCGAAGCCGAACTCGTTGTTGGTGCCGTAGGTGATGTCCGCGGCGTACTGCTCGCGGCGCACCGAGGGTTCCTGACCACCCAGGATCACCCCGGTCTCCAGGCCCAGGAAACGGTAGACGCGGCCCATGAGGTTGGCCTGGTACTCGGCCAGGTAGTCGTTGACGGTCACCACGTGCACGCCCTTGCCCGAGAGCGCGTTGAGGTACGCCGGGGCCGTGGCCACCAGGGTCTTGCCCTCACCGGTCTTCATCTCCGCGATGTAGCCGAGGTGCAGTGCCGCACCGCCCATGATCTGCACGTCGAAGTGGCGCTGGCCCAGGGTCCGGGACGCCGCCTCGCGCACAGCGGCGAACGCCTCAGGCAGCAGCCGGTCGAGCGACTCGCCGTCCGCGATGCGCTCCCGGAACGCGTCCGTCTCTGCCCGCAGCTCCGCGTCCGTGAGTTCCTTGAACCCGTCCTCGAGGCTGTTCACGGCGTCCGCGTACGTCCTCAGTCGCTTCAGGACGCGCTTGTCGCCCGTGCGGAGAACCGTTTCCAGGAATGACGCCACGTGTGTTCGCTCCTCAGAGATCTTTGGTGGGCACCGGGCAGAACAGAGGGTGCACCGCCGAACAGTGTACGTGAGGGACTCCGAGCGGTCCCTCACAGTGGAGCGGGCCCCGCGACGTGGTCGCGGGGCCCGCTCGTGACATGGTGCGCGCGTGGGCGCGCGTCAGGGGTGGCTCAGGAATCCGCGGCGGAGGTCTCGGACTGGTAGGCCCGGACCTTCTCCTGCTCGGACCGCCCGTCCTGGCTCAGGCTGATCACACCGTACTCCCAGCCCTTGCGGCGGTAGACGGCGGATGGCTCCTGGGTCTCCCTGTCCACGAACAGGAAGAAGTCGTGGCCCACCAGCTCCATCTGGTCCACGGCCTCGTCCACCGTGATCTGGTGGGCGGGGAAGCGCTTGCGGCGGATCTCCACGGGGGTGGGGGTGTCGCTCAGGGGGTACTCGGTGTCGAAGGCCTCGTCCTCCGCCGCGGACAGCGCCTGCGGGGACTCGAAGCCCGTGAACGACCCGGTGGTGGGAACCACGGGCAGCGAGCCCGTGGCCTCGTGCACCGCGACCGGCTTCTGGTGCCCGGCGCGGTGGATCTTCCGGCGGTCCCGGGCGCGCCGCAGCTGCTCCACGAGCTTGCCGTACGCCTCGTCGAACGCGGCGAACTTGTCGTCGCTGCGGGCCTCCGCCCGCAGCACCGGTCCGCGGCCGACCACGGTGATCTCCACGCGCATGCCCTGGTGGCCGGAGGCGCCGTTGTCCTTGGTGACTTTGACCTCGATGGATTGGACCTTGTCGCCGAGCTGCTGAAAACGCTCGCTCTTCTCCTCGGCGTACTCCTTGAATCGGTCCGGCAAAGTGACGTTGCGGCCCTGGATGTTCAGTTCCATGAGACCCTCCACATCTTGAGGATGGCGCGGGACGTGCTGCTCTCCCACACGGGACACCTTCATTGCTTCCCGTGGTCCAACGCTAGATGAAACCTCAGGGAAATTCACGGACAACGGCGTCCGACGTCTGGGAGTTCTCCCGGGGTGAACGCCCGGCCCGCACCCCGGCGATCGTGACCACCGCGGGCACGTGAGCGCCGGCCCTGGTGAGGCACCGGACGGCTTCTGCCATGGTGGCTCCCGTGGTGAGGACGTCGTCCACGACCACGCAGGTGCGTCCCCGCACGTCCTGGGCGCGCATCGACCCCCTCACGGCCCGCGCCCGCTGCCTCCTCCCCCTGCCCTTCTGCGGACCTCGCGCGCCGCGAACCGTGCCTCCCCTGTGACGCAGCGCGTGGTGCACGCGAGTTCCGGGAGGCAGCGCGGCGGCGTCGAGCAGGCAGGCCACGGGGTCGAACCACCGACGACGACGCGCGCGGGCGCTCGTGGGGACGGGCACCCACAGCAGCGGGCCGCGGCCGTGCTCCCTCACGTCCCGCGCCGCGGCGGCGAGGACAGCCCCGAGCACGACCCCGAGGACGGGGGCCAGATCGGTGCGACCACCGTTCTTGTACGCCAGCAGGCACGCCGCGAGCTCGTGCTCGTACTCCCCTGCCGCGAAGACGCTGACTCCCTGGTCCCGCAGCACCTCCGGCGCGGTGACCTGCCCGGGGGCGGCGGTGCAGCGGCGCAGCACGAGACGGCACGGGCGGCACAGCGTACGACCGGGCTCCCCGCACACCGCGCACGAGACGGGGAGGAACAGTTCCACGGCCTGTGCACACCAGTCGACGAGGCGGGCGGCCGCGCGGTCCCAGCGCGCCCGGGTGCCGGCGGTGAACCACTGCGGTGTGACGGCCCCGCCCCACGAGCCTGGCCGGGCGGCCTCGGCGGCCGGCCGTGGTGGCGCGGGGTGGCGGAGCGGGAGAGGAACCGGCGGAAGACCGTGGCCGTGCGCGGCAGTGGTGCCCTGCAGACCACGGGTGTCCGGCGGTGGCGCTGGACGCGGAGCACGCACCGGGGCGGTGCCCGGGGGCCGGTACTGCCCTCGGCTCGGGGAACCGGGGTGAAGCCCGGGTGCCGGGAGTGGGATCGCGGCAGAGCGCGGCGGTGGTCCAGTGCGGTCGGCTGTCATCCGTCCAGTCCAGCCCGAGGATTCCGGAACCACCAGCCCTGACCGGCACTGGGCAGTGCTCTGCGCACGGTGGTGCCGGTGGTGCGCCGGGCCCCGGCGCGGTCACCCCGCGAAGGAGGTGTCCGTGACGTCCTCGCTCTGCAGCGCCCACGAGCTGCCGGTCAGCATGTAGAGCTTGCCGTCCGAGGCGCCGTAGACGGCGGCAGGTCCGTTGCCGCCCGTGATGGACGTGACGCCGGTGAGGGAGGGCAGGTCCTCGTAGGTCCCCGACACCGAGTACCGGCGGGGCTGGGCGTTGCTGTCCTGGTTCAGCGCCGTGGTCACGAACTCGTCCGAGCCGATCCACTGCGCCGTGTTCACGTCCACGTCCGCAGCTACGGCGTTGCCTTTCTCCAGCTCCACCGGCCGGCCGGAGTCATCACGCACCACGCCCGAGATCCACAGCGTGGAGCGCTGGGCGGACTCGTCCGTGGTGACCACCAGGGCGCGGTTGCCCTCCCTGGAGATGCGCAGTGACGCGACGTGCTGGTCCTTCAACCAGTCTGCTCCGACGGTGCGCCCGGAGCCTTCGGCGGCTGCCGGCGCGGCGTGGACCGTGCCGGAGCGGTCGGATCCCCAGACCCAGCCCTGCCGGTCGAAGCTGGGGCGGGTGAGCGCGGTGCCCGTCCAGCGACGCTGCGCCTGCTCGCCGGAGGACACCGTGTACATCGCGCCGCTCGCAGCGTCCACGAACGCGAAGGTCGAGGCCTCGGTGTCCATTCCCGGCTTGGTGACCTTGGCCCCGTCCGGCAGTGAGAGACCGGGGACGAGCTCCGTCTGTCCTCCCTGGTAGAACGCCAGCTGGTTGTCCGAGACGCCGACCTGGCGGTTGGGCACGGTCACGGACCGCGTGGGGTCTGCCCCCGCACGCCCGGAGGTGTCCACGGGCGCGTCGTTGACCGTGAGGTCCACGTCCTCCACGGACGGCACGGACTGCAGGGTGGCGCGCAGCTGCTGGTCCATCCGGCGGGCCTGCTCCACGTCCGCGGGATCGAAACCGGACATGCTGAGGTCCACCGCCGCGGTCCCACCGGACACGGGAACCGAGGACTTGGACAGGGTGGCGCTCTGCGGGAGCGCGCTGGACACAGAGCCCTCGAGGTAGGACGCGGGCCCGCTCAGCAGCGCGCGCACCGCGGCCGTGGACGCCGTGGGCCGCTTGGCGAACCATCGCGGGTCAGGGACCACGGTGGTGCTGTCGTTGGCCGAGTAGAAGTACAGGTCCACGGGCGAGAAGATCTGCGCGAAGTCCGTGTCCGGGATGATCACGCCGTCCGGGGCCTGGGAGATGCGCCACTGACCGTCCACCGAGGTCAGCGCGAAGTCCAGCACGCGCGTGCTCCCCCGGGGCTGAGCCGTGCGCACCCCCTCGGCGTCCAGGACGGCACCCACTTCGATCGTGGTGCGGAACTCGCCCTCGTTCAGCCGCGGCACCGTGGTGGGCTCACCCGAGTGGATCAGCACCCGGGCGTCCGGCTTCCACGTGGTCGCCAGCTGCGGCGTGAGGTACTGGCGGGCCACCGAGTAGTCGTCCTGCGCCCCCACGCCCGCCGCCAGGAAGCCCTCCACGACCTCCTGGGCGGACGCACCGGGCCGCGGGGCCTGCGGGTTGTACGCCATGGCGCTCTGCTGGGACTGCTCGGTGGGTTCCACCACCTTGTGCACGGGCCCGGAACGGGGCATGGCCCCGCACGCGGACAGCGTCAGCGACAGCCCCACCGCGAGGGCGGCTGCGGCGCACCGTCGACGGCGCGTGGTGCCGCCCACGGTGTCCGGGCGCCGGGGTGTGGTCCACCCGTGGTTCATGGTTTCTCCGTCCCCTCGCTGCGGCCAGCCGCCGTGGATCCGCTCCCCCGGACGTCCTCGGTCCGGCCACCGTTCTCGTCCTGCGTGCTCCCGGCGTCGGACGGCGTCGCCCGCTCGCCCCCGGAGCCGCCCCCCGGTGCCGGCGGGAACGCAATCAGCATCTGTCCCGTGTCCGGTTCCATGGCGGGCTGCACGGCCGGAGCCGTCAGCTGCAGCGATCCCGTGTCGGTGACCCGGGCGGTGGACTCGGTGAAGCTCTCGGCGGGCGGCATGTCCAGCGGGTTGACCAGCTCGGGGTCCAGGGACTGGGTGTGCAGCAGCGGCAGCGTGAGTCGGAAGCACGCCCCGTTGTCGGGCTCGGCCCACACCTCCAGCCGGCCGCCGTGCAGCCGGGTGTCCTCCGTGGCGATCGCGAGCCCCAGACCGGTGCCGCCCACGGTGCGCGCCCGCGCGGGGTCCCCGCGCCAGAACCTGTTGAACACCTTCGCGGTCTGCTCCTCGGTCATCCCGATGCCGTGGTCCCGCACCGCGACGGCCACGCAGTTCTCGTTGGCGGCCACGTAGATGTCAACGGGTCGGCTCTCTCCGTGCTCCAGGGCGTTGGTCACCAGGTTGCGCAGGATCCGGTCGATGCGGCGCTGGTCCATCTGCACCACGCACCGGGTGAGGGTGGAACGCACGGTGAGCTCGGAGCCGGACCGCAGCACGATGGGGGCCGCGGCCTCCACCACGTCGTAGATGACGGAGAAGATGTCGGTGGAGGCCATGTCCAGGCGGGCGGCGCCGGCGTCGAAGCGGGAGATCTCGAGCAGGTCCGAGAGCATGGAGTCGAACCGGTCCACCTGGTTGTGCAGCAGCTCGGCGGAGCGGCGGTTGACGGGATCGAAGTCCTCGCGGGCGTTGTAGAGCACCTCCGCGGCCATCTTCACGGTGGTCAGGGGCGTGCGCAGCTCGTGGGAGACGTCCGAGACGAAGGTCTGCTGCATCGAGGACAGCTGCTCCAGCTGCGTGATCTGGGTCTGGATGGAGTCCGCCATGCGGTTGAAGGAGCGGCTCAGCTGCGCCACCTCGTTGGTCCCCCGCACCTGCATGCGCACGTCGAGGTCGCCCTCCGACAGCCGCTGGGACACGCGTGCCGTGTTGGACACGGGGCGGACCACCTCACGGGTGATGTACCAGACAATGGTGCCCACGAGCAGCAGCAGCGCCACCATGGACAGCAGCAGCACGGCATGGATCGAGTCCAGCGTGGCCTGCGGATCCGAGAAGTCGTACACGAAGTACAGCCCGTAGCGCGAGTTCTGGTTCAGCTGCACCACGTCCCCCACCACGATGACTGGCTGTTCGGCGCCGTTCTCCGTCATCCGGGCCGAGGCCGGCTGCCAGTAGGTGCCGTCCGCGTTGGCCACGCGCTGCTGCAGCTGCTGCGGGACGGTGGCCGAGGTCATCCAGGAGCTCTCCGCCTGGACCCCCACGAAGGACTGGCCCGAGCCCTGGTCCAGGGGGATCAGGATCCACCGGTGGTCGGCGGCGTCCGTGTCCTGGCTCAGGCTCCCCATGGTCGAGTTGATCAGCGCCTGCACCTCGGTGCGGTCCGAGGCGTCCGAGGCGTCGAAGCTCGCCTGGGCAACGCTGATGTCCGTGCGCGCCTCCTCGAGCACCTGGTTCAGCCGGTCCGTGAACAGCCGGTCCGCGATCTGGTGGGAGAGGAAGCTGCCCGTGGCGAGGAACGCCACGGAGGTCAGCGTGAGGGCGATCGCGATGGTGCGGAACTGCAGTGACTGCCGCCAGCGCCGGAACAGCACGCGGCGCCCCAGGCGGATCCTGCGGAACCTCTTGGGGCGGCGGCGCGGTGCCGGGGTCGACGCCGGCGGTGCTGCGCTCGCCGTCATTTATGCGGGTGCCCGCCGGCCTTGTACCCGATGCCGCGCACCGTGAGCACCACCTCGGGGTTCTCGGGGTCGCGCTCCACCTTGGAGCGCAGCCGCTGCACGTGCACGTTGACCAGCCGGTTGTCCGCCGCGTGAGGATAGCCCCACACGTCACGCAGCAGCTCGTCGCGGCTGAAGACCTGGTGCGGCGAGCGCGCGAGGGTGGCGAGCAGGTCGAACTCCAGCGGCGTCAGGGAGATCTCCTCCCCGCCCCGGGTCACGGTGTGGCCGGTGACGTCGATGACGATGTCGCCGAGCGTGATCTCCTGGGTGGCCCCGCGGTCCATGGGACGCAGCCGCGCCTTGACCCGCGCCACGAGCTCGGCGGGCTTGAAGGGCTTGGGGACGTAGTCGTCCGCGCCGGCCTCGAGCCCGCGCACCACGTCCGCGGTGTCGGACTTGGCGGTGAGCATCACGATGGGCACGTCCGACTCCGCGCGGATCTGCTGGCACACCTGGATGCCGTCCATCCCGGGGAGCATCAGGTCGAGGAGGATCAGGTCCGGCTCCGACGAGCGGAAGACCTCGCGGGCGCTCGAACCGTCGTAGCAGTACACCGGCTCGAAGTCCTCCGACGCCAGGATGATGCCGATCATCTCGGACAGCGCGGCGTCGTCGTCCACCACCAGAATTCTCGCCTTCATGGCCTGCCTTCGCCCTCGTTCCTGCTCCGGGGTCGGCCGCGGCCGACGACCCGCGTCCTGTGTGCCGATTCTACGGCCTGAGCGGGGTCAACCCTCGTTGCACGCCTCCGTGAGCGCGCCGCACGCCCCGGTCACCCGCCGCAGCGCGTCGGGCAGCTGCGGGGGCGCCAGTTCACTGATCCGGGACGACGGTGCCAGGACGGTTCCCAGCAGAGCCGCCGGGTCCATGCCCAGTTCGCTCCAGGGCCCGAGCAGCCGATCGACGACGGCGCGCGCCGGGGTCGGTGCGGCTGTCCCCGCGGCGTCGAAGCACAGCCGCAGTCCCGCCTCGCGCAGGCCCGCCAGCGGTTCCCACTCCCGCGTGCTCCCCGTGGGAACGGGCACCACCACGGTGTCAGCGCCGCAGCGGGGCGCCCAGTGCACACCGGCTGCCCCGGCGTCGAGCACGACCGACGCGGCGCCGGCGTCACGGCACGCGCCGACCGCCGCGGTCAGCGCGCCGTGGACCTCCGCGCGGGGCACGGAGCGCAGAGTGCGGTAGCCGCTCGCGGTGGGGATGGTGCCCTCCAGGACCCTGTCGAGCTCGGGTTCCGAGAGCACGAGCACCGCGCCGCGGCCGTCGGTGTTGCGCCGGAGCGCAGTCATCAGACCAGCAATCCCCGCGCACCAGGACTCCGTCAGGTCGCGCCGCGCCCCGGGGTCCGACTGCAGCTTCTCACCGTTGCGCACGTGGACGGTGGCCGCGAGCGACACCGGGCCCAGGAGGGTGAGCACCACGGGTGCGGAGTCCGCCCCGGACTCCGCACCGAGCACGTCGGCCACCGCGTTGAGGTCGCTCGCGAGCAGTCCGCGGGCCTGGCGGGAGTCGTCCCCGGCGACGCCGGTCACGCGCCAGCCGTGCGGCTGCCGGTCCGCGTGCAGGGACTCCAGGACCGCGCACGTGCGCGCCGCGAGCTCCGCGTGCGGCCCGCGGTCCGGGAGAAGAGGGACGGCCGCGCGGTGCGGAGCCCCGAGCTCGCCCCGCAGCACCGTGAACGTCTCCACGAGGTCCGTGCCGCGCAGGGGCCGGGTCAGGGCGGCGGTGACGGCGTCCGTGGCGAACCCGCTCATGCGTCCGTTCCGCGCTGGTGGTCCTCGGAGATGGCCTCGTGGTGGCGGATGACCTCGCTGATGATGAAGTTCAGGAACTTCTCGGCGAACTCGGGGTCCAGGTGGGCGGCCACCGCCAGGCTGCGCAGCCGCTCGATCTGGGCCTTCTCCCGCTCCGGGTCCGAGGGCGGCATGTCGTTCTCCGCCTTGAGCGTGCCCACCCGCTGGGTGGCCTTGAAGCGCTCGGCGAGCAGGTGGATCAGCGCGGCGTCGATGTTGTCGATCGTGCCCCGGATCGCGTCCAGCCGCTGCCGGGCGGACACGGTGTCACCGGGCCCCGCCCCGCCCGCGGCGGGATCGAGGGGCGCGTGGTCTGCGGGATCGGTCGCGGAACTCATGACCACCACTCTAAACGGGGTGGCGGGCCCGGCCCGCGCGCTCTTCGCGGGGCACCCGGCACCCGCCCCGGAGGGCGGGCGAACCCTGGGACGAGGCCCGCGGCGTCGTCGTGACCGCCCCGCCGGCGGTGAACGGTCTCCGCTCAGACGGACGCGTGGTGGGCGCGGTCCGCGAACGCGGCGTCGATCGTGGCCTGGCCGAGCACGCGGGTGCCCTGGTAGAGCACCATGGTCTGGCCCGGGGCCACGCCGCGCTGGGCCGTGTCCAGGCGCACGTGCAGCCGCGGGGTCCCCTCCGTGCGCGTGAGCCACGCCCGGGCCGGCGCCGGGTCCCCGTGGGCGCGGACCTGCACGGTCACCTCGAACTCGTCGGAACGGGCCTCGGGGTCGTCGCCGAGTGCCGCGACCTCCCGCGGGGGCAGCCCGGCCCAGGAGGGACGGATGCCCTCCATGACGTCGATCGCGAGCAGCTGCTCGGGACCCACCACCACCTCGTTGGTCTTGGGGCGGATCTCCAGCACGAACCGCGGCTTGCCGTCCGGAGCCGGGCGGCCGATGTGCAGGCCGCGGCGCTGACCCACGGTGTAGGCCTGCGCACCCCGGTGCTCCCCGAGCTCGTTGCCCTCGGTGTCCACGATCCGCCCGGGGTCCAGGTCCATGTGGTCCGCGAGCCAGCCGCGGGTGTCCCCGTCCGGGATGAAGCAGATGTCGTGGGAGTCGGGCTTCGTGGCCACGGACAGCCCGCGCTCCTCCGCCTCCGCGCGCACCTGCGCCTTGGAGGGGGTCTCGGCGAGGGGGAAGATCGCGTGCTCGAGCTGCTCGGCGGTGAGCACGCCCAGCACGTAGGACTGGTCCTTGGCCCAGTCCGCGGCGCGGTGCAGCTCCTTGTGGCCGTCCGCGTCCTCCACGACCTTCGCGTAGTGGCCGGTGCACACGGCGTCGAAGCCGAGCGCCAGGGCCTTCTCCAGCAGGGCCGCGAACTTGATCTTCTCGTTGCAGCGCATGCACGGGTTGGGGGTGCGTCCGGCGGCGTACTCGGCCACGAAGTCGTCCACGACGTCCGCCTGGAAGCGCTCGGAGAAGTCCCACACGTAGTACGGGATGCCGAGCTTCTCCGCCGCGCGCCACGCGTCCCGGGAGTCCTCGATGGTGCAGCAGCCGCGAGCGCCCGTGCGCAGCGTGCCCGGGGTCCGGGACAGGGCGAGGTGCACACCCGTGACGTCGTGCCCGGCGTCCACCGCACGGGCCGCGGCCACCGCGGAGTCCACACCGCCACTCATTGCTGCCAGAACGCGCACGGGGTCCCCTTCGGAAGGTTGTGGTTGGACGAGACGCCTTAACAACCCGCACCCCGGGGCGGCTATTCCCCGCGGCGCAGCGGCTCAGGACGTGAAGGAGGCCGGCACGTGTCCGGACAGCCCTGCCGCGCGGGCCCGGGCGTGGACGTCCACGAGGGCGTCGAGGACGGTGTCCACGTCCCGCGACGTGCTGGAGTGGCCCAGGGAGAAGCGCTGCGCCCCGCGGGCGGTCTGCTCGTCCACGCCCATGGCGAGCAGCACGTGCGAGGCCCGGGGCACCCCGGCGCTGCACGCCGAGCCGGTGGACAGGGCCACCCCGGCGGCGTCGAACAGGAACAGCATGGAGTCGCCCTCGCAGCCGGGAAAGGTGAAGTGTGCGTTGCCGGGCAGCCGGGTGGGGTGCTCCCACTCCTCGGCCGGGCTCCCGGGCTCTGGTCCGCGCAGCACCGCCTCGGGGACGCGTTCCCGGATGCCCGCCACGAGGGCGTCCCGCAGGGTGGCCCGGCGCAGGAACTCGCCCCGGAACCCGCGCTGCGCGGCCTCCACGGCCGCGCCGAAGGCCGCCGCGCCGGCGGCGTTGACGGTGCCCGAGCGGACGCTGCGCTCCTGTCCGCCGCCGAAGCTCGTGGCCGCGAGACGCACGCTGCGCGGCGCGTAGAGGGCGCCCACCCCCATGGGCCCGCCGAGCTTGTGCGCGGAGACCGCGAGCGTGCTGATCCCGGGCAGGTGGGCGTCCACGGGAACGGCGCAGAACGCCTGGACCGCGTCCACGTGGAAGGGCACCCCGGCGGCGTCGCACAGGGCGGCCAGCTCGGCCACCGGCTGCACGGTCCCCACCTCGTTGTTCGCCCACATCACGGTGACCAGCGCAACCTCCGCCGCGCGCTCGGCCAGCAGCCGTTCGAGCTGCCCGGGGTCCACACGTCCCGTGGCGTCGACGTCGAGCCAGACCAGCTCCGCGCCCTCGTGGGCCGCGAGCCACTCCGCGGCCTCGGACACGGCGTGGTGCTCCACGGCGGACAGGACGATGACGGTGCGCCGTGGGTCCGCCTCACGGGCGGCGCGGAACAGGCCGAGCACCGCCATGTTGTCCGCCTCGGTGCCCCCGGAGGTGAGGATGATCTCCACCGGTTCCGCGTTCAGGGCGGCCGCGACGGCGTCCCGCCCCGTCTCCAGCGCCATGCGCGCGGACCGCCCGCCGGAGTGCAGGGACGCGGGGTTGCCGCCCCGCCTGGCCTGCTCCAGGTAGGCCTCCACGGCCTCCGGGAGCATGTCCGTGGTGGCGGCGTGGTCCATGTAGACGCGGGGTGTGGGCATGGGCCCATCCTACGACCGGCGCCGCGCCGCGCCCGGCCGGTCAGGCATCCCCAGAGGGCTGGGACCGCCGAGTGGGGGACGCAGACGGGGCCTAGACTCGCAGCCATGCTCCACTTCGTCTTCCACACCCCCGAGATCCCCGGCAACACCGGCAACGCCATCCGGCTCGCCGCGTGCACGGGGGCCCGCCTGCACCTCGTGGAGCCGCTCGGCTTCAACTTCGACCACGCGAACCTGCGCCGCGCGGGCCTGGACTACCACGACCTCGCGGTGATGGACGTCCACCCCACGGTCGAGGCACTGTGGGACGCCCTCGGCGACGCGCGGGTCTTCGCGTTCACGTCCCACTCGAGCACGCGCCACACGGACGTGGCCTACCGGGACGGGGACGTCCTGCTGTTCGGACGCGAGTCCACGGGACTGCCGGACGAGGTGCTCGCGGACGAGCGCGTCCACGAGCGGGTGCGGATCCCCATGCTGGCGGGGCGCCGCTCCCTGAACCTCGCGAACTCGGCCTCGATCGCCCTCTACGAGGCGTGGCGCCAGCTGGGCTTCCCGGACGGGGTGTGATCCACGGGGTACGACGCCGCCCGGCCCGTTCCCTGCCGCCGTGCACCGTCCCTGGCGTGGCGCCTGATGTGACGTGGCACCTGATGTGACGCGGCCCCTGCGGTGACGGACCGGTGGCCGCCGGCCCGTCACCGCAGGGACGCGGCTACTTCTTCTGGTCCGCGGCGTTGCCCACGGTCACGGTGGCCTTCTGCTCGTCGTTGCCGCGCTTGAAGACAACCTCGGCCTCCGAGCCCGCGGCGAGCTCGCGCACCCCTGCCGTGAGGGCGTCCGCGTCCGTGATCGGCTTGCCGTTGAAGGACGTGATCACGTCGTCGGGCTTCAGCCCGGCGTCCGCGGCGGGAGATCCGGACTCCACCGAGCGCACCCTGGCGCCGGAGGAGAACTGGTCCGAGGAGCTGCCGGAGGGCACGTACGGGGAGACCGAGGCGCCCAGGTAGCCGTGCGTGGCCTTGCCGTCCTTGATGATCTCGTCCGCCACACGCTTGGCGGTGTTGGACGGGATCGAGAAGCCCACGCCGATGTTGCCGGACGCCGACGACTCGCCCGAGGAACCTCCCGCGGAGGCGATCGCCACGTTGATGCCGATCACCTCACCGGCGGAGTTCACGAGCGCACCACCGGAGTTGCCGGGGTTGATGGCCGCGTCCGTCTGGATCACGTTCAGGTACACGCTGGACTTGGCGGACTGCGAGCCGGACTGCCCGTTGTCCGGGAAGTTGAAGAAGAAGTCCTGCGGACCGCCCGGGCTCTGCTGGGAGTCGTCCGGGGTGTCCTCGGCGGCCGAGGACGCCACGGCGATGGTGCGGTTGAGCGTGGAGACGATGCCGTCCGTGACGGTCCCGCTCAGTCCCAGCGGCGCACCGATGGCGATCGCGGCGTCTCCCACGTTGAGCTTGTCCGAGTCCCCGAGCACCGCGGGGGTCAGACCGCTGGGGTCGATCTTGATGACCGCGAGGTCGGACCCGGGGTCGGTGCCCACCACGGTGGCCTTGCGGACGGAGCCGTCAGCCGCCTGCACCTCGATCTTGGCGTCCGAGGCGGCGCCGTCCAGGGTGACCACGTGGGTGTTGGTCAGCACGTGGCCCTGGTCGTCCAGCAGCACACCCGAGCCCGTGCCGGCCTCATTGCCGGAGGCGGCGGAGATCGTGACCACGGACGGGGAGGCCTTCTGGGTGGCTGCGGTGATCTCGTTGACGGACTCGGTGTCGTTGACGATCACGGGCGAGCTGCTGGTGCCGCCGGTGGCGTTGGTGTCCCCCACCGCGCCGGCGCCGACCGCCACACCCGCACCGAGCAGCCCGGCGAGGGCCATCCCGGCGATCATGATCCCCCCGGAGAACTTCCGCTTCGGTGCCGCCGCGCCGTCCTGAGCCGGATAGGCCCCGCCATCCTGCCCGTCCCAGCCCGGCCCGCCCGCCGCGGGCGGATAGCCGGCCCCGGAGGCGTCGTCGTAGCCCGCGCCGCTGTACCCCCCACCGTTGTACCCTGCGCCGTCGTACGGCCCGCCCCCGTAGGGGCCGCGGGCGGGCGCGTCGCCGTACGAGGCCCCGCCGTACTGGGGGGAGCCCTCTGCCCCGGCGGGCGGGATCGGCCGGGTCTCCTGGGACTGCCACCCCGAACCGTCCTGGGGGCTCGCGGCACCGCCCCGCTGGCCCGCGCCGTACTGGCCGTACGGGGGCACCGGTCCCTGGGGATCGCCCCCGGTGCGCGGATCGTGGGAATCAGCCATGTTCTCTCCTCGTAGAGCGGGGTACCGGTGACCGGCCCGACAGGTTGCGGAGCCCAGTATGCCCGGTCCGACTGGGGCGGGGCTGGACGCCCTCCGCACCGTTGCCGGGAGAATGACGGCCGACTCCGGAGCGCCTGCGTGCGACCCCGCTGACACCGACGCGTATCCTGTGAACCGGACGGCGGGACCTTCCCCGGGCGCACCGGGCGCCGCACGTCCACCGGGCTGACATCCGATCGGAACGAGGGTCATGACACCACGCACCGCCTGGCACCGCACGATTCCCGCCGCTCTGCTCACGGGCGCCTGCCTGGTGGCGGGCCCGGCCGCGCACGCGGAGCCGCCCTCCCGGGTGGATCCCGGCCAGCGCGTGGTGGACACCAGCGGCGCACTCGGGGACACCTCGGGCCTGCAGAACGACATCTCGGAGCTGGCGAACGAGCACAGCATCACCCTCTACGTGGTGTACGTGGACACCTTCACGGATCCCACGGACCCCGGTGAGTGGGTCCAGAAGTTCGCGAGGACCAACGGCTTCGGGACCAACGACGCCGTCCTGGCCGTGGCCACGCAGTCCAAGCAGGCGCGCTTCGTGGCCAACTCCTCCGGCCCGCTGTCGCGGTCCGAGCAGCAGAAGATCTACGACGAGCACATCGCGCCCGCGCTGCGCACCGGAGACTGGGACGGTGCCGCCCAGGGCGCCGTGGACGGGATCGACCGGGAGCTCGGCGGGGCGGGCGCCGGCGGCGCCGTGACCGGCCTGCTGCTGGCGGGCGGTGTGGCGGCCGCCGGGGTGGGTGCCGCGACCGTGATGCGCTCGCGGCGGCGTCGTGCGCAGGGCGGGCAGCCGGGCCCCGGCGGACCGTCCGGGGGCGAGGGCCCACGCGGTGGCGCGGCACCCCAGCGCCCGCTGGTCCCGCTGCCCGAGCTGCACAAGCAGGCCGGGTCCGCGCTCGTGGAGGCGGACAACGCCATCCAGCACTCGGAGCAGGAGCTCGCGTTCGCGCAGCTGCAGTACGGCAGCGAGCAGACGCGCCCGTTCGAGGAGGCGCTCGCGCGGGCCAAGGAGCACATGCGCGCCTCGTTCGAGCTGCAGCAGAAGCTCGAGGACCACATTCCGGACAGCGAGGCGGACCAGCGCGCGTGGCTCGGGGAGATCATCGAGCGCACGCGGCAGGCCCGCGCTCCCCTGGCCGAGCAAGAGCAGAACTTCGCCGGGCTGCGCCAGCTGGAGACGTGCGCCCCGGAAGCGCTCGAGCGCGTCCGCTCCGCGGTGGCCGCCACGGCGCCGCGGCTGCGGGACGTCGAGGCCCAGCTCGTCTCGCTGCACGGCGAGTACGACGACGCCGCTCTCGCGTCCGTCCGTGACAACGGCGAGCAGGCGCGGGAGCGGCTCGAGTTCGCCGAGGATTCCACAACCCGGGCGCAGCAGCACCTGGACGCGGGGCAGGTCTCCAAGGCCGTGCTGGACATCCGCGCGGCCGAGGAGGCGCAGGGGCAGGCCGCCCGGCTCGTCGACTCCGTGGACAACGCCCGCCGGGAGCTCGCCCGCGCGGAGGAGTCCCTCAAGGACGCCGTGAGCATCGCGCAGCGGGACGTCGCCGAGGCCGAGGGCCTTGTGCGGCAGGGCTCCCGCCCCGAGCTCGCGGGCGCCGCCGCGGGCGTGCGCTCCGTGCTGGAGACGGTCACGCAGCAGATGGCCACGGGCCGCTACGACCCGATCGGCTCCACCCGCCGGCTCGCGCAGGCCAAGGCGGAGCTGGACAAGGGACTGCAGGACGTCCGCTCCGCGAACGACCGCGCCCGCTCCGCACGGGAGACGCTCTCCCACGCGCTGGTGAGCGCCCAGGCCAGCCTGACCACCGCGTCCGACTACGTGTGGGCGCGCCGCGGTGGGGTGGGAGCGCGGGCCCGCACCGAGCTCGCGGAGGCCGAGCGCCACCTCGAGATCGCCCACGAGCTGCAGAACTCCGACCCCGAACGCGCCCTCAACGAGGCCAACCAGTCCATCCGTCTGGCCGACGCCGCCCAGCGCGCGGCGCAGCAGGACGTGGACCAGTTCATCTCACCCATGGGCTACGGCGGCCCCGGGTACGCCGGAGTCGGCTACGGCCGCCGCAGCAACGGCATGGGCGGTGCGATGCTCGGCGGGATCCTGCTGGGCGGCATCCTCAACGGCGGGGGCGGCGGCTACGGCGGAGGCTTCGGTGGAGGCTTCGGTGGAGGCGGCGGTTTCGGCGGCGGAGGAGACTTCGGCGGCGGGGGCGGCGGCTTCGACGGCGGGGTGGGCGGCAACTTCTGACCCGCCCCGGGCCTGCGCCCCCCCCCCCAAATTTCAGCTCCAGTCCAGTGACGAGAAGAGGAGAACACCATGACCAAGCAGTCCATCTTCGGCCGGATCGCCCAGCTGGCGAAGGCCAACATCAACGCCATCATCGACTCTGCGGAGGACCCGCAGAAGATGCTCGACCAGATGGTGCGCGACTACACCGAGAACATCCGCGAGGCCGAGTCCGCCGTGGCCCAGACCATCGGCAACCTGCGGCTGCTCGAGAAGGACCACGCGGAGGACCTGCAGGAGGCCCAGCAGTGGGGCTCCAAGGCGCTCGCCGCGTCCAACAAGGCGGACGAGTTCCGCGCGGCCGGCAAGGCCGGTGAGGCGCAGAAGTTCGACGACCTCGCCAAGGTGGCCATCCAGCGTCAGATCCAGTCCGAGAACGAGGCCCGCGGCGCCGAGCCCCAGATCGCGGCGCAGACCGAGACGGTCGCCAAGCTCAAGGACGGGCTGAACACCATGCGCGGGAAGCTGCAGGAGCTCTCCGCCAAGCGGGACGAGCTCGCCGCCCGGCAGAAGACCGTCCAGGCGCAGTCGCAGGTGCAGGACGCGCTGAAGTCCTTCGACGTAATGGACCCCACGAGCGAGGTCTCCCGCTTCGAGGACAAGATCCGCCGCGAGGAGGCCCGCGTGGCCGGTCAGCAGGAGCTCGCGGACTCCTCCCTCGACCGCCAGTTCGGGGCCCTCGAGTCCATGGGCCAGCAGACGGAGATCGAGGCCCGGCTGGCCGCCCTCAAGAACGGCGGCTCCCCCACCAACGGCGAGAACATCGTCTCCGCGGAGGAGGTCTGAGAATGGCCGAGAACCCCACGGGGGCGCAGAAGCAGCTCGAGGCCGTCCGCTCCGGCTACGCGTCGGAGGCACCGTGCCTCGACCTCGGGGCGGCACTGGACGAGTCCGGTGCGCACCCGGACGCCCCGGTGCGGGTCCCGCTGGCCACCCTCAACCGCCACGGACTGGTGGCCGGGGCTACCGGTACCGGCAAGACCAAGACCCTGCAGGCGCTCGCCGAGCAGCTCAGCGCCCAGGGAGTTCCCGTCTTCCTCACGGACGTCAAGGGTGATCTCAGCGGGATCTCCCAGCCCGGGGAGGACAACCCCAAGGTGGCCGAGCGCGCACGGTCCGTGGGCCAGACGTGGACTCCCACCGCGAGCCCCACGGAGTTCTACAGCCTGGGCGGACAGGGACCGGGCGTTCCGGTGCGCGCCACGGTGACCTCGTTTGGGCCCACGCTGCTGGCCAAGGTGCTGGGGCTCAACGCCACGCAGGAGTCCTCCCTGGGCCTGGTCTTCCACTACGCCGACTCGAACGGGCTCGCCCTGCTGGACCTCAAGGACCTGCGCGAGGTGATCGTGCACCTGACCTCCCCGGAGGGCAAGGAGGAGCTCGCGGGCATCGGCGGGCTCTCCAAGCAGACCGCAGGGGTGATCCTGCGCGAGCTCACCACGTTCGCGAACGAGGGGGCGGACATCTTCTTCGGTGAGCCCGAGTTCGACACCGCCGAGCTGCTGCGCACCACCGAGGACGGCCGGGGCGTCGTCTCGTGCCTCGAACTGGCCGCGGTGCAGCAGCAGCCGCGGGTGTTCTCCACGTTCCTGATGTGGCTGCTCGCGGACCTCTTCCAGGACCTCCCGGAGGTGGGGAACGCCGAGAAGCCGAACCTCGTGTTCTTCTTCGACGAGGCGCACCTGCTCTTCGAGGACGCCTCCAAGGAGTTCCTGGACTCCATCAAGCAGACCGTGCGGCTGATCCGCTCCAAGGGCGTGGGCATCTTCTTCGTGACCCAGTCCCCCAAGGACATCCCCACGGACGTCCTCGCGCAGCTGGGCAACCGCGTGCAGCACGCCCTGCGCGCGTTCACTCCCGACGACGCCAAGGCCCTGAAGGCCGCCGCCCGCACCTACCCCCGCAGCGAGTACGACCTCGAGCAGCTGCTCACCCAGCTCGCCACGGGTGAGGCGGTGGTCACGGTGCTGTCCGAGAGCGGTGCCCCGACCCCGGTGGCGTGGACCCGGATGCGGGCCCCGCAGTCCCTCATGAAGCCCGCCCCGGTGGCGGACGTCGAGGCGGCCGTGAGCGCCTCGCCCCTCATGGGGACCTACGGCCAGCCGGTGGACCGTGAGTCCGCCTACGAGCTGCTGCGAGCACGTCTCGACGGGCCGCAGGGCCACGCGGGCGCGGCTGAGGACCACTCGGTGGAGCACCCGGACGAGCCCCGGGAGCGCCGCGACGAGGAGCCGGACGAGCGGCGTCGGCAGGAGGAGGGCCAGCGGCGCACCCGCCAGGACGAGGGCGGCTTCCTGGGCTCCGTGATGGACAACCCCGCCGTGCGCTCGATGATGCGCTCGGCGGGGACTACCCTGGGCCGGGAGATCACGCGTTCCCTCTTCGGCACCTCCCGGCGCCGCCGCTGACGGGCTGCCCCGCCGCCACCCACGACGCCGCCGGCGCCCCACCCGGGGCACGGCGGCGTCGTCGTACGCGGGCCGTGACTCGCGGGAGCCGGACGCTCCGTCCGTCACGGCGGACGGAGGTGTCCCGCACTCGATTACTGTGGTCTGACATGGGACTTCCTGAAAAACTCGTGGCACTTCGCAAGCACCGCTGGGCGCGTCTGGCGCTGCTTCCCCTGAACATCTCCATCCCCGCGGGGGTGCAGGGCGGCAAGGACCTGCGGCTCGTGCACTACGGCATGGGCAGCGTGGTCTACCCCGAGGTCACCCTCGGCGAGCGGGTCCGGATCTACCAGAACGTGACGGTGGGCCGCAAGGACGCCCACGTGTCCCGCGAGGACTCCCCGTTCGAGTGGTTGCACGTGGGGGACGACGTGGTGCTGTTCCCCGGCTGCGTGGTGCTCGGAGGCGCCGGAGTCACCCGCATCGGCAACGGCACGATCGTGGGCGCCAACTCCGTGCTCATGAACTCCACCGGGGAGAACGAGATCTGGGCGGGAAACCCCGCGCGCCTCGTCGGCCACCGTCGCGGCCTCTGAACGCCCCGCCGGGTGGCTGCCGTGCCCGCTCGGAGCGCTGCGGCGGCCACTGCGCCGGACACGCGGCCCGGCGTGTCACCCGGAGCACGCGAAGATGTCCGGACAGCAAGAAACCCGGTTCCTTGCGGAACCGGGTTTCTTCGTGGTTGCGGGGGCAAGATTTGAACTTGCGACCTCTGGGTTATGAGCCCAGCGAGCTACCGAACTGCTCCACCCCGCGGCGACATCAACAACTATACGCAGGGCGTGGGGGTCGTGCAAATCGAAGGGCGGCCCCCGGGAACTGCTTCCCGGGGGCCGCCCTTCGCGTGCGGTGCCGGCCGTGCTACTGCGTGGCGCCGTCCTGTGCCATGGCGTCCTCGATGGCCCGCTGCAGCCGGTCCTGGGCCTCGCCGTACTTGGCCCAGTCCCCGTCCTTCATGGCCTGGTCCGAGTCCTGCATGGCCTTGTTCGCCGAGTCCAGCGCCTCCTGGAGGGAGGAGGAGCGCGGCGCCGGGGTGCCGGACGGCGAGGGACTCGGCGACGAGGAGTCGTCCTTCTTCCCGGCCCCGCCACCGCCCTGGGCGGCCTCCGCCGCCTTCTCGCTCACACCGGCGCCGGTGTCCGTGGTGGCACCGGAGTTGCCCCCGAAGACCTCGTCCAGGGCACCGTCGAGCGTGGGAGCGAAGCCGACCTGCTCGCCGAAGCCCACGAGCACGCGGCGCAGCGTGGGGTACGCGGCGTCGCCCGAGGACTGCACGTAGACCGGCTGGACGTAGAGCATGCCCCCGCCCGCCGGGAGGGTCAGCAGGTTGCCGTTGATGACCTCGGACGCGCCCTGGCGCAGCAGGTTCAGCTCCTGGGACACGTCCGTGTCCGAGTTGAACTGGTTCTGCGCCTGGCCCGGGCCCGGCACCACGGAGGAGCGCGGCAGCTCCAGCAGCCGGAGCTTGCCGTACTCGTCGCTCTTCTGACCGTCCTTGCCCGTGCCGGCGTCCGCGTTCGCGGAGAGGTAGCCGTACATCACGTTGCGGGTGTTGCCCGTCTCGTTCTGCTGCGGGATGAAGGAGGACGTGAGCGAGAAGTTCGCCTCCTTCTCCCCCGGCATGCGCATGGAGAGGTAGTACGGCGGCTGCGGGACGTCCTGGTTCTGCTGGGTGGGATCGTTCGGCACGGACCACACGTCGTCGCTCGCGTAGAAGCTGTTCGCGTCCGTCACGTGGTAGCGGTTGAGCAGCTCGCGCTGGACCTTGAACATGTCCTCGGGGTAGCGCACGTGGGCCATGAGGTCCGCGGACATCTCCGAGTAGGGCCTCACGGTCTCCGGGAAGACCTTCTGCCACGCCTTCAGGACAGGGTCCTTGTCGTCCCACGCGTAGAGGTCCACGGAACCGTCGTACGCGTTGACCGTGGCCTTGACCGAGTTGCGGATGTAGTTCACGCGCTCGTTGGGAAGTGCTGCGGCCGTGCCCTGCGCCGTCTGCGTGTCCTGCGTGGCCTCCTGGAGCACGGAGGGCGAGGAGTACGGGTAGGACGCGGCGGTGGTGTAGGCGTCCACGATCCACACGACCTTGTTGTCCACGATCGCCGGGTAGGGCTTGCCGTCCACGGTGAGGTACGGTGCGACCTTCTCCACGCGCTCACGGGGGTTTCGGTCGTAGAGGATCTGCGACTCGGGGCGCACCGCGTCCGAGAGCAGCATGTCCGTGGACTGGAACTTGATCGAGTAGGCCAGCTTGTTGAACCAGTTGCCCACGTTGGGCCCACCGTCCCCGGTGAAGGTGGTCTTCGCGTCCGCGGCGTCGCCCTCGTTGGTCTGGGGGCGGTCCAGCTCGAGGGGCTCGTCCTCCGGGGAGCCGCCCACGATGGAGTAGTTCGGGGAGTTCTCGCCGAAGTAGATGCGGGGCTCGTAGTCGTCGGAGATCTCGCCCTTGGACGGGATGCCGGACTGCATGAACTGCGGCTTGCCGTCCTCCTGCACACGGGAGCCGTAGGCGGCCACCACGCCGTAGCCGTGGGTGTAGACCACGGACTGGTTGTACCAGCCCTGGATCTGGTCCGGGTTCAGCTCACGCGGGGCGATCACGGTGTCCTGCATCTGGCCGTCGATCTTGTACCGGTCCACCGCGAGCATCTCCGGGAACTGGTAGTACGGGCGGAACTGCTGCAGCTGGGCGAACGCGGGCGAGACCACATTGGGGTCCAGCAGACGGATGTTGGACGTGGTCTCCGTGTCCTGGCGCAGGGCGCCCTTCTCCGTCTGGGTGGTGGCGTCGTACGGGGTGACCTCGGTCTGGTCCAGGCCGTAGGCCTGGCGGGTCATGTCGATGTTGCGCTGGATGTACTCGTTCTCGAGCGCCTGCTCGGTGGGGGTCACCTGGAAGCGCTGGATGGCCCACGGGTACAGGCCGCCGGCCACCACGGCCACGACCACCAGCATGGCCAGCCCGATCAGGGGAAGCTTCCAGCGGCCGATGATCCCGGCCACCACGAAGAGGATGGCCACGAGCAGCGCGGCCACGGCCAGGATGCCCTTGGTGGGGATCACGGCGTTGACGTCCGTGTAGAGGGCGCCGGTCCACTTCCCGGAGCCGGAGATCAGAGTGGAGTAGCGGTCCAGCCAGAAGTTCACCGCCTGCAGGGCGAGGAACGCCGCGACGATCGAGCCCAGGTGCACGCGGGCGGCACGTGTGGTGCTGATCCCGCGCTCGTGGATGCGGATGCCACCGTAGACGTAGTGCATCAGCAGACCGGCCACGCCCGCGAGCAGCAGCGCCGTGACCAGGAACCCGATGAGCAGCCGCAGGAACGGCAGCGTGAACACGTAGAACGCGAGGTCCAGGTCGAACTCGGGATCGGTCTGGCCGAAGGGCTCCTGGTTGAAGAACAGCAGGACGGTCTGCCACTGCGTGGCCACCGTGGAGGCCGCGAAGAGGCCGAAGATCACGGGCACCGCGATCATCACGACCTTGCGCACCGGGTCCAGGGCCTGCTGGTACTTGCGCATGGTGTCCGTGACCTCACCGCCCCGGGGCCGGTGACGGTGCGCGAGCCACAGGCTGAGGAACATGAGACCCGCCACGACCAGGGCGGAGACCACGAACAGGCCGATGGCGGCGAGGTTCTGGGTGACGAACACCTTCAGGTACCCGAGCTGCTCGAACCACAGCACGTTGGTGTAGACCTGGGTGGCGGCCACGAACAGCGCGATGAGGACCACCACCGCGATCACGGTGGGCAGCAGCGCCCCGCGCTTGGGGCGGCCCGCTGCGGACCTCTCGGACGGGCGGGGAGACGTGGATCCGGCGGTCACTGCTTACCTCTGAATTCCCTGGGCGCGGACGATCACCTGAGGATGATCACAGTCAACCTTATGGTGTCGTGGACCCCGCGGGCGGACATTTCAGGGCCGGGGTGTCACCGCGTTCCGCAGCTGGGGAGCCCGGAGACGTTGCCCGCCGCCGCCTGCTCCACCGCGTTCACCGCCTCGCCGAGCGTGTCGACCTCGACCACCGTGAGTCCCTCCGGGACGTGCCCCGTGACCTCGGAGCAGTTCTCGGTGGGTGCCAGGAAGTACGAGGCCCCGGAGTCGGCCGCCCCCTCGAGCTTCTGGCGGATCCCGCCGATGGGTCCCACGGCGCCGTCCGCGGTGATGGTGCCGGTCCCTGCGATGTGCTCGTCCCCCGCCATGGATCCCGGGGTCAGCTCCTCGATGATCCCGAGGGCGAACATCATGCCCGCGCTGGGCCCGCCCACCTGCTCCAGCTGGAACTCCACGTCCACGGGGAAGTCGTAGCTCGGGACGAGGTACACACCGAGCTGCCAGCTCGTGCCGTCCTCGCCGCGGGTCAGCTCCACGTGCTCCGTGGCGGTGGCGCCGTCCCGGCGCACGGTGACATCCGCCCCCTCGGAGCCCGCCTCGTCCAGGTGCGAGCGCAGCTGCCCCAGGGAGGTCACCGGGCTGCCGTCCACGGAGACCAGCTCGTCCCCCGCCCGGAGCTTGCCCTGCGCGGGCCCGCCCTCGACCACGGCGTGGACGCTGAGCGTGGTGGTGTACGGGGTGCCCAGGTGGTCCAGGGCGGCCGCGACCGACTCGTCCTGGGACGAGGCCATGGCCGCGGCGTTGGAGTCGTCCACCTCCTGGCCCGTGGTCTCGGGCGGGTACAGGGTGTCCTCGGGGATCACGGCGTCGGAGGGGTCCAGCCAGCCGAGCAGGGCGTTGATGGAGTTGATCCGCCCGGACGGCCCGCCCGTGACGTAGACGGTGGTGAGGTCCAGCTGTCCGTCGCTGGGATACGTGGGGGCACCCTGGATCTTGACGAGCTGCTTGTCCTGGTGCGCACCCACGGTGTTGAAGGTGGGCCCGGCGGCCTCGATCACATAGGGCGCGGGCAGAACGACTCCCGCCACGAGCAGGGAGGAGGTGGCCACGAGCGAGACCGTGGGCAGCGACCACCGGCGTGGCCGTCCCCGGGCCGCCGTGGTTCCGGCCGTGGTCTTCCCTGGGCTGTGGGTGCGCTTCACGAGGGCTCAGCGTACCCGTCCCGTGGCTGGCCCACGACGACGCCGCCGCGCCCGGGCGTCGTCGTGCCCCGGGCGCAGGAACCTGAGCCATCAGCGAACTGTGGGTCGGCGGGATGGTGGGGCCCAGGGGCCGCCCGATATCCTGGACGGCAGTTCCAGCACTCCTTTTTTCACGACGATTGGCGGTCCCATGCCCTCGAATCCTCCGAACGACGAGAACGGCGAGAACCCCAAGGACCCGTTCCAGGAGATGTTCGAGCGTCTGCTGGGGTCCGGGGCCATGAAGCCCGGCGACATGCCGGCCGGGATGCCCGTGGACCCGCAGACCATGTCCATGATGTTCCAGCAGATCCAGTCCATGATGAGCTCCTCGTCCTCCGACGAGCCCGTGAACTGGGACCTGGCCAACCAGCACGCACGGCAGGTGGCATCCCAGAAGGGCGACCCCTCCGTGACCGAGAGGCAGAAGGGCGCCGTGAGCGACGCCATGAAGCTTGCTGACCTGTGGCTCAAGGACAACACCGCGTTCGACGAGGCCCCCGTGATGCCCGCCGCGTGGGCGCGCGCCGAGTGGATCGAGGCCACGTGGGAGACCTGGAAGGAGATGTCCGCACCCGTGGCCGCCTCCGTCTCCCAGGCCATGTCCGAGGCGCTCACCCAGCAGCTACCGCCCGAGCTCTCCCAGGCCATGGGCGGGGCGGACCTGTCCGGGATGCTCTCCGGGGCCGGGTCCATGATGTTCGGCATGCAGCTGGGGCAGGCCGTGGGCGGGCTGTCCTGCGAAGTGCTCTCCTCCTCGGACGTGGGCATCCCGCTCGCGGCGAAGCGCACCGCTCTGGTCCCCTCCAACATCGCCGAGTTCAGTGAGGGGCTGGACCTGCCCGCCTCGGACGTCCTGCTCTACCTGGCCATCCGTGAGGCGGCGCACGCCCGCCTGTTCCACGGCGTCCCGTGGTTGCGCCAGCACGTGCTGGACCTCATCACGGCGTTCGCCTCCGAGATCCACATCGACATGGAGCGCATCGAGTCCATCGCCAGGGACCTGGACCCCACCGACCCCTCCGGCGTCCAGGACGCGCTCGCCTCCGGTGTGTTCAGCCCCGAGATGACCCCGCAGCAGGAGGCCACGCTCGCCCGGCTGGAGACGGTGCTCGCCCTCGTGGAGGGCTGGGTCAACCGGGTCACGGTGGCCTCCACCGTGAACATCCCGTCCGCCCCGGCGCTCACCGAGATGATGGCCCGACGCCGCGCGGAGGGCGGGCCCGCCGAGCGCACCTTCGGCTCCCTGGTGGGTCTCGAGCTGCGCCCCCGCCGGATGCGCGAGGCCGCCACGTTCTGGGACTACGTGGCCGAGCAGCGCGGGATCACCGAGCGGGACAGCCTCTGGGAGTCCCCCGAGCTGCTGCCCACCAACGAGGACCTCGACGACCCCCAGGGCTTCGAGGAGCGCCGTGGCCTGCTCACCGCCAGCGACGAGGAGATGGACGCCGCGCTCGAGAAGCTGCTGGCCGGCGGCTACGAGGCCGGCCAGGAACCCGGCACGGACTCCCCCGCCCAGGGCGACGACGATCCGCAGGGAACCTCCCGGAATCCGGACACGGACGGGAACGCCGGCCACGCGGGTGACGACGACCAGGACGATCCCAACACCACGCCCAAGGACCACTGATCCCGGTCACGAGGTCCTGACCTCACGGGGCCCGCCCACCGGGCGCCTCACCCCCGGTCGGGATCCTCTGCCGGGTGATGCTCCGCCCACGCGACGCCGTCCAGGAACTGGGCGGCGTCGTGCGCTCGGGGGTGCCGCCGGGCCATCTCCCAGAAGCGGTCGTTGTGGTGCGCCTCGAGGAGGTGCACGAGTTCGTGGAGCACCACCGTCTCCAGGACCCACTCGGGCGCGTCCGCGAGGCGGCTCGAGATCCGGATGCTCCCGGTGCTCGGGGTCGCCGATCCCCAGCGGGTGTGCTGACGTGTGGACCACGTGATGCTCGTGGGCCGGGCGCGGCCCTCCAGGTGGGTGCGGGACAGCCGCTCGGCCATCTGGGCGAGCGCCTCGTCCGAGTGCCGGGTGCGTGCGGCCGCCTCCGCCGCCCGGCGCTTGGCCACCACGCGGGGCACCAGCGTCGCGCTCCAGTGCGCGATCTGGGCGCGGGTGGCCCGTTGGGGCACGGCGAGGACCACGGCGTCCCCGCTGAAGTGCGCGTTCACGGTCTTGGTGCGTCGACTGCTGCGCTGCACGATGATCTCCGGCAGGTCCTCAGGGGGCTGACTCGCTCTGGCTCGTGGTCGGGGCATGCTCCCAGTTCACCACTGTGGTCCCGCGGCGGGCGAACCGGCACCCGCGCTGTGGATTCCGTGCACCGCCCGGCGGACGGCGGCCGCCACGCGCACCCTGGGAGGATGACCCGTCCACCCGTTCAGACCGTCGTCCCGGCCGCAGCACCGAGCGCTCCCCCCGGGCCGGGGCGCGCGCCTGCGCTCCGCGTGCGGGGCGCTTCCGGGTCCCCCACCACTGTCCCGCGGCCGGCAGGACGTGAGCACCCGCCGGAGCTCTGCTCCCCTCCGGCTGTCGACGAGGTGCACGTCTTCGTCTCCGGCCTGGACCCCCTGGCAGCTGCCGTGTGCCTCCGGCTCGCGGAGGCGGGCGTGTGCCTGCTCAACATTCACGACCCCGCACCCGTGTCCGTCGCGGACATCCGCCACGGGCCGTATCCCGCAGAGTCGGAGGGGCAGCCGCGCGAGCTGGTGCTGCGCCGGGAGCTGCGTCGCCGTGCCGCCCGCTGCGTGCCGCTCAGCGCACCGGAGCTCTTCCCCTCCGCCGCTGTCCCCGCCGCCGTCGTGCTGCGCGCGGGCGCCGTGACCGGTGACCTCGTGACCGACCTCGTGGAGCCGGAGGATCCCCCTCTCGACGGCGCCCTGACGTCCCTGCACCTCGTGTCGGACGGCGCGAGCGCCGTGACGTGGCCGGCCACGGACTGGGCCCACCGCCCGTGCCGCGGGTGCCTGGTGGCGGCGGCCCGCGAGTCACGGCGGGTGGTCCGTCGTGCCGCACCCGAGGGTGCGGATCCGGTCCCGCCGGGGGCGAGCTCGGCCCTGGCGGCGATCACGCGCACCGTGGTGGCCGGCGAGGTCGCCGGGCAGCTGCTCGGTCTGGCCCTCGCGGGCGACGCCGCAGCCGCGCCTTCCCTGGCGGCGGACGGCCATCCGTCGGACATGCTCGTGCTCCGCAGAGGCCTCGCTCGGACCCGGCTGGCGCCCGACCCCGGGTGCCTGTGCGCCCTCGCGTTCACGGGCGGCTGAAACCACTCCGCCGTGCCGGTCCGCACGCGCCCATGAGGGGCTGAGCCCACCGCGGGGCACACGGCCGCAACACCCCCACCCGAGCGCCACGTCCCCACGCGCCCACGGGCGACTGAGTCGCAGGCCGCCGGCCGACCCGGAGCATCGCACCCGCCCGTGTCCGCGGACGTTGTCAGACCGACTCGCGGTCCACGATCGACGCCCCGCCCGTGGGTGGTGCGGGAGGCTCCGGCTCCCCCCGGACCAGCGCGGTGATCACGGCCACGATGTGCCGGGCCGTGACGTCCGTGTCCAGGGCCACCATGGTGAGCGGCGGATCCGCGAGGGCGGCGGCCGGGGAGTCGTTGACCCCCACGATCCCCAGGTCCCGGGGCGCGGACCAGCCCAGCGCGCGCATCCCGGCCAGGACGGCGAGCGCGGCGGTGGTGTCGTGCGCGCACACCCCGGAGGCCCCGGGATCCTCGGCCCGCCAGGCGCGCAGGACCTCGGCGGCGTCCCGGGGATCGGCCGGAACGGGGAGCAGCCGCGGGTCGGGCAGCCCCTGGGCCTCGCACTCGCGGCGCAGCACGGCGTAGCGCCACTGGGAGACACCGTGCATGTGGTCCCCGCCGGTCACCGCGTACCCCAGGTGCTCGTGGCCGGCGGCCCTGAGGCGACCGACCTGGACCCGGGCGATGTCCTCCTCGCGCGGACCCGTGATCCACCGGCCCATGCTGTCCGAACCGGTCCAGGAGACCACCCCGCGGACGCCGTTGCGGCGCATCCGCTGCGCGTCGTCGTCCGCGAGGTCCCACGCGAGCACGGCCGCCGGGGTCACGGAGGACCACACGTGCGTGGCGGGGCGGCGGGTCCACGCGTGGATCACCATGGACAGGCCCGCCTCCTCGAACAGCACGGACAGCCGCTCGATGATGTCCCCGATGTCCTCGGACAGGGAACCCGCGGGTGGCAGGTACAGGAGCACGGACGTGGAGCGCCCGCTGCTCAGTGCGCGGGCCTCCGCGGACGGTGCGTAGAAGAGGCTGTGGGCGGCGTCGAGGACGCGACGCCGGGTCTCGGCGGAGATGGACTGCGCTGGCGTGTCGTTGAGCACGAAGCTCACGGTGGTCCGCGAGACTCCGGCGAGACGCGCCACGTCCGCGCTCGTGGCCCGCCGTGCGGGGGTGCTGCCGCCGTCCATGCTGATGTGCTCTCCGTGGGTGTCGATGCCCACATGCTAGTGGCCGGCCGGTTGGCACCGGCCCTGCCAGGCCGGGGATGTGAGCTGTTACACTCGAAGTCCACGACACTAACGCGCGTTAGTACCCATCGTGAGGCTCCGGTCCGGCGGGCGGGAGCGGGTCACCGGCCGGTGCTCGACGAGGCCACCCCGGAGCCGCGGGGCGGGGCCCACGCGCCGCGGCGTCGTGGCACACCACAGCACAGGCAGTTGGAGGACGGCATGAGCACGCACGAGGTCGACGTCATCATCGTCGGCGCGGGGATCTCCGGCATCGGGGCCGCGCGGGAACTGGCCGGGACGGGCCGCACCGTGGCCGTCCTGGAGGCACGGGACGACATCGGCGGGACCTGGGACCTCTTCCGCTACCCCGGCATCCGCTCCGACTCGGACATGGCCACGTTCGGCTACCGCAGCCGCCCGTGGACCGGCGAGCGCAGCCTGGCCACGGGAGACACCATCCTAGAGTACGTCCGTGCCGCCGCCGAGGAGGCCGGCGTCCTGGAGGACATCCGGTTCGGGCAGCGTGCGCGGCGGGCCGAGTGGTCCTCAGCCACCCACACCTGGACCGTGACCCACGAGGACGTCCGCACGGGCGAGGTCTCCCGGCTGCGCGGGCGGTGGCTGTTCATGGCCACCGGCTACTACCGCTACGACGAAGGTTTTACACCGGACTGGCCCACCCTCCCCGAGTTCCGGGGCACGGTCGTCCACCCGCAGCACTGGCCCGAGGACCTGGACGTGGCGGGCAGGCGCGTGGTGGTCATCGGCAGCGGCGCCACGGCCATCACCCTGGTCCCCTCGCTCGTGGACCGCGGTGCCCGGGTGAGCATGCTCCAGCGCTCCCCCTCCTATGTGGCCTCGGTGCCGGGCCGGGACGAGGCGGGCATCAGGCTGCGGCGCCGCCTGCCTGCCCGTCTGGCCGGCGCGGCCAACCGCTGGCGCAACATCGCCCGCGGCATGGCGGTCTACGAGTTCAGCCGACGCCGCCCGCAGGCCATGCGCGAGCTGCTGCACCGCGGTGCGGTGAAGCACCTGGGCCCCACCTTCCCGGTGGACGAGCACTTCACGCCGGAGTACGACCCGTGGGACCAGCGGCTGTGCGCCGCACCGGACGGGGACTTCTTCCGCGCCGTGCGCGGGGAGAACGCGGAGGTCGTGACGGACACCATCGAGCGCTTCACACCGGACGGGATCCAGCTGGCGTCCGGGCGCCACCTGGACGCGGACGTGGTCGTGACCGCCACGGGGCTCAACGTGCAGTTCCTGGGGAACACGGAGCTCGTGGTGGACGGCGAGACCGTGGATCCGGCCCAGCACGTGAGCTACCGGGGCATGATGCTGGACGCAGTGCCCAACATGGCCTTCGCGATCGGCTACACCAACTCCTCGTGGACGCTGCGCGTGGACCTCGTGACCGAGTACTTCCACCGCGTGCTGGACCGCATGGACCGCGCGGGCGCAGTGGCCGTGACACCCCGGTACTCGGGGCCCCGGACCGGGCTGCGACCGCTCATCGACCTCGCCTCGGGGTACATCCAGCGCGGCGCGCACCTGCTCCCCCGCCAAGGTGCCGACGGCGCCTGGAACGTGCGGCAGAACTACCTGCGGGACAAGGTCCTGTTCCGCCCCGGCACCGAGCGGGACGACCAGCTGGAGTTCACGTTCGCCCCCGCCGCGGACGGCCAGCAGACCGACCTGCAGCACTGGAACGGGCTGCAGTACCGGGACACCGGCGCGGGAACCCCCGTGCTCCTGATCCACGGCATCGGCCGCAGCCTGAAGGACTGGGACGAGCAGCACGAGCTGCTGAGCACCGGGCACCGCGTGGTCAGCGTGGACCTCCCGGGCTTCGGCGGCTCCGAGGTCCCGCCCGAGGGGATGCGGCTGGAGCACCTGGCCGCCCGGGTGGCCGGACTCGTGGAGACCCTCGGGATCGCACCGGTGCACGTGGTCGGCAACTCGCTGGGAGGGGCGGTGGCCATGCAGCTCACCGCGGACCGCCCCGACCTCGTCCGCAGCCTCCTGCTGGTCGACTCGGCGGGCTTCGGCCGCGGCGTGAGTCCCGCCCTGCGGCTCGCGAGCATCCCCGGAGTGGGCGAGCGGGCCCTCGCGCCCAGCCGCAAGGGCGCCCTGCGCTCCGAACGGGCCATGTACCACGACCCGCGCTTCGCGACCCCCGAACGGGTGGCGCACAACCACCGGCTCTCGCAGCGGCCCGGGGGCTCCGAGGCCATGCTCGAGATGCTGCGCTCCGTGGGCACGCCCGCGGGGGTCAGGAGCGGGTGGCGCGCGGCCCTGGTGCCTCGTGTGCGTGCCACGGGACTGCCGGTGTTCATCGTGTGGGGCGACAAGGACACGGTGCTGCCCTTCCGCCACCTCGCCCGTGGGGCGAAGGCCCTCGGGGCCCGCACCCACCGCTTCCGGAACACGGGTCACGGGCCCATGATCGAGCGGGCGGACGAGTTCGCGCGCCTGGCCACCGAGTTCTGGTCGGACGTGGACCGCGCCTGACGACGCCGCCCGGGCCGGTCCCGGCCCACGGTCACCGGGCGCACCTCGACCGCGGGACGCGTCGGGAGGCGCAACGGGGCCGGACGAGCCAGCGACGCCGGGAGGCGGCCGACCCGTTCAGCGGCCGCCGCGGCGTCGTGCCGGGGTGCGCGGCTCCGGTGGCAGCACGGCGTCGAGGAACCGCGAGCGCGAGCGGTTGGGGCGCCCGCCCGGCGTGCGCGAGAGCGACCACGAGAACACGAGGTGCTCCCGCGCGCGGGTGATCCCCACGTAGAGCAGGCGGCGCTCCTCGTCCATGGCGTCCGGGGTGTCCGCGAAGGAGATGGGCATGAGCCCCTCGGACAGCCCCACCAGGAACACGGCGTCCCACTCCAGGCCCTTGGCCGAGTGCAGGGACGCCAGGGTGACGCCGTCCACCACCGGCGCCTCCTGGGTGGCGGCGCGGCGCTCGATCTCCTGGGCGAACCCCGCGAGCGAGAGCGTCTCGCCGTCCTCGGCCGCGCGGCGGGCCATGGTGTCCGCGAGAGAGACGAGCGCGCGCAGGGACTCCCACTTGGCGCGGGTGGCGCTGTCGGAGCGCGGGGCCCGCTCGGTGTAGCCCAGGGAGCCGAGCATGTCGCGCACCTGCCGGGGCACGTCCGCGCGGTCCGCGCCCGCCGTGCGCGCGGCGGAGCGGATCTGCACGATGGCCTGGCGAATTTCCGGCCGGTTGAAGAACCGCTCCGAGCCACGGAGCTGGAAGCCGATGTTCGCGTCGGCGAGCGCCGCCTCGAAGGCCTGCGACTGTCCGTTGGTGCGGAACAGGACGGCGATCTCGTGCGGGGCCACACCGTCGTCGATCAGGTCCTGGATGCGTACGGCCACACCCGCGGCCTCGGCCTCGTCGTCCGGGTACTCGTTCCAGGCGGGCTCCGGGCCCGCGGGCCGCTGCGAGACCAGCCGCAACGGGGTGGCCCAGGTGTCCGGGGTGGAACCGAGGGAGGGGCGGCGCGCCGCCAGCAGCCGGTTGGCGGTGTTCACCACCTGCGGGGTGGAACGGTAGTCGCGGATCAGCTCGACCACCGAGGCCCCCGGGTAGCGCGCGGGGAAGTCCAGCAGGTGGCGGGACGTGGCGCCCGTGAAGGAGTAGATGGTCTGGGAGGCGTCCCCGACCACGCAGAGATCGTCCCGTGTGCCCAACCAGGCATCCAGCAGCCGCTGCTGCAGGGGCGAGACGTCCTGGTACTCGTCCACCACGAAGTGCCGGTACTGCGCGTGGACCGCCGCGGCGATCCGCTCGTCCTCCTCCAGGATGCCCACGGTGATGAGCAGGACGTCCTCGAAGTCGATCAGGTGCCGGTCCGCCTTGAGGTCCTCGTAGGACTGGTAGAGACGCTGCATGGTGCGCGCGTCCCAGCCCGCGGGCATGTCCCGCTTCTCCGCGGCCTGGACGTAGGTGTCCGGGGTGAGCATGGAGACCTTGGCCCACTCGATCTCGGCGGCGACGTCCCGGACCGTGGCCCGGTCCGTGGACAGGCGCATGGCCTGGCCGGCCTCCGTGATCAGCCGCGCCTTGTGGTTCACCAGCCCGGGCGGGGGCCCGCCCACGGCCTGCGGCCAGAAGTACTGCAGCTGGCGCAGGGCTGCGGAGTGGAAGGTCCGCGCCTGCACGCCGGGGGCACCGAGCACGCGCAGCCGTTGGCGCATCTCGTTGGCGGCCCGTGCGGTGAAGGTCAGCGCGAGGGTCTTCTGGGGGGCGTAGACGCCCGAGGCAATGCCCCACGCGATGCGGTGGGTGATGGCCCGGGTCTTGCCGGTGCCCGCGCCGGCCCGCACGCACACCGGGCCGCGCAGCGTGGTGGCCACCACCCGCTGCTCGGGGTCCAGTCCCCCGAGGATCCGCTCCTCCGCGGTCTGCTCCCCCACCGCGTCCGCGCTCACCACGCCGTCTCCGGCAGCTCCTGGCCCAGCCAGCTGGCGATCAGCGCGTGGGCGATGGACACCCGGCCGGGCAGAACGACATCACCCCGGCGGGCCGCGTGGAGCAGCTGCTCGCGGGTGAACCACTGCACGTCCAGGATCTCCTCGCCGTCCGCGTGCACCCGCGCGGTGTGGGCCACCGCGCGGTAGCCCAGCATGAGCGAACGGGGGAACGGCCACGGCTGCGAGCCCTGGTACTGCACGGTGTCCACGACGACCCCGGCCTCCTCACTCACCTCCCGCACCACGGCCTGTTCCGCGGACTCGCCGGGTTCCACGAAACCGGCAAACGTGGAGTACCTGTTGCCGCTCCACAGAGACGAGCGTCCCAGCAGGATCCGCTGCTGAGCGGGGTCCGGGTGGTCGTCCACCACGGCCACGATGATCGCGGGATCCGTGCGGGGGAAGTGCAGGGAGTCGTCTCCGGGGCAGCGGCGGGCCCAGCCCGAGCGCACCACCTCCGTGAGCGCACCGCACCGGGGGCACCGGGGGTGGTCGCGGTGCCACAGGGCGATGGCCTGGCCCGTGACCAGCAGCGCCGTCAGCTCCGGGGCCACGGTGGTGGCCAGGCTGCGCAGCCCCTGCCAGGCCACGGCCTCGAACCCGGGCAGCTGGGCGTCCTCCGGGAAGGTCCGCAGAACCACCCAGGTCCCGTCCGCGGTGCGGCCCAGGTACACGTCCGGACGCGCCGGGTCCCCGGTGGCGGCCGGCACCTCGGTGAGCAGCGGCAGGAACGGCCCGTCCGGCGTCGTGGGCACGTGGGACCCCCGGAGCACCAGGACCCGTGCGCAGCCCGACTCCTCTGCCGCGGCCACGAGGTCCCGGTGCTCGCGCTCCACCGCATCACGGTCGAACGGCCGGCCGGCGAAGGGCAGGTCCTCGGGGCCGAGCGGCGGCGCGGGCGTGGTGGCAGGGTCCTGGGATGAGATCACCGCACCACTGTAGACCCGGCCCCGGACACCCACACGGGCTGTGTGGACAGCCCCCGCCGAGGGCTCGGACGGTAGGGTGGACGGGGTGAGAACGACCCCCGAATTGCTAGCCGCCATTGCCGCCGCAGCCGTGCCCGGAGTGGCCCCCGTGGCCACCGGTCCTTCTCCCGACGACGCCGCGGACTTTCGGTCCTGCGTGGTCCAGGACGCCGCCGGGAAGCGCTGGCGCGTCCGCAGTCCCCTGACCACCGAGGCGAGCATGCGCCTGGAGACCGAGCACCTGGTGCTGCAGGCCTTCACGCCCTCCATCCGCTCCCACCTGCCGTTCCACCTGCCCTCCGTGGCCGGGTCCGTGGCCCGGGGCGAGCTGCGCACCTTCGTGTACTCCCACCTGCCCGGTGCCACGCTCAGCCTGGCTGAGCTGCAGCGGCAGAACACCCACCCTGAGCCGCCCCTGCACGCTCCGTCCCCGAGTGCCACGCCGCGCGCGCCGATCGCCGTGCAGATCGGCCGGGCCCTGGGCGCGTTGCACTCGTTGCCCCGCGCGCTCGTGATGGATGCGGACCTGCCCGCCTACAGCGCCGAGCAGTGCCGCAAGCGCATGCTCCACGACCTCGACCGCGCCGCCACCACCGGTCAGATCCCCGGCCAGCTGCTGCGCCGCTGGGAGGAGGCCATGGAGGACACCACCCTGTGGCAGTTCTCCACCCGCGTGGTGCACGGGGACCTGCACGAGGACAACATCACGGTGGACCACGGGTCCCTGGCCTCCTTCACCGGGTGGAGCGACCTGCACGTGGGAGATCCCGCCGAGGACTTCTCGTGGCTCGTGGGCATGAGCGACTCCACGTTCGCGGACACCGTGCTGGAGGCCTACTCCGTGGCCGCCGTCCAGCCGCCCGACCGCCACCTGCTGCGCCGCGCGCACCTCAAGGCCGAGTTCGCACTGGCCGAGTGGCTGGTGCGCGGCGTGGACCGGGACATCCCGTCCATGGTGGACAACGCG
This sequence comes from Kocuria sp. HMSC066H03, assembly GCF_001812045.1. Classification (NCBI taxonomy): domain Bacteria; kingdom Bacillati; phylum Actinomycetota; class Actinomycetes; order Micrococcales; family Micrococcaceae; genus Kocuria; species Kocuria sp. HMSC066H03. The sequence goes on from NZ_KV807506.1 coordinate 64,581, forward strand.
CGCCGCATGCTGGACACGCTCGCGCGCGACGTGCGGGCCAGCGAGTCCCCCTCCCCGGGGGTCCCCGGCCCGCTCGACGAACCGATCCCGTCCGGGGCCGGCTCGAGCGCCCTGGACCCGCCGCAGACCGGCACGCACGTCCCCGCGGACGAGTCCGGGCCCGGCGGGGAAGCCACCGGTGAGGAGACCACCGGCGCGGAGGCCACCTGCGAGGGTGCCCCTGAGGTGGAGGGCTCAGCTCACGGTCACGGTGACGGTCACGGAGTATCGGGCGTCTCGTCTGACGAGGGCGCTCCTCCCCGACGGTAGATGGACGCCACGATGCGCTCGAGCTGCTCCTCGTCCGCGAGGTCGTGGGGGCGCACCACACGGTCCTCCGCCACGTAGTAGAACGCTGCCGAGACCCGTTCCACCGGGACGCCCTGCCACCGTGCGAACGCGAGCCGGTAGAGGGCGAGCTGGTCGGACTTCTGCCGCAGGTCCCGGCCGTGCGGGACCCGCCCGGTCTTCCAGTCCACGAGTTCCCACCCGTCCTGGGTGCGGAACACGGCGTCGATCCGCCCTCGCACCGTGAGCGAACCCACCGGCGTCTCCACCGGCAGCTCGATCGCGAAGGGCTGCAGCGTGGCCCACGGGCTCGCCCGGAACGTCTCCGTCAGTCGTGGAAGGTCGAGGTCCTCGTCCACGTGGTCGTCCGCGCCGGGCAGCTCGTCCAGGTCGAAGATGGCGGCGTCCCCGTAGAAGTTCTCCACCCACGTGTGGAACGCGGTCCCCGCCCGGGCCGCTGATCCCGGTTTCCGGGGCATTGGACGGCGCAGCCCGCTGACGAACCCCTCGGGATCGCTGTCCATGGCCACGAGTGCGGATGCCGAGACGTGCGAGGGCATGTGCACGGTGCGCGGGCGGTCGGGGTCGGCGCGTCGCGCGAGCAGCAGCTCGGCCTCGTGCCGCCACCGCCGCACGGTGGCGCCCTCGGGGCCAGAGGCAAGCTCCTCGTCCGAGAGCTCGCGCAGCTCCGGGAAGCCTCCCTCCCGCACGGCCTGCGCGGCCGCCTCCGCCCGTGCGCGGCGGCCCGCGTGTGCCGGTGGCAGAACCGTTTCGGTGAGCCTGCCGTCCGCGTCCCGTGAGGTGCGGGTGATTGTGGGGCCCTCCAGGGGGTCGTAGGGCCAGAGGGCGCTGACCCGGGTGTCGAGCTGGGGGTTGCCGTCCGCCTCGGAACCGTCAGCCCACGGTCCTTCCTCGAACCCCGGGGTGGCGGCCTCCGCCATGTCCCTGGCCTCCTCCAGGAACGGCGAGACCGCCTTGGGCTTCTTGCCGGTGCCGCGGTACACCGAACCGGAGAGTTCCAGCAGCGTCTTGGCGCGGGTGAAGGCCACGTAGGCCAGGCGGCGTTCCTCCCCCAGGTCGTGCTCGGCCACGTCCTCGGTGAACTCCGCGAACGACGCCTCGAGCTCCCGCACGTCATCCACCCGCGGTGCCCACTCCGGCAGCTGCGACGCGTCGCCGCGCAGCGGCCAGGGGAGCTTGGCGGCGTCCCCCGTCCACGCGGAGGAGTTCTTGGACGGGAAGTCGTCCTGGTTCAGCCCCGGAACGTAGACGTGGTCCCACTCCAGGCCCTTGGAGGCGTGGACCGTGAGCAGCTGGACGGCGTCGTGCCGGGTGTGGGAGGGCGGCAGGTCCAGACCGTTCTCCTCCCGGGACGCGGCCTCGAGCCAGGCGAGGAACGCCGCGACGTCGTGGGTGCGCGTGGTGGCCGAGAACTGCACCGCCTGGTCCGTGAAGGCGTCCAGGTTGCGCCGCGCGGTCGCGGGATCCTCCCCGGGCAGCGCGGCCAGCTCGATGTCCAGCCCGAGCACCGTCTCCACCTCGTGGATCACGGTGGTCAGCTCGTCCCCGAGCACCTCCCGCAGGGCCTTGACGTCCGCAAGCAGCGACCGGAGCCGACGCATGCCCTCCGGGGTGATGCTGCGGCCCCGCGAGGACACCCAGCCGTCACGCGGGAGGGTCTCGAGCGCCTCGATCAGGCTGGAGCCGTCCACGGCATCGGCCATCACCACGTCGCCGGCGTCCTCGCCCGTGGGGGTGTCCCGGGTTCCTGGGGCCCCGGTCTCCGAGGGGGTGGGCCCCTCGCCTCGCGCGGCGCGTTCGTGCCGCCGTTCCAGCTCGGCCGCCCAGTCCCCCAGCGCGGCGAGGTCCCGCGCGCCGAGACGCCAGCGCGCCCCCCCGAGCAGTCTGGCCAGGGCGTCCGAACGGCCCGGGTCCGTGAGCACGTGCAGCATGGCCACGACGTCGCTGACCTCCGGCGTGTGCAGCAGCCCGCCCAGCCCCACGACCTCGTAGGGGATGTCGAGAGCCTCGAGCTCCAGCCTCAGGGGCTCGAACTGCGCCCTGCGGCGGCACAGCACGGCCATGGTGGGCATCTCCTCGAGAGGCTGGCCCTCGTGGGCGGCCCGCTGCTCGTGGATCAGCCCGGCGGTGGCCTGGGCCTCCTCCGTGTCCGTGAGGTAGCGGCTCACCCGCACGCGTCCGCGGACCGCGCCGGGGGCGGGATCCAACGGGGGCACCTCCACGGACGCGGCGGACCGGCTCCAGGACGGTGCCGTGCGCAGCGGGGCGGCCACGGCGTTGGCCACGTCCAGGACGGCCAGGCTGTTGCGCCACGCGGTGGTGAGGAAGCTCGTGGGGGCGTACCGGGAGTGACCGTCCGCCCCGCGGAGCGGGAAGTTCTCCACGAAACTGAACAGCTGCCCGGACGAGGCGCCGCGGAAGCCGTAGATCGACTGCTGCGGATCGCCCACGGCCATGACGCAGTGCCCGTCCCCGTAGAGACCGGAGAACAGCGCCAGCTGGGCGTGCGAGGTGTCCTGGAACTCGTCCAGCAGCACGACCTTGAAGCGGTCCCGCTCCACGGTCCGCGCGTGCGGGTCCACCCGGACGATGCGCGCCGCCAGGGACAGCAGGTCGCCGTAGTCCAGCGCCGACTCCTGACGCTTGACGGCGTGGAAGCGTTCCACCAGCTGCGCGAGGACATCCGTCTGCTCCATGCGGGACAAGGCCTTCACCACCTTGTCCCCCGGGGACTTCTTGCGGCCGTCCGGCGGGACGTCCTGGCACGCCACCCGGAAGCGCTGGACGAACTCGCGGATCCGGCGGGCCTCCACCAGGTGCTCGGAGGCCTCCGACGACAGGGTGATGAGTCCCCCGGTCAGGGTGTCCACGGCGGGGACCGACTCGGGCAGGGGACCGTCCCAGCCGCGCACCAGATCGCTCGCCAGCTGCCACGTCTGGGCCTGCCCGAGCAGCACCGTGTCCGACTCGATGCCCAGCCGCAGCCCGTAGCTGCGCACCAGGGAGTTCGCGTAGGAGTGGTAGGTGCTCACGGTGGGCTCCTGCACGGCCCCCGGAGCGTCCTCGTCCTCCTCGGGCTCTGCGAGCAGACCCGTGCTGCGCAGCCTGCGGATCTTCGTGGCAATCCGCTGCGAGAGCTCACCGGCGGCCTTTCGGGTGAAGGTGACGCCCAGGATCTCCTCGGGACGCACCAGCCCGTTGGCCACCAGCCAGGTGACGCGGTCGGACATGGTGGTGGTCTTGCCGGAACCGGCACCGGCCACCACGAGCCGCGGTGTGAGGGGCGAGGCGATGACCTCGGCCTGCTGCTCCGTGGGCGGGTGCTCCCCGAGGGCCTCGGCGATGTCCTGCGGGGAGAACCTGATGTCCCCCGGGGTGAAGTCCTGCATGGTCATTTCTCCGTCACCTGTCTGCCCTGCGCGCACAACGGGCACAACCACGGCACCGCGCACGATCTGCCGTGGCCGCCGTTCTCCTGCTCCGCGGTGTGGCGGGCCTCGAACTGGGTCCCGGCCATCAGCAGCGCCGCCTGGGCGATGAGTTCCCGGGCCCACTGGTGGTCCTCGTCCAGCGGGTCCTGCTGCTGGACGCCGGGCCTGGCGGCGGCGTCACCGAGCTGGACGAGCAGCGCTCCTCCCGGCTGCGTGAGCACCGTGCCCTCGGGCAGCTCGATCCGCTCGGGACGGTCCGTGCCGTGCAGGTCCTCGCTCTGAACGCTGTCCTGCATGGCCTGCCCGGCACCGGCCTGGAGTGCCACCTGGTAGGCGGCGAGCTGCGGGTGCTCGGGGATGTCGTCCTTGGTGGGCTTGTGCTTGCCGGTCTTCAGGTCCACCACCACGTGGCGGCCGTGGGCGTCCACCTCCAGGCGGTCCACCCGCCCCGTGAGCAGCGCGTCCCGCGCGGGGTTGCGCACGAGAACTTGGAAGCTCCCCTCCACCGCGACCAGCTCGCGCTCGTGCTGCGTGCGCATCTCCCGGGCGTACTGCGCGAACTTCCGCAGCATGGTCTCGGCGCGTTCGAGCTCCTGCGCACCGGTCCACCCCTCGGGCATCCCGAGGGAGGGCCACCGGCGGCGCAGTTCCGCGATCAGCTCCACGGCGTCCGCGTCCGGCATGTGCTCGGCGATGTCGTGCACGAGTGTGCCCAGCCCTCGCTTGAGGTCCGTGGTCTCCGTGGCGCGGGCCTCGCTCACGTACCAGTCCAGGGGCGAGCGGTGCACGGTCTCGATCTTGGAGGGTGACACCCGGACGGCCTCCTCGGGGTCGAACAGCGCATCTTCCGTGGTCAGGGGGTTCACTCCCCACCACTGCTCGGGGGCGGCACCCGCCACGGGGTCCACGGCGGTGGCGAACTCGTGGAGCAGCCGCGCGGCCGCTTCACGGTGGGTCCGGGGCACGTCCTCCGCGTGGAGGGTCCGCCGCAGGGTGCCGGTCAGCTGGCGCAGGGTGAGCGGTTCCGGAGCGTCGAGCGCCTCGACGGCGATGCCCGTCTCCTCACCGCGGCCCAGTGCCACGAGATCCACGAACTCGGACGGCTGCTCGTCCTGGGTGGCCACCGCCGTGACGGTGAGACTCGTGCGGGCGCGGGAGACGGCCGTGGCGAACTGGCGCAGCTCGTCGAAGCGCACCTGGCGCAACCGGTCCACGGCACCGAGCCGCGTGGCCTGCTCGGGGCCGTGGTCCAGCGCGTCCGTGAGGACCTCCGTGCCGAGCAGCTGCCCGCGCAGGGCGGTGTTGGGCCACACCCCCTGCTGGACGCCGGCCACGACCACGTGCGCCCATTCCCTTCCCGCGGCCCCGGCGGGGGTGGTGACGGACACGTTGTCCTCCGCGGGTGCCCTGGCCGCGAGGGTGTCCATGGGCAGCTCCTGGTGGTCCATGTAGTCCATGAACGCCCGAGCGGTGGCCCCGGGAACCTGGTCCACGAAGCGCTCGGCGGCCTCGAACAGCCCGACCACCGCGTCCAGGTCCCGATCCGCCCGCACGGCCTCCGCTCCCCCGGCCAGCGCACGACGCCGCCAGCGCGGCCCCACTCCCGAGGCCTCCCACAGCGCCCACAGCACGGACTCCGCGGTGGCACCGGGAGCGTCCAGCGCGGCCTGCCCGGCCTCGAGCATGTCGGCGACCCGAGCGGCGGCGTCGGAACGGACCTCGGCGAGCTCCAGCAGGACGCCGTCCCCGAGGGCCTGGACGAGGAGGTCGTCGCTCGTGCGCCCACCGCCCGTGCGCAGCTCGTAGCCGCGCAGCCGCTGCCGGATGCGGCGCACCTCCATGGGGGAGGCGCCACCGATCCGCGAGGTCAGCAGGGAGACTGCCGTGGCAGCGGTGAGCACGGTGCGCGGGCTCGTCTGCTCGTCACGAGCGGCTGACTCCTCGTGCGGCGTGTCTGCGTCCCCGGTCTGGTCCGTCTCCCGCAATGGTGAGTCGTCCGCCCCACTGGACGGGGATGGGCCCTCAACCTGGGGATGGTCGCCGGGCAGCTCCTGCGCCGCCAGGAGCAGCCGGAGGGCGTCCAGCAGCGGAATCACCGCGGGCTCGTCACGCAACGGGGTCTCCGCGGCGGACGTGGTGGTGGGAACACCCAGGGACGAGAGCTGCCGGGTGAGCGCGGACAGCTGCGGGCCGCTGCGCACAATCACCGCCATGTCCCGGTAGGGGACGCCGTGCAGCACGTGGAGCCGCAGGAAGTGGTCCGCGCACCAGCGCGACTGGGCCGTGGGCGACTCGAACGTGGCCACCCGCACCCCGTCCGGTACGACCGCGCGTGCGGCCGTAGCCGCGGGGGCCACGGATGCGGCGACACCGGCGGCGTGCTCGTCCGGAGGACCAGCGGGGGGATCAGCTGAGGGTTCGGCTTCCGAGTCGTCCGGTTGCTCCGGTGCTCTGTCGATACGTGCTCCCGCCACAACGGGAACGGCCCGCGCCACGCGCTGCCACGCCTCATTGACGGCACGGGACATGCGGTGGCTCGTGTGCAGGTGCAGGCGCTGGACGGGGTGGGCGGGTGTCCCCACGCGGTCCTCCAGGGTGCGCAGCGCCTCGGGGCGTGCCCCGCGGAACCCCTGCACCGTGGTGTCCGGATTGGCGGTGAGCACCGCGTCCTGACCGCGGCACAGCACGCCGATCAACCGGTGCACGGAGCGGGTGGCCTCCTGCAGGTCGTCCACCATGACCACGTCCAGGCGCTGCTGCTCCCGCGTAAGGAACGCGGGGTTCTCCTCGAGGACACGGGCGGCGCGGTCCACCAGTTCGGAGGGGTCGAAGACGTTGGGCATGCGCAGCGCCCGGACCTGCTGGTACTCGGTGCGGAACGCGGCCGCGGTGCGCCACTCCGGGTGGCCGAGGGGCTCGGCCCACGCGGCGAGCTGCTCGGGTTCCACGCGGTACTCGTTCATGCGGTCGAACAGCTCCCGCAGCTGACCGCGGAATCCCCGCGTGCCGAGCGCGTCCTGGAGGTCAGCGGGCCACACCACGGAGCCGCCGAGACCAGCGGCGTGACCGCGCATCATGTCCGCGAGGAAAGCGTCCTGCTCCGGCCCGGACAGCAGCACCGGGGGGAGGTCGATGCCCGGCATGAGCCCCTCCGACTGCGCGCGACGCAGGACGTCGAAGGCGTACGCCTGCCAGGCCCGAACCAGCGGGGTGCTGATGGTGGCCGCGGCCCGGCGGCTCACGAGGTCCCGCAGCGTGGCCGCGGACTCGCGGGAGGGAGTCAGCACGAGGATCCGCTGGGGGTCCGTGCCCGCGGCGATCCGACGCGCCACCCCCTCGACGACCACGGTGCTGCGCCCCGTTCCGGGCGCTCCGAGCACCAGCACGGGGCCGTGCCCGGCCGACAGGTCCACCACCGTCCGCTGCGCGGGGTCCAGCTCCACGGGCACCTGGGCGGTGTCCGTGCCGCGTGGCGGGAGGACACGCCAGGAGGCTTCTCGCTGCGTTCGCATGGGCTCATCCCACCACGTGCCTCCGACACGCATAAGGGCGTGGGTCACACCCAGTACCGTGGTGCCATGTCCTCCCCGAACCACTCCGACGACGCCGCCCAGCCCGCCCTCTTCGACGCCCCGGAGCCGCCCGCCGCCCCGGGTGCCGCCGCTGGCGCCGAACCGGCGCCCGAGCAGCCCTCGCTCTTCGATCCGGTCCCCGGAACCACCGAGGATCCCCGTGACGGATCGACCGGGCCAGCACCACACGGGTCGGGATCAATCGGGCCGGGCCCGTCAAAGCCGGGTGCGGCCCCCGCATCTTTGGAGACGCCCACGTCCGCGGGGATGGTGACGCGAGCGGCACCTGCTCCGCGGTGGTCCGTTCCCGGCACAGCCTCCACAGGGGCCCAGGCACCGAACTCCGCGAACGGTAGGGTCGCCAGCGGTGCGGCCGCGAACGGTGCGGTCGCGAGCGGCGTCGTGGCGTCCGATGCCCCGTGGCACCAGGGCCCCCGCGCGTGCTTCGACCTGGAGACCACCGGGCGTGATCCCCAGCAGGCGCGCATCGTGACGGCCTCCGTGGTGCTGGTCTCCCCCGCGGGAGAGGTGCAGCAGGAGTGGGAGTGGCTCGCCGATCCGGGCATCGAGATCCCGGAGGAGGCCGCGGCCGTGCACGGGGTCAGCACGGAACGGGCGCGAGCGGAGGGCCGCCCGGTGGCCGAGGTCACGGCCGAGCTGGGCGAGGTGCTGGCCGGGTTCTGGCGTTCCGGGGTCCCCGTGCTGGCGTTCAACGCGGCGTACGACCTCACGGTGCTCACGCGCGAGACCGAGCGCCATGGCCTGCCCGCCCCCGAGCCGTTCCCCGTGCTGGACCCGTTCGTGCTCAACAAGCGGGTGCACCGCTACCGCCGCGGCAAGCGCACCCTGGGCGCGCTGTGCGAGGAGTACGGCGTGGTGCTCGACGCCGCTCACACCTCCGCCGCGGACGCCCTGGCCACCGAGCGGCTCGCCGCGGCCCTGGCCGATCGTTTCGCGGAGCTCCGTCAACCCGCCGCCGCGCTGCACGAGGCGCAGATCGGGTGGGCCGCCGAACAGGCCGCCTCCCTGCAGGAGTACTTCCGCCGCAAGGACCCCGCCGCGGTCGTGGACGGCACGTGGCCCGTCCACCCGCGCCCGTAGTCCCCGCAGCCCCGGCACGACGGCGCGGCACCCCTCCCAGGGTGCCGCGCCGTCGTCGAGCACGTGCCCGTCCCGCGCCCGCGATCCGGATCTGGACGGGGCGCGCAGGAGCGGATCAGGCCTGCGGGGGCTGTGCCTCCGCGGCGGCCCGCGCCGCGGCCGGCAGCGCCGAGAGGATCCGGTCCATCGCGGAGTCGTCGTGCGCCGCGGAGAGGAACCACGCCTCGAACACCGAGGGCGGCAGGTAGACGCCGGCGTCCAGCATGGCGTGGAAGAACGGGGTGTACCGGAAGGCCTCCTGGCCCTTGGCGTCCGCGTAGTCGTGCACGCCCGTGGCGCGGGTGCCGAACGCCACCGAGAACAGGTTGCCCGCCTCCTGGATGGAGTAGTCCACCCCGGCGGCGTCGAGGGCCTCGCGCAGTCCGGCACGCAGCTGCTCGGAGCGGCGGTCGATGGTCTGGTAGGCCACCGCGTCCGCGCACTTGAGGGTCGCGAGACCGGCGGCCATCGCCACCGGGTTCCCGGACAGGGTGCCCGCCTGGTACACGGGACCGGTGGGGGCCAGGTGCTCCATGATGTCCCGGCGACCGCCGAGGGCCGCGGTGGGCAGCCCGCCGCCGATGACCTTGCCGAACGTGAAGAGGTCCGGCGCCCAGCTCTCGCCCGCCGCGTTGCTGAGGCCCCAGTACCCGGCCTCGTGGACGCGGAAGCCGGTGAGCACCTCGTCCAGGATCATGAGCGCGCCGTCCGCCTGCGTGATGCGGCGGATCGCGGCGTTGAAGCCGTCCTCGGGGGTGACCACGCCCATGTTGCACGGTGCGGACTCGGTGATCACCGCGGCGATCTGGCCGGGGTGCTCGGCGAACGCGGTCTCGAGCGCGGCGACGTCGTTGTAGGGCAGCACCAGGGTCTGTGCGGCGGTCACCTCGGTGACACCTGCGGAACCCGGCAGCGCGAGCGTGGCGAGGCCCGAGCCGGCCTCGGACAGCAGCGAGTCCACGTGGCCGTGGTAGCAGCCGGCGAACTTCACCACGAGGTCACGGCCCGTGAAGCCGCGGGCCAGGCGCAGGGAGGTCATGGTGGCCTCGGTGCCCGTGGAGACCATGCGGATCTCCTCGAGCGGTGCCACGCGCTCCACCACGAGCTCCGCGAGCTCGGTCTCGCCACGCGTGGTGGCGCCGAAGCCCAGGCCGCGCTCCACGGCCTCGTGCACGGCCTCGGTGACCACGGGGTGCGCGTGCCCGATCAGGGCGGGGCCCCACGAGCACACGAGGTCCACGTACTCGCGGCCGTCCACGTCCGTGAGGTACGGGCCCTTGGCGGCCGCGATGAACGGCGGGGTTCCGCCCACGGAGTTGAACGCGCGCACGGGCGAGTTCACACCCCCGGGCATCACGCGGCGGGCACGGTCGAACAGTTCCTGGGAAACACTCATGAGATCACGTCATTCCTTTCGCCGGGACCGTGTCCCGGGCACCGCGCGGGCGCGGCGGGTGGGCAGTTACCGGCCGTTCTCCTGGCGGAGGCGGCGGGCGAGTTCAGCGGCGTAGTAGGTCAGGATCGAGTCGGCCCCGGCGCGCTTGATGGAGAGCACGGACTCGCGGATCGCGGCCTCGCGGTCGATCCACCCGTTGGCGGACGCGGCCTCGATCATCGCGTACTCCCCCGAGATCTGGTACGCGGACACCGGAACCGGAGAGGCATCCGCGACCTCGCGCAGGATGTCCAGGTAGCTCATCGCGGGCTTGACCATGACCATGTCCGCGCCCTCGGCGAGGTCCGTCTGCAGCTCGAGCAGCGCCTCGCGCCGGTTCGCGGGATCCATCTGGTAGGTCTTGCGGTCTCCGGTGAGCGTGGAGTCCACGGCCTCGCGGAACGGGCCGTAGAACGCCGAGGAGTACTTGGCGGTGTACGCGAGCACGGAGACGTCCTCGCGGCCCGCGGCGTCCAGCGCGGCGCGGATCACACCCACCTGGCCGTCCATCATCCCGGACGGCCCCAGCATGTGCGCCCCGGCCTCGGCCTGGGCCACGGCCATCCGGCCGTAGATCTCCAGGGTGCGGTCGTTGTCCACGCGGCCCTGGGCGTCCAGCACGCCGCAGTGGCCGTGGTCGGTGAACTCGTCCAGGCACAGGTCCGCCATGACGACGACGCCGTCCCCCACCTCCTCGCGCACCGCACGGATGCCGCGGTTGAGAATTCCCTCCGGGTCCAGGGCCGCGGAGCCCTCGGCGTCCCGGGTCTCGGGCACACCGAAGATCATGAATCCGCCCAGGCCGAGCTCCACGGCCTCCGCGGCGGCGCGCCGGAGCGAGTCCATGCTGTGCTGCACCACACCGGGCATCGAGGTCAGGGGCTGCGGTTCGGTGATCCCCTCCTTGACGAACACCGGCAGGATCAGGTCGGAGGCGTCCAGCCGCGTCTCGGCCACGAACCGGCGCATGGCCGGGGTGGTGCGCAGGCGCCGGGGGCGGGACACGATGTCGTACGACACGTCGTCGTTCATCTGCAGATCTCCTGGTTCATTGAATCGTTGTGTCATGAGAGGTCGTCCTGGGACCACCTCGGCGGTCCGCGAGGGCGTGGTCCACCGCGTCGGCGAGCGCCTCCGGGGTGGGCTGCGCGGCGGTCACGGGGGTCAGGCCGCGTTCACGCAGTGCGCGGGCGGTGGGCTCACCGATCGCGATCCACGCGGTGCCCGCCGACGGACGGTTGCCGTCCAGCAGCTCCGCCGCCCGCGACGGCGCCGTGACCACCACGGCCGCCAGCTCACCCGAGGCGCACGCTGCCCGGGCGGCCGTGCGATCGAGCTCCGGGGCGTCGTCCGGCTCGGACGCGATCCTGCTCAGCGGCCGCGGGGCGGGGGCGGGCACCATGTCGTAGGCGCGAGTCCGCCAGACACGGTACCCCTTGGCCCGCAGGCCCTCCTCGAGAGTGGTGGAGGCCAGCGCGGACACGGGCAGCAGGGCCCGTGGTGCACCGGACGCGGCGGGGGACTGCCTGCCCTCGTGCCCCGGCTCCTCGATGCGCTCCGGCCACTCCTCGAGCATGCCGACGGCGCTGGAGGTCTCGGCGGGCACGAAATCCACGCCCACACCGTGCTCGGCGAGGGCCCGCGCGGTCGCGGCACCCACGGCGGCGATCCGCAGCGGGGCGGGCCGGGCGGCGTCGAGATGCGCGCTCCAGTCCGGGGAGTCCGCGACCGCCGCGAGGGCGTGGACCGCGGTGGCCGAGGTCACGCACAGCCACGTGGGAACAGCGGGTCGAGCCGCCTCGCGCAGCATCTCGCGCAGGGGCTCGGTGTCGAGGGGCAGGGAGGCCTCCAGCAACCGGGCGGTGCACGGCTCGTACCTGCGCTCCCGCAGCAGCGCGGCCAGAGGGCGCGCGGCGGCGGGATCGCGGGTCACGAGCACGCGACGGGCCGTCACAGGCTCAGCCGTGCCAACCGGTCGGCGCCCTGGGAGAGCAGGTCGTCCGCAATCCGGCGCCCGAAGGCCTCGGCCTCCTCGACGGACAGCGCGGGCACGGACTCGCTGCGGCGCATCACCTCGGACCCGTCCGGGTTGGCCACGACCACGTCGAGCTCCAGGACGTCCCCGGCCACGCGGGCGAACGTGCCCACGGGCGCGGCGCAGCCGGCCTCGAGCTGGGCGAGCACGGCCCGCTCTGCGGTGACCGCGAGCCGGGTGGGCAGGTGGTCGACGGCCTCGAGACCCCGCATGAGCGGCCCGGCGGGGTCCAGCTGGGCACTGACCTCGAGTGCGAGCGCGCCCTGACCGGGGGCGGGCAGCATCATGTGGGGGTCCAGGTACTCCGTGATGCTGCCCTCGAGGCCCAGCCGCTTGAGACCGGAGGCCGCGAGCACCACGGCGTCCAGGTCCCCCGGATCACCGGGAGCCACCCGGTTCAGGCGGGTGCCCACGTTGCCGCGGATGTCCACGATGCGCAGGTCCGGGCGCAGGGCCCGCAGCTGGGCCACGCGCCGGGGTGAGCCCGTGCCCACGGCCGCACCCTCGGGCAGCTCGGCGAGCGTCAAGCCGTCCCGGGCGCACAGGGCGTCCCGCGGGTCCTCACGCTCGGGCAGGGCCACGATCCGCAGACCCTCCACGGGGGCCGTGGGGAGGTCCTTGAGCGAGTGCACCGCGAGGTCCACCCGCCCGTCGAGCACCTGCGCCCGCAGCGCGGTGGCGAACACACCGGTACCGCCCATCTGGGACAGCGGCCCCGTGAGGACGTCCCCCTCGGTGCGCACCGTGACGAGCTCGTGGTCGATGCCCCCCGCACGGGAGACGGCCTCGGCCGCCCACCGGCTCTGGGTCATGGCCAGCTGCGAGCCACGGGTGCCCACCCTGAACACGGGTCCACTCACCGGTGGATCACCTCGCCGTTCTCGTCGAGGCCCACGGGGATGGGCTCGCCGACGGGCCGCTGGGCGATCGTGGGGCGGGGTTCGCTCTGGCCGCGCAGCACCTTCACGCAGCAGTCCGGGGCGCACGTGTCGAACCACGTGCCCTGGGCGCACGCGGAGACCCGCGGGGGCGCGGTGGGCGTGCCCAGCCGCTGCTCCACGAGGTCCGCGAGCGCGGCCACGAACTCGGGATCAGTGCCGGCGGTGGGGATGCGCTCGAACTCCAGACCGGCCTCGGCCGCGGCGTCACGGGCCTCGGTGTCGAGGTCCCAGAGCACCTCCATGTGGTCCGAGACGAAGCCCAGGGGCACCACGGCCACGCCGGTGACGCCCTTGCCGGGCAGCTCCTCGATGACGTCGCAGATGTCCGGTTCGAGCCACGGGACCTGCGGGGGCCCGGAGCGGGACTGGTACACGAGCTCCCACTCCACCCCGTTCATGGGCTCGCCCACCTGCTCCACGATCCAGCGCGCGGCCGCAAGGTGCTGCGCCACGTAGGCGGAGTTCCCCTCGAAGCTCATCCGCTGGGAGCCGGCCGCGTTGGCGTCCGTCATGGGCACGGAGTGGGTGGTGAACAGCACGCGCACGGGTCCGTCAGTACGCTCGCGCAGGGCGAGCAGCGAGTCCCGCAGCTTGGTGGCGTACGGGCGCAGGAAGCCCTCGGAGTCGTAGTACTGCCGGATCTTTTCCACGTGCAGCTCGTCCTGCAGCCCCGTCTCCTCCAGGCCCACGCCGTAGTCCTCCCGGTACTGGCGGCAGCTGGAGTACCCGGAGTACGCGCTCGTGGCGAGCACCAGCAGGTCCCGGTACCCGCGCTCGTGACTCTCGCGCAGCACGTCCGCCACGTACGGGTCCCAGTTGCGGTTGGCGAGCAGCACCGGCAGCTCCACACCACGACGCCGTAGCTCGGCCTCGAGCGCATCGCGCAGCGCCCGGTTCTGGGCGTTGATGGGGCTCACGCCGCCGTTCGCACGGTAGTGGGTGGCCACCTCCTCGAGCCGCTCGTCCGGGATGCCGCGGCCGCGCGTGACGTTGCGCAGGAACGGGATCACGTCCTCCTGACCCTCCGGCCCACCGAAGGAGGAGAGGATCAGGGCGTCGAAGCTGTGCGGCGCGTTGGCGCGCTCGGCACTCAGGGCATTGGTCTCTCGGGTGTCAGTCATCTCAGTCGAGCACCTCGGCAATCTCGTGGGTGGTGATCCGGCGCCCCGTGTAGAACGGGGTCTCCTCGCGCACGTGCAGGCGTGCCTCGGTGTTGCGGAAGTGGCGCATGATGTCCACCAGGTCCACGAGCTCCGGGGCCTCCAGGGCCAGCAGCCACTCGAAGTCGTTGAGCCCGAAGCACGCGATGGTGTTGGCGAGCACCTGCGGGTACTCGCGGGCCTTCATGCCGTGGTTCTTGAGCATCTCCCCGCGGCGCTGAGGGTTCATGTAGTACCACTCGTAGGAGCGGACGAACGGGTAGACGCACACCCACTTCTGGGCCTCGGCACCGCGCGCGAACGCGGGCGAGTGGTTGGACGTGAACTCCGCCTCGCGGTGCACGCCCATGGCGTTCCATGCCTGCCGGGTCCCGGCCAGCAGGGGCTGGCGGCGCAGCTCACGGATCGCGGCCTGCAGCACCTCCGGCTCCTTGCCGGTGAGCCACACCATGAGGTCCGCCCCGTCGCGCATCCCGGAGACGTCGTACACGCCGCGTACGGTCACGTCCCGTTGCTCGAGGTCCGCCACGAGGGCGTCGAACGCCTCCCGGTTGGCCGGTGAATCGGCGTCCTGCGGCCGCTGCCCCGTGCGCTCCAGCACCGTGTAGCCGGCCCAGTACAGGGTCTCGCCGCCCTCTCCCGCGGCGCCCTGTGCGTCTGTTGCTCCGTGCTCAGTCATCGTGCACTTCCTCTCGCCGTCTTCTCTTCTCGTTCGCTGCACCCGCGCGGGTCCCGGTCACCGGCCACGGCGTCCACGACGCCGCCCGTGCCGCTCCCGTGGGCGACGTCACGTGGCGACGTCGTACCCGTGGCGGGCGAGCAGGTTCCTGACCTGTTGCCGCGTGTCCGTGACCACCGCTGCGAGCCCCGTCCCCGACAGCCACGCGCCGACCGCCACCGCGTCCGGGACGTCCTTCAGTGCGCGGCGGAAGCCCGCGGCCCGGGCGCTGTGCCCTGCGTCGGTGCGGGGCAGGGCCGCGTGCCAGCGGACCACGTCCGCGCCCACCAGCTGGGCGGGCTCGATGGGCACGCCCAGCAGCGTGCTCGCGTCCTCCAGGGCCAGCGAGATCAAGTGCCGGTCCTCGAGGGCGACCTCCGGCGAGGCGCCGGTGCCCTTGGGGGTCGTGCGCCCGTAGGAGAGCCGCACCACGTGGCGGTGCTCCCCCGCTTCCCGTGCCACCCACGCCCACTTGGCACTCGAGTGGGTGAGGGCCTTGGCACGGACCTCGCGGACGTCGTCGCTCACGAGCACGCCCGTGCCGCGCGGCGCGTCGTCCAGAGCGGGGCAGTCCAGCACGAGGGTCGCGAGCGCGATCCGCGGACCGGAGCGCGGTGTGAAGTTCTGTGCGTCCGTGACGTGCGAGCCCATGAGCCGCACGGACGTGGGGCCGTCCGCGGCCAGCACGAGCAGCTCGCCGCGGGCCACCGCGGTCTTGTCACCGTCCGTGGGCTGTCGCTGGATGACCATCCACCCCGGTCGGCGGGGATCACGGTCCAGGGCGATCACGTCGTAGCGGGCCACCAGCTTGACGCCCAGCCGCTCGGCGTCGTCCACGAGCCGCTCGCTCAGCAGGTTCATCCCCCCGTCGATCCCGGCGACGTTCGCCCCCGCTGGGCTCGCCTCCCGTAGCGCGCCCGCGGCGGCACCCAGGCTGCCGAGCTCGCGCATGCGTGAGCGCAGGCCCGGGGCCACGGCGTCCACGTCCAGCTGGTCGGGGTGGGTGGAGTAGACGCCGGAGACGAACGGTGCCACCAGCCGATCCACCACGCGCTGGCCCATGCGGGCCCGCACGAGGGCACCCACGGTGCGTTCACCCGCACCCATGCGGGAGGGAAGCACCTTGTCCATCCGCGCGCGTGACACGCCGGAGCGCCCGAGCGCCGCGCGCAGCTCCGGCGCGGTGGGATCGGCCGGGATTCCGAGCACCCCGGAACGCGGTGCCGGCACCGCACCCTCGGGCAGGTGCAGCCAGGACCCCGCGGGATTGGGGGTGACCATCCGCTCCGAGAGACCGAGCTCCGACATCAGCTCGGGCACGGCCGTGGAGCGGGTCGCGAAGGACTCCGCACCGGAGTCCAGCACGAGCCCCGCGACCTCGTGGGCGCCCACGGCGCCTCCGAAGTGGTCCGAGGCCTCCACGAGCGTGACGCGCAGCCCGGCGGCGGCCAGGTCCCGCGCCGCCGTGAGGCCAGCCACTCCCCCGCCCACCACCAGCGCGGTGCGGGGACGCCGGGGGGAGGACGGCCGTGTGTCTCGGGGGGAGGGTGTCACCGGGTCTCCTCGTGGATGAAAGTCACCAGGTCGCTGAGCACGTCCGGGTCCGTGTCCGGCGGGACACCGTGGCCCAGGTTGACCACGTGGCCGGGAGCGCTCTCGCCCCGGCGCAGGACGTCACGGGCGTGCTCGTGCAGCACGTCCCGCGGCGCGCAGAGCAGAGCGGGATCGATGTTGCCCTGCACCACGGTACGCCCGCCGAGGCGGTGCGAGGCCACGTCGAGAGGAATGCGGTAGTCCACGCCCACGGCGTCCGCGCCGGCGTCCCGCATGGCGGCGAGCAGCTCCCCCGTGCCCGTCCCGAAGTGGATGCGGGGCACCCCGAGGTCCGCCACCGCCCCGAGCGCGTCCGCGGAGTGGCGCTGCACGTGGGCCTCGTAGTCCCCCAGCGAGAGCGAGCCCGCCCAGGAGTCGAAGAGCTGCACGGCGGACGCCCCCGCCTCGACCTGCGCCCGGAGGAAGGCGCCGGAGGTGCGGGCGGCCCACTGGGCGAGTGCGTCCCAGGACGCCGGGTCCGCGTGCATCATGGTGCGCGGACGCAGGTGGTCGCGGGAGGGACCGCCTTCCACCGCGTAGGCGGCAATGGTGAACGGTGCCCCGGCGAAGCCGATGAGCGGCGTGTCCCCCAGCTCCGCGACCGTGCGCTGCACGGCCTCACGGATGGGGTCCAGGGCGGCGTCGGGAAGCTCGGGCAGAGCGGCGACGTCCGCGGCCGATCGCACGGGGTGCTCCAGCACCGGACCGCGTCCTGCCACGATGTCCACTCCGACTCCCGCGAGCTTCATGGGCACCACGATGTCGGAGAAGAAGATGGCGGCGTCCACGCCGTGGCGGCGCACCGGCTGCAGCGTGATCTCCGCGGCGAGCGCCGGGGTCAGGCAGGCCTCCAGCATCCCGGTGCCCTCCCGGGCCGCCCGGTACTCGGGCAGGGATCGGCCGGCCTGGCGCATGAACCACACGGGGCGGTGCTCGGCGGGCAGCCCGCGCAGGGTGCGCACGAGCGGCGACTCGGCGGTGCCGACGCGCAGGGGGTGGGCCTCGGGCAGAGCGCCGAGGCGGCGCTGCCACGCGGCTGCCTCGGCCTGGGGATCCAGGTCCGGTCGGGCCGCCTCGTGGGCCGTGGCGGCAGACCCTGCCGGACGGGGCTCGGAGGACTCGGGGATGCGCGCGTTCTGGGAAGCCATGATGGTCCCATCATGCCAAAGGACTCCGACGCGTTTTGGTGACGATCCGTCCGCACGGGTGGGACCTGAACCGTGCCGCGCGCTGGTGGCTATGCTGGGCGGAGCAGAACGACTTCGTCTAGGATGGCGGGATTGTGGTTCTTTTCTGTCTTGTCGCATCGCACCGCACCGTTGACCTCAACACTGTGGCCAGGTTGAGCACCGGGGCCCTCGGCGTGGCCGAGGACGCCGTGTCCCGCGGTGCGCTGGCGGGAGCCATCACCCTCTCCACGTGCAACCGGCTCGAGCTCTACGGTGAGCTGTCCGAGCACGACCCGCGCAACGTGGCCCGCGCCCAGCAGGAGCTTGCGGAGAGGATCGCGGAACGTGCCGGCCTGGACGAGCGCTTCGTGCTCGAGACCATGGACGCGTACCAGGGGCCCGAGGTTCCCCGTCACCTGTTCACCGTGGTCTCCGGGCTGGAGTCCGCCGTGGTGGGCGAGCGCGAGATCACGGGCCAGGTCCGCCGGGCCCTCACCCAGGCCCGCCAGTCGGGCACCGCCTCGGGTCACCTCGTGCAGCTGTTCGAGGCCGCGGCCCGCACCGCCCGCGAGGTGGGCGCCCGCACGGGGCTCGGCGAACGCGGACGCTCCATCGTGTCGGTGGCGCTGGACCTCGCCGACGACATCACCCCGGGCGACTGGCCCGGACGCCACGCCCTCGTGTTCGGCACCGGGGCGTACGCGGGTGCCACCATGGCCGCCCTGCGGGACCGCGGGTGCGCGGACATCGAGGTCTACTCCGGCTCCGGACGCGCCGAGCAGTTCACGGACCAGCGCGGAGGCTCCCCCGTGACGGACGCGGGCCTTCCTGCGGCCCTGCGCCGGGCGGACGTGATCATCGGGTGCTCCGGCGGCTCCGCTCCCATGCCCGCGGCCGCCTTCCCGGACGGGCCGCGCACCGTGGTGGACCTCGCGCTGGCCCGAGACTTCGACCCCGCCGTGGCGGACCTGCCGGGCGTGGAGCTGATCACCCTCGAGTCCGTGCGCGTCGCCGCTCCCGAGGAAACCAGTGAGTCCGTGAGCGCCGCGTGCGAGATCGTGGAGCGCGCCGCCCGCGGGTTCGAGACGGCC
Organism: Kocuria sp. HMSC066H03; assembly: GCF_001812045.1. NCBI lineage: Bacteria > Bacillati > Actinomycetota > Actinomycetes > Micrococcales > Micrococcaceae > Kocuria > Kocuria sp. HMSC066H03. Next base: position 83,214 of record NZ_KV807506.1, read on the forward strand.
CAGAACGCGCGCAGCATGGACCAGGCGATCGTGGCCCTGCGCAAGCACACCATGGCGGTGCTGGACTCCGAGCTGGACAAGGTCCGCGCCCACCACGGCTGCACCGGCGCCGAAGAGCAGATCGAGATGGCCATGCGCCGCATGGTCCGTTCGTTGCTGCACACCCCCACGGTCCGGGCCCGCCAGCTCGCGGCGGAGGGCCGCGCGGACGAGTACATCACCGGCCTGGAGGCGCTCTACGGCCTGGAGGTCGCCGTTCCGGAGGCCTCCGACGCCGCGCAGGAGCCTCCCGCCGAACAGTCCCCCTCGGACGCCCCGCGCCCGCGCGCGGTCGGCTGAGACCATGTCCGACCGCTCGTCCTCGGAGGAGGGCCACATGACAGCTTCCGACGCCGCCGGCGCACCCGCGCGCCCCGCTCACGTCCGCGCCCGGCGCATGAGTCGGGACCAGCGCCGCGAGCAGCTTCTGGACACGGCACTGCGGGTGTTCTCCGACGGCGGCTACCACGCCACGTCCATGGACGAGATCGCGGCCGCGGCCGGTGTGTCCAAACCCGTGCTGTACCAGCACTTCCCGGGGAAGCGGGAGCTGTTCCTCGCCCTCGTGGAGCACACGCTCGCGGATCTCTCGCAGCGCATCGGCGACTCCCTGGCCACCGCGGACTCCAACCGCGCGCAGGTGCGCAACGAGATCGACACGCACTTCGAGTTCGTGCACTCGTGCCCCCAGGCCCACCGCCTGGTGTTCAGCGCGGACCTGATGTCCTTCCCCGAGGTCGCCGCGCAGCTGGACGAGTTCTACCAGGAGGTCGCCCAGACCGTGGCGGCGTTCCTCGGTCCGCGGACCGGCGCACCCCCGGCCCAGGCCATGCTGCTGTCCCGGGGCCTGGTGCACCTGGTGGAGACCTCCGCGGTCTTCTGGACCCGGCACCCCGAGGCCGGTTCTCGCGAGGAGGTCCAGGACCGGCTGTTCCGTTTAGCCTGGGGCGGAATCAAGTCCCTCAACGAGGAGCACGCGGAAGCGGCTCCTAGACTGAGCGGCGACGACCAGGACTGACCCGCCGCACGCGGACACCCCGCGCGACCGGTCCGCCGCACAGCGTTCGACCCGCGAGCACCGCGGGGAGACCACCCCCGCAGGAGGTACCCATGGAAATCAAGATCGGCATCCAGAACGTGGCCCGTGAGCTCGTGGTCCACGCCGAGATGACCGCCGACGAGGTGCAGGCCAAGGTCGCCGAGGCACTGAGCTCCGGCGCTCCCCTCGTGCTGCAGGACTCCAAGGGCGGTACGGCCGTGGTCCCGGCCGCGAGCATCGGCTACGTGGAGACCGGCCAGGAGACCAAGCGCAAGGTGGGCTTCACTCCCCTGCCGCTGGGCTGAGTCCCTCTGGGCAGGACCGCCACCGGCACTCCCGCCCACCCGCACCGACGCCCCCGGAGCACACGCCCGGGGGCGTCGGTGCGTTTGCGGGTACACTGGGGGTGTTTCAGCAGGATGACCGGTCGTCCCAGGACACCGTCACGTTCAGTCTTCACCCGCTCCGGCACCGCGCCCGGATGGTCGTGCACCGTTCCGATGAGCGCTCGGGTGGGCACGTTCCACGATCGGCTTCCTCACACCCGCGCGGTGGCCCCCGGCCCGCGTCGAGAGCGCCCCACCGAGGCGGTCCCGGCACGGGCGCCGGTGACGGTGCCCCGCGCCGACACCCGTGAAGGACCGTTTTGACAGACATCACCGCAACACCCGAGCAGGATGCCCCGGAGCTCGACGAGTCCGGCGCGCAGGCCATCGAGACCGCCGAGCCGGTGGAGGAGTCCTCGTTCGCGGACTTCGGGGTCCGCCAGGACATCGTGGACGCGCTGGCCGCCCACGGCATCACCTCCCCGTTCCCCATCCAGGCCATGACCCTGCCCATCGCCCTGTCCGGGCAGGACATCATCGGCCAGGCCAAGACCGGCACCGGCAAGACCCTGGGCTTCGGCATCCCCGCGCTGCAGCGCGCGGTGGGCCGGGACGACGAGGGCTGGGCGCAGCTCAAGAAGCCGGGCGCCCCGCAGGCCCTGATCGTGGTCCCCACCCGCGAGCTCGCGGTGCAGGTGGGCAGCGACCTCTCGATCGCCGCCAGGACCCGCAACGCACGCGTGGCCACCATCTACGGCGGACGCCCGTACGAGTCCCAGCTCGCCGAGCTCGAGAAGGGCGTGGAGGTCGTGGTGGGCACCCCCGGGCGCCTGATCGACCTCAACCGCCAGCACTTCCTGGACCTGAGCCACGTGCGCATGGTCGTGCTGGACGAGGCGGACGAGATGCTGGACCTGGGCTTCCTCCCGGACGTGGAGAAGCTGCTCTCCACGGTTCCGGCCGTGCGCCAGACCATGCTGTTCTCCGCCACCATGCCCGGCCCCGTGGTCGCGATGGCCCGGCGCTACATGACCCGGCCCATGCACATCCGCGCGGCCGCTCCGGACGAGGGCACCACCAAGAAGGACATCCGCCAGGTCATCTACCGCGCCCACCACCTGGACAAGGACGAGGTGGTCGCGCGCATCCTGCAGGCCGAGGGCCGCGGACGCAGCATCATCTTCACGCGCACCAAGCGCGCCGCCGCCAAGCTCGCGGACGAGCTAATCCACCGCGGCTTCGCGGCCGCTCCCCTGCACGGCGACCTCGGCCAGGGCGCGCGCGAGCAGGCGCTGCGCGCGTTCCGCAACTCCAAGGTGGACGTGCTCGTGGCCACGGACGTCGCGGCCCGCGGCATCGACGTGGAGGACGTCACCCACGTGATCAACTTCCAGTGCCCCGAGGACGAGAAGACCTACCTGCACCGCACCGGGCGCACCGGCCGCGCGGGCAACAAGGGCACCGCCATCACGTTCGTGGACTGGGACGACGTCCCGCGCTGGCGCCTGATCGACAAGGCCCTGGAGCTCGGCATCCCCGAGCCCGTGGAGACCTACTCCTCCTCCGACCACCTGTACTCGGACCTCAACATCCCGCGCACCGCCAAGGGCAAGCTGCCCAGGGCCCAGCGCACGCTCGAGGGCCTGGACGCCGAGGAGATGGAGGACCTCGGGGACGCCCGTCCCCGCCGCGACGACAAGCGATCCTCGGGCGGGTCCCGCAACAACTCCGGCGGACGACGCCGCTCGGGGGCCTCGGGCTCCGACGGCCGCCGTTCCGGTGGTTCCGGCTCCCGCGAGCGCTCGGGGCAGTCCTCCGAGAGCCGGGAGAACGGCCGCGAGAAGACCGCGCACGCCCCGCGTGAGAAGTCCGTGGAGACCTCGGGTGAGGGCGGCGCCAAGCGGCGCAGGCGGCGTCGTCGTCCCTCGGGGCAGAACAAGGGCGGCAGCGGGCAGAACGGCCAGCAGTCCCCCGCCGCGGGAGAGTAGGGGCGGTGGGCGCGCGGGAGCCCTTCGTGTTCGACCCGGAGGGCACCAGCGCCATCGTGCACGGTGAGAACCTCACCGTCCTGGAGTCCCTGCCGGACGAGGCGTTCTCCCTGGTGTACCTGGACCCGCCGTTCAACACGGGCAGGGACCAGGTGCGCCGCACCACCCGCTCGGTTCCCGTGGCCCACGGCGAGGGGGACCGGGTGGGGTTCGCCGGGCGTTCCTACGAGACGATCATGGGCTCGCTGCGCCGCTACGAGGACTCGTTCGCGGACTATCTGGGGTTCCTGGAGCCCCGGCTGGCGCACGCCCGGCGCGTGCTGGCCCGCCACGGCACCCTGTACGTGCACCTGGACTACCGCGAGGTGCACTACGTCAAGGTGCTGCTGGACGCCATGTTCGGCCGCGAGTGCTTCCTCAACGAGATCGTCTGGGCCTACGACTTCGGCGGGCGCACCACCCGGCGCTGGCCCGCCAAGCACGACACCATCCTGGTGTACGTGAAGGACCCCACCGCGTACCACTTCAACTCGCAGGACGTGGACCGGGAACCGTACATGGCCCCGGGGCTGGTGGGACCGGAGAAGGCGGCGCGCGGCAAGCTGCCCACGGACGTGTGGTGGCACACCATCGTCTCCCCCACCGGGCGGGAGAAGACCGGCTACCCCACCCAGAAGCCCGCGGGCGTGCTGCGGCGGATCGTCACCGCGTCCTCGCGGCCCGGGGACTGGGTGCTGGACTTCTTCGCGGGATCGGGCACCACGGGAGCGGTCAGCGCCGAGCTGGGCCGCCGGTTCGTGTGCGTGGACAGCAATCCCGAGGCCGTGGAGGTCATGCGGCTGCGGCTGCCGGACGTGCCCGTGCGCACCGTCTGAGCACCCGGCTCAGGGCCAGCGCACCTCCACGCCGGAGGTGGCCTGCTCGCAGATCCGGGTCAGTGACCGCGCGGACGTGGAGTTCTCCCCCAGCCGGTTGGGCTTGCCCTCCCCGTGGTAGTCGCTAGAGCCGGTCACGATCAGGTCGTGCTCGGCGGCCATGGTCATGAGGATCGCGCGGGACTCGTCCGGGTTGTCCCGGTGGGCCACTTCCAGCCCGCCCAGCCCGGCGTCGATCATGGCTCCAAAGTCCGCGGCACTGGCCACACGGCCCCGCAGCGGTGCCATGGGGTGCGCGCAGACCGGAACCCCGCCTGCCGCGCGCACCAGCTTGATGGCCTCCACGGGGTCCAGGGCGTCGTGGCGCACGTAGTACTTGGAACGCCCCGACAGCAGGTCCGAGAACGCGTCCGAGCGCGTGGGAACCACGCCCAGCGCCACGAGCGCGTCCGCGATGTGCGGGCGGCCCACCGTGGCGCCGGGGCCCACCTGGGCGGTGACGTCCTGCCACGTGATGTCGTAGTCCTCCCCCAGCAGCTCCACCATGCGCCGGGCCCGGGTGAGCCGGTTGCGGCGGCACTCCTCGATCCGGTCCACGAGCGGCTGGTGCGTGGGATCGTGCAGGTAGCTCAGCATGTGCACGGAGATGCCGTCCGAGGTGGTGCAGGTGATCTCCATGCCCGGCACGAACGCCACCCCCAGCCCCACCGCGGTGTCCCCGGCCTCCTGCCACCCGGCCGTGGTGTCGTGGTCGGTGAGCGCGAAGACGCTGAGCCCGGCCGCGTGGGCCGAGCGGGCGACGTCGGCGGGGGTCTCCGTGCCGTCCGAGGCGATCGAGTGGGTGTGCAGGTCGATTCTCACCGCCCCCACGATACCCGCGGGCGTCCGCGCGGTTGACCGGCGTGACACCATGGACGGGACAGATCCCGACCCCACCGAGCGCGAGCGATCGCGCCGCGAAGGAGATGACCGCGCCCATGAGCCAGGGCTCAGAACACACCGCCGTTTCCCACCACGCGAGCGAGGACGCCGCGCAGCCCATGGACGAGCGGGTGGACAACCGCTCCCAGCGCCCGGACAGCGACCAGTTCCGCGAGTTCATGGCCTCGGGCTGGGCCCAGCCGGAGCACACGACGACGCCGCGCGCCGAGGTCGCGGAGTTCGCCGCCGCGCGCCGTGCCCGGCTGTCGCGCCTGTTCCCGGGTGAGCGCCTGGTGATCCCGGCCGGTGCCCCCAAGGTGCGCTCCAACGACACCGACTACCGCTTCCGCCCGCACTCCGCGTTCGCCCACGTCACGGGCATGGGCGTGGACCACGAGCCCGAGGCCGTGCTGGTCATGGAGCCCACCGAGCCGGGCCAGGGGGACGACGGCAGCGACCACGTGGCCACGCTGTACTTCCACCCCATGGCGGGGCGGGACACGGACGAGTTCTACGCGGACGCCAAGAACGGCGAGTTCTGGGTGGGTTCCCGCCCCACGCTCCAGCAGCTGCAGGACGAGTTCGGACTGCCCACGCAGGACCTCTCCGCGCTGGAGACGGCCGTGACCAAGGATGCCGGCAACGCCGCCCTGGGCGGGCTGAGCATCCGCCTGGTGCGGGACGTGGACCTGAACATGGACGCCCTCGTGGACACCTCCCGGATCAACACGGGCGTGGACCTGGAGCAGTCGGACAGCAAGGACGCCACGCTCACCGAGGCGCTCAGCGAGCTGCGCCTGGTCAAGGACGAGTACGAGATCGGTCAGCTGCGCGTGGCGGTGGACGCCACCATCCGCGGCTTCGAGGACATCGTCTCCGTGCTGCCGCGGGCGATCGGCGGCGAGCGCGGTGAGCGCGTGGTCGAGGGTGCGTTCTTCTCCCGCGCCCGCCTGGAGGGCAACGACCTGGGCTACGACACGATCGCCGCGTCCGGCAACAACGCCACCGTGCTGCACTGGATCCGCAACAACGGCTCGGTGAAGCCGGGCGAGCTGATCCTCGTGGACGCGGGCGTGGAGGCGGACTCGCTCTACACCGCGGACCTCACCCGCACCCTGCCCGTGGACGGCACCTACACCGAGGTCCAGCGCCGGATCTACCAGGCCGTGCTCGACGCCGCGGACGCCGCCTTCGAGGTGGCCGTGCCGGGCAACCGTTTCCGGGACGTCCACGCGGCCGCCATGAAGGTCCTGGCCCAGCGCCTGGACGAGTGGGGGCTGCTGCCCGTGTCCGCGGAGGTGTCCCTGTCGGAGTCCGGTCAGCACCACCGCCGCTGGATGCCCCACGGCACGAGCCACCACCTGGGGCTGGACGTGCACGACTGCGCGCAGGCCAAGCGTGAGCTGTACCTGGACGCCGTGATCGAGCCGGGCATGGTGTTCACGATCGAGCCCGGGCTGTACTTCAAGGACGAGGACCTCGCGGTCCCGGAGGAGTACCGCGGGATCGGTGTGCGCATCGAGGACGACGTTCTGATCACCGAGCAGGGCAACGAGAACCTCTCCGCCGCCCTGCCGCGGCGCCCGGAGGACGTGGAGGCCTGGATCCAGGGCATCTGGAACCGGGACGAGAACGTGGGCCCTTCGGCCGGCCCGGCGTCCTGACCCGTCCCCGCGCGTGAGAACGCCCCGCACTGCAGTGCGGGGCGTTTCTCGTGAGCGGCTGACGGCTACCGGCGGTCCTCCGGAGCGGCCGGGCCCGGGGCACCGTGCGTGTCCTGGCTCGCCGCGGAGTCCTGGCCCGCCGCGGAGGTCTGGCCCGTGGGCCCACCGGTCTGCGTCCACGGCGCGGAGCGCTCGTTCTGCTCCGGCTCCACGCGGATGCCGTACTGGGGACGTCCGTCCGGCAGGTCCGGGAACGCCGCCGAGCGGGTGCTCTCCTGCTGCGGGGCCGCCTGCGAGGGATCGGCTCCCTGGGCGCTGCTGCCGCCCTGGGCCGCGGGGTGGGGCCGACCGGCCGCCGGGCCCTGCTGCTGCGGGCCTCCCTGCGGGTGGGCGGCACCCGGGTTCTGGCCGTGGCCCGGACCCCACTGCTGGGCCTGCGGGGCCCCACCCTGGCCACGCGCACCCACGGGTGCACCGCCGTACTGGCCGGGCCCCTGCGGACGGGGGCCCGGGCCACCCTGCATGCCACCGAGCACCTGGCGGGCCTGACCGGCCACCTCCGGTGCCGCGAGCACCTCGTAGCTGCCCGCCACGATCCTGCTGGTGGACGTGAAGTCCCGCTTGCCGCGGGACATGGCGTAGGTGAGGGTGGCGGTGAGCATGAAGAACGCGCCGCCGAGCAGCATGGTGGGCAGGATGGAGGCAGCCGCCTCCGGGCCGCCGAAGAGGGTCAGGATCAGACCGAAGAACGCTCCGAAGAAGAGGCCGTTGAGCGCACCCTGCAGGGCCACCCGGGGGTAGGACAGCCGCCCGGTCACCTGCTCCACGGACTTCAGGTCGCTGCCGATGATGGAGACCATGGCCACGGGGAAGTGCTCGTCGGACATGTAGTCCACGGCCTTCTGGGCCTCGGCGTACGTGCGGTAGCGGCCCACCACTTCGCCGCGTGGCATCTCCGGTGCGATGGACAACTGGGACGGGGCGCGATTCGGGGTGCTCATGCGCCCCATTGTTCCCCACCCACCCGCAAGCTCCCAGGGAGGTTCCTGAATCATCGCAGCGGGTGAACACGGTGGCTGCGGTGACCACCGCCGCGGGCGACGGGGCGTCCGGTCCGCACCGAGTGGGCCCATTGACCCCGGGTCACTAGGCTGGGCGGGTGAGCACAAACCTTTCCAAGATCTTCGTGGCCCGGCTGATCGGCCTGGACGTCTTCGACCCCCTGGGCGACCGCCTGGGGCGGCTGCGCGACGTCGTGGTGCTGCTGCGCCCCGGCAGCCGACCGTCGTTGAAGACCCGTCCCCTCGTGGTGGGGCTCGTGGTGGAGGTCCTCGGAAAGAAGCGCGTGTTCGTGCCCATGACCCGGGTGACGAGCATCGACGCGGACCAGATCATCTCCACGGGGCTCGTGAACCTGCGCCGCTTCGAGCAGCGCGGCGCGGAGACCCTCGCGGTGGGTGAGCTGTTCGACCGCACGGTGGTGCTGCTGGACGGCTCCGGCACGGCGACCATCGAGGACGTGGCCATGGAGAAGTCCAACAACCGCGGGGACTGGGTGATCTCGCAGCTGTTCGTGCGCCGCTCCCAGTCCACCGGCGGACTGATCAGGCGCCGCAACCAGACGCTCATCGTGGACTGGGAGGACACCGACGACCCCTCCAGTGCGGGCCACCAGCCGGCCACCCAGTGGATCGCGCAGCACGAGGAGGACCAGGCGGCAGACCTCGCGGACGAGCTGCGGGACATGCCGGACAAGCGCAAGCTGGAGATCGCCGCCGAACTCCAGGACGAACGGCTCGCGGACGTGCTCGAGGAGCTGCCCGAGGACGACCAGGTGTTCATCCTCACGCACCTGGACAACGAGCGCGCGGTGGCGCTGCTCGAGGAGATGGACCCGGACGACGCCACGGACCTGCTCAACGAGCTGCCCGAGGCGGAGGCCGAGCGGCTGATCACCATGATGGAGCCCGAGGACGCGGAGGACGTCCGGCGGCTGCGCGAGTACGAGGAGGGCACCGCGGGCTCTCTCATGACCCCCGTCCCCATCGTGCTCTCCCCCGAGGCGACCGTGGCGGAGGCACTGGCCCACATCCGGCAGGAGGAGATCATCCCTGCCGCGGCCTCCGCGGTGCTGGTGTGCCGTCCTCCGCTGGAGACCCCCACGGGCAAGTACCTGGGCTTCGTGCACACGCAGCGGCTGCTGCGGTATCCCCCGCCCGAGGCCATCGGCAACCTGATCGACCGCTCCATCGAGCCGGTCTCGGACCAGGCATCCCTGGCGGACGTCGCACGCGAGCTGGCCACGTACGACCTCACCATCCTGCCCGTGGTCAACGACCAGGACCGGCTCGTGGGCGCCGTGACCATCGACGACGTCCTGGACGCCCTGCTGCCCGAGGACTGGCGCACGTACGACGACGGCACCCCGGTGCGGAAGGTGGGCAAGCGCTATGAGTAGCCCCCGGCAGAACCCCTCTTCGCAGTACTCCCCCGGTCCACTGGACCAGCCGCGGGAGAAGCGACAGGGGTACCTCACCAGGTTCCGCCCCAACCCGGACGCCTTCGGGCAGTCCACCGAGGCGATCGCCCGGTGGATGGGCACACCGCAGTTCCTGCTGTGGATGACCGTGTTCGTGGCGCTGTGGCTCGGCTGGAACACCCTGGCCCCGGAGGAGATCCAGTTCGATCCACGGGCCCTGAACTTCACCCTGCTGACGCTGATGCTGTCCCTGCAGGCCTCCTACGCCGCGCCCCTGCTGCTGCTCGCGCAGAACCGGCAGGACGACCGTGACCGCGTGGTCGCCGAGGAGGACCGCAAGCGCGGCCAGCAGAACCTCGCGGACACGGAGTACCTCACCCGGGAGATCGCGTCCCTGCGCATCGCTCTGCGCGAGGTCGCCACGCGCGACTACGTCCGCTCCGAGCTGCGCAGCCTGCTCGAGGAGATCCTCGAGGCACAGGACCGCCGCGACGAGACCTCCGAACCCGGCCCCGAGAGCAGGCGCTCCGACGGTGGCAGGCGGTCGGAGAGTGGCAGGCGGACCGAGGGCGGAAAGGACCAGCGACGGTGAGCGAGAACCGGATGGACCGCACCATCGACCCGCGGCTGCGCGGCGCGCTGGACAGCGTGATCGACCCCGAGCTGCGCCGCCCCGTCACGGAGCTCGGCATGATCCCCGAGGCATCCCTGGAGGACGGCACCGCCCGGGTGTCCGTGCTGCTCACGATTTCCGGCTGCCCGTTGCGCGGAACCATCGAGGCGGATCTGCGCACGGCGCTGGGAGCGCTCCCGGAGGTCTCGGACGTGGTGGTGGACGTGGGGGTCATGACGCCCGCGCAGCGCCAGGAGCTGCAGGAGCGGCTGGGTCACCACCGCAGCAACCCCTTCGCGGATCCGAACTCGCTGACGCGCGTGCACGCGATCACCAGCGGCAAGGGAGGGGTGGGCAAGTCCAGCGTGACCGTGAACCTCGCGGCGGCGCTGGCCGCCATGGGCCGTACCGTGGGCATCGTGGACGCGGACGTGCACGGCTTCTCGGTCCCCGGGCTGCTGGGCATCACGCAGTCCCCCACCCGCGTGGGAGACATGATCCTGCCTCCCGTGGTGGAGGTTCCGGAGGGTGTGGACCACGCCTCCGGTGACGGTGCGGCCGGGGACGGTCACCGCTCCCGCGGGGTGGTCAAGGTGATCTCGATCGGCATGTTCGTGGATCCCGCCCAGCCCGTGGCGTGGCGTGGCCCCATGCTGCACCGCGCGGTGGAGCAGTTCCTCACGGACGTCCACTTCGGGGACCTCGACCACCTGCTCCTGGACCTGCCGCCGGGCACCGGGGACATCGCCATCTCGGTGGGCCAGCTGCTGCCCCGCTCCGGCGTGGTGGTGGTCTCCACCCCGCAGCACGCCGCGGTCAGCGTGGCCCAGCGCTCCGGAACCCTGGCAGAGCAGACGGAGCAGAGGGTCACGGGCGTGGTGGAGAACATGTCCGCCATGGTCATGCCGGACGGCTCCACCCTGGAGGTCTTCGGCGCGGGCGGCGGGGAGACCATCGCGGCCTCCCTCACCGAACGGCTGGGCTACGACGTCCCGCTGCTCGGCAGCGTGCCCCTGGACGTCACGGTGCGCGAGGCCTCGGACCGCGGGGTGCCCGCGGTGTGGGCCCACCCGGAGTCCCCCGCGGCCGCGCAGCTGTGGCGGATCGCCCGGGAGCTGGACCGGCAGGGCCGCGGTCTCGCCGGGAAGTCCCTGGGCATCACGCCCCGGGGCTGAGGCGCGCGGCGGCGCGGGAGCCTGCCGAGCGGCGTCGTCGGGCGGGGCAGGGACGCGGGGTCGGCTGCTGCGCGCCGTGGACGGTGCGTGCTCGCCCCCGTGACGGCGACGCCGCTCAGGTGGCCTCGGTGTCGAAGGGCGCCCGTTCCCCGCGGGCCAGGCGACGCACGGTGGGCGCCGCCACGGAGGTCACCGCGGTCGAGGTGGTCGAGCCGCCGGCCCGCTCCTGGTCGTCCTCCATGAGGGCCTCGCGCACGATCACGCGGGGGTCGTACTGCCGGGGATCCAGCTTGCGCCAGTCCATGTCGGAGAACTCCGGACCGAGGGTCTCCTTCAGGTCCTCCGTGGCGCCCGTGGCGTAGCCCCGGATGGTCTTGACCAGTTCCTTGAACTTCTGTGCGTACTCGGGAACCCGCTCGGGGCCGATGATCACCAGAGCCACGATGAGAATGATGATGGCTTCCCCGCCAGTAATCCCGAACACGGGTCGAGCCTACCAACGTCGGAGGGCACCCGGGCGGGGTGTCACCCGAACATCGCCCGAAGCCCGTCCTGCACGGTGGCCCCGAAGCTGTCGTCGGTCTCGGAGGGCAGGCTGACCCGGCCGCGGTCCTCGGCCACGATCGCGCTCACGGTCTGGGCCATCGTGGCGGGAGGAGTGTCGGAGGTGACGGTGTACACGGCGTCCGGGCGCACCATGACCGCGCGCCAGGGCTCTCCGCGCTCCACCCACAGCCGTGAGCCGGAGACCGCGGACTCGTGCATCCCCTCGGCGCTCACGGGGAGCTGGGAGACGCCGTCCACGGGATTGTCGGGGTTGACCTGGCCGCGCTGCTCCACGATCTCCACGGTGCCGTGGTCGTTGCGCAGCGTGACCGTCACGGTGGGCTGGCCCGCCGAGACCGCCTGACGGACGTCCACCACCCGGTGGCCCTCCGCCGCCAGGACGGGCACGGTCCAGCCCTGGGCGTGCAGGGCGTGGATGTCGGCCTTTGAGGCCGTGTCCATCATCGCCCGTGGCCCCGGGTTCCACGTGGCCTCCGCCTGCGCACCGGCCCGGTGCTCGTACTGCGTCTGCCGCCCCACACTCCACGCGGTGGTCGTCAGCGCGGCCACGCACAGGCACGCCGTGAACGCCGAGACGAGCCCGATGGTGCGTCGGCCCGGTCGCCGCGTCCGCCGCGCGCGGTGCTCAGTCACCCGTGTGGACACCCTGCGTCCTCTCCTCGTCGGTCCGGTTCCGCGGGCGCACCAGGGGGTGCGGTGCCGCTGTCGGCTCCATTCTGGGACAGGAGCCTGACAGCGCTCTGGGCGGCCACAGGGCGTTTCCCCCGGCCCCCTCACGGACCGCGATAGGCTGGGCCCGGAAACGACCGGCACCGCGCCGGACCCGTCAGAACGACGTCCCGGGGGCCACCGGTCCCCGGAGCGCACGGCAGCGAAGGACACCCCGCGTCCATGACCACGGACAAGACCACGAGCTGGGCCTACTGCGAGGCCTACGCCACGGAGGACGAGACGGCTCTGCGTGCCCGCGAGCGCTCCCTGGCCCTGCGGCTGGACCCCGTGACGCCCGCGGCCGCCGCGCTGCTCACGGTGCTGGTCTCCGCGGCCCGCCCGGCCACCGTGGTGGAGGTGGGCACCGGTGCAGGCGTCTCGGGCCTGGCCCTGCTGCGCGGGATGCCCTCGGACTCCGTGCTGACCACGATCGACACCGACATCCGCGCACTGCGGGCGGCGCGGGACACCTTCCGCGAGGCGGGCTTCGAGACCAAGCGCACCCGCACCATCTCCGGCGCGGCAGGTCTCGTGCTGCCCCGGCTCACGGAGAACGCCTACGACATGGTGTTCGTGGACGCGGACATCGAGAACACGGCGGACTACGTGATCGAGGGCGCCCGGCTGCTGCGCCGCGGGGGCATGCTCGTGGTCAACGACGCCCTGCACCAGGACCTCGTCCCCCAGCCCGCGCAGCGCCAGGAGGAGACCGTGATCATGCGGGAGGTCGTGCGCACCCTGCGGGACGAGCCGCGACTGTCCACCGCGCTGCTCCCCACCGGCACGGGGATGCTGCTGGCCGTGCGGCGATGACGCGCTCGGTCGTCACTGACGTGCTGCTCGTCGCCGTGGGTGGTGCCGCTGGCAGTCTTCTGCGCTGGGGTCTGGGGCACGTGCTGCCCTCCGGTTCCGTGTGGCACTGGTCCACGCTGACCGTCAACGTGGTCGGTGCCCTCCTGCTGGGCCTGCTGCTCGAGGCCCTCACCCGCCCGGGGGTCGAGTCCCGCCGTACGCACACGGCACGGTTGCTGCTGGGCACCGGGCTGCTGGGGGGCTTCACCACCTACTCCACCTTCGCCCAGGAGCTGTGGGAGCAGGTGCGCTCTGGGGACACCACCCAGGCCCTCGCCTACGCGGCCGTCACCCTGGTGGCGGGTCTGCTCGCGGCCGCGGGCGGCATGGTGCTCGGAACGCGCCAGGGCACCCGACCGTCGTCGCACGCACGCGGCGTTGCGGAAGGCCCCGAGCAGTGATCGCGGCTTTCGCTGTGGCGGTGGGTGGCGGGCTGGGCGCCGCCCTGAGGTTCGTGGTGGACCGGTTCGTGACCTCGCACCGGCGGGGTTCGCTCCCTCTGGGAACGGTCCTCGTCAACGTGGTGGGTTCCTTCGGCCTGGGAGTGGTGAGCGGGCTGGGAATCCTCCTGGGCCCGGAGTGGACCCTCGCCCTGGGGACCGGCCTGTTCGGCGGCTTCACCACGTTCTCCACGGCCATGGTGGACGCGGTGCGCCTCGCCCGCGAGCACCGCGGCGGAGCCGCCGCGGCGGTGGTGCTGGGCACGCTGCTCTGGAGCCTGCTGGCGGTTGCCGCGGGCATGACGCTCGCAGCGAACTGGGCCTCCTAGCGCTCGGGTCACGGGGCGCGACCTCATCCCGGAACGGCGCGAGAGCCCCTCACCGGAGTGAAGGGCTCTCGCGCTTGTGGTGCGGGGACCGGGAACTACTGGGTCACGCCCGCGAGGCATTCGCGCAGCTCGGCGGCCTCGTCCGCCTTGAGCTCGACCACGAGGCGTCCGCCGCCTTCCAGGGGGACCCGCATGATCAGGCTGCGTCCTTCTTTGGTGACCTCCATGGGTCCGTCACCCGTTCTCGGCTTCATGGCCGCCATTTAAGAGCTCCTCTTCGTGTGTGCTGACCGCACCATCTTACCGAACCACAACCCCCGGCCGTGACCCCGCCCACGCCCCCGGCTCACGGCGGGAAGTCCCCACCGCCGGGCAGCTGCTTCCAGTGCCACAGCCACCCCACCCACACGATCTGCATGACGGCGCCCGTGACCACGAGCAGCGTGCGGTACGCCCTGGACCCGCTCACGTGCACGAGGGCCGCGGCCAGTGGCGCCCACGGCAGCAGCAGCCGGAACGTGGAGGTCTGCGGGTTGAGCACGAGCAGCAGGTAGCACCCGTAGGCGGCGATCCACACGCGCACGAAGAACGGCAGGGCCCGGCGCACGGGAGCCGAGCGCAGCATGAGCACCACCGCGACAACGAGCGCCACGGGAGCGAGCAGCCCCACGACCGGGCCGAGCAGCACGGTGGCCTGGTGGAACCACGGGAGCACGGGAATCACGTCCGAGGCACCGCGCCACGCGGCCTCGGTCTCGGTGTACGCCGTGGGTTCGCCCGTGACGGCCCACGCGATCGCCGGCCACGCGAGGGCCGCAGCGCACGCGGTCAGCGCCACGGCGAGCCACCGGTCGGCGCAGCGGTACCAGGGACGACGCCGCGCGCGCACGTCCGCCACGCTGCGCCACAGCCACCACACGCCGAGGGCGGCCGCGAGGGCCACCCCGGTGGGACGGGTCAGGGCCTGCAGCACGGTGAACACCACGGCCCACACCGGTCGTTCCTGCACCACACACAGGATCGCGCTGAGCAGGAGCAGCATGCTCAGGGCCTCCGCGTACGGGGTCTGCAGCACGGGCGCCACGGGGTTGAACGCGAACACCGCCACCGTCCACAGCGCGGGCACACTCGCTCCCCCGCGGGTTCGCGGGGTGCTCATCACCGGGGCCGTGCACGTGAGGCGGTACAGCACCAGCGCCGCCCCGAACCCCGCCAGCAGGGACACCGTGACCGCAGTGGCCGCCCACCCGGTCCCGGTGACCTCCGCGATCCCGCGCACCAGCAGGGGGTGGACCGGGTAGAACGCCCAGGGGTTCTCGCTCACCGTGCCCAGGGAGTCCCGGGGCAGCTCCGTGGGATACCCCTGCTCGTAGATGGTGCGGTACCAGTCGGAGTCCCACGTGGCCACGAAGTCCAGGTAGCCCAGGGCGCCGTCGCCCCACGGCCCCGGGCCCTGCTGGCCGCCGACCACGCTGAAGACCGCCCACCCCCAGACCCGGGAAAGCCCGTAGACCAGCAGCACCGCGAGCCACCACGGGCTCCGAGCCCACGCACCGCGCAGTGCGGCCCGCCGGGAACCGCGCCGCACGGTGCGCACGTCCTCGGGCGTCACCGTTCCGGCAGCCGGTGCCACCACGGCAGTCGTGTCGCCCGCGCCCGGCGAGCGCTCGGAACCCGAAGGCTCCGTGTGCGGGGTCCGGCTCATGCCTCGGATCCGGGAGCGGTCTCCCCTGGGAGGTCGTGGTCCGGGGTGACGTCGGGGGAACCGGGGCGGGCCGCAGAACGGGGTGCGGCGGCGTCGTCCACCGGGATCCCGGGGTCCTCGGCGTGGACGGACGTGAGGATCTCCAGGACCTCCTCGGCGGTGTCCACCACGCGCAGCAGGTCGAGGTCCGCCTCGCCCACCTTGCCGCCGGCCACGAGCGTGCCCGTGATCCAGTCCAGCAGCGGACCCCAGTACTCGGTGCCCACCAGGACCACGGGGAAGCGGGTGATCTTGCCGGTCTGCACGAGCGTCAGCGCCTCGAACAGCTCGTCCAGGGTGCCGAAGCCACCGGGCAGCGCCACGAACCCCTGGCTGTACTTCATGAACATGGTCTTGCGCGCGAAGAAGTACCGGAAGTTGATGCCCAGGTCCACCCAGTGGTTCAGGTGCTGCTCGTGGGGCAGCTCGATCCCGATGCCCACGGAGTGGGCGCCCACGTCCACGGCACCGCGGTTCGCGGCCTCCATGACACCGGGGCCGCCACCCGTGATCACGGCGTAGCCCGCGGCGCCGATCTGCCGCCCGAGCTCGCGGCCCAGCTCGTACTCGGGGTGTCCGGGGGCGGTGCGCGCGGAGCCGAACACGGTGATCGCGGGGCCGAGGTTCGCGAGCGCGTCGAAGCCCTCCACGAACTCCGCCTGGATGCGCAGCACGCGCCACGGGTCCGTGCGGGTGAAGTCGTCCGGCTCCGCGGGGCGCTGGTCCAGGAAGCGCTGGTCGGAGGTGCGGCGCTGCAGCTGGCCGCGGCGCAGCACCACGGGGCCCTTGTGGCGCTCGGCGGGGCCGGCGGACGGCGTCTGGGGATCGGGGGTCGTCTGCTGGGAAGTCATGGGCTCAGGCTACGTGGCGGATCAGGACAACCACTGGGACAGGGCACGGTGGCACGCGCGCACGGCGTCGTCGACCACGTGCTCGTCGTCCGTGTGGGCCAGCAGGGCGTCCCCGGGACCGAAGTTCACGGCGGGCACCCCGGCCTCGGAGAACCGGGCCACGTCCGTCCAGCCGTACTTGGGCATGGGCTCCTGGCCCACCGCCGCCACGAACTGCGCGGCTGCCGGGCGGTCCAGTCCGGGCCGCGCCGCCGGGGAGAGGTCCTGCCACTCGATCTCGTACCCCTCGAACACCTCACGGACGTGCTGCTGCGCCTGCTCCAGCGTCTTGTCCGGGGCGAAGCGGTAGTTGACCTCCACCCACGCGGTGTCCGGGATGACGTTGCCCGCCACTCCCCCGCCGATCCGGATGGCGTTGAGCCCCTCGCGGTAGTCCAGCCCCTCCACAGTGATGGTCCGCGGCTCGTAGCGCGCCAACCGCTCCAGCAGCTCCGCCTGCTTGTGGATCGCGTTGTCCCCGATCCACGCACGCCCCGAGTGCGAGGCCTTGCCGTGGGTGGTGATCCGCAAGCGCATGGTGCCGTTGCACCCGCCCTCCACCGTGCCGTTGGTGGGTTCCAGCAGCACCGCGAAGTCCGCCTCGAGCAGCTGCGGCGCGTTGCGCATCACGCGCCCTAGACCGCTGGCGTCGCTGGAGACTTCCTCGTGGTCGTAGAACACGTACGTGACGTCCCGGTTCGGCTCCCTCAGCTCGTGGGCCAGCGCGAGCTGCACGGCCACCCCGCCCTTCATGTCCGTGGTGCCGCGGCCGTAGATCACGTCCCGGTCTCCTTCACGACGCCGCACGGACGGTACCGCGCCCAGGGCACCCTCCACGGTGGGCAGGGGCACGGTGTCCAGGTGCCCGGCGAGGATCACCCGCTCGTCCCGTCCCAGCTCGGTGCGCGCCACCACGGTGTCCCCGTCCCGGTGCACCGTGAGGTGCGGCAGCTCGCGCAGGGCCGCCTCCACGGCGTCGGCGAGCGGCCCCTCGTGGTCCGACACGGACTCCACGTCCACGAGCGCGGCCGTGAGGTCCGCGGGGTCCATGCTGAGGTCGAGTACGGGTGTCTGCTGATCGACTGCCATGGCGGCCAGCATAGTCACCGGGGCCCTGGGGCCCACCGCGAACGACCCGGCTGCCGCCCGGCAGGCTGGTGCGGCGGCGTCGGGCACAGAGGCCCTGGCAGGAAGGTGCGGCACGCCTCCCCGCTTAGGATGGAGCCATGACTTCAACGAGCAAGAGCACCGTCAACTCCCGCGTCGCCTCGGGCGTGGGCCTGGCCACCGTGGTGGACGCCGGCGAGCGCGCGGGGACCGTCCTGGACGTCTTCTACCCCGCCCCGGCCCTGAGCGCGAACCCCGATTCCAGCTACGAGGCGGACCTGCGCGTGGCCGCGACCACGGACCCGGACCGCAACGTGCGCTCCGAGATCGTGACCACGGTGATCGACCTCGACGAGGCCCCCCGCGACACCGCCGACGCCTACCTGCGGCTGCACCTGCTCTCCCACCGGCTCGCGCAGCCCAACACGCTCAACCTGGACGGCATCTTCGGTCTGCTCGCCAACGTGGCCTGGA
The DNA here is from genome assembly GCF_001812045.1 of Kocuria sp. HMSC066H03. Taxonomy (NCBI): domain Bacteria; kingdom Bacillati; phylum Actinomycetota; class Actinomycetes; order Micrococcales; family Micrococcaceae; genus Kocuria; species Kocuria sp. HMSC066H03. The sequence goes on from NZ_KV807506.1 coordinate 101,447, forward strand.
CCAGTCGCGGTCCGGTGCTCGCCGAGGACCTGACCCGGTCGTTGCTGCGGCTGCGCGCCGGCGGGGCCGTCACGGTCTTCGGCGTGGACAAGTTCCCCCGCATGGTGGACTACGTGGTCCCCTCCGGTGTCCGCATCGGGGACGCGGACCGCGTGCGCCTGGGGGCGCACCTGGGCGAGGGCACCACGGTGATGCACGAGGGATTCGTGAACTTCAACGCCGGCACCCTGGGCGCTGCCATGGTCGAGGGCCGGATCTCCGCGGGCGTGGTGGTCCACGACCACACGGACATCGGCGGCGGCGCGTCCATCATGGGCACGCTCTCCGGGGGCGGCAAGCAGCGCATCACCCTGGGCGAGCGCTGCCTGCTGGGCGCGAACGCGGGCGTGGGCATCTCCCTGGGAGACGACTGCGTGGTCGAGGCCGGGCTCTACGTCACCGCGGGCACCCGGGTCTCCCTGCTCGACGCCGCCGCGGAACCCCGCGTGGTCAAGGCCTCGGAGCTCTCGGGCGTCTCCAATCTGCTGTTCCGCCGCAACTCCACCACGGGCGCGGTGGAGGCCCTGCCCCGCCGCAACGGCACCGTGGAGCTGAACGCGCAGCTGCACGCGAACTGACGCGGGCGGCGTCGTCCGCCGGCGGGTGGCCGGGTTCCCGGGAGACGGGGAGCCCGGCCACCCGTGTTTCCCGGGTGCACTGGATAGGGTGGAGCCCATGAAGATTCTTGTCACCGGGGGAACCGGCTACATCGGCTCGCACACCGTCCTCGCCCTGCTGGAGGCCGGCCACGACGTGGTCGTTCTGGACAACCTCTCCAACTCCTCCCGCGCGTCCCTGGACCGCGTGGCCGAACTGGCCGGTCGTGACGTGGCGGCATTCGAACAGGTGGACCTGCTGGACCGCCCGGGCCTGGACACCGTGTTCCGGGACCACCGCCCGGACGCCGTGATCCACTTCGCCGGGCTCAAGGCCGTGGGCGAGTCCGCGCAGAAGCCCCTGTGGTACTACACCAACAACGTCTCCGGCACCGTGAACCTGCTGTGGGCCATGGAGGAGAACGACTGCCGCAGCATCGTGTTCTCGTCCTCCGCCACCGTGTACGGCGCGCCGGAGACCATGCCGCTGACCGAGAAGCTGTCCATGGACGCCCAGAACCCCTACGGGCGCACCAAGGAGCACATCGAGGACATGCTCACGGATCTCGCGGCCTCGGACGAGCGCTGGTCCGTGGCGCTGCTGCGCTACTTCAACCCGGTGGGCGCCCACGAGTCCGGGCGGATCGGCGAGGACCCCTCGGGCATTCCCAACAACCTCATGCCGTTCGTGGCGCAGGTGGCCGTGGGGCGGCGCGAGAAGCTCATGGTCTTCGGGGACGACTACCCCACCCCGGACGGCACCGGCGTGCGCGACTACATCCACGTGGTGGACCTCGCGGACGGCCACCTGAGGGCCCTTGACCGGATCAGCGAGGACCCCGGGGTGCACCTGTGGAACCTGGGCACCGGCCGCGGCTACTCGGTCCTGGAGGTCCGGGAGGCGTTCCAGAAGGCCTCCGGCCGGGAGATCCCCTACGAGATCGCCCCGCGCCGCCCCGGCGACGCCGCCGTGTCCTACGCGGATCCCGCGTCCGCCCTCGCGGAGCTGGGCTGGTCCGCGGACCGGGACATCGACACCATGTGCCGGGACCACTGGAACTGGCAGAAGAACAACCCCAACGGCTACGAGGGCTGAGACCCTCCCCCGGTCCCGGGCCCGACGCCGCCCGCGCGCCGGCCCGGGTCAGGGGCGCCTGGACGCGCAGCAGAGCCGTACGGCACCCCTGCGACCGCCTCCGTCCCGGCGTTCGCGCCGGGCCCCACGAGAACGCCGCCCCGGTCACCGAGAAGGTGACCGGGGCGGCGTCGTACCGGCAGTGCCGGCCGGCTCAGTTGGCCGTGGGGTAGTGGCGCTCGCCCTCGCCCACGTAGAGCTGGCGGGGACGGCCAATCTTGGTCTCGGGGTCCTCGATCATCTCGCGCCACTGGGCGATCCAGCCGGGCAGGCGGCCGATCGCGAAGAGCACGGTGAACATCTTCTCCGGGAAGCCCATGGCCTTGTAGATCAGACCCGTGTAGAAGTCCACGTTCGGGTAGAGCTTGCGCTCCACGAAGTAGTCGTCCGCGAGCGCCTTCTCCTCCAGGCCGATGGCCAGGTCCAGCAGCTCGTTGTTGCCGCCCATCTTGGCCAGGACGTCGTGGGCGTAGCCCTTGATGATGCGGGCCCGGGGATCGTAGTTCTTGTAGACACGGTGCCCGAAGCCCATGAGGCGGACGCCGTCCTCCTTGTTCTTGACCTTCTCCATGAACTCGTCCGCGGACAGCCCGCGGTTCTGGATCTGGTCCAGCATGGCCAGCACGGCCTCGTTGGCGCCGCCGTGCAGCGGGCCGTAGAGGGCGTTGATGCCCGCGGAGACGGACGCGAACATGTTGGCGTGGGAGGAGCCCACCAGTCGCACGGTGGAGGTGGAGCAGTTCTGCTCGTGGTCCGCGTGCAGCATGAACAGGATGTCCAGGGTCTTGGCGACCACCGGGTCCACCTCGTAGTCCTCGGCGGGCACGCCGAAGCACATGCGCAGGAAGTTCTCCGCGTAGTTGAGGTTGTTGTGGGGGTAGAGCTGCGGCTCGCCCACGGACTTCTTGTACGCGTACGCGGCCAGGGTGGGGACCTTGGCGAGCAGGCGGATGGTGGAGATCTCCACGTGCTCCTTGTTGAACGGGTCCAGGGAGTCCGAGTAGAACGTGGACAGCGCGGAGACCGCCGAGGAGAGCACGGGCATGGGGTGCGCGGAGCGCGGGAAGCCGTTGAAGAACAGCTTGATGTCCTCGTGCACCATGGTGTGCGTGGTGATCCGGTGCTGGAAGTCCTCGTACTGCTCACGCGTGGGCAGCTCGCCGTAGATCAGCAGGTAGGCGGTCTCCAGGAAGTTGGAGTGCTCCGCGAGCTCCTCGATGGGGTAGCCGCGGTAGCGCAGGATGCCCTGGGCGCCGTCGATGTAGGTCACCGAGGAGCGGGTGTTCGCGGTGTTCACGAAACCGGGGTCGAAGCTGACGTTGCCGGTCTCCTTGAGCAGCGAGCCGATGCCGTAGCCCTTGTTGCCCTCGGTCACCTCCAGCACGGGGAGGTCCAGGGTCTTGTCCTTGTCGTAGCTCAGTTCCACCTTGCCGGTGTTCTTCTTGGCCTCTGCCATGGTGAGTCCTTCACGTTTTTCTCGGGTGTTCCGCTGATCGGTGTGTCCTCACACGCCGCCACACCGTCGTGGCGGCGGGAGGGCACGGACACCGGACGGGACACGGTGTGATCCTGCACCAACCTACTCGCTAGTGCGAGCGTGATTCCACTTGCCCCGGTGCGCGGGGTGCTGTCAGACCGCCCGTTCCAGGCGCTGCACGGCCGCCGCCATGCGCTCGTCCGTGGCGGTCAGGGACAGCCGGACGAAGCCGTGCCCGGCCTCGCCGTAGAACGTCCCGGGCCCCACCACGATGCCCAGGTGGGCAAAGCGCTCCACGGTGGTCCAGGTGTCCTCCCCCGCCGCGCCCCACAGGTACAGCCCCGCCTCGGAGTGCTCGATGCTCAGTCCGAACGCCTCCACCACGGGCTTCAGCGCGGCACGACGCTGCCGGTACAGGCTCTTCTGCGCCGCCACGTGAGCGGTGTCCCCCAGGGCCACGCGCATGGCCTCCTGCACGGGGTAGGCCACGATCATCCCCGCGTGCTTGCGCGAGTTGATCAGGGACGGCATGAGTGCGGGATCCCCGGCCAGGAACGCGGCGCGGTAGCCGGCCAGGTTCGACTGCTTGGACAGCGAGTACGCGCTGAGCAGCAGGGACATGTCCCCGCCGCTGACCCGCGGGTCCAGCACGGACGGCACGGGCTCCCCGCCCTCCGCGGGATCCCACCGGCCCCAGCCCAGCTCCGCGTAGCACTCGTCCGAGACCACCACGGCACCCTGCGCCCGCGCCTGGTCCACGAGCTCACGCAGCGAGGCGGCGTCGCGCACGATGCCCGTGGGGTTGCCCGGGGAGTTGACCCACACCATGCGCACGCGCTCGCGCACGGACGGTTCCAGCTCGTCCAGGGAGTCGGCGGCCACGGACTCGGCGCCAGCGAGCCGCGCCCCGATGTCATAGGTGGGGTACGCCACCACGGGGCGCACCACCACGTCGCCGGGGCCGAGCCCCAGCAGCAGGGGCAACCACGCCACGAGCTCCTTGGAGCCCACGGTGGGCATCACGGCCTCCGGGTCCAGCCCGCGAACACCGCGCCGCTCGGCGTACCACGCGACCACGGCCTCCCGCAGCGCGGGCGTGCCGTGCGTGGTGGGGTAGCCGGGAGCGTCCGCGGCGGCCGCGAGGGCGTCCTGGACCACCAGTGGCGTGGGGTCCACGGGGGTCCCGATGGACAGGTCCACCACACCGTCCGGGTGCTGCTGCGCGAGCTCCCGGTACGGGGCCAGCGCGTTCCACGGGTAGTCGGGCAGGTCCAGGCCGAAGCCGCGCCGCTCGCTCACCGGATCAGTCCTGGTTCTGCGGGGGCAGTGCGGCGATCAGCGGGTGGTCCTTGTGGGTGTTGCCGAGCTTCGCGGCCCCGCCCGGGGAGCCGAGGTCGTCGAAGAACTCCACGTTGGCCTTGTAGTAGTCCGCCCACTCCTCGGGGGTGTCGTCCTCGTAGTAGATGGCCTCCACGGGGCACACCGGCTCGCACGCACCGCAGTCCACGCACTCGTCCGGGTGGATGTAGAGCGTGCGCTCACCCTCGTAGATGCAGTCCACGGGGCACTCCTCCACGCACGCCTTGTCCTTGACGTCCACGCAGGGCTGAGCAATCACGTAAGTCACGGGTGACGGACCTTTCCTTCAGTTCCCAAGTTGTCGTTCATTCTAGCGACGGGCTCCCGACGCTACCGCGCCCGCCGGCGCACGAGCCAACGGCCCGTCATAATCACGGAGCACATGACGGCCACGAAGACCACCACGAACCACAGGATCCCCACCACGCCGATCGGGGCCTGCCACGTGGTGACCACCAGTGCGGAGCCCTCTCGCAGGTACGCCCCGGCCCACGCGATCACGTAGGTCACGAGTCCGGGCACCGCCGCCGCCCACACACGCTCGGTGGACGTGCCGCACCACACGCTGGCACTCAGCAGCAGCGCACCGGAGAACACGAGTCCCCACGGCAGCCACCAGCCGTCCAGGTACCAGATGTTCCCGTGCATGGCCGTGGCCACCGCGCCGACCAGCAGCCCCGTGAGCACGGCGGTCAGCACCGACGACGCCGTTCCCGGCCGCTCACGGGCCGCGACGGTCTCTGCGGTGTCACCGTGCGCAACGGTTTCCGCGTCGGAGCCGACCCCGGAAGTGCGCTCGGCGGAGGTGTCGTGCGTGGACACGGATGCCACGCCGTCCACGGGCCCCGTGGCGGCACGCTCCGAGGACCCGGCGGGCGCCTCGTCAGTGGAGCCGGTGCGCGGGACGGAGGAGTTGGCCGCCCAGGGGGCAGCGCGGCGCGGGGTGCCCTGCCCGCTCATCCCCGGTCCCCTCGGAGCAGCCGGAAGGTCTCCGTGGAGTGGATCGTCTGCGGCACGCCGTTGGACATCGTGTACGAGGGATCGTCGAGGTCCTCCGCGAGCACGATCTGCGTGGCGTGCGCGGCCATGGCGGCGCGCTTGACCGCGAGGTCCCCGTGGATCGCGGCCTGGGGACGCGTATCCGTCGGGTCCACCTCGGACTCGATCCCCCAGGTCAGGGGCACGTCCCACGCGGGGTCCTCGGCGTCGTCGGACGCGGCGGCCGCCTCGACCGCGCGCACGGTGATCCGGTGGGTGGCCACGTGGTCGGGGTGGCCGTAGCCGCCGTCGTCCGCGTAGGTGATCACGGCGTGGGGACGCAGTGCACGGATCGCGGCGGCCACGTGGGCCGCGGCCTCGTCCGGGTCCGCAGCCGTCAGCGCGGCCGGGGAGACGTCCGCTGCCGGCTGGGCGAAGCCGTCGGGGCCCCAGCTCATGCCGGAGTCCACGTACTTCCCCGCGCCGTTGGCGAAGCCCACAGACGCGTCCAGGGCGGGAGGCTCTCCCGCGTAGAACCGGTCCGTGAGACCCATGGCGGCCGCGGCGGCGTCGAGCTCGGCGATCCGGTACAGCCCCAGGGCGGTGCCGTCCGTGTCCGGGCAGCCCGGCTGGCCCACCTCGAGGTGGCGCAGCGCGGGCGGGATGACCTCCCCGCGCTCACCGCGCGTCATGGTCAGCAGCACCGTGGTGGCGCCCAGGCCGCTGTAGTGGCCCAAGGACGCGGCGGTGTTGATCGCCTCGTCGTCCGGGTGGGCGTGGACGAAGAGCAGACGCGCCCGGGCGGGGTCCACACCCGCGGGCAGCAGCGTGTCCGCCGCGCCCGCGATGGCGTGTCCCCCGCCCGGGTACTTCGGGTCGACCACGATTAGGCGCGCGCCCGCTGACGGGCGACCTTGAGCCGCTCGTTGGCGTCCAGGACCACCTTGCGGATGCGGATGGCCTCCGGGGTGACCTCCACGCACTCGTCCTCGCGGGCGAACTCGAGGCACTCCTCGAGCGTGAGCTTGCGCGGCGGGGTGAGGTTCTCGAACGTCTCCGAGGAGGCCGCACGCATGTTGGTGAGCTTCTTCTCCTTGGTGATGTTCACGTCCATGTCGTCCGCGCGGGAGTTCTCGCCCACGATCATGCCCTCGTACACCTCGGAGGTGGGCTCCACGAAGAACGAGCCGCGCTCCTGCAGGTTGATCATGGCGAACGGGGTCACCACGCCGGCGCGGTCCGCGACCATGGAGCCGTTGGTGCGGTACTCGATCTCCCCGGCCCACGGCTCGTAGCCGTCCGCGTAGGAGGAGGCGATGCCCGCGCCGCGGGTGTCCGTGAGGAACTTGGTGCGGAAGCCGATCAGACCGCGGGAGGGGACCTTGAACTCCATGCGCACCCAGCCGGTGCCGTGGTTGCTCATGCTCTCCATGCGGCCCTTGCGCCCGGCCATCAGCTGCGTGACCGCACCCAGGTACTCCTCGGGGACGTCGATGGTCATGTGCTCGTAGGGCTCGTGGACCTTGCCGTCCACGGTCTTGGTGACCACCTGGGGCTTGCCCGCGGTGAGCTCGAAGCCCTCGCGGCGCATCTGCTCCACCAGGATGGCCAGGGCGAGCTCGCCGCGGCCCTGGACCTCCCACGCGTCCGGACGCTGGGTGGGGAGGATCTTCAGCGAGACGTTGCCGATCAGCTCCTTGTCCAGGCGGTCCTTGACCTGGCGCGCGGTGACCTTGGCGCCCTTGACGCGCCCGGCCAGCGGGGAGGTGTTGATGCCGATGGTCATGGAGATCGCGGGATCGTCCACGGTGATCAGGGGCAGCGGCTCCGGGTTCTCCAGGTCCGTGAGGGTCTCACCGATGGTGATGTCCTCGATGCCCGCCACGGCCACGATCTCACCGGGGCCGGCGCTCTCCGCGGGCACGCGGTCCAGGCCCTTGGTGGCGAGCAGCTCGGAGATCCGCACGCTCTTGATGGTGCCGTCCTGGCGCGCCCAGGCCACGGTCTGGCCCTTCTTGAGGGTGCCGTTGAAGATGCGCAGCAGCGCGAGACGACCCAGGAACGGGGAGGCGTCCAGGTTGGTCACGTGGGCCTGCAGCACGCCCTCGGGGTTGTAGGACGGCGCCGGGATGTGCTCGATGATGGTCTTGAACAGCGGCTCGAGGTCCTCGTTGTCCGGCAGTTCGCCGTTGGCGGGCTGGTCCGTGGAGGCGCGCCCGGCCTTGCCGGAGGCGTAGACCACGGGGACGTCCAGCACGGCGTCCAGGTCCAGGTCCGGGTTGTCCTCGGCGATGTCCGAGGCCAGGCCCAGCAGCAGGTCCATGGTGTCCGAGACGACCTCCTCGATGCGGGCATCGGGGCGGTCCACCTTGTTGACGACCACGATCACGGGCAGCTTGGCCTCGAGGGCCTTGCGCAGCACGAAGCGGGTCTGGGGCAGCGGGCCCTCGGAGGCGTCCACGAGCAGCACCACGCCGTCCACCATGGACAGTCCGCGCTCCACCTCGCCGCCGAAGTCCGCGTGGCCCGGGGTGTCGATCACGTTGATGGTGATGGTCTCGCCGTTCGCGGCGGGCCCGTCGTAGAACACCGTGGTGTTCTTGGCGAGGATCGTGATGCCCTTCTCGCGCTCCAGGTCGCCGGAGTCCATGACCCGTTCCTCGACCTCTCCGTGGCTGGAGAACGCGTGCGTCTGCTGGAGCATGGCGTCGACGATGGTGGTCTTGCCGTGGTCAACGTGGGCCACGATGGCCACGTTGCGCAGATCGGCGCGCTGGGCGGTGTTTTCAGACATACACGAGTCTCTCTTCGCAGGTAGAGGCAGAGGGGAATCGTGGTGATTCTACTCCCCTCCGCCCACGCACCCGCACACGCGTGACGGATCTCTCCGCTCAGCCCAGCAGCTCGGGCCGCTCCTGCTCCTGCCCCAGCACGTGCTCACCCACGAACGCGAGCACGGTCTCGTACCACGTGCGCGCGTTGGCCGGCTTGAGGATCCAGTGCCCCTCGTCCGGGTAGTACAGGAAGCGGTGCCCCTCCACCGCGGTGCGCTGCTGCAGGTCCGCCCACAGCTCGATGCCCTGGGAGATGGGCACGCGGTAGTCCTTGTCCCCGTGGATCACCAGCAGCGGCACCTCGATGTCCTCCGCGAACCGGTGCGGGGAGTAGGTGCCCGCCTGGGAGGGCCCCATGGCCTCGCGCCACAGGGTGTTGTCGGTGGTGGCGCCCATGGTGTCCAGGTTCCACAGGGACGCGTGCGTGACGATGCACCGGAACCGGTCCCCCGTGTGGGTGGCCACCCAGTTGGCCATGTACCCGCCGTAGGACCCGCCCATCAGGGCCTGCCGCTCGGGGTCGATGTCGGGGCGTTCGGTGGCGGCCTCGGTCAGGGCCATGACGTCCGTGAACGGCGCGCCACCCAGTTCCTGCTGACCGCGGTCGATCATCGTCTGTCCGTAGCCCGTGGAGATCGCCGGGTCCGGCAGCAGCACCGCGTAGCCCTGGGCCACGAACGGCCACGGGTTCCAGCGCCAGCTCCACTGGTTGTTGGAGCCCCACGGCCCACCGTGGACGGACACGAGCAGCGGGTGCCGTGCGGCGTCGTCCTCCGTGCGGGGCAGAGCGAGCCACGCCCGGATCTCCGTGCCGTCCTCCGCCGTGGTGGTGACCTCCTCCAGGCGGCCGGGGACCTCGTGGTCAGGGACGAGGCCCGCCACGGGCGCCGACTCGGCCGAGCCGGCCGCAGCCGTCGCCGGCCACCGGACGAGCTCGAAGGGGTGGGCGTAGCTCGCGCGCAGTCCCACCAGCTCGTCGCCCGCGACCTGCACCGAGGAGTAGGTCTCGTCCTGGTCCGGGCCACCCGCGGCCGTCTCTACCGTGCTCGCGCCGCCCCGGGGGCAGCGAACGCGCAGCACGATGCCGCGGCCGCGGTGGTCGGCGGTGCACACGAAGGTCTCGTCGTCCACCCAGTGCGGGTCCTGCGCCCAGTGCTCGTCCGCGGGGACCACCTCGGTCTCCTCGCCGCTCGCGAGGTCGTGCACCCACACGGACACGGCCATGCTCACGCCCTCGCGCCACAGCAGCTGGCGCCCGAGCAGCGCCCGGGTGCCGTCGGGGCTGATCTCGGCGGGAGCCCACATCTCCGCCTCGTCGGTGTCGTGCAGCAGGACCGCCTCCTCCCCGTGCTCGGCGGCCACCGGCAGCCGCCACAGCTGCGAGCGCTGCGTGCCCTCCGGCAGCAGGGTGGAGACCGTGGCGAGCACCCACGTGCCGTCCGGGGCCACGGTGTACTGGCCCAGCCGACCCTCGGGCAGCTCCACCCGCCGCACGGCCGCCACGGGGTCGACGCCGCCCGCCACGGCGGCGGTGTCCAGGAACCACAGCGCGTCCTGCGCAGCGGGGAGGTCGTGGTCCCAGAAGCGCATGGGCGCGCTGTCGTAGAGGATGCCACTGACCCCCGTCTCGTCGCGGCGGTCGTGGATCTCGCGGTTGCGCGCGAACTCGTCCTGGGCACCCCGTGCCGCGGGGTACAGGCCGGAGACGAAGAACAGCCGGTCACCGCCGAGCTCGAGGTTCGACACCCCCTCCGGGGCGTCCAGGACCATGCGTGCCTCGCCGTGCTCGGGGAGCAGCCACAGCCGGGTGCGCTTGGCGTCGTCACCGGCCACGGGCCGGTCAGAGGTGAACCACACGGAGCCCGAGGACGTGGGGCGGACCTCCTGGACTCCGTGGTCCCCGTGGGTGAGCTGCACCGGCTCACCGTGACGGGGCACGGCCCACGCGTGCTTCACGTAGCGCTTGGCGTCGGAGGAGAGCTCCTGCCGCAGGGCCACCACGGGTCCCGCGCGGTGGGCGGCCAGACCGCTGAGTCGAGGAACGGCCACGAGCTGTTCGGGAATCGAGTAACCGGAAGTCATGTGTCGTACATTACAGACGGCCTCGGCCACCCCGGGGCCGTGACAGGGCGCCGTCCGCGCTACCGTGACCCAGGATCCCCACCGGTCGGCAGCAAGGAGTGCCCGCATGACCTCCGAGAAGGGCAGCCTCGCCTGGGCCCTGCGGGTCACCGTGCCCGTGGCCATGGGGTACCTGCCCCTGGGCATGGCCTTCGGCGCCTACTCGGTGTCCCTGGGTTTCGCGCCCCACCTCGCTCCCCTCACCGCCCTGGTGGTCTTCGCCGGGTCCATCGAGTTCCTGCTCGTGGGCCTCGTGGCCGCCAGCGCGGGACTCGCCCAGATCACCGTGACCACCCTTCTGGTCAACGCCCGCCACGTGTTCTACGGCTTCTCCTACCCCACACACCTGCTGCGCACACCGTTCGCCAGGTTCTACGGCCCCTACGCGCTGACCGACGAGGCCTACGCGCTCATCACCAGCGGCGTGCGCCCCACCACCGAGCGAGAGCTGATGCTGATCCAGGGCGTCTCCCACCTCTACTGGGTGCTCGGCGCGGCCGTGGGCGCTGTGGCCGGCGGGCTCGTCCCCGCCTCGTGGGACGGATTCGACTTCGCCCTCACCGGACTTTTCTCCCTGCTGTTCGTGGGTGCCATCACCGCGGCCGCGCAGCGGACCAGGATCCTGGCGGCCGCCCTCGTCTCCATCGGCGTGGGTCTGCTGCTGCCCCGCGACCTGTTCCTGCTCGGCGCCATGCTCTGCTACGCCCTGCTGTGCGTGCTCATGGTGAAGAGACCGCGCTCCGGCCACGGTGTACCCATCCCCGAGAGCGGGGTGTGAGATGCTCGCCGCCATCGCAGTGTGCGCCGCCGTCACCTTTGCGCTGCGATTCATTCCCGTGCAGCTGGCGCACAGATACCGCGACCGCGAGGACCTGCAGGAATTGTCCGCGCTGCTTCCGGCGGGACTCATGCTCATCCTGGTGGCCTACACGCTGCTGGAGGCGGATTCCGGAGTGCAGCTGTCCCGTCTGGTGCTCGCAGCGGCGGTGTCCGTGCTGGTGAACCTGGCCTCGCGCAACTTCCTGATCGGTTTCATCGCGGGTTTCGCGGCGTACTCCCTGTCCGGTCTGGTGCTGACCTGATTAAGAAACAATGCGTTTTCCTAATCCACTGAGTCCTGCCTGAATTCACCGGGGCAACCCACGGCGGTATTAGAAAACAATGCCGTACCCTAAGGTTTTGCTTACTAGCCGAATTCTTGGAATGCCCATACTCTTCTTTCACGACCACCGGGACGGGCACCGCCCACCCGCACCAGAAGGAGAAGATCATGGCAACTCTCACCGCTGTTTCCACCTGCACCGCCACCGGCTGCGCCTTCAACGACAACGGCTGCACCGCCCCCGCCATCACGGTGGGCGGCCAGGGCGCCGCCGCGTCCTGCACCACGTTCATCTCCCTGGACGCCCGCGGCGGCCTCCCCACGGCCAACGGCCAGGTGGGTGCGTGCCAGCGCCTCGAGTGCACGCACAACAAGGACCTGATGTGCACGGCGTCCTCCATCGAGGTCACCGCGGACGCGGACTGCAGCAGCTACGAGGCCGCGTAAGGCCCCTCTGCGGCGGCCCATCGGCCACCGCAGCGATTCCCGGGCCGTTCCAGAGGGCACCGCAGCCCACCCTCCGGAGCACGTGCACCGCGTCCGGCCCGGTCCCTCACCCATGACGAAGACCGCGAGTCACCCGACTCGCGGTCTTCGTCGTGCGCTGCGGGGCCGGCACCCGCTGGCGGCTCAGGCCGCGACACGCGCCCCCAGCAGCTCGCGCAGATTGTCGGTGAGATCCGCCGCTCCGGTGCACTCCGAGACGAACGGGACGAAGTAGACGCTCGTGAGCCGCGCCCCGTGGCGCAGGATGGTGACCCCGGTGAGGTCCACGTCCACCACGAAGTCGCGCTCGACCGTGTGCGCGCACCCACCCTCGGACGGCTTGCGGGTGAGCAGGTGGCACGGCACCCAGCCCTGCTCCGCGGCGTCGCACACGCTGGCCAGGTCCAGCCGGTCCACGTCCACCACCACGTCGAAACCCGCGGCCTCGATCTCCTGCGCGGTCCCGGCGCACCCGCTGCCGTGGTGCTCCAGCAGGGCGCCGTACCCGATGGGCGTCACGCCCGAGCCGTCGTGCAGCAGCACCCGCTCCACGTCCAGGACGGCGAGCATCCCGCGCGGTGCCGCGGCCACGGCGGCCACCAGCTCCGGCACCTTGCCGGTGCCCACCAGGAGCTCGGCGTCCAGGGGGTCCAGCCACTCCAGGCGGGCCAGCATGTGGGCGGTGGCGGCGACGATCCGGACCCCCGGCTCGGGAGCCACCTTGGTGATGTCCATCCGCACGTCCAGGGACTCCCCCGTGACCAGCAGCTCCGGCCCCACCGATGCGGTGTCCACGGTGGCGGCCAGCACCAGCTCCCCGCTGGCCGTGAGGCCGTGCGCCACGGAGGTCAGCACCGGCTGACCGGGCATCCGGTACGCCACCACGGCGGCCTGCCCCGCACCGGACATCATCCGGTGGGCCAGGGACACCGCGCGGTCCGCCACGCAGGCCACCCCGTGGTGCCGCCCGCTGGTGCTTCGATCCACGACCGTCCCCGCTCACTCGACTTCAGAACTTAGGGAAGCCTAACCTCTTGAGGAGCCGAAACGGAAGCCAAAACGGCAATTTCGTCAGATATGCATGACCTAAATGCTGTCGTGTCCGTGCGTGACCTCTCAGGGGTGGCCCCCGTCACCCGCGTTCGCGATAGCATCGCCGGATGGCCGACCTCTCCCGCCCCCGTTCATCGCCGCGGTTCGTCCTGCGGACCGGCGTTGCGGTGCTCTGCGCGGGGGCGCTCCTGCTGACGGGGTGCTCCGCGCCCCGGACGGCCCCGGACCCCGGGCAGAGCGGCGGCCCCGCGGCGTCGTCGACCCCCGAGGAGACCGCGTCACGGGCCACCGGCCCCGGCAGGGGACCCGAGTGCCCGGAGGACACCTGCATGAGCCTGGCGGTCTCCGGTGACCTGCTGCTCCACGAGGGGCTGTGGAGCCGGTTCGCCGTGGACCCCGCCACGCACGGCGGCGAGAACTTCGACTTCGCTCCCCTGTTCGCGCAGCAGAAGCCCTACCTGGACGAGGCGGACGTGGCCGTGTGCCAGGCCGAGACCCCCGTGGCAGAAGCCGGTGGGCCGTACTCGGCCTACCCGGAGTTCAACGTGCCCCCGGAGATCCTGCGGGCCGCGAAGGACGCGGGATACGACGCGTGCACCTCCGCGAGCAACCACGCGGTGGATCAGGGGGTGGCCGAAGTGGAGCGCACCGTCTCCGCCCTGGATGCCGCCGGGCTGCAGCACACCGGGACCTACGCGAACGAGCAGGACGCCGGGCAGCCCATGATCGTGGACACCCCCACCGGGCGGATGGCGGTCGTCACGGGAACCAAAAGTCTCAACGAGAAGCCCCAGGACACCCCGTGGCGGATCGACCGCCTGCGGGACGGCGCGGACCCGCGCGTGGGCGAGGACACCGCAGCCCAGGACGTGGCGCACACCGTGGCGCAGGCGGAGAAGGCCCGCGAGCAGGGGGCGGACGTGGTGGTCGCCGCAATGCACTCCATCACGGAGTACACGGACACCGCGGACGCCTACCAGCAGCGCACCGCGCACGCCCTTGCGGAGTCCGGGGCCTTCGACGCCGTGTACGGACACGGCTCCCACAGCGTGCAGCCCATCGAGAACCACCGCGGCACATGGATCGTCTATGGAGTGGGCAACAACGTCACCGAGTCCGCACCGCCCTCGAACGAGAGCAACAACCAGGGCCTCCTGGCCCGCTTCCAGTTCGCCCGCGGAGCAGACGGGCAGTGGTGGGTGAGTGACCTGGCCTGGGCTCCGAGCTCCAACACCCGGGGCGGGGCGTACGCATGGTGCCCCGTGGCCTCGGACGCCCCCGCCGGTGTGTGCCGCTCCCGGGCCGAGGACCGGGCGATCCGCGAGCGCATCGACGGGATCGTGAGCACGGACTCCGCCGTGGCGCACGGGCTGCACGAGTGGGAGCTCAGCGAGGACCGCACGGGCTGAGCCCCGGGCACCCAGGACCCCATCGGGCGCCCGTCCGGACGGTGTCCGAGCCCCACCCGCACCGGCGGTTCCGGTGGCCGCGCATTTCTGGGTCAGCCTCCGAGCACCGCACACCACCGGCGCGGTCCACCCCCGGTCAGCAGGCCAAGGATGTGTGGCGCTCGCGAGACCGCAACGGCCCGGCTCCCCGTTCGGGGAGCCGGGCCGTGGCCGACAGAAGCGCGAGAGCGTCAGCCCTGCACGCCGAGCTTCTCCAGGATGATCTGCCGCACGCGACCGGCATCCGCCTGACCGCGCGTGGCCTTCATGACGGGGCCGATCAGGGCGCCCACGGCCTGCACCTTGCCGCCCTTGATCTTCTCCACGACGTCCGGCATCTGCGCCATGGCGTCGTCCACGGCGGTGGAGAGCGCGCCGTCGTCGGAGACGACCGCCAGGCCGCGGGCCTCGACGATCTCCGCCGGGGTGCCCTCGCCCTCGACCACGAAGCCCAGGACCTTCTTGGCGAGCTTGTCGTTGATCTTGCCCTCGGAGATCAGCCCGTCCAGCTCCACCACGTGCTCCGCGGTCACGGGCAGCTCCGCGATCTCGACCTCGCGCTGCTTGGCGAGGCGCGCGATCTCGCCCATCCACCACTTGCGCGCGGTGGCCGGTGAGGCGCCCGCGGCAATCGTGCGCTCGATTTCGTCCAGCACGCCGGCGTTCACGACGTCCCGGAACTCCTCGTCCGAGTAGCCCCAGTCCGCCTTGAGCCGCTTGCGGCGCTCGGCGGGCGGCTCGGGCAGCGTGGCCCGGATCTCCTCGATCCACTCCGCGGTGGTGACCACGGGCACGAGGTCCGGCTCGGGGAAGTAGCGGTAGTCGTCCGCGTCCGACTTGGGGCGGCCCGCCGTGGTGGAGCGGGTGTCCTCGTGCCAGAAGCGGGTCTCCTGCGTGACCTTCTCCCCGGCGGAGAGCACCGCGGCGTGGCGCTGGATCTCGTAGCGCACGGTGCGCTCGACGGCGCGCAGCGAGTTCACGTTCTTGGTCTCCGAGCGCGTGCCGAACTGCGTGGCGCCCTTGGGCATCAGGGACACGTTCGCGTCGCAGCGCACGTTGCCGCGCTCCATGCGGGCGTCCGAGATGCCCAGGTTCTTCACGATCTCGCGGATGGCCGCCACGTAGGCGCGCGCCAGCTCCGGAGCCCGCTCCCCCGCCCCCACGATGGGCTTGGTGACGATCTCGATGAGCGGCACACCCGCGCGGTTGTAGTCCACCAGGGAGTACTGCGCGTTCTGGATGCGCCCGGCGTCACCGCCCATGTGGGTCAGCTTCCCGGCGTCCTCCTCCATGTGAGCGCGCTCGATCTCCACGCGGAACTCGGTGCCGTCCTCCAGCTCGAGGTCCAGGTGCCCGTCGAACGCGATGGGCTCGTCGAACTGCGAGGTCTGGAAGTTCTTGGGCGTGTCCGGGTAGAAGTAGTTCTTCCGGGCGAAGTGGCACTTCTCGGCGATCGAGCAGTTCAGCGCGAGCCCCAGCTTGATCGCGGACTCCACGGCCTTGCCGTTGACCACGGGCAGCACACCCGGCAGCCCCAGGGACACCGGGGTGGTGTTGGTGTTGGGCTCGTCCCCGAACACGTTGGGCGCGGCGTCGAACATCTTGGTCTTCGTGTTCAGCTCCACGTGCACCTCGAACCCCAGCACGGGGTCGAAGCGCTCGAGGGCCTCCTCGAAGGACAGCACGTCCTGGCTCATCACTTGCCTCCCTGCGCGGCGGTGGCCGCAAAGTCACGAACGGTCCCGGCCACGTCCCCGCGGTGCTGCCACAGCGGGCCGCCCCACTGCTCGGCGAGCAGCCGCTCCAGCCCGGCGCCGGCGTGGTACACGCGGGCGTCCTCCCGGGCCGGTGCCATGAACTGGATGCCCACGGGCAGCCCGTCCTCGGGTGCCAGTCCACCGGGCAGCGAGATCGCGGGAATGCCCGCCAGGTTGGTGGGGATCGTGGCGATGTCGTTGAGGTACATCTGCATGGGGTCCGCGGACTCGTCCACCCCGCCGATGTCGAACGCGGTGGTGGGGGCGGTGGGCGAGATCAGCACGTCGGCCTTCTCGAACGCCGCGGCGAAGTCACGCTGCACGAGCGTGCGCACCTGCTGGGCGGAGCCGTAGTAGGCGTCGTAGTACCCGGCGGACAGGGCGTAGGTGCCCAGGATGATGCGGCGCTTGACCTCGTCCCCGAAGCCCGCGGCGCGCGAGGCGCCCATGACCTTCTCGATGGTCGGGGTGCCCTCGGGCGTGACGCGCAGACCGAACCGGACGCCGTCGTACTTGGCCAGGTTGGAGGAGACCTCGGAGGACATGATCAGGTAGTAGGCGCCCAGCGCGTACTGGAAGTTGGGGGTCTCCACCTCCACGATGTCCGCACCGGCCGCGCGCAGCAGCTCGAGGGACTCCTCGAAGCGCTGCTGCACACCGGCCTGGAAGCCCGCTCCGGTGAGCTGCTTGACCACGCCCACGCGCAGGCCCTTGAGCCCGCCGTCCGCGGCGCCGGCACGCGCGGCCTGCGCGTAGCCGCCCACGGGATCGGTGAGGGAGGTGGAGTCCGCGGGATCGTGGCCGCCCACGACCTCGTGCAGCAGGGCGGCGTCGAGCACCGTGCGCGAGCACGGGCCCACCTGGTCCAGCGAGGACGCCATGGCGATCACGCCGTAGCGGGACACCGAGCCGTAGGTGGGCTTCACGCCCACGGTGCCGGTCACGGCCGCGGGCTGGCGGATGGAGCCGCCGGTGTCCGTGCCCAGGGCCAGCGGGGCCTGGAACGCGGAGACCGCCGCGGCCGAGCCGCCACCGGAGCCGCCGGGGATCTTGGTGAGGTCCCACGGGTTGCGGGTGGGGCCGAACGCGGAGTGCTCCGTAGAGGAGCCCATGGCGAACTCGTCCAGGTTGGTCTTGCCCAGGATGGGCATCCGCGCCGCGCGCAGCTTGCGGGTCACGGTGCCGTCGTAGGGGCTCATGAAGCCCTCGAGCATGCGGGAGGCCGCTGTGGTGGGCTGGCCCTTCGTGACGATGAGGTCCTTGACCGCGACCGGCACACCGGCCAGCTCGGGCAGCTCCTCGCCGCGGGCGCGGGCCTCGTCCACCTCACGGGCAACGCGCAGCGCCTCCTCGGTGTTGCGGTGCAGGAAGGCGTTCAGCCCGGCCGTGCCGCGGGAGCGGTCCTCGGCGTCCAGCGCCGCGCCGTCCGTGGCCTCGATCTGGTCCAGGTGGGCCTGCACGGCGTCCACGGAGGAGATCTCGCCGGCGGCGAGCCTGCCCGCCAGCTCGGCGGCGGAGAGTTCGATGATCTGCTCGCTCATGCTCACTCACCGTCCAGGATCGCGGGAACACGGAACTTGCCGTCCTGGCCGTCCGGGGCGTTCAGGAGGGCCTCCTCCTGGGTGAGCGTCTGACCCACCACGTCCTCGCGGAAGACGTTCTGCAGCGGCAGGGGGTGGCTCGTGGCGGGGACGTCGGGTCCGGCGGCCTGGCTGACGGAGGCCACGGACGAGACGATGAGTTCGAGTTCCCCGGCCACCCGGGCCAGTTCCTCGTCCGTCATCTCGATCCGCGCCAGCTCCGCCAGGTGCGCCACCTGTTCGCGATCGATCGCAGACATGCATGCTCCTGGGATTGGCTTCAGCGGTTCCGATCCAGTCTAGCGAGCGCCTACCCTGGTCTGAGCACACCCCTGTCTTCCTAAGGAGTCCTCCTCCGTGGCCCAGTCCTCCGCACACTCTTCACGACGCCGCTCCACGCCGTCCCGGGGCACGTCCCGGATGACCAAGGCGGAGGCCGCCCGCGCCCGGGCCGATCACGACAACGCGTGGCGGCAGTGGGTCTCGGACTCCGCCGTGGAGTCGGTGGACACCGCGCTGAGCCACGTGCAGGCGGTCGTGGAGGACCAGGTCTCCCAGTTCGGCGCGTTCCCGGCCTTCCTGGTCACGGGCGGCAAGGACGGCGAGTTCGAGCTCGACTCCGTGGACCCCGAGGGCCTGTCCCCCGAGGAGATCCTGGACTCCCTGCGGGCCACCGCCCGGGAGAAAGCGCCCACCACTCTGGTGGCCGCACTGGCCTACCCGGCCACCCTCCCCGACCGCTCCGGCGCCTCGGCCGTGATCGCGGAGGTCGAGCACCGCGAGCGCCTGAGCCTGGAAGTCGTGCAGGAGTACAAGGCCGTGGAGGCCAAGGGCCGCACGTTCGTGAACTTCGACGACCCCCACACGGACCGCGCCGAGCCGTGGCTGTTCGGCGTGCGCGACTGAGCGCACTCGCACGCCGGGACACGGGACGACCCGTACCCCGCACTGTCTGACACCACCTGGGGACGACCCCGCGACCGGGCCCGCCCACGCGGGCCCGAGGAACGAGGTCCCTCGTGAAGACCACCCTGCACCACGTCCTGACTCCCACGGCCATTGCGCGCCTGCTCACCGGGTGGGGCGCCGTCCTGGTCCTGCAGCTCCTCGGGGATTTCCTGCCCCCGCCCGTCCCCGCCGGGCGGCTGGTCACCGCTCTCGTGCTGATCGTGGGCGTGATCCTCGTGGCGGCGGGCGGGGTGGTGCACCAGGCGGAGCGGCTCGCGGACCGGCTGGGCGACCCGTACGGCTCCCTGGTGCTCACCCTGTCGATCGTGGTGATCGAAGTGGTGCTGATCTGCGCGGTGATGCTCGGCCCGGGCGAGCACTCCACGATCGCCCGGGACTCCGTCATGGCCGTGTCCATGATCATCCTGAACCTCGTGATCGGCGTGTGCCTGCTGGTGGGAGGACTGCGGCACGGCCACCTGGAGCACCACCGCGCGGGGGTCTCCGTCTACCTGAGCCTGCTCACGGTGCTGGGCGCGCTTGCCTTCGCGCTGCCCGCGGCCATCGGCACGGACGGTGCCTACCGCACCTGGCAGCAGATCCCGGTGGTCGCGCTCACCGTCGGGACCTACGCGTTCTTCCTGGTCCGCCAGACCGGTGCGCAGGCGGCGGACTTCACGGAGGTGGACCGCCGCTTCCGCCCGGAGCCGGTCGCGGCTGCGCGGGAGACGGACCGCACGGGCTCCGCCACGGGGCCGCGCGGCGAGGTGGCTGTGCGGCTCGCGCTCCTGGTGGCGACCGCCCTGCCGGTGGTGCTGCTCTCGCACGAGATGGCCGCCCTGCTCGACGACGGTCTGGGCCGGCTGGGTGCCCCGCCCGCCCTGGCCGGGGTGCTGATCGCCGCCATCGTGTTCCTGCCCGAGTCCATCACCTCGGTGCGCGCGGCGCGGGCCGGTCAGATGCAGCGGGTCAGCAACCTGTGCCACGGGGCGCTGGTCTCCACCCTGGGGCTGACGATCCCGGCGGTGCTCGTCATCGGCCTGATCACGGGCCAGCCCGTGGTGCTCGCCGAGAGCCCCGTGAACCTCATGCTGCTGGGGCTGAGCCTGTTGCTCTCCATCCTCACGTTCGCAGCACCCCGCGTCACGGCCGTGCACGGGGCGGCCCACCTGGTGCTGTTCTCGGTCTACGTGCTCACGCTGTTCTCCTGAGCGCACCCGGTCCGGGGGCGGTTCACCACTCGGGCAGCTCCGGGAGCGGTCCCTCGGAGGAGACACCCTGCGCGTCGCCGCGGGCCAGCCACATGACCATGCCCACCCGGTCACCGGTCACGAGCTGACCGCCGTCACCGAGGATCCACTCGTCGTGCTCGGTGGTGCGCAGGGTCATGCCCGGTGCGCCCTTGGCGCGCATGGCACGGACCGCGCCCTCCAGGGCGTTGAGCTGGGACTCGGGCTCCGCCTGCGCCACGGTCCACCCGGTGTTCAGGTCCTGGTGGTGCAGCACGAGCTCCGAGATCCACACGGTGGGAATCCCCACGGAGGGAACGGTCTTGCCGTTGAGGTCCAGCTCCTCCACCTCGAGGGGGCCGCTGAGCCGCTCGCACTGTTCGGCCAGGTACTGGCTGTTCTCCACGAAGGTCCGCAGCAGCTGCTCCGGGGGCAGCTGCGCGAGCTCGTCGGTCTCACGGTTGCGCTCGTGCCGCGACGAGTAGATGGGCTTGGGCTCCCCCGAGGTGGCCCAGTCCACCAGGTTCACGAGGGCACGGGAGTTGGACGCGAGGTGGGCGACCACGTGGGCGCGGTCCCACTCCTCGCAGTCGGACGGGCCGCGCAGCTGCTCTGGCGAGAGGGCTCGCGCGGAGACCAGGAAGGAGTCCCGCTCGCGGATCAGGCGGTCGAGGACGGCGGTCAGACGTGTGGTGTCAGTCATGCTGGGCAGTCTAGGTGGCGCGGCAGGGAGCCGCATGGGTGTCCTGGCGCGGTGCACACGGGCCCCCGCCGGGCCGGCCGAGCAGGCAGGCAGGGCCACGGCACGACGCGGCCCGGTCCACCCCCGGGGGCACGGACCGGGCCGCGGGAATCTGCGGTGCTCAGGACACGTGGTGGGCCATCTGCTGCCGCAGCTCGCGGCGCACACGCTGCGCCTCGGGCGAGGGCACCGGGACGGCCGCGAGCAGCCGCTTGGTGTACTCCTGCTCCGGGTGGCGCAGCACGGCCTCACGCGAGCCCTGCTCCACGATGTGCCCGTGCTGCATGACCACGATCCGGTTGGCCAGCCGGTCGATGACCGCGAGGTCGTGGGTCACGAACAGGCACGCGAAGCCCATCTCCGCCTGCAGCTCCTCGAAGAGGTCCAGCACCGTGGCCTGCACGGACACGTCCAGCGCGGACGTGGGCTCGTCCGCCACGAGCAGCTTGGGTTTGAGGGACAGCGCCCGGGCGATGCCCACGCGCTGCTTCTGGCCGCCCGAGAGCTCGTGGGGGTAGCGGTTGCGGTAGTTGCGCGGCAGGCGCACCTGGTCCAGCAGCTGCTCGATCCTGGTCTGCAGCTGCGCACCCTTGGCCACGCCGGCCAGGTACATGGGCTCACCGATCGACTCGCCGATCGGCAGGCGCGGGTTCAGGGACGAGGACGGGTCCTGGAACACCATGCCCACGTCCTTGCGCACCTTGTTGAGGGTCGAGCGCGACGCACCGGCCAGCTCCACGCCGTCCACGATCAGCGAGCCCTCGACCACGGGCAGCAGCCCCACGGCCGCGCGGCCGATCGTGGTCTTGCCCGAACCGGACTCGCCCACCAGACCCACGGTCTCGCCCGAGGCCACGGTGATGCTCACGCCTTCCACCGCGCGGAACGCGGGGTTGCGCCCCTGCTTGGGGTACTCGATGGCCACGTCCTTGAGCTGCAGCACCGGGGCGACCACCCGCTGCGCGAGGGTGTCCATGGAGGCTTCCTCCGCGGTGCTGCGGTCCACGACGGTGGGGGATGCGATGGACTGCTCGAGCACCGCCGCCAGGTCCACGGACTCGTCCGACTCGCCGCCCTCGCCCAGGTGCGGCACCGACTCGAGCAGGGAGATCGTGTAGGGGTGCTGGGGGGAGCTGAAGATCTGCTCCGCCGAGCCCTGCTCCACGATCACGCCCTTCTGCATCACGGCGATCTTGTCCGCGAGGTCCGCCACCACGCCCATGTCGTGGGTGATGAGGATGACCGCGGAGTCCAGCTGGTCCTTGAGGTTGCGGATGAGGTCCAGGATCTCGGCCTGCACGGTCACGTCCAGGGCGGTGGTGGGCTCGTCCGCGATCAGCAGCTTGGGATCGCAGGACAGCGACTGCGCGATCATCGCGCGCTGGCGCTGACCGCCCGAGAGCTGGTGCGGGTAGGAGCGGAAGGCCTTCTCCGGATCCGGCAGCTCCACCATGGTCAGCATCTGCATCGCGCGCTCGGTGGCCTCCGACGGCGAGAGGTCCCGGTGCAGCCGGATGGTCTCCACGATCTGCTGCCCCACCGTGTACACGGGGTTCAGCGCGGTCATGGGCTCCTGGAAGATCACGGCGATCTCCTCGCCGCGCACACGCCGCAGCCCGCTGCCACGCAGTCCGATCAGCTCCGTGCCACCGAGCTTCGCGGAACCGCTCACGCGGGCGTTGGAGGGCAGCAGCCCGAGCATGGACATCGAGCTCGCGGACTTTCCGGAGCCGGACTCGCCCACGATCGCGAGCACCTCGCCCGCGGCCACGTCGTACGTGAGGTCGACCGCCGCGGGAACCCATTCCCGGTCCACGCCGAAGTCCACGGACAGACCGCGCACGCTCAGCACGGGCTCACCGCGCGCCACGGTCGTCCTGGCCCTGCTCCGCCGCGTTGCGGGCTCGCTGCGCTGGGCACGCCGGCCCCGCTTCTTCTCGGCACCCACCGCGGTGGCACCGGCCACGGCCGCGCCCTCCCCCGTGACCGGGGCGGCGTCCGGGGACGCCACACGGCCGTCCCCCGCCTGCGCGCCGTTCCAGGGTGCGTTGTGCTCTGCCGCGGTGACGTCACCGGGCGTGGACTCGGCGCCACCGGTGGACGACGCCGCCGGTCCGGCCTGCGCGCCCGCGGCCCGGGCGTCGTCGTGCCCGGAGGCCGCAGGGTTCTCGGGGGTGCCGTGGGGCTCGGGGGTGCCCTCGGGGATGCCGTCGGGCTGGTGCGAGGTGCTCATCGTGTGTGCTCCATCGTGTCGAGAACTGGGCGCGCGGCCGTGGCTCGCGCGCGTTGCCTAGCATGGTGGCCATGCCTGAAAGCGACGGACCCGCCCCTGACCACGAGACCTTCCGCGCGTCGTCGACGCCGTGGCTGACGGGATTCCTGGTGGTCCTGGGAGTCCTGGTGCTCGTGGGCGGCTGGGGCCACACCGCCACCCAGCACGCGGGAGCGGTCTGCGGTGGTCTCGCGCTGGTGGCACTCGCCCACGCCCTGTACTGGCGACCCCGGCTGGAAGTCCACGAGAGCGGGGTGCGGCTGGTCAACCCCGCGCGCACCGTGGGCATCCCGTGGGCGCGCATCGTGGACGTGCGCACCCGGTTCGCGGTGACCGTGGTGACGGACCAGGGCTCGTACTCCAGCTTCGCGCTGCCCTCCGCTGGTGCGGGGGCGGCATTCCGCTCCGACGCCGACGCCGTGAACCGCAACCACCCCATTGCCCGCCCCGAGGGGGCGGTGCGCGTGGGTGACTTGACGTCCACCGCCTCCGGAGCCGCGGCCCATCGCGTCCGCATCCAGTGGCAGCGTCGCGTGGACTCCGGCGAGCTGGACGTCTTCACCCGGCAGGGCGACCCCGAACCCGTCACCACCCGCCTCGTACCGGGCCCGCTCGCGACGGTCGTGGTGCTGACCGCCGCGAGCGTGGTCCTGTACTCGGTGTGAGCGCACGCGGGTCACTGCGCCGCCTGCGGTGACGCGGCGGGAGCTGCCGCACGGCCGGCCCCCGTCTCGCGGGCCCGCTTGGGGTTGAACTTGCGCTGGCGCGGGTCGAAGGCGTCACGCAGACCGTCACCGATGAAGTTGATGGTCAGCGCGATGGCCACGATGAACACACCCGGCCACCAGAACAGCCACGGCCGGGTGGCGAACGCCGTCTGGTTCTCGTTGATCAACCGGCCCAGGGACCAGTCCGGGGCCTGGATGCCCAGACCCAGGTAGGACAGCGAGGTCTCCAGCAGGATGGCCGAGGACATGAGCAGCGTGATGTTCACGGTGATCACGCCCACGGTGTTGGGCAGGATGTGCTTGAAGATGATCCGGCCGCTGGAGGCCCCCGCGAGGCGGGCGGCGTCCACGAACTCGCGCTCGCGCAGGGACAGGAACTCGCCGCGCACCAGGCGGGCAAGGCCCGGCCACGCCGCCAGGCCGATCAGCAGACCCAGCGCGATGACCGTGGCGAAGGACGGCAGGCCGTGGGCGCGGACCCAGGAGATGGCCATGCGGCCCAGCAGGGCGGCCATGATGACCAGCGGGATGATGATGATGACGTCCGTCAGGCGCATCAGCACGGCCTCGACCCAGCCGCGGAAGTACCCGGCCAGGCCGCCGATCACGGTGCCCACGATGCCGGTGATGAGGCCCACCACGAGCATCACGATGAGCGAGTACTGCGTGCCCTGCATGACCATGGCGAAGAGGTCGCGGCCCAGGTTGTCCTGACCGAAGGGGTGCTCCCCCATGCTCGGAGGCAGCAGGCTCAGGGTGGGCTCGCCGCCGTCCACCACGGGCCCCGTGGTGTCCGGGTCCCACTTCCACCAGCCCGGGATGGGACCGATGCCGATGGACGTGACGGACAGCAGCACGATGAACAGCAGGACCACCAGTGAGATGACCGCGCCGGTGTTGCCGAAGAAGCGTCCGCGCACCAGCTGACCCTGGCTCTTGCCGCGCACGTCCTGGGGCTTCTGACCCGCCTCGGGATGCTGCTCCACGGTCTGCGGGATGTCGATGGGTTGGGGCTGGCTCATGATTTCACCCTCACGCGCGGGTCGAGTACGGAGTACACCAGGTCGGCAATCAGGTTGAAGACCATGGCGACGATGCCGGTGACGAGGAAGACGCCCATCACCGGGTTGGGATCCACGTTGCGCACAGCATGGACGAACAGCTGTCCCATGCCGGTGAACGCGAACACGGTTTCCGTGATGATCGCGCCGCCGATCAGACCGCCGATGTCGAAGGCCACCAGGGTGGCCAGCGGGATCAGCGCGTTGCGGAAGGCGTGGCGCATGACCACGGTGCGCTCGGACAGACCCTTGGCACGTGCCGTGCGGATGTAGTCCTGGCCCATGATCTCGAGCATCGAGGCCCGGGAGTACCGGGAGTAGGAGGCCAGCGCCAGCAGCGTCAAGCAGATGGTGGGCAGCAGCAGGTGGGTGAACCGGTCCAGTCCGGTGGTCCAGAAGTCACCGGTGAAGCCCGGGGTGGCCGAGTTGGCCGTGGCGATCGGACGGCCGCGGATGTGGCTCGAGTTCACGTAGTCCGGCCAGGACTGCATGAACCGGTCCAGGACGATCAGCAGCGCCACGAAGAAGCCGGTGACACCGGCCACCCGTGCGCCCTGGCCGCGGTCGTAGCCACCGGCCAGGAAGCCGGCTCCCACACCCACGCCGATCATCACCACGGTGAGGAGCAGCACGGTCAGCAGCCCGCCGTCCGCGAACAGGTACTGCACCGGGAAGTAGATGATCAGGCCCACCACCACGGTGCCCAGTGCCGCGTAGAGGGCGCGCTTGTTGCGCAGCCCCGAGATCAGCACGGTGGCGATCACCGCCACCAGGATGCCCGTGAGGGCGATCAGCGGGATGCCCAGGAACGGGTGGTTGAGCCAGTTGGTGGCCAGCACGAAGTAGATGATCCCGAAGGTCACCGCGAAGCCGAGCAGGCCCATGAGCAGGCGGGTGCGCATCTGCCCGAACGAGACGAGGAACCAGATGGCTCCCGCCACGAGCGAAATCAGCGCGATGGTACCCATGGACATCACGGGGTCCTGCAGGAAGTCGTTGAACTGGATGGCCACGATCTCCTTGAGCAGCACCGCGAGCCAGAAGCTCGGCAGGGAGAAGCACAGGAAGGTGAAGAACGTGATGCCGTAGTCCAGCCCGGAGTACTGGCGCAGGGCGGAGACGATGCCCAGGGTGATGCCCACCACGATGGCCAGGATGGTGCCCACCGTGACCAGCATGATGGTCTGGGTCATGGCGAAGGCCAGCAGGTCCGTGACCTCCTGGCCGTCCCGGCTCACGCCCAGGGAGCAGGTGTCCGCGAAGGGCACCAGGCACCCGGCCGCGCCGCCGAGCCACGTGAAGTAGCGCAGCACGGGCGGGGTGTCCAGGTTCAGGGCCTCCACGCGCGCTGGGATCAGCTGCTGGGCGTTGGGGTTGCCGTAGAGGTCCCACAGGGGGTCTCCGGACGCCGCCGTCATGAGGTACACGATGAACGATGCGCCCAGCAGGATGAGGACAGCGGTGACGAGCCGTCTGAGAATGTAAGAAATCATGTCGCAGCCTCTGTACGAGTGGTGGTCACGACACTGCGCGGGCGCAGCAGATCCGCGCCCGCGCAGTGCTCATGAGGGGAGTGCCTCGGTCAACAGGAGCTCGGCAGTCCTACTTGCGGCTCCACTCGGAGACGTTCCAGAACACACCGGTCTGGTTGGGCTGGTAGGTGTCCACGCCGGCGATCTTGTCCGAGGTGGCCACGTAACCCACGGACTGGAACAGCGGCAGACCGTACCCGTCCTCGAAGGTGTGCTTGTCGATGTCCACGATCTGGTCCACGCGCGAGTTCTCGTCCAGGTTCGTGCGGGCCTCGTCCACGAGCTTGTCGACGTCCTTGTTCGAGTACTTGGTGTAGTTGCCACCGCCGCCGGTCTTGAAGATCTGCGAGAGCATCTCGGTGCCCACGCCCGGGGAGACCCAGCCGAACAGGGAGGCGTCGTAGTCACCGTCCGCGAGCTTCTCGGACCAGTTGGGGTCGCCCATGTCCGAGACCTTGAAGCCGGCCTTCTCCGCGGACTCCTTGATGAGCTGGAAGGTGTCCACGCGCTGGGGGTTCTGGTTGTTGTAGAGGATCCGCACGGTGGGCGTCTTGCCGCCGAGCAGCTCCTTGGCGCCCTCGATGTCCACCTCCCCGTACATGGACTCGGCCTCGTTCTTCTCCACGGCCTTGCCGTACTCGTCCTTCTGGCTGGATACGTACATCTGGGAGTTCAGCACGGAGGCGTCGTCCTTGACCGGCTTGATGAGCTGGTCCACGATCTGCTGGCGAGGGATCGTCTTCAGGAACGCCTCGCGCACCTTCTGGTCCTTGAAAACGTCCGAGCCGAAGTTCAGGTCCAAGTGGTCGTACGCGAGCTGGTCGCCCTTCTGCACGTTCACGTTCTCGATCTGCTGGACCTGGTCCAGGGTGTCCTTGTTGACGTTGCCCGGCTGCATGATGTCCACTTCGCCGTTGCGCAGCGCCTGGATCTGGGCGGTGGGATCGGAGATGGTGCGCACCGTGATCTCGTCCAGCTTGCCGGGCATGTCGCCCGTGTAGTTCTCGTTCTTCTTCACCGTGACGGAGTTGTTCTCCACGATGTTCTCGATCTTGAACGGGCCGCTGGAGACCAGGAGGTCCTTGTCGTCCGGCATGGAGGTGAAGTTGAAGGCGGTGTCCCAGGCCTTGCCGATCTTCTCCAGCTCCGGCTGCTTCTGGGGCTTCTTGGGATCGCCCTTCTTCTGGTTCTCGAGCACCTTGAGCAGCTCGTCCTCGGTCATGCCGGCCTTCTTGGCGACCACGTGGGCGGGCTCGGTCACGCCGCCGAAGCCGATCTCCCAGTCCGCGTTGGGCTTGCCCCACGTGAGGGTCATCTTTTTGCCGTCCTCGGAGAACGTGGGCATCTCGGTGGTGCCCAGGATGTCCGTGGAGCCGGCGATCGAGAAGTAGTCCTTGCCGGTCTTGCCGTCCTCGCTGGAGTCGTTGGCGTAGCCGGAGAGCATGCTCCACTCGAGCAGCAGGTCCGCCTTGTCGATCTTGTTGCCGTCCGACCACTGCGGGTCCTTGAGCTCGTACTCAACCGTGAGCGGGTCGTCCGAGATCTTCTTGTAGGTGCCGAAGCCCTCGTTGGGCTGGATCTTCTGCTCCGTGTCCACGGTGTAGAAGCCCTCGCGGGTCATCTGGGCGATCTTGTTGTTGATGTCCAGGTTGGTCTTGGTGTAGCTCGGGTTGGCGCCGGAGAACGCGTTGGTCTCCGCGACGGTCACGACGCCGCCCTCCTGGCCCGCCGCGCTGCTCTCACCGCCACCCTGGTCCCCGCCGCCGCCCACGCTGGCGCAGCCGGTCAGAGTGAGTGCTGCGATCGCCGCGACGGAGACGGCGGCCTTGCCCTTGAAGGTGTACTTGCCCATGTCGTTTCCTCCTGATGTGGTGCCCATGGAATGTGCGTTGCACCCTCGGAAGTGGTCACCCCGAGCCGTGACTGGCGTCACCGTTGATTGTGGTGCGTCTCACAATGAACGAAAGGTTACCCAGCGATAACCGATTCCGTGCGACATGTCAGGAGATCGCAAGCGTGTCGTGATTTTACGGGCGTGTCGCGCCGCCCTGCCCCGCCCCTGTGCTCGGAGCGCACCTGGCCTACGCTGGACCCACCACCACGCGACCCCCGGGAGGCACCCAGTGAGCAACACCCCGCACGAACGTTCAGCCGCACCCCGCGTCCCCACCGACGACGCCGCTGCCGCCCCCGCCGGCGCCGGTCCCGTCCACGGCGGGCTGCCTCCGCAGAACCGCGGGCCGGTGCGCGGCGACCACGCGGACGGTGCCCTCGACCAGCATGCGGTCACGGGGTCCGGCGCACACCAGACGGGAACCGCGGGTGCCGCGCCCACGGGGGCCGGGCGGGCGGCGTCGCCCACCGGAGGCACCGCGCGCGGTGAGGAGACGGGAACGAGCGAGTACGCGGGGACCTACGACCCCGTGGTGGACCCCGCTCTGGACACCCCCGCCAAGCGCGGCGTCTCCGGGACGGTGTGGGCCGCGCTGGTCGTGGGCGTGGTCGTGCTGATCCTGCTGCTGGTCTTCATCATCCAGAACAACGTGGCCACCCAGTTCGAGTTCCTCGCCTGGAGCTTCTCCCTGCCCCTGGGGGTGGCCATGCTGCTCTCGGCCATTGCGGGCGCGCTCATCATGGCGCTCGTGGGCTCCGTGCGGATGTTCACGCTGAGCCACCGGCTGCGCAAGCTCGAAAGGGAGCGCGAGCGGATCAAGCACGCCCTGCAGGGCTGACCCCGCGCGGCGGCCACTGCCGACCACGGCGCACGGCGACCGACCCCCGGGGCGGTGCCGTGCGCCGTCGTCATCCCGGCGGCGGGCACCGCAGCGGCACGGCGGCGCCCGGCAGCGTGGGCCCGCCAGCCGATCACGGCCCGTCCCGGCAGGGTTCGCGGGGCCCCACTGCGGGTAGGCTGGAGGGCAGCCCCAGTGACCGTCGATGCAAGGAGTCATTGTCCATGCCCAAGATCATCTACACCGAGACCGACGAAGCGCCCATGCTGGCCACGTACTCGTTCAAGCCCATGGTCGAGGCGTTCGCGTCCACCGCCGGGGTGGAGGTCGAGACCCGGGACATCTCCCTGGCCGCCCGCATCCTCGCGCAGTTCCCGGACCGGCTCACGGACGAGCAGCGCGTCCCGGACACCCTCGCGGAGCTCGGTGAGCTCGCGAAGACCCCGGAAGCCAACATTGTGAAGCTTCCCAACATCTCCGCCTCCATCCCGCAGCTCAAGGCCACCATCAAGGAGTTGCAGGCGGACGGCTACGACCTGCCGGACTACCCGGAGGACGCCTCCTCGGACGAGGCCAAGGACATCCGCGCGCGCTACGACCGAGTCAAGGGCTCCGCCGTGAACCCGGTGCTGCGCGAGGGCAACTCGGACCGCCGGGCGCCCAAGGCCGTCAAGGAGTACGCCAAGAAGCACCCGCACACCATGGGCGCGTGGTCCAAGAACTCCAAGACCAACGTGGCCACCCTGGGTCACGACGACTTCCGCACCAACGAGCAGTCCGTGGTGATGCCCGCGGACGACACCCTCACCATCCAGCTGGTCAGCGACGGGAAGACCACCGTGCTCAAGCAGTCGGTGCCCGTGCTCGCCGGCGAGGTGGTGGACGCCACGTTCATGAGTGCCGCCGCCCTGGACGAGTTCCTGAAGGCCCAGGTGGCCCGCGCCAAGGAGGAGGGCATCCTGTTCTCCGCCCACCTCAAGGCCACCATGATGAAGGTCTCGGACCCCATCATCTTCGGCCACGTGGTCAGCGCGTTCTTCCAGGACGTGATGGAGCGCTACGGCGCGGACCTGGCCAAGGCCGGGCTCTCCCCCAACGACGGACTGGCCGGGATCCTCTCGGGCCTCGACGCCCTCGAGAACGGCGCCGAGATCAAGGCCGCGTTCCAGGAGGCCATCGACAACGGCCCCGAGCTGGCCTACGTGAACTCGGACAAGGGCATCACCAACCTGCACGTGCCCTCGGACGTGATCGTGGACGCCTCCATGCCCGCGATGATCCGCACCTCCGGCCAGATGTGGGGCCGCGAGGGCGAGCAGAAGGACACCCTGGCCGTGCTGCCGGACTCCTCCTACGCCGGTGTGTACCAGACCGTGATCGACGACTGCCGCGAGAACGGCGCGTACGACCCCACCACCATGGGCACCGTGCCGAACGTGGGTCTCATGGCGCAGAAGGCCGAGGAGTACGGCTCCCACGACAAGACCTTTGAGATCACCGAGGCCGGCACCGTGCAGGTGGTCAACTCTGCCGGGGACGTGCTCATGTCCCACGACGTTCAGCCGGGTGACATCTGGCGTGCGTGCCAGGCCAAGGACGCCCCCATCAAGGACTGGGTGCAGCTGGCCGTGCGCCGCTCCCGCGAGTCCGGGATGCCCGCCGTGTTCTGGCTGGACGAGTCCCGCGCGCACGACCGCAACCTGATCGAGAAGGTGAACACGTACCTCGCGCAGGAGGACACGGACGGGCTGGACATCCGCATCCTCTCCCCCGTGGCGGCCACCAAGTTCACCATCGACCGGATCCGCCGCGGCGAGGACACCATCTCGGTGACCGGCAACGTGCTGCGCGACTACCTCACGGACCTGTTCCCCATCCTGGAACTGGGCACCTCCGCGAAGATGCTGTCGATCGTGCCGCTCATGAACGGCGGCGGCCTCTTCGAGACCGGTGCCGGCGGCTCTGCCCCCAAGCACGTGCAGCAGCTGCAGGCGGAGAACCACCTGCGCTGGGACTCCCTCGGTGAGTTCCTCGCCCTCGCGGCGTCCTTCGAGCACCTCGCCACGCGCTTCGACAACCCCAAGGCACAGGTCCTCGCGGACACCCTGGACCGGGCCACGGGCACGTTCCTGAACGAGAACAAGTCCCCGTCCCGCAAGGTCAACGAGCTGGACAACCGCGGTTCGCACTTCTACCTGGCCATGTACTGGGCCGAGGAGCTCGCGCGGCAGACCGAGGACGCCGAGCTGGCCCAGGCCTTCCAGGGGGTCGCCTCCGGGCTGCGCGCCAACGAGGAGACCATCAACGCCGAGCTGCTCGGCGTTCAGGGCTCCCCCGCGGACCTGGGCGGCTACTACTGGCCCAAGCCGGAGCTGGTGTCGGGCGTCATGCGCCCGTCCGCCACGCTGAACCGGATCATGGGCTCCCTCACGGCCTGATCCGCTCCGCACGCGGCGCACCTCCGGGCGCGCCGCGTGCCCGGCGCGGTCCTCGCACCACGCCCTCCTATGACGACGCCGCCGCGCCCCCTTTTATGGAGACGCGGCGGCGTGGTTCTGTCTGGGGCGCGGCCCGGCGAGGGCAACGAGCTCCCGCAGGGGCGGCGCGCCACGCACGGGTCAGGAGGGCACGAGCTCAGTCCGCCCTGTCCCGGGGCGTGAGGTACCGGTCAGGACAGGGCGGCCACGGCGGCGTCGTAGTCCGGCTCCTGCGAGATCTCCGGGACGAGCTGGCTGTGGACCACCTGACCGTTCTCGTCCACGACCACCACGGCGCGGGCGAGCAGACCCTGCAGCGGGCCGTCCGTCATGGTCACGCCGTAGTCCTCACCGAAGGACGAGCGGAACGCGGAGGCGGTGACCACGTTGTCCAGGCCCTCGGCGCCGCAGAAGCGCGCCTGGGCGAACGGGAGGTCCTTGGACACGCACAGCACGGTGGTGTTCTGCAGCTCGGACGCGCGCTGGTTGAACTCCCGCACGGACTGGGCGCACACGCCGGTGTCCAGGGACGGGAAGATGTTGAGCACCATGCGCTGGCCGGTGAACTCGTCCGAGGCCACCGGCCCCAGATCGGCGCCGACCAGTTCGAAGGAGCGGACGGACGTGCCCTCGGCGGGCAGCTCGCCCACGGTGTGCACGGGATCTCCTTGCATTGCAGTTTCAGCCATGACTCCATTCTGACCGGGCGCGGCACACGCCGACAGGAGCTTCCGCCGTGCGCTGAACAGGTGCTGTTGATAGCCTCGGAGCCACCGCACCCCCGTGTGACGCACCACACAGGCGTCACCCGTTCCAGGAGGAGAACCCGTGAGCCTCACACCCGTCACCGTGGCCGTCACCGGAGCCGCCGGCCAGATCGGCTACAGCCTGCTCTTCCGGATCGCGCACGGAGACCTCCTGGGCCGTGAACGCCCCGTCCGCCTGCGGCTGCTCGAGATCCCGTCCGCGCTGCCCGCCCTGGAGGGCACGGTCATGGAGCTGCAGGACTGCGCGTTCCCGCTGCTCGCGGACGTGGAGATCGGCTCGGACCCCCGAAAGGTGTTCGACGGCGCCCAGCTGGCCCTGCTCGTCGGCGCCCGCCCGCGGTCCAAGGGCATGGAGCGCGGTGACCTCCTGGAGGCCAACGGCGCGATCTTCACCGAGCAGGGCAAGGCCCTGAACGACGTGGCGGACCACGACGTCCGCGTGGTGGTCACCGGCAACCCCGCCAACACGAACGCGCTGATCGCCCAGCGCAACGCCCCGGACATTCCCGCGTCCCGGTTCAGCGCGCTCACCCGGCTGGACCACAACCGGGCCGTGGCCATGCTCGCGGCGAAGACCGAGGCGGCGGTGAACGACGTCAAGCACCTGTCCGTGTGGGGCAACCACTCCGCCACCCAGTACCCGGACCTGGACCACGCCAGGGTGGCCGGTCGCCCGGCCCTGGACCTGGTGTCCCGCGAGTGGGTCGAGGACACCTTCATCCCCACGGTGGCCAAGCGCGGTGCGGCGATCCTGGAAGCCCGCGGGGCGTCGTCGGCAGCATCTGCGGCGAATGCCACGATCGACCACGCCCGGGACCTGATGCTGGGCAACCACCGCGGAGACTGGACCTCGATGTCCGTGGTCTCGGACGGCTCCTACGGTGTGCCGGAGGGGCTGGTCAGCTCTTTCCCGGTGACCACGTCCGGAGGGGACTGGTCCATCGTGCAGGGTCTGGACATCTCCGAGTTCTCGCGTGCGCGCATCGACGCCTCCGTGGCGGAGCTGGAGTCGGAGCGCGCCGCGGTGGATGAACTGGGCCTGATCTGATCGGCCGCGAGCGCGCCGAGGTACCGGGGCCGGACAAGATTCTCCTCCGGCCCGCATGCCGTGCGGACGACAGGATCCTGGCGCAGATCGACCATGCGGGATGGTCCCCACGCACCGATCCCGGTGATCACTGGAGTGCCGACCGTCCTTTCTTCGGACCAGCCACCAGAACCACGGTGCAGGACGTGCTGGTGGCCTGCCGGTCCGGGAGCATCGTGGGCTACGTCAAGATTCGCCCCGAGTCGGGGCCGTTCGGCGACTGGTACATCGCCGGACTGGCGGCGGCTCCGGCAGCGCGCAGACAGGGAGTGGCCCGCCAGCTCGTACGCGCGGCGTTGGACCGAGCCGCTCAGCACGACGGCCACCAGGTGTGGCTGAAGGTGCTGTCCACCAATGTCCCCGCCATCCGGCTGTACTTGTCCCTCGGCTTCGTGGAACTCTCGCGGACCTCGGGGGCCTTCGAGCAGCGACCGGGCGCGGATGACCTGCGGCTCGCCTGCTCGTTGGAGAGTGTCTCGACCGGCCGCGTTACCTGAACAGTCAGCTCACCGTGCCGCAGAACCGATATGACCCATCCGGAGAATCGTCGCGGAGCGGGGCAGGTGCGCTGTTCCGGATCATGAGGCGTTGCGAGGACTTACCCACCGGATGTTTACCCGCATCGATGCCTCCGTGGCGGAGCTGGAGCCGGACCGCGCCGACCCGGGGCTGTGCCGAGGTGGTCCCGGGCAGCTCATGCTGTGAAGTGGAGTAAATGCACCGCGGGCCCGTTCCCGGTGCATTTACTCCACTAGGGAGCGCACACGGCCAGCTGCGGGCGGGTCAGGTCTGCCGTGTCGAGTCAGGCCCGCGCGGCGTCGAGGGCTGCTCGGAAGGCGGTTTCCGCCTCCGCCGAGAACGGCACGAACACCACCGTCTCCACGGTCGTGTCCGTGTGCAGCACCGTGTTCACCGCGATCTGCGTGGCACTGTCCATGGGCCAGCCGTAGATGCCCGCGGAGATGGCCGGGAACGCCACGGACGTGGCACCGATCTCGTCCGCCACGCGCAGCGACTCCCGGTAGCAGGACGCCAGGATGTCGCTCTTGTCCTTCGTCTTGGCGTAGACCGGGCCCACCGTGTGGATGACCCAGCGCGCGGGGAGGTCGTAGCCGTCCGTGGCCACGGCCTGCCCCGCGGGCAGACCGTCCTTGAGCGTGGTCTCCCGCAACTTCCGGCACTCCGCGAGCAGCTGCTTGCCCGCCGCCCGGTGGATCGCGCCGTCCACTCCCCCGCCGCCGAGCAGCTTGGAGTTGGCGGCGTTGACGATCGCGTCCGTCTCCACCGTGGTGATGTCGCCCTTGCGGATCTCGATGTTCATGGCCCAACCCTACTGCGCACGACGACGGCGGCCCCTCGAGACGGCGCCGCTCACTCGTACGCGGGGCCCACGTACATCCAGCGCTTCGCGCGCCTGGCGAACTCGGAGACCTCGTGCAGCTCCAGCGACCGCCCCTCGTTCACGTGGGCCGCGGTGAACTCCACGATCCCGTGCTCGTCCTCGGGCCCGCCGTCCACTGTGCTGTCCACCCGCAGACCCATCCACCGGGTCTCGGGGTCGATGGAGATCTCCGCCGGGCGGGTCAGGGGGTGCCACGTGCGGAACAGGTGGTCCTCCGCGCCCAGGACGTAGGCCGTGTACCGCGAGCGCATCAGCGTCTCGGCCGTGTCCGGCCACGTCTCGTTGTTCAGCGCGGGACCGCAGCACTCGTTCAGGGACGCACCGGCAGGCAGACCACCGCAGGGACACACGTTCATGCTCCCCGAGAGTACCCGCACCCGCTTCCCGCGCAGAGCGACCCTTGCCGCCGGGCACGGACCGGCCGGCGGGGCATCCCAACGGGCAGTCGAGTTCCCGTGGTCGCGCCTCGGGCGGGTCCACACGCCGGAGCACGACCGCCCCGTCGGGGCCATCGGTGGGCGACATCGGTGGGGCCCGTGCTCAGGCGGGCGGCGCGGCGGCCAGCGCCAGGGCGTCGTCGAGCATCTGCTCGGTGAGCAGGCCCGTGAAGGTGTTGCGCTGGCTCACGTGGTAGCAGCCCACGAGCCGCACGTCCCGCCCGTCGTAGGTGCGCAGGGGCACGACGACGCCGTGCCCGAACTTGGGGCGCGGCCGGGGCACCTCCCAGCCCATCCGCACGGCCGCGGCGAGCACCGTCTGCCACGCGATGCCGCCAAGGGCCAGGATGCCGCGGAGTTCGGTGAGCAGGGCGATCTCGCGGTCGAACCAGCCACCGCACGCGGCCTTCTCGTCGGGGGTGGGCTTGTTGGCGGGCGGGGCGCAGCGCACGGGGGCGACCATGCGGACCCCGTGCAGGGCCTGGCCGTCGCCCGCGGTGCTCACGGTCTCGTGCTCGGCGAATCCGGCGCGGTGCAGCGCCGCGTAGATCCAGTCGCCCGCGCGGTCCCCCGTGAACATGCGCCCGGTGCGGTTGCCTCCGTTGGCGGCGGGGGCCAGCCCGATGATGGCGATGCGCGCCCGCGGGTCCCCGTAGGACGGCACGGGCCTGCCCCAGTACGGCTCGCCCGCAAAGGATGCGCGCTTGGTCTGGGCCACGTCCTCACGCCACTGCACGAGGCGCTCGCACGCACGGCACACGCTGGCCATCCCGTTGAGCTGGTCCACGTCCGAGGCGGTGGCCGCGAGATCCCGCACCGCGGCGGCGTCGTGGGCCACGGGGGCGTCTGCCGGTGCTGGGTCCTCCGGCCACCCCGAGCCGGGGGGAACCGGGGACGGGAACGGCTGCCCGGTGAGGGGGTGCGGCAGCTGGGATGCGTGGTCAGGGCTCATGCGGCGTCATCCTCGGGATTCGGTGTCGTGACTCGGTGGTTGCTCACCGGGCTGCCGTTGTGTGCGGGGCCTGACAAGGGCGGCGTCGTGCGCTCACAGCAGTCCGTCCTCCCCCAGCCGGCGCAGGATCTTGCGGCGCCACTGCTCCGGGAACTCGGGCGCGGACGCCAGGCCGCGGTACGCCTCCCGGTCCGCGGGTCCGGCGGCCATGATGCGCACGACGTCGCCCACGGACACCGCGCCCGAGGGTCGGCTCACGAACTCGAACGTGTCCCCGGCGCCCACGTGGCCCTCGCGCAGGACCCGCAGGTAGAAGCCGGTGCGGGCGGTCCGCTCCATGTCCCGCGGCAGGTCCCAGTCCGACCAGCGGCGGGAAATGGTGTTGCAGGGGGTGCGCGGCTGGGTCACCTGGACCAGCGCGGTGCCCACCTGGAACGTGTCGCCCAGGAACACGCGGTCCTCCGTGGCGCCGCGCAGGGTGAGGTTCTCCGAGAACGCCCCGGGGCCGAGGTCCCGCCCCTCCGCGCGCCACGCCTCGTAGTTCTCGGCCGCGTAGCAGCACACCGCCTTGTCCGGGCCGCCGTGGTTCTTCAGATCGCCCTGCTCGTCCCCGATGAACCCGGTGCCGCTCAGAAAGACCTTTCCGGCGCACGGTGACTTCTCCGCCGCGGTCTCCAGCTCCCGGCCGTCCCAGCGATGACGCCGCACCTCGCCGGTGTGCAGTGCGGTCACCGCGGCGTCGGTGACGGTGGGCTGAGGGTTCTCCACGGTGGTCTCCTGCTCTCGAGGGAGGCGGCGCCGGACGCCGCCACGGGTGCGTGCAACCGGCTGCCGGGTCAAACAGCCACGGGAACACAGTCCGCGCACCGGGTCCGGGCCTCGGTGTCCGTGCACGTCTCGCAGCACAGGAACAGCTGCCGGCACTGCTGGTTGGCGCAGTTCACGTACCGGGGTGTGGCCTGCCCGCACTGCACGCACCGCCCCAGGGACCTGGCCCCGGGAGAGAACTCCATGTGCCGGCGCTCGTCGAAGACGTAGAGGGACCCGTCCCACAGGCCGCGGTCCCCGTAGGCCTCCCCGTAGCGCACGATCCCGCCGTCCAGCTGGTACACGTCCTGGAAACCGCGGTTGCGCAGCAGCACGCTCAGCACCTCGCAGCGGATCCCACCGGTGCAGTACGTCACCAGGGCCTTGTCCTTGAGGTGGTCGTAGGCGCCGGAATCGAGTTCCCGCAGGAAGTCCCGCGTGGTCTCGGTCCGGGGCACGACGGCGCCGCGGAACCTCCCGATCTCCGCCTCCAGCTGGTTGCGCCCGTCGAAGAACACGACGTCCTCACCGCGCCGCTCCACGAGCTCGTGCACCTCGTGGGGCTTCAGGTGCGTGCCTCCGCCCTCCACGCCGTTCTCCGAGACCCGGATGACGTCCGGGGCGTCGAAAGTCACGAGCTCCGGGCGGACCTTCACGCTCAGCCGCGGGAAGTCGTCCCCCGCGCCGTCGGACCACTTGACGTCCGCGCGCTTGAACGGGGCGTACTCCTTGAGCCCGCGGACGTACGCCTTCACGTCCTGGATGTCCCCGCCCACGGTGGCGTTGATGCCCTGCTCCGAGACGGTGATCCGGCCCTTGACCCCGGTGCGCCGAGCGAGGTTCAGCTGCCACAGCTTCACGGCCTCCGGGTCCGCCAAAGGGGTGAACACGTAGAACAGCACGATCTTGGGGAGGGACATGGGTCCAGCGTAGTAGGGGTCCTTGCGGCGGGCCGCGTGGTGTGCACCGCACGGCCCTCCAGGGGCCGGCACGGGGAGGCGCGCGCACCATCTGCACAACGCGGGGTGTTGTCCCCCATCTCGCCCACAGGCCCAGCTATTCTTCGACCGTGTCCCCACCTCCCCCCGGTCCCCGAGCGCGCACCGCCCAGGCCCTCCTCCGTCCGGCACGGGCCACGCTCGGAGACGGGCTCGGAAACCATGACAACGCCCTGAACTTCGTCCGGCTGGTGCTCGCCGTCGTCGTGATCATCGTGCACGCCGCACCCCTCGGCGGGTTCCCCGACCTGCCCTGGCACTTCCTCAGCGGCACGGCGGTCAACGGATTCTTCGCCATCTCCGGCTTCCTCATCGCGGGATCACGCGTCCGGACCTCTCTGACCGCGTTCGTGTGGCGGAGGCTGCTGCGGATCTTTCCCGCCTACTGGACCACGCTGGTGCTCACGGCCTTCGTCGTCGCGCCTGTGGCCGGGGCCGTGGGTCACGAACGGTGGGACGGTGGCAGCGCGGTCAGCTACGTGGTGGACAACGCCGCCCTGCGCATCCACCAGTGGCACATCGACGACCTCCTGCGCAGCGTTCCCTACCCGGAGGTGTGGAACGGATCACTGTGGTCCCTCGAGTTCGAGGGACTCGCCTACATCGCGGCCGGGCTTCTGCTCGGACTGGCCGCGGTCCGCTGCCGGCCTC
This sequence comes from Kocuria sp. HMSC066H03, assembly GCF_001812045.1. Classification (NCBI taxonomy): domain Bacteria; kingdom Bacillati; phylum Actinomycetota; class Actinomycetes; order Micrococcales; family Micrococcaceae; genus Kocuria; species Kocuria sp. HMSC066H03. The sequence goes on from NZ_KV807506.1 coordinate 140,234, forward strand.
TGCTCTGGCTCACCGCACTCCTGCTCGCGGTTCTCTGCGTGCAGGTCCTGGCCTTCGGGCCGCTGGACATCGGCTCCTCGCACTACCTCCTGGGTCTGCGCCTGGCCGGGTTTTTCCTGGCCGGCATGGTCCTGTGGGCCGCCCGCCACCACGTCCGCGTGACATGGTGGCTGGCCTTGCCGGCCATGGTCATCGTGTGTGCCGGTCGTTGGATGGCTGAGCCCTGGGGCTGGACCCTGACCGCTCTGCCGCTGGCGTACGCGGTGCTCTGGCTGGGATCGGTGCTCCCCCTCCGGATCGGCGCGCGTAACGACCTCTCCTACGGCGTCTACATCTACGCCTTTCCCCTGCAGCAGCTGCTGGTGGTCTCGGGTGCCACGTCGGTTCTCGGGTACTGGGGATACTGTGCGGTGTCCGTGGCGGTGACCCTGCCCGTGGCCTGGCTCTCGTGGACCCTGATCGAGAGGCCGGCGTTGAGCCTCAAAGGGCTGGTCCGGTGACGGCCCTTCCCCCCGTGGGTTCCACCCGCGGCGACCGGTCCACTGAGGGCCGCCAGCGCGCCACCCTGGGCTCCCGCCTGTCCTCGCACGCCAACGCCCTCAACGCCATCCGCCTCCTGCTGGCGGCCGCGGTGATCCTGGGTCACACGGTTCCCGTGGGCGGCTACCCGGAGAGCGCGTGGCAGAACGCGAGCGGCACCGCTGTGAACGGGTTCTTCGCGATCTCGGGGTACCTGATCGCGGGGTCCCGCATGCGGCTCTCCCTGCGGGGATTCCTGTGGCGCCGGGCCCTGCGCCTCTACCCCGCGTTCTGGGTGTCCCTGGCCATCACGGCCGCCGTGATCGCCCCGGTGAGCGCGCTCCTCAGGGGAGAGACGGTCGTACCGGGCAGCGCCCTGGCCTACGTGGTGGCCAATGCCGCGCTCTACATCACGCAGTGGGACATCCAGCACCTGCTGACGAGCGTGCCCTACCCCGACGTCTGGAACGGCTCGCTGTGGACCCTCTGGTACGAGGCCGCCGCCTACATTGCCGCGGGGCTGCTCCTCACCCTCCCGTGGGCACGACGCCGCCCACTCACCTGGATCTCGCTGGCGTTCGTCATCGTGTCGCTCCTGCAGTTCGCCACCTTCGACCCCGTGGACCTCAGTGCCACCAAGCTCTTCCAGGGGTTCCGCCTGGGCGGCTTCTTCCTGGCCGGCATGCTGCTGTGGGCCGCCCGCAACCGTGTCCCGCTGCGGTGGTGGCTGGCCGTCCCCTCACTCCTGCTGACGTACGCGTCCCAGACCTGGCCGGAACCGTTCGGGTGGTTCGCGGTGGCCATCCCGTTCGCCTACGGCCTGCTGTGGCTGGGTGCCGTGCTGCCCGTGCGTCTGGGTTCGGTCAACGACCTCTCCTACGGCACGTACATCTACGCGTTCCCCGTCCAGCAGCTGCTCGCCGTGGCAGGAGCCCACACCGTGCTGGGCTACTGGGGGTTCGCCACGGTGGCGCTGCTCGTCACCCTGGTCCTCGCGTGGCTCTCGTGGCATCTCGTGGAGAAGCCCACCCTGCGGCTCAAGTCCGCAGTGAGGTGACCACAGGGCCGCGTATCGAGACCGCACGACGCCGCACGGTCCGGCACCGCACCCAGGGCACCTCACCGTCGCGGCGCCTCCCTGCCACGGCCTGCCACCCGGGGTCGGAGTCACGGCGCGGCCCCGCGCACGGCACCTCCGCCCCGGGAACGAGACCCAGCGGCATCGTGCCCGGCCACCGGACCCGGCGAACGGTGTGCGGCATGTCGGAAGAGAACCGCGGTGCTGGGAACCAGCCGTCACTCGCGCCGCGTGCGCCTGCCCAGGACCGGACGCAGGCGCAGCTTCTTCAGGGCACTGGGGCTGAGGTTCGCCGGACCCGGAAGGCGCCAGCCGAAGCGCCGCGCGGACACGCTGACCACGGCGCTGAGCACGATCGCCCCGGCCATGCCCCACGTGGGGTGCCCGAGCTCGGAGAGCAGGGCCATCAGCGCGCTGGCCAGCAGGGCGCTCGTGGCGTAGAGCGTGTTCCCGCCGAAGATGGCGGGCAGCCGGCCCACGGCGATGTCTCGGATCATGCCGCCGCCCACCGCGGTGACCACCCCGAGCAGGATTGCCGGTGGCCACGCGAGACCCGCGCCGAGCGCCTTGACGGTGCCCGTGGCGGCCCAGCAGCCCACCGAGAGGCAGTCCGCCACGAACAGCGCCCGGAAGGTCCACTTGCTGTCGAACACCAGGAGGTAGGCGATCAGTGCACCGGCGAGCGCGGAGGTGAGGTACGCCGGATTGGTCAGTGCCACGGGAAAGCCCTGCTGCAGGAGCGTGTCCCGGAGCATGCCCCCGCCCAGACCGGAGACGATGGCCAGGACCACGAAGCCCACGAGGTCCATGCGCAGCTGCCGCGCCACCACACCGCCCAGGATGCCGTTGGTGAGCACCCCCAGCAGGTCCACGAGGTCGAAGACCACCTCAGCCTGGATGTCCACCGGGTGCCTCCTCCTGTGCCGTGTCCGCCGAAAGTCCGGGGACAAGCATAGGGTCCGCAGATGCGGGTCGGTCCCCCTGCACATGTCGGACGGAGCCGTCAGACTGGTCACATGACAGACGTGCGTCCGGGATACATCCTGGTGGACTCCCCACCCTCCGTGGCCGACTACCTCGCTCTGCGCCGGGACAGCGGCATGCACCCCAAGACCGAGGAGCAGGCGGAGGCCGGGATCCACGGAGCGTGGGCTGCCGTCCACGTCCGCCACGAGGAGACCGGCGCAACGGTGGGCATGGGCCGTGTGATCGGTGACGGTGGATGGTACTTCCACGTGATCGACATGGCGGTGCTGCCCGAGCACCAGGGGCAGGGGCTGGGCAGCGCGGTGCTGCAGCGGTTGCTGGACACCATCCGCGCGGACGCTCCCCCGGGCGCCTACGTGAATCTCATGGCGGACGGCCCGGGCCAGGCCCTCTACGCCCGCCACGGATTCCAGGACAGGGCGCCGCACACCATCGGCATGAGCCTGCGCCTGGAGGTCCCCCGTGGCTGACACCTCCGGGACCGCCAGACCAATGGACGCACAGGCACCTCGCTGGGATGCTCCCTGCGGCACCATCATCGGGCGGCGGGACGGCGCAGTGGACCGGGCCACCGGCATCCGGTACGCCCGCGCGGGACGCTACGAGCGCCCGCGGCCGGTGGCGGCGGCGTCGACCCCGCTCCTGGCCACTGAGCCCGCACCCGCGTGCCCCCAGCCACCCATGCCGTTCCTGGACGACATCGTGGGCAGCAACATCGGGGACCTGCCCCAGGACGAGGACTGCCTGCGGGTGTCGGTGACCGTTCCCGCCGGCACGCCGGTGGACGCGCGGCTGCCCGTGATGATCTGGATCCACGGCGGCTCCTACGCGGCCGGCGGCGGGGACGCACCCTTCTACGACCCCGGTGCGCTCGTGGCCGAGCAGAACGTGGTGGTGGTGGCCGTGACGTACCGGCTGGGACTGCTGGGGTTCCTGGGCGACGGCACGGAGATCCCGGCCAACCTGGGGCTGCTGGACATGGTCGCGGCGTTGCGGTGGTCCGGCGAGAACATCAGCGCGTTCGGAGGGGATCCCGAGAACGTCACCCTGTTCGGACAGTCCGCCGGCGGCGACGCCGTGGCGCACCTCATGCTCGTCCCGCAGGCCCGGGGTCTGTTCCGGCGGGCGATCATCCAGAGCGCGCCCTTCGGGCTGCTGGCCGGCCGCGCGAAGATGAGCGCCCTGATGGCCACCACGGCAGCACCCCTGGCACGCGATGCCCCACTGGACGAGGTGCGCGCCATGCAGCGGCGGGTGGCCCAGGCCGCCGTGCGCCACGGCCTCAAGGGCCAGATGCCCTTCGGGCTGCAGTACGGCCACGATCCCCTGCCCCCGGAGAACGAGCTCGACGCGGCGTGGCGGGCCGCCGCACCGGACGTCGAGGTCCTGGTGGGCAGCACCACCCGTGAGGCCGCCCTGTTCACGGCGCGCATTCCGCCCCTGCTCTCCCGCATGCAGCATCCCCGCAGGGCCGCGCGCGTGGAACGGCTGCTCATCACACCGTTCACCCAGCGCCTCTACGGGAAGGGTGCCGCGCGCTTCGCGCGGCGCCACGCGGAGGCCGGCGGCACGGGGCGGCGCTACGAGTTTTCGTGGGGCGTGGGTTGCAACCCCGTGGCCGCCGCGCACATCTCCGAGCTGCCCCTGCTGTTCCCCGGTCACGACGTGTGGGAGCACACGCCGCTGGTGGACGGCCACACCTGGGCCCAGGTGGTGCACGACGGCGCCCGCTTGCGCCGCGCGTGGGCGGACTTCGCGCGCGGTCAGGCCCCGGACAGCGATCCGCAGGCCGGGCTGAGGGTCTTCCCGCTGGAGTGATGCCGGTGCAGGCGATCCACCCGCTGCCTGGTCAGTCGCGCTGGGCGTCCACCACTCCGGCAGCTCGCGCGATCTCCCCGTACACCCGGGCCAGATCATCGAGTGAGGAGTGGGCGTTGAGTCCGCTCGGATTGGGCGCCACGAACAGCTCGGTGCCCGGCCACGGTGACTCCTGCCACCCCACCGTGGCCTTCGGACGGTCGAAGGCCGCCCGGTAGGCGGTGATCCCCAGCACCGCGACCACCGCGGGACGCTCCCGCCGGATGAGCCGGTCCAGCCGATTCGCCCCCTCGTGCAGCTCCTCCCTGGTGAGCTCATCCGCCCGGGCCGTGGCGCGCGGACACACGTTGCTGATCCCGATGCCCCGGTCCGTCAGCTGCGCGAGCTCCGCGGGGTCGTACCCGTCCGCGGCGTCGATCCGGGTGCTCGTGATGCCCGCCCGGTGCAGCGCGGGGTAGAACCGGTTGCCGGGGCGGGCGAAGTGCGCCCCGGTGGCCGCGGTCCACAGCCCCGGGTTGATCCCCACGAACAGCAGCCGCAGGGGGTGCGGGATCAGGTCCGGCACGGTGCGGTCCCGGTAGGAGTCCAGTTCTGCGCGTGTGAAGCCCATGGCACCCGAGGATAGGGCCTGGGGCGGACACTAGCCTCGACGGCTGCCGGGTTCACGGCGCGGGCGGAGCGAGGGCCTCGGGCTGACGGGACGGCGGCCTCCGCCCGGACCGTACGGCGGCCGCGCTCGCCACGATCACGAGCCCCATGCCCGCGATCTCCCCCGGTCCCATGCCCTGCCCGAGGATCAGCCACCCCACGAGCGCGGCCACCGCGGGCGCCATGCTCACGAGGATCGAGAAGGTCTCCGCGGGGAGCCGCCGCAGCGCCGCGAGTTCGAGCGCGTACGGCAGCGCCGAGGACATGAGCGCCACCGCCACGCCCACGAGCAGCACGCGCGGCTGAAGCAGTGCCGCCCCGCCGCTCACGACCCCGAACGGTGCCGCGAGCACCGCCCCCACCACCATGGCCAGGGCCAGTCCCTGGATGCCGGGGAAGGACCGCCCCGCCTGCCGGGACAGGAGGATGTAGCACGCCCACATCCCCGCCGCGGCGAGCGCGAACAGCACTCCCGCAAGATCGGGGATCTCCGTTCCCGGGCCCACACCGCTGAGCAGCAGCACCCCCGCGAGCGCGAGCCCCGCCCACAGCAGGCCACTGAGCCTGCGGGACAGCACCACGGACAGCACCAGCGGCCCGAGCAGCTCGACGGTGACCGCCACCCCCAGCGGCAGCCGGGCGATGGCCTGGTAGATGAGCATGTTCATCCCACCCAGCGCCACCCCGAATCCGAGCACCACACCCACGTTCTGCCGGGTCACGGCACGCAGTGGCGGGCGCACGACGGCGCACAGCAGCACCGCGGCCAGCGCCAGTCGCAGGAAGACCGCCCCCAGGGCACCGACCTCGTCGAACAGCCCCACGGCGATGGCCGCACCCGTCTGGGTGACGAAGGCCGCCGCCACCACCAGGGCCACGCCCTGCGCTGTGCCGTCAGGCCGTGGGAAGCCGTCCGGGCCGGTCACGGCTAGAGGTCCTTGAGGAGGAAGGTCCGCAGGGCCATGATGAACTCCTCCGGGCGGTCCGCGTGCACCCAGTGGCTGGCGCCGCGCACGGTGATCCGCACGGTCCGGGGAAACAGCGCGCGCATGGCGGGCGCGTCCTCGGCCCGGATGTAGGGCGAGTTCTCCCCCGCAACCCACAGCACAGGCCCCGTGTAGGTGCGCCCCGCGACGTCGTCCGCCGGCCACGCCCCGATGTCCCCGAGCTCGGAGTGCAGCAGGTCCAGGTTGGGCTGCCACCCGAAGCCGCCGTCCCGGTGGCGGAGGTTCTGCAGGAGGAACCCGCGGACGGTGTCGTCCGGGATGTCGGCGCGCAGGGCGGCGTCGGCCTGGGAGCGGTGGGTGATGCCGGTGAGGTCCAGTCGCTTGAGGGAACCGAGCAGGTGCTCGAAGTTGCCGCGCGAAGAGGTGGTGTCCGCCTCCTGGGAGTCCACGGGGGCGATGTCCTCGACCACGAGCCGGTGCACCAGCTCCGGGTGCCGCAGGGCGAGCACCATGGCCACCTTCCCGCCCATCGAGTGCCCCACCACGTCCACGGGGCCCGCGGCGGCGAAGTTCGCGCGCAGCTGCTCGGCCACGGTGTCCGCCATGGCGGCGTAGCCGAAGGACTCCGTCCACGCGGAGTCCCCGTGGTTGGGCAGGTCCACGAGCAGGCAGCTGAACTCGGGCTGCAGCCCCTTGGCGATGTTCGTGAAGTTCTTGCCGCGTCCGAACAGCCCGTGCAGGAACACCACGCGGTGCTCCCCGGAGCCGATCAGCGTGGTCTTCAGTGTGGGCTTGGAATCCTGAGGCACGGGCGTCAATCTACTGCGCCGCGCCAACCCGCACCAAAGCCGCCGACGCCGCCCGGCCCGCCCCGCCGTCGCACGCCCGGGCCTCCTCGGGCCCGGGCCCCGGTACCCAGGTCGGGGCTCGGGGCTCGGGGCTCGGGGCGGAGTAGAACAGGGCGTGGGCGGCGCGGAGACAGAACGGGCGGCAGCGGCGCCGGCGCGGCCACGTGCGGGTCAGTTGGGGAAGTTCCCCCACACCAGCTGCGCACCGGCGTGGCCCGTGAGCGCCACCATGACCAGGGCGAAGACCGCGGCAAGCACCGCGAGCACCCTCAGCGCCAGCAGGAGGGTCTCCCGGCGGGGGAACCGGTCAGTGGTGAGCCAGCGCTGCGCCGCGCAGAGCAGCACCGAGATTCCGAGGCACAACCCCACCGCCACCACCAGCAGGTCCGCGTACTGCGCGTGCGGACCCACCTGACCGGGGGCGTGCTCGCTCAGACCCATGGCGGGCAGCAGGGCCTCGCCCGTGCTCTTGGCGAGCAGGGAGGCGGCGAAGGCCACGGCGTTGACCCCCACGGTGACGACCCCGAGCCGGGCACGCCAGCGCGGCACGGTGGCCCAGAGGAGAAGGAGAACCGCGCCCACGGGAGCGGCGACGACGGACAGGTGGACGAGGAGCGGATGGGCGGGCAGTCCCGCGATCGATGTGAGCACGCGATCATCATCGGCCCGGAACCGGTTGCCCACAAGCAAGTTGAGGCTTTCCTGTCTCGGTGAACACCCGGGTTGGCCGTCCACTCCGGGCGAGGCCGTGAACTCCATGGGAAACGCCCCGCGGCAGCCTGGTCGTCAGGCGCGCACGGGGCGTGGTTCCCGGGAGCGGGGTCAGTTCGAGGAGCCCTTGAGCCGCTCGATGTGCTCCGAGGCCTGGGCTTTGGTGAGGTCCGCGGGCAGCTCCTCGCCGGCCTGCTTGGCGAGGGTGTCCAGGTAGGACTTCTGGGCGCCGGTCATGGGCTCGTCGCCGCTGACCCAGTCCGAGGGGTCCTTCTCCAGCGTGGAGTCCTGGGCGTCACCGGTGGCGCCGATGGTCTCGCCCTGCGGCGCGCCGTTCTGCGCGGTGGCGTCCTGGGGTGCCTGGTTCTGCGGCGCGCCGTTCTGGGCGGCACCGCCCTGCGGCACGGAGCCGTCCGGGGTGCCGTTCTCGAGCGGGGGCTGCTCGTTCTGCATCTGGGGGTCCTGGGCGGGGGTGTCGGTCATGGTGCTCCTCCATCGTCTCCTGGGCCGGTCTGCTCCGGTCCCGGTCTCACGGGAACGCGCCGCGGACGGTGCCGCACGGTGCCGCGCGGGCACGTCCGGCTCTGCGTTGCCCGTTGTCGTGTCCCCGAGGTTAGTGCTCCGCGGCCACCCCGGGGAGGGGGTTTCGCTCACGGCGCGCAGCCCGGGCGCGTCCGACGAGCCGCACCGCTCAGCGCACGATGCTCCGGCGGTTGCCGTCCTCCCGACGGGTCCATCCCTTCGCATCGAGGTGCTCGAGCAGCGGGATCGCCACACGGCGCGTGGTCTCCCACGCCTGCCTCGCCTGGCTCGCGGTGAAGGGCTGAGGGAGGCGGGCGAGCTCGCGCATCGCGAGCGCGGGCGCGGTGGGCAGCAGCACGACGTCGCCCGGCAGCCGCAGCAGCCGACCGAGGCGTTGCGCCGCGGCAAGTTCGCGCGGACCGAGCCGCAGGGCGTCGAGGTCGTGGGACTCGGGGGCCGCGAAGGGCTGGGCGCGCAAACGGACCTCGAGGGCGGTCACGCCCTGCTCCGCGGCGCCGAGCCCGCCCTGCCGACCGGGCACCGCGAGGTACCCGTCCCGGTCCTCGAGTCCCGCGCGGTCGACCACGGCGGCCAGGACGCTCGCCCCGGGCTCACCGAGCACCGTGCGCGCGGCCCCGCGGGACAGCCCCGGCGCCAGGGGCTCCCGCTCGTGGGCGGCCCACACCGCCGCGCGCAACCGGGTGGCCCACTCGTCCAGGCGCGGGGCGTGGATCCACCACTGCCCGGTGGACACCACGTCAGCCGGCGGGGCCCCGTCCGTGGGGAACCCGAGCAGCCGCAGCCGGTGCAGCGGGACCGCCCCGTGCTTGACCGTCTCCGTCGCCGGGTCCCCGAGATCGGGGATCCGGGCGAGCCGGGCGGCCTCGCGGGCGCCGTCGCCGCGGCGGGTCAGCGCGGGCGGGTCCACGTCCAGCACCCGGGCACCGCCCACGACCACGCGGGCACCCGGGTAGCGCAGCACGAGCCTGTCGCCCGGCACCAGGGTCAAATCGCGGTCCAGCTGCAGCCGGGCGTGGTCCGCGTCCAGCGGCCGGATCCTCGCGCCCACGCCCGCGGTGCCCGCGTGGACCACGAGCTCCTCGGGGACCTCGGTGAACGGCGCCCCGCGGTCCCGGCGCACCTCCAGGACCTCCGTGGCGGGCCAGGACCCGGGAGTCAGGAGCGCGTCACCGCGGTGGATCGCATCCCGGCCGGTCCCCCGCAGGTTCACGGCCACCCGGGCAGTGGGCCCGATCTGCGTCACGGAGCGGTTCTGGCTCTGCAGCGAGCGCACGGTGACGGCCTGCTCCCCCTCCACCCCGCGCAGCACCATCCGGTCCCCCGTGCGCAGCGTCCCTGCCGTGAGCGTGCCGGTGACCACGGTCCCGGCCCCCGAGATGGTGAAGGCGCGGTCGATCCACAGCCGCACGCGCGCCATCGGGTCAGGTTCCGGCACGTCGCGCAGCACGGCGTCCATCGCGTCGCGGAATGCCTCCAGTCCCGTGCCCCGCTGCGCGGAGACGACGACGGCGGGCGCGCCCGCGAGGCCCGTGCCCGCGAGTTCGGAGCGGGCACGGGAGATGACGGCGTCGACCCGTTCCGGGGCGCGGTCCGCCTTGGTCACCACGATCAGCCCGTGGGTGATCCCGAGGGCGGCCACCGCGTCCCGGTGGTCGCCGGACTGCTCCTGCCAGCCCTCGTCCGCAGCCACCACGAAGCACACCACCGGTGCGGGCCCCACCCCCGCGAGCATGTTGCCCAGGAACCTCTCGTGGCCTGGGACATCCACGAACGCCACGTGCGTGCCCGAGGGCAGCTCGGTCCACGCGAAGCCGAGGTCGATGGTCAGCCCGCGCTGCTTCTCCTCGTCCCAGCGGTCCGGTTCGATGCCGGTGAGCGCCCGGACCAGAGTGCTCTTGCCGTGGTCCACGTGACCGGCCGTCGCCACCACGTGCATCAGCGGATCTCCTCGAGCGCTGCCGTCACGGCGTCGGTCAGCTCGTGGTCCCGGGACTCGGGCACGCAGCGCAGGTCCACGAGGCACGCGCCGTCGTGCACCCGGGGCAGCACGGCCGGGCGCCCGAGGCGCAGGGGGCGGGCGACGGCCTCGGGCAGCCGCACGGCCCACCCGTGCAGCGGGACCCCCGGGGCGCCGCCGCCACCCACACGACCGTCGTGGGGCACGACCTCCGCGTCCACTGCGGCGGCCAGGGCCTCCGCGCGTTCCCGCAGGCGACCGGGTTCCGCGTGCAGGGCGACGTCGACCGGCGGTCTGCCCCCGCGCAGGGTCGCCTCGAGGGCCGCGAGCGTGAGCTTGTCCGCGCGCACGGCCCGGGCCAGGGGGAAGCGCGCCAGGCGCCGAACCGTCTCGGTGCGCCCGAGCAGCAGGCCCGCCTGGGGGCCGCCGAGGAGTTTGTCCCCGCTCGCGATCACCGCGTCCGCCCCGGCCTCCAGGGCCTCGGCGAGACTCGGCTCGTCCGGCAGGGCGGGGTCCGGGGTCAGCAGGCCGCTGCCCACGTCCACGACGAGCGGCACGCCGTGCTCGTCCGCGAGGGACCGCAGCTCGCGCAGCGGCACCGAGGAGGTGAATCCATCCACCCGGAAATTGCTGGGGTGGACCTTGAGGATGCAGCCCGTCTCCGGGCCCAGAGCGGCCTCGTAGTCGCCCAGGTGGGTGCGGTTGGTGGTGCCCACCTCGCGCAGCCGCGCCCCCGTGGACTCCATGAGGTCCGAGAGCCGGAATCCGGCCCCGATCTCCACAAACTCACCGCGGCTGATGACCACCTCCCGGGCACCGGCCAGGGCCGTGGTGGCGAGCACCAGCGCGGCGGCGCCGTTGGTGACGACCAGCGCGTCCTCCGCCGCAGGGCACGCCTCCAGCAGCGCCTCCCGGGCACCCGCACCGCGCGCGGAGCGCTGCCCGGTGGTCAGGTCCAGCTCCACGTCCACGTAGCCGGCGGCGTCGAGCAGGGCCTGGCGCGCGGCGTCGGACAGCGGGGCCCGGCCCAGGTTGGTGTGCACCACCACGCCGGTCGCGTTGAGCACCGGGGTCAGGGAGCTCGCGCCGCGCGCGCCCAGGCCCGCGACCACCGTGTCCACCACGGCCTCCGGGGCGATCTCCCCGCCCCGCGCGCGGTCCTGGGCGGAGACGACGGCGGCCCGCACGGCGGCGTCGCCCAGTCCTCCGGCCGCCGCGCGGACCCGCGGGTCCGCAAGCACGCGGTCCGTGCGGGGGATGCGACGGCGGGGGTCCTCTGTGCTCACGGTGCTCCTCGGATGGTTGGCGGAGGCGGACGGGAATCGAACCCGCCAGACCGAGGTGCTCGGTCTCACCGGTTTTGAAGACCGGGGCGCCCACCAGGACACGTACGCCTCCGCGGCCGAATGTATCACCGCCCGGGGACCCGCATGCTCAGCATGCTGTCGGAGCGCGTTCCTACACTGGCCCCATGAGTGAACGCCCCGCGGACTCCCCCGCCCAGAACCCCGCAGCCGGTCTCGGCCGCCTCACGAGCTACGCCCACGGCGGAGGCTGCGCGTGCAAGATCCCCCCGGGAGAGCTGGAGGACGCGGTCCGCGGGCTGACCGGTCAGAACGCGCCGAACGTCCTGGTGGGCCTGGACGACGGCGACGACGCCGCGGCCGTGCTCGTGCGCCCCGACCTCGCGGTGGTGTCCACGGCGGACTTCTTCACGCCCGTGGTGGACAGCGCCCACGACTGGGGCCGGATCGCCGCGGCCAACGCCCTCTCGGACGTCTACGCCATGGGCGGCACCCCCGTGGTGGCCATCAACCTGGTGGGCTGGCCGCGCGAGCTGCTGCCCATGGAGCTGATGTCCGAGGTGCTGCAGGGCGGGCTGGACGTTGCCGCGCAGGCGGGCTGCCCGGTGATCGGCGGGCACTCGATCGACGCCCCCGAGCCCACGTACGGCATGGCGGTCACGGGCACCGCGGACCCGCAGCGCCTGCTGCGCAACGACGCCGCCCGGCCCGGTCTGCCGATCACCCTGACCAAGCCGATTGGCGTGGGGCTGCTCAACAACCGGCACAAGTCCACGGGCGAGGTCTTCCCCGCCGCGATCGAGACGATGACGGCTCTCAACAGGGACGCTTCTCGGGACGCACTGGCGGCAGGGGTCGAGGCGGCAACGGACGTAACGGGATTCGGCCTGCTGGGCCACCTCCACAAAATGTGCCGCGCCTCGGGCGTGGGCGCCACGATCAACGCCGCCGCCGTCCCCCTCGTGGACGGAGCGTCCGAAGCGCTGCGGGACGGATTCGTCTCAGGCGGCACGCGGCGCAACCTGGACTGGGTGCGACCCCACCTGGCAGCGGGCCCAGGCGTCACGGAGGACACCCTGCTGCTGCTCGCGGACGCCCAAACCTCGGGCGGGCTGCTCGTGGTGGGCGAGGTCCCGGGCTACCCGGTGATCGGCGAGACCACCGCGCTCCCGGAGACCGCGGACACCCTGGTCACCGTGCGCTGAGCCGGTCCTTTTCACGGCGTGACCGGGGCGGCCGTGCGCGGCCACCCCGGATCACGCCTCGACAGTGTGACCTGGTGGGTCAGCCCGCCGTGGTGATGGAGTCGTGCGTGATGCCCGCCGCGCGGCGCTTCTCGAGCCGGTTGCGCTGCGGGATCACCGTGTACTTGGGGTCCTTCACGGACTCCTTGCCGCCCCAGAACACGCCGAAGCGGGTGAGGGCCGAGGACGAGACCAGGGCGAGTCCCGAGGCCGCGGCGACCCAGCGGCGTCGCCCGCCGAGCAGCGCGCCCAGCCCGCCGGCGATCGAGAGGCGCTCGCTCCACTCGAGCCACTGGCCGGGCCTGCCCTGTTCGAGGGGCTCCACGGTCACGGGGTCCATGGCGTCCTTCATCACGCGCATGGCCACGAGTTCCCCGGCAACGCCCGCGACCGCGAAGAAGCGGGCGGGTCCGGCCTGCTCCACCGGCGTGGTGAGCATGGCCAGCCCACCGGAGGCCAGGGACGCCGAGCTCGCGAACACGAACGCCAGGTGCCCGTGCATCTCGTGCCACGTGGGCACGGCCGTGTCGCTGAGCAGCATGGCGGTGTAGGTGGCCATCGGGGCACCGAGCACACCTGCGGCCACGCTCGTGGGCAGCTCCGCGGCGTGCAGCACGGGACGCAGCGGGCCCAGCGGCAACCTCTCCCCCGTCATCCGGTCCACTTCCACCGCCGCCGCAACCCCCGCGTTCGTGGAGAACGAGGCGAGCACCCACGAACCGATGCTCATGGGCGAGGTGGGTTTGAACGTGCGCATCATGTGGAGGAAGCGCTCCGGGCGGCCGAGATCCGCCACCAGGAGGACCCCGCCGAGACCCGCCGCCGTGAGCGCGGACAGCCGGGCGTTGCGGCGCAGCGCGGGCCTGCCGGTCAGGTACCCACCGAGGGCGAGGATCGCCGAGCCCCCGGACAGCCCGCCCAGGAACAGGTAGGTGGCGATCTTGGAGTCCCACGGCGGCGCCTTGACGATCGGGCGGCCGTAGTAGGAGGTGAACTCGGTGTCCGGCACCATGGGCATCTCGCGGGAGCCGTCACCGCCACCGCGGCGGAACGCGCCGCCGCCCGGTCCACGGTTCCGGCGACGCCGCTTGCGCCGCGGTTCCTCGGGCGGACGGTAGCTGTCGTACGGGGAGAGGCTCATGAGCGCTCACCCACAGTGAACGCCGCCGCGCCGAGGGCCAGCATGCCCATCACGGCCATGCCCGCGCGCTTGTACATGCGGTGCAGGTCCTTGGTGGGAACCTGCGGGTCCGGCGGCAGCCCGTAGACCTCCGGCTCGTCGAGCAGCAGGAAGATCGAGCCCGTGCCACCCACGCCGTCCTGGGCATTGGCACCGTACAGCCGCGCCTCGGTCCTGCCCTGCTCGTGCAGCTGGGCCACCCGCTGCTGCGCCGTGGCTAGCATGCTCTCCCGTTCCCCGTACTTGATGGACGTGGTGGGGCACGCCTGCGCGCACGCGGGGGTCTGGTCGTTCTTCATGCGGTCGTAGCACAGCGTGCACTTCTGGGCGATGCCGTCCTGCGGGACCTTCACGGTGTCCGGCATGGGCGGGGCGCCCCGCTGCGTCTTCGGCTCCACCAGCCCGTCGTTGCGGCGCTCGATCACCCCGAACGGGCACCCGGCCACGCACGTGCCGCAGCCGTTGCAGATGTCCTCCTGCACCACCACGGTGCCGTACTCGGTGCGGAACAGCGCACCCGTGGGGCACACGTCCAGGCACCCGGCGTGGGTGCAGTGCTTGCACACGTCTGAGGACATGAGCCAGCGGAAGTCGGGGGTGTCCAGCACCGGGGAGTCGTCCCCACCGGTGGCCGCCACAGGGGCTGCCCCACCCTCCGCAGAGCAGCCGCAACCGCCCGCCGATCCGCAGCCCGCCGGCGCGGTGACGCCCGGTGTGGACTGGGACGAGCACGCGCAACCGGGCCCAGCGGCGTCGTTTGCCGGGGGCGCCCCGCACGCACGCCCGCCCGAATCCGGAACGGGAACGGCGGCGGAGTCCGCCGCAGCGGGGGCGGAGCCGCACGCGCACCCGCCCGCGGCAGGAGCCGGCGACGCCGCCGGCGGACCCACGCGCGGCATGCCCAGGCTCACGAGGGCGCGGCCGGACTCGCGGGCCTGCTCGATGCGCTCCTGGGACTGCTCGATGAACGCCACGTGGCGCCAGGTGTCCGCACCCAGACCACCGGTGTTGTCGTAGGAGGAGCCCAGGATCTCGTAGTCCGAGTCCACCGGGTTGCGATTCCACTCCTTGCACGCCACCTCGCAGGCTTTGCAGCCGATGCAGATGGACGTGTCCGTGAAGAACCCGCGCCGGTGGTGCGGGTGCTCCCAGTAGGTGTCGTCCGCGAAACTGGGGGTGGGTGTCAGGTTGTCCGTGCTCACTGCTCTTCTTCCTGGTCCGTCGCGGGGGCGCCCGGCCGCCAGGCGGTGGACTGCCCCGCGATGTCCCCGCTGTCGCGTCCTCGCAGCGGATCCTGGTCGAGCTCGCGCTCCGGATCCGTGATGCGTTCCATTCCCGTGCGCACGGTGAGCCCGGCCCGCTCCTGGTACTCGCGCACCAGTTCCATCCGCGCCGCACCGCGCGGCCGACGGCCCGGGACGATGTCGCACGAGCCCGTCTTGAAGTTCTGGATCTGCACGTTGGGGTCCAGCGTGATGCCCAGCAAGTCGTTCGCACCGTCACCCGTGACCACCGCGTCGGAGCCCGCCCCCCAGTGGTACGGCAGACCGATCTGGTGGATGGTCCTGCCCGCCACGGTGAGCGGTGTCATGCGGTCCGTGACCAGCACCTTGACCTCGATCGCGGAGCGCGGCGAGATGATGGTGGCCCACCCGTACGGTTCCAGCCCCTTGAGCTCAGCGAGCTCCGGGGAGATCTCGCAGAACATCTCGGGCTGCAGCTCGGACAGGTACGGCAGCCACCGGCTCATGCCACCGGCCGTGTGGTGCTCCGTGAGCCGGTAGGTGGTGAACACGAACGGGTAGACCCCGGTGCCCGGCGCCTCCCCGCTGGGCGCGGACAGGTTGTCCTCCCGCGGGAACATGATCCGCGCGGGATTCTGCTGCTGCGCGTACAGCGGGTTGTCCACCGGGGACTCCTGCGGCTCGTAGTGCGTGGGCAGGGGCCCGTCCATCATGCCCTTGGGCGCGAAGAGCCAGGCCTTGCCGTCCGCCTGCATGATGAAGGGGTCGTCACCGGCAAGGGCGTCCGGCCCGGTTGCCTCCGGGCCCGGCCGCGCGGAGGGCTCACGATCCAGCGGGAAGTCCGGATTGTCCTTGCCGGTCCACAGCCCCTGCTCCTGGTCCCACCACACGAGCTTCTTGCGCTCGCTCCACGGCTTGCCCTCGGGGTCCGCCGAGGCGCGGTTGTAGAGGATGCGGCGGTTCGCGGGCCACGCCCACGCCCACTGCGAGGCGATCTCGTCCTGCTGCCACCCGGGCACGCGCATGGCCGCCCGGTTGACGCGGTCCGCGTAGATGCCCGTGTAGATCCAGCAGCCACCGGACGTGGAGCCGTCCGTGCGCATCTGGCCGTAGTTGCTGAGCGGCTCACCCGCCTGCTCCCCGGTCTCGAAGCGGCCGTTGATCTCGACCAGCACGGACACCGGGTCCACCTCACCCTGCTCGTCCAGCGGGTAGTCCCACGTGAGGTCCAGCAAGGGCCGGTCCCGGGGGTCCGTGGAGTCCGCGAGGCGTTCGCGGATCCGGTTGCCGAGCTCGAAGAAGAACTCGAGCTCGCTCTGGGCGTCCCCCGGCGGTGCCACGGCCTGGTGGCGCCACTGCACCAGACGCTGGGTCTGGGTGAAGGAGCCGGACTTCTCCACGTGCGTGGCCGCGGGCATGAAGAAGACCTCGGTGTCGATGTCCTCGGTCTTCAGCTCGCCCGAGGCGATCTCCGGACCGTCCTTCCACCACGTGGCGGACTCGATCATGTTGAGGTCCCGCACCACGAGCCATTTGAGGTGGGACATCCCCATGCGTTGCAGCCGCCCGTTGGCCGAACCCACCGCGGGGTTCTGCCCCAGCAG
Source organism: Kocuria sp. HMSC066H03 (assembly GCF_001812045.1). Classification (NCBI taxonomy): domain Bacteria; kingdom Bacillati; phylum Actinomycetota; class Actinomycetes; order Micrococcales; family Micrococcaceae; genus Kocuria; species Kocuria sp. HMSC066H03. The sequence continues at coordinate 156,866 of NZ_KV807506.1, forward strand.
GAAGTACCCCTCCACCTGGTCCTTGAGCATGGACATCAGCGTCTGGTAGGTGCCGTGGGCCCCGTTGATCCGCGGAATGTAGTCGTAGGCCCAGTCGTTCTTGGCGGTGGCGGCATCCCCCCACCAGGCCTTCAGGAGGTTGACCGAGTACGCCTCAGCATTCGCCCAGTAGCCCTTCTGGCTGGTGGTGCGGATGCCGTCCACGTACTCCGAGAAGCTCTGCGCGGTGACCGAGGGCATGGGCAGGTACCCGGGCAGCAGGTTGAACAGGGTGGGGATGTCCGTGGAGCCCTGGATGGTCGCGTGCCCGCGCAGCGCCATGATGCCGCCGCCCGGGCGGCCCATGTTGCCCAGCAGCAGCTGCAGGATCGAGGCCGTGCGGATGAACTGCGCACCCAGCGTGTGCTGTGTCCAGCCCACCGCGTACGCGAAGCACGTGGTGCGCTCCCGCCCGGAGTTCTCCGTGACGGAGCGGGCGAGGTAGTCGAAGTCCTCCTCCGAGATGCCGCAGGTCTCCCGCACCATCTCCGGGGTGTACCGGGAGAAGTGGCGCTTGAGGATCTGGAACACCGTGCGCGGGTGCTGCAGGGTCTCGTCCCGCACCGGCGTGCCGGAGCCCACGGGGGCGCCGCCGCTGCCGTACTGCTGACCGCCGGCCTCCGCGCGCTCCTGACCCCCCTGGTTGCCCTCCTCGTCGGCCCGCTCCCCGTGGTCCTCGCCCTCGGTCTCGTAGCCCCAGGACTTCAGGTGGTAGGTGCCGGTCTCGGGGTCGTAGCCCGAGAAGATGCCGTCGAGGTCCTCGGCGTCCTCGAAGTCCTCGCTGACGAGGGTGGCGGCGTTGGTGTAGTGCAGCACGTACTCGTGGAACCAGAGGTCGTTGCTCAGGACGTGGTTGATCAGCGCCCCGAGCAGCACGATGTCCGAGCCCGCACGGATGGGCAGGTGCTTGTCCGACACGGCAGAGGTGCGCGTGAACCGCGGGTCCACGTGGATCACGCGGGCGCCGCGTGCCTTGGCCTCAGTGACCCACTGGAAGCCCACGGGGTGGCACTCGGCCATGTTGGAGCCCTGGATGACGATGCAGTCCGCGTTGGCCATGTCCTGCAGGGACTGGGTGGCGCCGCCGCGCCCGAAGGAGGTTCCCAGACTGGGAACCGTGGCGGAGTGTCAAATCCGGGCCTGGTTCTCGATCTGCACGGCCCCCGCCGCGGTGAACAGCTTCTTGATCAGGTAGTTCTCTTCGTTGTCCAGGGTGGCGCCGCCCAGGGACGCGATGCCCATGGTGCGCCGCAACGGCCGCCCCTGCTCGTCCGCGTCCTGCCAGCCGCGGCGTCGGGACTCCAGGAAGCGGTCGGCGATCATGTCGATGGCCGTGTCCCGGTCCAGGGGCTGCCAGTCGGCGGCGCCGGGCGCACGGTAGAGGACCTGTGTCTGGCGGCCCGGGGAGTTCACGAGCTGCTCACTCGCGGAGCCCTTGGGGCACAGGCGACCACGCGAGATCGGCGAGTCCGGGTCACCCTCGATCTGGATGACGCGCTCGTCCTTGACGTAGACCTTCTGTCCGCAACCCACGGCGCAGTACGGGCAGATGCTCTGCACCACGCGGTCCGCCGTGGCGGTGCGCGCGGTGATCTCCTGGGTCCTGCGGGACTGCACCGCACTGCTGCGGCCTGTGTGGTCCCCGGTGCGGAGCTGGCGGATGACCGGCCACTCCAGCGGGCTGAATCTGGACATGCGCCCAGGATAGACCCGTGGTCCGACAGTCACAGGTACCACGTGTGTGCCATGGTCAAAACGCCCCCGGCGCGTACCCCGGCCACTGCCTGTCCCACGGTGCACACCCGTGGCGGCCGGGGGTCGTCCCGGCCACCACGGCCGTCCCGTTCGGGGCCCGCGGCGGCGTCCTCCCGGGGTGGAGCCGGCGGGCATCTACTCCATGGGATCGGTGGGATCCTGGGCACCGTCCTGCAACGAGCGCTCGACCTCGCGGTCCGCCTGGGGGTCCGCCACGAGGGCCTCGACCTCCGGGTCTTCCGTCCCGAGCGCGGCCCCGGGGTCGGAGTCCCCCACGGCGATCTGCTCGATGTCCGCCTCTTCGGGGTGCTTCAGGGGATCCGCGTCCTCACCCCACTGGGCGTCGTCCTCCTCCCATGCGGAGTCCTCGGCACCCGTGGTCTCGATCAGGTCGTCCTCGCGGAACGTGTCCCCTGCGGCCTCCGGGTTGTCCAGAGGATTGGGATCCGGGATGGGCTGCGTCATGCGGTGCTCCTTGCCAGGTTCTCGTCCGACGCGCGGTCACGCGCACCGTCAGACTACGGCGCCACCGGGGCCGCGCTCCACCCGCTGCCGCCCCGCCCCGGGGGTGGGCCTGCCTGGGCCGGCGACGCCGCTCGGTGGCCGATCTGCCCGGCAGCCGCCCGGACCTCGTCGCTGTCCACGAACGGAACCCGTGCACCGGGCGGGCCGATCCCCATCCAGCGCTCGTGGCCCTTCCCGTACAGGGCCACGGTGTCCTGCGGGCCCGTGAGTTCCAGAGCCGTCCGAATCGCGTCCCGACGGGTGGGCGCCTCCACGACGTACGGTACGGGCTGCCCCGCGGCACGCAGCCGTTGCACTGCGGCGTCGACGCCCCGCATCACGGCCGCACGGATCGCTGCGGGATCCTCGGAGCGGGGGTTGTCGTCCGTGACCACGACGACGTCCGCGCCGGACTCGACCACCGCTCGCCCGGTGAGTTCGCGCTTGGACGTGTCCCGGTCCCCGCCGCTGCTGGCGGTGACCACGAGGCGGCCCCGGGTCCTGGCGCGCAGCGCGGACACGGACTTGGCGGTGGCATCGGGCGTGTGCGCGAAGTCCACCAGCACCGTGGGCCATCCAGGCCCCAGGTCCACCCGTTCCATGCGGCCGGGCACGCTCACCGGTCCGTCGAGCGCACGGGCCACCTCCTGCAGCGGGTGCCCGGCACCCAGGAGCATCAGCGCGGCCAGCGCGGTGTTCACGCGGTTGTGCTCCCCGGGCAGGGGTGCACGCAGCCGCATGGGGCCCCGTGGACCGTGCAGCTCGAACCCGTCCGCGCCCTCGACGCCGGCGAGGTGCCAGGTGGCGGCGCCCCCGGGCCGGGTACCCAGGGTCACGGTGGGCAGTCCTCTCCGGCGGGCCAGGCGGTCGAGGCGCCGCCCGGCGTCGTCGTCCACCACGATCACCGCGCGTGCCGCGAACTCCGGCGTGAACAGCCTCGCCTTCGCGTTGAAGTAGGACTCCATGTCCCCGTGGTAGTCCAGGTGCTCATGGGTCAGGTTGGTGAAGGCCACAGTGTCGAAGCGCACGCCGTTGACGCGCTCCTGGTCCAGGGCGTGGCTGCTGACCTCCATCACGGCCGACCGGTTGCCCGCCGCACGCATCCTGGCCAGCAGGTCCTGGACGTGCGGCGCCGAGGGTGTCGTCATGCGACTGGGCCCTCGCTGCGTGCCCACCACGGTCTCCGGGGTGCTCACGAGCCCGGGATGCTGCTCCAGACGTCGCAGGGCAGCTTCGAGGATGTAGGCCGTGGTGGTCTTGCCGTTGGTTCCCGTGACACCGAAGACGGGCAGGTGGTGGGAGGGGTGGCCGTTCAGGAGCGAGGCGAGTGGTCCCAGCACGGCACGGGGATGCTCGGCGACCAGCAGCGGAACCCCCGGGTCGCGGCCGATGGACCGCGCCCCTGCGGCGTCGGTGAGCACCGCGCCCGCTCCTGCGGCCACTGCCTCCGCGACCTTGCTTGCCCCGTGGTGGTGGCGTCCCTGCAGCGCCACGAAGAGATCCCCCGGGCGGACCTCCGTGTGGACTTCCGAGACGCCGAGGATTCTGACGTTCCCGGCCTGCTCCGCGGCACTGTCGCCCGCACGCAGCTCGGCACCCGCACAGGCCGTCAGCTCCGCAACGGTCCGGCCGTGCACCCCGCACGTCCCCATGGCACGGCTCCCCTCTCGACGGTGGTGGACCCGGCACCCGCCGGATCATCAGACTACTGATGGAAGCGCGGGAAGGGCCCCGGGATATTCCAGGACCGCGCTGGCACGGCGCGGTGACCCCGCGGGGCCGACATAATTCCATGCAATGACATGTGGAGATTGCACAAGCGAACGAAAGCGGGCACCCTGATCCTGACCGTGAGAACACGGGTCCAGGACTGCTCAAGGGGCCACCATGCAACGATTTCGGACACTCACCGCGGCATCGGCGCTGCTGATTCTCGGGGTCGGTTCACTCACCGCGTGCGGGTCCGACTCGTCGAACGAGCCGCAGTCTGCTGCCACCAGCGCACAGGTGGCAGGCCCGACGTCGGGCATTCGTTCGCAGGCGGCGTCGCCAGCACCCGAGGAGTCGTCGGAACCAGCCGGGCAGCCGACCCCGGAGCGCACCACGGAATCCGCGCCAGAGCCGACCAAGGAGTCTGGCGCGAAGAGCGCCTCGGCAAGCGCTCCGGCCGGTCAGGAAACGTGCGGTGCGAGCGGCGCCGAGGCCGCCGTGAGCGCGCATCTGGCGGATGTGCCGGGCGTCGCCGATCCCTCGTCCTGGACCGTTGAGGACAGCGATGGCTACGATCCGTGCGCAGATCTCTCCTGGATCACCCTGATCGGCGGCGGAACGGGCTCGTCCCCGCGGCAGCAGATGCTCTTCCACCAGGGCGACTACCTGGGCACCACCACGTCCAAGCCCATCGGCTTCCACCCCGCCACTCAGCGGCTCACCGACTCCTCCATCCAGGTCACCTACACGTACGTGGAGGGGGACGAGAGCAACGCAGAGGCCCGCGGCCGAGCCGTCTCCACCTACACCTGGAACCCGGACACCGAGTCCATCGACCACGCCGGCGAGTGGCCCCCGGGCATCGGCTGACGCCCGGTGACGGGCCACCGTCCAGAAGTGTGATCCAACCGTGATCTCGACTGGAACCGCCGCCTGACGTGCGGCGACACAGATCCCGCCCCGTGGCGGACAGACGAAGACCCCCCGGTCTTGGCGTTTGCTATTGCACATCCAGCGCCGAACTCCCAGTGCGGAATTCGAGCCGAAGGTGGCACGCGTGGACGACGCCAACCTCAGGGTCACCTACCGGTACCCGCTCGAGGGAGACGCCAGCGCGGCGCCCCGGGGCCAGGCTGTCTCAGAGTTCTACTACGACGAGGAATCCGGCACCGTGGTGCACACCGGCGAGTTCCGCCGCAGTAACTCCAAGAAGGCGCGTGCCAGTCACGCACCCGGGCCCCCTGGGGCGACGGGCGAGCCGCTCTCACGCGTGCAGGGCCGCCCACCCCACCGGTGGGCGGCCCTGCACACGTGTGGAGGGGAAGTTCACCCTCCCGGGCGGGTGCGGGTTCGCCAACGGGCTGCGGCTTCTTTCACGCGCCCTCGCGCCACCCTCAGGGCCACCAGAGCGTCCACGGGGCGGTGCCACCACCGGGAGCCATACATGTCCCGCACGTACTCCTGTGCGCGTGAGCTCTCTTCACCCAGCATCTGCTGGAACTGCCCCTCAGAGCTGGTCACACTCACCTCGCTGCGCACTCGGGGTCCCATGAGCGCCCAGTTGGGCCACGGCTGGTGGAAGAAGAGCCAGTCGTCCCCGCCCCACACCTTGAGGTCCTCGGGGATGGGCACGTAGTTCTCCCTGCGCAGGCACATGAACATGCCGAAGCTGTTGCCGATCAGGTTGCTCCCGGCCACCCGCAGCCTGGGGCGCGTGGCGTGCTCGCGGTTGAGGAAGGTCCCCTCCAGGGCCAGGATCCCCCGGCGCGGCTTCACCACGAATTCGGCGGCGACGTCGAGGACCACGGGGTCGAACAGGACGTCGTCGTTGATGATCGCCAGGAACTCCGCCCGCGCCTCCCGCGCCCCCAGGTTCCACGCTGGGTTCACGTAGATGTTCCGCTCCTGCTGCAGCACCCGCACGTTCTCGTACCTGAAGTCCAACGGGTCCGGGTGGTTGTTGACCACGATCACCTCACGGACCGTGGGGTGCGTGGCACACAACGCCACCAACTCGTGCAGCTCTCGCGAACGCTGCAGGGTGGGAATGATCACGGAGAAGATCTGTGCGGGGGCCACTCATCCCACCTCAGTGCCGGGTGCCTGCTCCCCGCCGGCCGGATCCAGGTGTCGAACTCGACCACCACGACCCGCAAGACGATGTCGCAGCCTGCGGATGGCCAGCACCCACTCCTCAGGGCGGTGCCACCACCGCCATCCCACCTCGTCACGCAGATAGCGCTCACAGATCCGCCCGTCGTGCTCCAGGAACGGCGAAAAGGTCGCGTCGGACGATGTGGTCCCCACCTCGGAGCGGATCCACGGGCCCATGATCACCTTGTTCGGCCAGCGCTGACTCATGTAGAGGACGTCGTCCCCGCCCCAGATCTTCATCTCCTCCGGGATCGGCACGTAGTTGCTCTTGGGCATGCACATGAACATGCCAAATCCCGAGCAGATCAGATGGTGCGAGGCGAGGCGGATCTTGGGCGGGAGGGACTCGGCCCGGTTCATGTGCAGTGGATCGATGCCCACGAGGCCGGTGAACGGCGCTGTCACGGCTCGAGCCGCAAGGTCCAGGAGCGCCGGGTCGAACAAGACATCGTCGTTGATGATCGCCAGATACTCCGCCCGCGCTTCCCGCACCCCCAGGTTCCAGGCCGGGTTCACGTAGATGTTCCGTTCCTGCTGCAGCACGCGCACATTCTCCCGGCCGAAGTCCAGCGGGTCCGGGTGGTTGTTGACCACGATCACCTCGAGGACCGTGGGATGCACGGCGCACAGCTCCACCAACTCGGGCAGCTCTCGCGAACGCTGCAGGGTGGGAATGATCACGGAGAAGATCTGTGCGGGGGCCACGCCCCGATCGTAGTGCTTGCTTCCCGCAACCCCGAGGCTCGTAGCGCCGTGAGGCGCGCCGCGACCGCTCCCACACGGTGGCCCCAAGTCCCCGGGCTCCGGGTCACTGCGTCCCCGGGCGGCGCCGTGACCTGTGACACGATGGCCAGAAGGAGCACGCCGTCGTGAAGGAGAGCCATGGACCCGGTGAGAACGCTCGTCACGGCCGCGGCGGCGTCGTACACGGCGAACTGCGCCCTGGGCGGCTCGGTGGCCCTCGGCCTGCTCGACACCTCGAACGTGCGCTGGGTCCACCACGGCCTGTACATCGCCACCTCGTCGCTCACTGCGGCCGCGTGCGCCGTCGGGCTGAGGGCGCGTTCGACGACGCCGCTCGCGCTGGCCCCTGCCCTGGCTCCCCTGTTCCTGCTGCAGCGCCACGGCGCCCGTCCGCTGCGGCGACACACCCGGGACGCCATCGCGGCGGCCCCCTGCTACGTGGCCGGTCTCGTGCTGGCCTGGAGGTGAATCGTGGAATTCCTGGATGTCGTGTTCAACCGGCGGACCACCAACGGTCCGTTCCGACCAGACCCGGTGAGCCCCGAGCACCAGCAGCTGCTGATCCGTGCGGCCGCCGCCGCACCGTCCCAGTTCAACAGCCAGCCGTGGCGGTTCGTGCTGATCGAGGACCGGGACACCATTGAGACGGTCGCCCGCATCAGTGGCGAGAGCATGACCGAGGTGATGGGCGCGGGCACGTTCTTCGACCGGTACAAGAAGTACTTCCGGTTCAGCCAGAAGGAGATGGACACCCTGCGCAGCGGCATGCTCTTCGACAAGCTGCCCGCCCTGCTGCGCCCGTTCACCTCCCGGGCGTTCACACCGTCCGGGCAGGCCCTCATGAACAGGCTGCGCGTCCCGCAGACCCTGGGTGAGGAGAACCGCAAGCTCGTGGCGGGCTCACCCCTGCTGATCGGGGTGATGCTCGAACGCGGCGAGTACCGCCCGGAGGAGCTCTCGGGGTTCTACTCCGTGTTCAGCATGGGCGCGGCCATGGAGAACCTGTGGCTGACCACGGTGGAGCTGGGCATGGGCATCCAGTTCGTGTCCTTCCCCATGGAGGCCCCGCACCAGTGGCAGCGGATCGTGGACATGCTGCACGTCCCGGACGACCTGGAGCTCATGGCCGTGTACCGGCTGGGCTACGTGCCCGAGCGCACGCACCGCCCCGCGATCGACTGGTCCAGCCGCGAGCGCAAGCGCCCCTCCCAGTTCGTGTTCCGTGAGACCTGCGACACCCCGCAGCAGGGCTGGGACCAGGACGTCCGGCCCGGCTCCGCCTGAGTCCTGCCCGGTGGCACCGGCTACGCGCGGCCCCGGCCCGTCCGGGGCGGCGTCGTCTCCGGTGCGCGGTGCACCGCGAGCAGCCGGAAGAATCGCTGCCCCACGGCCTGCCAGCCAGGGGGTAGAGCCGTGGCCAGCTCGGCGGGAGTGTGGCTGCGCCGGATCGAGAGCAGCCCGTCGAAGCGCACGAAGGTGCGGGCGCGGGCCAGGGGCAGCGTGGCCACCCAGTAGATGAGCCACGCCGTACGGCTGCGGCGCAGGTCGTTGTGCACCGCCACCCCGCGGGCCAGTGCCTCGGAGTCGGAGAGCACCCCGGCCAGTTCCCCGGGGGTGAGGTGATGCAGCATGTGGTTGGAGATCACCGCGTCGTAGCTCTCCCCCGCCTCCACCAGCGCGCCACTGGCCACCGTGCGGTAGGTGATCCCGGCCCCGCGGTCGTGGGCCGCGGCCCACCGGGTGGCCCGCTCATCGGGGTCGATGCCCGTGACCCGCACGTCGAGTCCGTCCCGATGAGCCCAGCGCGCAACGGCCCGGGCGACGTCCCCGCCCCCGCACCCCACGTCCAGCACCGTGGCCGGGCGCCCCTGTCGCGCGGCCGCCCGCAGAGCGGGTCGCAGGTGCCGGCGGTACACCGGCCGCCAGGACGCTACGAGCGGATTGATCACCCCGAACAACCGGTAGGTGTTGTCCAGGGCCACGGGATCGCACGCGGGGTCGTCCATGAGCTCGGGCTCGCCCACGGACCGGCGGCGCAGGAGGAGATCCATCAGCGCTGCGCGGCGGGGAGCAACCGGAGCAGGGCGGACTCGATGCTCAGGCCCGGCCCGAACGCCATGGCCGCCACGTGCCCGGACATTCCGGTGTGCAGCAGGCGGGCCAGGACGAAGAGGATGGTCACACTGCTCATGTTCCCCGCATCGCGGAGCACCGCACGCGAGGGCGCCATCTGCTCGGCGCTCAGCCCCAGCCGGGACTCCACCTTGTCCAGGATGCTGCGCCCGCCCGGGTGAACGGCCCACTGCGGGATGTCCTCCACAGCGAGACCCGTGCGCCGGAGCAGGGGCGCGAGGGCGTCCGTCACGTGGTCGTCGATGATGCGGGGCACGTAGGTCCCCAGGATCATCTCGAAGCCCTCGTCCCCCACGCTCCACGCGAGCTCGTCCTCGCCCACGGGCGCCAGGGTGGTCTCGAAGTCCACGAGCTCGAGTGCGGCGCCGGGGACGGCGACGTCGCGCGCGGTCACCACAGCAGCGGCCGCGCCGTCCGCGAACAGGGCGTTGCCCATCACGGTGTCGGGATCGTTGCGCACGTGCAGGTGCAGGGTGCACAGTTCCACGCACACCACGAGCACCACGGCGTCCGGGTCCGCGCGGCACGCGGTCGCCGCCGTCTGCAGCGCGGGGAAGGCCGCGTTGCACCCCATGAATCCCAGGTGCACACGTTTGACGTCCGCGGGCAGCCCAAGGTCCTTGGCCACACGCACGTCCGGGCCCGGCGCGAAGAACCCGGTGCAGGACACCGTGACCACGTGGGTCACGTCCGCCGCGGTGATCCCGGGGCCGACGCCGCTCAGCGCCGCCCTGCCCGCGGCCACGAACAGCTCCCGGGCGTTCCGCGTGTAGATCTGGTTCCTGGCGTGGGTGCCGGGTGAGAGCAGGTGACCGGTGACGGGATCCACGAACGGCGACGCCGCGGCGTCGTCACCCGGGGGTTCCCCGTGCGGCGTCCGCGGGGGCGTCAACTGCCCCCGCTCCCGGTCGTCCTCCGGGCCAGCGGTGGGAGCGTGCGACGCGCGGGCGGTGGCCTCCGCCAGCTCGGGGAGCACGGTGTGGCGCGTGGCCACCCCGGCGCCGTCGAACGCGGAGCGCACGAGCCGCGAGCCCAGGCGCGTCATACCCGGCTGCCCCGCGAACAGGCGGGTGACGTCCTCCTGCCGGATGACGGTCTCGGGGACCACGGTCTCAATCGACAGCATGCGAACGGTCATGCCCCATGGTAGGCACCGCGGCCGTGGTTCCGGTCACCCGCCGGGGCGGGCGGGCGGTCTGACTAGCCGAGGACGGAGTGGGCGATGAGCTGGTCCAGTGCAACGACGTCGATGCCGCGGCCCACGTTGATCTTCATGACGCCGGCGCGCGTCCAGAGCTGGATCTCCGCGTTGAAGTCCAGGGTCCCGGCGTTCTCCGTGGACCACATGCTGATGCTGGAGTAGGGAATGGACACCGTCTCGATCTTCTTGCCGCGCAGCCCCTGGGCGTCCCGCACGATCAGACGGCGGTTGGTGAACGTGGCGGTGTCCCGCACGGTCTTGAAAGAGGCCACGGGGACCTCACCGGCCACCAGGAACGGGGCCATCTCGGCGGGGAACTCCACGTGGGAGAGGAAGGTCCACACACTGTTCGGGGTCGTCTCCATGGTGATCGGGCTCCTCTTCTCGGCCCGTTCGGAGCCGGTCACTGGTGCGGTCGGGGTGAGCGGGTCCTGTGGCTCGCCCTCATAGGAACCGTCCCACGGGAGCCGCCACGGCACCTGGTGGCCAGCTGGATGCCACCTGGTGGTGCGGCGAACCGTGGAACGGCAACGGGCCGCGCCCGCACGGTGCGAGCACGGCCCGGTCAGGTCCGCAACGACTCCGATGCGATCAGAGGTCCACGACCTCGTTCTCACCGTCCACGGTGTTGCCGGTGACCTTGGCCTTGATCAGGTTGGCCACCTGGGTGACCTTGCTGCCACCCGGGGTGTCCCAGTACTCGGCGGTGTCCGCGTCGATCTCGATGAGCACGTTGTTGGGGTTCTCGGGGCCGCCCTCCAGCCAGGAACCGGTGAAGGAGCTCCACAGCTCACGCAGCTTGTCCGTGTCGTTGACGATGCGTGCCTTGCCGCTCAGCGACACCCAGGCACCGTTGCCCGAGTAGGCCACGTTCACGTTCGGGTTCTTCTGGATGTCCATGCCCTGGTCGGAGGCGCGCTCCGCGATGAAGCGCACCGTGCCGTCGAAATCGACCTCCTGCGTGGCCATGGGCTTGGAGACCAGGCGGCCTTTCTCGTCCACGTGGGTGAGCATGGCGATGCGCGTGCCCTTGATGATGTCGCGGACCTTCTGGATGTTCTCGTTGCTCTCTGCCATGGCACTGCCTTTCGTCGTGACCAATCAGTTCGACCGCAGCCCTCGAAGTGCTCGATTGCTCGCGCAGAACGGGGCGGCGTTGGTCATCAGTCTATTGATCAGTGACCTTCCCCACGAGGAGTTGGCCGCCAGCGGAATCCTCTCCCACCTGCTCGCCATCCTCCGCCGCATCACGACGCCGATCGGCCGCCTTTCCGCCGCCCGCTCAGCCCACGGCGTCCCACGGCACGTGCTCACGGGCCGCTCGACCTCCCGGGCTCAGCGGTTCTAGGCTGGACGAACGGCCTGCCGACCAGTGACGCCGACCCCCGCGAGCCGCGCGGCGTCGTCGTCCTCCGGGGGCCGGAACCCGCCGAGCCGCACCGAGAGGACCGCCGCCGTGGCCCGAACCCCTGCGCAGACCGTGGACGCGCTGCTGGAGCGGCACGGCCGCACATACGCGCAGGAGGCGGGGATCGAGCTGCGGGACGCTCCCGCTCCTCTCTACCAGTTGCTCGTGCTGGCCAATCTGCTCTCCGCCCGGATCGGGGCACCCGCGGCGGTGGCCTCTGCCCGCGCGCTGTTCGACGCCGGGTTCCGCACCCCCGAGGCGATGCGAAACTCCTCCTGGCGCCAGCGGGTGGCCGCCCTGGGCCGTGGCGGGTACAAGCGCTACGACGAGCGCACCTCCACCATGCTGGGCAACGGCGCGGACCTGATCCTGGACACCTGGGGCGGTGACCTGCGAGCGCTGCGGGACGCCTCCGACGACGCCTCGGGGATTCTCCGCCGGCTGCAGGATTTCCCCGGCATCGGGCCCACCGGCGCGTCCATCTTCGCGCGTGAAGCACAGGGCGTGTGGCCGATGCTGGCTCCGCACGTCGACAAGAAGGCGCTCGCCGGTGCCCGCCGCGTCGGCCTGCCGGAGGACGCCGCCGCGCTGGCGGACCTCGTGGACCCCGAGCAGCTGCCCGTCCTGGCCTCCGCACTGGTGCGAGTGGCCCTGGACCGCACGAAGGGCGACCCGTTGGGATAGGCCACGGTCTGCTCGCACGCCCCTCTGCAGATCCCTCCGAAAGGCCACCGCACCGTGTCCTGCTCCTCACCCCACACCGCTCCGGCACCCGCGTGCCCTGACCGCCGTCCCCACCGCGCGGAAGCCTGCCCTGCCGCCCCGTTGACCGTCCCGGATCCCACCGTGCCCCGCCCGGCCCAGCCCATGCACACTCCCCTGCTGGTCGGCCACCGCGGCGCGGCCGGCACCGCCCCCGAGAACACCGTGTGCGCATTCCGGCAGGCCCGTTCTTCCCGCGCGGACTTCTTCGAACTGGACGTCCAGCTCTCCGCGGACGGAGTGCCGTTCGCGTTCCACGACGACACCCCTGCCCGCACGACCGACGCGGCCAAGGTCTTCCCTGGCCGCGAGCGCGACCCGATCACCTCCTTCACGTGGGCGGAGCTGCAGCGCCTCGAGGTGGGCTCGCACTTCTCCGCCTCGTTCCACGGCGAGAGGATCCCGCACCTGGACGACGCCGCCGCGGTCGCCGGGGACCGGATCGGCGTATTTATCGAGGTCAAGTCGCCCGAGAACTCGCCGGGCATCGAGCAGGTCCTGGCCGACGCGCTGCAGCGCAAGCCCGAGTGGCAGCCACTGGTACGAGACGGTCGGGTGGAGGTCCTGGGCTACGACGCCGCCTCCAACCGGGCGTTCGCGGCGCTGGCCCCGGAGATCCCCCTGCAGCAGCTGGCGGACGAGGTGCCCGCAGCCGCGGAGCTGGGCGAGATCGCCGGCTACGCGCACGCGGTGGGCACCGAGTACCGACCGCTGGACGCCGCGGCCGTGCAACGGGTCAAGGCCGCGGGCCTCAGCGTGGGCGTGTACACCGTGGACTCCCCGGACGCCTACGACCGGATGGTGGCACTCGGGGTGGACCGGATCACCGGGGACTTCCCTGTGCAGCTGGCCCGCCACGTGCAGGGATCCGAACCGTTCCCCGACAACGAGGGTCTGCGCGTGGTGGGCGCGACCGGCCAGGACCCGGACCAGCAACCGCGCCACTGCACCCGCGGGCACGTGGTCCTCCACAACACCTCGCCGCACCCGGTGGACGCCTCCGGCTACAGCATCCGGGCCTCCCGGGGCCACAGCATGACCGTGGGCCGGGGGTGTGTGCTGGCGCCGGGCCAGCAGCTGCACCTCCACACGGGACCGGGCACGCACAGCTCGGACACCACCGACCAGCAGCCGGACGCTGATCTCCCGGACCACGTGGGTGACTCCGTGGCCCTGTGGTCACCCCGGGGCGTCCTGCAGGACACGTTCGCACGCTGAGCCCTGGCCCGTCCTCCCCGGGGATGGCGCCGAGGCGCGAGCGGTCTCGCCCCGGCCGCCCCGCGAACGGTTCGAACCCGGTGGCATTGCCCGGCGTGACTCCGCCCGCGTCCGACCCGCCTCAGTCCGAGAGGAGCAGCGAGAGCCCACGTTCCAGAGCGTCGTCGACGCCGCGACGCACGGGATCCGGCGCGTTGAGGCAGTCCAGCGTCAGCCCGTTCACCAGGGCCGTGACCAGAGGCGCGGCGGTCTCCGGGCTCAGCCCGTCGCGGAGCACGCCGTCCTCCTGCGCCCGGGTCAGTGCCCGGCGCACCAGCATCTGGAAGGTGCGCATCTCCTCCCAGTAGAGCTCCGCGAGCCAGTCCCGCGTGGACGCCGCGGCTCCGAAACTGACCCACACGGCGGCGTCCTCATCGCGCACCCCCTCCCCCGGCAGCAGCTCGCTCAGGGTGCGCGTGAGTGACGCCCGATGGCGCGACTGACCGCGTGCAGCCATGACGCGCTGCGTCTGTCGCTCCACGGAACGCTCCAGGGCTGCGACCAGCAGGTCCTTGCGCGTCCTGTAGTGGTACTGCACGGTCCCCGCGGACAGCCCCGACTCCTGAGCCACGCTGCGCACGCTCACCACGTCGAACCCACGGTGGGCGATCACCCTGATCGCCGCGTCCGCAATGCGCTGGCCGCTCGGCGCACCCTGATCCGGTGTCCGCTGCTCCGACATCTGTCCACCACCTCTCGTACGAGTGTATGGTCAGTGCAGTTCATACGATCGTACGAGAGGACCGCGCATGGGCGATCTTCTGGCTCTGACCGGGCTGGCCCTGCTGGACAGCATGAGTCTGGGGACGCTGGTGATCCCCGTCGTTCTGGTGCTCTCCCGGCGGCGCGTCGACGTGGTGCCCCTGGTGATCTACTTCGCCACCGTGGTGCTGATCTACTTCGCGCTCGGCGTGGCCATCGCCCTGGGGTTCGATCTGGTCTCCGACTTCGCCGGCAGGGTGTGGGACAGCGAACCCGCCCAGTGGTTCAAGCTCATTGCCGGTGTGGGTCTGCTCGCGTTCGGCATCCTGGCGCCCGATCCGACCACGCGGGAGACACCCCGCCAGGCCCCGCGCTCCCTGAGTCCCGGAACCATGATTGCCCTGGGCGGCGGTGCCGCGCTCACGGAGGCCGCCACGATGGTGCCGTACCTCGCCGCGAACGGGATCATCACGGCCATGCCCATCGGCTGGCCCGCACGTCTCCTGCTGCTCGCGGGGTACTGCCTGGTGATGGTGCTGCCCGCCGTGGTCCTGCTCATCGGCGCCCTTGTCCTGGGCGACCGGATCTGGCCCCGCCTGGAGAAACTCGTCCCCGTTCTCGAGCGGGAAGCGAAGATCACGCTCCTGTGGGTTGCCGGGCTCGTGGGGTTCTGGATGGCGGCCACGGGTTTCGCGGAGCTCGACCTCGGAGGGTAGACCACGACGCCGCCGTCCCGGGGCTTTGATCCTCGGGACGGCGGCGTCGTGGGGGGCGCCTTTCGTCCGGTGGACGGATGGCGACCACCGGACGGATCAGTACTCGATCACCACACGGCCGTCGATCTTGCCGTGCTCCATCTCGTCGAAGATCGCGTTGATGTCCTCGAGCGGACGCTTGCTGAACGTGGGGTGGATCTTGCCGGCGGCGTAGAACTCCAGGGCCTCGATCATGTCCTGGCGGGTGCCCACGATCGACCCGCGGATGGTGAGCCCCTTGAGCACGATGTCGAAAATCGGAGCCGGGAAGTCCCCCGGGGGCAGACCGTTGAACACGATCGTGCCACCACGGCGGGTCATGCCGATGGCCTGCCCGAAGGCCTGCGGGTGCACCGCCGTGACGAGCACCCCGTGGCTGCCGCCGATCTTCTCCTGGATGACCTCCGCGGGGTCCTCGGCGAAGGCGTTGACCGTGATCTCCGCACCGTGCTTGGTGGCAAGCGCCAGCTTGTCGTCCGCGACGTCCACGGCCACCACGCGCATGCCCATGGCCACCGCGTACTGCACCGCCACGTGTCCGAGCCCGCCGATGCCCGAGATCACGACCCACTGCCCCGGTTTGACCTCCGTCTGCTTGAGCCCCTTGTACACGGTCACCCCTGCGCACAGCACGGGTGCGATCTCGTAGGGATCCGCACCCTCAGGGATGACAGCGGCGTAGCGGGCGTCCACCAGCATGTACTCCCCGAAGGAGCCGTCGATGCCGTAGCCGCCGTTGACCTGCTGCTCGCACAGCGTCTCCCAGCCGGTGCGGCAGTGGTCGCAGTTGCCGCACGCGGACCACAACCAGGCGTTTCCGACCATCTGCCCGACCTCTAGCTCGGTGACGTCCGGGCCGAGCTTCTCCACGATGCCCACGCCCTCGTGACCGGGGATCAGGGGCAGCTTGGGCTTGACGGGCCAGTCCCCTCCCGCGGCATGCAGGTCCGTGTGGCACACCCCGGAAGCAATGAGCTTCACGAGGGCCTGGTGGGGCCCGGGTTCGGGGATCTCGTGCTCGCCGACGACCAGGTCCTCGCCGAAGGCCTCGACCTCTGCTGCGTTCATGCGTGCCATGACAAACTCCTCCTTGAGTTCTCCCTGCGCTGTCCGCGGTGCAGCTCCGGCACACTTCGGCAATCCCCGAAACAGCCTTCCTCGCGCCGCATCTCCAGCTTATTCGGCGCACTCAGCCCAGGACAGACCTCGGCTCCGGTTCGTACAACCATCTCCGCCGCCGCCGAGCACCCGGATGTCATGTGGCGTACTCGCGTCCAGACGGCGTGAACCGACGCCCAGCCCGCGCCGTCAGTTCCGGAGACGGCGTCCGAGCAGTGGCAGCGCGCCGAGGCCGAGCACCGCAGGGCCCTCGGCCGGTTCCTTCGCGAGGGCCTGGTGGTCTCGGTCCCGGCCCGCCGCAAGGCTCGCGTGCACGTGCTGCTGCACCTTCTCTCGCTGTTCCCCGCGGGGCGCACGTACACGGAGCCCGAGGTGAACGACGTTCTCCGCCCCGTGGTCGAGGACTGGGCGTTCTGGCACCGCGAACTCGTGGAGTACGGCTACCTGCAGCGCGACGCCGGGCGCTACTGGCTCCCCGAGAACGTGCCCGAGCGCACGGCCAACATGCAGCAGGAGGCCCCCGCGTGGGAGGCCCTGTGGCTTCCCACGCACCTGCGGGACCGCCAAACCTGAGCGCTGCGACTGTGAGTCGGCCACGGATCGTTCGGTGCGTGCGTGGGCGATCCTCGGCACCCCGTACGGGCGCAGAGCATCAGTCCGTCACCTGGGCTGCGGTGCGGCGCGGGTCGTGGCACCATGCCCATGAGCTGCCGGCGCACAACGTGGCCACGCGGCGTCGTCGCGAGCGGCGGCCCACCACGCACCATGAGGAGGGAAACCCGTGGAGCAGCGCGTGTTCGACTCGCACCTGCACATCATCGACCCTGCCCATCCCCTGGTGGAGAACCGCGGGTACCTGCCCGAGCCGTTCACCGTGGCGGACTACCGGCGGCGCGTCAGCGATCTCGGAATCGCGGGCGGGGCGGTGGTCTCGGGGTCGTTCCAGGGCTTCGACCAGGGGTACCTGATCGAGGCGCTGCGCGCGCTCGGCCCCGGGTTCGTGGGCGTCACCCAGCTCCCCGCGGACGCCGACGACGCCCGGATCCTCGATCTCGACCGCGCGGGGGTGCGGGCGGTGCGGTTCAACGTGGCCCGCGGCGGATCTGCCGACCTGGACGACCTCGAACGGCTGGCCCGGCGCGTCCACGAGCTGGCCGGCTGGCACGCCGAGTTCTACATCGACGCGCGCACCATCGACGAGACACTTTCCCGCCGCATCGCCGCGCTGCCCGCCGCGAGCATCGACCACCTGGGGATGCACGAGGACGGGCTGCCCGCACTGCTGCGGCTCGTGGAGCGCGGCGTGAAGGTCAAGGCCACCGGCTTCGGCCGTGTCCACCTCGATCCCGCTGCGGCGGTGCGCGCGATCGTGGACGTGGATCCCACGGCACTCATGGTCGGCACAGACCTGCCCTCCACCCGGGCCGGCCGGCCGTTCCGGGACGACGATCTCCGGGTGATCGAGGAGGCCGTTCCTGCAAAACACATGGCGGACGTGTTCTGGGGAAATGCCGCGCGGTTCTACCTCGGCTCGGACACCAGCGGCAGGGGCCGGGCGGAGTGAGCACCGGCGCCGGTGTCGTGCACGCCGGGAACGGCGCGAGCACCGGCGGGGCGACCCGTGCCGGCATCCGCCTCGTACCCTAAAGTAACTTTCATGCGAGACGACCAGAGCACCCCCGTGCGCACCGAGCGCCTGTCCGTCCCCGTGGGATCCGAGACCGTGGTCGGCACGGTGTGGCTGCCCGCGCAGGAGCCGAGCGGCGTCGTGGTGGTGCACCCGGCTACGGCGACCCCGGAACGGTTCTACCGCGCGTTCGCCGAGCACGTGGTGGGGCGCGGCCTGGCCGCGGTGACCTACGACTACCGCGGCACCGGGCGCTCGGGCGATCCCCGTGAGCACAGGCACCTGCGGATGCGGGACTGGATGGACGGTGACGTGCCCGCGGTCGCCGCCTGGACGCGTGCCCGGTTCCCGGACCTGCCGGTGACGGCCGTGGGCCACAGCATCGGTGGGCACGCCATGGTGCTGGGCAACGGGCTGGAGGGCCTGGACCGGTTTGCCATCGTCTCCTCGCACGTGGCGGACACCCGCACGGTGACCCCCACGAAGGAGAAGGTGCGCGTGGCCGCGATGCTCCACGTGGTGGGGCCCACGATCAGCCGGGCCCTGGGGTACATGCCGGGGAAGAAGCTCGGGATCGGTGAGGACATGCCGGCCGCCGCGATGCTCGAGTGGGGCACGTGGGCCCGCCACCGGGGCTACTTCTTCGACGACCCCTCCATGGACGCCCCGGCCCGGGCCGCATCCGTGACGCAGGAGGTCCTGGCGCTCGGCGCGTCGGACGACTCCTGGGCGAGCCCGGCGCAGATGAAGGCGCTGACCACGCGGCTGACGTCCGCGACCGAGGAGCACCGCACGTACACGCCCGAGCAGCTGGGGGTCGCACGGATCGGCCACCACGGCCTGCTCCGCCGCTCCGTGGGCGAGACCGTGTGGCCCGAGCTCGTGGACTGGCTCACCGCACCCCGTTCGTGAGGCGGTGACACCGGGTCATCCGGTGGGCGCGGGGGCGTCCGTCTCCGCGAGGGGACGCAGGTGCGGGACCGGCGGTGCGGCGTCGTTGTGCCCCGGGGCGGACGCCCCCGGGACCGTCACTCGGCAGGCGCTGAAAAAGACCACATGACGCCGTAGCGGTCGAAGACCTGGCCGTACCAGTCGCCCCAGGGGGCCTTCTCGAACGGCATGCCCTGCAGGTCCATGTCCCCGTAGCGCAGGATGTGCAGCTCACCGCCGAAGACGTCGTGCCAGTGCTCCATGGCCTCGGCCGCGGTGCCGGGAAGGGCGATGTAGGTGGCCAGGTTCTGGACCATGGTGGGCTCCTTCCGAGCGTGGGGGTGCGGGGGTGTGCGAAGCCAGTATGACGCGCGGCGCCCACCCCGCAACAGGGTGGGCGCCGCGCAGGCCGTGACGAGGGGACCGACCGGTTAGACCATGGTGAGCCCGAACGTCCACACGCACATCACCGCAAGCATGCCTAGGCTGTACATGAGCGAGCCGCGCATGATCTCCGCCTCGCGGCCGTTGAGGCCCACGGCACCCGCCGCGATCGCGATGGACTGCGGGGAGATCACCTTGGCAGTGGTGCCGCCGGCCGTGTTGGTGCCCACCAGCAGGGCCGGGCTGGCCCCGATGCCCTCCGCGGTGGCCACCTGCAGCGGCGCGAACAGCGTGTTGTTGTTGACCACGGAACCGGTGAGGAACACGCCGATCCAGCCGATGATGGGTGCGAACAGCGGGAAGACCGGCCCGGCGGCGGCGAGCGCGGTGCCCATGGCGGTGGAGCCGCCGGAGTAGTTGGCGATGTTCGCGAGCATGAGGATCACGGCGATCAGCACGATGGCGGGGCCGAGGGCCTTCAGAGCACCGCGCAGCTCCTCGAACAGCTCCTTCGCGTGGATCTGCGGGGTGGTGAAGAACGTGATCAGCACCGCGATCAGGATGGCCGTGCCGGTCGCGCCGAGCAGCGAGAAGGTCCAGGTGGCGTTGACCACGGAGCCGGCGGCGGTGGTCACGTGGCCGGTGAGGCCGGGGATGGGGATTTTGACGGTCGTGAACCCGAGGGCACCCTGGGTGAAGAGGCCCTGCACGGCGGGAACGGACCACAGCAGGATCACACCGGTGAGGATGTAGAAGGGGCTCCACGCGCGGATCACCTCGCTCGCGGGGTGGCTGGCCTCAGAGGCCTCGGGGGCCTCTGGGGCGCGGGAGATCCGTCGCGGGGACCACACGTGGCACAGCGCGAACAGGGAGACCATGGCCAGCAGCCCGGCGGCGAGGTCCGCGAGCTCCGGGCCCATGAACCACAGCAGCCCGCCCTGCACCAGGCAGAACACCGCGGAGGACACGAGGGCAGGGAGCCAGGTCTCGCGCAGGCCGCGGATGCCGTCCACCATCCACACCAGCAGGAACGGGACCAGGAAGGTGAGGGGCTGGAGCAGGATCACGAGCGCCCGGGAGAGGTCCTGGACCTCCATGGAGGTCACCTGCGCACCCACGAGCACCGGCACGCCGATCGCGCCGTACGCGCCGGCGGCCACGTTGGCCACGAGGCACAGCACGGCCGCGCGCACGGGCGGGAACCCGAGCTGCACGAGCAGCGCCGCGCAGATGGCAATGGGCACGCCGAAGCCGGCCACACCCTCCAGGAACGCGCCGAACGCGAACGCGATGAGCAGCACCTGCACCCGCTGGTCGGCGGAGACGCTCGCGATCGAGGAGCGGATCACGTCGAAGCGCCCGGAGCGCACGCTCAGCCGGTACAGCCACACCGCCATCACAATGATGTAGGCGATGGGCCACAGCGCGGTGAGCAGCCCCAGCAGACCGGAGCCCGCGATGGCCGTGACGGGCATGCGGAACACGAGCAGGGCCACCAGCACCTGCACCACGAGTGCGATCACGCCCGACTTCAGGCCGGTGAGCTTGAACAGCATCATGCACGCCAGGAACACGACGATGGGCACGGCGGCCACCAGCGCGGTCAGGGGCAGGCTGCCCAGGGTGTCGAGCGATTGGGTCCACATGGCGTCCTCCACGACGTCCGGCGGGTGGGCGGGCAACGACCCAGGCCGACGACGACGCTGCGGGGCGCCCTCGGTCGCTCACGGCCGGGCGGGCGCGCGGCGGCTGCATCGGGGGGCCATGAAGCCCTCCGCACCACCCGCCGCGGCGCCGTACCACAACGCCTAGATCGCAGGCTCAACGCTAGTCCTGCGAGGGCCCCGCGGGACCCGGCCACTGCGAGAAAAGCGCCAAGTGTGAGGCAATACACCAGTCCCCGAGATCAGGGACGCACGGGCTCCTCGCCCCGGACCCTGGGCTCCGGCAGGTACACCTGTCCCCCGGCGGCGAGGAACTCCGGATCCGCGGGCTTCGGTGATCAGCGTCGAGGGCGATCCCACGTTCCTCGGCTACCTGACCCGCAACCTGGCTCCGCCCGTCGAGCGCGACCGTGGTGGAGGGGTTCGTGGGACCGGTGGGCACGCGGGTGTCCTTCAGCCGCGCAGGCTCCACGGGCGGGTTCCAGCCGGACGAGGGCAGCGGCGAGCACACCGTCGAGGACTGGGTCTCCCCCGCATCGCTGCTGGAGATGCCCGCCCCCGAGGACCTGGTGGTGTGGAAGAGCAACATCGACGGTTTCGACATCCACGTGCTCGCGCACCACTGGAACGCCATCGACGCGCGGTGCGACGCCGTGTGGTTCGAGTACGACTCCCCGCGCACCCTCGGTGACCCGCCGACGACGAACGCCTGGTCCAGGCCCTCGCCGAGAGTGGACGCACCCTGCTGGTCCACGACAACCTCGGACGCCTCATGGTCGAGCTGCTTCCCGGTGACAGCGCCGGACTGCGCACCCTGTCCCACTGGCTGCACGAACAGGTCGAGGG
The DNA here is from genome assembly GCF_001812045.1 of Kocuria sp. HMSC066H03. Classification (NCBI taxonomy): domain Bacteria; kingdom Bacillati; phylum Actinomycetota; class Actinomycetes; order Micrococcales; family Micrococcaceae; genus Kocuria; species Kocuria sp. HMSC066H03. The sequence continues at coordinate 178,560 of NZ_KV807506.1, forward strand.
TCACGTGGTGGTGCCGTACCTGGACGTCCGGGCGCTGACCGAGCGCGCGAAGAATGTGCTGCAGGCGAATTGTTCCCGGGTCGTCGACTGAAAAATTGATTGTGCACGTCGGAAAACTGCAGTGCACTGATCATTTCCCCCAGCAGCTTTCCACACGCTTTCCCGCAATGCGCGGCAATGCCCCTCCCGGCCGTGAGACGGGAGTAGCGTGGAAAACACACCTGGCAATGCCGACAATGCGGCCCAGGTACGGGGAAGGGCAATCATGACGGCCACTGCGCACCGAGAGCACCACCGATCGTCTCCACCGCGCAGAAGGCTGCCGGTGTCGAACTTCGCGGCGAAAACCACCATGGCCCTCACGGGGCTCGTTTTCGTGGGATTCGTGTTCGTCCACATGTACGGCAACCTGCACATCTACCGGGGCCAGGAGGAGTTCGACCACTACGCCCACTGGCTGCGCGAGCTGCTCATGCCGCTCGTGCCGTACGAGGGCGTGCTGTGGATCCTGCGCGTGGTGCTGCTGATCAGCCTCGTGCTGCACGTGGGGTGCGGGCTTCTGCTGTGGACGCGCGCCCGCCGGGCCCGCGGGGCGTTCCCCCGCACCGGGCTGCGCCGCGGCGAGGCGTGGCTGGCCCGGACCATGCTGGGCACCGGTGTGGTGATCCTGCTGTTCGTGATCTTCCACATCCTCGACCTCACCCTGGGGGCGCCACCGGCCGCCACCGGCTCGTTCGAGGCCGGCTCGGCGTACGCCAACCTGGTCGCCAGCTTCCAGCGCCCCGTGGTCGCGGCGTTCTACATGCTCACGATGCTGGTGCTCACCGCCCACGTGGCCCACGGCACGTGGACCGCCGCCAACGACCTCGGTGCCACGGGCAGGCGGCTGCGCCAGGTCGCGGCCTGGGTGGCCGGGCTGGTGGCGATCGCCATCTGCGTGGGCAACGTGACCATCCCCCTCATGGTTCTGCTGGGAGTGATTCAGTGATGACGGCATCCACACAGGCCCAGGCCCTGCTCGACGAGCTCCGCACGGTGGGTTCGGACCTGCCCGGGCTGCAGGCGGAGGTCCCCGCGTCCCAGATCTGGGCGGACCGGCGGCTGCACTACCGCCTGGTCTCCCCGCTGAACCGCCGCAAGTTCACGGTCATCGTGGTCGGCACGGGCCTCGCGGGGGCGGGCGCCGCCGCGGCCCTCGGGGAGCTCGGGTACAACGTGGAGTCCTTCACGTTCCACGACGCCCCACGGCGAGCGCACTCGGTGGCGGCCCAGGGCGGCATCAACGCGGCCCGCGCCCGCAAGGTGGACAACGACTCCGTGGCCCGGTTCGTGAAGGACACCGTCAAGGGCGGTGACTTCCGGGGCCGCGAGGCGGATGCCTGGCGCCTGGCCGAGGAGAGCGTGCGGGTGATCGACCACATGAACGCGATCGGCGCCCCGTTCGCGCGTGAGTACGGCGGCCAGCTGGCCACCCGCTCGTTCGGTGGCGTGCAGGTCTCCCGCACCTACTACACCCGGGGGCAGACCGGTCAGCAGCTGCAGGTGGCCGCCGCCCAGGCGCTGCTGCGGCAGGTCTCCACGGGGCAGGTGAACCTGCACACCCGCACGGAGATGCTGGACCTGATCGTCGCGGACGGCCGCGCCCAGGGCATCGTGGTACGCGATCTCATCACGGGAAAGATCTCCGCAGTCACCGGCGACGCCGTGGTGCTGGCCACCGGCGGCTACGGCAACGTGTACTACCGCTCCACGCTGGCCAAGAACTCGAACGTGACGGCCGCGTTCCGGGCCCACCGGCGCGGGGCGCTGTTCGCCAACCCGTGCTTCATCCAGTTCCACCCCACGGCGCTGCCCGTCTCCAGCGAGTGGCAGTCCAAGACCACGCTGATGAGCGAGTCCCTGCGCAACGACGGCCGCATCTGGGTGCCCGTGCAGCCCGGGGACGAGCGCGCGCCCAACGACATCCCCGAGGACAAGCGCGACTACTACCTGGAACGCCGGTACCCGGCCTACGGCAACCTCACGCCCCGCGACGTCGCCAGCCGGGCGGCGAGGACCGAGATCGACGCGGGCCGCGGCGTCGGGCCACTGAAGAACTCCGTGTACCTGGACTTCCGGGACGCGATCGAGCGGCTCGGAAAGAAGATGATTGCCGAGCGCTACGGCAACCTCTTCGAGATGTACTCGGACGCGACCGGCGAGGACCCGTACGAGCAGCCCATGCGCATTGCGCCGGGCGCGCACTTCGCCATGGGCGGGCTGTGGAGCGACTACGACATGATGACGTCGGTCCCCGGCCTGTTCGTGGGCGGCGAGGCCGGCTGGGGCTACCACGGGGCCAACCGCCTGGGCGCCAACTCGCTGCTCTCGGCGTGCGTGGACGGCTGGTTCACGCTCCCCTACTCGGTGCCGAACTACCTGGCCCCGCTGCTGGGCCAGGAGAAGCTGTCGGTGGACGACGACGTCGTGCGGGCCGCGGTGGCCGAGGCCGAGGCGGGCGTGCAGGCGCTGATCGACATCGGCGGCACCCAGGGCCCGGAGCGCTTCCACCGGCGCCTGGGCGACCTGCTCTACGCGAAGTGCGGGGTCACGCGCTCCGCCGAAGGCCTCGCCGAGGGCCTGGAGGGCATCCGCGCGCTGCGCGAGGAGTTCTGGACGGACCTGCGCGTGCAGGGCCGCCCGGACGGCTTCAACCAGGAGCTCGAACGGGCCGGGCGCGTGGCCGACTACCTGGACATGGCCGAGCTCATGTGCCTGGACGCGCTGGACCGGGACGAATCCTGCGGGGCGCACTTCCGGGACGAGCACCAGACCGAGGGCGGCGAGGCCCAGCGCGACGACGCCCACTGGCTCTTCGCCTCGGCCTGGGAACGTGTCGGGTCTGACGACGCCGCCCCGCACGGCCCGCGCTACGTGCGGCACCAGGAGCACCTGCAGTTCCCGAGCGTCCCGCCCGAGACCCGCGACTACCGATGAGAGGACCATCCTCATGAAACTCACGCTGAAAGTCTGGCGGCAGGAGTCCGGCGCCGAGGGCGGGCACTTCGAGGAGTACCCGCTGGAGGACGTGGGGCCCGAGTTCTCGCTGCTCGAGGCGCTCGACAAGCTCAACGACGACCTCGTGGCCCGTGGCGAGGACCCGGTGGCGTTCGACTCGGACTGCCGCGAGGGCATCTGCGGGGCGTGCGGCGTGACCGTGGACGGCAGGCCCCACGGCCCTCAGGAGAAGACGCCGTCCTGCCGGCAGCACCTCCGCTCCTTCGAGGACGGCGCCACCGTGCAGCTCGAACCGTTCCGCAGCGGCGCGTTCCCCGTGGTCAAGGACCTCGCGGTGGACCGCAGCGCGCTGGACCGGGTGATCGAGGCCGGTGGTTTCGTGTCCACCTCCGTGGGCACCGCCCCGGACGCGGACGCCATTCCCGTGACCCACGAATCCGCGGAGTGGGCCCTGGACCTGGCCGCGTGCATCGGCTGCGGTGCGTGCGTGGCGGCGTGCCCCAACGGCTCCGCCCAGCTGTTCGCCGGGTCCAAGACCATGCACCTGGCCACGCTGCCCTCCAGCCAGAAGGAGCGCAGCCGCCGGGCCAAGGGCATCACGCGCGCCGCCGAGGAGGAGTTCGGCCCGTGCTCGGTGTACGGCGAGTGCGCGGAGGTGTGCCCCGCGGGCATCCCGCTCACCGCGATCGCCGGGCTCAACCGGGAGAAGCTGCGGCAGGTGCTGCGCAACAAGGACGACTGACCCGGCCGCTTCCCACAACAGACGACGACGCTCGGTGCCCCTGGGAGGGTACCGAGCGTCGTCGTGCTGGGAGGGTTCGCGGGGCGGGCTACATGGCGAGGTCGCCCAGGACCCACATCCAGCCGCTGCCCACGACGGTCCAGATGACAATGATCGCGACGGACATGATGAAGGCGACCTTGAACCACTCGGAGACCTTGACGTACCCGGAGCCGTAGACCACCCCGGACGGGCCCGAGGCGTAGTGGCTGATGGCGCCGAAGAGGTTGCCGATGTAGCCGAGGGCGAGGGCCGCAAACATCGGCGGGGCACCGGCGGTGATGGCCGCGCCCAGGAACACGCCGTACATGGCGACGATCTGCGCGGTGTTCGAGGCGAACATGTAGTGCGCGTAGAAGTAGACGAGCGCCAGGATGGCAAAGGCAACAGCCCAGGGCATGCCGCCGACAGCGCCGGAGACCACCGAGCCGATCCAGGTGATGACGCCCAGGTTGTTCAGGTTCTCCGCCATGCCCACCAGGACCGCGAAGAAGATCAGGGTGTTCCAGGCGGAGCCGTTCTTGGCCATGTCGTTCCAGGTGAGCACCTTGGTCACCAGCAGCACCGCGATGCCGACAAAGGCCGCCGTGGTGGCGTTGACACCGATGGCCGTGCCGAAGACCCACAGCAGCAGGAGCAGCACGAACGTGGCCGCCATGATGATCTCACCGCGAGTCATGGACCCCATCTTCTGCAGCTCGCTGCGGGCCATGGTGGGTGCTTCCGGCGTGCTCTTGAGCGTGGGCGGGTAGACCTTCATGAGCAGCCACGGAACCACCGCCAGGCTCACGAGGCCGGGGATCAGCGCGGCCAGGGCCCACTGTCCCCAGGAGATGTGGACGCCGAGCTTCTCCGCGGAGGCCACGGCCAGCGGGTTGCCGGCCATGGCCGTGATGAACATGGCGCTGGTGATCACGTTGACGTGGGCGGCGGTGAACGTGAGGTAGGAGCCGAGCTTCCTGCGGGACTCGTCGGTGTCCGGGGTGGAGCCCTGGACCTCCGCGACGGAGCGGACGATCGGATAGATCACGCCACCGGCGCGGGCCGTGTTGGACGGCGTGGCCGGTGCGAGCAGAAGGTCCGTGACGGCCATGCCGTAGGCGATGCCCAGGGGCGATTTGCCCAGCACGGAGAGGAACATCAGGGCGATGCGGCGGCCCAGCCCGGTGAGCAGGAACCCGTCCGCGATGAAGAACGCCGCGACGATGAGCAGCACCGCGGAGTTGGAGAACCCACTCAGCGCCTCCCCGCCCTTGACGTCCATGGCGCCGGTGATCATGGCCGTGGCCAGACCGATCAGCGCCACCGACGGGGTGGGCAGGGGCTGAAGGATGAGCCCCAGGATGGTCGCGACGAAGATGCCGAACATGTGCATGCCGCGGGGGTCCACGCCCTCCGGCGCGGGGATGAAGAAGATCACCGCCCCGACGAGGACCATGAGCCCGAACTTCCAGAGCATGGAGACGGTGTCCCGACTCATGGTTCTGGATTCGCGGGTGGAATCAACCTGATGGCCGGACATTTCTGCCTCCGAGTGTCGCTCCGGTGTGAGACTCTTCTCTCCTCAATTTTAGGCCCGTGGCCAGCGAAAATACGGCTCCCCGGTCATGTGGAGGCGACCAGTCTGGTGATTCCCGTCACCATTCATCGGGTGACCATGGGCAGGGGGTCAAAGGCCGGATGCGGGTCGGTTTTCAACCGCCCGTAGGTGTCGACGTCGAGGCGTTCCCCGTCCACCAGGAATTTCTGACGCTGGGTCCCCTCCTTGAGGAAACCAGCTCTTTTCGCGACGACGGCCCGCGGTTCATGAGGTCACCCCAGGCGCCCTAGACGTCGGCAGCAAAGTCACCTGGCACAGCCGATCCGAACAACGACAGTTCAGCCCGGCTCAGTAGTGGTATCGAGCCTGCAAGATCACGAGATCCTCACCAGTCACGAGGTAGACGAGCCGGTGCTCCTCGTTGATGCGCCGCGACCACGAGCCCCGCGCCCCGTACTTCAACTGCTCCGGCTTGCCGATGCCCTCGAACGGCTCGCGCAGGCAGGCATCGATGAGCAGGTTGATCCGCTTGAGGATTCTCCGGTCGGCGGTCTGCCAGTACGTGTAGTCCTCCCAGGCGGCCTCGTCCCAGACCAGCCGCATTCAGACGTCCCGAGCCTGGCTGACCGACTCGTCGGAACGGTCGAGCTCGTGGACCTGGGTCTTTCCGACACGGGCACGATCGTAGGCGTCGAGAAGCCTGCGGGCGTTCGACGGCGACCGGAACAGGTAGGCGGTCTCCTGCCACGCCGCGTACTCGTCGGCGGGCATGAGCACCGCGTTGCCCTTCCGAGAGACGATCTCGATGGCTTCTTGGTCCTCGTTCACGCGCTCGATGAGCGGGAAGAGAGTCTTGCGGGCCTCGCTTGCGCTGATGGGCATGGGGTTCCTCCCCTACGTTGAGTGGTACTTGTTTATGGTACCAGTCAGCGCCCTGGGATGGTCCGGATGACGACGATCAGACATCATCGTCCTTCACTGAGGACTTTGCCAAGGCGGGAGAGCACTGCATCCGCGGATCTCCAGGGGTGGTTGCACGATGCACTTCAGGGATCTGCAATGACAAGCGGAATAATTGCCGCGATTCGTTCCCCAGCGCGATCCTCCGCGCAGTCCAACTCGTAGTGGCTCTGAAGATTGAGCCAGAACTCGGCTGATGTCCCGAAATACCGTGCCAAACGGAGGGCCGTGTCCGCACTGATCCCCCGCTTGCCGTGCGCGATCCCATTGATCCGCCGGGGAGACATCCCGATGGAGACGGCGAGCTTGCCCTGGGTGATGCCGAGTCCTTCGATGAAGTCCTTCATCAGAACTTCTCCAGGGTGGATCGGCTCGATCTTGTCAATGGTAGTCAACGATCTCGACCTCCTCTGGTCCTGGGTGAAGCGCTCTGGGTCCCAGTTCCGCGTCAGGTCATTCGTGCACGCACTGAACGAGCAGCACCTGCACGGGTCGATGGGCCAGGTCGGTGCCGCCGGTGACAACGCGGCGATGGAGTCCTTCTTCGCGTTGTTGCAGAAGAACGTCCTCGACCGCCGTCGCGGGCAGGCCCGTGACGAGCTGCGGATCACGATTATCACCTGGATCGAACGGGCCTACCACCGGGGCCGCCGACAGGTTCGTCTGGGCCGTTTGACCCCGCGGGAGTGCAAGACCATCATGAACCCAGCCGTGGGCCTCGCGGCTTGACACTACAACTGTCCCCTAACCGTGCAGCAGTCCCTACCGACGGCATCCGCTCTGTCGTCCCCGTGGTGTGCGTATGGGTGGGTGGCAGCTTCCTTACCGACAAGATCGATCCTGACGACATCGACCTCGTCTACTGGGGCGAAGACGTGCTCGTTGACCAGGTGACCGACCCCAAGGATCGGTACATCCTGCAGATGTTCGGGATGAACCAGGTCCGGCCAGCGACGGGCCTGCGCGTTGATACTCGATACTGCCTATGGCACGTGTTCCCCGAGGCGGACCGCGCCCACTCAGTCGAGCACCAGTCATATGCGTTGAATCGTGGCTACTGGGATGACTTCTGGATGCGCAAGCGCAACGGCGCGAAGGAAGATCCTCCGCAACGGCCGGATGCCCTACCGCAGCGCGGCTACTTCGAAGTGACTCTGGACGGTTTCCATGGCGTTTGACTGGGAGCAGTTCAAGGCCAACGTCCAAGGCGAAGCTGAGTGGCAGGACGCAGATGATCTTGCGCGCATGAGCATCGAGACTCTGCGCGCTGAGCACGGCTTGCTGCGGCGCGACGCTTCTTCAGGGTCTCTGCGCCTGACTGGGCCAGGAATCACGATCCACTCGGGAGCGATCGACGGGATTGCTGACACGCTTCGCAATTTTCAGCGCCTGGTGCTTGCGACAGGCCTCGCGGTGAAGGGGCACAAGTCGTTGCGTGGGCAACCGCCCGCCGACGTCGTCTCGAAGACCCGACTGAACCTCAATGGTTCACCACTGCCGGGAAGCCTCATCCTGCAGATCGTGCCGACGACTTTGCCAGCGGACGAGATCTCACCCGATGGCCAAGTCGGGCTGTTCGGAGACGACAATGCAGAGCCCCAGTTGATCGACACCGCCATGAAGCGAGCACTGGGACTGCTCGAGGACGGACGTCGTCTCGGCCCAGATGCCGACACCAGTGACTTCTTGGCGCGCATCCGCGAGTACGGACCGCGCGTCGCCACGACGTTGCGCGACTTCTCGACAGGTCTGGTGAAATCAGGGTTCGAGCCTGATCTCACTTGGTCCCAGCCTCGCCAGGCGCGCCTGCGCACGCGCCTCTCCACGGCTGAACTCGCTCACATTGGAGAGCTCATCGCTTCTCGGGAACTCGAGCTCGAGCCGACCACCATCCGCGGCATCGTGCGGACTGTCAGCGAGATCAGCGCTTGGCAGCTGGAGATCGAGGACGGCGAGATCGTCAAGATCGACGCGAAGAAGATCCCTGCGGCGAACACTGCAACGCTGCGCACCGGCATGTCAGTTTCAGTCGATGTGTCAGTCACGGAAGAAACCGGCCCTGCCGGCGAAGTTAAGCCTAAGTACACGGCGACGTCGTTCACAGTGCTGAGCAACCCGTAAGGCCGAGTCGTTACACCACATCTAGTCCAACGGCTGGATCCGGAGGTTGGTCCGCGGCGGCAAATCCCAGCCGTGACGCGCATGAATTTCCCTACCAACTCTTCCGCGTTGACCTGGAGCTTGGCAAGTGCAGCCGCGTCGTGGCCGACTGATCGTAAATGGCGCAGGTTGCTGCTCAGCGCGTGCGCCCAACTCATCAGCGGGTCGAGGTTCGCCACCCGCCGCTCAACGGTGTCGCCGGGCTTGGCGGCCTCCATCACCTGGCGGCCGATGGTCGCGCCCAGCGTGCGCTCGGCCTCCAGCCACGAGTCGATACCATCCCAGCCGTCGAGCTGGTCGACGAGCGCGATCGACGTGATGCGCAGGTTGGCGAGCCGCTCCCCCACCGGCTCGGCCGTCGGATCGAACCCGATTAGGCGCTGCACGGCTTCCTGCACCGCGAACCAGCGTGCGTCCTCGGCCGCCTTGCGCGACTCGGCGAGTGCCTCGTTCGCGCGCTTGTTCGCTTGGTAAGTGCCGACGCCGGCGATCAGCAGCGACAGGGCCGAGATCACCAGCGCGAGGACATCCATGGCTCGATCCTGCCACTACAAGAAGCAGTTCCTGAAGCACTTCCGGCTATTGCTTGCCCGAGGCGCGTCAGCCGACTAACCCGCGCTCACTACGATGCTCCGCGCGGCGACCAATCCCTACAGCGCGAATCTCCACTCCACCGATTTCCGGTACATACCACCCTCTTGAGGTGTGCAGTGAAGCGCTCGGCCCCGCGTCCGGGACCGACAGCTTGCGTTCGACGTCAACGATAGGTCTCGTGCAACGCCTCCTCGATCTGAGACGGAGTCGGTGCACCGGCGTACCCGCGCTCAGTCGCGTAGACCCGGCACGCGAGCGAGCGAACCGGTTGCGTCGGAAACAGGTCGACGCCGTCGACGAGGATCGTGGGCGAGCCTCCGAATCGGGTGTTCGCCGCTTCGGTCTCGGTGTGGATCGTTACCAGCTCGATGGGCACTTCCGCGAGCTCGGCGGCATCCAGCGCGGCGCGCGCGTTTGCTTCGGCGATGGCCGTGTTCGGGCAGTCGACGATGTGCAGCAGTTCGACCTTCATACGATCTGCTCCTTCCGGGTCCGGGCCGCGCGCAAGCCATTGAGGATCACGACGACCTCCGCGATCTCGTGCACGAGCACCACGGCAGCGAGTCCCAGGACGCCGAAGAGGGCGAGCGGGAGCAGGGCGATGATGATCAGCAGCGACAGGATGATGTTCTGGTTGATGATGTGCCGTCCGCGCCGGGCATGGTCGAACGCGCGCGGCAGCAGCCGCAGGTCGTGCCCGGTGAACGCGACATCGGCCGACTCGATCGCGGCATCCGACCCGGTCGCGCCCATCGCGATCCCGATGTCCGCGGCGGCGAGGGCGGGGGCGTCGTTGATGCCGTCGCCGATCATCGCCACCGAACCATGCTGGCCGAGCTCAGCGATCGCAGCGGCCTTGTCCTCGGGGCGCAGCTCGGCGCGCACGTCCTCGATCCCGGCCTGCGCCGCGAGAGCGCGGGCGGTGCGGGCGTTGTCGCCGGTGAGCATCGTGACCCCGATGCACTGCGCGGCGAGCGTGCGGACGACCTCCGGGACCTCCAGGCGCAGCTCGTCGCGGACGCCGATCGCAGCGACCGGCTCGCCGTCGCGGTGCACGATGACGACCGTCATGCCCTGCTCCTCCAGCCCTGCGACCCGGTCGCCGAGCGTCCCGGCGTCCAGCCAGCGGGGGCTGCCGACCGTGATCCGCGCGCCGTCGAGCTTGCCCTCGATGCCGTGCCCGGCCTGCTCGGTCACGTCCTCGGCTACTGAGGCCCCCGGCGCGGCGGCGGTGATCGCGGCCGCGAGCGGGTGGGTGCTGTGTTGCTCCAGCGCGGCCGCCCACGCCAGCGCCTGCGCCTCGGTGGTCCCGTCGGCGGTGAGAACGGCGGTGACGAGGGGCTCGTTTCGGGTGAGGGTGCCGGTCTTGTCGACGGCGACGTGGCGGATCACGCCGAAGCGCTCGAACGCGGCACCGGACTTGATGATCACGCCGAACTTGCTCGCCGAGCCGATCGCGGCGACCACGGTCAGCGGCACGGAGATCGCCAGCGCGCACGGCGACGCCGCCACGAGGACGACCAGGGCGCGAGTGACCCACAGCTCGGGGTCGCCGAACAGCGAACCGATCAGCGCCACCAGGACGGCGAGGACGAGCACACCAGGGACGAGGGGTCGAGCGATGCGGTCGGCGAGGCGGGCGCGGTCTCCCTTCTCGGCCTGCGCCTGCTCAACGAGCTCCACGATCGTGGTCAGCGAGTTGTCGGTGCCCGCCGCGGTCGTCTCGACTTCCAGCGCGCCGGCGGAGTTGATTGCACCGGCCGAGACTGCATCTCCCAGCTCGACCTCGACCGGGATCGACTCTCCAGTGATCGCAGACGTATCCAAACTCGAACGACCCGTGACCACGACGCCGTCGGTCGCGATCCGTTCGCCCGGCCGCACCAGCATCAGCTGGCCCACCTGGAGGTCTTTCGCGGCGACCTCGACCGACGCGCCGTCGCGGCGGATGGTCGCTGTCTCAGGGACGAGCTTGAGCAGCGCCCGGAGCCCGCCGCGGGCGCGGTCCATCGCCTTGTCCTCCAGCGCCTCAGCGATCGAGTACAGGAACGCCAGGGCCGCGGCCTCCTCGACGTAGCCGAGGATCACCGCGCCAATGGCGCTGATCGTCATCAGCAGGCTGATGCCGAGCTTGCGCTTGAACAGTTTGCGGATCGCGCCCGGGGTGAACGTCGACGCTCCCAGCAGCAGACCGAGCCAGAACAGCACCAGCGCCAGGATCTCGAGCCCGGACCACTCCAGGACGAGACCGGTCAGGAAAGCGACGCCGGAGAGGACCGGGACCATGATCCCGCGGTCCCGCCACCAGGGTCGCTCCTGCACCTCCTCAACTGCTTCGCCGACCGTGGTCTCGGGCTCGTCGCAGCCGCACGCCGCGCTCATGCGCCTGCCCCCGTCCCGCAGCAGCCCGGCACCGGGCACTGGTCATCAACGCATGGCGCGTGCTCGTCGACGGCCAGCGTCACATCCACGAGCGCCGTGAGCGCCGCAGCGAGGTGCGGGTCGGCGATCTCGTAGCGCGTCTGCCGTCCCTCGGGCTCGGCGGCCACGATGCCACAGTCGCGCAGACAGGTCAGGTGGTTCGACACGTTCGACCGGGTCAGCTCCAGCTCGCGCGACAGCACCGCCGGATAGCTCGGGCCGTCGAGCAGGGTCATCAGGATCCGGGATCGCGTCGGGTCCGCCATGGCTCGGCCGAGCCGGTTCATGACGTCGAGGCGTGAAGCAATGGTCAGCATGCACTGAACTATACAGTGACTGCTGACCTATTTTGGTCATCGCATCGGCAGGTCAGACCACTCAATCGACGCCAGAGGTTATACGGCGAAACGAAATTCCACCGCGTTCCGGTGATTTCGGAACCTTTGGTGCTGAGGCTGTCCCAGGAGCGGCTGGAAGCGAGTTTCCAGGTCTCTGACCTGGGGTCTTGGCTCAGCTGGAGCACTTGTATCCAGGCTAGCAGTCGAGGGTCATCTGGGTCCTACAGAACTCTGGTTGGGGCTGAGATTGGACAGGCTGTACATCTGGTGACCTCTTGGCGGCATGTCGACGAAAACGTCTCCTGACGTGGAATCGACGCTGATCTGCGCAGCGGGGATTGGGGAGATCCGCCAGATGCGAATGCCGAGGTCTGAGGCGAGGCCTGCAGCTGTCAGCACGTCTGAAGGGAGGGCCCCGAGTCGGGGTGAGCTTCGGTCGCCCTCCGGGCTTTCGCCCAGAGCGCGTCAGGACTGTGCTCACGCCCCCGTCGCCTCATGGACTACCACTGGAGCAGCGTGTGAACAGCAACCCGAGTCGTTACGGCTATGCCGTCGCGTGCCGCGCCCATGCGCGTGACGCGGTGGGTTCGATGGACTTGGTCGCGATCACCACTTCTGACAACGAGGCCGCCGAGCCCTTCGGCAGGCCCGGAGCCGGGACCTTAAAGATTGCACGAACCTCCGGTGCCTCCAGAGGCTCGACCCCTGACGCGATAGTCTCAACCAATCCAGCATCGTTACGGTGAGGAATGGAAGGAGACCGTCGTGGACCTTATAAGCATCATGAATCGCGGCTCAGCAGTTGTTCGCGAGAATAATGCGGCCGACCAGCTGCGGCGCTCGGCCGAGGCTCTGGTGAGTGCAGCGTCTGCATACGAAGGCTTCGGCGTGGTCCCCGCCAGTCCTCAGGCCGAGCGAGTGCTCGGGGCAGCGATGATGCTAGCTCCGACCATGCATGGCAACAGCGATGGTCCATCGATCGTATTCGACGTGAACTTCGCAAGTGGAACCTTGCTCGCCCGCGCAGCTCGACGCTTACGGGACCACGGTAATCAATCACCGCTCGTCGGCGTCGTGCTCAACCTACTGGTCGATGCAAGCAACGAGATTCATGTCGCAGAGCTCGATTATGTCCACGTCGAGCCGACGCGAGCCCCGCTACGGCAGGAGGACCAGCGCGGCGTAGACCGCGTCGCGGTACTTGGGCACTGCTAGACCCGCTGCGGTAGCTTCCAAGTCGGCTTTCTTCTTTCCCGCTAGCGTCGCTAAGCCTTGGGCGTCCTTGGCCTCCACCCGGACGTCCACGACCTCATGCATGACGAAGAGAAGAGCTCCCTCTGCATGAGCTCGGTGAAATCCCGCACGGTTCCTACGCGCAACTGGGGATGCACCTGCAGTCTTGATCACGGCAGCGTCGAACGACAACCCCGGGAGTCGCCCTTGGAGGAGTCGAGCCAGGCTGACCGCTTGCGCGCCGGGCTCAGTCTCCATCGTCTTGAGCGTAAAACTCTCAACGAGAGCAGGGCCAGACGGCTGCTGTTCGACGGTCGCGACGTAGACCTTTGGGCTCCCAGCCGCGGGATCCACAGATACTCCCAACACACGCATACGCAGACCCTATCCTTTGACATGTGAACTTGTCGGAGTTGCCCCTGGGAACGACCATAAACGACCGCTACGAGCTAGTAGGCAGCCTCGGAACTGGGGCCGGCGGCTCCGTCTACGCAGCTCACGACAGACACCTCGATGCTCTGATCGCGGTGAAACTGCTCAACCCATCGGAGGAGGGTTCGACGGGCCCCTGGCACGAGGCCCAACTGCTCGAGCAACTTAAGTCGCGATTCCTGCTCAATGTATTGAATGCCGAAATCGTAATTAACAGCGATATTCGGTTCATCGTCACTCCTGTAATGAGCGGTGGCGACCTGGAAGAAATTGCCAAACCGAATGGCCTGCCCCCATCGACGGCTGCTCACCTAGTGCAACAAATCGCTTCGGGACTCGACCGCATCCACCGAGCTCGCATGGTTCATCGGGACGTCAAGCCTGGCAACGTCCTGGTAAGCAGCGATGAGGCAGTCCTTGGCGACCTGGGCTTCTGCCACCTCCTGGGTGACGATGAAACAGCACCCCCGAACGGAACCTTCTGCACGGTTGCCCCTGAGGTACTCGGCGAGAATGGCAAATGCTCGCCAGCGAGCGATGTCTATTCCCTGGCTGCGACGGCATATTACCTACTGAGCGGCGAGTATCCGGTTGACCACCGGATCTCGAAACAAGAACAGCATGATCTGATCGCGACTGGTTCGATCCGCGAGCTTCGCAGCATCGCGCCGCACGTGTCTCGAGCGGTCGGAGCGGTAGTACGCAAGTCACTCAAACGTGACCCGACACAACGCCATGCGAGCGCAACAGAGTTCGGCAATGCTTTGGTGAGCGCCGCCCAGGGAAGCCGAGACTGGTACCGCGTGACGCATGCAGGGCACTTGCATTGCGTCGTGGGGTCGAGCCATGGCGCTAAGAAAGAGATTCAAGTCTGCTGCACCCAAATCGACAAGCGATCGGTCGAAGTCTGTGCCCGGATGTCAGGAAGCGGACGTCAGCTTCCCGGCAGGCCAGACACCCGTGTCACACCGGGAAAGCTAACCGTTACACTTCAGCAATTGACAGCAAGCCTCTGAAACCGGCCCGCGGTCGCGTGGGCCACGAAGCATCGATTCACAGCGAGAAATTCCATTCGAACAAACTCCGGTATGGACCAGCCTGCGCGTTGAGCAGGTCCGCCCTAGGCTTTGAGCGCTGCACAAAGGCAGATCCGTGCCAGCTGGAGCGTCGTACACCAAGCTTGAGCCGACGCTGCACCGGTGGGACGCTAGGCGGGCCGGCAGGGCACGATTAGACGGACCACGCTGCACTCACGAGTCAGCTGACCCTCGGGGCGCGATCACAGGTTCGGCCGACCACCGACGCATTTCCAGGTACGGACATTCGCCGCCATGGTTCCCCGAGTCGCATGCGTGAGGCCCTTCGTGGTGGTGCCAGCCGCCGGAGCGCCCAAGCTCCTCAGACCAGTGCTCGCAGCGGATGACCTTCGGCGTGCGCTCGGTGTCATCAGTAGTCATGGGTCCATCCTTCCACTCGAGGAGGCCAGTTCCACGTTCTCTCGTTCATGGCAAGGCGAGCGATGTCCGAACCCATCGATAGCGTGAGCCTGAAACGGCTAAGGAGGCCCGGCATGAGTATGGTTCCCACTGCTATATCGCGACTCGGCGAGGACGACTCACGTGAATCGCAGAATCTGCGCGCTGTGAAGTGGCTCCTGGCACAGGATGGTGGCCCGATAGTCATCGTGACCCCACGGCGTGCTGTTGAAAGTGAGTGCTTGGCTCGTCTGACTTCGCACCCGCGAGTGCGTCACTATGCATGGCGCGGACACAGTGGCGGCTTCTATGACGGCCAGCGGGTGCTATACGCCTGGCCCGATCGACAGCGCCTGAACAAGATCTGGAACGTTGACGCTGACGCGATCGCTGTCATCGAGTGGAGCACTGAGGAAACGGCCGCGTGGGTTGAAGACGTCAACCCCGTGCAGCTGTATCCGGGGCGCACCATCGAGCCGCAGCACGGACATCTGGCAACTCTCGATCCGCTACCGAACGGAGTGGATGCCATCCTCGAACATGTCGCTGCGATGGCAGCTGGCTACTCAACAGGCTTGAAGTGGAACGAGGAGGACCAGCTCAAAGCGGACATGATGAACCGGCCCGATCGATGGGCCGACGTGACCGTCGAGCAAGTACGAGCGAAGTGCCGACAGCTCGGCATGCGCGGCAAGGACGTCGATATCATCGCCGACTTCGTGCAACGGCGCAAAGACGGCCGGCGTTTCAACGTTCGGTCGTCCTATCGAACTTTCGAGTTCAACTGAGCGACGAGAGCTCCTGCGTTCCCCCGCCCGAGATCACGCGCTATCGCTTCCGCGGAGTTTGCGAATCGGCCAGAATTCCGCATCGACTCGGATCCTTCGTTATTCGCGCCTAGGTCCCGCTAATGGGGAAGCGTCGCGTGATTGGTATTCAGCCAAGCGCGCTCTGTATTGTCGTCGTACAGCACCACACGAACTCTCTCCTCAAGCAATTCGACTACTCCGTCGTGTGCGGCGAACCCCGCCGCGCTTGCGAGCTTGTCACGTAGCCCGGCGGCCGTAAGGCCAGTATCTGCAGTCCCGCGACGCCAGTACAGAATTAGATCTGCGCGCTCGTTCTGGCGAAGACCGTCCACGATGGAACGCCACCACCAGCGATCTGTCTCCCCCAGAGAACAGCCGAATATGATGAACAAATCGGTGGTCGAAAATAGGTCACCATATTTCAGATTATTCTGTGCCCAGTACGGCTTTGATAGCTTTCGTGCGCGACGATTGGACACCTCGTCGACACCGAACAGCAACGATCTCGGCGTCGATTGGATGCCATGCGGGTGAACAACCTCTGAAACGAGGTATGACACCATCCTGAACCCAGCACGTTCACGCGCACCCTCGTGTCCACGCGGATTGGGACGGAATGTGATGTTCCGATCAGACGTCTCGTACGGGTGAGGCTCAAATTGGTCTTGGTCCAGATAGACGAAGTCATCTAGAAGTGTTGTGTAGTTAAAGTTCACAAATTTGAAGTTAAACACATCACCAATATTTAGACGCGTAGGCAATTTCATCTTGTGGTACTCGTCAGCTTCAGCAACGTCGCCAAGAAACTCAGTGAAGCTAAAGACTGTGAGCTCATGTTCAACAGCCGCTTCACCTAGCTGAGAAAGGACATCCGGCGTCGCCACCCCGTCCAGGAAGTTCGCAAACTCTCGCTGCACCTCTTTCAGATCGGCCGCAATGGCATCCGGAGCTACACGATCAGTCAGGTGAAGCTCACCAATCGCACGTTCAACATCGCTCCAGTCTTCAGCTCCGCTGCTGCGCAGAGATTCCATCCGACCAAGGATGCGATTGGATGGGTTAAACTTTCTATACTTCAAGAAGTGGTAGAAGGATTCATATCGCGTATCCGTTAGCGAACCTAATGAGGTTAGCACCTGAATGTCGAATCCGTTCCCAACTAAGGCCAACACGTTGTATTGGTTTCGCGCCTCGTCGAACCTCGAGCGAAAGTCCTCATAGGACATGCGAAACTCCTTCGGGAAGCTTGACTGTCAAGTTAGGTCATTCTGGAAGGTCAACCGAAGGCGGTAGCACACCGGTGAGCTTGGTGGCTGACGTTCAGGCGCTCTTCCGGTAGGTCGCGTTGAATACCGCGTTCGCAAGCCACTGCTTGAAGCTGCTGTTGTCCTGGAACTCCTTGAAGAGCTGAGTATCGTCGGAGATGAGGCGCAGCATTACCTGGCTAAGTGCGCGGTCGCTCTCGACGCGGGCGTTTACTGGATCGTCGTTGGCCTGCGCATTCTTGTAGGCCTCGTCCTCGGACACCAGCCGCGGGATCTCTTCGGTGATGAACCGTTGGACCCGGTCAGCATCGTTCCACTCGATGTTGCCGAAGTGATCGTTGAAGCTCCGGACGATCGCCGAGAGCCTCTCAAGCTCCGGATCCGAGAGGTGTCCTCCGCCGGCAGGCGGGATCGGCGCAAGAGTGCCGTCTTCGTCATCGAGCGCGATCTTCATCGCCTTGAGCTTCTCAGCGCGATACGACTCCAAGTCGATGTTCTCGAGGATTCCGGCGGCGAGATCCTCTTCCTTGGGAGCCGGCAGCTTGGGCACGAGGTGGTCAAGGAAGATCGATCGCTTCTCCCACTCAGCGCTGCCGTAGGGCAGGACGGTGGAGAGGAAGTTGTAGGTGCGAAGGAAGGCCTTGGCATCACCCTTGAACTTCACCTGGTCATCTTCGTCAGGGAGTTCGATGTACTCAGCAACGCTGGTGTCCAGCAGCGGGTCAAGCTGGTCGCGCCTCTCGCCCGCCAGGTACCGGCCGACGAACTCTTCGACTTGCTCAGGTGTGTAGATCCCGAATGCGTCGAGGTCGTTGACCAGGTCATGCAGCTTGTTGGCGTCCGTCTCTTCAGCCAGCACGGTCGTGCGGTAGTACGGTTCAAACGCGCGCTGAATCTCCTCAGCATCGTTGGCGAAGTCGAGAACGAAGGTGTCATGCTTCGCCGGATGTGCCCGGTTGAGCCTAGACAACGTCTGCACCGCTAGTACACCCGACAACGCCTTGTCCACGTACATCGTGTGGAGCAGTGGCTCGTCGTAACCGGTCTGGAACTTGTTCGCGACGACGAGAACCCGATTCGGGTCGGTCTTTACCTGCTCGGCGATCGCGTTGGAGGGGAAGCCATTCAAGCTTGCCTCGGTGACTTTCAGCCCCTTGTACTCGTGCTCCCCAGAGAAGGCGACGACTGCCCTGTACGGGCTCTTGCGGGCCGCGAGCGCGTCACGAATCGCATGGAAGTACTCGATGCACCGTGCGATCGACGAAGTTACGACCATTGCCCGCGCTTGGCCACCGATCTTCCGCTTCGCGACCACCTGAGCAAGGAAGTGATCGATCATGATGTCAGTCTTCTGAGCAATGGCGTGCTCGTTGCCCTCGACATATGCGCGCAGCTTCTTCGAGGCGCGCTTCGCATCGAACTCAGGGTCGTCCTCTACAGTCTTCATCAGCTTGTAGTAGCTGCCGACCGGCGTGTAGTTGGAGAGG
The DNA here is from genome assembly GCF_001812045.1 of Kocuria sp. HMSC066H03. NCBI lineage: Bacteria > Bacillati > Actinomycetota > Actinomycetes > Micrococcales > Micrococcaceae > Kocuria > Kocuria sp. HMSC066H03. The sequence continues at coordinate 197,052 of NZ_KV807506.1, forward strand.
ACATCGACGATGAAGCCCTCCTGAATCGCCTGTTTCATGGTGTAGGAGTGGAATGGCCGGAAGCTCGTGCCTCCTTCGCCGTTGGGCACCGGTTCGCCGAACATCTCGAGCGTCTTGTTCTTCGGGGTCGCCGTGAACGCGAAGTAGCTGGCGTTCGGCAGCAGCTTCTTGCCCTCAATGATTCGGTTGATCTGGTCCTCAACGGCGTCGTCTTCGATGTCGTCGACACCGGCAAGAGCTCGAGAGACTGCTGCAGACGTCTTCGACCCCTGCGACGAGTGTGCCTCATCGATCACGATAGCGAACGTGCGGTCCCGATGGTCCGCTCCAATGTCATCCAGGATGTACGGGAACTTCTGCACCGTCGTGACGATGATCTTCTTGCCAGCCGAGATCGCCCGGCGCAGGTCCCCCGACCGATCCGCGTGGACAACCGTTGAGCCCACCTGCAGGAACGACTTGATGGTCTGGGTGAGCTGGTTGTCGAGGATGATGCGATCGGTGACGACGATGATCGAGTCGAATGCGATGCGACCGTCGTGGGTAGTCTCGGTCAGCTGGTGGGTCAGCCAGGCAATCGAGTTCGACTTGCCGCTACCTGCCGAGTGCTGGATCAAGTACCGGCGACCGGCTCCGTTCGCCTCGACATCTGCGAGCAATTTTCGGACGACGTCGAGCTGGTGGTAGCGCGGGAAGATCGCCTTCGAGACTTTCTTGCCGGTCTTCTGGTTCTTTTCAACGACGATCTGTGCGTAGTTCTCGATGATCCCCGCGAGGCTAAGCGGAGCAAGTACCTGCCGCCAGAGGTAGTCGGTCATCACGCCGTCGGGGTTCGGCGGGTTGCCGGCCCCGTCGTTGAAGCCCCGGTCGAAGGGGAGGAACCAGGAGGAAGCGCCCTTGAGCTGGGTGCAGAATCGGACTCGCTGGTCGTCGAGGGCGAAGTGCGCGATCGTCCGACCGAATGCGAACAGCGGCTCGCGGGCGTCTCGGTCGCGCTGATACTGCTGTACCGCGTCCTCGACCGTCTGGTTCGTGATGTTGTTCTTCAATTCGAACGTGAACACCGGCAGTCCGTTCACGAACGCGACGAGATCGACAGCGTCACCCGTGTTGCTCACGCTGTGATGCACCTGTCGTGTGACCACAAATCGGTTCGCCCCGAAGAGAGCGGTAGCCTTCGGGTTCGCCGCGTCAGGCGTCGGATAGTAGAGATCAACATGCAGACCGAGGTGATCGATGCCGTTGCGCAGCATATGCACAACGCCACGGCGCGTGATCTCCCCCTGAAGCCGCGCAAGGAACTTGTGACGTGCAGGCGTGTCCGAAGTAATGCCAAGCGGCTCCACGAGGTCGGGCTGGGTCGCCTCGATGAACTCGTTGAACTGGCCGAGATCGAGCGCGTAGGACGCGACGTAGTCGGCCGGCGCACCCTCGGCCCACCCACCGTCGACCATCTGGTCGACGATGAGTGCTTCCAAGCTCTCTTCATTGAGACGCCACATACTCACAACTCCCCTTCGCCTAGTACTTCGACAAGCTCCGCATCGGTCGTCAAGTTCCCGCTGGCAGACGATGCACTTGTGTCCGGCAACGTCGCAGCAATCTTGCGAACGTCAACCTGGCCGGTGACGACGTCCGCGATGAGTCGCATACGGAACTCTTGGAGCAGCGCGATCTCACGAGATGTGCGCGACCGTACCGGCAACGTCTCGGCGTAGTGCCTATTAATGTCACGAACAACCCGCCGCTGCTCCTCTAACGGTGGTAACGGCAACGCGATTGGCCCAAAATCTTCGTAATACAATCGCATGAATCCCGATGACCCAGTTCCTAGGCCGTTTGATCGCCGACGAAACTCCGCCATTGCCGCATCTGTCTTGAAGAGGTGCAGATAGAAGTGTGGATCGATTCCTTCCGCTACGGTCATCGTTGAGTAATCAGGACTCACTAATCCAGTCGTCTTAGCTACCCCAAAAAGACCGATAGCAGCGCGCATCCGGTTCATCACAAGTTCACCAGGTTGAACAATCTTGTAGCCGAGAAGATCGTCTGGAGGGATCGGGGTCTCTGTGAATTCGTTGGCGTCGACCAAGCCTTCACGCATCCGCAGTGAGAGGAGACCCTCTCGCCCACTCTTACTTCTCCGATCCACCTCCTTAAAGAGCCGCTTGGCTGGTGCAGATAACCACGTACGCGGCAGCCCACCCAACCAGGAAATCTCGCGACCCCCCGAGGCCATCGAGCTAAGGGAACCGGCAAGACTATTCTCGACCGACCTATCAAGCTCATCAAGTAAGGAGATGAGGCGGCGCTTGGCGGCAATGGCCTTGTCGATGCGGACGTTCGCGTGGGCGAGGTACTTGGCGATCGCGTCCTGATCTTCTAGCGGAGGTACCGGCACGAGCAGATTCCGTAGAGACGGGCCATGTAAATCTCGCTGGATGTCTCCTACGCCGCGCGATGCCATCACAAACTGGTCCACCATGACCGGGGCGCGGAACAAGTATTTTCCATACTGGGCACTGATGGTAGACGAGTTCCGCCAAATCACATACGCCGGGCTGATGATCCCGTGATGGTCCGATACGCCGACGGATCCACGCCAGGCTTGCTGGTTGTTTAGTACGAGATCACCTGGCCGCACTATTTGGTATGCGTCTAGCTGCTCACTAGGTGCGTGAACACGCCGTCCGCCTTCGGCGTACCGAATGACGCCTCTGTCCAGGTAGACAGACAAGAGTGGCAGGTCTGGCCGACCAGATGCGCTAACCTTTCGCCCTATTGACGCCAATCGCCTCCATTGCCAGGTGGATGGTATTCGCGGCAGCCTAGATTCGGGCCTTCCTCGATAAGCACCGTAGTTTGGCCAGTTGCGAAACATCAGTCCTCACCTGCGATCTCGGTGATAATGTCCTCAGTCTCTTCCTCCAGCGCGCGGATGTCGGCCTGGATCTCAGCCAGGGTGCGCATTGGCGCGGGCTTGTAGAAGTGACGGGCGAAAGAGATCTCGTAGCCGATCTTCGTCTTTGAGTCGTCGATCCAGGCATCAGTGGCGTAAGGCTCGACTTCACGACGGAAGAACCCTTCGATGCCGTCGGCATAGTCACCCGCGGGCTCGGTGAGCGGTACCTGTTCGGTGTCGCGCAACTCGGTATCAGACTCGTACTCGACGACGCGAGCGCGGCCGTCGATGACGGCTTCGTACCTCCCGTGCAACGGATCCGGCGTTGCCGCGTACGGCAGGGCCTTGCGGATGAGAGGCGGTGCGCTCGCATCGCGCACGCCGTTTTCCTTCAGCTGCTTGATCTCCTTCGCCGTGTAGACACGGTGTGGGTCGACACCGGCGATGCGGAGCGGACGTTCGATGGTGATCTTGTGGTATCCGAAGTCCACACCGTCGAATATCTTCGAGTGGTCAATGTCTTCGTACTCGTCGAATGCCTTGAACGCCTCGAGCACCTTGTCGGCGTCAGTTGAGCTGACCTCGACGCCCTTCTCGCCCAAGTTCTTGCGCAGCGGCGTGAACCAGGTCGTGGCGTCGATGAGCTGGACCTTGCCCTTGCGGCGATCTTCCTTGCGGTTGGAGAGCACCCACACGTACGTGGCGATGCCGGTGTTGTAGAACATCTTCAACGGCAGCGCGACGATCGCTTCGAGCCAGTCGTTCTCGATGATCCATCGTCGGATGTTGCTCTCGCCCTGGCCGGCATCACCGGTGAACAGCGAGGAGCCGTTGTGCACCGATGCGATCCGGGAACCAAGCTCGGTGCCCTGCTTCATCTTCGAGATCAGATTCGCGAGGAACATCAGCTGCCCGTCGCTGCTCCGCGTCACCAGCGAATACTCGCTGTCATTGTCGTGGTTGACAACGAACCGTGGGTCGATGATCTTCTTCGCGCCGCCGAGACGGTCCTGGTCGGTCTTCCAACTCTTGCCATACGGCGGGTTGGAGAGCATGAAGTCGAACTCCTGCCCCGCAAAGGCGTCGTTCGACAGGGTGGAGTACTCCGGACCGCCGACAATGTTGTCGGCCGCCTTGCCGTCGCCCTTGAGGATCAGGTCGGCCTTCGCAATCGCGTACGTTTCGGCGTTGATCTCCTGCCCGTAGAGGTGGGTCGAGACCTTCTTGCCGGACGACTCCGTGAGCCGGCGCAATGTCTCCTCGGCGACGGTCAGCATGCCACCGGTCCCCATCGCACCGTCGTAGAGCCGGTAGGTACCCGACGGGATCGTGTCCGCGATGGGTTCGAACATCAGCCGGGTCATCAGGCGCACAGCGTCACGCGGAGTCCAGTGCTCGCCGGCCTCTTCGTTGTTCTCCTCGTTGAAGCGGCGCACCAGCTCTTCGAAGACGGTGCCCATCCCGTGGTTGTCCATACCCGCTGGGGAGAGATCGAGGTCTGGAGCGAGGAACTTCTCGATCAACGCACCGAGCGCGTCAGCCTTCGTGAGCCGAGGAAGCTGGTTACGGAACTCGAAGTTGTCGATGATCTCCTGCACGTTGGGCGAGAAGCCGTCCAAGTAGGCCTCGAAGTTCTGCCGCAGGCGCGTCGAGTTCGACACGTGGCGCAAGTCCTGCAGCGAGAAACCGGACGTGTTGTAGAAGTCCTGCTTGGCCGCATCCCGCAGCGGTGCATCCTGGTCAGCGACGCCCGCCTCATCCAGCGTCTTCTTCATCGCCATCACTGCATCGCGCGTCGGGCCGAGGACACTGTCCAGACGACGCAGGACCGTGAAGGGAAGGATCACGTCCCGGTACTTGCCTCGGACATAGAGGTCACGGAGGACATCGTCAGCGATGTTCCAGATGAGCGCCACGATTCGAGAGTGGTTGATGGAGCTGTGTGGCACGGGAATCCTTCACTGGTGACTAGACAACCTGCCGAGCGGCGGAGCTGGCACTGGTAATGCCACCCAACACTGAAGGTAGACGGCACCACTGACATTCTCTCAGCTCGCGCGAGACGTTGTATGCCCAGACAGGATCCGCGCAACACCACCCCGCTCGCCACACAAGAGCGGCTCAAGCACCGACCGTCATCGACGAACGATCAGGGACTGAGCCTCGACCTCGAGCTGCTCAGCGAGAGCATCCACCGAATCCAGAGTGAGGTTCCGCTCCCCACGCTCGATACCAGCGAGGTACCGAGTCGACACACCGAGCTCTTCAGCAAGACCTTCCTGCGATAGCCGACGCGCAAGGCGCAGATCGCGCACCTGCGCTCCGAGCACCCTCTTCAGCGGATCTGTCACACATCCAGCCTCAGGTCTGGTAGTCATGACTTCCAGGAAGTTATCGCTTCTAGTTGCGGTTCGGTGGGTCTCGCTCGACTCGCATTGCGGCCGCATCAGACCTTGAAGGAGGGCGTGACGATTCCCAGTTCGCAACAGATCCCTGAGGACGGCCCGAACGTCCTCCCCCGCGTCCTGCACACACCACGCAGCAGGGCACTGCTCTCGGAATCGCGGGCCCAAGCGGAGGAGGCAAAGCGAGAGGAGTGGGCAGGCAACGACTCCCAGTTGCCGTATGAAGCCTATGCAGCGGGCGAGCCATGCCGCGCGTGTGGGCGTGCCCTTCTCGGTGAGCCAGCCCTGGGAACCGATGAAGAGAGCATTGCCCTGATCGACGCCGACAATGCCGAGTTCCGAGCCGAACATGAGGCGTGCAACATGGGCGTTTGGCGTCTCGCGGGCAACAGGGTGGAGCACTGCCACCTGTGCACCCCGTTCCCGCCACTTTCGCCGACTCAGCGCGATGAGTTCCGACAGCTCCTGCACCCGTCCTCATTGCGCATCGACCGCAGCGCCGTCTGGCGTGTGGAACTGACCTGTCAGCACGTCGAGACCCTGGCCGGGCACGCCGCTAACTATGTGGAGTCAACCGTCCAATGCACCAACTGCGCCGTTATCCGCGGCGTGGTCAAGGCCGTGCGAATCGACGACCAGGCGAAGGATGATGCCGGTAGTAGCACCGTCGACCGCCTCCAGCCTGGCTATCAACGACTCACAGATGAGCAGTGGAGCTGGATCAAGCACATCGTTCAGGCAGAAGAAGGCCCTCGCCGAGGGCGGCCACGCACTGACATACGCACGATCGTCGACGCTGCTCTCTACAAGACCCGCACTGGCATCACGTGGCGCGAGCTCCCAGCAGCGTTCGGGCCATGGCAGACCGCCTTGCGCCGGCACCCCGAATTGATCGCAAGCTCCCAATGGGAAGAGATCACTCGCACTGTGGCGGAACGAGACCTGCCCCGATAAACCCTTACAGTGTTGGCGCAACCGGCTTTTGAGTGAGACTGCTTATTGAGTCGGCGCATCTGCCGAGAAATCGCGCGTCGAACGACTCGAACCCGCCCCGGAGCTGGCCAGTCGAGGCTGCTTGCTAGAGACGCTACCGCACCGCAAAAGCAAGACTCGGCCCCTGCAGAAGCTCCGCAGATGCCGATCACAGTCCCAGGTCAGCGGGACAAACGCTTAGCAACTGATGTTAAATCAGAACTCGTCCGCCGAGCCAGATCGGAAGCTGCGAAAATAAAATCCCTGGTCAAAGGCGCTTTTTAGACGTTGAACCGGAACTCCACCACATCCCCATCCTGCATCACGTACTCCTTGCCCTCCATGCGCACCTTGCCCGCGGCCTTCGCGTCGGCCATGGACCCGGCGGCCATGAGGTCGTCGTAGGAGACGATCTCTGCCTTGATGAATCCCCGCTCGAAGTCCGAGTGGATCACCCCGGCGGCCTTGGGGGCGGTGTCGCCCTGGTTGATGGTCCACGCGCGGGCCTCCTTGGGGCCGGCGGTGAGGTAGGTCTGCAGGCCCAGGGTGGAGAAGCCCACGCGGGCCAGCTTGTCCAGGCCGGACTCGTCCTGGCCCTCCATCTCCAACATCTCGCGGGCCTCCTCCTCGGAGAGCTCCACGAGGTCAGCCTCGAGCTTCGCGTCCAGGAACACACACTGCGCGGGCGCCACCAGCGCCTCCAGCTCAGCCTGACGCTCGGGTGAGGACAGCACGCCCTCGTCCGCGTTGAACACGTAGATGAACGGCTTGGCGGTGAGCAGATTCAGCTCACGCAGGTTGTCGGTGTCGAGCTTCTCGGGCCCGGCGGCCTCGAAGATCGTGCGGCCCTCCGCCAGCACCTTCTCCGCGGCCTGGTACGCCGCGAGCTGCTCGGGCGAGCCCTTTTTGATCTTGACCTGCTTCTCCAGCTTGGGGATCGCGTTCTCCAGGGTCTGCAGGTCCGCCAGGATCAGCTCGGTGTTGATGGTCTCGCGGTCCGAGGCCGGGTCGATCTTGCCGTCCACGTGGATCACGTCCGGATCGTCGAACACGCGGATCACCTGGGCGATCGCGTGCGCCTCACGAATGTTGGCCAGGAACTGGTTGCCCAGCCCCTCCCCCTCGGACGCGCCCTTCACGATGCCCGCGATGTCCACGAAGGACACCGTGGCCGGCACGATCTTCTGCGAGTCGAACAGCTCCGCGAGCTTGTCCAGCCGCTCGTCCGGCAGGTTCACCACGCCCACGTTCGGCTCGATGGTCGCGAACGGATAGTTCGCGGCGAGCACCGTGTTGCGCGTGAGCGCGTTGAACAGGGTTGATTTTCCGACGTTCGGCAGACCGACGATTCCAATAGTAAGAGCCACGGTCCGCCATCTTACCGGGGCCGCCCGACGACGCCGCCACGCGACTCCGCGCCCCGCCGCACCACCGCGCGGTCCCCGCCCACGGCCCCGACCGGGGCAAGGGCACAGCGGTCCGTATCCACGCAGAGCACCGGGCCAGTGCGCTTTGCGGCACCCTCCCGCAACCCCACCCCTGACACATGTCATGCCCCACTCGTGACAATCCGCAGTTCAGCGCCACCCCGCCGCACGGGAATCTGAACCCATGAACACCACACACCCACCGCAGCCCCACTCCCCCGCCATCCAGGTGCAGGACGCCGTCAAGACCTTCCGCACCCGCTCCGAGACGGTCCGCGCCGTGCAGGGTGTCTCGCTGGAGATCCCGCGCGGCGGCGTCGTCGCCCTGCTGGGACCGAACGGCGCCGGGAAGACGACCCTGCTGGACATGGTGCTCGGCATGAGCGAGCCCACCTCCGGCGCGGTGAGCGTGTGCGGCGAGCGCCCCCGCGCGGCCGTGGCCCACGGCAAGGTGGGCGCGGTGCAGCAGGTGGGCGGGCTGCTCGCGGACCTGAGCGTGCGCGAGACCGTGACCATGATCGCGTCCCTCTACCCGGACCACCTGCCCGTGGACGAGGCGCTGGAACGGGCGGGAGCGGCGTCGTTCGCGCGCCGGAAGGTGGCCAAGTGCTCGGGCGGGCAGCAGCAGCGCGTCCGCTTCGCCCTGGCCCTGCTCCCGCGCCCCGAGCTGCTCGTGCTGGACGAGCCGACCGCGGGCATGGACGTGCAGTCCCGCACCGAGTTCTGGGACGCGATGCGCGCCGAGACCGAGCGCGGGCTCACGGTCGTGTTCGCCACGCACTACCTTCAGGAGGCGGAGGACGTCGCCGAGCGGATCGTCCTGATGGACGCCGGGCGCCTCACGTTCGACGGCTCCGTGGACGAGCTGCGCTCCACGTCCCGGCACCACACCGTCTCCTTCGTGTGGCCGGCCGGCGAACCGCTGCCCGAGTTCGCGGGCGCCACCGTCTCGCGCCGCTCGGAGTCCCGCGTGCACCTGCGCACCGAGGATGCGGACGCCCTCGCCCGCGAGCTGCTGACCCGCACCCCCGCGAGCGCCCTGGAGATCTCCCGCGGCGGCCTCGACGAGGCGTTCGCCGCGCTGGTCCGGCACGACGACGCCGCCGCGTGAGCCAGCGCGCGGCGCGCCGCAGCTCACACCCCTGAACCGCATCCCGACCCCGAGGAGACCATCATGTCCCTGACCTACACCGCCCACGACGTCCTGCGGAACGTCCGCGCGATCCCCAACCTGGTGTTCGTGGCCCTGCTGCCCGCCGTGCTGTTCATCCTGTTCGGCGCGGTGCAGGGCTGGTCCGACGCCCGCCTGCCCGGGGGCAACGTCTCCGCGTACGTGATGGTGTCGATGGCCGTGTACGGGGCCGTCACGGCCACCACCGCCATCTCCGCCGGCGCCGCCGTGGAGCGGCTGCAGGGCTGGGGCCGGCAGCTCGCGCTGACCCCCATGGGCACGGGCGGCTACGCGGCCACCAAGGTGGCGGTGGCCCTGCTGATCGCGGTGCTGCCCGTGGTCATCGTGTTCCTGGTGGGGGCGTTCACCAACGCCTCGATGGATGGTCTCTGGCGCTGGGCGCTGGCCGCCGTGCTGTGCGTGGTGGTCTCCGTGGTCTTCGCGTTCTACGGGCTTGCCGCGGGCCTGATCTTCCGCTCGGACACCGCCGTGGGGGCCGCCTCCGGCGCGCTGGTGGTGTTCGCGTTCTTCGGCAACGTGTTCATGCCGCTCTCCGGCGGGATGCTGGCCGTCGCCCGGTTCACCCCCATGTATGGAATCGTGGGCATTGCCCGCTATCCCGTGACCGAAGGTGAGGTGGCCACCATGGGCGGTGCCCCGCAGACCGACAGCCTGCTGTGGCTCGTGGTCAATGCCGTGGCCTGGGCCGCCGTGTTCGGGGTCATCGCGCTGCTGGCCGCCCGGACGTCCACGGCCCGCCGATGAGCGCTCCCACGGGGACCGCCCCGCGCCCACGCACCGAGGAACCCGAGCACGACTGGTCCGACCTGCTGTTCGCCACCGTCTGGCTCGTGTTCCTCGTGATTCCCGCCGCGGCACTGCTGCAGAGCGACGAGTCGGTCTGGGCCACTGCCCTGGGACTGCTCGGACTGGTGCTCTTCGCCGGGCTCTACACGCTCTCCTGGATCCGGCACATCCTGGTCCCGCGCCTGAGCGTGCTGGGCAACGCCGTGCTGTGGTGCGTGGTCCTTCTCGTGCCACTGGCCCTGCTGCTGCCGGCCTCTCCGTGGGGCATGACTTACATGGCCCCGTTCTTCGTGGCCGTGTGCGCGTTCCGGCTGCCCCTGCGCCAGGGCATCCTGGCCATGCTCCTGATCGAGGTGGCGGCCCTCGTTCCGTTGCTCATGCTGCTCCCCCGGGGACAGTGGTTCTGGCCGCTGTTCGGCCTGGTCCCGTCCGGGCTGATCATCCTGCTCTCCCGCTTCGCCGTGGAGCGCTCCGAGACCCACGAACGCCTGGCCCGCGAGCTCGAGGTCTCCCGGCAGCGTGAGTCCGTGGGCCGGGACGTCCACGACATCCTGGGCCACTCCCTCACGGTCATCACCGTCAAGACGCAGCTCGCCCAGCGGCTCGTGGAGACGGACCCGCAGCGCGCCGTCGCCGAGCTCGACGACGTCCTGGCGCTGTCCCGCGAAGCCCTCACCGACGTGCGCTCCACGGTCGGCAAGCTGCGGGACCTGGACCTGGGCGTCGAATTCGTCCAGGCACGCGCGGCCCTGCGCGCCGCCGGGATCACCCCGCACCTGCCGTCCTCGGTCCCGCCCCTGGACGCCGCCACCCGTTCCGCGTTCGCGTGGATCCTGCGGGAGGCCGTGACCAACGTGGTCCGCCACTCGGGCGCCGCGCACTGCCGCGTCACGGTCACCAGTTCGTCGCTGCGCATCGCGGACGACGGCGCACGGGCCGCGGGTGCCTCCACTCACCACTCAGCCCGGACCGGGACCGGCGCTCGTCCGGATGACGCGGCGCCCTCGACCAGCTGTCCGCGCACCGACGACGCTGCGGCGGATGCACTCACCCAGGACAAGGTGGTGCACGTCGGCCTGGACACGGAGCGGCCGGTGCGTGCCGGGGACCGCGGTGAGGCGCCGTCGTCGTGCTCCGGAACCGAGGAGAGCACCGGGGCCGGTGCCGCCGAGCCGGCGCTGCGAGAGGGCAACGGCATCCGCGGCATGAAGGAGCGGGCACGAGCGGCAGGATGTGACGTGACGGTCGCGCGGGATCCCCGGGGCGGCACGATCGTGGAGGTGAGGCGGGCATGACCGAGATCCGAGTGCTGATCGCGGACGACCAGGCCCTCGTGCGCGCCGGGCTGGCCGCCCTGCTGGACCTGGAACCGGACATCACCGTGGTGGCCCAGGCAGCGGACGGCGCCGAGGCGGTTGCTCTTGCCGGGAACCTCCCCGTGGACGTGGCCCTGCTGGACATCGAGATGCCGGGGCTCACGGGCCTGGAGGCCACCGAGCGGATCGTCGCCGCTGGGCGTGAGACGCGCTGCCTGATGGTCACCACGTTCGACCGTCCCGGCTACCTGCGGCGCGCGTTCGACGCCGGGGCGTCCGGTTTCGTGGTCAAAGACACCCCCGCTGCGGAGCTCGCGGAGGCCATCCGGAAGGTGCACGCCGGGCTGCGGGTGGTTGACCCGGCCCTGGCCGAGAAGTCCCTGCTGGCGGGGCCCAATCCCCTGACCCCGCGGGAGCAGGACGTGCTGCGCGAGGCGTCCCACGGGGCCTCGGCGGGACAGATCGGGCGGGCCCTGTACCTCTCCGCGGGCACGGTGCGCAACCACCTGTCCTCCGCGATCGGCAAGACCGGAACCGCCAACCGGACCGAGGCGGCGGCCGTCGCCGCGCGCAACGGGTGGCTGTAGCCTTCCGGACCCGTTGATGAGCTCCACCGGGACGCTTATGCGTGTCGGACGGAATTGTCATGGTGAGCGCATGGATGCTTCGGTGATGGCTCAGGTGTGGTGGTTGTGGGCGCTGTTCGCCCTCGTGGTGGGCATGGTGCTGGGGTACGTGCTGGCCCACCAGAAGTCGACGGCGCTGGAGACCGAGCTGGAGGAGGCCCAGGCGCAGCGGCTCGCCGCTCTGCAGGACGCCGCCTCCGCGCGGGCCGCAGCCGAGCAGCTCGAGCAGCGTGTGGAGTCCCTCGAGGCGCGAGCCGTGCAGGACCAGGACGTCATGCGCGCGCTGGCACCGCTCAACGACCAGCTCTCGTCCGTGGGACGGCACGTGAACCAGCTGGAGCGGGACCGTGCCCAGCAGTTCGGGGCCGTGGCCCAGGCCCTTGAAGCGGCCCGCACCACGGACCAGCAGCTGCTGCACGCCACCACCTCGTTGGAAGGCTCCCTGCGCTCCACCACCGCCCGCGGCGCCTGGGGTGAGATGCAACTGCGCCGCGTGGTGGAGGCCGCCGGCATGACCCGCCACGTGGACTTCACGGAGCAGACGGTGCGCTCCACGGATTCCGGCACCCAGCGCCCGGACATGGTGATCAACTTGCCCGGGGCGCAGACCGTGGTGGTGGACGCGAAGGCCCCCATGTCCTCCTACCTGGACGCCCAGGCCGTCCCCGCGGACGGCTCCCCCGAGAACGAGCAGCGCCGCGCCCAGCTGCTCACCGCGCACGCCAAGGCCCTGAGGGCCCACGTGAACACCCTGGGCACCAAGAAGTACTGGTCCGCAGAGGAGAACTCCCCCGAGCTGGTGATGTGCTTCGTGCCGGTCGAGTCCGCCCTCGCCGCCGCGCTGGACGCTGACGCCTCCCTGCTGGATCACGCGGCGCGTGCGAACGTGGCCCTGGTGTCCCCGGTGTCCCTGCTCGCCTCGCTCAAGGCCGTGGCGTTCAGCTGGCGTCAGGCCACCCTCACGGACAACGCACGAGAGCTGTACCGGCTGTCCCGGGAGCTCTACGACCGCATGGGCGCCGTGGGCAAGCACCTCTCCGACATGGGCGGTTCACTGCGGCGCTCGGTGGACGGCTACAACAAGCTGGTGGGTTCCCTCGAGTCCCGGGTCCTGCCCTCGGCGCGGAGGATTGCCGAGCTGGACCCCACGGCCACCGACTCCGAGGCGCTGGAGACGAGAACCGTGGAGTCCGTGCCGCGACCAGTCACGGCCACGGAGTTCGTGAACGACTGACCGCTGCCCAGGGCAAGGGCCTGGCACGGCGGCCCAGGGCAAGGGCCTGGCGCGACGGCTCAGGGGCAAGGTCCTGACGCCAGGGCTCGGGGGGGGGGACGAGGCGGTGCCAGGACTCAGCGAGAGGACCCGGAGCCAAGGCTCAGCGCGAGGGCCTGGATCCAGCGCTCAGCACGAGGTCTTGGCGTCAGGCCTCAGCGGGAGGGCTTGGTGCCGCGGCCACCCAGACCGCGGGTGGTGTCCCCGTCCTTCGCGAGCTTGGCGCGCAGCTCCTTGGGCAGGGAGAACAGGATGTCCTCCTGGGCGGTCACCACTTCTTCGACCTCCCCGTAGCCGTACTCCGCGAGCAGGTCCAGGACCTGCTGCACGAGCACCTCGGGGACGGAGGCTCCGGAGGTCAGCCCCACGGTGGCCACGCCCTCGAACCAGGACTCGTCCACCTGGTTGGCGAAGTCCACACGCTCTGCGCGCCGGGCCCCGTACTCCAGGGCCACTTCCTTGAGGCGCACCGAGTTGGAGGAGTTCGCCGAACCGACGACCAGCACCAGGTCCGCCTGCGGGGCGATCTCCTTGATCGCAGCCTGGCGGTTGGAGGTGGCGTAGCAGATGTCGTCGCTGGGCGGGTCGATCATGTTGGGGAACTTGGCGCGCAGCCGGTTCACCGTCTCCATGGTCTCGTCCACGCTCAGGGTGGTCTGGGAGAGCCACACGACCTTGTCGGGGTCGTGCACCTCCAGGGTGTCCACGTCCTCCGGGGAGTTCACGATCTGGATGTGCTCGGGGGCCTCCCCGAACGTGCCCTCGACCTCTTCGTGGCCCACGTGGCCGATCAGCAGGATCTCGTAGTCGTTCTTGGCGAAGCGCACGGCCTCGCGGTGCACCTTGGTGACCAGGGGGCAGGTGGCGTCGATGGTGTTGAGGTTGCGGTCCTGCGCGGACTGCACCACGGCCGGGGACACCCCGTGGGCGGAGAACACCACGAGCGATCCCTCCGGGACCTCGTCGGTCTCCTCCACGAACACGGCACCGCGTTCCTCGAGCGTCTGCACCACGTGCTTGTTGTGCACGATCTCCTTGCGCACGTACACCGGGGCGCCGTAGTGCTCCAGGGCCTTCTCCACGGCAATCACGGCCCGGTCCACGCCCGCGCAGTAGCCGCGCGGCGCTGCCAGGAGCACCTTGCGCCCGGTGACCGGAGCGGCGTCGGCAATCTCCTGGGGAGTGCGACGCACCCGGGGGACGGTGGGCATGGAGAGGTCAACCACGGTGGACATGCCCACTATCGTAAGTGACCGTACGGACACGCACCACGGCGCCGATCACACCCGCCAGCGCCACGACCCCCGCCCAGATCATGCCGGTGACGCCGCGTTCCGTGAAGGACTCCTGCAGCAACGAGACGATCTGCTCAGTCACCAGGTGCGCCACCGGGTCCACGGCGGCGGCGTCCACCACCGCGCGTCCGCCCGCGAGCGCCAGGGCGAGCACGATCCCCGTGCACACCACCCCCGCGACTCCCACTCCCGCGAGCGCGAGCCAGCGGCGCGGGGACACCACCACGGCGGCGATCCCGGCCGCGCCCGCGAGCCACGGCAGGACGTAGCGCCACTGGGCCAGCTGAACGAGGGCGTCCACCACCGCTCCCGTGTGCACGCCCGGGACGGTCACCGTGAAGTTCTGCTCGTCGATGCCCGGGGAGAAGCCCACGGCGTCCTCCACCTGGCGGTTCACGGCCTCCCCGAGCGCGCTGACGTCCACCACGAGCTCGTCCGGCGCGTGCCCGGCGGAGGGGGTCAGGGGGATGTTCGCGTCGTGGGTGTCGTTGAGCACCGCGAGCCACGCGCCCTCCTGCTCGGGCGCGGTCAGCCAGGACTGGGCGGAGTCCACCACCGTCTCGCGGATGGACTCGATCGTCCGGTCCACGGCGTCGATGCCGGTGGCTTTGTCCTCCAGGGCGCTGAAAGTCGCCCGGTCCAGCAGGGTGCGGACCAGCTCGTCCTGGAAGCTCGTCTCCGTGATCACGGACGCGGCGGTGTCCTGGAACCCGGAGGGCGAGAGCAGGTGGTCCTGCAGCCAGGACACCCCCAGCCACAGGGCGAAGCCTGCGCCGGCCAGCAGGGCCAGCGCAGCGGCGGCCACGCTGCGGAGGGCATCGGAGGGGTGGGGGAACGGCGAGGAGCTCACCGCTCCACTCTAGGGAGCAGCGGCTGTGCGTGTCCCCGACGGGTGATACTTATGTCCCATGGACACCTCGTCGTCTCCCAGCGCCGCGTTCCCCCCGGACGCCGAGCGCTCCGCCGCGCCGGCGGGTGCTCCGGCCGAGCTCCCCCGCCTGGCACGGGACACCACCCCCGAGAACCCCTGGCCGCTGAGCAAGCTCTCCCACTCCCTGCACGGCTGGGTCCAGAAGGCCCCGGACGCGTGGGTCGAGGGCCAGGTGATCGAGGTCAACGAGCGGGCCCGGGTCTGCTACGTGACCCTGCGGGACCTCCAGGAGGAGGTCTCCGTGAACGTCACCCTGTTCAAGAACGAGATGGCCCGGCTGGAGCGTCCCCTGGAAC
Organism: Kocuria sp. HMSC066H03; assembly: GCF_001812045.1. NCBI lineage: Bacteria > Bacillati > Actinomycetota > Actinomycetes > Micrococcales > Micrococcaceae > Kocuria > Kocuria sp. HMSC066H03. The sequence goes on from NZ_KV807506.1 coordinate 212,473, forward strand.
GGGGCTCGCGCGTGGTCGTGAGCCTCAAGGCGGACTTCTACGTCAAGACCGGGCGGCTCTCCATGCTGGGTCGGGACATCCGCCCCGTGGGACTCGGCGACCTCCTGGAGCGCCTGGAGAGGCTGCGCCGGTCCCTCGCGGACGAGGGACTGTTCGACCAGGCCCACAAGAAGCCTCTGCCGGTGCTCCCCCACCGCGTGGGGCTGATCACCGGGCGCAACTCGGACGCGGAGAAGGACGTGGTGCGCAACGCCACCAACCGCTGGCCGGGTGTGCAGTTCGAGATCCGCGAGGTCCCCGTCCAGGGCTCGGGCTCGGCACGCGCCGTCATCGGGGCCCTGCAGGATCTCGACGCCCTGGACGAGGTGGACGTCATCGTGATCGCCCGCGGTGGCGGTGCCTTCGAGGACCTGCTCTCGTTCAGTGACGAATCCCTGCTGCGCGCGGTCTTCGCGGCCCGGACCCCGGTGGTCAGCGCGATCGGCCACGAGAACGACCAGCCCCTGCTGGACCACGTGGCGGACGTCCGGGCCTCGACCCCCACGGACGCGGGCAAGCGCATCGTGCCGGATGTCCAGGACGAACGGCTGCGCCTCGGCCAGGCCCGCGCCGCACTGGACCGCGCCGTGGGTTCGATGCTCGACCGCGAGCAGCACGGCCTGGACACCGTGCGCTCACGTCCCGTGCTCGCCCAACCGGAGGGCATGATCCTGGTGCGCGAGGAGGACGTGGACCGGCTGCGCTCCCGCGCCTGGTCTGCCGCGAACTCCCTGGCCCTGCGGGCCCAGGACTCCGTGGTCCAGCTGCGCGCCCGGGTCCGTGCCCTGTCCCCGCAGCAGACCCTGGACCGCGGCTACGCCGTGGTGCAGACCGCGGACGGCTCCGTGCTCACGGACGCCGCCCGCGCGGAGACGGGCCAGTCCCTCACCGTGCGGCTGGCCGCCGGAGAGCTGGGCGTGGACGTCACCGCCGCCAGTACCCGTCAGCCGGGCGAGCGCTGAGGCGTTCGCCCGTCCCACCAGCGACCGGACAGGGCATCCGACCCGGGGCGCACAGCACCCGCACACCACGCATCACCAGGCACCACCACCGGAAGGAACACCGTGGCACAGCAGAACCAGAGCACCGACTCCCAGCAGAGCCCCCAGCAGGGCGCGCCGGACCTCTCCGACGTGGACCAGCTCGGCTACGAGCAGGCCCGCGAGCAGCTCGTGCAGATCGTCTCCCAGCTCGAGACGGGCGGCGCCTCCCTCGAGGAGTCCCTGCGGCTGTGGGAGCGCGGCGAGGCCCTGGCCACCCGTTGCGAGCAGTGGCTCGACGGCGCCCGGGAACGGCTCGACGCCGCCCGCGCCCGACGGGAGAGCCGGGACCAGGCGGCGTCGGACGCCGAGTAGGAGTAGGAACGGCCTACTGCTGGTAGGTCGAGAGGAACTCGCCCAGGCGGTCCAGGGCAGTGTCCAGCATGTCCACCGCGGGCAGGGTGACCAGTCGGAAGTGGTCGGGCTTGCCCCAGTTGAACGCCGTGCCGTGGCTGAGCAGGATCTTCTGCTCCTTGAGCAGGTCCAGGGCGAAGCGCTCGTCGTCCACGATCCCGAACTTCTCCACGTCCAGCTTGGGGAACAGGTACAGCGCACCGCGGGCCTGCTCGCACGTGACGCCGTCGATCTCGTTGAGCTTGCGGTGGGCGATGTCCCGCTGGGCCTTGAGCCGGCCGCCGGGGAGGATGAGGTCGTTGATCGACTGGTATCCGCCCAGGGCGGTCTGGATGGCGTGCTGCGCGGGGACGTTGGCGCACATGCGCATGTTGGCGAGCAGCTTGATGCCCTCCAGGTAGGACTCCGCGCGCCAGTTGGGCCCGGTGATCGCGAGCCACCCGGAGCGGTAGCCCGCCACGCGGTACGCCTTGGAGAGCCCGGAGAAGGTCAGGCACAGCACGTCCTCACCGGTGAGGCTCGCGGTGTTGATCATCTCGGCGTCGTCGTACGTGATCTTCTCGTAGATCTCGTCCGAGAACAGGATGAGGTCGTGCTCCTTGGCCAGGTCCACGATCTTCTGCAGGGTCTCCTTGGAGTACACCGCGCCCGTGGGGTTGTTGGGGTTGATGACCACGATGCCCTTGGTGCGCTCCGTGATCTTCGAGGCCATGTCCTCGAGGTCAGGGTTCCACCCGTTCTCCTCGTCGCACTCGTAGTGCACGGGGGTACCGCCGGACAGCGCCACGGACGCGGTCCACAGCGGGTAGTCCGGGGAGGGGATGAGCAGCTCGTCACCAGGGTTGCACAGTGCCTGCAGGGCCATGGTGATCAGCTCGGAGACGCCGTTGCCCAGGTAGACGTCGTCGGTGTCCAGGTTCATGATCCCGCGCGTCTGGTAGTACTGCACCACCGCGGTGCGGGCTGAGTAGATGCCCCGGGAGTCCGAGTAGCCCTGCGCGTTGGGCAGGTTCTTGATCATGTCCACCAGGATGGCGTCCGGTGCCTCGAAGCCGAAGGGTGCGGGGTTGCCGATGTTCAGGCGCAGGATGCGCTGACCCGCCGCCTCCATCTTCTCCGCCTGCTCCAGCACGGGGCCGCGGATGTCGTAGAGGACGTTCTTCAGTTTGTCGGACTGCTTCACCTTTGCCATGGGGCCAGACTACTCGCGGGTCCCCGGCGGTTCAGCGGTGCGACGCACCCGTTCCGGGTCCCCGGATCGGTCCACAGCGGGCATGGTGCCCCGCGGATCGCCTCCGGAGTCAGCGGGGCTGCTCCCGGAGGTAGGTGGCCGCCTTCTCGGGGCTCATGGCCGGATCCTCACCGCCGGTGAGCCGGGTGATGGTGGTGAGGTCCTCGGTGGTGAGTTCCGCGGTCACGGCGTTGACGCTGGACACCGCCTGGTCGCTGAGCTTCTCCGATCCCACCACCACGGCGTGCTCCGGGCGGAAGAGCCGGTTGGGGTCCTCCAGGGCCACGAGCCCGTCGTCCTGAATCACCGGTTCCGAGGACCGCAGCACGGCGGCCTGCACCTGATCGGTGAGCAGCGCGTCCACGAGCTCGTCGGTGGTCTTGTACTCGGGCGCGGCCTTGGGGTCGCAGTCGTAGTACGCCTTCAGGCCGGGCTCCCCCTGGGCGCTGTCCGCATAGTCGGTGGGCATCCCCACGGCGAGCTTGCCGCACTGCTTGCCCGAGCCGTCCAGGCTCTTGAGGTCGTACTGCGCGTCCGTGGCGGCGGTGACCACCACCTGGTCCGTGCGCTGGGCGCCGGAGGAGTCCAGCACCTCCAGACCGCTGGGCATCACGTCCGGCAGGGCCCGGTAGACGTCGTCCCCGGACGGCCCGGTCTCCCCCGTGATCCCCAGCAGCTGCCCGAGGGAGTCCAGGAGCCCGCGGGGGGCGTCGGTGTCCGCGGAGGCGCTGGGCGCCGGGGTGGGGCTCGCGCCGGTCGTCTGCGAGGCCGGCACCTCGTGCTGCCTCGCGTAGACGTAGAGGTCGCCCGTGAAGTCCGGGACCATGGTGGCCCGCCCGTCCTGCAGCGCGTCGAAGATCTCCGCGCGGGTGGATCCCACGTCCACCACGGTGGCGGGCACGCCGTCCGCACTGAGCCGCTGCTGGTACAGGTGCGCGAGCACGCGGGTCTGGGTGTCCACGCCCGCGGCGATCTTCACGGTCTCGGGCCCGGTGGACGACGCCGCCGCGCTGGGTTCCCCGCCGCCGGTCCCGTTCTGCCCGTCCCCCGCGGAGCAGCCGCTCAGCAGCAGGGCACCCGTGGCGAGCACGGCCACGGCCCGGAGCCGCCCGGGGTGGGTCACCGGTCCCCGCCGGGCTCGGTGGAGACGTCCTGCTCGGCCACGTTCTCCGGCGGTGTGGCCGCCGCGTCCACCACGTCGCTGAGCCCCGCGAGGCGAAGCCCCTGGTCCACGAGGTCCAGCCGCTTGATCGAGCCGAGCTGCGAGAACGGGACCCAGGCGGCGTCGTCCGAGGAGCCGTCCTGCTCCACCGCGAGATCACCGCCGGTGATGTGCGCGGTGTAGAGCACGCGGCACGCGTGGTTGCCGCGCGTGGTGGGGTCCAGGCGCTGCTCCGCGCTCATCCAGTAGCTGTGCACGCCCACGAGTCCGTCCGAGGCCACGTGGAACCCGGTCTCCTCGAAGACCTCCCGCACCATGGTCTCCTCGGGCTGCTCCCCCGGTTCCATGCCGCCGCCGGGAAGCGTCCACGCGCCCTCGAAATCGGGGTGGCGGGGGTTCCAGTGCGTGAGCAGGAGGTGCTCGTCGCGGGTGATCAGGGCGTAGGCGCCCACGCGGGAATCGAACGGCTGGCTCATGGCGGCCAGTCTAGTGGCGGACCCCCATAATGGGCGGGTGAGCATCGTGGAGAACGCCATCTATCGCAACGGCCGCAAGGTCGAGTCCCCGCGCTCCCTGGAGGAGACGTACAGCCTGCTGCGGCGGGTCATGGACCAGCCGGACGAGTCGGGCAGCGGCGAGGACACCGTGCTGGCGTGGATCGGGCTGTACCGCCCCGAGGCGGAGGAGATCCGCTCGCTCGCCGAGCACTTCCAGCTGCACGAGCTCGCCGTGGAGGACACCGTGCAGGCCCACCAGCGGCCCAAGATGGAGCGCTACGGGGACACGCTGTTCACCGTGATCCGCCCGGCCGTCTACCAGGACGAGACCGAGACCGTGGAGATCGGGGAGATCCACATCTTCACCGGCCCCAACTTCGTGATCACCATCCGTCACTCCGAGTCCCGTGGCGTGAGCCGGGTGCGCAAGCGCGTGGAGGCGGACCAGGAGCTGCTGTGCTTCGGCCCGGACGGGGTGCTCTACGCGCTGCTGGACCAGATCGTGGACGACTACTTCCCGGTGCTCTCCGGGCTGGAGAACGACATCGACGAGATCGAGGACGCCCTGTTCGCCGGGGAACCGAACGTGTCCCAGCGGATCTACGAGCTCGCCCGGGAGATCAACGACTTCCACCGCGGCGTGGCACCCCTGAGCACCGTGATGCAGCGGTACTTCGCGGGCTTCACCAAGTACGGCACCCACGAGGAGCTGCAGCACCGGCTGCGGGACGTCCTGGACCACGTGATCGCGGTGACCGGCAAGCTCGAGTCCATGCGCTCCTCGCTGACCGACGCCATGAGCCTGGACTCCACGCTCACCACGGCACGGCAGAACGAGGCCGCGATGGTCCAGAACGAGCAGATGAAGAAGATCTCCTCCTGGGCGGCCATCCTGTTCGCGCCGTCCATCGTGGGCTCCATCTACGGCATGAACTTCCAGGCCATGCCGGAACTGGAGTGGGCTTTCGGCTACCCCATGGCGCTCGTGCTCATGGTGCTCGTGGGCGTGGCGCTGTACGTGGTGTTCAAGGTCAAGGACTGGCTCTGAGCGTCTGAGCCGCCCCGGGTCTGCGTCGGGTCCGCGGGACCCGCCTGCCGACCGACGACGCCGCTCCCCCAGCTCCCGCCCCGGCCGCGCCAAGCGCACACCCACGGGCTGCGGATACGCTGAAGCCGATGCACAACCTCGAATTCTGGCTCGACAAACCCTTCCGCGTGCTCCTGGTGCTGATCGGGGGCGTGGTGGTCTCCGCCGTGGTGCGCCTGCTGATCCGCAAGGTCACCCGCGGCATCGCGCGCGGCACGCAATCCCGGATCGTCAAGCGCCTCGACCACGGCCAGTCCCGCTGGGTGCAGGACGCCGGGGTGGCCTCGGAGCGGCAGGCGCTGCGGGCCCGCACCATCGGTGCGGTGCTGGCTTCGGTGGCCACCATCATCGTGTGGGCCATCGCGATCCTCATGATCATCTCGGAACTGGGCTTCAACATCGCCCCGGTGATCGCCTCGGCGGGCATCGCCGGTGTGGCCCTGTCCTTCGGCGCGCAGTCCCTGGTGAAGGACTATCTGTCCGGCATCTTTATGGTGGCCGAGGACCAGCTGGGCATCGGTGACTCCGTGGACCTCGGGGAGGCGATCGGCACCGTGGAGAACGTGGGGTTGCGCGTGACCCAGGTGCGGGACGTCAAGGGCACCCTGTGGCACGTGCGCAACGGCGAGATCCTGCGGGTGGGCAACCAGTCCCAGGGCTGGGCCCGCTGCGTGCTGGACATCCCCGTGCCCTACGACACGAACATCGACCTGGTGGCGGACATGATCGAGCACGAGGCCCTGCTGGTGCGCGACGACCCGGACGTGGGCCCCAGCATCGTGGACGACCCCGAGGTGTGGGGCGTGGAGAACATCTCCGGGGAGAGCATCACCATCCGCCTCGCTGTCAAGACCGCCCCGCTCGAGCAGTGGGACGTGGCCCGGGTGATGCGCGTGCGGATCAAGAAGATGCTGGACCGGGACGGGCTGCGCATCCCCCTGACCAACCAGGTCACGGTGCGCACCGGCTCCGAGCCTGAGACCTTCGCTGACGCCCCCACCACGTCCTTCCCGATGCCGCGTGTGCCCACCACGGGCCAGGTGCGCACCACTCCGCTGCGCCCCCACGGCTCGGCCGCGGACAGCCACACACCGGACGGCCGCACCCCCAGCCGGGACGAGACCGGCGAGGGCACCACGTCCTCGGAACGCCGCGGGGACGGCTGAGCCACAGGCTCGGCCTCCGCTGCCACTCTTTCCGCAACAGACCCTCGCCCGACGCCGCTCGGAGCCCTTCCCGTCCGGCTCGACTCGTCCCGGGAGGCAGGCCCCGGCTCAGCGCCGCTTCTTGGACCGGCTGTTCTTGACCTTGCGCCCGGGCTTGCGGCGCAGCCCCGGCTTCGTGCTCGCCCCGGCCTTGGCCCACCCACCGGACTGGGGCTTGACGCTGCGCGTTGCCGGCTGCTTCTCCTGCGACTTCTCTGAGGCCGCAGGCTTCATCGCCCGTGACGGCCGCCCCTCTACCCCGGACGACGCCGCCTGGCCGGGCGCCGCGCCGTCGTCCCGCCCGCTGGACTCCTTGCGCCCACGCACGATGCCCACGAAGCGCTGCACCGCGCCCTCCATGTCCTCGTCCAGACCCCGGGGCCACACGAGGAAGACGGGGACGGTCGGGGCGTCCGTGAGTTCGCGGTGGGTGACGTCCTTGCGGGCGTGCAGCCGTGCCACGGACATCGGCAGCACCACGGGACCCACACCGGCGGCCGCGAGTTCCACGGCCATGGCGGCGTCGTCGATGTCCGCGTGCGCCTGGGGCGTGGACTCCTCCGCGAGCTGTGCCGTGGTGAGGCTGTCCAGGACCCCCAGGACGTCGTCGGTGCTCAGCACGGCCACCTGGAGCTCGTCGTAGAGGTGCACCGCGTGGTGAGTGGTGCGGAGGTGGTCCGGGTCGGGGTCCTCGGGCGACCAGTCGAGGCGGACGAAGCACGCGGTGACCTCCCCGGAGTCCAGGGCCTGCCGCCACCCGGCGGCCGTCAGCAGCTCGTCCCGGAGGACCGGCCGCATGCGGCGCTGGCGCCACCGGCCGAGCCACTTCCCCGGCATGACCCCGGGGACGTAGCCGACGGTGAGGAACGGCCCGGCGGCCTCGGGGTCCCCAGGGTGCAGGGCGTCCTCGTGAGCAGGAGCGTCGTCGTGGGCCGATGCGGGAGCGGCGTCGTCGTGGCCCGGGGCAGGCGCGGCGTCGTCGTGGCCCGGGGCGGGCGCAGCGGTGCCGCGAACGTCATCGGGGCCGTCTGCGGGATCTGCGGAGGAGAGCTGGGGCGAGGAAGGCGTGGGGTCCGCTGCGGTCATGGACCCACCCTAGGGCCAGTGCAGCCGCGGCGATCACCGCCCCGGGGCACCCGGCGCCCCGCGAATGTGCGAAATCCGTCCGGGAGGACTACAGTGACTCCTGTTGTTCGGGGCCTTAGCTCAGTTGGTAGAGCGTTTCGTTCGCAATGAAAAGGTCAGGGGTTCGATTCCCCTAGGCTCCACACCACGTCCACGGTCACGTGCTTTCGCACGAAGGATCGAGGGAACGCCGAGAAGGCCCTGGAACGCACCGTTCCGGGGCCTTCTTGCTGCCTCCGGTGGCTCCTGCCCCAGGGACACCGCGCATTCCGCGAGCATCGGCCGGTGCGCCGAGCGGCGATACGGTGGGCCCATGAAGATCCTCGTGACAGGCTTCGAGCCCTTCGGCGGTGAAACGGAGAACGCGAGCGGCACCGCCGTCCAGCGGCTCGGCGAGATCCCTGGTCCGGACGGCGTGAACCTCGCCACGGCGATCCTCCCGGTGACGTGGTCCGGCGCCGGTCCGGCGCTGCTGCGGGCTGTCGAGACCCACCAGCCGGACGCGATCATCGCCGTGGGAGAAGCGGGTGGCCGCGCGGTCGTCACTCCGGAGCGCTGGGCCAGGAACCTGGGGCACGGGCGCATCCCGGACAACGACGGTGTGGTGCGGGATGCCGCTCCCCTGGCCCCCGGGCCCGCACGCCTCGAGTCCCGCCTCGATCCTGCGGCTCTGACCCGGGCCATTCAGGACGCGGGAGTTCCCGCGGAGGTGTCCGAGGACGCTGGTGCATTCCTGTGCAACGCCGTCTTCTGGACCGCCCTGCACCGAACAGACCTGCCCGCCACGTTCATCCACGTGCCCGCGGTCAGGTCACAGGGAACCGCGAGCATCGGCGCCGAGACCGACCCGGAGAATGCCCGCGCGGAGTCCGCGCTGAACTTCAACGACATCACCCACGCCCTGGCCGCGGCGGTGGGCGCCGCCGCGCGGCAGCTACGACCTCATCACTCTTGAGCGCCTCAGTGAGCGGCCACCGTTCACTGTGCAGCTCGGGCCGGAGCACTCCGCTCGCGGCACTGACGCGGTGGACTGCACCGGGACCGGGCCACCCTCCGGCGGCAGGTTCCTCGCGTCCGGTGAGCTCGTCTCGTCCGCCGCAGAGGTCTCCTCTAGGCAGACACATCCGCCTTGTCAGCGATATCATCGTTGCATGGCGATCTGTCCTACCGACCTCCCTGCACTCGATGAGCAGGCCACCCACGCGTACGCGCACCTCTTCCAGGCCCTGAGCGAGCCCACCCGCCTGGCGGTCCTGCAGCATCTGGCCTCCGGCGAGCACCGCGTGCGGGATCTCGTGGCCCACATGGGGCTTGCGCAGTCCACGGTGAGCAAGCACCTGAGCTTTCTGGCGCAGTGCGGGCTCATCCGTTCCCGCCCCGAGGGCCGCGCCACGTGGTACTCCCTCACGCACCCCCACGAGCTGGCGGGACTCATCGCGGCGCCCGAGCAGCTGCTGGGTGCAACGGGCACCCGCGCGGTGCTGTGCACGCACCTGCACCACCCTCCCGCCAACCAGGAGCCCTTCCCGGACGGCCACCCCTCCGGGGTCCTTTCCGGGAACTCGGCCACGGGCGCCCCGCTCACCGGGGCCGCAGCTGCGCCGACGACGCCGCGGCAGGAGTCCCTCTGATGGGCGCCGGCCACGCGCACGACCACGGCGCTGGCGCGGGCGACCACCGCGGCCGGCTGTGGATCGCGTTCGGGCTGACCGCCGGAATGGTCCTCGCCCAGGCGGTGGGCTCCGTGCTCACGGGCAGCCTCGCCCTGCTCACGGACACCGTGCACGCCCTCACGGACGCCCTCGGTCTGCTGGTCGCCCTGGTGGCGGCCCACCTGATGCGCCGCCCTGCGAGTTCCAAGCACACGTGGGGGTTCCGACGTGTGGAGGTCATCGCCGCCCTCGCGCAGGCCACCCTCCTGCTGGGCGTGGGGATCTTCGCCGTGGTCGAGGGCATCCGGCGGCTGCTGGAGCCCCGGGTTGTGCCACCCACCGAGCTGCTCGTGTTCGGTGCGATCGGCCTGGCGTGCAACGTGGTCGCCATCCTGGTGCTCGCCTCCGGGCGCGGCGCCAACTTCAACATGCGCGCCGCGTTCCTGGAGGTGGCCAACGACGCCCTGGGGTCCCTCGGCGTCATCGTGGCCGCCGTGGTCATCGCCACCACCGGCTTCCAGCGGGCGGACACCGTGGCCGCCCTGTTCATCGCCGCGCTGATCCTGCCGCGGGCGGTCACCATCATGCGCGAGACCGCGGCGGTGCTCATGGAGTTCACGCCCCGGGGTCTCGACCTGGACCTGTTCCGCGAGCACATCATGGGGCTGCACCACGTGGTGGACGTGCACGACGTCCACGCCTCCACGGTCGCCACGGGCCTGCCCACCATCAGCGCCCACGTGGTGGTGGAGGACGAGTGCTTCCGGGACGGCCACGCCGCCGACCTGCTCAAGGACGTCAAGACGTGCGTGGCCGAGCACTTCGACGTCTCGGTCCACCACTCCACGTTCCAGATCGAGACCGTGGAGATCCGCGACTCCGAGTCCCACGAGGTCCTGCACGCCTGAGCCGGGTCCCACTGCCCCCGGAGTGACCGGCCGATCAGTCCCGCTGCAGGCGCCGCCACGCGAGCTCGGCGAGCGCCGCGGCCTGGGTGCCCAGCACGGCGTCGTCGAACAGCACCGTGGGCGAGTGGTTCCACCCGGGATTCTCCTGGTCCAGGTCCGGAGGGCTGCACTCCAGGAAGAAGAAGCAGCCCGGGACCTGGTCGAGCACGAACGAGAAGTCCTCGGAACCCATGAGCGGGTCCGCATCCTGGCGCACGTGCTCCTCCCCCACCAGCTCGGCCAGGGTGTTCGCCACGAACGCCGTCTCCGCGTCGTCGTTGAGGGTGAGCGGGTACAGCACGGTCCACTCCACCTCGGCGCGCACACCGTGGGCGGCGGCGATGCCGTGGGCCAGCTCGCGCACGGCGGCGGGGAAGGCCTCGTCACTGGCCGCGGACAGCGTGCGAACGCTCGCGCCCAGGCTCGCGCGGCCCGGGATCACGTTGATCGCCTCGCCCGCGGAGAGCTGCGTGATGGAGGCGACCACGGGGTCGAACACGCTGAACCGCCGCGTGACCATGGTCTGCAGGGCCGTGCCGAACTCGAGCAGCGCGGGAACGGGGTCCTTGGCGGTGTGCGGCTGGGACCCGTGTCCTCCCTCGCCGTGGAACGTGACGTGGAGGTAGTTGGCGCCCGCCATCGCGGTGCCGGGGCGGTACGTGAACAGCCCGCGCTCCCCGGGGAACACGTGGATCCCGTACGCGGCCACCGGCTTCTCGCCCGTGACCTCCAGCAGCCCCTCCTCGATCATGGGCTTGGCACCGCCCGGGCCCTCCTCCCCCGGCTGGAACATGAACACCACGCTCCCGGCGAGCTCGTCCCTCCGCGCGCTCAGCAGGTGCGCCGCTCCCACCAGCCCGGCCATGTGCAGGTCGTGACCGCACGCGTGCATCGCCCCGGTGGTCGAGGCGTACTCCAGCCCGGTCTGCTCGGTCACCGGCAGCCCGTCCATGTCGCCGCGCAGCAGCACCGTGGGCCCGGGCCTGGCGCCACGGAGCACCGCGACCACCGAGGACACCGAGTGCCCCAGGGTGACCTCCAGGTCCAGCCCGTCCAGGGCCTCGACGATCCGCTGCTGGGTCCACGGGAGGTCGTTGCCCACCTCCGGGTGGGCGTGCAGGGAGCGGCGCAGGGCAACGAGCTCCGGCTGCAGGGACGTGGCATGGTCGAGGAACGACATGGTGGAACTCCTTCACAACGGGAACGGGTGGGTGGTGGTCGGTGGGCCGCCAGACCACACGGCGACCCCCAAGGGGAACGTGGCGGCCCAGTCGATGGCGCACAGGTCCCGGCTCACAGGGCCCAGGAAGCGGCCCCGCACGAGGCCGGCCGGGACATCGGTGGGCGGCTCAGCCCCGCGCCACTCGCTCCCACGCCACCTCGGCAAGCGCGGCGGCCTGGTCCCCCAGGACGGAGTCGTCGAAGAGCACCGTGGGCGAGTGGTTCCAGCCGGCGTCCGCGGGATCCACCTCGGGCGGGGTGCAGTGCAGGAAGAAGTAGCACCCGGGGACCTCGCGCAGCACGAACGAGAAGTCCTCCGAGCCCATGCGGGGGTCCGGGTTCCGGGACACGCGCTCCGGGCCGAACACGCGGGCGAGCGTGTCGCTCACGAAGGCGGCCTCGGCGGCGTCGTTGACCGTGGGCGGGTACAGCGGGGACCAGTCCACCTGCGCGGTGAGCCCGTGGGCCGCGGCGATCCCGTCCGCGAGCTCCGTCACGAGCCGCGGGAACCGTGCGGACGTCTCCGGGGACAGGGTGCGCACGTCCCCGGAGATCCAGGCGCTCTCGGGGATCACGTTGTTCACCTCGCCGGCGGAGAGCCGGGTCATGGTGGCCACCACGGGGTCGAACACGCCGAACCGGCGGGTGACCATGGTCTGCAGCGCGGTGCCGAACTCGCACACGGCCGTCACGGGGTCCAGCGCGGTGTGGGGCTGCGAGCCGTGCCCGCCGCGTCCGTGGAAGGTCACGGTGAGGTTGTTGGCCCCGGCCATCGCGGTCCCGGGCCGGTAGCTGAACTGCCCCAGCGGCCCGGGGTTCACGTGGATGCCGTAGGCCGCCACCACGCGCTCCCCGGCGATGTCCAGCACGCCCTCCTCGATCATGGGCCTGGCGCCGCCCGGACCCTCCTCCCCCGGCTGGAACATGAACACGATGTTCCCGGCGAGCTCGTCCCGGCGCGCGCTCAGCAGCCTGGCCGCACCCACGAGGGCAGCGGTGTGGAGGTCGTGACCGCACGCGTGCATCGCCCCGTTGGTCGAGGCGTACTCCAGCCCGGTCTGCTCCACCACGGGCAGCCCGTCCATGTCACCGCGCAGCAGCACCGTGGGCCCGGGCCTCGCACCGCGCAGCACCGCGGTCACCGACGTGAGCGACTCGCCCTTCGTGAGCTCCAACCCGCACCCGTCCAGCGCGGCGAGGACCTGCTGCTGCGTCCACGGCAGGTCGGTGCCCAGTTCGGGGTTGGTGTGCAGTGTGCGGCGCAGCGCCACCAGCTCGTCGTGCATCCGGTGGGCGTCGTCCAGGAAGCTCACGTGCGGACTCCTCGGTCTCGGCGGGCGGGTTCACTCCCCGTCCGCGGGCATCCCCGCGAGGTCCGGTCCCGGTGCCAGCCGGATGGGACCGCGGGCTGTACAAGGGTCCACTGTCTCACCTTTTTGGGTGACTGTGACTTCTCCCACACCGGCCATCTCCCCCGCCACGTCCCGAATCTGCGGCATGAGGTCCCGCCAGTGCTCCCCGCCCAGGGTGCGGGCCACGTCCGACGGGCAGATGGTCTTCCCCGCCCGGTGCCGCAGCAGCGCCCGGATGGTCGCGGCCTCCCGTGCGCGCAGCCCGTCCTCGGTGGGCTCCTCCCACCACGGCTCCCCGCGCTCGCCCAGCGCCACCTTCGCGTCCTGCACGCGGTCCCGCGCGTGCTCGTCCCTGGACTTCACGGCGCGGCGCGCGCTCATCAGCTCGGCGACCAGCTCCTTCCGGAACGTCTCGGGGATCCCGGTGTCCGTGGCCCGCCACTTCCGGCCCTTGACCACGATGTGGTGCCCGTCCGGGGTGCGTTCCGGGCCCGACGACGCCGCTGCGCCGCCTTCCTGCCCGTTCTCGCCCTGTCCCGCGGGCCCGTTCCTGCGGCCCTGGCCCGGTTCCACGGACCCGTTCCCGCGATCCTTGCCGGGTCCCGCCGACCCGTTCGAGCGGTCCTCGCCCGGTTCCGCAGGCCCGTTCGCGCTGTCCTCGCCCGGTTCCGCAGGCCCATTCCCGCGTGCCTTGTCCGTGCTCATGCGCTCAATCCCAGTCGTTGAATCAGGTGCTCGTGGCGCCGCAGCCCCGCGGCCACCACGGACGGGTGCTGTGCGTACCAGCGCAGGTGCTCGGCGGCGATGTCCTGCGCGGGAACGTGCTCCCCGTGGATGACCCAGTCCTCGTGCGGCCCACCCTCGAGCTCGGCGGGGTCGTACCCGAGGGCCTCGAGGGTGCTCGCCAGGATGGGTGCCCGGATGCCGCCCAGCAGCACCCGGCCCGGATCCGGGACCGGCGCGGACAGCCCCGCATCGTCCAGCACCGCCGAGGCCACCGCCCGCAGCACCCCGTTGCCCGGGTGGTTGATCACGTGCACCGCGTTGGGTCCAGCGGCGTCCAGCAGGGAGGCGGCGTCGAGCGTGCGGTGGGCGTCCTGACGCAGCCGGAGCTGGGCGAGGGACTCCTCACGGGCGGCCCGGGCGGCGTCGGCGGACGGCGGGGTGAGGTCCACGCGCCGCTCTCCACGGGCGGCTGCGCTGAGCACCCGGAGGTCGTGGTACGGCGCGATCGGCGGATCTCCGACCCCGGGAGCGCGCACGATCGCGAGCGTGGGCATGAGCGCGGTCCATCGCATCACGGGCACCCGCACCACCCGGGCGTCCGGGGACAGCCGCGCCAGGACGTCGTCGGTGCCCAGCGGAAGCCCCCGGTAGCCCGCCGCGATCGGCTGCGTGACCAGCAGGGACAGCCGGGGCAGCAGGGCGTGCAGGTGCGGCAGGTCCTGATCCAGCAGCTCGTGCACCGGGGGCATCCGCACCCCGTGCCAGTCACCGGCGAGCGCGCCGTGCAGCAGCACGCGCAGGGACTCCGCCTGGCAGTTGCCGTGCACGGCGAACAGGGGCTTGTCCGGGAGCTCGCTCAGCCCGTAGAAGTCCCCGTAGTGGGCGCGGCGGCCCTCGTCCTGCGGGTCGAATCCCAGCTCAGCCATGGTGGCCCACCCTGTCCTCGAGTCGTCGGTCAGTGTCTGCGGGGTGCACCGCGCAGCCGGCGTGGTCACGGGGCATGCGCCGCGGAGAAGACTCCGCGCGGTGGACGGCGCGCACCGAGCGCACCGTGAGCACTCCCGGCACCTCGCTCTCTCCGCGCTCGCACCACACGCGCAGGGGCTCGTCCAGCGTCAGCGCAGCGTGGGCGTCCGCGAGCACCACGGCGCGCTCCAGCACCCCGGCCGGCGGCTCTCCCGTGCGCACGCGCGGGTCCGCGGCCAGCGCGGCCGGAACGTCCTGGCGGTCCACGAACCACAGCCCGGCGTCCGTGTCCCGCAGCAGGTGGCACGCGATGAGATACGCCTCGGCGTCCTCGCGGTGGCCGTGCACACGCACCACCGCCCAGGGCTGCTCGAAGACCACGCCGATCCCGCGCGTGCTCGGCAGGGGAATGCGCTGCGCAAGCGCGAGGGTCTCCGCGTCCTTCACGGCGCGGGTGTCCGCCCGCCCACCGAGGTCCGGACCGTCGTGCCACGCCCCGGCCCCGGGCACGTGGGCGAGGTTCGCCCCGAGCTGCCGGCACCGGTGGGCGAGGTCCCAGTCCTCGCCGCCGTAGCCCACGAGGGATTCGTCGAAACCGCCGCAGCGCTCGAAGAGCTCCCGGTCCACGGCCAGCAGCGCACTGATGACCAGCCGGAAATCCTCCACGCCCGCCTCACGCAGATTCGCGGTGCGTGCGTAGCCCTCCGCGAGCCAGGCGGGATCCTCCAGGCGCCGAGCACCGGGCACGTCCTCCCCCGCCACCCAGCGCAGCACGTCCTGGACCTCCAGCTCCGACAGCTCCGCGTGGTGGCGCGCTCCCACGGCGAGCGCACCGTGGCCGTCGTCCGCGGCGTCGCGGCCCGCGAGCAGCGCGGTGAGGAAACCCGGCTCGGGGATCATGTCCCCGTCCAGGAACACGAGCACCGTTCCCGACGACGCCCGCGCCCCCAGGTTTCGCGCGGCACCGGCTCGGAAGCCCAGGTTTTCCTGGCGCACCACCGAGCACGTGAACGGCGTGGCGGGAAGGACGGGCGGGGTGGCGGAGCCGTCGTCGGCGATGACCACCTCGAACTCCCGGGCGGTCATGTCCTGGCGGGCGAGGGCGGCGAGCAGCCGGTCCAGACCGCGTTGGTTCTCGAAGTAGGGGATCACCACGCTCACGCGGGGCGGGGCGGCGTGCTCGACCGTCATGACAGCTCCCCGCCGCCGGTGATCTGCTCCCACTGCACGGCCGCGGCCACTGCGCTGGACGGCAGGTCGGTGGTGCGCCACTCGTCCGGCGCGATCCACGTGCCCGCCGGGTCCTTGAGGGCACGGCGCAGTGCGCCGGGCAGATCATCGGTGAGGGTGAGCGCCCACGGAGCCCGTGCGGCAAGCTCCTCGAAGAACGGATGGGGCGTGACCAGCGGGCGGCGCCCGGCACTGATCCAGCGCCCCACGGACCCGGAGGCCGAGACGTGGGCGGGGGCGACCACCGGGACGGTGACCTGCTGCGCGGCGCGCGTCAGGGCGGCGTCGTCCAGGAAGCCCGTGGCACGGAAGGTGTGACCGGCGCGGCGGGCGGCACGGTCCAGCTGTTCCACGAGGTCCTCGTGACCGTCGGACGCGCGGCCGAGCGCGAGCACGTCCACGGGGAACGGCACGTCAGCCAGGGCATCCAACACACGGTCGTGCCCCTTTCCGGGGTAGAGGAAGCCCAGCATCCCCACGGTGGGCCGCTCCCCCTCGGTGGGGTGCTCGCCCGCAGCGGCGTGCCGTCGAGCGGCGTCCCACGCCCCGCGCTCCGGCGGATCGACCGGCAGGGGCGCCACGAGCACGGGAGCGCTGCCCGTGATCGGGACGTACCGCGCCAGCTGGGCCCGCTCGGAGTCGCTGCTCACGATGACGGTGCGGGCGGCGTCGGCCACCCGTGCGTAGCACGCGCGGCGGGCCTCGAACGCGTGGCCGTTGGCGGGCTGCGGGAGGTCGTGGAGCGTCACGGTGACCGGGCGGACGCGTGCGATCTCAGCCACCGCGTCCGCGGCACTGGCGGGCGTGGACCCGAAGATGCGGTCCGTGAAGTGCAGGTGCACCGGGGACCGCCCGGCGAGAAGTTCCATGCGGAGACGGTCGATGGGCCCCTCGACAGAGCGGGCGCGCGGAGTGTGGGCCGCGAGGTTCTCCGCGTGCATCCGCACACCGTGCTGAGCGGGCCCCACGCAGGCCAGTAAGGGTGCTGTCACACGCCCACTGTAGCGAGCGCCTCGGGGTGTTACCGCCCGCGCACAGCCATGTGGAGGGCCGTCGCCGTGCGCGGTGAGCGGAATCATACCCACCGGGCAAATTCTGCACTTGTGCAAGTTTGCACGAGTGCATAATGTGTACCCGTGTCCACACCCCAGCCGTCCCTGCGTGAACGCAACCGCACCCGCACACTCGCCGAGATCCACCAGGCCGCCCTCGAGCTCTCCGCCGAGGGCCGTTTCTCGGACACCACCGTGGACGCGATCGCCGAACGCGCGGGCGTGTCCCGGCGCACGTTCTTCAACTACTACGCGAGCAAGGAGGACGCGGTGCTGGGCATCACCCCGCCGCAGATCTCCGAGGCCGCGCACGCGCGCTACATGGACCGCAGCACCGGCGACGAGTTCGCGCGCACCGTGCGGCTGTTCATGGACGTACTGCGGGACGCCACCGGCCCACCCGAGCTCATGGCCCAGCGCCGCGCCCTGGTGGACCACCACCCCGAGCTCAAGCGCCGCATCGGGATGCACGTGACCACCGCGGAGTCCCTCGTGGTCTCCACGGTCGCGGAGCACTCCGGGCGCGGCCCCACGCCCCGTTCCGAGGAGACCACGCACGCCTTCGTGCTGCTGGCCGGCTCGGTCATCAAGTTCGCATTCCGCACCGACACCCACCTGGCTGCCGTGTCCGACGACGCCGCCATCCAGCGCGCGCTCGACCACGCCATCGGCGTCTTCCGCACCGCTCTCAAGGAGATCTCATGACCGCCACCGCCACCCGGGCTGCGTCCAGCCCTCCCGTGGACGAGAAACCACCCCACCTCGGACTGCTGTTCGCGAGCCTCATGGTCGTCATGCTGCTCGCGTCCCTCGGCCAGACCATCCTCTCCACCGCCCTGCCCACCATCGTGGGGGACCTGGGCGGCGTGGACCACATGAGCTGGGTCATCACCGGCTTCATCCTGGCCTCCACGGTGATGATGCCGGTCTACGGCCGCATCTCCGACCTCTTCGGCCGCAAGCCCGTGCTGATCGCGGCCATCGTGCTGTTCATCGCGGGCTCCGCCCTGGGCGCGGCGGCCGAGAGCATGAGCTGGCTCATCACCGCCCGCGTGGTGCAGGGCCTGGGCGGCGGCGGTCTGATGATCCTCGCCCAGACCTCCATCGCGGACGTGGTGCCCGCCCGTGAGCGCGGCAAGTACATGGGCGTGATGGGCGCCGTGTTCGCCGTGTCCTCGGTGGCCGGACCGCTGCTGGGCGGCTGGATCACGGAGGGTCCCGGCTGGCGCTGGGCGTTCTCCTTCAACATCCCGCTCGGCATCCTGGCCATCATCGCCGTGGCCGTGTTCCTCAAGCTGCCCCGGCGGCCCCGCGAGGAGCGCGAGCGCATCGACTACCTGGGCATGATCCTGCTGGCCGGTGCCACCACGTGCCTGATCCTGGTGTGCACGTGGGGCGGAACCCAGTACGACTGGAACTCACCGCAGATCCTGCTGCTGTGCGCCACCACCCTCGCCGGTGCCATCGCCTTCGTGGTCGCCGAGACCCGGGCCAGCAGCCCCGTGATCCCGCTGTCCCTGTTCAAGGACCGCAACTTCACCCTGACCACCGTGTCCGGGCTCGCGGTGGGCGTGGCCATGTTCGGCGCGATCGGCTACATGCCCACCTACATCCAGATGGTCAAGGGCGTGGACGCCACCCAGGCTGGTCTGCTCATGACCCCCATGATGGCCTCCCTGCTGATCACCTCGATCGTCTCGGGCCAGATCGTCTCGCGCACGGGCCGGTACAAGCTGTTCCCCCTGGTGGGCATGCTGATCATGGGCATCGGCCTGTGGCTGCTGTCCACCCTGGAGGTCTCGGACTCCACCGTTCGGATGTGCGTGTTCCTCGCGGTGTTCGGCGCGGGCATCGGGCTGAGCATGCAGATCCTGGTGCTGATAGTGCAGAACTCCGTGCCCAACCGGATCGTGGGCACGGCCACCGCCTCCAGCAACTTCTTCCGCCAGGTGGGTGCCACCGTGGGCTCCGCCGTGGTGGGTTCGCTGTTCATCTCCCGCCTGAAGGACCTGCTGGCGGAGAACCTGCCCCCGCTGCCTCCCCAGGCCTCCGGCTCCGTGGACGCCAACTCCTTCACGCCGGAGACCGTGCACGAGCTGCCGCAGATGATCCAGGACCCTGTGGTCCAGTCCTACAACGATGCGCTGCTGCCCATCTTCCTGGCCATGATCCCGCTGGCCGTGGTGGCGTTCCTGCTGCTGCTGTTCGTGGAGGAGAAGCCCCTGGCCACCCGTGTGGACCACACCGGGACCGGCGAGATCTCCACAGTGCAGGCCACTGCCACGGAGTCCGGGGCCACCGGGACCACCACGTCCACCGACGCCTCGGACAGCGTGGCGGACGCGCACACGTCCGCGGACCCCGCGGATCACGATGCCACCGAGCGTGAGCCCGAGCCCGCTGCGGCCCGGCCCGCGATCGGTGGTGCCGAGACCAGCGCCACCGCCGCTTCCTCGGGTGAGGGACCTGCCCAGCGGACCCGCAGGTCAGGCCGCCGGGCACCGCGACACCGCGCCTGAGCACATCCACGGAGCGGCCCCTTCGAAAGAGCGCCCCGTCGACGACCACTCGTCGACGGGGCGCTCCCGTCTCCCGTGGCCCCGGTTCACGGACCGGGGCACCCGCGCGGGTCAGTCCTGCGAGGGCAGCTCGTCCCTCAGGTCCTCCACGAGGTCCTCCAGGATCTCGGCGGCCTCCAGCATCCCGTTGCGCAGCTCGGTGAGCTCCATCCCGTGGAGCACGCCCACCGCGTAGCGGTCCTTGCCGGTGCGCTGGAACGAGCGGGCGGCGCGCGCGAGCCACTCCTCCATGACCGCGGCGTCCGTGATCACCCCGAGGTCGTCCTGGTAGTCCTTGGCCACCGCGGCGGCGCGGATCCGCTTCTTCCCCGCCTTGGCGTGCGCCCGTCCCAGCGCCTCGGAGACGTAGCGCGCGGACTTCGCGGCCTTGCGGGTCTCGTGCAGCACCTCGAACGCCGCCGCGGTCTGCAGTGCGTCCTTGCCGGGCAGGGCGATCCGCTCCCCCACGTCCATGGCCATGTCGCTCAGCGAGACCTCGGCCCCCGGCTCGGGCGGGGTGGTGCTGGCCGTGACGACCACCCGGTTCAGTGCCGCGCCGAGCACCGCCTTGGCGAACTTCCTGTCGGACAGCGCCGCGGCCTCCTCCGTGAACCCCTCTCCACGACCGAGCGCGTGCAGGTCCCGGACCAGCTGGAGGTAGTCCTGACTGTCCAGCTCCCGCCGGACCGCCCGCCCGGTGCCGGTGCCCAGGTGACTGGCCGCCTCGCGCAGCTCCTCCTTGGCGGCACCGCTCAGCACACCCGCCGGCTGGCCGTCGAGCAGCACGTCCAGCCGCTCCAGGGCGACCTCCTGGTCCCGGGCGTCGCCGAGCACACGCGCCAGGTCCTTGAGCCGCTGCTCCATGTCCGCCACCACGTCCTCGGCCACGAAGCTCCGGGACGCCTGGAGCACGCTGCGCAGCGCCCGCGAGCGCACGCGCATCTGGTGCACCGAGTCCTCGGCCTCGATGCGCACGGCGAAGTCCCAGCGCTGCAGCTGCGAGGTCAGGTGGGAGATCATCTCCGCGAGGACGTCGGCCCCCGTGCGTTCCCCCCGGTCCCCGGTGTCGGACGACGACGCCGCGTCGTTGCCCTTCGCATGCCCGCCCCCACTCCCCGCGGAGCTCTTGCCGTTCTTCGTGTCCTTGCCGTTCTTGGACGACTTGCCCTTGGCGGAGCCCTTGTCCTTCTTCTTCCCCGAGCCCTTGTTCTTCGACGAGCTCGTGTCCTTGGAGGAGCCCTCGTCGTTCGACGAGCCCTTCCCGGACGGCTGCTCTCCCTCAGACTCTCCCGCACCCGGCGCGAACCCCGCGGAGGCGGCGTCAGCGGCGTCGTCGGACGTGACGGCGGCGTGCTCCGGCGAGACCACGCGCACCACGTCCCCGCCGTCCTGGCCGAGGGCCCGGGCGATCTTGGCCACCGAGGAGGACGGCTCCGCCCCCGCGGCGAACAGGACGGTCTCCACGGCCTCGAACACGGCCTTGGCCTGCTTCTCGGTGAGGTCGTCGCGCGTGAGCTCGACCTCGCACTCGGTCCACTCCCGGGTGACCC
The DNA here is from genome assembly GCF_001812045.1 of Kocuria sp. HMSC066H03. Classification (NCBI taxonomy): domain Bacteria; kingdom Bacillati; phylum Actinomycetota; class Actinomycetes; order Micrococcales; family Micrococcaceae; genus Kocuria; species Kocuria sp. HMSC066H03. Next base: position 233,467 of record NZ_KV807506.1, read on the forward strand.
CAGCGCGCTCGTCCCGCGCGGAGACGGCGTCCAGACACAGCTCGGCGTACTGCCCGTCCTCCGCGAGCACCGGGTACAGCGTGCGCCGCGTGTCCACGGTGGCCACGGGCTGGAGGTCCTCGCCCAGGGTGAGACCCAGCAGCACCTTGCGCAGTGCCGCCGGAAGCCGGTCGGGGGCGGTCTTGAGGGGCTCGTAGTGCAGCTCGCCACGCACCGCACCGGCCTCGTACTTCACGTGCCAGCCGTCGTCGCTGCCGCCGGTACGACGCCGCACGGCCACCGCGGAGCGCGCGAGCAGCAGATCGGCGGTGTCGTAGTACGTGGCGCTCATGTCGTGCTCCACGGGATCGCCCACGGTGAAGTGCTCCAGCTTGTGCAGCTTGAGCTTGGGCTTCTTCTTCCCCGCGACGTCGTACTTGCGCTCGATCTCAACCTGATGCGTGACCATGGTGCTCCCTGAGTAGAACGCGCCGCGGCCCTGTTCGGGATCCGCGGCGCGCTGCTGTCGTCAAATCGGTAGGTGCTGGAGGCGTCAGGCCCGGCGTCGCTTCAGGACGTCGTCCAGGTTCAGCGCGGCGCTCTCCTGCTCCCCCGCGCGGACCGCGTCCTTGAGGGACGTGGTGGTGGCCGCCGGGCGCTGCGGCACCCGCAGCGGTTCCGGTGCGCGGCGCTGCACCACGGGCGCCTGGGTGTAGAGCGGCTTGGGCACCGGGACCGGCTCCCACGTGGCCGCGGTGGATCCCGCGGCGGCCGAGCTGCGGGCCACCTTGAGGGCCTCCGCGCGCAGCTCCGCCACGGTGTAGGTCTTCTCCGCCGCGGGGCGCTCGGGCGCCACCGTCTCGGGCAGCTGCCCCTCGGCGGGCAGGTCCAGTGCGGCGTCCGCCTGCAGCTCCTGCTCCTCGCGGTCCTGACGGGCCTGGTCCTCGTTGTCGAAGATGGCGTGCTGGGCGGGGGCCGTCTGACGCGTGGCGGCCTGGGCCGACACACCGGCGCGGTCGGTGACGGCCAGGTAGCGCAGACCCGCCACGCAGCCGGCCCCCAGCAGGAGCAGCACCACGGGCACGGCCCACGTGACGGCGGTGAAGGGCGCGGCGATTCCGGTGAGCACGGCGGCCAGGACGAGCGCGGCACCGGTCAGGAACACGATGGTGCGGTCCCACTTGATCCGGAGACCCGCCACGGATCCGCGGCGGACGGTGATGGCGGACGGCGCATGTGCCGAGGTGTCCATGGCTGTCGTCTCCCGTTCATGAAGCTGTGCTGAGGCCGTGGCCCCCACTCTACTGGGCGTGCTGCGGACGTGCTCGCGGGGGCGGTCCGACGGGTGGAGCAGCAGGTCCGGGGCCTCCACCTGGGCACGGACCGGAACGCTGGTGCGCCTGGCCACGTGCGGTGCGAACCACATCACACACAGCACGATGATAGCGGCCAGGACCGCTGAACTGCTCACCCAAGACAAACCCACCGTTTCAGGGTAGGACAGGTGAGAAGGATTCCCGGCGTGGAATGAGCGTGTTGCTCACATCAATGTCATTCGATGGTCCTGGGGCGGAGTTCGGGTGCCCGCCAGCCGCACGTCGTCCGGTTTCAGGCCCGACCGGCGGACGCCCGGGGCCGGTCGCGCGACGGGCGCAGCCCTGGGTCCGGCCGCTCGGCGCGCACCCGCGCGCCGAGCGGTGGGTCAGCGCAGCCCGCGCCGCACGGTGATGCCCTCGTCCTCGCCGGTGAACCGGCGCACGAGGCCTTCGGGAACCTCCTCGGCCGTGAGCGCGAAGCTGCGGTGGTCCGCCCACCGGCCGGCAATGTGCAGGAAACGCTCCCGCAGGCCCTCGTCCCGGAACCCCAGTTTCTCCACGACCCGCAAGGACTTGGCGTTCTCGGGACGGATGTTAATCTCCATGCGGTGCAGCCTCAGGTGCTGGAAGCAGTAGTCGGTGGCCATGGCCACGGCCATCGGAGCGATCCCCCGGCCCGCCTGCGCGCCGTCCACCCAGTACCCCAGGCTGGCCGAGCGGAACGAGCCCAGGGTGATGCCCGAGACGGTCAGCTGCCCCACGAGCTCCTGCCGCCTGCTCACCGGGTCCAGCTCCGTGATCAGCCACGGCAGGGACTGCCCGGCCCGCGCCTGCTGCCGCATCTGCCGCACGAAGCTGCGGTACGACGGCGCCGTCCCCGCCGCCTCGGGGTTGCTCGCCTCCCACGGTTCGAGCCACTCCCGGTTGCGGTAGCGCACCCGGTCCCACTCACCGCGGTCACTCATGACCAGTGGGCGCAGCATCAGCTGCGCCCACTGGACGGTGACGGGCCACTCGGCTGCCGTGCTCACCCGGTGCGGGTCCTCAGACCTTGAGGGTCTTGGCGTAGTCCGCGATCCAGGACCGCAGACCCGGGCCGAGGTCGTCGCGCTCGCACGCGAGCTCGATGTTGGCCTTGAGGTAGGAGAGCTTGTCGCCGGTGTCGAAACGGCGTCCCTTGAACACCACGCCGTACATGCCGTGGGCGTCCTCACCGCGGTCCGCCACGGTCTGCATGGCGTCCGTCAGCTGGATCTCGCCGCCGCGGCCCGGTGCGGTGCTCTCGAGGATCGCGAAGATCTCCGGGTGCAGCACGTAGCGGCCGATGATCGCCAGGTTGGAGGGGGCGTCCTCCGGTGCCGGCTTCTCCACCAGTCCGTTGACCTTCACGTAGTCCTCGCCCTCCACGGCGGTGACGTCAGCGCAGCCGTAGGCGCTGATGCTCTCGCGCGGCACCTCCATGAGGGCCACCACGGAGCCACCCGTGCGCTCCTGCACCTCGATCATCCGGGAGAGCAGGTCCTCCTTCTCGTCGATCAGGTCGTCTCCGAGCAGCACCGCGAATGGGTCCTCCCCCACGTGGATCTTGGCGCGCAGCACGGCGTGGCCGAGGCCCTGGGGGTCCTGCTGGCGCAGGTAGTGGATCTCCCCGAGGTCCGACGCGTGCTCCACCTCGGAGAGCAGGGCGTCCTTGGCCGACTCCTTCAGCTGGGCTTCGAGGGCGGGAACGCGGTCGAAGTGGTCCTCCAGGGCCCGCTTGGAGCGGCCCGTGATCATGAGGACGTCGTCCAGGCCGGCGTCCACGGCCTCCTGGACCACGTACTGGATGGCCGGACGGTCCACGACCGGCAGCATCTCCTTGGGCATCGCCTTGGTGGCGGGCAGGAAGCGGGTGCCCAGTCCCGCGGCGGGGATGACGGCCTTGTGTACGCGCTTGGTTTCGTGAGGGCTCATGGACTTAGGGTAAACGACGAGGCATCCGCGCCCCGGTTCCAACTCCGGAATCCGGCCGGTAATGCACTCCGTGTACTCCCAAGAGCGGACAGTCACCCAGGAGCGTGCCCATGGAACAGCCCTCAGGGGACCGCGCCGCCAAGGCAGCCCTGCGCGCGCACGTGCTCGAGCGGCGTCGTCACCGCAGTGCCGGGGTGCGCCGCGAGGCGCAGGCGGGCCTGGGGAGGCACCTCACCCGGCTTCTCGCAGAGACCGGAGCGGGCGACGTCGCCGGCTTCCTGCCGCTGCCCGACGAACCGCCGCTGCTGCCGGCGCTCGAGGACGCCCACCGGCGGGGGCGGCGCGTGTGGCTGCCGGTCGTGGCCCCGCGGCGCGCACTGGCCTGGGTGCAGTGGCGACCCGGGGCCGCGCTGGTGGACGGCGCCCTGCCCGGTCTGCGCGAACCCGCCGGCCCGCGGCACGGCCTGGAAGTGTTCGCCGCCGTCCGCGTCCTGGTGGTTCCCGTGGTGGCCGTGGACCGCAGCGGCGTGCGACTGGGCTTCGGTGGCGGCTACTACGACCGGTTCCTGGAGGCCCTCGAGACCGCCGGACACCGGCCCCGCACCGTGGCGTGCTGCTTCGCGGACGAGGTGCTCCCCACCGGTGAGGTCCCGGCGGAGCCCCACGACGCGGTCCTGGCCGAGGTGCTCACCGAGCACGGCGTCGTGGCGCTGGGCGGGTCCGCCTGAGCGCACCCGTGTGCGCGGCCCGAGCTGGCGCGGTCGAGCGGGAGCCCGCGAGTAGGATGTGACGTCGGTGAACCACCGTCCCTCCCGCTCTCGAAGGAATCATCCGTGCCCGTTTACGCCTACGCCTGCAAAGACTGCGGCCATGCTTTCGACATCCGCCAGTCCTTCTCCGACGACGCCCTGACCGTGTGCCCCGAGTGCGGCGGCGTGCTGCGCAAGAAGTTCAACTCCGTGGGCGTGGTGTTCAAGGGCTCCGGCTTCTACCGCACCGATTCCCGCTCCGGGGCCTCCGGGGATGTCGGCACGGCCTCCGGCTCGGGATCCGCCGGCGGGTCGGGAGCCTCCGGTGGTTCTGGAACCTCCGGGGACACCGCGGCCACCGGCAGCGGCTCTGGTTCCTCGGGAAGCGCCGCCTCGACGCCTTCGGCCCCGCCCACCACCGGATCGGGCTCCGCGACCACGACGTCGGGCAGTTCCGCGAGCTCCCGGTGACGCTCCCCGCCCGCTGATCCCACGCTCCGCCCGCGGCGAGCGCCCTGCACAGTCCCGGACCGGGTGCGGCAGACCGTGGCGCAGTGCACCGCTCGTGGAGCGCAGGCCCGGAGATGCTCCGTGCCGCCCTAGCGTCCGGGTATGAGCTCACCGCCCCGTCCGCACTATCCCCTGGGTCTGAGGCTGCGCACCGCGGTGCGCCGGCGCCACCGGCTCGTGGCCGCCGCGCTCTGCGCGCTGGCCCTCACGATCGTGGTCCTCCGGCTCGCCCCGCCCGGTGACCGGACCACCCCCGTGGTGACGGCCGCCCACGACGTTCCCGCGGGCACCGCCCTGACCGCCGAAGACCTCACGGTGACCGAATTCCCCGTGGACATCGCGCCGGCAGCTGCCTTCACCGGCATTCCCGAGGCGGGCGGGCAGACCACCACCGTGGCGCTCTCACCCGGTCAGCCGGTGACCTCCACCAGCGTGCTGGGGCCCGGTGTGCTGACCGGCCAGCCCCCGGGGACGACCGCCGCCACCGTGCGGGTGAGCGATCCCGCGGTGCTGCGTCACATCCGTCCCGGGGACGCCGTGGACGTCGTGCACCATGCGGACGGCGCCTCGGCCGCGCGCGGCCGCCCGGTCGCCCGCTCGGTCACGGTGCTGTGGGCCGCGGCGTCCACGTCCGGAGGCGACACATCCCTGCTCGCCCCGGCCGGGACGGACACGGACTCCGGCCTGGTGGTGCTGGCCGCTCCACGGGAGACGGCAGCGAGTCTTGCCGCGCTCGAGGGTTCCGGCCGGGTGTCACTCGTCCTCGTGGCACCGTGACCCGCTGAACGGTGACAGCGCCCCGCTCGGACCGGGAGCGCCCCACGCAGTGCGGCGGGACGGAACCCGTGGCGCGGCCGGGCCGGACGGTCAGCCCCAGTGCGGGGGCCGCTGCTCGCGCAGCCACTGCTCGTGCCCGTCCGAGGTCCCGGCCTCCCGGGGGTCCGGGGCGTCCGAGCCGAGCGGCGGCGTGGCCTCGCCCCACACGGAACCGCCCAGGGCGCGCTCCTGGTCGGGGGCGGTCCCTCCGGTCACGCGCCGGTGCGACCCGCGCCGCCGGCCACCCGAGGTCTCAGCCGACACGGTCCGCGCTCCCCTGCCCAGCGCCCGGCGCCGGGGCGGCAGCTGCCCCGGCCACGCCACCCGAGAGTCCCAGATAGCGCTGCACGAGGCCGGCCACCGTCTGCGGATCGGTGAAGACCTCCACGGACCACAGGCTCACGTAGTTCCACCCTGCGCGCTCCAGGTGCTGCGGGATCAGCCGGAAACGTTCGCGCACGCTCAGGGCACGGCTGCGGTCGGAGCCGTCCGACTGCAGGGCCACGGGGATCCGGACGGGAGCGTCGTCGTCCCCGCGGTGCAGGACCGCGCCGGCGGAGAGCGACTCGGCATCCGCGTGCGCCGCCATGTCCACGGCGTGCGCGTAGCCGGTGTGCACGGTGGCTCCGGCGGCACGCAGCCGCCGCGCGAGGTCTGCCACGAGCGCATCGGTCGCGGCCCCGGGGTCGTCCACGGGTGCCGGGGCGCGCTCGGACGTGGTCTCCTCCCCGAACAGCACCTCGAGCATGTGGTACATGTCCTTGGCACCGTGCTGCAGCCGCCGCAGCTCGGTGTCCTTGGGGTGGATGGACGTCACGATGTGCGTGTGGCGGCGCGAGCGGGTCATCCCCCGCACGAACGCCTGGCGGCCGTCACGCTCGGAGAGCGATCCCAGCTGGGGAGTGCTGCGCCCGGAGGTGGTCCGTCCGAAGCCCAGCGAGAAGATCACGGTGTCCCGTTCGATGCCGGCCGCCCGGTGCAGCTCCACCACCCGGAAGGACTCGTGGCCCGGGGCGAAGAACTCCGCGGACTCCCCGGACTCGCGCAGCCTGCGCTGCACGGCCTGCGCCACGCGGGCGGCGTGCATCGCGCTCGCGGTCACCACGGCCAGCGAGCGCTCCGGGTGGCGCGCCGCGTGGGCGAAGACCAGGTCCACGGTGCGCTGGACCTCTGCCGCCGGGGCCTGGACGCCCTCGCTCCCGGCCGTGAGCACACCCACACCGTCCACCACGTACTCCGCGGAAAGCCCGGTGGTGGCGCCCATCAGTTCCGAGGCGTAGGGCACACGGGTCAGCGCGCCGTCGTAGAAGGCCTCGTTGAGGTAAGAGAACAGGCGGGGGTCCATGGGACGGCGCACCGAGGTCAGTGAGCGGGAGTCCACCACGCGGGACAGCGTCTCGAACGCGGAGTCCACCTCGGTCACGGGCTGCGGGGTGTCCCGCGCGCTCACGCGGGGAGCCACCGTGAACGGCTGCGGACCGCCCGCGTGGGGGTCGCCGAAGGCGATCACCTGCTCCGCCTTGACCACCGCCGGGAGCGTAGCGGCCAGCGGCGTGGACTCGGCGTCCAGGATCACGACGGCGTCCACGGCCTGCTCGTCACCGAGGGTCGCCGTGAGCACGAGCGGACTGGCCGTCCACACGGGCACCAGGGAGGGCGTGAGGTGCTGGACCCGGTCCAGCTCCTCGGTGCGGACCCGTCCGCTGCGCAGCATGTCGCGCAGGGTGCGTGCCTCCCGCGGGAACCGCTTGGCATCACGGGCCCACCGTGTGGCCAGCTCGTGCTCCAGCCGAGCCGGGGCCGCGGCGATGTGCGCGGAGTCGGCACGCCGGAAGGCGGACTCCGTCCTGCGCAGCTGGGAACCGTCCGGCATGGCCACGAAGTCGTCTCCGCTGATCATGGCTTCGAGGACGGACTGCCACCACGCCAGCTCGAGCTCGTCGTCCACCTGCTCGGCGGGCACGCCCCGGGACTCGAGGTCCGCGAGGAACTCCCCCAGACCACGGGCCCGCAGGTCCTCGAGCAGCACGGTCCGCTCGGGAAGGGTGCTCAGGTGGGCCTCGTCGTTGATCAGTTCGTCCAGGATCACCTGGAGCTCGTCCACGGTGGCGGTCTCCAGCCGGGCCGCGGTGACCGAGCCCTCCAGGGCGATGGCCAGGCCCTCGAGGTCCTCCCGGAAGCGGCGGTGGGTGCGCAGGGTCTCCTCCGCGCGGTCGGACACGGCCGGCTGCTCCAGGGTGGTGGCCCACTGCCGCCAGCGGTCCCGCTCGGACTGCACCTTCACCAGCGCGGCGTGCAGGTCGGACAGGTGCACGCCCGGGCGGATGTACTCCTTGGCCGCCTTGCGCAGCCGGGAGCGCTGCAGTCCGCTGAGCTCGATCTCGTGGTCGCGGCGCCAGGACGCGGAGGCCGTGGCGGCAATCAGGTCCGTGACGGGGCGGTCGTAGATGTCCGGGGTGAGGTGGCGCAGCGAGTTGCCCACGTCGATCACCAGCTCGAGCTGCTGCTCCCACTCCGCGATCGTGGAGCCCACCCGCAGCCCGGACACGCCCAGGACGTGGCGCATGGCGGTGGACAGCGTGGTCAGCTCCAGCAGGAGGGACTTCGCGAGGTCGTGGGCCTGGCGGGCCTCGTCGTCGTTGACCAGGCGGGCACCGTGCCACGGGCCCGCGAGCGTGGCCGGGTCGAAGGCCCCCAGGGCGGCGGCGCGCTGCAGCTGGCGCCGCACCTCGCCGCGGTGGGACACGGCGTCGAGCACGGAGCGCCGGAAGCGCACCGTGGTCTGGGGCCCGGGATCCCGAGCGGTCAGCTCCGCGAGGGCCTGCATGGCCTCGTAGGGGGACGCCTGCCAGCGCGGCCGGCGGGTGTGCAGCGACTCCTCGTGCACGCGCAGCTGCTCCCGAGTGCGCTGCAGCGCCTCCCGGATCGGCTCGGTGTGCGGTTCCTGGGTGCGCTCGTTGCGGGCCACCGCGCGCACGAGCCGCTCGGCGACGTCGTCCGGGCTCAGGTGGGAGCCCAGCGGGAGCACGAGCGAGTCCAGTCCCGTGCGGTTCCAGGCGCGGTTGAAGGCGGCCAGCGTGGTGCGGGACTCGCCCAGCACCAGCACGCTGCGCCCGCGGTGCACCAGGGCGCCCACGGTGGAGACCACGGTGTCCACCGCGGCGGTTCCCACCGGGGTGGACACCACGAAGCTCTTGCCCTGCTCCGCGAGGTCCACAACCTCCTGCTGGTTCGCGTCCAGGTCCGTGAGCAGCAGCTCGTCCGCGGGATCCCGCTGGTCCAGGGCGGGGGCGTCGTTGGTGAGGGCGTGCACCACGGGCAGCTTGCCCACCTCGGAGTTCTTCAGGCGCGCCAGGTCCTGCACCAGGCGGGTGCGGGCCACCATGTGCTCGTCCGCCGGACGCTCGTGCAGGTCCGCGAACGTGGAGACCACCAGCTGGTGCTCCACGTGCATCCCGGGGACCTCCACAGCGAGTTGCCGCAGGGTCTCGAGCACAGGGGCGGGGTCCAGCTTGCGCGTGCCGTACGCCAGCCGGGACATCTCCGCGGTGGCCAGCTCCACACCGTGGTCCTCCCGGAGTCTGCGCACCAGCGCGGGGTTCAGGTGCGCCGGTCCCACGATGTGCAGCTCGAAGTCCTTGTGGTCCGGGCGCAGCTTCACGGTCACCGGCGCCAGCAGGACGGGGGCGATGAAACGCCGCAGCCCGTCCGCCACGGGGTCCGCGAGCCAGGACGCGGTGCCCGCCGCGAGGTACGCCGCGTCCAGCCCGTGACCCACGGACAGCTCGTGGATCTTGGTGCGCAGCGCACGGGCGGAGCGCACCGCGCGGTCGTACGCGGGGGTGTTCTGGTGGATCATCGTGGACAGCCGCGTGGGCCGCTGCATCAGCAGCTGCGCCTGCCCCGAGGAGTTGGCCTCCGTGAGGTCGATGCACACGTTGTCCACCTGGTTGAAGTCCAGGAGAGTGTCCGGCCCCGTGTACGCGTCCATCTGCTGGGTCCACGCGCGCAGGGACACGCGGGGGTGCTCCCGGGGCCCCTGCATGGCGTCCGTGTCCTGGGGGGTGGGTCGCGGGCTGTCCTGGGGTGTCGGCATGGTGCTCCTACTCACGAGTGCGCCGGTCCGCGCGCCACGGGGACGTGGGGCCGACCGGCGCACCGGGACTGACGATGGCTCTCAGAGGGCGGGGATCACTCCCACTCGATGGTTCCCGGCGGCTTGGACGTCACGTCCAGGACCACGCGGTTGATCTCCTCGACCTCGTTGGTGATGCGGTTGGACACCCGCGCCAGCAGCTCGGAGGGCAGCCGGGACCAGTCGGCGGTCATGGCGTCCTCGGAGCTGACCGGGCGCAGCACGATCGGGTGGCCGTACGTGCGGCCGTCACCCTGCACACCCACGGAGCGCACGTCCGCGAGCAGGACCACGGGCATCTGCCAGACCTCGTCGTCCAGGCCCGCCCGGGTGAGCTCCTCACGGGCGATCGCGTCCGCGCGGCGCAGGACGTCCAGGCGTTCCTCCGTGACCTCGCCGATGATGCGGATGCCCAGACCCGGACCCGGGAAGGGCTGACGGCCCACGATGTTCTCGGGAAGCCCGAGCTCGCGGCCCACCGCGCGCACCTCGTCCTTGAACAGGGCCCGCAGCGGCTCCACGAGCTCGAACTGCAGGTCCTCGGGGAGCCCGCCCACGTTGTGGTGGCTCTTGATGTTGGCCGCACCCTCGCCACCGCCGGACTCGACGACGTCCGGGTAGAGGGTGCCCTGGACCAGGAACCGCACGGGCTGGCCGTCCTGGGCCTCCTCGCGCAGCACCTTCTCCTCGGCGGCCTCGAACGCGCGGATGAACTCCCGGCCGATGGCCTTGCGCTTGGTCTCGGGGTCCGTGACGCCCTTGAGCGCGTCCAGGAAACGGTCCTGCTCGCGGGCGATGTGGAGCTTGACGCCCGTGGCGGCCACGTAGTCCTTCTCCACCTGCGCCACCTCGTCCTGACGCATCAGCCCGTGGTCCACCAGGACGCACGTGAGGCGGTCGCCGATGGCGCGCTGCACGAGGGCTGCGGCCACCGCGGAATCCACGCCGCCGGAGAGCCCGCACAGCGCCTTGCCGTCGCCCACCTGGGCACGGATCGCGGCCACCTGCTCCTCGATGATGTTGCCGGTGGACCACGTGGGGGTCAGCTGCGCGCCGTTGAAGAGGAAGTTCTCCAGCACCTTCTGGCCGAACGCGGAGTGCTTGACCTCGGGGTGCCACTGCACGCCGTAGAGGCGGCGCTCCCGGTTCTCGAAGGCGGCCACGGGGGCACCCTCGGTGGTGGCGAGCGTGGTGAACCCCTCGGGGGCGGCCGTGACGGAGTCCCCGTGGCTCATCCACACGGTCTGCACGTCCGGGGTGCCGTCCAGCAGAGTGCCCACGGCGGTGTCCGGGCACGTGGCGGTGGTGGCGCCGTACTCGCGCACACCGGTGCGCTCCACGGTGCCGCCCAGGGCGTTGGCCATGACCTGGAACCCGTAGCAGATGCCCAGCACGGGCACGCCGGCCTCGAACAGCTCGGCGTCGCGCTGCGGCGCACCGGGCGCGTACACGGAGGCGGGGCCCCCGGAGAGGATCAGCGCGGCGGGGTTGCGCGCGAGGATCTGCTCGGTGGACCAGGTGTGCGGGACGATCTCGGAGTACACGTTCGCCTCGCGGACCCGGCGGGCGATCAGCTGCGCGTACTGCGCACCGTAATCGACCACGAGGACCGGGCGCTGCTCCAGTTCGCTCAGGGTGTCAGGGGTTTCAGTCACGCCCTCAAGTCTAGAACACGCACGGGCCTCCCCCGGCGGGGCTCAGTAGCGCTTGGCGGCCTTGGGGTTGGCCGCGAGCTCTGCCTCGGTGGAGCGGTGGATCTTGCGCTCCACGATGAAGGAGAGGAACGGCACCACGCCGCCCAGGGCCATGACGATGAGCTGGGCGAAGGGCCACCGCATGAGGGACCACACCCGCAGGCACGAGAGCAGGTAGATCACGTAGAACCAGCCGTGGACGATCAGGATCCACGTGGAGATGTTCACGCCGCCGGCCAGGTTCTCCAGCTCCAGGTTCTGCCAGCCCAGCGCGACGGTCTCGCCCGTCACCTTGTCGGTGCCGCCGGCAATGAGGTCGTACCCCAGCCCGTAGCGGGTGACCATCTCGGCCACGAGCAGCAGCAGGAACGTGCCGGAGATCCACGCGCACACCTTGTAGAACGTCAGCGCGCCCCGGATCTGTGCCTCGGTGCCGCCGAAGCGGCGCCGGGGCTTGAGCGCCGCGGCCTTGGCACGCACGCTGTCCGGCACGGTGGCCCGCTCGGGGCTCGCGTCCTCGGGGGCGCTCACCCGCACGCCGTCGGTGCGGCGGACCGGGCGGGGCTGCGGATCGGAGTGCGGCGTGGGGTCAGTCATCAGAGGCTCCGTTGTCGGATCGCGGGGTGGCGCGGGGCCCGGCGGAGCGGTCCGCCCCGGCCACCGCGGGCTGGTCGTCGAAGTAGTAGTAGCGCTGGTCCTGGGCGTCCCAGTAGTAGTAGGACTGCTCGGACTCGTCCCAGAAGTAGTCGCCGTCGAAGTAGAAGTACTGCTCGGGGTTCTGACGGCGCAGGTAGTCGTCCCGCACGAAACGCCACCACAGGAAGACCGCGAAGCCCGCGAACACCACCCACTCCACGGCGTAGAAGAGGTTCAGCGCGTGGACGGACGTGTCCGTGGGCTGCTGGTCGATCTGCAGCTCCGCGAGCCCCTCCCCCATGGGAGCCGCCGACGCCGCCAGGGTCCCCTCCGGCGTCACGGGCGCGGGCTGCGCGGCCGGGTTCTCCGAGAACGAGGCCACGTACCCGGTGTACACCGGAGCGTCCCACAGGTTGCTCAGCTGCGCCGAGGCCACGGTGCTCACCTGGTCGGCGGGCAGGGCCTCGCTCGGCAGGGGCGACTCCGTGGGCATGAGCCTGCCGATCACCCGGACCTCGCCCGACGGCGCGGCGGGCACCTCGTCCGGGGAGGCCACCCACCCGCGGGCCACGGCGATGGAGAGGTCCTCATCCGCGGCGTCCCAGCGGTCCTGCGAACCGGGGATCACCAGCTGCGAGACCGCCCAGTACCCCGAGTCGCCGTCGTGCAGACGTCCGGGCACCAGGACCGTGGAGTCGGGGGCGTAGCGCCCCGTCACGGAGACCACGTGGTCCGCCTGCTGGGCCGAGGTCGGCTCACCGGGGGTGGTGACGGTCTCGAGCGCGGAGACACGGTCCTTGGCAGGGTCCGCCACCGTGGTTGCGCTGCGGGACGCGTTCAGCTGCCACGCGCTCAGCCCCACGAACAGGGACGCCACGAGCAGCGCCACGGCCAGGAAGGCCAGTGAACGGGGGCGCAGCGCGGTTTTGAGCACGACCCAACACTACTGGCCCGCCCTGGGCGTTCTCCAAACCCCCGGCGTCCGCTCAGCTGCGGATGACCACCTCGGCCCGCTGGAACTCCTTGAGGTCCGAGTATCCGGTGGTGGCCATGGCCCGGCGCAGCGCGCCCATCACGTTGGAGGAGCCGTCCACGTGGCGCGAGGGCCCGTTGAGCAGCTCGTCCAGGGGACCCACCGTGCCCACGTGGGTGCGCACGCCGCGGGGCGAGTGCGGGTTGTGCGCCTCCGCACCCCACAGCCAGCCCTGCCCGGGGGCCTCCTCCGCGCGGGCCAGCAGCGTGCCGAGCATCACGGCGTCGGCGCCCATGGCAATGGCCTTGACGATGTCGCCCGAGGTGCCCAGACCGCCGTCGGCGATCACGTGGACGTAGCGGCCGCCGGACTCGTCGAGGTAGTCGCGGCGGGCCGCGGCGACGTCGGAGATGGCCGAGGCCATGGCGGCGTGGATGCCCAGGATGGACTCGGTGCGCAGGGACGCTCCCCCGCCGAAGCCCACGAGCACGCCGGCCGCGCCCGTGCGCATGAGGTGCAGTGCCGGGGTGTAGCCCGCGGCACCGCCCACGATCACGGGGACGTCGAGGTCATAGATGAACTGCTTGAGGTCCAGCGGGTCCTGCGTCTTGGACACGTGCTCCGCGGAGACCGTGGTGCCGCGGATCACGAAGAGGTCCACGCCCGCCTCGAGCACCGTGCGGTAGTGCTCCACCACGCGCTGCGGGGACAGCGAACCGGAGACGATCACCCCGGCCTCACGGATCTCCGCCAGCCGGGCGGTGATCAGCCCGGGCTGGACGGGCGCGGAGTAGAGCTCCTGCATGCGGCGCGTGGCCTGCGGAAGGTTCTCCGAGCTGAGGTCGGCGATCTCGTCCAGGACCGGCTGCGGGTCCTCGTAGCGCGTCCAGAGGCCCTCGAGGTCCAGCACGCCCAGCCCACCGGCACGGCCCAGGTCGATCGCGGTGGCCGGGGACATCACCGAGTCCATGGGTGCGCCCACCACGGGGATGTCGAACTGGTAGGCGTCGATCTGCCACGCCGTGCTCACGTCCCGGGGATCGCGCGTGCGCCGGGAGGGCACCAGGGCGATCTCGTCCAGGCTGAACGTGCGGCGGGCGCGTTTGGATCGCCCGATTTCGATGTCGTAGCTCACGTGGGGTCCTTTCACCGCGCAGGGCGCACGGGGGATGTGCGGTGCGGGTCAGCGCTTGTAGTTGGGGGCTTCCACCGTCATGGTGATGTCGTGCGGGTGGGACTCCTTGAGCCCGGCCGGGGTGATCCGCACGAAGCGGCCCTTGTGCTTGAGCTCGTCCACGCTGTGCGCGCCCACGTAGAACATGGTCTGGCGCAGCCCGCCGTCCAGCTGGTGCAGCACGGAGGACAGCGGCCCGCGGTAGGGCACCTGACCCTCGATGCCCTCGGGGATCAGCTTCTCGTCGTCGGAGACGTCCGCCTGGAAGTAGCGGTCCTTGGAGTAGGAGGTGTTCTTGCCGCGGGACTGCATGGCGCCCAGCGAGCCCATGCCCCGGTAGGCCTTGAACTGCTTGCCCTGCACAAATACGAGCTCCCCCGGGGACTCGTCGCAGCCCGCGAGCAGCGAGCCGAGCATCACGGAGTCCGCGCCGGCCACAAGCGCCTTGCCGATGTCGCCGGAGAACTGCAGGCCACCGTCCGCAATGAGCGGCACACCGGCGGGAATCGTGACCTGGGCGGCCTCGTTGATCGCGGTGATCTGCGGGACGCCCACGCCCGCGATGATGCGGGTGGTGCAGATGGAGCCCGGACCCACGCCCACCTTCACGGCGTCGGCGCCGGCGTCCACGATCGCCTGTGCACCCGCGCGCGTGGCCGCCTGGCCGCCGATCACGTCCACGTGCGCCGCCGCAGACTCCTTCTTGAGCCGGGCGATCATCTCCAGCACGCCCTGGGAGTGGCCGTTGGCGGTGTCGATGAACAGCGCGTCCACCCCGGCCTCCACCAGGGTCATCGCGCGCTCCCAGCCGTCGCCGAAGAAGCCCACGGCGGCGCCCACGCGCAGCCGCCCCTCGTCGTCCTTGGTGGCCAGGGGGTACTGCTCCGCCTTGGTGAAGTCCTTGACGGTGATGAGCCCGGTGAGCCGGTCGTGCTCGTCCACCAGCGGCAGCTTCTCGATCTTGTGCTGGGCGAGCAGCGCGTGGGCCTCGTCCTTGCCCATGCCCACCTTGCCCGTGACGAGCGGCATGGGGGTCATCACGTCGCGCACCAGGCGGGTGTCGAAGTCGCTCTCCGGCAGGTAGCGCGTGTCGCGGTTGGTGATGATGCCCAGCAGCCGCTGATCCTCGTCCACCACGGGCAGCCCGGAGACCTTGAAGTAGCCGCACAGCCGGTCCAGCTCGGCCAGGGTGGCGTCCGGGGACACCGTCACGGGGTTGGTGATCATCCCGGACTCGCTGCGCTTCACACGGTCCACGTGGTCCGCCTGGTCCTGGATGGACAGGTTGCGGTGGATCACACCCATGCCGCCCTGACGGGCCATGGAGATGGCCATGGCGGACTCGGTCACGGTGTCCATGGCGGCGGAGAGCACGGGCGCCTCCAGCGTGATCCGGCGCGAGAGGCGCGTGCTGGTGGAGGCCTCCGAGGGGATCACGTCCGTGTTGCCGGGGAGCAACAGGACGTCGTCGTAGGTCAGTCCGGTGAAGCCGAACGGATCGTCCATGAGTGCCGTGGGCACGTTGTCAGACACGGGTAGTCCCTTCCACGCGAGAATGTCGCCGCCAGTCTACGGGCCGTGCCGCGCGCTCCCCCCGCCCCACGGCCCTCGTCGTCACGGGTGCGTTCGACGACGCCGCTGCCGCGCGCCGCGAACTCGCCTCAGCCCTCGGACTCCACGGCCGCCACGAGGTCCTCCCGCAGCAGGGGCGCCATGCTGCGCGCGTAGTCCCACGTGAGGTGGTGGAAGTCCAGCCACACGTTCACGTTGCCGATCACGGGAGCGCACACGCCCTGCGGGCAGATCAGGGGGGTGGGGTCGATGCCCGTGTAGCCCGGGATGGACTCCAGGGACCGCGCGGGGTTCTCCGCGGCGAGCACCTCGTCCTTCTCCGTGGTGCAGGACGGGTCCTCGCGTCCCTTCTCCGCGACGCACCGTGTGGGGTCGTAGCCCAGGCGGGGGTTGTCCCGGAACCCCACCACCGTGGCGCCGTCCGCGGTGAGGTCCCGGACGATCGGCTCCAGTCCGGCCACGGTGTGCTCGGCCGCCCCGTCCATGAGTTCGGCCCGCGTGGAGGTGGTCAGAACGGCATCGGGCTGCAGCTGGTCGAGGTATTCCAGGACCGCCTCGTTGCCCTTCCGGCACTCCGGTGTCTGGCCCTCCACGCCGAGTCCGCACCCGGGCTGCAGCACGGAGACCAGCTGCCAGTCCTCCTCCTCGGCCACCGGGATCACGGCGCCCATGTACTGCTCCATGTGGGAGTTGCCCACCACGGCGACCACCTTGGTGGGATTCTCCACCGGCTCGGTCTGGCGGCAGAAGTCCTGCGCCACCGGGTTCTGGGAGGTGAACTCGCCGCTGCACCGCTCGGGCAGCCCCACCCACTGGTCCGTCATGGAGGTGGGCAGCGCCGGAGCGTCGGGGTCCCCCTCGAACTCGAAACCGGGCTCCAGCACCCGGGCGCCGGGGTTGTTGAGCTCCGCCTGCGCCTCGAGCTTCGTCTCCCGTCGTTCCTCCACGGCTGCCCAGGAACCCGCCACGGCCAGCACCAGGCTCATGCACACCGCGATCACCAGCCCCAGCCGCCAGTTCTTCGCCTCCGGCCACGCCCAGTTCTTCAGGGGCGTCTCCACCAGACGGGTCAGCAGCAGCGCCAGGAGCACCGAGACCACCACGATCGCCACGCCGGAGCGCGGCCCCGCCACGGGGCGGTCACGGACCACCAGGTAGGTGATCAGCAGGGGCCAGTGCACCAGGTAGAGGGCGTAGGCCGAGTCACCCATCCGCACCACCGGACCCCACGAGAGGAAACGGTCGAAACCCCACCGCGAACCCGATTGCCCGGCCACGATGATCGCCGCGGCAGAGACCAGGGGCCACAGTGCGATCCACCCCGGGAACGCGCCCTGCACGTCCACGAGGATGCCCACGGACACCATGCTCACGAAACCAGCCCATCCCAGAAGCACCCGCAGCCCACGGCTCGGCCGCAGGTACGGAATGGCCAGAGCCACCAGGGACCCCAGCGCGAACTCCCACAGCCGGGCGCGGGTGTCGAAGTACGCGAACGCCTGCTGGGTGTGCGTGGTGATCACCGAGAACGCCAGCGAGACCGCGAAGACCGCCCCGAAGCACACCGCGAGCACGGGCACGCTGCTGCGACCCGTGCGCCGCTTGACCAGCCACGCGAGTGCGAAGATCAACGGCCAGACCAGGAACACCTGACCCTGCACCGACAGCGACCAGAAGTGCTGGAACGGGGACGCGCTGGAGTGGTCCGCCGCGTAGTAGTCCACGGCGTTGAACGCCAGCGACCAGTTCTCCACGTACAGGATCGACGCCACACCCTGGGAGCGGAAAGCGGCTGCGTCCTGCGCCGGGTAGAACAGCCACAGCAGCACGAAGGTGCCCAGGACCACCAGCGTGGCCAGGGGCAGCAGACGTTTGAACGTGTGCAGCCAGTACCGCCCCAGTGCGAGCGGACGCCCGCCCTCGATCTTGCGCACGAAGGACGAGGTCATGAAGAAGGCGGAGATGAACAGGAAGATGTCCACACCACCGGAGACCCGGCCCATGAACACGTGGTAGACCACCACGAGCAGCACGGCCACAGCGCGCAGACCCTGCACCTCGGGGCGGAACCCCGAGTACCGGGACACCCGGTCGGAGGGTCTCGATCCCCCGGCTCCGCCGCTCCCCGCACCCCAGGGAGGGGTCTTCGCGGAGTCGGGAGACGGGACCGTGGGGAAGTGCATCGCATCAGGTTAGGCCGGGGGCGCAGGCAGGTCCAACCACGGCTCCGCTCGCGCAGACCCCCAGTGGGCCGCGTGCTGGTCTGCGCACAGCACGACGGCGGCCCCCTCCCGCAGGAGGGGGCCGCCGTGCCGATCAACCGCTCACCCCGTGGCGCGTGCCGCAGAGGGCGGGGCGCTCACTGGAGCGACGAGGGGTGATCAGTCCTCGTCCTGGTCCTTCTTCTCAGCCACCAGGGTCTCGGTGGTGAGCACGAGGGCCGCGATGGAGGCCGCGTTCTGCAGAGCGGAACGGGTGACCTTCACGGGGTCGATGATGCCCGCCGAGAGCAGGTTCTCGTACTCGCCGGTCAGCGCGTTGTACCCGTTGCCGGGCTCCATCTCGGCCACGCGGGAGGCCACCACGTTGCCGTCCTGGCCCGCGTTCTCCGCGATCCAGCGCAGGGGCTGCGTGAGGGCGCGGCGCACGATGTTCACGGCCGTGGCGGCGTCGCCGTCCAGGCCGAGGTCCGTGCCGTCCAGGGACTTCGAGGCGTGGACCAGGGCGGAGCCGCCGCCGGCCACGATGCCCTCCTCGAGCGCGGCACGCGTGGAGGACACGGCGTCCTCGATGCGGTGCTTGCGCTCCTTCTGCTCCACCTCGGTGGCGGCGCCGACCTTGATCACGGAGATGCCGCCGGCGAGACGCGCGAGGCGCTCCTGGAGCTTCTCGCGGTCCCACTCGGAGTCGGTGCGCGCGATCTCGGAGCGGATCTCCGCCACGCGCTCGGCCACGGCGTCGGAGGAGCCCGCGCCGTCCACCAGGGTGGTCTGGTTCTTGGTCACCGTGATGCGGCGGGCGCGGCCCAGCTGGGAGAGCTCCACGCCCTCCAGGGAAATGCCGAGCTCCGGGGTGATCACGGTGGCGTCCGTGAGCACCGCGAGGTCCTGCATGATCGCCTTACGGCGGTCTCCGAACCCGGGCGCCTTGAGGGCCACGACGTCCAGCGTGCCGCGCAGCTTGTTGACCACCAGGGTGGACAGGGCCTCGCCCTCGACGTCCTCCGCGATGATGGTCAGCGGCTTCTTGGCCTGCAGCACCTTCTCCAGCACCGGCATGAGGTCCTGGATCGAGGAGATCTTGCCCTGGAACAGCAGCACGTAGGTGTCGTCCAGGACGGCCTCCTGGCGCTCCTGGTCGGTGATGAAGGACGGGGACAGGTAACCCTTGTCGAACTGCATGCCCTCGGTGACGTCCAGCTCCACCTCGGTGGAGGAGCCGTCCTCGATGGTGATCACACCGTCCGTGCCCACGGTCTCGAAGGCGCGGGCGATCAGCTCGCCGATCTCCTCGGACTGGGCGGAGATCGCGGCCACGTGGGCCACGTCCTTGCCCTCCACGGGGCGGGCGTTGTCCAGCAGACGCTGGGACACGGTGGCCACGGCGGCCTCGACCCCGCGCTTGATGTCGCTGGGGGCGGCGCCCGCGGCAACGTTGCGCAGGCCCTCCTTCACGATCGCCTGCGCGAGCACGGTGGCGGTGGTGGTGCCGTCGCCGGCGACATCGTTGGTCTTGGTGGCCACTTCCTTGGCGAGCTGGGCGCCGAGGTTCTCGTACGGGTCCTCGAGCTCCACCTCACGGGCGATGGTCACGCCGTCGTTGGTGATGGTGGGTGCGCCCCACTTCTTGTCCAGGACCACGTTGCGGCCGCGGGGGCCGAGGGTGACCTTGACGGTGTCGGCCAGGCGGTTCACGCCGGCTTCGAGCGCTTTGCGAGCGGTGTCGTCGAACACCAACTGCTTGGGCATGTGAGTTGCTCCTTAGGGAACCGGGAAGACTGCGGAGACGACGCACGCGGTGCCCGCGGCCCGTTCCCGGGCGGGCGGGCACCGCGTACGAAAGGCTGTGGAGAAGTTACTTCTCGATGACGGCCAGCACGTCGCGCGCCGGGAGCACCAGGTACTCCTCGCCGTTGTACTTGACCTCGGTCCCGCCGTACTTGGAGAAGATGACCAGGTCACCCTCGTTGACGTCCACGGGGATGCGGTTGCCCTTGTCATCCACGCGACCCGGGCCCACGGCCAGGACGGTGCCCTCCTGGGGCTTCTCCTTGGCGGTGTCCGGGATGACCAGACCGGAGGCGGTGGTCTGTTCAGCGGCCAGCGGCTGAACCACGATGCGATCCTCGAGGGGCTTGATGGAGACCGACACGATTTCTCCCTTTCTTCTAGGCGTGTGAGACGGTGTGCGTCCGCCGCGTGCCATGGGGTCCCATGACGGCGAGCGCCACAGGCCAGTTGGCGTGCCAACCGTCGTCGCGGTGCCGATTGAGCGCCTGGCCTTTAGCACCCTCCATGGGAGAGTGCTAATAGCACTGTAGGGACGCGGGCCGCGCCCGGTCAAGACGCGCCCGCGCCACTCCCCTGTGGGCTGAACAGGCCCGGCCGACGCCGCTCGGGAGCCCTCCTGCCGGGCGTCACAGCCGCGGCGCCCGCTCCGCCTCCGGGGCGTGATGTGATGGTCGGGTGACTGCACCCACCGCTCCGGACGACGCCGAGGCCCGCGGCCTGGCCCGCCTCCTCACTCCCGAGGGCCGCCACCTGCTCGACGCCCTCCCCCCGTACGACGCCTCGGCCTCGCTCGCGCTGAACAAGTCCCTGCGCGACCAGGGCCACGACCCCGAGCTCGTGGCCGCGGCCCTCACCCAGTCCCGACTGAGGGAGAAGGCCCGGACGAAGTTCGGGGACTTCGCGCGGCAGCTGGTCTTCACGCGCGACGGCGTGGAGCAGGCCACCCGGTGGTCCGTGGCCGCCCTGCACGCCCAGCGCTTCGCCCAGGCGGGCGCGGAGCACGTGGTGGACCTCGGCTGCGGCATCGGCGCAGACTCGCTGGCGCTTGCGGCCCTGGACCGTACGGTCACCGCGGTCGAGCGGGATCCCCTCACTGCGGCGGCGGCCACCGTGAACCTCACGGGCTGGCCGCGGGCCCGCGTGCTGTGCTCGGACGCGCAGGAACTGGATCTCTCCGCGCTGGAGAACGGCCCCGTCCACGGGGTGTGGCTGGATCCGGCTCGCCGCGTCACGGGCGGTGGCCGCACCCGCAGGATCTTCGACCCCGAGGCATTCTCCCCTCCGCTGTCCTTCGTCACGTCGCTCGCGGAGGCCGGACTCGCCGTGGGCGCGAAGATCGGACCCGGGATCCCCCACGAGCACGTGCCCGAGGGCGCGGAGGCCCAGTGGATCTCCGACCGCGGGGACGTGGTGGAGGCCGTCCTGTGGTTCGGGGCGGTGCGCCGCCCGGACGTGGTGCGCTCCGCGCTCGTGCTGGGCGGGGGCGCGGAACCCGGCTCCGCGGCGTCGTCGGCGGCGGAACTGACCTCCGGCTCCTGGGACTCCCCGGCCCCCGAGGGCCCCCTGCTGGGCCCCGTGGGCCGCTACCTCTACGAGCCCGACG
Organism: Kocuria sp. HMSC066H03; assembly: GCF_001812045.1. Taxonomy (NCBI): domain Bacteria; kingdom Bacillati; phylum Actinomycetota; class Actinomycetes; order Micrococcales; family Micrococcaceae; genus Kocuria; species Kocuria sp. HMSC066H03. The sequence goes on from NZ_KV807506.1 coordinate 254,587, forward strand.
GCGCCGTGATCCGCGCGGGGCTCGTCACCGACCTCGCGCGGCGCCTCGAGGCGCACCTGGTGCACCCGGACATCGCGTACCTCTCCTCGGAGACCCTGGTGGAGACTCCGCTGGCCCGCGCGTACGAGGTGCGCGAGGTGCTGCCGCACACGGTCAAGGTGCTGCGCCGGTGGGTGCGGGAGCACGACGTGGGCACCCTGGACGTGAAGAAGCGCGGCACGGACGTGACCCCTGAGCAGCTGCGGAAGCAGCTCGCGCCGCGCGGCACGCAGCGCGCCACCCTGGTGATGACACGCGTGGCCGAGCCCGGCGGGGAACGTCGTGTGGTGCTGGCCGTTAACCCCCTACACTGAGAGCCCCTGCGTTCGGACCGCGAGCCGCGGCCACGCTCCAGGACGCAGCAGCCGCTCCCGGCGAACCCATGAGAGGACCACGCCGTGCACATTGACTTCGAGATCTCCGACAACTCCACCCTGGGTGTCGAGTGGGAGGTCGCCCTGGTGGACCGGGACTCCGGAGAGCTCGCGCAGCGGGCGCAGGAGGTCCTCGAGGCCGTGGTGTCCGAGTACCCGGAGCTCGGCGAGGAGGGGGACCACCCCCAGGTCACGGGCGAGTTCCTGCAGAACACCGTGGAGATGGTCACGGGCGTGTGCCAGAACGTCCCCGAGGCCCTCGAGCACCTCTCGCAGACCCAGGACCGGATCCGGGAGGTCACGGACCCGCGCGGGCTCGAGATCTTCGCGGCGGGAACCCACCCGTTCTCGGACTGGGCGGACCAGCCGGTGGTGGACGCGGAGCGCTACTACAAGGTGCTGGACCGCGCGCAGTACTGGGGCCGTCAGATGGTGATCTTCGGGCTGCACGTGCACGTGGGGGTCGACCACCGGGACAAGGCGCTGCCCGTGCTGGACGGGCTCATGAACTACTACCCGCACCTGCTGGCGCTGTCCGCCAACTCGCCGTACTGGTGCGGCCACGACACCGGCTACGCCTCGCAGCGCGCGCAGCTGTTCCAGCAGCTCTCCACGGCCGGGCTGCCCTTCCACTTCGACTCGTGGGACGAGTACGAGGCCTACGTGGCGGACCTGATCGCCACGGACGTGATCGAGGAGACCTCCGAGAACCGCTGGGACATCCGCCCCGTCCCACGCTTCGGCACGGTGGAGATGCGCGTGTGCGACGGTCCCTCCAACCTGCGTGAGGTGGGTGCGCTGACGGCCCTGACCCAGTGCCTCGTGGAGTCCTTCTCCCGCACGCTGGACGAGGGCGGCAGCATCCCCGTGATGCCCCCGTGGCACCACCAGGAGAACAAGTGGCGTGCCGCCCGCTACGGTCTGGACGCCGTGGTCATCAAGGACGCGCAGAACCACCAGACACCGCTCACCGAGGACCTCACCGACGTGCTGAACCGCCTGGAGCCGCTCGCCGCGGAGCTCGGGTGCGCCCAAGAGCTGGCCTACGTGGAGACCATGATGAGCGGTGAAGCCGGCTACCTGCGCCAGCGCCGGATCGCCCAGGAGAACGGCGGGGACCTGCGGGCCGTGGTGCGGGACATCGTGGCGCAGAACCGCGAGATCCGCTGACCCCGGGGCCGGTCCGGGCAGGTCGCACCGGCGCAGTCCGGGTGGCGCGGACTCAGGCCGGAGCGGGCACCGACACCGTGGTCACGGGCAGTCCCGGATCCGCGGTGAACTCGATGCCCGTGGGTGCCACGCCGCGCGTGACGAGGCGGGCACCGAGGGCCGCCACCATGGCCCCGTTGTCCGTGCACAGGGACAGCGGCGGGACCACCACGCGGATCCCGCGCTGCGCGCAGCGCGCCGTGACGACCTCCCGCAGCCGGGAGTTCGCGGCCACTCCCCCGCCCATGAGCAGCGTGGTGATCCCGTGCTCGGTGCAGGCCAGCACGGTCTTGCGGGAGATCACGTCCACCACCGACTCCTGGAAGCTCGCGGCCACGTCCGCCACGGGCACGGGCTGACCGGCGGCCTCGAACGCCTCCACCACGCGGGCCACGGCGGTCTTGAGCCCCGAGAACGACATGTCGTAGCGGTGCCGGCCGGGATGCTCCGCCGAGCCCATGTACTTGCCCGCGGTCAGCCCGCGCGGGAACCGGAACGCCTCGGGATTGCCGCCCTTCGCGGCCCGGTCGATGGCCGGCCCACCGGGGTAGGCGAGTCCGAGCAGGCGGGCCACCTTGTCGTAGGCCTCCCCGGCGGCGTCGTCGATCGTGGCACCGAGCAGGCGGACGTCCTCGGTGATCTCTCCCACCGCGAGGATCTCGGTGTGCCCGCCGGAGACGAGCAGCGCCCCCAGGTCCTCGGGCAGGCTGCCGTCCCCGTCCAGCAGGCCCACGCCCACGTGGGCCACGAGGTGGTTGATCGCGTACAGGGGCGTGCCCGTGGCCACCGCGAGCGCCTTGGCCGCCGCGACGCCCACCATGAGCGCGCCCGCGAGTCCGGGCCCGGAGGTCACGGCGATCGCGTCCACGTCCGCGAGCGTCACGTCCGCCGCGGCGAGCGCCTCGCGCACCGTGGGCACGAACGCCTCGAGGTGCGCGCGGGAGGCGATCTCGGGGATCACCCCGCCGAAGCGCACGTGCTGCTCCATGGACGAGGACACCGTGTTGGTCAGCAGCTCGGTGCCGCGCACGATGCCCACGCCGGTCTCGTCGCACGAGGACTCGATGCCCAGCACGAGGGGCTCAGCGGTGCTCATGGATGGTCCTTCCGTCCGCGCTGCGCTCCTGCGGTCCGGGTGGGACCAGTTCGCAGCGCATGATGAGTGCGTCGTGTCCCGGACCGTAGTAGTGGGCCCGGGTGTGGATGTGCTCGTAGCCGAAGCGTCGGTACAGGGCCTGGGCGCGTGGGTTGTCCGCGCGCACCTCGAGCATCATCTCGGTGGCCCCGGCGCGCACGGCCGCCTCGTGCAGCACGCGCAGCAGGGTGCTTCCCAGACCCTTGCCCTCGTGGGCCGCGGCCACGGCGATCGTCTGGACGTCCCCCACCGGCGGGATGCACATCATCCCCGCGTACGCCACGATCTCCTCGTCCCGGGTGACCACCCAGTACTGCCGGGTGGGGTGCGCCAGCTCCTCGTCGAACATGGGCCGGGGCCACGCGTCCTCGGGGAACAGCACGGTCTCCAGGGCGTGCACGGCGTCCAGGTCCCCGGGCTGCATGGGCCGCAGGGCCTGCCCCGCGGGGAGGGACGACGCCGCCGCGCTCGCCGCGCCGTGCGCCTCCCGCGGGTGCGCGGTCGTTTCTGCGCCCCTCCCCTGCGGGCCTGCGGAGAAGTGGTTCCCACCGGGTCCGGCGGCGGGTCCGGCGGCGAGGTGCTCGCCGGGATGCTCAGCGGGGTTCTCGGCGCCGTTCACGAGGTCACCCGCTTGAGCGATGCGGGCACCTTGGCGTCGGAGTCGCGCAGGTACAGCGGGGAGGTGTCCGTGCTGAGGGGTGTGCCGCGGCTGGTCAGCGCCCAGCCCGCGCGGGCGAGCTCCGCGGCCGTGGGGTGCAGTTCCTCGGTGCCGCGCAGGGGGTGCGCGAGCCGGTCGGGGTACAGGCCCGCGCCGGGTCCCGCGCACGGCAGGTCCGGGAGCTCCTCCGGGGCGCCCACCTGCGGGGCGGACACGGGCGTGGCTAAGGTGCCGGCGTCGTCGTCCACGCGGTAGTGGCGCCAGTAGAGCTCCTTGCGGCGGGCGTCGATGGCCACGAGGAACTCCGGGTGCCCGGCGGAGCGGACGGTCGGGGCCACGCGGTGGGCCACAGCGTCCAGGGAGCACAGACCGTGCACGGGGAGGTCCCACGCGAAGCCGAGCGACCGCGCGGTGGCAAGACCCGCGCGCAGACCCGTGAACGGGCCGGGGCCCGTGCCCACGAGCAGCGCGTCCAGCTCCGCACCCGTGACCCCCTGCGCGGACATCAGATCACGCACCGCCGGAGCCAGCGCCTCCGCGTGGGAACGCGTGTCCGAGGTGGCGAACTCCCGCAGCACCTCACCGTCACGGGACAGCGCCACGGAGGCGATCGAGGAGGAGTCCAGACTCAGCACAAGCACCCGCACAGTCTAAGCCCGCAACGCAGCAGCCCCTCCGTGCCGGATCCCCGAGGGGAAGGGCACGGAGGGGCTGCGAGCCGCGGCGCGGGAGGCTACGCCTGCGTGGTCAGCTGCTGGGCCGCCTTGGCGTTGCCGCGCTCGATCAGTCCGAACAGCACGCGGTAGGCCACCAGGCCCAGGAGGGTGATGCCCACGAGCAGCCACAGGATCGTGGAGAAGTATTCACCCTCGGGCGTGGTGCCCACGCTGAGGCCGCTGAACCAGGTGGGCTTGCCGGACATCAGCGTGGCCGTGTACGCCACGCCGATCGGGGAGGCCACGTTGATCACCAGGTTGTAGAAGCCCACGGCCACGCCGGACTTGGAGGCCGGCATGAGCAGCAGCGCGCTGGACATCAGCGGCGCGTACAGGAGCCCGAAGCCCACCGAGAACATGGCCATCGCGATCACCATGGCCACCACGGAGACGTTGATGAACACACCCGCGACCGCCAGGGACAGCGCCAGCAGGCACAGCGCCAGCGTCACGGCCTGCTTGGAGTCCAGCCGCTTGCTGACCCGACCGGACATGGCCGCCGTGGAGGCACCCAGGATGTAGCCGGGGATGGTGAGCAGGGAGACCTTGTCCATGGCCATGTCGTGCACACCGTGGATCGCGAACGGGAACAGGAAGACGAACGCCAGGTTCACCGAGTAGATGATGAACACGACCACCAGCGCGCTGATGTAGGGGCGGTTGGTGAAGAAGGACGCGTCCACCAGGGCCTTGGGGTTGGTGCGCACGTGGATCACGAACAGCACAGTGGCCACGACCACAGGGATCCACCACCACCACACGAACTGCTGCATGAACATGATCAGCCCGGTGGCGATCACACCCACGAGGAACAGCCCGTAGACGTCCACCCCGGAACTGGTCTGCTGAACCTCGTCCGGCACGCGGGTCTTGATGAACGGCAGGGACAGCAGGATGATCAGCGGGATCAGGAACATCCAGGTCCAGGACACGTAGGTGGCCAGGAAGCCGGAGATCAGGGTGCCGATCAGTGACGCCAGCTGGAAGGACATGTTGGAGAAGCCCAGGTACTTCTTGAGCTCCACGCCCTCGAAGTGCTTGGTCACGTACACCACGTAGAGGGTCTCCGCCGCGGCCAGGCCGGCCGTCTGGATCACGCGGCCCACGAGCACCACGGGGAAGGACGCGGAGCCCACGAAGCCGATCACGGAGCCCACCACGATCAGCCCGATGCTCAGATACAGCAGCTTGCGGATGGCCACGGAGTCCGCGAGCGCGGAGTACACCACGGCGCCGATACCGATCAGCACGCCCGTGAGCGTGGCCTGCAGGCTCACGGTGGACTCGCTGAGGTTCAGCGCCTCGGCCATGGGCTGGGACGTGAACTTGAAGCCCTGGTCGATCACCAGGCAGAAGATGAAGAGGAACAGCAGCACGGGCACGGCACGGCGGGGGTTCACACCGCTCGTGGTGCGGGCCCCGGCGGCACCGGTGGCCGTGGCGGGCACGGCGGCCGCGGGCGTGGACGCCGCGCTCTGGGGCCCCGCCTCGGAGGCCGGGACGGGGTTCTGGTTCTCGGGGTTCATGCGGTTCACAGCTCCGTCACGGTTGCGGCCAGCTCGATCATCTGCGCGAACCCCGTCTGGCGGTCCTCGGGGCTCATCTCCTCGTGGGTCACGAGGTTGTCGGAGACCGTGAACATGGCCAGGGCCTCCACCCCGGCGGCCGCGGCGTTGGCGTAGAGCCCCACGGTCTCCATCTCCACGGCGAGCACGCCCATCCGGGCCCAGCGCTGCGTGGTGTCGTCCTGCGCGTGGTAGAAGGTGTCCGATGACACCACGTTGCCGGCGTGGGCGGTGATCCCACGCTCGGCGGCGCCGCGGTACACGTGGTCCAGCAGCCGGAAGGAACCGGTGGGGGCCCACGTGCCGGGCAGGTCGAACTGCGCCAGGTAGTTGGAGTCCGTGGAGGCGGCCTGGGCGAGCACGATGTCGTTGAGGCCCAGCTCGGGGGTCAGTCCACCGCAGGAGCCGATGCGCACGAGCTTGCGGCAGCCGAACTCGTGGATCAGCTCCCAGCTGTAGAGCGCCATGGACGGGATCCCCATCCCGGTGCCCATGACGGACAGCTCACGGCCGTTGAAGGTGCCGGTGTAGCCGAGCATGTTGCGCACGGAGTTGAACTGCACGGCGTCCTCGAGGAACGTCTCCGCGATGTACTGGGCGCGCAGCGGGTCACCGGGCAGCAGGATGGTCTCGGCGATGGGTGCGCCATCGGGTTTGATGTGGGGTGTCGATGTCCGCGGCATGCGGTTCTCCTCGGGTCGGTGCGCGCAGGCGGCCGAGTGCCCATGGAACGACGACGCCGTCGGGGTCCCCCTGGGGTCTCACCGTCTGCGGTGGACGTGCAGGTGTCCGCCCTCATTGTGTCACGCAGAGGGGCCCCGCCCCGGTCTGACCGGGCGTGATCCGCGACGCATCCTGCCCCCTCGGACCGGTGCCCCGGGGCGGTCACGGGAACCGGTTCTCACGCCACCCATCCTCCGGACGTGGCGGCCCCGTCACATCCGCGGGCACCGTGCCCAGCGCGGGCCGATTCCCCGCAGCGTCACCCGGCGCGTCTCGTCGGCCGTGTCCTCGTCCTGCCACTGGGCGCCCAGGTCCGCGAGCACCCCGGCCAGGTCCGTGCCCTGCTGCTCGGGAACCGCCTCGGCCCCGCGGGCCCGCTCGATGTCGACCACGAGCCGCGAGCCGCTCAGGTGCTCCACCTTGCCGGTGCCCCACTCCACCACGGTCACGCACGTGTCCAGCGTGTCCTCCAGGTCGATGCTCTCGATGTCCTCCGCCGTGGTCAGCCGGTACGCGTCCACGTGCACGAGGTCCGGTCCTCCCGGGCGGGGGCCGTCCGCCAGGTTGGGGTGGCGGCGCGCGAGCACGAACGTGGGCGAGATGATCCCCTCGCGCACGCCCAGCCCCTCGCCGAGCCCCTGGGTGAAAGTGGTCTTGCCCGCGCCCAGCTCCCCGTTGAGCAGCACCAGGTCTCCCGCCCTCAGGTGCGGTGCCAGGGCACGCGCCAGCTCGCGGGTCTCCTCCGCCGTCCCGAGCTCCCGGGTGAGGTTCCAGTTCTCCCCCGCCCCGGCCCCCTCCCCGGGACCGTCCTGCGTGTGCCCCCCGGGCACGACGCCGCCCCGCCCGGTTCCCGAGCCGCGGCCACCGTCCACGCCGGGGGCCTCCACGGAATCCGCGGCGGGCTCCTCGCCGGTCACCGCTCCGGGGTGCCCCCTGCGCTGCGCGTTCCGGTTCTGGCCGTGCGCGGAGCCCGGCTCCACCCCCACGTACTCGCGGGGGACGCGCGGCGAGATCCGGGTGACGATCTCGTAGTTGATGCTCCCGGCGGCGTCGGCCCACTCCGCCACGGAGGGGTCCTCCCCGGCGCCGAAGAGCACGGCCTCGTCCCCGATCCGCACGGACTGCTCCTGCGAGCCGGTGCCCACTGGCCGCCCCAGGGACAGGTCCACGACGCACTGGTCCATCGCGATCCGGCCCACCACCGGGTAGACCCGGTCCCCGATCCGCACGGGCGCTCCCGTGGCCACCCGGGGGACGCCGTCGGCGTAGCCCAGAGGAACCAGCGCGAGCCGGGTGGGGCCCTCGGTGCGGTAGGTGAGCCCGTAGGACACCCCGGCACCGGCCGGCACGTCCTTGACGTTGGCCACCCGGGTCCGCAGGGTCATCGCGGGCACCAGCCCGAACTCCTGCGGGGTGCGCTCCGCGAACGGGCTCAGGCCGTACAGCCCCAGCCCCACGCGCACGGCGTCGAGCAGCATGGCGTCCGGGTCCGGGAGGTCCGCCGCGGACAGCAGCCCCGGGGTGTTGGCGGCATGGACCATCGTGGGGTTCAGACCCGCGTCGCGGGCGGCACGCACCGCGTCCTGGAACGCGGCCAGCTGCTGGGCCGTCTCCGGGCGTGCTGGCTCGTCCGCGACGGCGAGGTGCGTGAAGATGCCCTCCACCGTGAGCAGGCCCTGGCCCTCGGCCTGGCGCACCCGTTCCAGCAGCTCAGGCCACTGCGCGGGGGTGGCCCCGTTGCGCCCCAGCCCGGAGTCGAACTTGAGGTGGACCACGGCGGGCCTGCCGACCGCCCGGGCAGCGTCCAGCACGAGGTCCAGCTCCCCGCCGCTGAGACCCAGGCGCACGTCCTGGCGCACCGCGGCAGGGAAGTCCGTGGCCGCAGTGTGCAGCCACGCCAGCACGGGAGCCGTGATGCCCTCCGCGCTCAGGGCCAGTGCTTCCGCCACGTGGGCCGTGCCGAGCATGTGGGCCCCGGCCGCGAGCGCCGCCCGCGCCACCCGGGGTGCACCGTGGCCGTACGCGTCCGCCTTGACCACGGCGATCAGGGTGCGGCCCCGGGCGAGCTCGAGCAGCCGCCCCACGTTGTGCTCCACCGCGGCGAGGTCCACCACCGCGCTGCGCTCGCTGGGTCCGTCTGCCGGCCGGTTCTGCTCCGAGGTCATCTCACTCACGCCCCCATTGTGCCCCGTGACCTCCGCGTGCCCCGAGGCCGAGCGCCCCGTGGGTGCGGTTCCGGTCCGTGGCCGGTGGCGCGGCCGGGCCCCGGCGGGTCCACGTGAGCCCGCGCTCCCGGCCCGGTCCGGGGACGCCGGTAGGCTGGGCGCGTGCCTCCCGCCTGCCCCGACCGCGTGCTGCTGCTCAGCATGCACACCTCCCCCGTGGACCAGCCGGGCTCCGGGGACGCCGGGGGCATGAACGTCTACGTGTGGCACCTCGCGCGCGCGCTCGCCCAGGCCGGGTGGCTCGTGGACATGGCCACGCTCGACCGCAACCCCTCCCACGCCGAGGGCGTGCACCCCTCGGTCATCGCACGCGGCATCCGGTTGCTCGCCGTCTCGCTGCCCGGCGCGGCCACGGCCCCCAAGCAGGACCTGCCGCGCTTCACCGAGCCCTTCGGCCGCACCCTCGCGCACTTCTACGACGGCGACGACGCCGCTCCGCGCGTGCTGCACGCCCACTACTGGCTGTCCGCGGTGGCGGGGCTGGAGCTCGCCGAGCACCTGCACACCCCCCTGGTGCTGACCCTGCACACGTCCGCGGCCGCCAAGAACCTGCGCGCCGGAGCGGACGAGGCCCCCGAGCCCCGGGAGCGCGAGGACGCCGAGCGGCGCATCATCTCCCGCTCGTGCCGCACCGTGGTCAACACCCCGACGGAGAAGCGGCAGCTCGTGGAGCTGTACGGCGCGGACCCGGCGCGGATCGCGGTGATCCCGCCGGGGGTGGACCCGGCCGTGTTCCACCCCGCGCCACGGGACCCGGCACCGCGGTGCGTCCCGCCCACGGCCGCGCCCCGCGTCGGGGAGCACGAGCCCGTGCGCTCCGACGGCGGTCCGGACGCCGCAGCTCGAGCCCCTGCGCAGTCCCCGGACCAACCGGGGCCCTTCACCGTGCTGTGCGCGGGCCGCATGCAGCCGCTCAAGGGCCAGCAGGTGCTCGTGCGGGCGCTCGGTCAGCTGCGCCGCACCCACCCGGAGATTCCCGTGCGGCTGGTCCTGGCCGGAACGGGGTCCCCGGACTTCCTGGATCACCTGCGCGAGCTGGCGCACGCGGAGGGGGTCGCGGGCGACGTCGTGTTCTGCGGGTCCCTGCCCCGCCCCGAGCTTGCCCGGCTCATGGGCTCGGTGGACGCGGTGGCCGTGCCGTCCTCGTCGGAGACCTTCGGGCTCGTGGCCGTGGAGGCCCAGGCGTGCGGAACCCCCGTGCTCGCCACGGACGTGGACGGGCTGCGCCACGCCGTGCGCGACGGGGAGACCGGCCGGCTCGTGCCCGGCAGGGATCCGGCGGTGTGGGCCGAGGCCCTGCACCGCGCGGCCGCCGATCCCACCGCGTGGAGAGCGATGTCACAGGCCGCGGCCCGGCGGGCGCGCGAACTGACGTGGGACGACGTCGCCGGGCAGCACGTCCGCGCCTACCTCGCGTGTGCGGGTGGCGGGCCCACCACCTAAACTCGCGACTGTGACCACCGCGTACCTGAGCCGTGACTCCCTCGCCCGATACCTGGATCGCTCCCGGATCACCGGAGCCGTCGCCACCCCGCGCGAGGCCAACCTCCGCAACATCCAGGGCTTCCTGGACGGGGACCAGCACCAGCACATGGGGGTCGAACGGACCCGCGAGTGGGACTTCGACTCCGTCTTCGAGCTCATGCGGGACCGCGTGGGCATCAACGACGACCCCGCCTACGTGAGCGGTCAGGACTCGATCTCCGCACAGCTGTGCGTGGCCAGGCTGGACGAGTACGCGGAGATCTTCAGCAGGGCGGTGCGGGGCCGCAAGCGCCTGCTCTTCGCCACGGGCCACCCCTCCGGGCTCGCGCCCGTGTACGCGCGCCTGGCCCGGGTGGCCCGCGCTTCCGGGGCCCGGGTGATCCGCTTCGACGAGGCCCTGCCCTTCGAGGACGGGGACGTCCGCCAGATCGAGGACGTGGTGATGGTCGAGCAGTACGGCGGGCTGCGCCACACCCACTTCCCCGACCCCATGCGGCTCGTGCTCGAGCACCTGGCCGAGCAGGGCAGGCAGGCACCGGATCTCGTGGTCTCGGACCACGGAATGGCCGGCTGGGCCGGGTCCCGTGCGGGGCTGCCCACCATTGCGATGGGCGACTGCAACGACCCCGGGATCTTCGTGGCGGAGGCCCAGAACCAGGTGGACGTGGTGGTGCCCCTGGACGACAACGTGGCCCCGCACCTCTACGACCCCCTGGTGGACTACGTCATCTCCCGCGCGGGACTCGCGGGGCAGGACCGCCCCTGAGTCGCCCGTCCCGCCCACGGGCGTCCGGACGCACCACGGCGCCCGGCACCGAACTTCTCGGTGCCGGGCGCCGCGATGGGTGCCGGGGATGTCAGTCGCTCAGCGCTCCACCTCGCCGCGGATGAACTTCTCCACGTTCTCGCGGGCGGTGTCGTCGTCGAACTGCTCGGGCGGGGACTTCATGAAGTAGGAGGACGCCGAGGTCAGCGGCCCGCCGATGCCCCGGTCCAGGCCGATCTTCGCCGCACGGATGGCGTCGATGATCACGCCCGCGGAGTTCGGCGAGTCCCACACCTCGAGCTTGTACTCCAGGGAGATGGGGGCGTTGCCGAAGCCGTGGCCCTCCAGGCGCACGAATGCGAACTTGCGGTCGTCCAGCCAGCCCACGTAGTCGGACGGACCGATGTGGACGTCCTTGGCGCGCATCTCGTGCGGCACGTTGGAGGTCACCGCCTGGGTCTTGGAGATCTTCTTGGACTCCAGCCGGGAGCGCTCCAGCATGTTTTTAAAGTCCATGTTGCCGCCCACGTTGAGCTGGTAGGTGCGGTCCAGTACGTAGCCGCGGTCCTCCAGCAGCTTGGCGAGCACGCGGTGGGTGATGGTGGCGCCCACCTGGGACTTGATGTCGTCGCCCACGATCGGCAGACCCGCGTCCGTGAACTTCTGCGCCCACTCGTCCGTGCCCGCGATGAACACGGGCAGGGCGTTGACGAACGCGACCCCGGCGTCGATCGCGGCCTGCGCGTAGAAGCGGTCCGCCTCCTCGGAGCCCACGGGCAGGTAGGACACGAGGACGTCCACCTGACGCTCCCGCAGCACCTGCGCCACGTCCACGGGCTCGGCGTCGGACTCCGTGATGGTCTCGCGGTAGTACTGGCCCAGCCCGTCCAGGGTGGGCCCGCGGTCCACGGTCACGTCCAGCGGCGGGACCTTGGCGATCTCCATCGTGTTGTTCTCACCGGCCAGGATGGCCTGGGACAGGTCCAGGCCCACCTTGGCGGCGTCCACGTCGAACGCGGCGACGAACTGCACGTCCCGCACGTGGTAGTCCCCGAACTGCACGTGCATGAGCCCGGGCACGGAGTCGGAGGGATCGGCGTCACGGTAGAAGTGCACGCCCTGGATGAGCGATGTGGCGCAGTTGCCCACACCGGCAACGGCCACGCGGATGGGATGTTCGGACACGGTTCTCCTCGACTCGGCGGATGACGGCCCACGCACGTCTCGCGCGCGTTCGTGCGGCCACGGAGTCACCACCGTGCCACGCCGCACTCGACCGACTTCACAGTGTAACCAGGCTCACCACCCTTTCCTTCCCGTGCGCGGACGACGACGCCCGGCCCAGCGCCTGCCCCGCAGCCAGGGTGCAGCCTCCCGCCCGGTGGCTCCCTCCGTCCCCGGCGCAGCGGCGAGGTGTCAGATCGTCAGCAGGGCCTCCACGAGCAGCCCCACGGCCACGAGGGCGAACACCACGCCGGAGACGATCTCGACCTCGGCGGTGCGGGCCTGGAACCGGCGCGCAAGGGCGGGAATGGACCCCGCCCAGGCCACCGCGAGGAACCAAGCGAGGCCCACGGCCACCATCATCCCCAGCACCGCGAGGGCCTCCCACCAGAGGATCCCGGCGGGAACCACCGAGCCGAACAGCGCCACGAAGAACACCACGGCCTTCGCGTTGGCGAGGTTGGTGACGGTGCCCTGGGCCAGCGCCCGCCAGGGGGTGAGACCCTCCGGGCCCAGGAACCGGCCGCGGCGGGAACCGGCGGAGAGCTCCGCGATGACCGCGGCGTCGTCGGAGCGCAGCGGATCCGTGGCGAGGCCCGTGCGGGCGGGTTCCGCGGCGACGTCGTGCGCCACGGGGTGCTGCGCGGCGGACCCCGTGCCGCCAGGACCGCGCCCGGGGGCGCCGCCCTGGACCGGGTGCGCGCCGCCTGGGTCCTGCGGCTCGTGGAGCACGGGGCCCAGGGTGCTGCTCCGGCGGGCCGCTCGGCCGTCGAGTCCCGAGCGCAGGGAGCCGTAGCCCATGCGCAGCAGGAACAGGGCGCCGCCGATCTGCACCGCGAGCTTCAGCACGTGGTTGTCGCTGATGAACACCGTGACGCCCATGAGGGACAGCGCGATCCAGGCGAAGTTCCCGACCATCACGCCCAGGGCGGTGAACACGGCGCTGGGCCGCGAGGACAGGAACGCGTTGCGCAGGATCACGAAGATGTCCGGACCGGGGACCACGATCCCCGCGATCCACAGTCCCAGCAGCGCCGCGTACTGCGCTGAGGTCATGCGTGCTTGGACTCGGTGGCCGCACCCCAGATGTTCACGCCGGCGTCCGTGACGAGCTCGTCGATCCGGCGCAGCTCGTCCGCGGAGAACTCCAGGTTGGCCACGGCCCGGGCGGAGTCCTCGATCTGCTGAGCGGAGGAGGCCCCCACCAGCGCGGAGGTGACCTGCCCGGAGTCCTGCGGGCGCAGGGTCCACGCGATCGCCATCTGGGCCAGGGTCTGGCCGCGCTCCTGTGCCATGGTGTTGAGCTCACGAATCTGGTCCAGCGTCTGCTCGCTGAGCCAGGACGGGTCCAGGGACTTGTTCTCCGCGGCGCGGGAGCCCTCCGGCACGCCGTTGAGGTACTTGTCGGTGAGCATGCCCTGCGCGAGCGGGGTGAAGCAGATGGAGCCCATGCCGGTCTCGGTCAGCGCGCCCAGCAGGTTCTTCCCGCCCGCGCGCTCGTTGGGCTGCTCGATCCAGCGGTTGAGCATCGAGTAGGAGGGCTGGTGGATCACCAGCGGGGTGCCCAGCTCGCGCATGATCCGCTGCGCCTCGAGTGTGAGGTCCGCACCGTAGGAGGAGACGCCCACGTACGTGGCGCGACCGGAGCGCACGATGTGGTCCAGTGCCCGCATGGTCTCCTCGAGCGGCGTCTCGGGGTCCGGTCGGTGGTGGTAGAACACGTCCACGTGGTCCAGGCCCATGCGTTCCAGGGACTGGTCCAGGGAGGTGACCAGGTACTGGCGGGAGCCGCCCACGTCACCGTACGGGCCGGGCCACATGTCCCACCCGGCCTTGGTGGAGATCACGAGCTCGTGGCGGTGCCCCGCGAAGTCCTCCTTGAGGATCCGGCCGAAGTTGAGCTCCGCCGAGCCCGCGGGCGGGCCGTAGTTGTTGGCCAGGTCGAAGTGGGTGATGCCCAGGTCGAATGCGCGGCGCAGCGTGGCGCGCATCCCGGCCACGGGCTTGTCGTCCCCGAAGTTGTGCCACAGCCCCAGGGAGACGGCGGGCAGCTTGAGCCCGGACTCCCCCACACGCCGGTACGGCATGGTCTCGTAGCGGTTCTCGGCAGGGGTCCACACGGTGTCGTCGCCATAGATCAGCATGGGCACCAGTCTGCCACCGCTCGGCTCCGCACACCGCACCGCATGACGGCGCACGACGCCGCCCGGGTCCCTTCGCGCACGACGCCGCCGGGCCCGTTCGCGTGCCAGGCGGCGTCGTGCGGGTTCGGTTGCCCAGCGGGCGGTCTCAGACGCGCAGCACCACGGCGGTCTCCGGGGCCACGCGCACGGTGCCCTCGGAGCCCGGCTCGGGGGCCGCGCCGCTGGCGAACAGCAGCTGGGGCTCATCCCCGCCCATGAGTGGCAGGTTGCGGGGCTCGTTGCCCAGGTTGATGGCCACGACCACGCCGTGCACGGACTCGGGCTCGCTCATCCGCTTGAGCACGAACCACTGCTCGTCGTCGCTGGCCTGGGTGGCCACGGTGTCCCAGCGCTGGTCGGTGAGCTCGGGGGTGCCCCGGCGCAGAGCGATGAGGTCCCGGTAGGCCCGGTAGATCCGCTCGTGGTCACCCTCGTGGACCTCGGACCAGTTGAGCTTGGAGCCCTCGAACGTCTGCGGGTCCTGGGGATCCGGCACGGTGGCGTGGTCCCAGTCCATCTGCGCGAACTCTGCCTTGCGGCCCTTCGCCACCGCCTCACCCAGCTCGGGCTCGGGGTGCGCGGTGAAGAACTGCCACGGCGTGCTGGCGCCGTACTCCTCCCCCATGAACAGCATGGGAGTGAAGGGCTGGGTCATGAGCCACGTGGCGGCGGCGATCGCCCGGTCCACGCTCATGGACTGGTTCATCCGGTCACCGGCCGCGCGGTTGCCCACCTGGTCGTGGTTCTGCAGGAACGTGACGAACTGGAACGGGCGCTGCTCGGCGGCGTCGATCTCCCGGCCGTGCGAGCGGCCCCGGAACGTGGAGTACGTCCCGTTGTGGAAGTACGCGGTGTGCATGGTCTTCTCCAGGGCGTGCAGGGACGCGAAGTCCCCGTAGTAGCCGTGGGTCTCACCCGTGAAGGCCGTGTGCGCGGCGTGGTGGACGTCGTCCAGCCACTGCGCGTCCATGCCCAGGCCGTGGCGGTCCGTGGCGGCAATCATGCGGGGGTCATTGAGGTCGGACTCCGCGATGGTCACCAGGTCCTTGCCCGTGCGGGCGGACTCCTCGGCCACGCGCTCGGCGATCTCCTCCAGGATGTGCGTGGCACGGGAGTCTGCGAGCGCGTGCACGGCGTCCAGGCGGAAGCCGTCCACGTGGTACTCACGCAGCCACATGGTGACGTTGTCCAGGATGTACTCGCGCACCCCGTCCGCGCCCCAGCCGTCCAGGTTGATGAGGTCTCCCCAGCTGGAGGCGCCGGGCTTGAAGTAGTCCGCGAACAGGGGCAGGTAGTTCCCGCTGGGTCCCAGGTGGTTGTACACCACGTCCTGGATCACGGACAGGCCCCTGGTGTGGCACGCATCCACGAAACGCTGGTACGCCTCGGGGCCACCGTAGGGCTCGGCCACGGTGTACCAGGCCACGCCGTCGTAGCCCCAGTTGTGCTCGCCGTTGAAGCCGTTGACCGGCAGCAGCTCCACCGCGGTGACGCCCAGGTCCACCAGGTGGTCCAGCCTGCCGATGGCGGCGTCCAGCGTTCCTTCCGGGGTGAAGGTTCCGGGGTGCAGCTCGTACAGCACGGAGTCCTGCAGCGGGCGGGGGCGGAAATCGGCGTCGTGCCACTCGAAGGCGTCGGCGTCGAACGTGCAGGAGAGCTCGTGGACGCCCTGCGGCTGGCGGCGCGAGCGAGGGTCCGGGAGCACGTCCGAGATCTGCTCGCGCTCCTTCGGCGTGCCCTCGTCGAAGGTCTTGGTCAGGATGTAGCCGTAGCGCACGGTGCCCTGCGGGGCGGCGTCGGCGGCGGGAAGCGTCCACCAGCCGGGGCGACCCTCGAGGCCCTCCATGGGGTGGTCCTCGCCCTCGATGCGGACGGTGACCTTGCGGGCGTGGGGCGCCCAGACATCGAAGCGGTGGTCGGTGCTCATGGTTCAGCTGTCCTTCCGGCGCAGGATCGCCACGGGGTAGGTGTCGAGGAGTTCGGCAAGGGCCACGGGCGCATCCTGGGCGGCCGTGAACTCGCGGTGTGTCAGGACGTCCTGCCACGTGCCGGGGGCCAGGGCCACGGTCTCGTCCGTGAAACCGCCCTCGGCGGCGAGCGTGGCGGGGAAACGGGTGACCACGGTGGCCGCGCCGCCGCGGTCGAAGCCCAGGGCGTGCGCCGCGAGCGCACCCGTGGTCGCCAGAGGGGTGTAGTCCCCGAACAGCTCGGGGTGCTCGCGGCGCAGCCGCAGGACGCGGGAGGTCAGCAGCATCCGGGCCGCCCCGGTCTCGTCCACCGCGGGGGTGGCCGCGGCGGAACCCGGCGCGGCGGCGTCGAGCTCGCAGAGCATGGCGTCGCGCGCGGTGAAGTCCACGGAGCGGCGGTTGTCCGGGTCCACGAGGGACGGTTCCCACAGCTCCTGTCCCTGGTAGACGTCCGGGACACCCGGCAGGGTCAGCTGCAGGGCGGTGGCGGCCAGGGCGTTCGCCCAGCCCGGCTCGCTCACCCGGGCCACGCAGCCCTCCACGACGCCGCGGGCGCGCGGGTTCGTGAACAGGAAGTCGATGAAGCGGGTCAGCTCCCGCTCGAAGTCCTCGTCCCCGTCCACCCACGCGGTGGACACGGACGCCTCGCGCACGGCCTTCATGGCGTAGTCGACGGCGCGGTCCCGCTCCAGGGGCCACGCACCCACCACGGCCTGCAGCACGAGGTTCACGGCGGGGCCGTCCGTGAGCGAGATCCCGGCGTCCTCCGCGCGGCCCACGAGCGTGGAGACGGTCTCGGCCCACACGCGCGGCAGCTCGGAGAGCACCGTGATCCGCGCGCGGACCGCGGCGGAGCGCTTGGTGTCGTGGGTCGTCAGCGCGTTCATGGTGGCCGGGGACTCCCGCTGGCGCCGCGCGGCCTCGGTGTGGAACTGCTCCGGGGTCAGGGAGAAGACCGAGGGGTCGCCGCCCACCTCCGTGAGGGACGTGAGCTGGGTCCAGCGGTAGAACGCGGTGTCCTCCACGCCCTTGGCCATGATCATTCCGGAGGTCTGCTGGAACCGCCGGGCCACCTCCGCCAGGTCCGCCTCCCGGGTGGCATCAGCGCCCAGGACGCGGGCGAGGTCCGTGAGCACGCCGTCGAGGTCCGCGCGCCGCTCCCGTGCCGCGGCCACGGCCTCACGGAGGTGCTCCGCGCCCTCGGGCAGGTAGGTGCGGTACACGGGGAAGTTGGCGGCGATCTCCGCCAGCCCGTCGTAGGACGCCTCCGCGCCGTGCGGGAAGTCCTCGGGCAGCTCGCGCACCAGTCGGTGGATCTCAGCGGCCAGGCCCTGATCCGCCATGCGGCGCTTGGTCTCGTGGATCAGCTCGTCCCAGCGCACGGGTGTGCCACCGCGCAGCTGCGTGTCCAGCGAGGCGAGCTCGTAGTGGCCCCGGGCATCGGTCAGCACGCGGTCGATCCAGCCCAGGGAGTCGTAGCCCGTGGTGCCCGCCGTGCGCCAGTCCGAGGGCAGGTGCTCCCCCGGTTCCAGGATCTTCTCCACCACGGTCCATGCGCCGCCCGTGACGTCGCCGAGCATCTCCAGGTAGCCACGGGGGTCCCGCACACCGTCCGGGTGGTCGATCCGCAGCCCGTCCACGAGGCCCTCGCGGAACCAGCGGGCGACCTCCGCGTGGGACTCGTCGAAGACCACCCGGTCCTCCACGCGCACGCCGGCCAGCGTGGCCACGGTGAAGAACCGGCGGTAGTTCAGTTCGGAGTCCCCCCGGCGCCAGTTGACCAGCTCGTAGTGCTGGCGCCCGTGCACCTCGGCGGGGTCGTCGCCCTCGGACCAGGTGCCGTCGGCGAGCGGGTAGACGTTCTCGTAGTAGCGCAGCGTGCCGTCCTGGACGGTGAGTGCGGAGAGGTCCTCGTCGCCGTCGCCCAGCACCGGGATCAGCACCTTGCCGTGCCCGGCCTCCCAGTCCACGTCGAACGCGTCCGCGTAGCGGCTCTCACGCCCCTCGGCGAGCAGCGACCACCACCACGGGTTCTGCTGCGGCTCGGCCACGCCCTGGTGGTTGGGGACGATGTCCACCACCACGCCCAGGCCCGCGGCGTGCGCGGCCCCGGACAGCGCCGTAAGACCCGCGGAGCCACCGCGCTCGGGGTCCACCTCGGTGGGGTCCACCACGTCGTAGCCGTGGTCGGAGCCGCTCGTGGCCCGCAGGATCGGCGAGAGGTACACCCAGTCCGCCCCGAGGCGCCGGATGTACGGGACAAGCTCCGCCGCGCGGTGGAGGTCCTGCTGGGACGTGATCTGGAGGCGGTACGTGGAAGTGGGAGTCAGCACCCCTCCAGTCTCGCGGAGTGCGCGCGCTCGTGCCAGTCCATCCGCCCAGGGCGAGACTGCCCGGACCAGGAGGCCACGACGTCTTCGGGGGACCCCGCCGCAGCCACCGTGCCGAGGAGGCCGGGGCCGGGGTCCCGGTGCTCGGGATCCCCGGGACGTGGGTCCCCGGCATCCGGGGTGTGGCACGCCGTCCCCGGGAGCGAGGCACGCCGGCACCCGGAACGGCGAACGCGCCACCCCGCACGGGGTGACGCGTTCGGCACACTCACTGCCGGTCGCCGCCCGGGGATTCGGAGCGGGCGGCGGTCCTGGGCAGTGTCAGGGCAGGTCCGGGGTCTCGGCGTACACCGCCGCCGACGCCGCCACGGACGCGGCCACCGAGGCGTCCGGTTCCTCCTCGGGCTCCTCCCACGCGCGCAGCAGCACGGTGGACTTGCCGTCCATCTGCAGCACGCTGGAGTGCTCCCGCACATCACCGTCCGAGTGCCGGCCGGCGGTGTCCAGGATCTCCTCCCACTTCAGGCCGTACTCGGCCGGGGGCAGGGTCACGTCCACGGGCTCCGGATTCGAGTTGAAGTACACGATGAAGTTGTCGTCCGTGATCCGGCGGCCACGCATGTCCACGCCCGCGATGCCCTCACCGTTGAGCCACATGCCCACGGCGCGGGCCAGGGGCTCGTCCCAGTCGGCCGGGACCATGGGCGTGCCGTCGGTGTTGAGCCACGCGATGTCCGGCATGGCATCGCCCTCGCCCAGCTCCCCCATGTCCACGGGGCGGCCGTCGAAGAACTGCGAGCGCCGGAACGTGGGGTGCTCGTGGCGCAGCCGGGTGATGGCGGCCGTGAACTCGATCAGCGGCCCGTCCACCTTCTCCCAGTTGATCCACGTGAGTTCGTTGTCCTGGCAGTACGTGTTGTTGTTGCCCTTCTGGGTGCGCCCCAGCTCGTCCCCGTGCAGCAGCATGGGGGTGCCCTGCGACAGCATCAGGGTGGCCAGGAAGTTGCGCTGCTGACGGGCGCGCAGAGCCAGCACCTCGGCGTCGTCCGTGGGGCCCTCCTCCCCGCAGTTCCACGAGCGGTTGTGGGACTCGCCGTCGTTGTTGTCCTCGCCGTTGGCCTCGTTGTGCTTCTCGTTGTAGGAGACCAGGTCCCGCAGCGTGAAGCCGTCGTGGGCGGTCACGAAGTTCACCGAGGCGAACGGGCGGCGGCCGCTGTTCTCGTAGAGGTCCGCGGAGCCGGTGACGCGGGACGCGAACTCCCCCAGCGTGGCGGGCTCGCCGCGCCAGAAGTCGCGCACGGTGTCCCGGTACTTGCCGTTCCACTCGGTCCACTGCGGTGGGAAGTTGCCCACCTGGTAGCCGCCGGGGCCGATGTCCCAGGGCTCCGCGATGAGCTTGACCTGCGAGACGATCGGGTCCTGCTGCACGAGCTCGAAGAACGTGGAGAGCTTGTCCACGTCGTAGAACTCCCGCGCGAGCGTGGCCGCGAGGTCGAAGCGGAAGCCGTCCACGTGCATCTCGGTGACCCAGTAGCGCAGCGAGTCCATGATGAGCTGCAGCGAGTGCGGGTGGCGCACGTTGAGCGAGTTCCCCGTGCCCGTGTAGTCCATGTAGAACTTGTGGTCGTCGTCCACGGTGCGGTAATACGCGTTGTTGTCGATGCCCTTCATGGACAGCGTGGGGCCCATGTGGTTGCCCTCGGCCGTGTGGTTGTAGACCACGTCCAGGATGACCTCGATGTCCGCCTGGTGCAGGGCCCGGACCATGGCCTTGAACTCCTGCACCTGGCTGCCCAGGTGGGAGGCGGCGCTGTACTCGTTGTGCGGGGCGAAGAACGCGATGGTGTTGTAGCCCCAGTAGTTGCGCAGGTCCTTCTCCAGCAGCGTGGAGTCCTGCACGAACTGGTGCACGGGCATGAGCTCCACCGCGGTGACGCCCAGCTTCTTGAGGTGGGCGATCACGGACGGGTGGGAGACCCCCGCGTAGGTGCCGCGCTGCTCCTCGGGAACCTCGGGGTGCTGCTCCGTGAGCCCCTTGACGTGCGCCTCGTAGATCACGGACTTGTGGTACGGCGTGTGGGGGGTGCGGTCGCCCTCCCAGTCGAAGAACGGGTTGATCACCACGGCCTTCATCATGTGCGGTGCGGAGTCCTGGTGGTTCTCGGAGTCCTCGTCGCCGAAGTTGTAGGAGAACAGGGACTCGTCCCAGTCGATCCCGCCCTCCACGGCCTTGGCGTAGGGGTCCAGCAGCAGCTTGTCGGGGTTGCAGCGCAGCCCCTGGGCGGGGTCCCACGGGCCGTGCACGCGGTAGCCGTAGCGCTGGCCGGGCTGGACCGCCGGGAGGTAGCAGTGCCACACGTAGCTGTCCACGGCGGTGACCTCAACGCGGGTCTCCGTGCCGTCCTCGTCGAACAGGCACAGCTCCACGCGGTCCGCGACCTCGGAGAAGATCGCGAAATTGGTCCCCGTGCCGTCGAACGTGGCGCCCAGTGGATACGGGTGTCCGGGCCAAACTTCCATGTGGTTCTCCTCAAGGTGTGGTGGGGCCGAGTGCGGGTCCCCCGCCCTCGGCCAACCTCCCACCTTAGTCGCTCCGGGGCCTGCTCAGGGACGCGTGAGGACCGTGCGCACATTCTCGGCGAGCACGGACGGGGGCACGGGGCCCTCCCCGTGGGCACGCGAGGCGAGCGCGTGCAGGCCGGCTCCGAGCGCCGCGGCCGTGGCCCACCGGCCGTCCCCGCACGCCCACGGGCCCAGACCCGCCAGGGCATCCGGGTGCTCGGCCACGTGGGCGAGCACGGTCCCCAGGATTCCCGCGAGCGTGTCCCCGGACCCGGCGGTCGCGAGCCACGGGCTGGCCCCGCCCACGCTGAGGCACAGGCACTCAGAATCCTCCGGGGATCCCGTGGCACCCACCGGTGAGGCGATCACCGTGGTGGCGCCCTTGAGCAGCACGGTGGCCCCGGTCACGCGGGCGGCCTCCCTGGCCCAGCGCAGAGGGTTCGCCTCGATGGCCGTGCGCTCGACCCCCGACTCGCACAGCCCGAAGCCGTGCAGCCACTCGAAGATCTGGGACAGCTCCCCCGCGTGCGGGGTGAGGATCTTGTGCGGGCCCAGCCGGGCGTCCGCGACCGAGCGGGCGGCGGCGTCGAGCGCCCCGGCGTCCAGCACGGCGGGCTCCGCGGCCTCGATCACGGCCTCGACACGGGCCGCCTGGGCCTCGTCCCCCACCACGCCGGGGCCCGCGAGCCATGCCTGGACGTGCACGTCCCACGGCTGGTCGTCGGAGCACACGACCTCGGGGCTGCGGGCGAGCACCATGGCGCGCGCCGTGGAGTCCCCCAGGAAGCGGACCATGCCCGCGCCGGCGTTCACCGCGGCCTGGGTGCACATGATGGCCGCGCCCGGATAGCTCGGCGCGCCGGCCACGACGCCCAGCACCCCGCGCGTGTACTTGGTGTCGGTGGCCCCGGGCCGCGGCCACGCGGCGAGGACGTCGCGGGCCTCGAGCCGGTGCACCGCCGCAGAGCCCAGCTGGTCCTCGATGCCGATCGGCACCACCGTGAGTGATCCGGCGGCCTGTTCGCCCGGGGAGACCACGTGCCCGGTCTTCGCGCCCCCGAACGTCACGGTGGCGTCCGCACCCAGCACGGGCTCCGGCGTCTCACCGGTGTCCGCCGAGACGCCCGAGACGATGTCGCACGCCACCACCCGGGGACCGCTGCGCTCCCCGCGCGCGTCCGCGTCCCGTTGTTCCTCGAACGCTCGCACCAGGTCTGCGACCGGTCCGCGGAGTCCGCCGCTCGCGCCGGTGCCGAGAACCGCGTCCAGCACGAGGTCCACCGAGTGCAGCAGGGCCGCCGCTTCGGTCACGCGGAGGGGATCCGCCGCCTCCGTGCCTCCGATTGGTTCGGCCCTGCCCTGCGGGTCGTCCCCGACCAGCCGCATGACGACGCCGCCCGCCCGGGTGAAGGCCGCCAGTCCCGCCTCGTGAGCGCGCGAGCCCGTGAGCACGGCCACCACCGACACCCCGCGACGACGCAGGAACGTCCCCGCCCACAGTCCGTCCCCGCCGTTGTTGCCGGTGCCCACGAGCACCACGACCCTGCGTCCCGCGAGTGTGCCCCGGCGGGTGTGCCCGCGCAGCTGCTGCTCGCACTCGCGCGCCAGGCCCAGCGCCGCGCGGCGCATCAGCTCGTCCCCCCACCCCTCGTCCAGCAGCGGCTGCTCCGCCGCGCGGACGGCGGCGCCGGAAAATCCGTCAATCATGGTTCGTCCCTCCCTGCCCCTCCGCCACGACGAACGCCACGGCCATGCCGCCGTCGTGGGAGATGCTCACGTGCCAGGTCCGCACACCGCGTGCGCGCTGCTCCCGTTCCACGGTGCCCGTGGTGTGCAGCCGGGGCGCTCCGTGGGGGTCGTTGGTGACCCAGCAGTCCTGCCAGATCATGCCGGGCGGCGCGTTCAGCGCCTTGGCCGCGGCCTCCTTGACGGCGAACCTCGCCGCGAGGGACCGCGGGGCGAGCTCCCGCTCGTGCGGCACGAACAGCCGTTCCCGCAAGCGGGGAGTGCGCTCGAGCTGCCGCTCGAAGCGCGCGATGTCCACGATGTCCACGCCGGTGCCCACGATCATGCCGCCAGCCTAGCGGCGCGCTCCGACCCCCTGAAGGTGCTGCACGTGGCCGTGCCAGACCCGCGGGGGCGGCCCCGCCGGCGGTGCGGGTGCGGCGACGTCCGGGGCTGCCGGGCCCGGCTCGCTCGGGCGGCCCGCCCCCGCTCGGTGGCCGCGCGGCGTCGTCGTGCCGGGACCCCGGCGGCCGCTCCACGCCCCCCGTCCTTCGACCTGCCGCCCTCAGCACGCCGCGTCCTGGCCCCCGGAACTCTGGAGGCCGCCCGGCCGTGGAGCGCGTGCCCGCGGCCACCGCCCCGGGAACGACGACGGCGGGTGGCGCCCCCGTGAAGGGGCACCACCCGCCGTGCGCTGGAACCTGGTGCGGCTACTCGACCGTGACGGACTTGGCCAGGTTGCGCGGCTGGTCCACGTCGTAACCCTTGGCTCCCGCGAGCTCGCACGCGAAGATCTGCAGGGGCACCGTGGCCACGAGCGGCTGCATGAGCGTGGGGGCCTCGGGGACGTAGAACACGTGGTTGGCGAACTCGCGCACGGCCTCGTCACCCTCCTCGGCGATCACGATGGTCTCGGCGCCGCGGGCGCGGATCTCCTGGATGTTGGAGACCACCTTGGCGTGCAGCGAGTCCCGCCCGTTCGGCGAGGGAACGATCACGATGACGGGCTGGCCCTGGTCGATCAGGGCGATGGGCCCGTGCTTGAGCTCACCCGCGGCAAAGCCCTCCGCGTGGATGTAGGCGATCTCCTTGAGCTTGAGGGCGCCCTCCATGGCCACAGGGAAGCCCACGTGGCGCCCCAGGAACAGCACGGACTCGGCGTCCTTCATGCTCGTGGCGAGCTCCTTGACCTGCGGCTCCACCTCGTCCAGCACCCGCTGGATCTTCCCCGGCATGGCCTCCAGCTCGGACAGCAGCGTGGCGATCTCGTCCTTGAACTTGTTGCCCCGCAGCTGTGCGAGGTACAGGCCCAGCAGGTAGGCGGCCGTGATCTGGGCCAGGAATGCCTTGGTGGAGGCCACGGCGATCTCGGGGCCGGCGTGCGTGTAGAGCACGGCGTCGGCCTCACGCGGGATCGTGGAGCCGTTGGTGTTGCAGATGGCCACTACCTTGGCGCCCTGCTCCTGCGCGTGGCGCACCGCCATGAGGGTGTCCATGGTCTCCCCGGACTGGGACACGGCGACCACCAGGGTCTTCTCGTTCACGATCGGGTCGCGGTAGCGGAACTCGTGGGCCAGCTCCACCTCGGTGGGGATCCGGCACCAGTGCTCGATGGCGTAGCGCGCCACCTGGCCGGCGTAGGCCGCCGTGCCGCACGCGATCACCACGATCTTGTCGATCGAGCGCAGCAGGGACTCGTCGATCTTGATCTCGTCCAGCGTGAGACGGCCGTTCTCGTCCAGGCGCCCGAGGAGGGTGTCCGCCACGGCGGAGGGCTGGTCGTGGATCTCCTTCTCCATGAAGGAGGGGTAGCCGTCCTTCTCGGCGGCGGCGGCGTCCCACTCGATGTCGAAGGGCTTGCCCTCGGCGGGGTTGCCGTGGAAGTCGACGATCGCGTAGTCCTCGGCGGTGATGGTGACGATCTGGTCCTGGCCCATCTCCACCGCACGCTTGGTGTAGTCGATGAAGCCGGAGACGTCCGAGCCCAGGAAGTTCTCGTGCTCGCCCAGGCCGATCACGAGCGGGGAGTTGCGGCGG
Organism: Kocuria sp. HMSC066H03; assembly: GCF_001812045.1. Classification (NCBI taxonomy): domain Bacteria; kingdom Bacillati; phylum Actinomycetota; class Actinomycetes; order Micrococcales; family Micrococcaceae; genus Kocuria; species Kocuria sp. HMSC066H03. The sequence goes on from NZ_KV807506.1 coordinate 279,510, forward strand.
GCCGCGACCACGCGGTCCGGGACGTCCGCGTGGACGGCCAGCAGGGTGAAGGCACCCTCCAGCCGACGGCAGGTGTCCTGCATGGCGACCGTGAGGTCCTTGTGCTCGGGGTCCTGCGCGTCGTAGGTGCGGGCCAGCAGCACGGCGGCCACCTCGGTGTCCGTCTCGGACACGAAGGTCTCGCCCTGGGCGGCCAGCTCGCGCTTGATCTCGCTGAAGTTCTCGATGATGCCGTTGTGGATCATGGCGAGCTTGCCGCCGTCTACCACGTGGGGGTGCGCGTTGACGTCCGAGGGGCCGCCGTGGGTGGCCCACCGGGTGTGCCCGATCCCGATCGTGGACTCGGGCAGAGGATCCGCCTCGAGCTCGCCGATCAGGTTGCTGAGCTTGCCCGCCTTCTTGCGGTACTCCACGTCGTGATCCGCGATCACGGCGACCCCGGCGGAGTCGTACCCGCGGTACTCGAGGCGGCGGAGCCCCTCGAGAATGACGTCCAGTGCGCCGTGCGACCGACCGTCAACGCCCTTTGAGCCCACATATCCCACAATTCCACACATGAAGATGCATTCTACCGGAAACGCCATCCCGCATGTGCGTGGCACCACGGCCTCGGGCCTACACTGGTCCGAGCATGAGCACCCAGCCCACCACCCAGCGCGTCTCTCCCTTCGTGGAGCTGGACCGACAGACGTGGTCCAGACTCTCGCACGAGATCGACGTCCCCCTCACCGCGCAGGAGATCGAGAACCTGCGCGGTCTCGGCGACCGCCTGGACGTGGACGAGGTGCGGGAGGTCTACCTCCCCCTCTCCCGCCTGCTCACGCTCTACGACATGTCCTCCACGCAGCTCAACGCCGCGACGAACTCGTTCCTGGGTGAGCACCACGCACGAACACCCTTCGTGATCGGGATCGCCGGCTCCGTGGCCGCGGGGAAGTCCACCACCGCCCGCCTGCTGCGCGAGATGCTCTCCCGGTGGCCCTCCACCCCCAACGTGCAGCTGGTCACCACCGACGGCTTCCTCCACCCCAACGCCGAGCTGCGGCGCCGAGGGCTGATGGACCGCAAGGGGTTCCCCGAGTCCTACGACCGGCGAGCGCTGCTGCGTTTCGTGGCCGAGATCAAGTCGGGCGCGGCCGAGGTCCGCGCACCCAAGTACTCCCACGTCACCTACGACATCCTCCCGGACGAGGAGGTGGTGGTGACCCGCCCGGACGTCGTGATCGTGGAGGGCCTCAATGTGCTCGCACCCGCCAAGCTGGAGAGCGGCAACCGCACCGCCCTGGCCCTGAGCGACTTCTTCGACTTCAGCATCTACGTGGACGCCCGCACCAGTGACATCGAGCGCTGGTACGTGGAGCGCTTCCAGGCCCTGCAGTCCTCGGCGTTCGCCGATCCCGACTCCTACTTCCACCGCTACGCGAACCTCACCGACGACGAGGCACGGGACGTGGCCACGGACATCTGGCACCGGATCAACGAGCCCAACCTGGAGCAGAACGTGCGCCCCACCCGGGGGCGGGCCCGCCTGATCCTGTCCAAGGACCACGACCACAAGATCCGACGGGTGCTGCTGCGCAAGAACTGACCGCCTCGCGTCGGAACCCGGTTCACCCGCCCACCGTTGTGCGACCGTGATGGTCACCGCTTGTCACCTATCGATTTCTTCCTTTCCGAAACCTGTGTGTACGCTGAGCGGCATGTTCAATGGTTTCAAGGAATTCATCATGAAGGGCAACGTGATGGATCTCGCCGTTGCCGTCATCATCGGCGCGGCCTTCTCCCAGATCGTCAACGCCCTCGTGGAGAGCGTGCTCATGCCCGCCATCTCCGCCCTCGTCGGGTCCCCCAACTTCGACGACTTCGCCGTGGTCACGCTCAACGGCAACGACCTCAAGTTCGGTGTGCTGCTCACCGCCGTCGTCAACTTCCTGCTCATCGCCGCCGCAGTGTACTTCTGCATCGTGATGCCCATGAACAAGATGATCGAGCGCCGCAACCGCCGTCTGGGCATCGAGCCCGCCGCGGAACCGGCCGATCCCAACACCGTGCTGCTCACCGAGATCCGCGACGCCCTGGCTGCCAAGCCCGGCACCGCGGGCACCGAGGGCCGCCACTCCGGTCCCGCCGTCTGACCCACCCGTCCCTTCTGAGAACGAGGGCCCCGCATCCGTGACGGATGCGGGGCCCTCGTTCATCTCGGCACACGCCGTGCGGGGCGCTCAGCCCTGGAGGCTCAGGTGCTCCTCGACCACGGCCACCAGCTGCTCCGCCTCGCGCTGGGCGTCGTCGTGGGTGGCGGCCTCCACCATCACCCGGACCACAGGCTCGGTGCCGGACGGACGCAGCAGAACACGCCCCTCCGCCCCGAGCCGCTCCTCGGTGCGGGCCACGGCCTCGAGGACCGGCTCACTGGTCTTGGCCGCGGCCTTGTCCACGTTCTTCACGTTGATCATCACCTGCGGCATCCGCGTCATGGTGGTGGCGAGCTCCTGCAGCGGCATGCCCGTCTGCGCCACGCGGGAGGCCAGCATGAGCCCCGTGAGCAGACCGTCACCCGTGGTGGCGTAGTCCGCCATGATCACGTGGCCGGACTGCTCGCCACCCAGGTTGTAGCCGTTGGCCACCATGGACTCCAGGACGTACCTGTCCCCCACCGAGGCCCGCACCAGGGTGATCCCGGCCTCGTCCAGGGCCAGCTGCAGACCCAGGTTGCTCATGACCGTGGCCACCAGCGTGTCCTGGTTCAGCCGCCCGGCCTCCTTCATGGCAATCGCCAGGATGCACATGATCTGGTCGCCGTCCACCTCCGTGCCCGTGTGGTCCACCGCGAGGCAGCGGTCGGCGTCGCCGTCGTGCGCGATGCCGAGGTCCGCCCCGAGTTCACGAACCGCCTGCTTCAGCGGACCGAGGTGGGTGGAACCCACACCGTCGTTGATGTTCAGCCCGTCCGGTTCCGCACCGATCACGTGCACCGTGGCGCCCGCGTCGCGGAAGGCGTCCGGGGACGCCCCAGACGCCGCGCCGTGCGCGCAGTCCAGCACGATCGAGAGCCCGTCCAGCCGGTGGGGAATGGCTCCCACCAGGTGCAGGATGTAGCGGTCCTCGGCGTCGGACAGCCGTGTCACGCGGCCCACGTCGGCACCTGTGGGGCGCACGAAGTCCTTGGCCTCGTAGACCTGCTGGATGGTGTCCTCCACGGCATCCGGCAACTTCTTGCCCCCGTGGGCCAGGAACTTGATGCCGTTGTCCGGCGCCGGATTGTGGGACGCGGAGATCATCACACCGAAGTCGGCGTCGATGTCGCCCACAAGGTAGGCCGCAGCCGGGGTGGGCAGCACCCCGGCGTCGTACACGTCCACGCCGGAGCTCGCGAGCCCTGCGGTGACGGCGGCGCCGATGAACTCGCCGCTCGCGCGACCGTCCCGTGCCACCACCGCGGTGGGCCGTCTGCCCTCGGGTGCGTGGCGGTGTCCCAGGACGATTGCCGCGGCCTGCGACAGTTCCATGGCCAGTTCAGCTGTGAGGAGGCCGTTCGCGAGACCGCGGACGCCGTCCGTTCCAAAGATTCTAGACATCGCAGATCATCCTACGGCCATCCGGCCGGTTGCAGCCGCACCCCGTCAGTCCTTCCCGGGGCGAACCACGGGAAAGCCGTCGGGGTTGGTGCCGTTGTCGTCGGTGAAGTCCGTGGCCCCGCCCACGATCTTGGAGTCCACGTCCCCCACGAGCGCGCGGTCCTTGTTGGGGTAGTCGAACTGCGTCAGGACGTGACGCATGGCCTCCAGGCGGGCCCGCTTCTTGTCGTTGGACTTGATCACGGTCCAGGGCGCGTCGCCGGTGTCCGTGTAGAAGAACATGGCTTCTTTCGCCTCGGTGTAGTCGTCCCACTTGTCCAGGGAGGCCACATCCGTGGGCGAGAGCTTCCACTGGCGCACGGGGTCCGTGCGGCGGGACTGGAACCGTGCGAGCTGCTCGGCCCGGGTCACGGAGAACCAGAACTTGATCAGGTGCGTTCCGGAGTTCACGAGCATGCGCTCGAATTCGGGGGCCTGGCGCATGAACTCGTAGTACTCCTGGGAGGTGCAGTAGCCCATGACGCGCTCCACGCCCGCGCGGTTGTACCAGGAGCGGTCCATGAGCACGATCTCCCCACCGGAGGGCAGGTGCTGCACGTAGCGCTGGAAGTACCACTGCGTCTGCTCGATGTCCGTGGGCTTCTCGAGCGCCACCACCCGCGCCCCGCGGGGGTTCAGGTGCTCCGTGAAGCGCTTGATCGCGCCGCCCTTGCCCGCGGCGTCGCGCCCCTCGAAGATGATGAGCAGCTTCTGCCCGGTCTCCTTGATCCAGAGCTGGAGCTTGAGGAGCTCGATCTGCAGCGCGCGCTTGGTGCGCTCGTAGTCCTTGCGGGAGAGCTTTTCGTCGTACGGGTAACCGATCGTCCAGGCCTGGGAATCCCCCGCGCCGGTCGTCTTGTGGAGCTTCCTGTCCAGCTCGGAGATCTCGTCCAGTTCGGCCGCGTAGTCCTCCACCACCGACACCCGGTGCTGCTCCTTCTTGAGCGCCTCGTCCACCGCGCTGTCCTGCTCGGCGTGCCTCGCCGCCTCGTTCTCTGCCTTCGCGATGATCGCGTTCTCCTGCTGCTGCTCCGGTTGCTTGCTCATGCGGGCCCTCTCGTGACGGTGCGGTGGGAGCGGCGGTGCTCCACTTCACACTTTACGCCCGCGTCACGCGCCGGTTACCCGCGCAACACCGGGCACGACGACGCCGCGCCCGCCCGCGCGCCCCCCCCCCCCCCCCCCCCCCCCCCCCCCCCC
>NZ_KV807506.1:284426-596889 GCF_001812045.1 Kocuria sp. HMSC066H03
CCCGGGCCTCGGCCGAAACCGAGGAACGGGACCCCGCGAGACGAAACCCGGCCGAGGCCTGGACGGCCTCGCACAGCGCGAGGGGAGCCAAGCGCAAAACGACGCAGGGCCCCGGGCCTCGGCCGAAACCGAGGAACGGGACCCTGCGAGACGGAACCCGGCCGAGGCCTGGGTGGCGTCGTTTAGCGCTTGGAGTACTGCGGAGCCTTGCGCGCCTTCTTGAGGCCGGCCTTCTTGCGCTCGATGACGCGGGCGTCACGGGTCAGGAAGCCTGCCTTCTTGAGGGCGGGACGGTTGTGCTCGGCGTCGATCTCGTTGAGCGCGCGAGCCACGCCCAGGCGCAGTGCACCGGCCTGGCCGGAGGGGCCGCCGCCGGAGATGCGGGCGATGACGTCGTAGCCGCCCTGCAGCTCGAGGAGGGTGAACGGATCGTTCACCTCCTGCTGGTGCAGCTTGTTGGGGAAGTACTCCTCCAGGCTGCGGCCGTTGACGGTCCACTTGCCGGAGCCGGGGATGAGGCGCACGCGGGCAACGGCCTGCTTGCGGCGGCCCACGGCCTGGCCGGGAACGGTCAGGGCGGGGCGCTCCGACATGGCGGCGCCACCGGCCACGGACTCGGTGGACTCGGAGGTGTAGCTGGTCAGCTCCACGTCCTCGGTGATCTGCTCTTCAGTGTTCTGAGCCACGATTCTCCTTATGTGTTCTTCGTTGGCCCGAATTACTGGGCGACCTGCGTGAATTCGTAGGGCTTGGGCTGCTGCGCCTGGTGCGGGTGCTCGGCACCGGCGTAGACCTTGAGCTTGGACAGCTGCTGGGCTGCCAGCTTGTTCTTGGGCAGCATCCCCTTGACGGCCTTCTCCACGGCGCGCGTGGGGTTCTTCTCGAGCAGCTCGGCGTAGCTGGTGGACTTGAGTCCGCCCGGGTAGCCGGAGTGGCGGTAGGCGCGCTTCTTCTGGAGCTTGGAGCCGGTGAGGGCCACCTTCTCCGCGTTGATGATGATGACGAAATCGCCGGTGTCCACGTGGGGAGCGAAGGTCGGCTTGTGCTTCCCGCGCAGCAGTGTTGCGGTCTGGCTGGCAAGACGACCCAGGACGACGTCGGTGGCGTCGATGACGTGCCACTGACGCTGGACGTCACCGGGCTTCGGAGTGTACGTACGCACGTTGATCTGCCTTCGTTTGTCTGGTGAAGACACGATTACTCGTGTCAATCGGTTCTGCTGTGCTTCGGGGCCCGGGTGAGATCCGGGCGGCATCCGTGCGTCCGCAACCCGGTGCACCGCACGGCCCTGCGCTCTGCAACATGAGCGACCGCTGCGGGTACACGTGAACCGGGGCAGAACACGCACAACAGCGTTCGATGATACCGGATCCCCGCTCCGCCCGCCACTCACGGCCAGGACTGCCCCGGGGAGCACCCGTGCGCTCCCCGGCCGTCAGTCGTCGTCTCGCCGGGCTCGGGTCACGCGCGCACGCTCGGCGAGTTCCTGCGCGTCGGGATAGTGCACCGCGTCCAGGACCAGGCCGTGGGCCGGGGCCATCGCCACGGCGGCGTCCCGGACCCGTGCCTCGAGCCGCTGAGCGGGCCACGGGGCGTCGTGCCGCCCCTGCCCCACGCGCACCACCGCGCCCACGATCGAGCGCACCATGTGGTGGCAGAAGGCATCGGCGGTGAGCGCCGCCGTGATCATGCCGTCCGCCCCGCGCGTGACGGACGCCCGCTGCAGCTCGCGCACCGTGGTCGCACCCTCGCGAGGCTTGCAGAAGCTCAGGAAGTCGTGCAGACCCAGGAGGTCTCGCACCGCCCGGTCCATGGCGGCCACGTCGAGCCTCTCGTCCACCCACCAGGAGTACGTGCGCGCCAGCGGGTCGTGGCCCGTCACGGCATCGGCCACGCGGTAGAGGTAGCCGCGGGACAGCGCCGAGAAGCGCGCGTCGAAGCCCACCTCGGCCACGGACACGTCCCGCACCACCACGGCGCCCACGGCGGGCGCCCATCCCTCCGCGGCCCGATCCTTGCCGAGCACCCTGTTCAGCGCCCCGTTCAGCCGCCGCGTCAGCTCCGGCACGGGCGCGCCCGCCCCCGTCTCCCCGTCACCATGCTGCGTGGGCACGCCGCCGCGCACGACGTCGCGTGACATGCCACGCCGCCTGCTCTGCTGCTGCCAGCGCTGCCGGGGCACATCCACGTGCACGGTCTGGTGCCGGGCGTGCACCCCCGTGTCCGTGCGTCCGGCCACCACGGTGGGACACGCCTCGCGGAAGATGAGGGAGAGCGCGTCCTCCAGGGCCGCCTGGACGCTCGGCAGACCCGGTTGCCGCGCCCACCCCTTGAACGGCGCACCGTCGTACGCCAGGTCGATCCGCAGTCTGATCTGCTCCTGCCCCACAGGTCTCCCTCTCGTTCTCGGAGACGACGACGCCGCCGCAGGCAACCTGCGGCGGCGTCGTCTCCGGTGTCCGTTCGACCGAAGAACCCGAGACTACTCGGAGATCTTCTGCGCGGCGGCGCCGCCCGCGGGCTGGAAGCCGGCGGCCTCGGCGTTGGCCGGAGAGTCGAACCAGATCTCCGCGGTGGTGCCGGAGTACCAGCGCGAACCGGGCACGTGGTACTTCATGGAGTTGCGGTTGCCCTTGACCGAGAAGCCCTCGGGGGCCTCACCGGACTCGAGCGGAGCGTGCGAACCCGGGAACTCGGCCTCCGAGTTCTCGGCGGCGACCTCAGCGGCCTCCTCCGAGCCCACGGCAGGAGCCTGCTCGTCGGCCGGGATCTCCTTCTCCTGGACGTCCGCGGTGGTGGAACCGGCGGGGGTGTCCACGGGAGCGGCGGGAGCCGGGGCAGCCTTGGCCGTGGCGCGCTCGGCCTCGGACACGGTCGCCTTGGAGGCCACGGGCTCCATCACGAGCTCGATGACGGCCATGGGGGCGTTGTCGCCCTTGCGGTTGCCGATCTTGGTGATGCGGGTGTAGCCGCCTTCGCGACCCTCCATGGCCGGCGCGATGCTGGTGAACAGCTCGTGCACCACGGACTTGTCGGTCAGCTGACGCATGACCCGACGGCGGGAGGCCAGGTCACCGCGCTTGGCGAAGGTGATGAGCCGCTCCGCCACCGGACGCAGGCGCTTGGCCTTGGTCACGGTGGTGGTGATCCGCTTGTGCTCGAACAGCTGCTGGGACATGTTCGAGAGGATCATGCGCTCGTGGGTCGGCCCGGCGCCGAGACGGGGTCCCTTGGTAGGGGTAGGCATAGTAGATCTCCTGGTGATCGGTCCCGCGCGGGCAACTCATCGCCCGCGGGGCACGGAAAGTGGTGTGGGCGTCAGTCGAGATCGACGTCGAACGGGTTGTTGTTGTCGTCCTCGTCCTCGAGCGACGCCGCGTGGGCGGCGAGGTCGTAGCCCGGAGGGGAGTCCTTGAGGGCCAGACCGAGCTCGCCGAGCTTGTCCTTGACCTCGTCGATGGACTTGGCACCGAAGTTGCGGATGTCCATCAGATCGGCCTCGGAACGACCCACGAGCTCACCCACGCTGTGGATGCCCTCGCGCTTGAGGCAGTTGTAGGACCGGACCGACAGCTCGAGGTCCTCGATGGGCAGCGCCATGTCCGCGGCGGCGGCCGCGTCCGTGGGCGAAGGACCGATCTCGATGCCTTCCGCCGCGGAGTTCAGCTCGCGGGCCAGCCCGAACAGCTCCACCAGCGTGGTGCCGGCCGAAGCCACCGCGTCGCGCGGAGAGATGGCCTCCTTGGTCTCCACGTCGAGGATGAGCTTGTCGAAGTCGGTGCGCTGCTCCACACGGGTGGCCTCCACGCGGAAGGTCACCTTGAGCACGGGAGAGTAGATCGAGTCCACGGGGATCCGACCGACCTCCGCGTCACCGGACTTGTTCTGGGACGCCGAGACGTAGCCGCGGCCGCGCTCGATGGTCAGCTCGATCTCGAGCTGGCCCTTCGAGTTAAGGGTCGCGATGTGCAGCTCGGGGTTGTGCACCTCGACACCGGCCGGAGCCGAGATGTCAGCCGCGGTGACCTCGCCCGGGCCCTGCTTGCGCAGCCACGCGGTGACGGGCTCGTCCTCCTCGGAGGACAGCGAGAGCTTCTTGATGTTCAGGATGAGCTCGGTGACGTCCTCCTTGACGCCCTCCACGGTGGAGAACTCGTGCAGCACGCCGTCGATGCGGATGCTGGTCACGGAGGCCCCGGGGATGGAGGACAGGAGCGTGCGGCGCAGGGAGTTGCCGAGGGTGTACCCGAAACCCGGCTCGAGGGGTTCGATCACGAACCGGGAGCGGTTCTCGGCCACAGCCTCTTCCGTGAGGGTGGGGCGCTGTGCGATGAGCACTGATGTTTCCTTTCAGCGTGCCTCCGCCATATGACGCACGCAGGTGGTGGAAAACAAAATGGGTGGATGCCGCGGTGAGCAGGCGAGGTCACCGCGTCGATGCGTGGTCACCGGGCTCCTGGGAGCCCGGTGACCACGCGACACGAGTCAGACGCGGCGGCGCTTGGGGGGACGGCAGCCGTTGTGCGCGGACGGGGTCACGTCCTGGATGGAGCCGACCTCCAGCCCGGTGGCCTGCAGAGCGCGGATCGCGGTCTCGCGCCCCGAGCCCGGTCCCTTGACGAACACATCCACCTTGCGCATGCCGTGCTCCTGGGCGCCCTTGGCCGCGGCCTCGGCGGCCTGCTGCGCGGCGAACGGAGTGGACTTGCGCGAGCCCTTGAAGCCCATGCCGCCGGCCGAGGCCCACGACAGGACCGCACCCGAGGGGTCGGTAATGGACACGATGGTGTTGTTGAACGTGGACTTGATGTGAGCCTGACCTTGGGTCACATTCTTGTTCACCTTGCGACGCGGCTTGCGAGCGGCCGTCGCGCGAGTTTTCTGGGCCATGGATTCTCCTACAAAGATCTTCGACGTCGGTCAGCCGCCCACTGGACGGCGGCCGCGATTACTTCTTCTTACCGGCGACCGTGCGCTTGGGACCCTTGCGGGTGCGCGCGTTGGTCTTGGTGCGCTGGCCGTGGACGGGCAGACCCCGACGGTGACGCAGGCCCTGGTAGCTGCCGATCTCGACCTTGCGGCGGATGTCGGCGGCCACCTCACGGCGAAGATCGCCTTCGACCTTGTAGTTGCCTTCGATGTAGTCACGCAGCTCCACGAGCTGCGGATCGGTGAGATCCTTGACGCGCACGTCCCCGGAGATGCCCGTGGCTTCCAGAGTTTCGAGTGCGCGGGTGCGGCCCACGCCGTAGATGTAGGTCAGCGCAACTTCCAGCCGCTTTTCACGGGGAAGATCAACGCCTGCGAGACGAGCCATAGTGGCGGTTCTCCTTGATGTTCCGGAGGTCTTGAACACCGCGTCCCGATCGTGCTGCGACCGGTCTCCGGCCTCCGTGCCGGGGGTTGCCGCGCCCTGGGGCGGCGGCTGCGGTGTCCGTTCTTGTCAATCCACTTGCGTGGGCGGGAGCGTTCCCGTCAGCCCTGGCGCTGCTTGTGCCGGGGGTTCTCGCAGATCACCATGACCCGCCCGTTGCGGCGGATCACCTTGCACTTGTCGCAGATCTGCTTGACGCTCGGTTGGACCTTCATCGCATTCCTTCGCGTACTCGTAATGGCGTGTGCACTCCGACCCCTGCCGTGCGGACGCTGTCTGCGCGAGCACGGGGCCTGGATGCTACTTGTAGCGGTAGACGATCCGGCCTCGGGAGAGGTCGTAGGGGCTGAGCTCCACCACCACGCGGTCCTCGGGGAGGATCCGGATGTAGTGCTGGCGCATCTTGCCAGAGATGTGGGCGAGCACCTTGTGCCCGTTGGTCAGCTCCACACGGAACGACGCATTGGGCAGTGCCTCGACCACAGTGCCTTCGATCTCGATGACTCCGTCTTTCTTGGCCATATCCTCCGCTAACTTCTCGAGGGGTCCGGGTGTCTATCCGGACGGCGGTGCCCGCTTCCAGCTGCCCAGACGAACAACCCCGCGCCACACGTGGCAACGAGGGGGTGGGTTCCGGGCATGACTCGATCTGCGAGCACAAACAACCAACCGACGACACTACCCGGTTCTGCGTGTTGGCGCAAGCGACGGCGGGGTGGTTCCGCAGCGACCGTCAGACCTCCGTGGCCAGCTGCCCGCACGCGCCGTCGATGTCCGACCCGCGGGTGTCGCGCACCGTGGTGGGGATCCCGTGGGCGCGCAGGCGCTCCACGAAGTTCTGCTCCACGCCCGGACGGGACGCCGTCCACTTGGAGCCCGGTGTGGGGTTGAGCGGGATGGGGTTGACGTGCACCCAGCCGCCGCCGCGCTTGTTGAGCTTCTCCCCCAGCAGGTCCGCGCGCCAGCCCTGGTCGTTGATGTCCCGGATCAGGGCGTACTCGATGGACACGCGCCGGCCCGTGGCGTCGTAGTAGTCCCGGGCGGCGTCGAGGGCCTCGTCCACCTTCCAGCGTGTGTTGATCGGAATGAGCTCGTCACGCAGCTCGTCGTCCGGGGCGTGCAGGGAGAGCGCGAGCGTGATGGGCAGCTTCTCGAGCGTGAACTTCCGGATCCCGGGAACCAGCCCCACCGTGGACATGGTGAGACCGCGCGCCGAGATGCCCAGCCCGTCCGGTGAGGGGTCGATGATGCGGTGGACCGCCCCCATGGTGGCCTTGTAGTTGGCCAGGGCCTCCCCCATGCCCATGAACACGATGTTCGACACCCGTTGCGGCGCTTCTTCGGGGTCTCCCACGGCGCCGTCCCGCAGCGCTCGAACACCTTGGACCACCTGGTCCACGATCTCCGCGGCGGAGAGGTTGCGGGTGAGGCCGGACTGGCCCGTGGCGCAGAACGGACAGTTCATGCCGCAGCCCGCCTGGGAGGAGATGCACATGGTGACCCGCTTGTCGTAGCGCATCAGCACGGACTCGACCATGGCGTTGTCGTACAGGCGGTGGACGGACTTGACCGTCATTCCCTCGTCCGCACGCAGCTGCCGCACGGTCCGCAGCAGCGGGGGCATGGCCTTGGCCACCAGATCCTCGCGCTGGTCCGCCGGCAGGTCCGTCATGGCCTCGGGGTCCGCCTCGAACCTCTCGAAGTAGTGCTTGGACAGCTGGGACGCCCGGAAGGCGGGGTAGCCCGCGTCCTTCAGGAACGCCTTGCGCCCGGCCATGTCGAAGTCCGCTATGTGCAGCGGGGGCTTGCCTCGACGGGCGGGCTTGAACACGAGCTGGCCGGCTTCCGGCCGCGGGGTGATCTCAACGGGTTGCGTGGTCATTGCTGTCCTCTCCCTGCGAGTGTCCCAGGGTCGTGGTGGTTGCCGGTCTCAGGTGCCGGGGATGGGCACCGGGTGGACTCCCAGTGGTGCGAGCTCCGCCGCTCCGCCGTCCTCGGCGGTCAGCACCCAGAGCCCCTGGCTGTGCAGGCACACGCTGTGCTCCCACTGGCTCGCGCGGGAACCGTCCACCGTGACCACGGTCCAGTCGTCGTCGAGCACGCGGGTCTCGATGTCCCCGCGCACGAGCATCGGCTCGATCGCCAGTGCCATCCCGGTGGTCAGGCGTGGCCCCCGGTGCTTGATCGCGAAGTTCGGGACGTCCGGCGCCATGTGCATCTCCGTGCCGATGCCGTGGCCCACGTAGTCCTCGAGGATGCCCAGCCGGGCCCCCACCGCCGCCCGCACGTGGTTCTCCACGGCGAGGCCGATGTCCCCCACGTGCGTACCCGTGGCCATCGCGGCGATGCCCCGCCACATGGCGGCCCGGGTCACGTCGGAGAGCTGCTGGTCCGCGGGATCGTGCGTGGTGCCCACCAGGACCGTGCGGGCGGAGTCACCGTGCCAGCCCCCGACCACGGCGCCGCCGTCGATCGAGACGATGTCCCCGTCCCGCAGCACCCGCTCCCCCGGGATCCCGTGGACCACCTCGTCGTTCACGGAGGTGCACACAGTAGCGGGATACCCGTGGTAGCCGAGGAAGTTGGAGCTCGCCCCGTGCTCGTCCAGGACGGCACGGAACGCCGTGTCCAGGTCCGCGGTGGTGGCCCCGGGCACGGCGGCCGCCACGGCGGCGTCGAGCGCCAGGGACGTCACCACGCCCGCGCGTGACATGGCCGCCAGCTCGGCGTCGGACTTCAACTGGATCCTGCGGCGTCCGAACACAGTGCTCGGCTCCTCCCGTGTGTTGTCAATGGCCCCGACCCCGAGGCCCGGTGCGGTGGGCGGACGGGCCCCCGAACCGGTGCTCGCGCACCGCCTCGGGGGCCCGGTCATGGTGAATATTTTTTGTGGACTGCGCGGCGGCGCCGGTCCGGTGAGCGGCACTCGACGCCGCACCGCCGTGTCAGCGGGGCAGCGCCGCCATGATGCGCTCGGTGACCTCGTCGATGCTGCCCAGGCCGTCCACACGGACCACGATGCCGCGGTCCTCGTAGACGCCCACCACGGGAGCGGTCTGCTCGTCGTAGACGTCCAGCCGGTGCCGGATGACGTCCTCGGTGTCGTCGGTGCGCCCCTGCTCCTGGGCCCGGCCCAGCAGACGGGACACGAGCTCGTCGTTGTCCGCCGTGAGCAGGAGCACCACGTCCAGGGACACCTGGCTCGTCTCGAGGATCCTGTCCAGTTCCTCGACCTGTGCCGTGTTGCGGGGGTAGCCGTCCAGCAGGAACCCCGCTGCGGTGTCCGGCTGGGACAGCCGGTCCCGCACCATGTCGTTGGTCACGGAGTCCGGCACCAGGTTGCCCGCGTCCGTGTAGCGCTGCGCCTCACGGCCCAGCTCCGTCTGGTCCTTGATGTTCGCACGGAAGATGTCCCCGGTGGAGATGGCGGGAACGCCCAGCCGCTCGCAGATCCGGGCGGCCTGCGTGCCCTTGCCTGCACCGGGCGGTCCGATGATCAACATGCGGGTCATGCTCTCTCCTTGCGTCGTCGTGAACGTGGACTCCAGTCTAACGGCCCGCCAACACGCGGCCCCGGTCTGATGGCGACCGGCTCAGGTGCGCAGGAGACCCTCGTAGTGGCGCTGCTGCAGCTGCGCGTCGATCTGCTTGACGGTGTCCAGGCCCACGCCCACCACGATCAGCAGGGAGGGTCCGCCGAACGGGAAGTTCTGGTTGGCGTCGAACAGCACCAGGGCGATCAGCGGGATCATGGACAGGACGCCCAGGTACAGCGCGCCGGGAAGCGTGATGCGCGTGAGCACGTAGCGCAGGTAGTTCTCCGTGGGGCGACCGGCACGGATGCCGGGGATGAACCCGCCGTAGCGCTTCATGTTGTTGGAGACCTCCTCCGGGTTGAACGTGATGGACACGTAGAAGTACGTGAACGCCACGATCAGCAGGAAGTAGGTGACCATGTAGACCGGGTGCTCGCCACCGGCCAGGTACGTGTTGATCCAGTCCACCCACCCGGGAGCGGGGCTGCCGTCGTCCGGCATGGCGAACTGCGCGAGCATCGTGGGCAGCGTGAGCATGGACGACGCGAAGATGATGGGGATCACGCCGGCCATGTTGACCTTGAGCGGAATGTAGGTGCTGGTGCCTCCGATCGTCCGCCGGCCCACCATGCGCTTGGCGTACTGCACGGGGATCCGCCGCTGCGACTGCTCCACGAAGACCACGCACGTGATCACCACGAGGCCGATCGCGCAGACGCCCAGGAACACTCCCCAGCCGCGGGACTTGAGGATGTCCCCGAGAGCCGCCGGGAACGTGGCCGCGATGGAGGTGAAGATCAGCAGCGACATGCCGTTGCCCACGCCGCGGTCCGTGATGCGCTCCCCCAGCCACATGATCACGGTGGTGCCGGCCGTCATGGTGATGATCATGATGATGATGACCATGATGGAGTCGTCGGGGATCACCGGGAGGGGGCAGTTGCCCAGCAGGCTTCCGGAGCGGGCCAGGGACACCACCGTGGTGGCGTTCAGCGCGGCCAGGCCGATCGTGAGGTAGCGCGTGTACTGGGTCAGCTTGGTCTGCCCCTGCGCGCCCTCGTCGTGGAGCTCCTGGAAGCGCGGGATCACCACGCGCAGCAGCTGCACGATGATGCTAGCCGTGATGTAGGGCATCACGCCCAGGGCGAAGATCGACAGCTGCAGCAGCGCACCTCCGCTGAACAGGTTGACCAGGTCGTACGCTCCGCCCGTGGTGTTTCCCATGGCGAGACACTGCTGCACGTTGCCGTAGTCCACGCCCGGGGCGGGGATGAAGGTCCCCAACCGGTAGATCACGATGATCGCGAGCGTGAACAGCAGCTTGTTGCGCAGCTCCGGCGTGGTGAACGCCCGCGCGAAAGCACTGAGCACTGGTCCTCCTCCAAAACGTGGTGGCCCGGTGGGTTCCGACCCCGGGCAAGTCTAGCGAAGGATGTGCCGCGGCCCTCCCGGCCCACGTGCGCACATCCCGGCAAAAACAGCGGGCCCCGTGCCGGTGATCCGGCACGGGGCCCGCTTCCAGTTCAGGGATTCACCCTACAACCGAATGCTGGAAACTTCTCACGCGTTCTGCGTGGAACCGCCAGCCGCGGCGATCTTCTCGGCCGCGGAGGCCGAGAACTTGTCTGCGGTGATGTTCAAGGCCACGGAGATCTCCCCGCTGCCCAGCACCTTCACCGGCTGGTTCTTGCGCACTGCACCCTTGGACACGAGGTCCGCGACGGTGACGGTGCCACCCTCGGGGAACAGCTCCGCGAGACGGTCCAGGTTCACGACCTGGTACTCCACGCGGAACGGGTTCTTGAACCCGCGCAGCTTCGGCAGGCGCATGTGCAGCGGCAGCTGCCCGCCCGCGAAACCGGCCTTGACCTGGTAGCGCGCCTTGGTGCCCTTGGTACCGCGGCCCGCCGTCTTGCCCTTGGAGGCCTCACCGCGGCCAAGACGGGTCTTGGCCTGGTGCGATCCGGGAGCCGGACGCAGGTGGTGAACCTTCAGAGCGTGGCGCTTGTTCTGGGTGTTCTCAGCCATGCTCAAGCCTCCTCAACCTCTACGAGATGGGTCACCGTGTTGATCATGCCCACGGTGGCCGCATCGGCCTTGCGCTCCACGACCTGGCCGGGGCGCTTGAGACCCAGCGAACGCAGCGTGTCGCGCATGTTCTGCTTCTGACCGACCACGGAGCGGACCTGCTTCACGCGCAGGGTCGCGCCGGTGGCCTGAATGCGCTTTCCGTTCATCAGGCACCTGCCTTCTGGATGTCACGCAGCAACGGCGCCGGGACGACCTCGTCCATGGGCAGGCCACGGCGGGCCGCCACGGACGCGGGCTCCTCGAGCTCACGCAGCGCCTGGATGGTCGCGTGCACGATGTTGATCTGGTTGGAGGAACCGAGGGACTTGGAGAGCACGTCGTGGATGCCCGCGCACTCCAGGACCGCACGCACCGGACCACCGGCGATCACGCCGGTACCCGGGGTGGCCGGGCGCAGCATGACGACGCCGGCCGCGGCCTCACCCTGCACACGGTGCGGGATGGTGCGGTCCTCCACGCGGGGAACCCGGAAGAAATTCTTCTTGGCCTCCTCGACACCCTTGGAGATGGCCGCGGGAACTTCCTTGGCCTTGCCGTAGCCCACGCCGACCATGCCGTTGCCGTCGCCGACGACCACGAGAGCGGTGAAGCTGAAGCGACGACCGCCCTTCACGACCTTGGAGACGCGGTTGATGGTCACGACGCGCTCGAGGAACTTGTCCTTCTCCTCGTCACGGCCGCCGCGGCCACCACGGCCACCACGGTCGTTGCGGGAGCCGCGCTCGTTGCGCCCACCGCGGTCGTTGCGACCGCCGCGGCCACCGCGGTTCTCGTCGGAACCACGCTGCGAGGCGTTCGCCTCAGCCGTCTCGTTGGAACCGTTGGTGGCTTCGCTCACCTGAGTTTCCTTCTCGTTCTTCTGCTCGCTCACAGCGCCAGACCTCCTTCACGGGCACCCTCGGCCACCGCGGCCACACGGCCGTGGTACTTGTTGCCGCCGCGGTCGAACACGACGGTCTCGATCCCCGCAGCCTTGGCGCGCTCGGCGATCAGCTCACCGATGCGCTTGGCCTTGGCGGTCTTGTCGTCGGACGACGCACGCAGGTCGTTCTCCATGGTGGACGCGGAGACCAGGGTGAAGCCCTTGTCGTCGTCGATCACCTGGGCGACCATGTGGCGGGTGGAACGCGTGACCACCAGACGGGGGCGCAGCGCGGTTCCGGCGATGTGCTTGCGGACGCGGCGGTGACGCCGTGCGCGCTGAGCAGCCTTCGACTTTCCCTTGATTACGAGAGCCATGATTACTTACCAGCCTTTCCGGCCTTGCGGCGGATCTGCTCGCCCGCGTAGCGGACGCCCTTGCCCTTGTAGGGATCGGGCAGACGCAGGGAGCGGATCTTCGCGGCGACCTGGCCAACCTGCTGCTTGTCGATACCGGAAACGGTGACCTTGTTGTTCCCCTCGACGGACAGCGTGATGCCGTCCGGCGCGTTGAAGGGAACCGGGTGGCTGTAGCCCAGAGCGAACTCCAGGTTGGCCCCCTTGGCCTGCACGCGGTAACCCGTGCCCACGATCTCCAGCTGCTTGGTGTACCCCTCGGACACACCCTGGATCATGTTGGCGATCAGGGAACGCGTGAGGCCGTGCAAGGAGCGGGACTCGCGCTCGTCGTTGGGACGGGACACCTGCACGGTGCCGTCCTCGACGACCACCGTGATGGGTGCCGCGACGGTGTGGGTCAGCGTGCCCTTGGGGCCCTTGACCGACACTGCGGAACCGTCCACGGAAACCTCCACACCGGCGGGCACAGAGATCGGGAGACGTCCAATACGTGACATGTCTTCTTCCTTTCTTCTTCTGTGCTACCGGTTACCAGATGTACGCGAGGACTTCCCCGCCCACGCCCTTCTTGCCGGCCTGCTTGTCAGTGAGCAGCCCGGAGGACGTGGAGAGGATCGCGATGCCGAGGCCACCGAACACCTTGGGGAGGTTGGTGGACTTCGCGTACACGCGAAGGCCCGGCTTGGAGATGCGGCGAACACCGGCGATGGAGCGCTCACGGTTGGAGCCGTACTTCAGCGACATGGTCAGGGTCTTGCCGACCCGGGCCGGCTCCTCGGACCAGTCCGCGATGTAGCCCTCCGCCTTCAGGATCTCCGCGATGCGGGCCTTCAGCTTGGAGTACGGCATGCTCACGGTGTCGTGGTAGGCGGAGTTCGCGTTGCGCAGACGCGTCAGCATGTCTGCGACGGGATCTGTCATTGTCATGTGGGCTTCAGCCCTTCCTCGTCACGGTTTCCCTGCCGGTTGCAGCCCGCAGGGACCTTTTGACGTCGATGGAATCAGTTGGTCTTGAACGGGAAGCCGAGCGCCTTGAGCAGGGCACGGCCTTCGTCGTCGGTCTTGGCGGTGGTGACCACGGTGATGTCCATGCCGCGCACACGATCGATCTTGTCCTGGTCGATCTCGTGGAACATGGACTGCTCGGTGAGGCCGAACGTGTAGTTGCCGTTGCCGTCGAAGTGACGGTCGGACAGACCACGGAAGTCACGGATGCGGGGCAGCGCCAGGGTGACCAGACGGTCCAGGAACTCCCACATGCGGTCGCCGCGCATGGTGACGTGCGCGCCGATCGGCATGCCCTCACGCAGCTTGAACTGCGCGATGGACTTCTTGGCTCGGTTGATCACGGGCTTCTGGCCGGTGATGGCGGTGAGGTCCTTGATGGCGTTGTCCACCAGCTTGGAGTCCTTGGCCGCTTCGCCCAGACCCATGTTGACCACGACCTTGACCACGCGCGGCATCTCCATGACGTTCGCGTAGCCGAACTGCTCCTGCAGAGCCGGAGCAACGGTCTCCTGGTACTTGGTCTTGAACCGGGGGGTGAACTTGGTTTCGGTCGTTTCGCTCATCACAGATCCTTGCCGGTGCTCTTGGACACGCGAACGCGGACGGTCTTCTGCTTGCCGTCGCGCTCCACGGTCTCGGTGCGGTAGCCCACACGGGTCGGCTTGCCGGTCTCCGGGTCCACGAGCATCACGTTGGAGATGTGGATCGGAGCCTCGGACTTGACGAGGCCGCCGGCTTCGCCCTGGGCGTTGGCGCGCTTGTGCTTGGTCACGACGTTCACGCCTTCGACCACCACGCGGGAGGTCTCGGTGATCACGCGCAGGACCTTGCCCTGCTCGCCCTTGTTCTTGCCGGTGATGACCTGCACGAGGTCGCCGGTCTTGATCTTGAATTTAGCCATGTCAGAGCACCTCCGGAGCCAGCGAGACGATCTTCATGAACTTCTTGTCGCGCAGCTCACGGCCCACCGGGCCGAAGATGCGCGTGCCGCGGGGGTCCCCGTCGTTCTTCAAGATCACTGCGGCGTTCTCGTCGAAACGGATGTAGGAACCGTCGGGACGGCGCCTCTGCTTCTTAGTACGGACCACAACCGCCTTGACCACGTCGCCCTTCTTGACGTTGCCGCCGGGGATGGCGTCCTTGACGGTGGCGACGATGACGTCACCAATGCCTGCGTAACGGCGTCCGGATCCACCGAGCACACGGATGGTGAGAATTTCCTTCGCACCCGTGTTGTCGGCAACCCGCAGCCGCGATTCCTGCTGAATCACTGAATACTCCTGTCGTCGCGCCGGTTCTCATCCAAACCTGCTGAATGTCGAGCCTTGCGGAACGGTGGTCGTGTGAACGCTTCACGCCACGGTCTCCCCCGAGGCCGTAGGAGGGGCCCGGGGCGCTGCGCAAAGTTTGCACGCTGTGATCTCGCACGTGTGGACGAGGGAAATCGTCCTGCTGCCCTGCCCGGATTCATGACTGAGCGCAGAATCAACGGGCAAGTTCTCGCAGCGTGCCCACCGAGCGGGTGGGTCGCCTTCCGCGGCGAACCGCGGGACTTGCCGCCGACCCGTGGACGTGCCGCGTGGGCACGAGGTCGGCTGTGGATTCTGGCTCAGCAGGGTCGAAGCCAGAGGGCACACGTGTGTCGACACGCGTACCGGCCTACTCTACCGCGTCGGGACGTCGATCTCCAATCGCCCGGGCGCAGACACGCAGCAGGCCCCCGCCCGGAACACCGGACGGGGGCCTGCCATCGAGACCCGGCGGGAAAGCCCTACTTGGCCTTCTCGATGATCTCCACGATCCGCCAGTTCTTGTTGGCGGACAGCGGACGCGTCTCGACGATGCGCACGAGGTCGCCGACGCCGCAGGAGTTCTGCTCGTCGTGCGCCTTCACACGCTTGGACTTGCGCAGCACCTTGCCGTAGAGCGCGTGCTTGACGCGGTCCTCGACCTGGACCACCACGGTCTTGTCCATCTTGTCGGAGACCACGTAGCCCTGGCGGGACTTGCGGTCACCGCGCTCGGCCGTAGCCGTCTCGTTGTTGACCTGCTCGCTCACTTGGCATCATCCTCAGACTTGGCAGCCTTCTTCGAGGCCTTTTTCTCGGTCTTCGCTGCGGCCGGCGCCACGTCCTCGCGGATACCGAGCTCGCGCTCACGCAGCACGGTGTAGATCCGCGCGATGTCGCGCTTGACGGACTTCAGACGCGAGTTGCTCTCGAGCTGACCGGTTGCAGCCTGGAAGCGCAGGTTGAACAGCTCTTCCTTGGACTTGCGCAGCTGGTCGGTGAGGGCACCGGTGTCAAGAGCCGCGAGGTTGTCCATGTTCAGATCCTTGGATCCAATAGCCATTGATCATTCACCGCCTTCGCGACGCACGATGCGTGCCTTCATCGGGAGCTTGTGGATTGCCAGACGCAGCGCCTCACGCGCCACCTCTTCGCTCACGCCCGAGATCTCGAACATGACGCGTCCGGGCTTGACGTTGGCGACCCACCACTCGGGGGAACCCTTACCGGAACCCATGCGGGTCTCGGCGGGCTTCTTGGTCAGGGGACGGTCCGGGTAGATGTTGATCCAGACCTTGCCGCCACGCTTGATGTGACGGGTCATGGCGATACGCGCGGCCTCGATCTGACGGTTCGTGACGTACGCCGGGCTCATCGCCTGGATGCCCCACTCGCCGAACGTGACCTGGGTTCCGCCCTTGGCCTGTCCCCGCCGACGCGGGTGGTGCTGCTTGCGGAACTTCACACGACGTGGGATAAGCATTACTTACCACCCTCTGCGTTGTTGGCCTCCGCAGCGCTGTTCTGCTGGGGGGCTGCGGCGGAGTCGCGCTCACGGCGCCCGCCACGGTCGTTACGGTCATTCGGACGACGACGCCGCTCGCCACCGCCGCCGCCGCGACGGTCGTTGCGACCGCGCGAGGACGGAGCAGCCGCCTGCTGGGCAGCCAGTTCCTTGTCGGTCAGGTCGCCCTTGTAGATCCAGACCTTCACGCCGATGCGGCCGAAGGTGGTCTTCGCCTCGAAGAAGCCGTAGTCGATGTTCGCGCGCAGGGTGTGCAGGGGCACACGGCCTTCGCGGTAGAACTCCGAGCGGGACATCTCCGCACCGCCCAGACGGCCGGCGCACTGGATCCGGATGCCCTTGGCACCAGCGCGCTGCGCGGACTGGATGGCCTTCTTCATGGCGCGGCGGAACGCGACACGGGAGGCCAGCTGCTCGGCAACACCCTGGGCGACGAGCTGCGCGTCGATCTCCGGGTTCTTCACCTCGAGGATGTTGAGCTGGATCTGCTTGCCGGTGAGCTTCTCGAGCTCGCCGCGGATGCGGTCCGCCTCGGCGCCGCGGCGGCCGATCACGATGCCCGGACGTGCCGTGTGGATGTCCACGCGGACGCGGTCACGGGTGCGCTCGATCTCGACCTTGGAGATGCCGGCGCGGTCCATGCCCTTGGACATGAGCTCGCGGATCTTGACGTCCTCGCGGATGTAGTCCTTGTAGCGCTGACCCGGCTGGTTGGAGTCGGCGTACCAGTGCGAGACGTGGTCGGTGGTGATGCCCAGACGGAATCCGTTGGGGTTGATTTTCTGTCCCACTTAGCGGACCTCCTCCTTCTCCGGGGTCGCCACGACCACGGTCACGTGGCTCGTGCGCTTGTTGATGCGGAACGCACGGCCCTGGGCACGCGGCTGGAACCGCTTCATGGTGGGTCCCTCGTCCACGAAGGCCGCGGAGACCACGAGGTCTTCCGGCTTGAACGCGAGTCCCTCGCGGTCGGCCTTCTGCCGGGCGTTCGCCACGGCGGATTCGAGAACCTTGAACACCGGCTCGGAAGCTGCCTGGGGGGCAAACTTCAGAATCGCCAATGCCTCATTCGCCTGCTGGCCACGAATCAGGTTGACGACGCGCCGGGCCTTCATAGGCGTCACGCGGATGTAGCGCGCAGATGCCTTGGCTTCCATTGCTTTCCTTCTCTCGTCTTGTCGAAGAAGTGCAGCGTGCTGACCCCTGGGGTCAGCGACGCTTGCCCTTCTTGTCGTCCTTCACATGGCCGCGGAACGTGCGGGTGGGAGCGAACTCGCCGAGCTTGTGCCCGACCATCGACTCCGTGACGAACACGGGAACGTGCTTGCGCCCGTCGTGCACGGCAATGGTGTGGCCGAGCATGTCGGGGATGATCATGGAACGGCGGGACCACGTCTTGATGACGTTCTTGGTGCCCTTCTCGTTCTCCTTGGCGACCTTCACGAAGAGGTGCTGATCAACGAAAGGGCCCTTTTTGAGACTGCGTGGCATTGTTCAGGCTCCTTAGCGCTTGTTCTTGCCGGTACGACGACGACGCACGATGAGCTTGTCGCTTTCCTTGTTGGGGCGACGGGTGCGTCCCTCGGGCTTGCCGTTGGGGTTGACCGGGTGACGACCACCGGAGGTCTTGCCCTCGCCACCACCGTGGGGGTGGTCCACCGGGTTCATGACCACACCGCGGACAGTCGGGCGGATGCCCTTCCAGCGGTTGCGGCCGGCCTTGCCCCAGTTGATGTTCGACTGCTCGGCGTTGCCGACCTCGCCGATGGTCGCGCGGCAGCGCACGTCCACGTTGCGGATCTCGCCGGAGGGCAGGCGCAGCTGGCCGTACTTGCCCTCACGGGCGACCAGCTGGACCGATGCGCCGGCGGAGCGGGCGAGCTTGGCTCCCCCACCCGGACGCAGCTCCACGGCGTGCAGGACGGTACCCACGGGGATGTTGCGCAGCGGCAGGTTGTTGCCGGGCTTGATGTCCGCGGTGGGGCCGGACTCCACGACGTCACCCTGCTTGAGGCGGTTCGGCGCGATGATGTAGCGCTTGGTGCCGTCCACGTAGTGCAGCAGGGCGATGCGAGCCGTGCGGTTCGGGTCGTACTCGATGTGCGCGACCTTGGCGTCCACGCCGTCCTTGTCGTGACGACGGAAGTCGATCACGCGGTACTGGCGCTTGTGGCCACCACCCTTGTGGCGGGTGGTGATGCGGCCCGTGTTGTTGCGACCGCCCTTCTTGGGCAGCGGACGCACCAGGGACTTCTCGGGCGTGGTGCGCGTGATTTCTACGAAGTCCGCAACTGACGAGCCACGACGGCCCGGGGTTGTCGGCTTGTGCTTACGGATAGCCATGTTTTGAGTTCCTCGTTAAAGTGGTCTCCGCTCAGGAGAGCGGACCGCCGAAGATGTCGATGGAGCCTTCCCGAAGGGACACGACGGCACGCTTGGTGGCCTTTCGCTGTCCCCAGCCGAAGCGAGTGCGCTTGCGCTTGCCGGGACGGTTGAGGGTGTTGATGGACGCAACCTTCACACCGAAGATCTGCTCGATTGCGTACTTGATCTCGGTCTTGTTGGCCGAGGGGTCCACCTGGAAGGTGTACTTGCCCTCGTCGATCAGACCGTAGGACTTCTCGGAGACCACGGGACGGATGATGACGTCGCGCGGGTCCTTGTTGTAGATGGCGCTCACTTGGCGTCCTCCTGCTTGCTACCGGACGCGGCTGCCACGAACGACTCGTAGGCGGCCTTGGTGAAGACCACGTCGTCCGAGACGAGCACGTCGTACGTGTTGAGCTGATCGGCGTACACGGCGTGCACGTTGACCAGGTTGCGCACGGACAGCGCGGCGGTGTCCTCGCCGCGGCCCAGCACGACCAGCAGGTTCTTGCGCTCGGAGATCGAGCGCAGCGCCTGCTTGGCGGCCTTCGTGGACGGCTCGGCCCCGCTCACCAGATCCGCAACCACGTGGATGCGGCCGTTGCGGGCCCGGTCAGAGAGGGCTCCGCGCAGGGCGGCGACCTTCATCTTCTTGGGGGTGCGCTGGGAGTAGTCACGCGGCGTCGGACCGTGGACCACGCCACCACCGGTCATGTGCGGGGCGCGGATGGAGCCCTGACGGGCGCGGCCAGTGCCCTTCTGCTTGAACGGCTTGCGGCCGGCGCCGGAGACCTCGGCGCGGGTCTTGGTCTTGTGCGTGCCCTGACGCGCGGCGGCCAGCTGGGCGACGACGACCTGGTGCAGCAGCGCCACATTGGTCTGCGCGTCGAAGATCTCAGCGGGCAGCTCGACGTTGACGGTTTCAGTTGCCATGGATATCAAGCTCCCTTCACGGTGGAACGGACGAGGACGACCGATCCCTTGGGGCCCGGCAGGGCGCCCTTGATGAGCAGCAGGGAGTTCTCGGCGTCAACCGCGTGCACGGTCAGGTTCATGGTGGTGTGACGGGCGTTGCCCATCCGACCGGCCATGCGCATGCCCTTGAACACGCGTGCGGGGTACGACGCGCCGCCGATGGAGCCCGGCTTGCGGTGGTTCTTGTGCGCACCGTGGGAGGCGCCGACGCCGGAGAAGCCGTGACGCTTCATCACACCGGCCGTGCCCTTGCCCTTGGTGGTGCCGACCACGTCGACCTTGGCGCCGGCCTCGAAGAGCTCGACGGACAGTTCCTGTCCCAGCTCGTACTCGGCGGCGTCGGAAGTACGGAGTTCGACGACGTGGCGACGGGGCGTCACGCCTGCAGCGGCGAAGTGACCGGCCAGCGGCTTGGTCACCTTGCGGGGATCGATCGCACCGAAGCCGATCTGCACGGCGTTGTAGCCGTCCTTGTCCTCGTTGCGCAGCTGCGTCACGACGTTGGAGTCGGCCTTGACCACGGTCACCGGCACGAACTTCCCGTTCTCGTCCCAGACCTGGGTCATGCCGAGCTTCGTGCCCAGCAGGCCCTTCACCTGGCGTTCGAAAGTGGTAGTCATTGGGGTGCGATCCTTTTTACAGCTTGATTTCGATGTTCACGTCAGCGGGCAGGTCGAGACGCATGAGCGAGTCGACAGCCTTGGGCGTGGGGTCGATGATGTCGATCAGCCGCTTGTGCGTGCGCATCTCGAAGTGCTCGCGGCTGTCCTTGTACTTGTGCGGCGACCGGATGACGCAGTACACATTCTTCTCGGTGGGCAGCGGGACGGGTCCCACCACCGTGGCGCCTGCGCGCGTCACCGTCTCAACGATCTTCCGGGCCGAGACGTCGATGACCTCGTGGTCATAGGACTTCAGCCGGATGCGGATTTTCTGTCCCGCCATGGCGTCGTGACTCTCTTTCTTCAAGTACTTCCCTGTATGGAGCCCAGGGCTCCTTGTGTTCGGCGGCCTCTGCCACCACCCCGCACAGACTGAATCCGGACGATTCCGGGTTCCTCACCCTGCCGGGGCTCCGGCACCCGAACTCGGGCGTGTCGCGGTGGACGACGCTACCGAACTCGCACAATGACATGGTGCCGGTGATGAGTGGTTGTCCGCGGCGCGGCCGCGCGGTGCTGCGTGCGTCACGAGTGCTTCGGCTACACAACTGCATTGCACCCGGTTCCTGCGACGTACGAGGCGTTGGTGCCGCCGCGCGTGAAGCACGCGCCGCTGAGCGAACAACAGCGACCATTCTGCCAGAGAGAACAGCAGCGGCGCAACCTGGGAGACCGCACCTGGGACGCTCGCCCGGGCCGAACGACGTCGCCCCGCCCGACTCGGGAACGCGAGGTCAGGTGGCCGCCGCCGGTAGTCCCAGGTGTCATGCACCGGGGCGCACCGCTGCGACAGCGATCGCCGGCCGCCGGCGGCGTCGACCCGCGGCACCGGGTCACCGGGGAACCTGGGGACGTGAAAACCTCGGCGTAGCTCGCGGGTACGACGAAGCCCCGTGGTTCCGGGGAACCACGGGGCTTCGCAAGGGATTAGTTCAGAACCTCTCCCCGATCATCATATGATCACTTGATGATCTTGGTCACACGACCCGAGCCAACGGTGCGGCCACCCTCGCGGATGGCGAAGCCGAGGCCGTCCTCCATGGCGATCGGCTGGATCAGCTCGACCGTCATCTCGGTGTTATCGCCGGGCATGACCATCTCGGTGCCCTCGGGCAGCGTGATGACGCCGGTGACGTCGGTGGTGCGGAAGTAGAACTGCGGACGGTAGTTCGAGTAGAACGGGTTGTGACGCCCGCCCTCTTCCTTGGACAGGATGTAGACGTTGGCCTCGAAGTCGGTGTGCGGGGTGATGGAACCCGGCTTGCACACGACCTGGCCGCGCTCGACGTCATCACGCTTGAGACCGCGCAGCAGCAGGCCGCAGTTCTCGCCCGCCATGGCCTCGTCCATCTGCTTGTGGAACATCTCGATGCCGGTGACCGTGGTCTTCTGCACGGGGCGGATGCCCACGATCTCGACCTCGGAGTTGATCGGCAGGGTGCCGCGCTCGGCGCGGCCCGTCACCACGGTGCCACGACCGGTGATGGTGAAGACGTCCTCGATGGGCATGAGGAAGGGCTTGTCGGTGTCACGGATGGGATCCGGCACGTTCTCGTCCACGGCCTCCATGAGGTCCTC
Source organism: Kocuria sp. HMSC066H03 (assembly GCF_001812045.1). Classification (NCBI taxonomy): domain Bacteria; kingdom Bacillati; phylum Actinomycetota; class Actinomycetes; order Micrococcales; family Micrococcaceae; genus Kocuria; species Kocuria sp. HMSC066H03. The sequence continues at coordinate 306,113 of NZ_KV807506.1, forward strand.
GACGGACTTGACCCACTGGGCGTCGCCCTCGAGGGCCTTCAGAGCGGAGACGCGCACCACGGGGGCGTTGTCACCGTCGAAGCCCTGGTCCGACAGCAGCTCGCGAACCTCCATCTCGACGAGGTCGAGCAGCTCTTCGTCGTCCACCATATCGGACTTGTTCAGCGCAACCAGCAGGTAGGGCACGCCCACCTGGCGGGCGAGCAGCACGTGCTCGCGGGTCTGCGCCATGGGGCCGTCGGTGGCGGCGACCACGAGGATCGCGCCGTCCATCTGAGCCGCACCGGTGATCATGTTCTTCACGTAGTCGGCGTGACCCGGGGCGTCCACGTGGGCGTAGTGACGCTTGTCGGTCTGGTACTCGATGTGCGCGATGTTGATCGTGATGCCGCGCTGCTTCTCCTCCGGGGCGGAGTCGATGGCACCGAAGTCGCGCTGCTCGTTGACGTCCGGGTACTTGTCAGCCAGGACCTTGGAGATTGCAGCGGTGAGCGTGGTCTTGCCGTGGTCAACGTGGCCAATGGTGCCAATGTTGAGGTGCGGCTTGGTGCGCTCGAACTTGGCCTTCGCCATGATGTGTTCCTCCTAGAACATTGAGGTGAGACTTGCTCGACTGCTCCGGGCACCGGAGCATGTGACCACAGCGCATCGGCGCTGAGCGTGTCGAAACCTGTGCAAGTCTACTTCTGGATTACGAATTTACTGAAATCTCGGGGCGAACCCCGATGGCTCACTCGCCGCGGTTCTTCTGGATGATCTCCTCGGCCACGGCCTTGGGAACCTCTGAGTAGCTGTCGAACTGCATCGAGTACACGGCGCGACCCTGCGTCTTGGAACGCAGGTCGCCGATGTAGCCGAACATCTCGGACAGCGGCACCAGAGCCTGCACGAGCTTGACACCCGTGACGTCCTCCATGGACTGGATCTGGCCACGGCGGGAGTTCAGGTCGCCGATGACGTCACCCATGTACTCCTCGGGCGTGCGGACCTCGACGGCCATGAGCGGCTCGAGCAGCACCGGGTTGGCACGGCGCGCACCCTCCTTGAACACCATGGAGCCGGCGATCTTGAACGCCATCTCGGAGGAGTCGACGTCGTGGTAGGCGCCGTCGACCAGCGTGGCCTTGACGCCCACGACCGGGTAGCCGGCGAGGATGCCGAGCTGCATGGCGTCCTGGATGCCGTGGTCCACGGAGGGGATGTACTCGCGCGGCACGCGACCACCGGTCACGGCGTTGTCGAACTCGTACAGCTCCTCGGCGTCCAGGGGCAACGGCTCGAAGGAGACCTGCACCTTGGCGAACTGGCCGGAGCCACCCGTCTGCTTCTTGTGGGTGTAGTCGACCTTCTCGACAGCCTTCTTGATGGTCTCGCGGTAGGCCACCTGGGGCTTGCCCACGTTGGCCTCCACGCGGAACTCGCGCTTCATGCGGTCCACCAGGATGTCCAGGTGCAGCTCGCCCATGCCGCCGATCTCGGTCTGGCCGGTCTCGTCGTTGAGGGACACCGTGAAGGTGGGGTCCTCGGCGGAGAGCTTCTGGATGGCGGTGGAGAGCTTCTCCTGGTCGCCCTTGGTCTTGGGCTCGATGGCCACGAAGATCACGGGCTTGGGGAAGCTCATGGACTCCAGCACGATCGGGCTGGACGAGTCGCACAGGGTGTCACCCGTGGTGGTGTCCTTCAGACCGATGGCCGCGTAGATGTGACCGGCGGAGATCTCCTCCACCGGGTTCTCCTTGTTGGAGTGCATCTGGAAGAGCTTGCCGATGCGCTCGCGCTTGCCCTTGGTGGAGTTCAGGACCTGCTCGCCGGCCTTGGCCTTGCCGGAGTACACGCGGATGTACGTGAGCTGGCCGTAGAACGGGTGCGACGCGACCTTGAACGCCAGCGCGGCGAACGGGCCGTTGGCGTCTGCGGTGCGGGTGAGCACCTCTTCCTCGTCGTTCACAGCGTGACCCTGCACGTCCTCCACGTCGAGCGGGGAGGGCAGGTAGTCCACCACGGCGTCGAGCATGGGCTGCACGCCGCGGTTCTTGAACGCGGAGCCGCACAGAACGGGGTACGCGGCGGAGGAGATGGTGAGCTTGCGGATGCCGAGCTTGATCTCGTCCTCCGTCAGCTCCTCGCCGCCGAGGTACTTCTCCATGAGGTCGTCGTCGGCCTCGGCCACGGCCTCGACCAGCTGGTTGCGGTACTCTGCGGCGCGGTCCTGGAGGTCCTCGGGGATCTCACGGGTCTCGTACTTGGCACCCAGGGAGACGTCACCCTTGGAGTCGCCCTCCCAGACCAGGGCCTTCATGGTGATGAGGTCGACCACGCCCACGAAGTCGTTCTCCGCGCCGATCGGCAGCTGCAGCACGAGCGGGGTGGCACCCAGACGGGACTTGATGGTGTCCACGGTGAAGTAGAAGTCGGCGCCCAGCTTGTCCATCTTGTTGACGAAGCAGATGCGGGGCACTTCGTACTTGTCGGCCTGGCGCCACACGGTCTCGGACTGGGGCTCCACGCCCTCCTTGCCGTCGAAGACCGCCACGGCGCCGTCGAGCACGCGCAGGGAGCGCTCGACCTCGACCGTGAAGTCCACGTGACCCGGGGTGTCGATGATGTTGATCTGGTAGTCGTGCCAGTAGCACGACGTCGCGGCGGAGGTGATGGTGATGCCGCGTTCCTGCTCCTGGGCCATCCAGTCCATCGTGGAGGCACCGTCGTGCGTCTCGCCGAGCTTGTGGTTGATGCCCGTGTAGAACAGGATGCGTTCGGTGGTCGTGGTCTTACCGGCATCGATGTGAGCCATGATGCCGATATTGCGGACCTTGTTGAGGTCGGTAAGCACGTCGAGTGCCACGATGGTTCCCTTCGTAAAAGGTGGTGCCGGGCCCTGGAAGTCGGCCCCGCGGATCCGCGGGGCCGACAGGACTACCGAATTTTACCAGCGGTAGTGGGCGAAGGCCTTGTTGGACTCGGCCATCTTGTGGGTGTCCTCGCGGCGCTTGACAGCGGCACCGAGGCCGTTGGAGGCATCGAGGATCTCGTTCTGCAGGCGCTCGGTCATGGTGTTCTCACGACGGGCCTTGGAGTAGCCCACGAGCCAGCGCAGGGAGAGCGCCTGGGCGCGACCGGCCTTGACCTCGACGGGCACCTGGTAGGTGGCGCCGCCGACGCGACGGGAGCGGACCTCGAGGGCCGGCTTCACGTTCTCCAGGGCCTTCTTCAGGGTGGCCACCGGATCGGAGTTGGTCTTGTTGCGCACACCTTCGAGGGCACCGTAGACGATGCGCTCGGCGGTGGACTTCTTGCCGTCCTGCAGGACCTTGTTGATCAGCTGCGTGACCACGGGCGAGCCGTAGACGGGATCGACGACGAGGGGGCGCTTGGGAGCGGGACCTTTACGAGGCATTACTTCTTCTCCTTCTTGGCGCCGTAGCGGGAGCGGGCCTGCTGGCGACCCTTGACACCCTGGGTGTCGAGCGCGCCGCGCACGATCTTGTAGCGGACACCGGGGAGGTCCTTCACACGACCGCCGCGCACGAGCACGATGGAGTGCTCCTGCAGGTTGTGGCCCTCGCCGGGGATGTAGGCGGTGACTTCCACGCCGCCGTTGAGCTTGACACGGGCCACCTTGCGCAGCGCCGAGTTCGGCTTCTTGGGGGTGGTGGTGAACACGCGGGTGCAGACGCCGCGCTTCATGGGGTTCCCCTTGAGCGCGGGAGCCTTGGTCTTCACGACCTTGGAGTGCCGGCCCTTGCGGACCAGTTGCTGGATAGTTGGCACAGTGCCTCCTGTTGGAGCGGAGTCCGGTGGTTGCCGGGCCCGCCGGTGACGGAACATTGATCCCGGGGTGCTCGCGGGCAGGTTCCGCGCCGCGGATCCTCCCCTGAGCATGACGAAAGATGGCATCTAGGTACAGGGTGCGTACCACAGGACAGGGTCCGATTTGCCATCTCATTGCAGAATGCCCGGAATCGAGCAATTCTGCCCCATCGTATCAGACCCGTCCGGTCCGCGGAACCGGAGAGGGACCGTCCTGGAAACTCCCGCGAGCCGTCGCGGCCTCACGTGCGGGCCACCCGCCGGACAGCAGCCCGTGCGGCCACCCTTCCACCACGCGCCGGCCCGGTCTGGACAACTGTTTTCGTTTGCCTTATGGGCTGGCAGTGGAAGCTTCGTGCGCGGTCAACTGCATGCGTTTGTTCTTTGATCTCGGCTCTCACCAATCTGCGCCCCTTCCCCCTGCGGCCGTCCGCGTCTGGACCAACGACAGGAGCCCGGACACGACGAAGCCCGGGTGGACCTCCCTCGTGCGGGAGACCCACCCGGGCCGGGTCGGAACTCAGTCGCTCTTCACCACGCAGTCACCGCGCCCGTGGCGCGGGACCGGCAGTGCGGGCGACTCAGTTGCCGAAGTCGTAGTCGTCCAGCGGGATGGCCTGGAACTCGGAGCCCAGTCCGCCGGCGTTCTCCTCGGCGTAGCTGAAGTCGGCGAACGCGGACGGGTCCGTGAACATCTGGGCCTTCGCCTCCTCGGTGGGCTCCACGTCCACGCTGTTGTACCGGTCCAGACCGGTACCCGCGGGGATGAGCTTGCCGATGATGACGTTCTCCTTGAGACCCAGCAGCGGGTCCGACTTGCCCTCCATGGCGGCCTGCGTGAGCACACGCGTGGTCTCCTGGAAGGACGCGGCGGACAGCCACGAGTCCGTGGCCAGCGAGGCCTTGGTGATGCCCATGAGCTCCGGACGACCGGCGGCGGGACGGTTGCCCTCGGCCACCGCACCGCGGTTGGCCTCGAGGAAGCGCACGTTGTCCACCAGCTCACCCGGCAGCAGCGCGGTGTCACCGGACTCGATGATGGTCACGCGACGCAGCATCTGCCGGACGATGACCTCCACGTGCTTGTCGTGGATGCCCACGCCCTGTGAGCGGTATACGCCCTGAACCTCGTCCACGAGGTGCTTCTGCGCCTCGCGGGGCCCGCGGATGCGCAGCACCTCCTTGGGATCCACCGCACCGGTGACGAGCTGCTGGCCGACGTCGACGTGCTCGCCGTCCGCCACGAGCAGCTTGGCACGGCGCAGTACCGGGTAGGCGAACTCCTCGTCGCCGTTGTCCGGGACCACCACGATCTTGAGGGACTTGTCGGTGTCCTCGATGCGGATCCGACCGGCCACCTCGGAGATCGGGGCCACGCCCTTGGGGGTGCGGGCCTCGAAGAGCTCCTGGATTCGGGGCAGACCCTGCGTGATGTCACCGTCCGAGGACGCCACACCACCGGTGTGGAAGGTGCGCATGGTCAGCTGGGTACCGGGCTCGCCGATGGACTGCGCGGCCACGATGCCCACGGCCTCGCCGATGTCCACCAGCTGGTTGGTGGCCAGCGACCGGCCGTAGCACGCGGCGCACACGCCCACGGCGGACTCGCACGTCAGGACCGAGCGCACGCGCACCTGGTCCACACCGGCGTTGTAGAGCTTCTCGATCATGGCGTCGGACATGTCCGCGCCGGCCTCGGCCAGCACCTCGCCGTTCTCGTCCGCCACGGCGCTGGCCAGCACGCGGCCGTGCACCGTGTTCTCCACGTCCTCGCCGAGCGTGCGCACGCCGGTGTCCGTGATGTCCGCCAGCGGCAACGTCAGACCGCGCACGGTCTGGCAGTCCGACTCGCGCACGATGACGTCCTGCGAGACGTCCACCAGACGACGGGTCAGGTAGCCCGAGTTGGCGGTACGCAGCGCGGTGTCCGCGAGACCCTTTCGGGCACCGTGGGTCGCGATGAAGTACTCCAGCACCGACAGGCCCTCACGGTAGGAGGACTTGATCGGACGGGGCATGATCTCGCCCTTGGGGTTGGCCACGAGGCCACGGATGCCGGCGATCTGGCGGACCTGCATCCAGTTGCCTCGAGCGCCCGAGGACACCATGCGGTTGATGGTGTTGGTGGGCTCCAGGTTGTCGCGCATGGCCTGCGCAACCTCGTCGGTGGCCTTGGACCAGATGTCGATGAGCTCCGAGCGGCGCTCGTCGTCGTCGATCAGACCCTTGTCGTACTGGCCCTGGATGCGCGCGGCCTGCGCCTCGTAGCCCTCCATGATGGCAGGCTTCTCCGGCGGGGTCGCGATGTCCGAGATGGCCACGGTGACGCCCGAGCGCGAGGCCCAGTGGAAGCCGGCGTCCTTGAGGTTGTCCAGCGTCTTGGCCACGCGGGTCATTGGGTAGCGCTCCGCGAGGTCGTTCACGAGCGCGGACAGGTGCTTCTTGTCCGCGACGTTCTCGTCCCAGGGGTAGTCCTCGGGCAGCGTCTCGTTGAACAGCACGCGCCCCAGGGTGGTCTCCACGACGGCGGGCTGACCCGGCTCCCAGCCCTCCGGGGCCTCCCAGCCCGCGTAGGGCACGAAGTCCTCGAGGCGGATCTTGCACTTGGCGTTGAGGTGCAGCTCGCCGGAGTCGTTGGCCATGATGGCCTCGGCCACGGAGGAGTAGCTGTTGCCCTCCCCCGCCCAGCCCTCACGCACGGTGGTGAGGTGGTACAGGCCGATGATCATGTCCTGCGAGGGCAGGGCGATCGGCTTGCCGTCCGAGGGCTTGAGGATGTTGTTCGAGGACAGCATCAGCACACGGGCCTCGGCCTGCGCCTCCGGGGACAGCGGCAGGTGAACCGCCATCTGGTCACCGTCGAAGTCCGCGTTGAACGCGCCGCACACGAGCGGGTGCAGCTGGATGGCCTTGCCCTCCACGAGCTGCGGCTCGAAAGCCTGGATGCCCAGACGGTGCAGGGTGGGCGCACGGTTCAGCAGCACCGGGTGCTCGGTGATGACCTCTTCCAGCACGTCCCACACCTGGGGACGGTAGCGCTCCACCATGCGCTTGGCGGACTTGATGTTCTGAGCGTGGTTCAGGTCCACCAGGCGCTTCATCACGAACGGCTTGAACAGCTCCAGCGCCATCTGCTTGGGCAGACCGCACTGGTGCAGCTTCAGCTGCGGACCCACCACGATCACGGAACGACCGGAGTAGTCCACGCGCTTGCCCAGCAGGTTCTGGCGGAAGCGTCCCTGCTTGCCCTTGAGCATGTCGGACAGGGACTTCAGGGCACGGTTGCCCGGACCCGTGACGGGACGGCCGCGGCGACCGTTGTCGAACAGCGAGTCCACGGCCTCCTGCAGCATGCGCTTCTCGTTGTTCACGATGATCTCGGGGGCACCGAGGTCCAGCAGACGCTTCAGGCGGTTGTTGCGGTTGATCACCCGACGGTAGAGGTCGTTGAGGTCGGAGGTCGCGAACCGGCCACCGTCCAGCTGCACCATGGGGCGCAGCTCCGGCGGGATCACCGGAACGGCGTCCAGGACCATGCCGAGCGGCGAGTTGTCCGTGGTGAGGAACGCGTTGACCACCTTGAGGCGCTTCAGGGCGCGGGTCTTGCGCTGGCCCTTGCCCGTGGCGATGGTCTCGCGCAGCGCCTCGGCCTCGGCCGCGAGGTCGAACGTCTCGAGGCGCTTCTTGATGGACTCAGCGCCCATGGAGCCCTCGAAGTACATGCCGTAGCGGTCCACCATCTGGCGGTACAGGGCCTCGTCGCCCTCGAGGTCGTTGACCTTGAGGTTCTTGAAGCGGTCCCAGACCTTCTCCAGGTAGTCGATCTCGCGGTCGGCGCGCTTGCGCACGTTCGCCATCTGGCGGTCGGCGGAGTCGCGCAGCTTGCGCTTCTCGGCGGCCTTGCCGCCCTCCTCCTCGACACGCGCGAGGTCGGTCTCGAGATCGCGGGCGATCGCGTTAATGTCCGCGTCCCGGGTGTCCTCGAGCTGCTTCTTCTCGCGGTCGATCGCGGCCTGCAGGTTGGGCAGGTCGTCGTGACGCGCCTGCTCGTCCACGGACGTGATCATGTACGCCGCGAAGTAGATGACCTTCTCGAGGTCCTTGGGCGCGAGGTCCAGCAGGTAGCCCAAGCGCGAGGGAACGCCCTTGAAGTACCAGATGTGGGTCACGGGAGCGGCGAGCTCGATGTGGCCCATGCGCTCACGACGCACCTTGGCACGCGTGACCTCCACGCCGCAGCGCTCGCAGATGATGCCCTTGTAGCGCACGCGCTTGTACTTGCCGCAGTAGCACTCCCAGTCCCGGGTGGGACCGAAGATCTTCTCGCAGAACAAGCCGTCCTTCTCGGGCTTGAGCGTGCGGTAGTTGATGGTTTCCGGCTTCTTGACCTCGCCGTAGGACCAGCCGCGGATCTGATCCGCGGTGGCCAGGCCGATCTGCATGAGACCCAGTGAAGAATCGTTGGACATAAGGTCCTGTCCCTCTTTCGTAAAATCCTGAAGTGTGACGAGCTGATCTGTGGATGAGCGGGGTCTCAGACCTCTTCGACCGAGCTGGGCTCGGAGTGGGAGAGGTCGATGCCGAGCTCGTCGGCAGCCCGGAAGCTGTCGTCCTCGGAATCACGCATTTCCACTGTGTTGCCGTCCGCGGAGAGAACCTCCACGTTCAGGCACAGGGACTGCATCTCCTTGATGAGCACCTTGAAGGACTCGGGCACACCCGGTTCGGGGATGTTCTCGCCCTTGACGATGGCCTCGTACACCTTCACGCGGCCGTGGACGTCGTCGGACTTCACGGTGAGCAGCTCCTGCAGGGTGTAGGCGGCGCCGTACGCCTCCAGCGCCCACACCTCCATCTCACCGAAGCGCTGACCGCCGAACTGCGCCTTACCGCCCAGCGGCTGCTGGGTGATCATGGAGTACGGACCGGTGGAGCGGGCGTGGATCTTGTCGTCCACCAGGTGGTGGAGCTTCAAGATGTACTGGTAGCCCACGGAGACCGGGTCCGGGAACGGCTGGCCGGAGCGGCCGTCGAACAGCCGGGCCTTGCCGGAGCGCCCGATCAGGCGCTGACCGTCCCGCGTGGGGTTGGTGTGGTCCAGCAGGTCGAAGATCTCGTCCTCGCGGGCGCCGTCGAACACCGGGGTGGCCACGTTGGTGGGTCCGGAGCTCTTGGGGAAGTTGCTGAGCCCCTTGAGCCACTCGGGGTCGCCCTCGATGTTCCAGCCCTGCTTGGCCAGCCAGCCGGTGTGGACCTCGAGCACCTGGCCCAGGTTCATGCGGCCGGGCACGCCCAGCGGGTTCAGGATGACGTCCACCGGGGTGCCGTCCTCCATGAACGGCATGTCCTCGACGGGCAGGATCTTGGAGATGACGCCCTTGTTGCCGTGGCGTCCGGCGAGCTTGTCGCCGTCCGTGATCTTGCGCTTCTGCGCCACGTAGACGCGCACCACCTGGTTGACGCCGGCGGGCAGGTCGTCGTCCTCGTCCTCGCGGTCGAAGACTCGCACGCCGATCACGGTGCCGGACTCGCCGTGGGGCACCTTGAGGGAGGTGTCGCGCACCTCGCGGGACTTCTCGCCGAAGATGGCGCGCAGCAGGCGCTCCTCGGGAGTCAGCTCGGTCTCGCCCTTGGGCGTGACCTTGCCCACGAGGATGTCGCCGGCCTGGACCTCGGCGCCGATGTGGATGATGCCGCGCTCGTCCAGAGCAGAGAGCACCTCCTCCGACACGTTCGGGATGTCACGCGTGATCTCCTCGGCACCGAGCTTGGTGTCGCGGGCGTCGATCTCGTGCTCCTCGATGTGGATGGACGTGAGGACGTCCTCGGAGACCATGCGCTGGGAGAGGATGATGGCGTCCTCGTAGTTGAGGCCCTCCCAGGACATGTACGCGATGAGCAGGTTCTTGCCCAGTGCGAGCTCACCGTGGTCCGTGGAGGGACCGTCGGCGATCACCGTGCGGGGCTCCACACGCTGGCCCTCGGACACGATCACGCGCTGGTTGTACGTGTTGCCCGGGTTGGAGCGCACGAACTTGTTGATCGGGTAGAGCTTGGTGGTGCCGTCGTCGTTGAGCACCGTGACGAGGTCCGCAGAGACCTCCTCGACGACACCCGGCTTGGTGGCCAGGACGGAGTCCCCGGCGTCCAGTGCGGCGTAGCGCTCCATGCCGGTGCCCACGAGGGGTGCCTCGGAGGTGAGCAGCGGCACGGCCTGACGCTGCATGTTGGCGCCCATGAGCGCGCGGTTGGCGTCGTCGTGCTCGAGGTACGGGATCAGGGCGGTGGCCACCGACACCATCTGGCGCGGGGAGACGTCCATGAACTCGATGTCGGTCGGGTCCACGAGCACGGCCTCGCCGGAGCCGTCGGAGGCACGGGCGAGGACGGCGTCCTCGGCGAAGTGGCCGTCGTCGGTCAGGGGCGCGTTGGCCTGCGCGATGGTGAGCCCGCGCTCGTCGTCCGCGGTGAGGTAGACGACGTCGTCGGTCACGGTGCCGTCCACGACCTTGCGGTAGGGCGTCTCGATGAACCCGAACGGGTTGATGCGCGCGTAGGTCGCGAGCGAGCCGATCAGACCGATGTTGGAGCCCTCAGGGGTCTCGATCGGGCACATGCGGCCGTAGTGCGAGGGGTGGACGTCACGGACCTCCATGCCCGCACGGTCGCGCGAGAGGCCGCCGGGGCCCAGCGCGGACAGGCGGCGCTTGTGGGTCAGACCCGCGAGCGGGTTGTTCTGGTCCATGAACTGGGACAGCTGGGAGGTTCCGAAGAACTCCTTGATCGCGGCCACCACGGGACGGATGTTGATCAGGGTCTGGGGCGTGATCGCCTCGACGTCCTGGGTGGTCATCCGTTCGCGCACCACGCGCTCCATGCGGGAGAGGCCGGTGCGGATCTGGTTCTCGATCAGCTCGCCCACGGCGCGGATGCGACGGTTGCCGAAGTGGTCGATGTCGTCCACGTCCACGTGGATCTCGCGGGCCTCGCCGTCACGGGTGCCGGGCATGGTGGAGCCGCCGTCGTGCAGGGTGACGAGGTAGCGGATCATGGCCACGATGTCGTCCAGGGACAGCACGGAGGCGTCCGGGTCCGAGAACGGCTTGTCCAGGCCCAGCTTGCGGTTGAGCTTGTAGCGGCCCACCTTGGCGAGGTCGTAGCGCTTGGGGTTGAAGTACATGTTGTCCAGCAGGGACTGCGCGGCGTCGACCGTGGGCGGCTCCCCCGGGCGCAGCTTGCGGTAGATGTCCAGCAGGGCGTCCTCGCGGGACTCCGTGGTGTCCTTCTCCAGGGTTGCGCGGATGGAGTCGAACTCGCCGAACTCCTCCAGGATCTTGGCCTCGCTCCAGCCCAGCGCCTTGAGCAGCACCGTGACGGACTGCTTGCGCTTGCGGTCCAGGCGGACGCCCACCTGGTCGCGCTTGTCGATCTCGAGCTCGAACCACGCACCGCGGGAGGGGATGATCTTGGCGGAGTAGATGTCCTTGTCGGACGTCCGGTCCTGGCCCTTCTCGAAGTAGGCACCCGGGGAGCGCACCAGCTGCGACACCACGACGCGCTCGGACCCGTTGATCACGAACGTGCCCTTCTCCGTCATCAGCGGGAAGTCGCCCATGAACACGGTCTGCTGCTTGATCTCGCCCGTGTTGTTGTTCATGAACTCGGCCTTGACGTACAGCGGCGCCGAGTAGGTGGCGTCGCGGTCCTTGCACTCGTCCATGGTGTACTTCGGGTCGTAGAACTCCGGCTCGGAGAACGAGAGGGACATGGTCCCCTGGAAGTCCTCGATCGGGGAGATCTCCTCGAAGATGTCCGAGAGCCCGGACGTGGTGGACACGCTGGTGTCACCGGTCTCCTGGGCCTCGACCACGCGGGCCTGCCAGCGCTCGTTGCCCACCAGGCGGTCGAAGCTGTCGGTCTGCAGCGCGAGCAGGTTGGGGACGTCCAGCGGTTCGTGGATCTTCGCGAAGGATATGCGACGCGGAATGTTGTCGCTCGTGGGGTGGTTGGCGGAGACGTTCGTATCGGTGCTCGAGGCGACCAAGATGTGATCCTTCCACAGACATGCAGTGAATACGCGAGGTTCCCGGGGAGAGAGAAAGGGGCCGGCGACGACGAGTGTCGCGGACCGCCCCTGCGGCGCCCACCGCTATATGAAGGCACGCATGTATAAGGGACAACGCAAAGTACTAGCTTAGGCGAACCACCGGGGCTTGTCCACACCCTTGCTGGACGAAACCCCGCCCGGGCCGTAAGATGCCCGGTCGGCGCTCAGGCGACGCCGTTCGCGCGCGCCTGCGACACCGCCCGGACCGCACCGAGGCGCCACGGATCTCCGTGACCGGGCAGCACCAGCCCCACCCCGGTGTCCGCGATCGCCGCGAGGGAAGCCAGGGCCATGTCCGCATCCGCGGTGGCCGCACCGGCCACGATGCGCGGCCCGGTCAGACCGGTGTAGGGGTCGAGGGTCACGAGGGCGTCCCCCGTGATCACGGCGTCGGCGTCCGGAAGGTGCAGCGCGCAGTGCCCCCAGGTGTGCCCCGCGGTGGCCACCACCCGGGGGCTTCCCGGGACGGGCACCGTCTGTCCCGCGGTGAGCTCCCGGGTGACGTCCACCCCGCGCACGGCGGCGGCCCCGCCCGCCAGCATGGATCCCAGGACGGGGACGGCACGGGGGTGGCGCAGCGGGTACACCGCCGTGGGACGTTCGTGGGCGTAGGAGTAGGGGTGCGCCGCGAGGTGGCGCTCCTTCTCGTGGGCGTAGACGGGGATCCCCAGGCGTCGCACGAGCTTGGCCGCGACCCCCACGTGGTCGAAGTGCGCGTGGGTCAGCACGAGAGCCCGGATGTCCTGCGGTGTCCGCCCGAGCTCGCGCACCGCCCACCCCAGCTCGTTCCACACCCGCGGCAGCCCCGCGTCCACGAGCGTCAGCCCGCGCGAGTCCTCCAGCAGGTAGCAGTTGACGTGGTGGTTCTGGATCATGTGGATCCCGGGGGCGACGTCTCGCAGGAACACGGTGTCTCCTTCTCCGCCCACCCCGCTCCCGCGCGGTGGGCCTGTCCCGGCCCGCACGGTGGTCGGGTCTCGTACGACGGAGCGGGCCTGCCAGGAGGCTACTCCCGACAGGCCCGCTCGTGGCACCACCCCTGGGGGTCGTGCGTGGTGCGCTCAGCCCCGCTTGTAGAACGGCATCGCGGTCTGCGCGACCTCGACGCCGCGGCCGCGGGCGTCCTGGACACTCACGTTCCCGGCGGCGATCTCGTCGAGCGCGTCCGTGGCCACGAGGGCCATGGCCACGGGCTTGCCGAGGGTGGGCGAGGGCAGGCCGCTCGTGACCTCACCGACGGTCCGCTCCCCCGCGAGCAACGTGTACCCGGCACGGATGGGCTTGCGCCCGAGACCCTCCAGCCCGATCAGGGTGCGCTCGGGAGCGTTCTGCAGCATGGCAGCCAGGGCGTCGTGGCCCACGGTGCGGGTCCCGGCCTCGTCCTTCTTGCGCAGGGCGACCTCCACGAGCTTGCCCAGTCCCGCCTCCACGGGCGTGATCTCGGTCGAGAGCTCGTGACCGTAGAGCGGCATGCCCGCCTCCAGGCGCAGGGAGTCCCGTGCCGCCAGTCCCGCGGGCTGCACGGGTGCGTCCTCGGTGCCGAGCTCCTCGGCGGTCGCGAGCAGGGCGTTCCACAGCGTCTCGGCATCGGCGTTCGCGCAGTACAGCTCGAAGCCGTCCTCACCGGTGTAGCCCGTGCGGGCGGCCAGCACGTCCACACCGCCGCAGCGGGCGACGGCGCACGCGTAGTACTTCAGGCCCGCCACCTCCTCGGCGGGGTTCAGTCCGGTGGCCCGGAGCACCTCGAGCGCCCGGGGTCCCTGCACAGCGATCAGGGACGTCTCAGGGCCCTGGTTCTGCACCGTGACGTCGAAGCCCTCGGCCCGCTGCTGCAGCGCCTCGACCACCGTGTCCTGGTTGCCGGCGTTCGGCACCACGAGGTAGCGGTCCTCGCCCAGGCGGTAGGTGATGAGGTCGTCCAGCACGCGGCCGTCCTCGTCCACGATCACCGAGTACTTGGCCCGGCCCACGCCGATGCCGGACAGCACACCCACGAGGGCGTGGTCCAGGAAAGCCCCGGCCTGCGGCCCGGTCACCTCCACCTCGCCCATGTGGGAGAGGTCGAAGATCCCGGCGCCACGGCGCACGGCATGGTGCTCGGCGGTGTCACTCGCGTAGCGCACGGGCATGGACCAGCCGCCGAAGTCGGTGAACCGGGCCTCCAGGCGCTCGTGGGCCGCGTGCAGTGCGGTCTGACGCTCGCTCATCACTTCTCCTCTCCGGACGCGGCGGCGTGCGCGGCGTCGAACGCTTCGATCGGCGGGCACTCGCACACCAGGTTCCTGTCACCGGCGGCGTTGTCGATGCGCCCCACGGGGGGCCAGTACTTCACGCGGCGCAGCCCGGACACGGGGTAGCCGGCCTGGCTGCGGGAGTAGGACCGGTCCCAGTCGTCCGCGGTGAGCACCTGGGCGGTGTGCGGCGCGTGGCGGATCACGGACTCCTCCAGGGAGACCTTCCCGTCCGCGATCTCCTGCATCTCCGCGTGGATGGTCCGCATGGCCTCGATGAAGCGGTCCAGCTCCTCGATCCCCTCGGACTCGGTGGGCTCCACCATGAGGGTGCCCGCCACGGGGAACGCGAGCGTGGGCGCGTGGAAGCCGAAGTCCACGAGCCGCTTGCACACGTCCTCGGCCGTGACGCCCGAGGCCTTGGTCATGGGGCGCAGGTCCAGGATGCACTCGTGGGCCACCAGCCCGCCGTCCCCCGTGTAGAGCGTGGGGAACACGTCCGAGAGCCGGCGGGAGATGTAGTTCGCACCCAGCACGGCCGTGCGGGAGGACTCGGTGAGCCCCTTCGCCCCGGTCATGGCGATGTACATCCACGTGATGGGCAGCACGCCTGCGGAACCGTGCGGTGCCTGGGCCACGGGGAAGCCCGCGCCGCGCTCGTCGAGGTCTGCCGTGGCCGGGTTGCCGGGCAGGTAGGGCACGAGGTGCTCGGCCACGGCCACGGGGCCCACGCCGGGCCCGCCGCCGCCGTGCGGGATGCAGAACGTCTTGTGCAGGTTCAGGTGGGAGACGTCTCCGCCGAAGCGGCCGGGACGTGCGAGGCCCATGAGCGCGTTCAGGTTGGCGCCGTCCACGTAGACCTGCCCGCCGGCGTCGTGCACCGCGGCGCAGACCTCGGTGATGTCGGTGTCGTACACGCCGTGGGTGGAGGGGTAGGTGACCATGATGCCGGCCAGCTCGTCCCCCACGGAGTCGATCTTCGCCCGGAGGTCGTCCTGGTCGATCGTGCCGTCCTGGGCGGTGGCCACCACCACGACCTTGAGGTCCGCGAGCACCGCGGACGCCGCGTTGGTGCCGTGGGCCGAGGAGGGGATCAGGATGGTCTTGCGCTGGTGCTCGCCGCGGTCCACCTGGTAGCGGCGGATGGCCAGCAGGCCGGCCAGCTCGCCCTGGGAACCCGCGTTCGGCTGGACGGAGACCGCGGCGTATCCGGTGATCTCCGCGAGCCAGCCCTGCAGCTGCTCGATGAGCTCGGTCCACCCGCGGGTCTGGTCCTCGGGGGCCAGGGGGTGGATGCTCGCGAACTCGGGCCACGAGATGGGCTCCATCTCTGCGGCCGCGTTGAGCTTCATGGTGCACGAGCCCAGCGGGATCATGGTGCGGTCCAGCGCGAGGTCCTTGTCCGACAGCTCGCGCAGCCAGCGCATGAGCGAGGTCTCCGAGCGGTGGGTGTGGAACACCGGGTGGGTCAGGTACTCGTCCGTGCGCAGCAGCGCCTCCGGCAGCTCGAACGCGGAGCCGCCCGGTTCGGACTCGCCCTCGGCGGCGCCGCACGCCTCGGTCACGGCGGTGAGGACCTCCACGACGTCCCGGTCGGTGTGCGGCTCGCCGAAGCTCACGCCCACGGTGTCGCCGTCCACGCGGCGCAGGTTGTACCCCCGGTCCGCGGCGGCGGCCACGACGGCGTCGGCCTGGCCGGGCACGGAGAAGGTCACCGTGTCGAAGAAGCGCTCGTGGGCCACCTCGATGCCACGGGCCCGCAGTCCTGCTGCAAGGTCCGCGGCCATGCCGTGCAGCCGCTCCGCCAGCGCGCGCAGCGCCACCGGACCGTGGTGCACCGCGTACGCCGCGGCCACGATGGCCAGCAGCGCCTGGGCGGTGCAGATGTTGGAGGTGGCCTTTTCGCGGCGGATGTGCTGCTCACGCGTCTGCAGCGCCAGGCGGTAGGCGGGAGCGCCGGAGGAGTCCGTGGACACACCCACGATGCGCCCGGGCAGGGAGCGCTCCGTGCCCTTGCGGGACGCCAGGAACGCCGCGTGGGGCCCGCCGAAGAACAGGGGCACGCCGAGGCGCTGGGCGGAGCCCACCGCGATGTCCGCGCCCATCTCCCCCGGACTGCGCAGCATGGTCAGGGCGAGCAGGTCAGTGCTCACGCTCACGAGCGCTCCGGCTTCGTGGGCGGCCTCGATCACGGCGGTGGGATCGGTGACGTCCCCGTCCGCGCCGATCTGCGCGACGACGACGCCGAAGAAGTCACCGTCCGAGATCGCCTGCGCGGCGGCGTCGGGATCGCCGAGGTCCGCGAGCACCAGCTCGATGCCCGCGGCGCGCGTGCGTCCGGTGAGCACGGCCAGCGTCTGCGGCAGGCTGCGGCTGTCCACGAGGACACGCATGCTCTTGGAACGGCGGTTGGCGCGGCGCATCATGAGCACTGCCTCGGCCACGGCGGAGGACTCGTCCAGCAGCGACGCGTTCGCGACCTCCAGACCGGTGAGGTCGATGACGGCGTTCTGGAAGGTCAGCAGCAGCTCCAGGCGGCCCTGGGAGATCTCCGGCTGGTACGGGGTGTAGGACGTGTAGAAGCCCGGGTTCTCCAGGATGTTGCGGCGGATCGCGGCGGGCGTCACGGTGTCGTGGTAGCCCTGGCCGATCATCTGGCGCATCACGGTGTTGCGGGAGGCGATCCGGCGCAGCGCGGACAGCGCCTCGGGCTCGTCAAGGGGCTCCGGCAGGTCGAGGGACTCGCGCATCCGGATGCTCTCCGGGACGGCGCGGTCGATCAGCTGGTCCAGACTCTCGGCGCCCACGGCGCCGAGCATGGTGGTGAGGTCATCGGCGTCGGGGCCGATGTGGCGTGACAGGAACGACATGCGAAAGTCTCCTGGGCTGCTCGTGGGCACGGCGTGCCCGATGAGTCCTCCCCGCTCTGTTCCATGACCTGAGAGATTTCGCCGGGGCCGCCCGCGGCGTGCCACCGACCTGCCCCGCCGGTGCTCCCCGTCCCGCAGGACCGTGAGCTCTTCAGAGTGGCCTGGTGCGGCGGTACGGGTGCCTGAGAGATTCCCGGGGAGGGTTTGCTCCTTCGGCGGTGGCGCGGTCCTGGACGGTTCCCCGCCCCTGACCCGCCACGCTCTCCCGCCGCACTGTGACGGCCGAATGGTCAGGAGACAGTTTCGCACATCACACCGACGACGTGAATGCCCCCGTCCGGGGGCGACGCACGTGGCCCGGGATGCGCAGAACCCCGCACCGTGCGGTGCGGGGTTCTGGGGTGAGCCGGTCGAGCGGCGTCAGAGCACGCTCGCTCGGGCTCGGCAGGCGCGCGAGGCGCCCCGGATCACTTGACGGTGACGGTGGCGCCGGCGCCCTCGAGGGCTTCCTTCGCCTTGTCAGCGGCTTCCTTGGTGGCGCCTTCGAGGACGGCCTTGGGGGCGCTGTCCACGAGGTCCTTGGCTTCCTTCAGGCCCAGGGAGGTCAGGCCGCGAACTTCCTTGATGACCTGGATCTTCTTGTCACCGGCGGACTCGAGGATGACGTCGAACTCGGTCTTCTCCTCCTCAGCGGCACCGGCGTCGCCGCCGGCGGGGGCCGCACCGGCCACGGCCACGGGGGCGGCAGCGGTGACGTCGAAGGTCTCCTCGAAGGCCTTCACGAAGTCGGACAGCTCGATGAGGGACAGTTCCTTGAAGGCCTCGATGAGCTCTTCGGTGGTCAGCTTAGCCATGGTGTTGGCTCCTTACTTGTACGTGGTGCCGGAGCGGGTGGCTCCGACGAGGTGTGCGTGGGAAGAACACGGGTCTGTGCGGGACGGGGCCCGACCACCCGGAACCTGGGGTTCCCCGAAGGGGATCAGGCAGCGCTCTCGCCCTGCTCGTCCAGCTTGGCGCGCAGCGCATCCGCGGTGCGCACGGTCTTGGACAGCGGGGCCTGGAACAGCGCGGCGGCCTTGGACATCGACGCCTTGGCGGCACCGGCGACCTTGGCCAGCAGAACCTCGCGGGACTCGAGGTCCGCAAGCTTCTTGATCTCGTTCTCGTCCATTGCGACGCCGTCCAGGTAACCGCCCTTGACGACCAGCTGGGGGTTGTCCTTGGCGAAGTCACGCAGGCTCTTGGCGGCCTCGACGGCGTCACCGGACACGAAGGCGATGGCCGAGGGGCCGGTGAGCTGGCCCTCGAACGCCTCGATGCCCGATTCACGCGCGGCAATGGCGGTGAGCGTGTTCTTCACCACGGCGTATTCGGCGTTCTCACCGAGTGCACGGCGCAGCGTCTTCAGCTGAGCCACGGTGAGCCCGCGGTACTCCGTCAGGACGGCAGCGTGCGAGTTGGAGAACAAGTCCTTCAACTCTGCAACCGCGGCAGCCTTTTCAGGATTCGCCATGGTGCTCCTTCCTTACATGTGGATGCCGGCTCCGTGTCCGCCGGAGGCTGACACGACAAAAGCCCCGCGCAGATGCCCGGGGCTCGACCATGCTCGGATGCGCACACGTGAGTGCGTGGTCCGATGAAGGATTCGTGCTGGTTCACCTGCGCTGGACGGTTCCCGTTGCCGAGAACCTCTTAGACCACGCACACCGAGGTGCACATGATGACCGGCGGTCTTTGGTGCCACCACCGTACCCCAGAGGGGTGGGCCCATGCAATTTCCCGCGGCCACCGCCCGCCCGGGGCGTGGCCGTGAGCGCGGGTGGGGTCGGGAGCGGCCCTTCCCCGGGGCGCGACGGCTGCGCCGCGTCGGCCGCCCAGCGGGGTGGTCGCCCAGCGAGGTGATCCGCGCGTCACGGCGGTCGCGCGGATCACCGTCCCGTGATGCGCTCCGGGAAGCTGTAGACGTTGCACCGGCCCCGGCGGTTGAACCCCACCACGGTGACACCGCGCTCCCGCCCCGAGCTGACGGCGAGCGCCGAGGGCGCGCTGACGGCGGAGAGCACGGGGATCCCGGCCATCGCCGCCTTGCCCACGAGCTCGAAGGACGCCCGGGCGGAGACCTGCAGCACCACCTCGTCCAGAGGAAGCAGCCCACGCTGCACGGCCCAGCCGACCACCTTGTCCACCGCGTTGTGGCGCCCCACGTCCTCCCGGACCACCAGCGGTTCGTCCCGCCCCACGGGGAAGAGGGCCGCGGCGTGGACTCCCCCGGTGGCATCGAAGATCCGCTGGTGCCCGCGCAGCTCGTCGGGCAGCGAGACGAGCCGCGCCGCGCTCACGAGGGGGCGGGGCGGGGCCACCGGGTGCGCACTCGGTTTCACCACGGAGTCCAGGGACGGCGTGCCGCACACCCCGCACGAGGAGCTCGTGAACACCTGGCGCCGCGCGCCGCGGTCCGGGCCCGGAGCACGGGGGGAGAGCCGCACATCCACCACGTTGTACGTGCGGTGCCCGTCCTGGTCCACCCCCGAGCGGTAGTCCATCTTGAGCACGTGGGAGATCTCCGTGATCACGGCCTCGCTCAGCAGCAGGCCGGTCACGAGCTCGAAGTCGTCCCCGGGAGTGCGCATGGTCACGGTGAACGGCTCACCGTCCAGGCGGATCTCCAGCGGCTCCTCCCCCGCGAGCCGGTCCGGCCCCGCGGCGAGCTCTCCGGTGGCGTCGAAGCTCCGCACACGGGCGGGGACGATTCTGCGCGCCACCATCTCAGGCGTCCAGCCCCACCCAGGTGTGCCGCCCGTCCTCGAAGCTCTCCCGCTTCCAGATGGGCACGCACTCCTTGATGCGGTCTACCAGCCGGGAGCACGCCGCGAAGGCCTCCGCACGGTGGGCCGCGGCCACCGCGACCTCCAGGGCGCTGTCCCCCACGGCGAGCGCCCCGATGCGGTGCTCGGCCCACAGCCGGACCCCCGGGTGGTCACGGGCGACCTCGCGCACCGTGTCCGTCATGACCTGCTGAGCCGCGGGGTGCGCGCTGTACTCGAGCCCCGTCACGCCGCTCCTGCCGCCGTCGTGGTCGCGGATCACCCCGCTGAAGCCGACCACCGCGCCGCAGCCGGGGTCGGCCACCTCGCGCCGTGCGAGGTCCCCGTCGAGCGGTTCCTCCGTGATCCGAGCCCGGAGCACGGGGTCTTCCGCCGCGGGCCCGCAGCGCGGGTCACCGCCCGGGGACGACGCCGCCGCGTCCGGGACCGCGGCCCGGGCGGCGTCGTGTGCCGGCCCCGGCCCGCAGGTGGCAGTGGTGCCGGCGACCACCCTGGCGTCCGCGTCGTCCGGGTGGGAGTCGTCCTCGGCCGCGGGGAGCACCTTGTCACCGGAGCGGGTCGCCGAGCGGTCCTCCCCGTGGCCGTGGACGTCCTCCAGCTGCGCGCTGATGTGGTCGATGAGGGGATCCAGCACCGCCATCCCGTCCTTGACCCCGCCGCGCGAGCCCGGGAGGTTCACCACGAACGTCCGCCCCACCTGACCGGCCACGCCGCGGCTCATCGCGGCGGTGGGAGTTTTCTGAAGACCCTGCGCCCACAGCGCGTGCACGATGCCCGGGGACTGACGTTCCAGCACCGCGGCAGTGGCCTCGGGAGTCACGTCGTCCGAGTTCAGCCCCGTTCCCCCAGAGGTGACCACGAACCGCGGCCCCTCCTCCGTGTGGGAGTGCGCAGTGAGACGCCGCAGTGCGGTAAGCACCTCCGGTCCGTCCGGAACCACGTGCACCCTGGTCCGCAGACCCCTGCCCTCGAGCCAGTCCCGCAGCACAGGTCCGCACAGGTCCTGCGCCGTTCCCGCGGCCGCGGAACTGGAGACGATCACGACCTCCGCCCGGCGTCCCACCAGGTGGAAGTCGCCGATCTCGTCCCGGTGGGCGGGACGCTGGGCGCCCACGTGCCGCTCGCCGTGTCCGCTCACGATGCGCTCCAGTCACCGCTCTTGCCGCCCGACTTGGCCAGCACCCGGGTGTCCTCGATGCTGGCGGCCTTGTCGACGGCCTTGACCATGTCGTACAGCGTGAGAGCCGCCACGCTCGCGGCGGTCAGCGCCTCCATCTCCACACCGGTGACACCGCGGGTGCGCACGGTGGCCTGCACGACCACCCTGTCCCGCTGCGGCTCGAGGTCCACGGTCACCTTGCTCAACGGCAACGGATGGCACAGGGGCACCAGCTCCGGCGTGCGCTTGGCCGCCATGATGCCCGCGATCCGAGCCACGGCCAGGGCGTCACCCTTGGGCAGGTCCCCGTTCGCGAGCAGCTCGACCACGTCCGGGCGCGTGACGAGCACGGCCTGGGCCGTGGCCTCCCGGGACGTCACGGCCTTCTCGCTGACATCCACCATGTGCGCCGTGCCGTCCTCGCGCACGTGCGTGAGACGCTGCGGCGTCCTGTCCTCGGGCTGATCGCTCACTGTTCTCCTTGTGGTCGTGCGCCGTGGGGCGCCGTGCGTGTCGTGTCGTGGTGCGCACCGGGCTCACCGGCCGGGCGGGTGTGCGTTCCGGTCTCACGGTCCGTTCCGAGCTCCGCGAGGTGCCCCGGCCGCCTCGTCCGAGGTCTCCGAGCACCGGGTCACCACCCCGCCGTCGAGGACGAGCATGTCCATCTCGGTCCCCCGGGGCAGGGTACCGGTGCCGGGCGGGATGCGGACGAGCACGTCCGCCCGCGCGGCCGCGGTCAGCAGGTGGGAGGACGCGCCGCCCACCAGCGCGACCCGCGCAGGCGCGGTGGGCAGCAGCGTGCCCCGACGCAGCTGGGTGCGGGATTCCAAGGGCTCCACCGGGGCGTCCAGCCGGGCAGAGGTCCAGCGCGCGGGCGGGCAGCAGGCCCACACGTCCGCGAGCGCGGCGCGCAGGAACACCTCGCACGAGACCCACGTGCTCACGGGATTGCCCGGCAGGCACAGCACGGGTGTCCCCCGGAGCAGCCCGCAGCCCTGCGGGCCGCCGGGCTGCATGTCCACGTGGCCGAACCACATCCGCGTGCCCGCCCGTTCAAGACCCTGCCGCACCACTTCGAAGGCACCCGCGCTGATGCCTCCGCTCGTGACCACGAGGTCCGCGCGTGACTCCTCCAGTGCCGCACGGAGGGCACCGAGGAACGCGTGGGGGTCGTCGTCCACGCGCAGCCGGCTCACGCGCGCGGCACCCTGGCCGGTGAGCCACGCCTCGAGCAGCGGCCCGTTCGCGTCGTGCACGGACCCCGCGGGCAGCGGTCTGCCGGCGGGCACCACCTCGTCCCCGCCACTGACCACGAGCACACGCGGACCGTGCTGCACCGTCACCGGGTCCTCCCCCGTGAGCCCGAGCGCCGCGCACGCCCCCAGCGCGGCGGCTCCGAGCACCGTTCCGGCGGGCAGTGCCACCTCCCCCCGGGCGACGTCGCTGCCGGCCTCCCGCACGAAGCTGCCCTCCCGCGGGACGTCGGCGGCGGCAACCGTGACGGTGGGGGTGTCGAAGCGCGGGGGCAGGACGCGCTCCACGGGGATCACGGCATCGGCTCCCTCGGGGAGCACTGCCCCGGTCATCACGGCGGTCGCGGTGCCGGGGACGTGGGGCGCCGGGGCGGCCCCGGCGGCGCGGGTGCCGTGCACGGGGAGCGTGACCTGCCCTGCCCTGTGCGCGGGGGCGAGGTCCGCGACCCGCACCGCGAAGCCGTCCATCTGCGAGTTCGTGTGGGGTGGCAGGTCCAGAGGAGCCACGAGATCCTCCGCGAGCACGCGCCCGCGAGCCGCCGCCAGTGGAACCGGCCGTGCGGCGTCGTCCTCGCGGCCCCGGGCGCGGGCGCAGCGGAGCAGGGCCCGGACCGCCTCCCGGTGCTCGGAGATGGTGCGGTGCGCGGACGGGGTGCGGGACATGGGTCCAGGGTAGTCACCCTCCCGGGGGCGGCGAGGGTGTCGGGGTGGAGACCTACACTGGGGCGCATGTCCGTTTTCCTCGGCAACCCCCAAGTGCTTCCCACGCGGGGAGTGCCCACGCAGGGACCGCTGACGGACCGTTTCGGACGAACCGCCACGGACCTGCGCATCTCCATCACCGACAAGTGCAACCTGCGGTGCACCTACTGCATGCCCGCGGAGGGCATGCAGTGGCTCCCCCGAGAGTCCCTGCTGACGGTCGAGGAGATCGTGCGGCTCGCACGCATCGCCGTGACCGAGTTCGCAGTGCGGGAGATCCGCCTCACCGGGGGTGAACCTCTCATCAGGCCGGACCTCGAGCAGCTGGTGCAGGCCCTGAACACCGCGCTGCCGGGCGTACCCGTGTCCATGACGAGCAACGGGATCGGACTGGCCGCCCGGGCACAGGGGCTCGCGGACGCCGGAATGACGCGGATCAACATCTCCCTGGACACCCTGTGCGCGGAGACCTACGAACGTCTCGCTCGCCGTGGGCGGCTCACCGAGGCGCTGGACGGCGTCGCCGCGGCCCGACGCGCGGGGATGAGCCCCGTGAAGATCAACGCGGTGCTCATGCGGGGCGTCAACGAGCACGAGGCGCCCGAGCTGCTGCACTGGGCGCTCGAGAACGCGTGCGACCTGCGCTTCATCGAGCAGATGCCCCTGGACGCGGACCACGGCTGGACCCGGGAGAACATGGTGAGCGCCGCGCAGATCCGCGAGAGCCTCTCCCGGGACTTCGACCTCACCCCGGACACCGCACCCCGGGCCGGCGCGCCCGCCGAGAAGTACCTCGTGCGCCGGAGGGCCGAGGACCGGGTGGTGGGCACCGTGGGCATCATCGCCTCGGTGACCGAGCCGTTCTGCGAGGACTGCACGCGCACCCGCATCACCGCCGAGGGCCACGTGCGCTCGTGCCTGTTCTCCCACCACGAGACCGACCTGATGCACCTCCTGCGCTCCGGCGCCACCGACGCCCAGGTGACCCAGCGCTGGCGCGAGGCCATGTGGGTCAAACCCAGGGCGCACGGGATGGAGCACACCGGTCTGGACTCCGGGGACTACATCCAGCCGGACCGCAGCATGAGCGCGATCGGGGGCTGACGCGGTGCGCGTGAGGTATTTCGCCGCGGCGGCCGCCGCCGCCGGCACCGAGGAGGAGCACGTGGCCACGCCGTTGGCGCTGAGCCGTACCGACCTGGCGCAGCTGCTCGTGAGCCTGCACCCCGTGGCTCCGCCCGGTGAGCCCGCCCTCGCGCAGGTGCTCCCCCGCTGCTCGTGGCTCGTGGACGGCGTGGCCGCCAAGGATCCGCTCTCGCCCGTGGCTCCCGGCGCCACCGTGGACGTCCTGCCGCCCTTTGCCGGTGGCTGAGCCCGTGCCCACCCCAGCTGATCCCCCGTGGGCCCGCGGTCTCCCGGTGCGACGTCACGCGGGGCGGGACGACACCCGGGACCTCGCTCACCGCGTCGGAGCGGCGCTCGCCCACCGCGCCGGAGCTGATCCTGCCACCGAGCCGTGTGGGGCACCCCGTGGCCCCGGAGGTGCCCCCACCGAGCACGTGCCGCTGCCACGGGTCACCGGCCGGGTCCTGGCCGAGGACGTCGAGGCCGCCTGCGCCGTGCCGCACTACGCCTCCAGCGCCATGGACGGCTACGCGGTCCGCGGTCCCGGACCGTGGAAGCTGGTGGGCGGTGACTCGCCGTCAGCCCCCTCGGGGCCCGGCGCCCCGGTGCCTCTTCCCAGCGCCGCGTCGGCGGTGGCCCTCGCACCGGGCACTGCCGTCCCGGTGGTCACGGGTGGCGTGATCCCCGAGGGCACCACGAGCGTGGTCCGGGAGGAGTTCTCGTGCCGCTCCGGCTCCATCGTGCGTCTGGCGCCGAGCGCCCCGCCCTCCGAGCT
Source organism: Kocuria sp. HMSC066H03 (assembly GCF_001812045.1). Classification (NCBI taxonomy): domain Bacteria; kingdom Bacillati; phylum Actinomycetota; class Actinomycetes; order Micrococcales; family Micrococcaceae; genus Kocuria; species Kocuria sp. HMSC066H03. Next base: position 330,970 of record NZ_KV807506.1, read on the forward strand.
CGAGGGCCGCCACATCCGCGCGACGGGCACGGAGTGCCAGGTCCACGAGGTGCTGTTCCACGCCGGCCGGGTGCTGTCCCCCGCGGACGCCGCCTTCGCCGCCGTGGCCGGGCTGGACCACCTCCCCGTCCGGCGGGCACCCCGGGTTGCCCTGCTGCTCACGGGCTCCGAGGTGCGCACGAGAGGTGTGCCCGCGCCCGGTCTGGTGCGGGACGCGTTCAGCATGTCCGTGCCCCACGCGGTCACCGCGTACGGAGGCGTGCCGGGCACGGTGCACCGTGTGGACGACGACCCCGCATCCCTGAGCACGGCCTTCCGGGAGGTGTGCGCAGAGCACGACGTGGTGCTCACCACCGGGGGCACGTCCCGCTCCGGTGTGGACCACGTCCGCCCCATGCTCGAACGGGAGACCCGGGTGCTCGTGGACCAGCTCGACCTGCAGCCGGGGCACCCCGCCCTGCTGGGTGCCGCGCGGCGCAGTGCCGTGCTGGCTCTTCCCGGCAATCCGCTGGCCGCGCTCGTGGTGGTGCTCCTTGTGGGTGGCCCGCTGCTCGCCGGGTTCTCGGGGCGCGCCGCGCCGGGCCTCGTTCCCGTCACCGTGGGCGTCGACGCCGCGGGCGGACGCCGGGAGAAACTCGTGCCCGCACGACGCCGCGGGGACGCGTGGGAGCCGTGCCGCGCCGTCGGCCCCAACATGCTGCGGGGTCTGAGCGAGGCAGAGGGGCTGCTGAGCATTCCGCGCGCCGGCCTCGTGCCCGGAGACCGCACGGTGGTGCTCCCGCTGCCCTGGTGACCTCCGGCGAACCGCCCCGTGTGGGCGGCACGTCCCCCGAGGGGTCAGACGACGCTGAAGTCCTGCTCCCAGATCGCGGACTGCCCGGCCTCCTGGAACCCGAGCTGCGCGTTCACCCAGTTCATGCGGTCGTTGCCGCTGTGGGTCCACGAGTACACGGTGGTGACCTCCGGGGCCACGGCTGTGAGCTGCTCCAGATTCGCCAGCTTGAGGCGCATGCCCAGCCGGTGGCCGCGGTGCTCCCGCACCACGAGCGTCTCGTCCTGCAGCGCCAGCACGGGGCGGTGCTGCGCGAGGATCAGCTCGGTCATGCCCACGAGCTCACCGGTGCGCAGGTCCTGGACCACGGCCATGAGCGAACGGTCGCCGTCCTCCTGGCGCAGCTGCTCGGTGCGGCGCACCCGGTCCCCGTCCCAGGGATCCGGATCCGCCACGGTGGGGCGCACGAACGAGTCCGTGGGGATCTTCGCGTGCAGCTGCGCGAGCGGGGCGAGCAGCTCCTCGGGGGCCTCTCCCACCCACGTGTGCATGCGGTAGTGCTCGGCGAACGGGCTCGAGCTCAGGGACTCCTGGATGCGCTGCAGCCGGGTCTCCGCCAGGGGAACGGGCAGCAGGGCGAAGCTGCTCACCGTGCGCAGGCCGTACCCGGCGTGCTGGGCAAAACGGGTCTGGCGGTGGCTCGCCGGCAGCCGGCCGGAGCCGTCCGCGGCATCCAGCCACGCCACCGGCGCGCCGTGACCGCCGGAGGGCTCCTCGCCGTCCGAGCTGCCGTCCACGCTGCCGTCCCCCGGGCCCGCCGGATCCCGGGCCTCCGACGCCGGGTGCTCGGTGACGAGCCGGACCAGGCGGCGGGACTCTCCGTGCGCCAGCTGCTCAGCGGCACCCAGAAGGCCGCGTCCAATGCCCTCCGACGTCTCGTCCGGGTCCACGTGCACCACGATCTGCGCCATCCCGGTGTCCGCGATCAGCGGCATCCGCACCTCGGCGCGCCCCACGAGCCGGTCCTCCAGGAAGGCGCACAGGATGTTGACGCGCTCGTAGGGGTCCTTGAGGTCCCGGAAGATGTCGTGGGCCTCGTTGCTCAGCTGGTCCGTGCCCCACACGTGGCGTCGGGAGGACTGCACCAGGGAGGCGACGTCCCCCAGCAGCCGCTGGGCGTCCGCGTCGAACGCCTCGGGGATGCGCAAGAGCTCGATACGTACCGGTGACGACTGCGTCACTGTGTTCTCCTTCCGTGCCGTCCACAGCCCGGACGGCACCCGGTGGCGGATCCGCGCCGGGATCCAACCTCCAGTACATCATGGAACGCCCATGGCGATCCGGCCCCGAACATGGCAGTAGGGCCCGGCCTGGGACGGCACGGGCCCTACTGTCACTGCTGAACCGTGGCACCCTCCAGGGCCCCACGGCGAGCCGGGATCACGCCTGGGCGTTCACCTCGGTGGCGTTCGGGTCCACGGGGATGCCCGGGCCGAACGTGGTGGCCACGGTGGCCTTGGTGATGTAGCGACCCTTGGAGGCGGAGGGCTTCAGACGAAGCACCTCCTCCAGGGCTGCACCGTAGTTCTCGGCGAGCTTCTGCGCGTCGAAGGACGCCTTGCCGATGATGAAGTGCAGGTTGGAGTGCTTGTCGACGCGGAAGTCGATCTTGCCGCCCTTGATGTCGTTGACGGCCTTGGCCACGTCCATGGTCACGGTGCCGGTCTTGGGGTTCGGCATGAGGTTGCGGGGACCCAGGATCTTGCCCAGGCGGCCCACCTTGCCCATCATGTCCGGCGTGGCCACGGCGGCGTCGAAGTCCGTCCAGCCGCCCTGGATCTTGGCGATCAGGTCGTCGCTGCCCACGAAGTCGGCGCCGGCGGCCTCGGCCGCGGCGGCCTTGTCACCGGTGGCGAAGACGACAACGCGGGCGGTCTTGCCGGTGCCGTTGGGCAGGTTCACGGTGCCGCGGACCATCTGGTCCGCCTTGCGGGGATCCACGCCGAGACGCATGGAGACCTCCACGGTGGGATCGGACTTGCTGCCCTCGGCCAGTTCCTTGGCCAGGGCGACCGCCTCGGCGGGAGCGTAGAGCTTGCCCGCCTCGATCTTCTCGGCAGCTGCCCGGTATGCCTTGCTGCGCTGTGCCATCTGCTTCTTCTCCTTGTGCAGTTGTGGTCTGCGGACCGCGCTCGGCCCTGCCACGATGAAGTGTGTTGCTGGTGAGTCGGGAGGACTCAGTTGACCTCGATGCCCATGGAGCGGGCGGTGCCGGCGATGATCTTCGCGGCGGCGTCGATGTCGTTGGCGTTGAGGTCTTCCTTCTTGGTCTCGGCGATCTCACGGACCTGGTCCATGGTGATCTTGCCCACCTTGGTGGTGTGGGGGACGCCGGAACCCTTGGCGACGCCGGCGGCCTTCTTGATCAGCTGAGCGGCGGGCGGGGTCTTGGTGACGAACGAGAACGAGCGGTCCTCGTACACGGTGATCTCCACCGGCACGATGTTGCCGCGCTGGGATTCCGTGGCCGCGTTGTAGGCCTTGCAGAACTCCATGATGTTGACGCCGTGCTGACCCAGCGCCGGACCCACGGGAGGAGCCGGGTTGGCGGCGCCTGCCTGGATCTGCAGCTTGATCAGGCCTGCGACCTTCTTCTTCTTGGGAGCCATGTGATGGTCCTCTTTCTGGCTGTGCGTACCGCCGCACAGGAGCGTACGACGGCGGGTGGTCGCCGTGGCGCGGCGACCGGACGGAGAAGCCCCGGACCAAAGCGCATCCGGGGAACTCCGAAGTCTGGGGTGCTAGATCTTGGTGACCTGGTTGAAGCCCAGGGTCACGGGGGTCTCGCGCTCGAAGATGGAGACCAGCACCACGAGCTGCTGGGATTCCACCTTGATCTCGGAGATCGTGGCCGGGAGGGTCTCGAACGGGCCCTCCTTCACGATCACGGACTCGCCCACCTCGAAGTCCACCGTGACCTGCGGGGCGGCGCCACCCTGGGCGCCCGCGCCGGAGCCGGCGGTCTCGCCGAGGCCCTTGGCCTTCTCCGGGGTCTCGAACGTGGGTGCCAGCATGTCGAACACCTCGTCGAGGCGCAGCGGCGCGGGGTTGTAGGCGTCCTGGCCCACGAAGCCCGTGACGCCCGGTGTGTGGCGCACCGCGCCCCAGGAGGCGTCGGTGAGGTTCATGCGCACCAGCACGTACCCGGGGATGCGCACGCGGCGCACGGTCTTGCGCTGGGAGTTCTTGATCTCCACGACCTCTTCCATGGGCACCTCGATCTGGAAGATGTCCTCTTCCATGTTGAGGGACTGGATGCGGGTCTCGAGGTTGGTCTTCACGCGGTTCTCGTAACCGGCGTAGGTGTGGATGACGAACCAGTCGCCCTCCTGGCGGCGCAGGTTGGCCTTGAACTCGGCCACGGGATCCACCTGGTCCTTGGCCGCCTCCTCGGAGACCTCGACCTCCACGAGCGGCACCGGAGTGGCCTCGCCGTTGCCCTCGGCGACGTCGAGGTCCGCCTCCTGGACGGCCTTCTCGTCGGTGACGTCCTGCGAGTCCGTGGGCTCGGCGGACGCGACAGTGTCGGACACGCTCTCCGCCGACTCCTCGCGCGCAGCGTCCCCGGACGGGGTGTCGAGCTGCGCGGGCTGAGTGTCGTCGTTCTCGAGCTCGTGATCGGTCACTGGCTTCTCCTGCTTTCTGTGGACGGCTGGACGTGCTGCGCGGTCTTACTGGGCCTGGTCGCCGTTACCGAAGAGCCAGAGGGCCAGCTGCCCGAAGGCCAGGTCCAGCAGGGAGATCAGCACCATCATGAAAGCGACGAACACCAGCACGACCAGGACGTAGTTGACGAGTTCCCGCCGGGACGGGGTGACGACCTTCTTGAGCTCCCCCACGACCTGGCGGATGAACAGCCAGATCCGTCCGAAGAAGCCGCGCTTGCGCTCCGAACCGGCGGGTTGACCCGGGGTCTGTCCTGTGACGGTGTGCGACATCGGCTCTCCCCTGCGTGAAGCAGCTTCTCGGCGGTGGTGTTCATGCCGTGGTGGGTCGTGAAGCAGGGCAGACAGGACTCGAACCTGCAACCTGCGGTTTTGGAGACCGCTGCGCTACCAATTGCGCCACTGCCCTTCATCTGCCGCGTCGAGGGAACCACGACCGCGGCAACGGTGCCCGAGCCTATCACCGGCTCGTGTCACCCGGATCCGTTCCGCCGTGGGGCAACGGGGTCCCGGGTGGCGGCACCAACCAACTATGGTACGCGGCCGCCTCGTTCCGTGCAAAGCCGGGGGCGGGGCACCTAAGCTGGGAGACCAGCGCCCGGGTTCCGCCGCGGGCGACGCCAGCCAGCCCAGGAGAGATGATCCCCATGTCACCAGCGCAGCAGCGCATCTCGCACCGGATCGCGGCGATCGCGGAGTCCGCGACCCTTGCGGTGGACGCGAAGGCCAAGGCCCTCAAGGCCGAGGGTCGTCCCGTGATCGGGTTCGGCGCGGGCGAACCGGACTTCTCCACACCGGAGGACATCGTGGCGGCCGCGGCCGAGGCCCTGCGGGACCCGGCGAACTTCCGCTACTCCCCCGCCGCCGGTCAGCCGAAGCTGCGCGAGGCGATCGCCCGGGCCACCGCGCGCGACAGCGGCTGGGACGTCAAGAGCTCGCAGGTGCTCGTGACGAACGGCGGCAAGCAGGCCGTGTACCAGGCCTTCCAGACCGTGGTGGACGACGGCGACGACGTCCTGCTCCCCGCCCCGTACTGGACCACCTACCCTGAGGCCATCCGCCTGGCCGGCGGCAATCCCGTGGAAGTCTTCGCGGGCGCGGAGAACGACTACAAGGTCACCCCCGAGCAGCTCGAGGCCGCCTGCACCCCCGCCACCAAGGCGCTGCTGTTCTGCTCCCCGTCCAACCCCACGGGCTCGGTGTACACCGAGGAGGAGACCCGCGCGATCGGCGAGTGGGCCGCGGCCAAGGGCATCTTCGTGATCAGCGACGAGATCTACCAGCACCTCACCTACGACGACGTGCAGTTCGTGTCCATGGCCCAGGCCGTTCCCGCGCTGCACGAGCACCTGATCCTGCTCAACGGTGTGGCCAAGACCTACGCCATGACGGGGTGGCGCGTGGGCTGGATGGTCGGTCCCGAGGACGTGGTCAAGGCCGCCACCAACCTGCAGTCCCACCTCACGTCCAACGTGAACAACGTGGCGCAGGCCGCCGCACTCGCCGCCCTGGAGGGCCCCATGGACAAGGTGGCCGAGATGCGGGAGGCGTTCGACCGGCGTCGTCGGACGATCGTGGACGGGCTGAACGCGATCGAGGGCGTGAACTGCCCCGTGCCCACGGGCGCCTTCTACGCGTACCCGGACGTGACCGCCCTGCTCGGACGCGAGTTCGACGGCGTCACGCCGCAGACCTCCGCCGAGCTCGCGGAGCTGATCCTCGAGAAGGCCGAGGTGGCCGTGGTCCCGGGCGAGGCGTTCGGCCCCTCCGGCTACCTGAGGCTGTCCTACGCGCTGGGTGACGACGACCTCGCCGAGGGGCTCTCCCGGCTGCAGGCGTTCCTGGGAGGGAAGAACTGACATGGCAGCCACCGACACCGTGAAGAGCCTGGACGCGCACCTGCCGTCCCCCGTGGCCGTGCCGAGTGCGCTCCTCGTGGGCGCCGGGCTGATCGGCGGCTACGGCATCGCCCGCGTCACCGGCGTGCGCGCGCTGGGCGGCGTGGTCCTCGCGGCGTGCGGCGCCGCAGCGGGCCGCACGTGGCTCGCGTCCGCCGGGCCCTCGACCGCCACGAGCCTCGGGATGCTCTACGGCGGGAGCTTCGGCGCGTCCCACCCGCTGGCCAAGAAGATGGGCGCGTGGCCCTCGGTGCTCACGGTGGCCGCGGTCAACGCCGCGGCCTCCTGGGCGCTCGTGGACCGTCACAACTTCGGGCCCGACGCCGCCTGAGCCCGTTCCCGGCACGCCGCACCGCGCGCCACCTGACACCGCGCTGAAGCGCACCACGGCCGTGGGCCCCACCGAACGGTGGGGCCCACGGCCTTCCTCACCCCGTGCGCGGGTGGCGGGCACGGGCCGGTGCCGGGTGACGGGCCCCTAGCCCCGGTCCATCCCCTCCAGTGAGGGCGCCGGCAGCGGAGCACGGTCCTCTCCCGCGTCAGCGCCCGCGATGCCCCCGCGCCCTCGCTCCTGTGAGGCGACCCGGGCCGCGGTGCCGTCCGAGCGGCGTCGTGCCCGGAGCCCCAGCAGCAGGTCCACGGCCAGGAAACCCAGCAGCGAGAGACCCAGCAGCGGGACGAACAGCCCCACGGCGACCGTTCCCAGCCCCAGCGCGAGCCACGCCCACACCGGGGTGGCGCGCAGGGCCCCGCGCGGCGGCAGCGGACCGAACTGCACGCCCGCGGCCCGGGTGGGGCGGCGCCGCCACCACATGGAGTACCCGCTCACCACCAGCACCACGATCGCCGCGGCAAGTGCGAGCAGCACGAGCTGGTTGGGCAGCCCGAACAGGAGCCCCATGTGCGCGGCGATGGCCCACTGGGTGAGCTTCGCGGGAAGGCCCCACTCGGAGAACCGCACCTGGTCGGTGACGTGCAACCGCTGCGGGTCCACCGCCACGCTGTCCACCTGGGTGGGCCAGGAACGCTCGTTCTCGGAGACCGTCCACGCCGCCCCGTCCGCGGCGGCAGGCTTGAGCTCCACGATCCGCGAGTCCAGGCCCGCCTCCCGGGCGGTGGCCAGCACCGCGTCGAAGGAGCCCTGCACCCCGGCGTCGTCGGGTCCCTGGTGACCCTGGTGCCCGTCGTGACCGTGGTGACCGGCGTGCTCGTCCTCGGCTCCGCCGCCGGAGGCCCCGCCGAGGTCGGTGGAGACCTTCGGCGTGGTCCAGTTCAGCGCGGTGCGCAGCTGCGCCACGTTCTCCCCCGCGTGCGCGGACCACGTGAGGCCCGACGCCGCGAGGAACAGGAAGCCCACCGCGAGCCACACGCCGGTGGCGGTGTGCCAGGAGCGGGTCCGCCGGTAGGCGTTCGCCTCTGCGGGCCGGGGCACCAGCGTCACCCGGGCGCGTCGGCCCCGCGCCACACGACGCCGGTGCAGAACCACCATGCAGAGACCGCTCAGGGCGAGGACCCACAGCCACGAGGCCGCCAGTTCGCTGTAGAGCCGACCGGGCTCGCCGAGGAGCAGGTCCCGGTGGAGCCGGTCGATGGTGGTGCGCAGCGGAAGGGCCCCGCTGGTGCCGTACACGGTCATGTCCCCCGTGACGCGTCCCGTGCCGGGATCCACGAACACCGCACGGGACTCGCCCCGTTCCAGTGCGGGATCCGCGAACATCACACGCGTGGTCCCGCCGTCGGACGCGGGCCGGACGTTCACCGGCGAGTCGGGTGAGCCGATCGAGCGCCGGGCGGCGTCGACCTGCTCATCCAGGCTCAGGGGCTGTGCCGAGGCGGTGCCGGTGAGCGCATCCGCGTAGACCACCCGCTCCAGCTGGGGGGTGAACACGTACAGGGCCCCGGTGACCGCGGCGACCACCAGGAAGGGGCCCACGAGGAGCCCCGCGTAGAAGTGCAGCCGTCGCAGCAGCGGCAGCAGCCACACGGACATGATGGGCGCGCCGGTGCGGGCGCGTTCGGACGACGATGCATCCAGTGCTGTGGACATGGTGAAGTACCTCTCGATGAAAGACAGGCCGACGGCACCCCGTGCCTGACGGGGTGTGGTCGGTGGTGGACTGCTCAGATCGAGAGGAGGGGCGGCCCGCGCCGCGAGATCACGCGCACGGGCGACCACGTGCGCGGTGGCAGGAGGTAGGCCAGCGGGACCGGGCGCAGCCCGTGGCACGGCACGAGCACCGGGCGCAGCAGCACCACGGCCGAGAAGAGGAGCTGGACGGCGGCGTGCAGCAGACGCCACCAGCCGTCCTCGGCGTGGCGCAGCAGCACGAAGGTCACTGCAGCGGCCGCCAGGTGGGCCCAGATCATGGGGCCGTGGAGCATCTCCGCGCCGTGGGACATCCCCGGGACCGGGCTCGCAGCCGCGGCCTCCGTCAGACCGGCGCCGCCGTGACCGGCCAGGGAGTGCAGCACGGACGGGTCGTGGTGCGCGTGGGAGCTCGCCCCGGCGGCGTGGCGGGTGGATGCCTGGGAGCCCGAGTGACCACCTGCCGAGAAGATCACGTGGAACGGCACCTGGCTCAGCAGTACTGCGAACCCTGTGCGCAGCGCGCCCATGCGGTGCCCGGCGAGCAGCACGCAGACCACCCCCGCCAGCGTGAACGCCACACCGAGGAGGAGTGCGCTGGGCGGGCTGGGATCGATCGCGTAGTGGGACGTGGCCGCGCAGAGGATGCTGATGCCAGCGGCCGCCCAGCCTCGGAGGAACCGGGCGGGGCGGCTCACGGGCGCGCTGGAATCCATCGGGTGGCCTGGGGCAGGTGGGGCAGGTGCTGCGGAGTGCGGCTCAGTCGTCCACGGCGTCCCGGCCGCGGCGCACGATCAGCGGGTCCGGCGGGTACACCACCGAGGTGTCCTTGTCCTCGTAGTCGAACTGGTTGAGGAAGAAGCGGATGGCGTTGAGCCGGGCACGCTTCTTGTCGTTGGACTTGATGGTGATCCACGGGGCGTGGTCCGTGTCCGTGCGCCGGAACGTCTCCTCCTTGGCCACCGTGTAGTCCTCCCAGCGGTCCAGGGACGCGAGGTCCATGGGCGAGAGCTTCCAGCGGCGCACGGGGTCGATCTGGCGGATCGCGAAGCGGGTGCGCTGCTCGTGCTGCGTCACGGAGAACCAGAACTTGGTGAGGTGGATCCCCGAGTCCACGAGCATCTTCTCGAACACCGGCGCCTGCAGCATGAACTCCTCGTACTGCTCGTCCGTGCAGAAGCCCATGACGCGCTCCACGTTGCCGCGGTTGTACCAGGAGCGGTCGAACAGCACGATCTCGCCGTTGGTGGGCAGGTGCTGGATGTAGCGCTGGAAGTACCACTGCCCTTGCTCACGGTCCGAGGGCTTGTTCAGCGCCACCACGCGGGCGGCACGCGGGTTCAGGTGCTCCGTGAAGCGCTTGATGGTGCCGCCCTTGCCCGCGGCGTCCCGGCCCTCGAAGACCACCACATGCTTGAGGTCGTTGTCCTGGCCCCAGTACTGGAACTTCAGCAGCTCGATCTGCAGCTGGTACTTCTCCAGCTCGTAGTCCTCCCGGGACATCCGCTCGTCGTACGGGTAGCCCTCGCGCCACGTCTCCACGGCGCTTCCCCCCGGGTCGATCAGGTCCGGGTCCGGGGACTGACCGTCCCGCACCGTGTACCCCTGGTCCACGAGCTTGTCGATGAACTCGCGCAGGTTCTCACGGGCCGGTTCTTGCTGGGCGGTCATCTGGTCCTCCTGGTGGCCTGGCGTCGCGAACGGCGTGTTCACAGTTCTCGGCTCCGATCTTAGTTCCCCGCATTAACCCCGGGTGAATGTCCGGGGCGTGCCGTGGCGAGAACGTTCACGGAACCCGTCCGTGCGCGGGGGCGTCGCCCGCCCCGCACGAACCCCCGGTCACTAGGATGGAGGGTGTCAGAACGACCACGACACCACAGAGGAGCACTGACCCCATCATGCGAATCGGGCTTATGACCAGCGGCGGCGACTGCCCCGGGCTCAACGCGGTGATCCGCGGGGCGGTGCTGCACGGCATCAAATCCTTCGGCCACGAGTTCGTGGGCTTCCGTGACGGCTGGCGCGGCGTGGTGGAGGGCGACATCATGGAGCTGCCCCGCCAGAGCGTGCGCGGCCTCGCCCGTGAGGGCGGCACCATCCTGGGCACCTCCCGGACCAACCCGTTCGACGGCCCCCACGGCGGGCCGGAGAACATCGCCAAGGTCCTGGAGAGCAACAACATCGACGCCGTGATCGCGATCGGAGGCGAGGGCACCCTGGCCGGGGCCAAGCGTCTCGCGGACGCCGGGCTTCCGGTGGTGGGCGTGCCCAAGACCATCGACAACGACCTCCAGGCCACGGACTACACCTTCGGCTTCGACACCGCGGTGTCCATCGCCACGGACGCCATGGACCGGATCCGCACCACCGGCGAGTCCCACCACCGCTGCATGGTGGCCGAGGTGATGGGCCGCCACGTGGGCTGGATCGCACTGCACTCCGGCATGGCCGCCGGCGCCCACGCGATCCTCATTCCCGAGTTCCGCGAGTCCATGGAACAGGTCTCCGAGTGGGTGCGCGAGGTCCACGACCGCGGCCGGTCCCCGCTGGTGGTCGTGGCCGAGGGCTTCATCCCCGACGACCGCGAGGAGGCCATTGCGGGCAAGGGTGTGGAGGCCTCCGGCCGACCGCGTCTGGGCGGCATCGGCGAGTTCGTCACCCAGGAGATCGAGCGCATCACGGGCATCGAGACTCGCAACACGATCCTGGGCCACATCCAGCGTGGCGGCGCCCCCACGGGCTTCGACCGGGTGCTGGCCACGCGCCTGGGGATCGCCGCCGTGACCATGGTGACGGACCAGGAGTGGGGCAAGATGTGCGCCCTGCACGGCACCGACGTGGTCCGCGTGGACTTCTCCGCGGCCCTCGATGGTCTCAAGGCCGTCCCCCAGGACCGATACGACGAGGCCAAGGAACTCTTCGGCCGCTGAGCCCTGCTCCACGACGTGGGCCCTCGGAGGAACTGCCTCCGAGGGCCCACCTCGTCCTGGTGCCGCCGTCACCCGTCGCGTCCACCTGTGGCCTGGGGCGACGACGCCGCACGGCTCAGATCCGCATGCCTCCGCCGCGCGGTCCGCGCATGAGTCCACCTGCTCGGCCGACCACCGAGCCGGCCTCCGGCGGCACCACCACGGTCTGCGACGCCGCCCACTGCTCCGCCGCGGGAGCGGAGCCGTCGGACTCCTCCTGGTCCACGGCGTGAGGCATCTCCCGCACGGTGAGCACCGCCTCCGGATCCACCGAGCGCTTGAGCACGGCGAGGGCGATGGGCCCTGCCTCGTGGTGCAGCTGGGCCGCTGTCACACGACCCACGACCCGCCCGGACAGCTCCACCGCCGCTCCTGCCTCCGGCAGGGTGTGCTGGGAGCCGTCGAGGTCCAGGAAGGTGAGCCTGCGGGGCGGGTGCCCCAGGTTGTGCACGCGCGCCACGGTCTCCTGACCGCGGTAGCAGCCCTTGGACAGGTGGACGGCCGTGCGCATCCAGTCCAGCTCGTGGGGAATGGTCTTCTCGTCCGTGTCCGCGCCCCACCGGGGACGCCAGGACTCGATCCGCAGCGCCTCCGCGGCCCACGACCCCGCGAGCTGGAAACCTTCCCGTTCGAGGGCCTCGACCACGGGCTCCAGAACGTCCCGCGGCACGAGGTGCTCGAACCAGGTGCGAGCGCTGCCGGGGTGGTCCTGCTCAGCGGCGTACCCGTGACCGCCCACGGCGATCCCGGGCCAGGGGTCCTGCCACGCCGGGCCCACGGCGGGGCCCGAGCGGTCCGGGAGCAGCGCGGGGATCCGTGCGGAGAGGTCCTGCGCGGCCGCCAGAACCGCCCATTGTGAGGACACGTCCTGCACGTCCACCCGGAGGGCAAAACGCATGGAGGTCAGCCAGTCCGTCAGACCGGAGGTCTCCCCGGCCTCGGTGATGAGCCACGTGGTGGTGCCGTCGTCCACGACGTGGGGCGCGTACTCCACGCGTCCCTGCACGCTGAGGAAGAGGGCCTCGGTGCTGCGGCCGGGTTCCAGGGAGGTCAGCACCTGGGAGGAGAGCGTGGTGAGCCAGCTCAGCCGGTCCGGGCCGCTCACGGTCACGACGCCGCGCTGGGACTGGTCCACCACGGCTCGTCCGCGGGCGAGGGCCCGCTGCTCCGGGACGGGGTCACCGTAGTGGGCGGCCACCCCGGCGTCGAGGCCCTGGGCGGGCACCGCTCCGTGACGCCCCAGCAGCACGGACGAGGACACGGAATCCGCCGTGCTCACGACCGCGGATCGGCCGTGGGCTCGAGCTTGGTGAGCTCGGCGGAGGCGTGCGTGGCCAGCTCCCGCCCCTGGGCGGCCATGTCCCAGGCCCACATGAGGTGGTTGTTCACGAGTCCGTAGAGGCGCGTGCCGGACTGGTACTCCTTGGCACCCTGGGCGCGGATCACGGCGTCGGTGCGCAGGTCCACGCGCGGGCCCTTGATCTGCCCGAGGTACAGCTCCGCCACCCCGCCGGGCTGGAGGATGCTCACGGAGATGTCGAAGCCGCCGTCCGCGTTGCGCAGCTTCTCGACGTCCTCCGCGGAGGTGAGCACGGGGACGGGATCGGGGGGCAGCATGCCGGGGCCGATGTCCCCGTCCTCACGGGGACGCGCGAGCTCCCAGAAGCCCTGCTCGTACGTGGCCTCGCGCTGCGGCTCGCCCTCTTCGTCGAGGAGCGTGGTCTGCGCGCGGTAGATCACGAACGGGAGGCCGGTCTGCTCGAACGTGACGCGCTGGCGGAAAGCGCGCTGCTCGGCGTCGCCGTACCCCATGAAGCCGTTGCCCTCCCACGTGCCCAGGAGCCACGCGAAGGGGACGAGTTCGGGGGTCAGGTCAGAGGGGATCTCGATGGGCACGAGCTACATCTGCCCCTTGAAGAGGCTGAACACGACCTTCGCGCCAATTCCGAGGATGGCGAGGGTCGCGAGACCCAGGAGGACCAGGTAGAAGATTTCGAGTGCAAGCATGGCTTCACGCTACCACGGCGGCCAGTACCTGACCCGTGAAAACTGCCACCATTCCCAGCAGCGCCACGGGCGTCACACCGAGTGTGATCATCCCCCGCCGCGCCAGGTTCTCGGGGGCCGCAGAGATCACGCGGGCACCCGCGACCACGAGGATCACGGTCAACGGGGCGCCCACACCGGCCACGGTGAGCCACCCGCTGAGACCCTGCTCGTGGGCCACGGTGGAGAACGCGATCCACCCGGAGGCGGCCACGGCCGCGAGCACCCCCGTGACGGACGCCAGAGTGGACTCCAGCCGGTACTTCGCACCCTCACCGCGCACGAGCTCGGCCACGCACACGGCCATGAACGACACACCGATGACGGCGGGCAGCCACACGAGACGCTGCGACGGCACCAGCTGCACCAGAAGGCACGCCAGGGTGCCGGCCGAGGCGATGAGCACGTTGTGGCGGCGCCGGGCCTGGATGCCCGCCGCGGCAGGCCACCCCACGCCGATCGTGACCGCCATGCCCACGGAGACCACGAACGGCGCCCAGCCCCCCAGGAGGCCGGCCGTGAGCGCGAGGACCAGCGCCACCACGGCGGCGATGATGATGCGCGCGTACTTCATGGGGAGGTTCCTCCGGGCCGGCCTGCGGGCGGTGATCTGTTCCGCGCCCTGGTGCCAGGGTAACCGCCATGCGTCCCCCGCCGGGCCCCGACCACCCGCCGGGCGCGGCCGGGGCGGTGGTCGGGACCGCGCTGCCCAGGGGCCGGGCCCCGGTGGGGTGCCCCGCGGCGTCGGCACACCCCCGCCTATACTGGCCCGGTCATCGGCCGGGCCCGCTCGGGGCCGGTCCCCACGCCTGCGAGCGGAGCACACCGTGTCCCACATCGCCCTGCTCAGCCCCGCCCCCGGTGCGGTGGACACCGCGCTGCCCGCCCTCGAGCTGCTCCCCCACACGGTCTCGGTGCACCCGCTGACGGCGACCGGAGCGCTCACCGGACCGAGTCGCCCGGATGTCGTGGTGCTGGACGGAACCGCCGATCTCGTGGGCGCCCGCAACGCGGCGCAGGCGCTCTCCGCCGCCCAGCGCCCGCTGCCCGTGCTGCTGAGCGTGACGGAGGGCGGAATGGTGGCCGTGGCGGCGTCGTGGTGCGTGGACGACGTGGTGCTGAGCACCGCGGGGCCCGCCGAGGTGGAGGCCAGGCTGCGGCTCGCGAGCGCGGGAGGTGCCGCGCCGGAGCCGGAACCCGAGGGGAGCGTGCTGCGCGCGGGCTCGCTCAGCATCGACGAGGACTCCTACACGGTGAAACTCGCGGGACGGGCCCTGAACCTCACGTTCAAGGAGTTCGAGCTGCTGCGGTTCCTGGTCCAGCACGTGGGCCGGGTCTTCACCCGCAGCCAGCTGCTGTCCGAGGTGTGGGGCTACGACTACTACGGCGGCACCCGCACCGTGGACGTGCACATCCGGCGGCTGCGCGCCAAGCTCGGCTCGGACCACGAGCACCTGATCACCACGGTGCGTAACGTGGGGTACAGCTTTGCGGCAGGCAGGGAGACCTCTGCCTGAGCACCGCGCCGACGACCGCCGAGGAGGCACCGCCATGTCCGTCACCGTGACCCCGTACGACAGCATCCCGTTCCCCGAGGACCTCGTGGCCCTCGCGGAGCACTCCCGCGCGCACGACGGCGAGCCGCCGTTCTCGGACCAGACGCTCGTTGAGCTGCGCTCCGGCCGGGCGGGGGTCACATGCGTGGTCGCCACCGACGGCGAGGACCTCGTGGGAGCCGCCGTGGTGATGCCCCAGCCTGACGCCGCCTCCACGTTCACCGTGGAGCTCACCGTGGACCCGGAGCACCGCAACCGGGGCGTGGCCACGGCCATCGCGGGCCAGCTGCGCGGTCTCGTGGACGGCACCGTGGAGGCCTGGGCGCACGGTAACCAGCCCGCGGCGCGCCGGCTCGCCGAGCTGCACGGACTCACCGCTGTGCGTGACCTGCTGCAGCTCAAGCGCACGGTCGCCGGCGCCCAGGACGTGCCCCTCGAGGTGTCGCTGCCGGAGGGCGTGGAGATCCGCGCGTTCGAGGTGGGCCGGGACGAGCAGTCCTGGCTGCGGGTCAACTCCCGCGCCTTCGCCCAGCACCCCGAGCAGGGCCGTCTGACGCTGTCCGACCTGCAGCAGCGCGAGGGCGAGTCCTGGTTCGACCCCGCCGGTTTCCTCCTGGCGGTGACCACCGAGGACCCGGACCGGGTGGTGGGCTTCCACTGGACCAAGGTGCACACGGGCGGCGAGGGCGTCGCCGACCTGGGCGAGGTCTACGCCGTGGGCGTGGACCCCGAGCAGCAGGGCGGCGGCCTGGGCCGCGCGCTCACGGCCGCGGGCATCAACCACCTGGCCGAGGAGGGACTCGAGGAGGTCATGCTCTACGTGGACGCCGACAACACGGCGGCCGTGTCCCTCTACGAGTCCCTGGGCTTCGAGCGCTGGCACGTGGACGTCATGTACCGGGGCTGAGCCCCGCTACCATCGGTACGGGATCCCCGCCCCCTCCCTGCGGGCGGCACGCGAGTTTCGGAGCACGGAGAGCAGAGCATGGCGAAGAACAGCACCCTGAGCACGTACGACATCCTCGCCGCGGGGTGTCTCTGCTGGCGGGTGGTGGACAACGAGCTCCAGGTGCTGGTGATCCACCGTCCCCGCTACGACGACTGGTCCTGGCCCAAGGGCAAGCAGGACGACGGCGAGACGCTGCCGGAGACCGCCGTGCGCGAGCTGCGCGAGGAGACGGGGCTGCGCATCACCCTGGGGGTCCACCTGGGCGACTCCGAGTACAAGGTCCGCGGCAACGACAAGCTCGTGCGCTACTGGGCGGCCGAGGTCTCCCCCACCGCGCAGACGGCCCCGGAGGACGACGAGGTGGACGAGATGCGGTGGGTCACCCCCGCCCGCGCCCACGAGATGCTCAGCAACAAGGACGACCGCGCGCCACTGGAGCGGCTCACCCAGCTCTACTCCCAGGGCCTGCTGCCCACCCGCCCCGTGATCGTGATCCGCCACGCCAAGGCCAAGCCGCGTTCGTCCTGGCAGCGGGCCGAGGGGGACCGCCCCCTCGCGGCCACCGGCAAGCGGCAGGCCCTGGCCGTGACCCGGCTGCTCGCGGCGTGGCAGCCCGAGCGCGTGGTTACTTCCCCCTGGCTACGCTGCATGTCCACGGTGGTGCCCTACGCCACCAAGCACAACGTGAAGGTCAAGGAGCGTCCGCAGCTCACCGAGGCCACCCACAAGCGCCACCCCAAGCGCGCCGCCCAGGTCACGGAGCAGCTCTTCGACAGCGAGCGCCCCGTGGTGCTGTGCACCCACCGCCCCGTGCTCCCCACCGTTCTCAAGGTGCTCGCGTCCCACATGCCCTCCAGGATGGCCAAGGAGCTGCCGGACTCTGACCCCTACCTGAGCCCGGGTCAGATGATCGTGATGCACATGCCGCGCGGCTCCCAGCGCTCCCGCGCCGTGGCGTTCGAGATCATCTCCCCGTTCGACGACTGACCACCCCGCGGTGGCGCCCCCGCGGCCCCCGCCAGCAGAGAGCGCGACGCGAGCGTGCGGCGTCGTGAGAGGAGAGCCATGAGCGAGATCCCCACACCGTACGAGGACCTGCTGCGGGACGTCCTGGAGAACGGGACGCCCAAGACGGACCGCACCGGGACCGGGACGCTGTCGGTGTTCGGGCGCCAGATCCGCTACGACCTCAGCTCCTCCTTCCCCCTGCTGACCACCAAGCGTGTGCACTTCCGCTCCGTGGCGCTCGAGCTGCTGTGGTTCCTCTCCGGCTCCTCCAACGTGCGCTGGCTGCAGGAGCGCGGGGTGAGCATCTGGGACGAGTGGGCGGACGAGAACGGGGACCTGGGTCCGGTGTACGGCGTGCAGTGGCGCAGCTGGCCCGCCGGGCACGGGGAGACGATCGACCAGATCGCGCGCGTGGTCGAGTCCATCCGCACCACCCCGGACTCCCGGCGGCACATGGTCACCGCGTGGAATCCCGCGGAGGTGGACCGGATGGCGCTGCCCCCGTGCCACGCGCTGTTCCAGTTCTACGTGCAGCCGCGCGAGGACGGCCCGGACGCCCTGAGCTGCCAGCTCTACCAGCGCTCGGCGGACCTGTTCCTGGGCGTGCCGTTCAACATCGCCTCCTACGCGCTGCTCACCGTGATGGTGGCCCAGCAGTGCGACCTGGTGCCCGGCGAGTTCGTGTGGACCGGCGGGGACTGCCACATCTACACCAACCACCTGGAGCAGGTACGCACGCAGCTCGCGCGCGAGCCCTACCCGTACCCCACGCTGCGGCTCACGCGTCGCCCGGAGACCATCTTCGACTACGCGTTCGAGGACTTCGCGGTGGAGGGCTACCAGCACCACCCCGGCATCAAGGCACCGGTGGCGGTGTGAGCGCGGACCGTTTCCCCGCCCCATCCCGGACCCAGCCCCCGGCGGACGACGACGCCGCTCACGCCCCGTCCGCGAGCGGCACGAGCGGCGTCGTCGTGGGGGCCATCTGGGCGCAGAGCCCGAGTGGTGTGATCGGGGTGGACGGCGGTATCCCGTGGCACCTGTCCGAGGACCTGAAGTTCTTCGCGCGCACCACCATCGGGCACCCCGTGGTCATGGGCCGGCGCACGTGGGAGTCCTTCCCGGAGAAGTTCCGTCCGCTGCCGGGACGGCCGAACATCGTGATCACGTCCCGTCCGGAGTCCGTGCCCGCGGACGGCGAGCGCGTGTGGGCCGTGGGCTCCTACACCGAGGCCCTCGACCTCGCCGTGTCCCTGCTCCCGGCTTCCGGGCCGGAGCACGAGGACACCGCCCGTGAGGTGTGGGTGATCGGCGGGCCGGGAGTGTGGCACGAGGCCGTGTCCCACCGGCCGCTGCCGCTCACCCGTGCCCTGGTGACCACCGTGGACCTGGACGTCACCGGGGACACCCACGCTCCCGCGCTGGAGGGCTCCTGGTCCCGCCGGGAGGTCGCGGACTGGGCCGAGTCCCGCAACGGCACCCGGTTCCGGATCGACGAGTGGACGCACACCCCCGTGGGATAGCGTGATGTCCCACACACACCGAGCGGAGGAGTCCCCCGTGAGCGACGAGAGCACACCGAGCACCGTCACGAGCCCTGAGCTGAAGATCGTGCCCAACCACGACGACTCCCGCTACGAGCTGTGGGACGGCGGGCAGTACATCGGCTTCCTGGGCGTGGAGGTGCTCCCGGACGGCACCGTGGACCTGCAGCACACCATCATCTCCGAAGCCTTCAGCCGACAGGGCTACGCCCGCACGCTCGTGACCCGCGTGCTGGACGAGTACCGCGAGCGCGGCACGAAGGTGCGGGCCACGTGCAGCTACGTGCGGGACTTCATGGACCGCTTTCCGTCCTACCGGGACCTGCTGGCCACCACGCCGGACCCGCGCGCCGAGGGCTGAGCCCGGCCCCGTGGCGTGGCGGGCCGGGAGGTCGTGGCCGGGTGCGCGCGGAGCAGAGGTGTGCGGACGGGGCGGGGGCGAGCGGCGCCGTGGTGGGTTGCTCACTCGTGGCCGGGGACGAGGCGTCGACCCTCGTCCCAGCCCCGGACCGGGCCCACGCCTCCTGGCTAGACTGGGCGGCATGACTTCACACCCCGCCGCCGTAGGTTTCATCGGTTGGCGCGGCATGGTCGGCTCCGTGCTCATGGACCGCCTGCGCGCCGAGAACGACTTCGCGGAGCTGGACCCCGTGTTCTTCTCCACCTCCGCCGCTGGGGAGCCGGCACCGGAGATCGACGGTCTCGGAGACACCGGCACCCTGCAGGACGCCCACGACCTCGAGGCGCTCGCCAAGCTCCCGGTGCTCGTGACCACGCAGGGCGGGGACTACACCACGGCCGTCCACGGAGCCCTGCGAGCCGCCGGCTGGGACGGCATCTGGATCGACGCCGCCTCCACGCTGCGCATGGACGACGACGCCGTGATCGTGCTGGATCCCGTCAACCGGGACGTCATCGACGCCGCCCTGGACCGCGGTGCGAAGGACTTCGTGGGCGGCAACTGCACCGTCTCGTGCATGCTCATGGGCCTGGGCGGGCTGTTCCGCAACGGGCTGGTGGAGTGGGCCACCTCCATGACCTACCAGGCGGCCTCCGGCGGCGGCGCCCGCCACATGCGCGAGGTGCTGCGGCAGTTCGGGGACCTCAACGGCACCGTGGCCGAGCAGCTGTCCGATCCGGCGTCCGCGATCCTGGAGATCGACCGCGCCGTGCTGGCCGCCCAGCGCGGCGGGGAGCTGGACACCACCCAGTTCGGAGTGCCCCTGGCGGGTTCGCTCATCCCCTGGATCGACGCGGACCTCGGCAACGGCCAGTCCCGCGAGGAGTGGAAGGCCCAGGCGGAGACCAACAAGATCCTGGGCCGCTCCGGGGACGCCACCATCCCCGTGGACGGGCTGTGCGTGCGGATCGCCGCCATGCGCTCCCACTCCCAGGCGCTCACCCTCAAGCTGCGCGAGGAGATCCCCGTGCCCGAGATCGAGCGGCTCCTGGACGAGGACAACGAGTGGGCCACCGTGGTGCCCAACACCAAGGAGGACACCATGAGGGACCTCACCCCCGTGGCCGCCTCCGGTTCGCTGCAGATCCCCGTGGGTCGCATCCGCACCCTGTCCATGGGACCGCAGCACGTCTCCGCGTTCACCGTGGGGGACCAGCTGCTGTGGGGCGCGGCCGAACCCGTGCGCCGGATGCTCAAGATCGCCCTCGGGACACTCTGAGACAGCGGGGTTCCGTCCGGCTGCGTGGCCGTCACGACGGCGGCCCCTCGTCAGTGCCGCGGCTGCCCTGGTCACTGGCCTGTCGAGGGGTCCGTGGCACGCATGTGCCGCGGCCCCTGCTCCCACCCGTGCGGCTTGTCCCGTGCCCGCCGGTAGCGCCACTCGGCCACGAGGTTGGACCACCAGCGCCACATCCGCAGTGCCGCCCGCTTGATGCGCATGTTGAGCCGGTGCGCCCACTCGAACTCCGTGCTCCAGATGCCCAGCCCCAGGAAGATGAACAGCCACCCGGGCCCCGGGGTCACGAGCATCACGAGCCCCGCGAGCGCGAACACCCCGCCGAGCACGATCACGATGCCCTTGTGCAGCACCCGCAGCACGGGGTGCCGTTCGGAGAAGGCTCGCAGCCGCAGGACGGCGTCGTGCACCCGCCCGCCACGTTCACCGCGCTCGATCTCCTCGTGGAGCTCGGAGCTCACGACAGCACCGCCCGGGGCTCGGAGAACGACGCCGCCGCGGGGCGCGCGCATCTCACAGGGACAGCCCCAGCAGCACCGGTTCGGGTTCCAGGCGCACCCCGAACACCTGCTCCACACCGCGCTGCACCGCGCGGGCCACTGCTGCGACGTCCTCCCCGGTCGCCTCCCCGCGGTTGGTCATGGCCAGGGTGTGCTTGCTGGACAGGGACGCCCGGCCCCCGGCAACGTCCTCCCCGGCCAGGTTCAGCAGCTCGTTGCGTGTGCCGGGCAGCCCGAAGCCCTTGCCGAAGCCCGCGTGGTCGATCAGCCACGCGGCGGAGAACTTCACGGCGCCCTCCACGGTGCGGCCTCGTGCATCCAGGACCGGGTACCGGGGGGCGTCCGCCGGAATCCGGTCCGTGAGCTCGTGCTCGGGCACCACGGGGTTCGTGAAGAAGGAGCCCGTGCTGAAGGTGTCCCGGTCCTCGGGATCCAGCACCATGCCCTTGCCTGCCCGCAGCCGCAGGACGGTGTCCCGCACGGTGGTCAACGGGGCACGCTCCCCCACCTCGACACCCAGAGCGGTGGCCAGCTGCGCATAGCGCACGGGCGTGGAGTCCTCACGCCGCTCCAACCGGAACGTCACGGAGAGCACCACGTACCGCGGTGAGCCGTGGTCCGTGCTGCGCTTGAGCAGGGAGTCACGGTAGGAGAACTCGAGGTCCTCGAACGAGAACGTGCGGCTCCGCTGCTCCTGCCGGTCCCACACGCGCACCCGCACGATGTTCTGCGAGACCTCCGAGCCGTAGGCGCCCACGTTCTGCACCGGGGTGGCGCCCGTGGTCCCGGGGATCCCGGCGAGCGTCTCCAGCCCGGCGAGCCCGCGCTCCACGGTGTCC
Source organism: Kocuria sp. HMSC066H03 (assembly GCF_001812045.1). Classification (NCBI taxonomy): domain Bacteria; kingdom Bacillati; phylum Actinomycetota; class Actinomycetes; order Micrococcales; family Micrococcaceae; genus Kocuria; species Kocuria sp. HMSC066H03. Next base: position 352,559 of record NZ_KV807506.1, read on the forward strand.
CGCACGAGGTCGTCCCACGGGTGTCCGGCCGCGGCCTCCACGAGCACGGAGCGCTCGTCCGCGGCGTCGCCACCGGTCTCGGTCCCGGTCTCGGTCTCGGCGCCACCGTGGGCCGGGGGCAGATGCTGGGCGGCGCCGTGGTGGGCCCCGCCGTGGGGAGATGCTCCGGCCGGCTCGCGGGCGACGTCGTCAGACGGTGCACTGCCCGCCGTGCGGCGCGGGTCCGTGACCGTGAAACCCCGGGTGCCCACGAGCACCACCGTGCCCTCGAACGGCTCGTCCGAGGCGAGGATGTTGGACCCCCCGCCCACGATCAGCACGCGCTCCCCCGCCTGGTCGGCGCGCGAGACCGCCGCCACGAGCTCCTCCTCCGTGCTGGCCTCCACGCAGCGGGAGACGGGGCCGCCCACGGCCGTGGACGTGAGCTGGGAGAGTCGCGGTGCATTCATGGTGGTCAATCCTAGTGCGGGAACCTCACGACGGCCTGGGCCTTGACGAGCACCTTGAGCGCCGTGGCGGTCTCCGGCTTCGCATCGGGGTCCGAGAGGTCCGGGGCGGTCACCGTGAGGTCCACGCGCGCGGTGCGCGCCTGCGGATCCACGGCCCCGACCACACCGCTGACCGACAGCGCGGTGCTCGGCTCGACCGCCGTGCCGTACGCGTTGGGAACCACCACGGGCTTGGTGAAGCGGGTCTGGTAGTCCACCACGGCACCCGGGTCACCGGCCCACTCGGTCACCAGCCCCACGGCCACGCCCATGGTGAACATCCCGTGGGCGATCACGTTGGGCAGACCCACCGACCGGGCGAAGTCCTCGTTCCAGTGGATGGGGTTCATGTCCCCCGAGGCTCCCGCGTAGGCCACGAGGTCCGCGCGGGACACCTCGATCCGGCGCTCGCCGATCTTCTGGCCCTTCTCCAGGCTCTCGAACTCCACGCTCACTGGTCCTCTCCTCGTACGAGCAGCGACGACACGGTGGTCGCCACCTTCTCCCCGTCCACCGTGGTGACCTCCACGCGTGACGTCACCATGGCCCCCGTTCCCAGCGGTCGCACGGCATCCACCGTGACCGCCGCCGTCAGCTCGTCCCCCGCCACGACGGGCCGGTGGTGCGTGAAGCGCTGGTCCGCGTGGACCACGCGCGAGAAGTCGATCCCGGCCTCGGGGTCGTTGACCAGGGCGGCGTCGGCCCGCTGGGACACGACGATCGCGAAGGTGGGCGGGGCCACGAGGTCCGGGTAGCCGGCCGCCTGCGCGGCGGCGACGTCGTGGTGCACGGGATCCGTGGCCTTCACAGCGGTGGCGAACTCACGGATCTTCTCGCGGCCCACCTGGTACGCGGGGATGGACGGGTAGGTGGTGCCCACCACGTCAGGGGATACGGCCATGGTCTCCTCGATTCGACGGACGGCTTTCCGCCCAGCCTATCGGCCCCTCCACTCCCCGGTCCGCCGACGACGCGTGGCCCGGGACGGTGCACTCGCGCTCGTCAAATGCAGGGCTTGGCCGACGACGGCGCACCGGGTACATGTCACCGAGGCCCGGGCACCGGGGGTGGTGGCCCGGGCCCCGCACCCTCCCGCGTGCACGCATGCACCGGACATCCACGGCGCGGGACCAGCGGCGGAGCCGGACACGGAAAAGGCGCCGTTCCCCGAGGGGAACGGCGCCTGAACGGTAGCGGTGGACGGGCTCGATCCGTCGACCTCACGATTATGAGTCGTGCGCTCTAACCAGCTGAGCTACACCGCCACATCATGGATGAAACCCGCGGTTCACAAGGTTCCGCAGGTTGTCATCATGAGAGCCCCGACCGGGAATCGATCCCGGGACCTCCATCTTACCAAGATGGCGCTCTACCACTGAGCTATCGGGGCAACGCGGAATACTCTAACAGCATCTCAGCGCGATGCACAAAACGGCTCTGGCCCCTGAATCACGCGACGCGTGCCCGCCCACAGCGCCGGTGAACCGGCCCGCGCAGGGCGGGGGGCGCTGGTCGTCGCAGGTGGCGATCAGGGCGGGGATGGCCGGCGCAGGGGTTGGGCGCCACAGGCGGCGCCCGATGCGGAGGGTGGCAGGCGCGGAGGGTCGCCGATGCGGGGGGGGTCGCCGGCGCGGAGAGTGGCCGATGCGGGAGTCGCCGGCGCGGAGGGTCGCCGGCGCGGATGCTGCCAGGTGGAGTAAATGCAGCACCGAGCCCCGGTTTCTGCACTAACGGAGCAAATGCACACCCTCAGGCGGGCGGGTAGGCACCCCACCACCCAGCCCCGGGGGCGGGTGGACCCCCATCGTCCAGTCCCGGGGGTCGAGTGGCCGCCCCACCACCCAGTCCCCGCACGACGCGCGGCCCCTCACCCCACCGGGGATCCTCCGAGGATCCGCCGGGGTGTGAGAGGCCGCGCGTCAGTGGTGGTCGGATCAGCGTCCGGAGTAGCCGCCGTTGGTGCGGCCGTAGCTCTTCTTGCGGGGGCGGTCCTGGTAGGAGGAGCCACCGCCGCGGGGACGCCCGCCACCGCGGTCGTCCCGGTACCCGCCGCGGTCGTCGCGGTAGCCGCCACGGTCACCACGGTCGTCCCGGTAGCCACCTCCGCGGTCGTCCCGGTAGCCACCACGGTCGCCCCGGTACCCGCCGCGGTCGCCACGGTCGTTGCGGGGTCCGCGGTCACGGTCCCCGCCGCGGAACCGGTTGCCGCCACCGCTGCGGGCACCACCCGGTCCGCGGTCCTCCTGGATGCGGATGGGAGCGCCGTTGATCTGGGTGTTGGAGAGCTTGTCGAGGGTGCCCGCGGGCAGGTTCTCGGGCAGGCCCACCAGGGTGAAGGTGGGGCGGATGTCGATCGCACCGATCTGCGAGCCGTTGAGCCCGCCCTCGTGCGTGAGCGCACCCACCACGGCACCGGGGACCACGCGGTCGCGGTGGCCCACAGCCAGCTTGTAGGTCTTCATGCCGGCCTCGTCACCCGGGGAGCGCCGGCTGCGGGGGCCGTCCCCGTCCTTGCGCTCGCGGTCGCGCTTGCGCTGCGGCACCTCGGGGAGGTCATCCACGAAGAAGGGGCGGCCGTTCTGCGCAATCACGGCCAGGGCCGCGGCGATCTCCACGGCGTCCACGTCGTGCTCGGCCTCGTAGCGCTCGACCATCTCGCGGAACAGTCCAAGGTCCTCGGACTCGATGGTCTCCTCGATCTGCCGGGCGAAGTTGTCCTTGCGGGTCTGGTTGACCTCGTCCGTGGTGGGCACGCGCATCTGCTCCACGGGCTGACGGGTGGCCTTCTCGATGGCGCGCAGCAGGTACTTCTCGCGCGGCGTCATGAAGAGGATGGCCTCCCCCTTGCGCCCGGCACGGCCGGTGCGCCCGATGCGGTGCACGTAGGACTCGGTGTCGTGGGGAATGTCGTAGTTGACCACCAGGGAGATCCGCTCGACGTCCAGGCCACGCGCGGCCACGTCCGTGGCCACGAGGATGTCGATCTTGCCGTCGCGCAGGGAGTCCACGGTGCGCTCGCGCAGGTTCTGCGGGATGTCGCCGTTGATCGCGGCGGCGGTGTAGCCGCGGGCCTTGAGCTTGTCCGCGATCTCCTCGGTGGCGGCCTTGGTGCGCACGAAGACGATGACGCCGTCGTAGTCCTCGACCTCGAGCACGCGGGTCATGGCGTCCAGCTTGTGGGGGCCCATGACCTGCATGTAGCGCTGGCGGGTGTTGGTGCCCGTGGTGGTCTTGGCCTTGACCGTGATCTCCTTGGGATCGCGCAGGTACTGCTGCGCGATCCGGCGGATGGCCTTGGGCATGGTCGCGGAGAACAGCGCGACCTGCTTCTCCTCCGGGGTCTGGGCCAGGATCTTCTCCACGTCCTCGGAGAAGCCCATGCGCAGCATCTCGTCGGCCTCGTCCAGGACCACGTACGCGATGTCGTCGAGCTTCAGCGAGCCCTTTGAGAGGTGGTCGATCACGCGACCGGGCGTGCCCACGACCACCTGCGCGCCGCGCTTGAGCCCGGCCAGCTGCGGGCCGTAGGAGGAGCCGCCGTACACGGGCAGGACGGTGAAGTCCTCCAGGTGCGTGGCGTAGGAACCGAACGCCTCGGCCACCTGCAGCGCAAGCTCGCGGGTGGGGGCCAGCACGAGCACGCGGGTGCTGCGCTGCGGACCGTGCAGGTCGGAGAGCTCCGCGAGCTTGGACAGCGCGGGCACGGCGAACGCGGCGGTCTTGCCGGTGCCGGTCTGGGCCAGGCCCACGACGTCCCGGCCGCTGAGCAGCGCGGGGATGGTGGCGGCCTGGATGGGGGAGGGGTACTCGTAGCCCACCTCGTCCAGGGCCGCCAGCACACGCCCGTCCACGCCGAGCTCGGCGAACGTGGGCAGCTGGGGCTCCTCGGAGGGCGCCTGCGCCGCCTGGGCGGAGGGGCTGTCGACGCCGCCCGGCTCGGTGGCGGGCGTTGCGTCCTGGGCCGCGGCGGCGGCGTCGTCGGCGACGACCTCGGTCTCCCCGGGCGCGCTTGCGGGGGCGACGGTCTGGGCGGTCGTGTGGTCTTCGGGGGTGGATTCAGTGGGCACGGAAGAACCTCGCTTGGGTGGAATGGAGTGACTGACACCGGTGCGAGCGGAACCTCCGCTGAAGTCCTGGACCGACATGCCGGAGCGGCGAAACGGTGGATTGAGGACATGAGACCGGGATGATGACACTCCAGCCTACCGCACGGCGTCCCCGGATCAGCCCTCCAGGCGGGCCACCACGATGTTCTGCTCGTCACTCACCACGGTGTACCGGGCGCCGTAGACCTGGCCCGCGTACGCCGCCACGTCCTCCGGGGGTGTGCTCCCCCAGGTCTCGCTGGAGCGGTCCAGGACCACGTACTGGGGGTCGGGATCCTGCCCGTTGCCTATCCAGTGCACGTCCGCGCGGCTCACGAGGGCGTTCATGAGGGAGAGGTCCGTGGCCACGCTCGCGCCGGCGGGGATCTCGGCCACCGCCGTGGTCTTCGCGTCCGCGCGGGGGTCGGGCCGCCACGCCTCGGGAGAGGCCAGCCGCGCGAGCGGCAGCTGCGTCCCGACCGCGAGCGCGACGAGCAGGGCGCACCACGGGGCAGCCGCGGCCACGGCCCACAGCGCGGTGGCCTCCGCCCGGCCCCGGCGTTGCGACCGTGCGGCCCGCGAGACCAGGCGCTGCTGCGCCCGCACGGAGTCCCCGCGCAGCCGGACCACGGCGTCCACGAGCGACACGAACACCACGGGCATCAGGACCGCGCTGTAGTGCCACCCCGCGCCCCAGTAGCCGTCGTTCGGCGAGAGCATGCGCCACGCCAGGGTGGGCAGCGCCACGAGCGCAATGGGCGAGCGCACCGCCACCACCGCACCCGCGAGCAGCAGCAGCACCCAGGTGCCGAGCTTCTGCGCGGGCACCACCTGCAGGATCACCGCGCTCGCGGGGTCCCGCAGCAGGCCCGCCAGGTCCAGCTTGTCCGCGTACGCGAACTCGCCCGCGGGGTTCAGCGCGGGCAGCACCACGCCCACCGCGAGCGCCGACACCAGCACACCCCACACCACGAGCGCCGCTCCACCCACCACGGCCGGGTCCCGCAGCGACATCCGCGCCCCGCTCCCCCGCTCCCGGCGCACCGGGGACGACGCCGCCCGGTCCGGTTCGTGTCGTGCCCCCACCAGGTCACGACGGGAAGCCGCAACCTCCCAGCTCGGCCCACCCCCGTCCGCTGAGGTGGTGGGCGCCGTCGGGCGGGAGGGCCGCGCGCAGAAGGCGTCCCAGCGGCGTCGTAGTCCGGGGAGCCGGTGCCGCACCGCAGGGCGTGCGGCGTGACCGAGCATGAGCGCTCCCACGGCGGCCACTGTGAACCCCAGGTCCTCCTTGACCAGCGCCACCGGCGCGCACCACAGGGTGGCGGCGAGCCAGCGACGCTCGCGCAGGGCCCAGAGACCCGTGGCGAGCAGGGGCACGGCGAGCGCGATCTCGTGGAACTGCACCGCCACCGCGTTCTGCAGGCCGAAGCTCAGCGCGTACGCCACACCGATGGCGGCTGCGGGAGCCGGGTGCATCGCCCGCGCGGCGCAGCGCGTGATGACGGCTGCGGACGCCCCGAACAGGACGTTCTGAACAATCATGGGGGTCAGCGCGGAGGGGAACAGCGCGTACACGGGGGTCAGGACGATCAGCAGCGGGTGGAAGTGGTCCCCCAGCAGGTTGAAGCCGTCCCCCTTGATATCCACCACGGGCCCCTCGCCTGCCGCGTAGGAGGACAGCAGCTGCGTGAAGATCGCGTTGTCCCACGAGGGCACGTCCCAGCGGATCCACTGGCTCCAGGACAGCGCGCAGTACAGGGCCGTGGCCAGGGAGCCCACCAGAACGGGGAGCAGCCACGCCCAGTGGGCGCCCCGCGTGCCGCGAACGGGCGGTGCTACCGCCGGGACTGCGGGATTCTGGCGGTCCAACGGTCCTCCGTCCGGGGGTCGAGGGCGCCGGCCCGTGGGGGACGGGACAGGCGGGGCCATGGCACGGCCGGCCCGCCGTCGCTGGGCCGAGCCGAGTGGAACGGGGCCGTGCTCTCAGCGCGCGGCCCCGGACGAGCGCCATCGGCCGGGAACGGCGGTTGTCGGCGCCTGCCACGCAGACTACCGGCAGCCGGAGCGCCGCTCGGTGAACGCAGTCGCCGTGACGACCGGGCCGTGCCGGACTCGTGCCGCGTCTGCGACGTGATCGGCGGAACCGGTGGGGAGACCGCGGCCAGACGTCGGCCCGGCGCGGACGCCGGAGGCAGTCTTCTCCCGGAGAGCGGGACCGCGCACGGTGTCGGAACCCGGTGGCATCATCGCCCCCATGACCACGGAGGTGACCACGCGCGGCGCGGGGACGGAACACGCGCCCGCCCGGTGGCGCTGGACCCCGCGGGGACCGCTCCACCTGGGGCAGACGCTGCGCGTGCTCGGTCGCGGTGCGGAGGATCCCACGTGCCGGGTCCTCGGCGAGGACTGCGTGTGGATCACCACCCGGTGGAACCGTCTGCCCGTGAGCGCGCGCTTCACCCGGCCCGCCGGTGCGACCGGAACGAATCCCCTGGACCGCGACGTCCTGGTGGAGGCCTGGGGTCCCGGTGGCGAGGGGTGGCTGTCCACCGCTCCCCGCTGGGTGGGCCACGAGGACTCGTGGGAGGACTTCGACTCCTCGGCCGCGTTCTCCGAGCTGCCGCATGCACTGGTCCGGGCCCGGCACGAGCACCCCGGCCTGCGGCTCCCGTCCGCCGGGAACCTGCTGGAGCGGGCCGTGGTGGCGATCCTCGAGCAGCGGGTGACCGCGATCGAGGCCGTCCGTGCGTACCGGGCGCTGCTGCGCTGGAACGCCGAGTCCGCCCCCGGGCCCGCTCCGCACGGAATGCGTGTTCCGCCCACACCGGAGCAGTGGCGGCGCACACCGTCCTGGCAGTGGCACCGCGCCGGGGTGGATCCGGCGCGCTCGGCCACCGTCATGCGCACGGTGCACCGGGCCGCCGCACTCGAACGCCTCGCCCTGGATCCCGATCCTGCGCGGGTGCGCACGGCGCTGCAGAGCATCCAGGGGATCGGTCCGTGGACGGCCGCGGAGATCACGCAGTGCACCCACGGGGACCCTGACGGGGTGAGCGTCTACGACTACCACCTGGCGAACTACGTGTGCTGGTTCTTCGACCGCGCACCGGGCTCGGACCAGCGGATGCTCGAGCTTCTGGAACCCTGGCGTGGCCACCGCCAGCGCGTGGTGCGGCTCATCAAGGCCAGCGGCCACCGCAAGCCGTCGTTCGGGCCGCGGTTGAGTCCGCAGGACCACCGGCACCACTGAACCGCGGGAACGGCGGGAACCGGAGTCATGCGAGGCGGCACCGGCGCTGCGAGCGCCCTGGGGCGACTGGTGCGACGGGAACCACCGGCAGGTCTGACAGGGAGGACGCCTTCCACGCGGGTGACCGTGCGTGGTCACGGCACGACGGCACCCGTGCCGCCCCTGCCGGGGGACAGCCGGCACCGCACGCCGTGGCACGCCGTTGAGGTATGCCTGGCCTGCGTAGAAGTTCCCCCGAATCCGGAGCACACTTGCTGGCATGTCACAGCACACCATGGCAGAACCCCATGCCGAGAAGTCCGGGGACCGACTCAACAAGCTCCGCGCCGCCGTCCTGGGCGCCAACGACGGCATCGTGTCCGTGGCCGCCACCGTGGTGGGCGTGGCCGGCGCCACCGCGGCCACCGGCCCCATCCTGATCGCGGGCTCGGCGGCCGTGATCGGCGGCGCCCTGTCCATGGCGCTGGGCGAGTACGTCTCCGTGTCCAGCCAGAAGGACTCCGAGGAAGCACTCATCGAGAAGGAGAAGTGGGAGCTCCAGGAGATGCCGGAAGCGGAGCTCGAGGAGCTCGCGGAGCTCTACCGGGAGCGGGGCCTGAGCGAGGCCACCGCCAAGCAGGTGGCGATCGAGCTCTCGGAGAAGGACGTCCTGCGGGCACACCTGGATGCGGAGCTGGGCATCGACCCGGATGACATCGTGAACCCGTGGTCCGCCGCGATCTCCTCCGCCCTGGCGTTCTTCCTGGGGTCGCTGCTGCCGATGCTCGCGATCCTGCTTCCGCCGCCGGAGCTGCGGATCCCCATCACGTTCGCCGCGGTCCTCGTGGCGCTGGGCCTCACGGGCACGCTGGGCGCCCGGCTCGGCAAGACACCGCACGTGGCGCGCGCCGCCGTCCGCGTGGTCGTGGGTGGCGCCCTCGCCCTGGGTGCCACGTTCCTGATCGGCTCCCTGCTGGGGGTCTCGGCGGCCTGACACGCCGCGCTGCACGACGCCGCCCGGGCCCGCAGCGCCCCGGCGCACGACGAGGGCGGTTCCCCGTGCTGGGGAACCGCCCTCGCCGTGTCTGTGCCCCGCGTCCGCGGGGCCGGATCCGCGCAGTGCTGCGCGGGCCAGGATCAGTTCTGCGGAGCCTCGGGCTCGGCCGCGGACTCAGCCTGTGCCGCCTGCTTCTCGACCTCTGCCCGGACCTCGTTCATGTCGAGGTTCTTGACGGCCGTGATGACCTCCTCCAGCGAGGAGGCGGGGAGCGCTCCCGGCTGGGAGAACACGAGGATGCCCTCGCGGAACGCCATGAGGGTGGGGATGGAGGAGATCTGGGCGGCGGCGGCCAGGCCCTGCTCGGCCTCGGTGTCCACCTTGCCGAACACGATCTCCGGGTTCTTCTCGGAGGCGGACTCGTAGGTGGGTGCGAACTGCTTGCAGGGGCCGCACCAGTCTGCCCACCAGTCCAGCAACACGATGTCGTTGTCGGAAATGGTCTGGCCCAGAGTGTCCTGGGTGATGTCAACGGTAGCCATGGTCTCCACCATAGGAGCCGCCCCCGAGGGTCTCCAGACCGTTCACTGGTGGCACAAGGAACGCCTCCCGGGCGTGTTGCAGGGGCACGCACCTGACCCTGGCGGCTCGTGCGGCAGACGCGGCGGTGCGCACCACCGGTGGCGCGGCCCACCCGAGCTCACGGCCCCACCCACCACCCGCCGATACTCCTGGAACGCCCCCGGCACGACGAAGGGGCTCCCCGGATCCAGTGATCCGGGAAGCCCCTTCGTGATGTCCAGGACATGTCCTCGGTGGCAGGTGAGGGATTCGAACCCCCGTAGGCATTGCCAGCTGATTTACAGTCAGCCCCCTTTGGCCGCTCGGGTAACCTGCCGAGACGCCCTGCGCACGCGGCGATACCGCGCGGCGAAGCACCTCAACAGTACACGGGGAGCGGTGCGGGCCCAAAATCGCGGGTGGTGGCCCCGTCGGCGCACCGTGCCCGGTTCCCGGTCAGCCTCCCGGCCAGAGCGAGCGGCTGCCGCGCACCGGATGCGGCCACGGATGCCCGCCCGGCGGACGCCGCGCGAACCACGCCCACGAAGGGCGCCACGGGAGGACCCGCCGCCGAGTAGCACGGGCACCACCCAGATGCCAGGGACCCAAACGGTTGACCACAACTGATCAGCAGCCTGATCATGGACGAGCAGACAACCACACCCGGGCCCGACCCCCTCCAGAGGAGGGTGACGGACCCGGGACAGGAAGGCGAAACACCATGAACACCACAACCTCCCCCTCTCGTGCCATCGTCCTGGGCGGCGGCGGCTCCGCCGGCATCGCGTGGGAGAGCGGACTGCTCGCCGGACTGCTGGAGGCCGGAGCGGATCTGGGAGCGGCAGACCTCGTGGTCGGCACCTCCGCGGGCTCCGCGGTGGCCGTGCAGCTGCGCGCCGGCGGTCTCCAGCTCGACGCCCTGCGCGCCGAGATGGGCCCCGGTGCCAGCAGCGGGCGGTCCACTCCCGACGACGCCGCACCGGCCTTCGACGCCGAACAGTTCATACAGCTGATGGGCGAGGCCGCGCAGCGCGCCACCACGCCCGAGGCGGGACGCGCGACGATCGGGGCCCGGGCGGCGTCGGCCACCCCCGCGATGACCGAGGAGGCGTGGCTCGCGCGCATCGGGGGCATGCTGCCCGAGCAGTGGCCGGCGGGGCGCCTCGCGCTGACCGCGGTGGATGCCGGCACCGGGGAGTTCGTGGTGTTCAACGCGGACAGCGGTGTGCCGCTCGAGCGGGCCGTGGCCGCGAGCTGCGCCGTTCCCACGGTCTTCCCGCTCGTGCACGCGGGGGACCGCGCCCTCATGGACGGAGGCATGCGCTCGGCCACCAACGCGGACCTGGCCGCTGGCTTCGACCGGGTGCTCGTGGTCTCGTGCAACCCCGAGCCGCCCACGAGCCCGTTCGGCCCCACCCTCGACGAGTCCCTGCGGTTGATCGAGGAGACCGGTGCCGCTCTGCACGTCACGGCGGACGAGGCCAGCCACCGGGCGTTCGGGATGAATCCGCTGGATCCGGCGCGTCGGATACCCTCGTTCGAGGCCGGTCTCGCGCAGGCGCGTCAGCTCGCGGACCGGGTCACAGAGTTCTGGAACGCGTGAGCACACGGCCTCGCGCGCTCCGCCGATCGCACCGGAACAGCCGAGGAGCAAGAGCATGGCATCAGAGTCGTCGTTCGACGTGGTCAGCAAGGTGGACAAGCAGGAAGTGGCGAACGCCCTGAACCAGGCGCAGAAGGAAGTGGCCCAGCGCTACGACTTCCGCGGTGTGGGCGCGGACATCGACTTCTCGGGCGAGAAGCTCCTCATCAAGGCCAACTCCGAGGAGCGTGCCCAGGCGGTGCTGGACGTGTTCCAGTCCAAGCTGGTCAAGCGCGGGATCTCCCTGAAGTCCCTGGACGCGGGTGACCCGTACGCCTCCGGCAAGGAGTACCGGATCGAGGCCTCCATCAAGGAGGGCATTGCCCAGGACCAGGCCAAGAAGATCACCAAGCTCATCCGGGACGAGGGTCCCAAGGGCGTCAAGGCCACCATCCAGGGCGACGAGCTGCGCGTCTCGTCCAAGTCCCGCGACGACCTGCAGGACATCATCTCCCTGCTCAAGGGCTCGGACCTCGAGGTCGACCTGCAGTTCGTGAACTACCGCTGAGCTCACGCGCGAGGGGCCGGGACGGATTGCTCCGTCCCGGCCCCTCGCGCGTTCCGGGGAGCGGTGCTCCCGGCATCTCCGCTCCCCTGGACGGGACCCTGTCCGACGCCGCCTGGCTCGGCGCGCGCCGTCCGCCGGTTCACGACGACGCCGCCGCACCGCCCCGGGGCGCGGAGGCTCAGCGTCCGCCCGGGCGCCCGCCGTTGCGGGCCATGTTCTCGAGCCGCGCCACACGGTCGTCCGTGGCGGGGTGGGTGCGGAAGAGCCCGGTGACCGAGCCGCCCCGGAAGGGGTTCGCGATCATGAGGTGCGACGTGTTGACCACCTTCTGGTCGGCCGGGTTCATGGGCCGCTGGGAGGCGCCGCCCTCGATCTTGCGCAGCGCAGAGGCGAGCGCCAGGGGGTCACCGGTGAGCTTCGACCCGTCCTCGTCCGCGTCGTACTCGCGGGTGCGGGAGATGGCCAGCTGGATCACGGTGGCGGCCAGGGGCGCCAGGAACGCCATGAGCAGACCCACCAGGGGGTTGCCGCGGTTCTCGTCGCCGCGCCCGCCGAAGATCGCCGCGAACTGCAGCACCTGGGCCGCCGAGGTGATCAGACCGGCCACCGCGGCTGCCACCGAGGAGGTCAGGATGTCCCGGTTGTAGACGTGCATCAGCTCGTGGCCCAGCACGCCGCGCAGCTCGCGCTCGTCGAGCAGCTGCAGGATGCCCTCCGTGCAGCACACCGCGGCGTTCTCGGGGTTGCGGCCCGTGGCGAAGGCGTTGGGGCTCATGGTCGGGGCGATGTACAGCCGGGGCATGGGCTGCCCGGCCTTCTGGGACAGCTCGTGCACGATCCGGTACATGGCCGGGGCCTGCTGCGGCGTCACGGGAACCGCGCGCATGGAGCGGATCGCGAGCTTGTCGGAGTTCCAGTAGCTCACGGCGGTGCCGATCAGACCCATCACCGCGAAGACCATGATGAACACGGAGTTGCGGGTGGCCCCGGAGATGGCCCAGCCGATTCCCAGCAGGACCGCCCACATCCCGCCCAGGAGCAGGACGGTTTTCAGGCCGTTGAAGTGACGGTGCATCAGGTGGTTCTCCTCAGTGTCGGGGGTCTCTGGATCAGGAGGCCGTGGGTGGCGGCGCCGCGGATCCCGGGGGTCGCGACCGTGGGGTCCTGGATCTCGGACTGCGCTGCGGTGCCGCTCGGGGGGCGGTGACGGGTGGACCGGGTGCCGGTGGGTCAGTGGCTGACCCAGGGGAAGCAGATGAGCTCCCCGTTGAGCCCCAGCACCCAGCCGCACTCCTCGGTGGGTGAAAGAGACGGCGTGGCGCTCGGAGCCGTGGGTTCGGGTGAGGGCTCAGCGGTCACCGACGGCGCGGGGGTGGTCACCGTGGGGTCCGGTGTGTCCGCGAGATCCTCGGTGGCCTCCAGGGACCGCGCGCCGGTGGGTTCCAGGGGCGGCACGACGATCGGCAGGCTGCTCGCGGGGGTCGGCAGCAGGGGACTCTCCCCCGGCACGAACGGCGCTGGGACCACCGGGGCCTCGCTCTGCGGGAGTCCGGGGGCCGGTGCTCCCGGCCCGCCACTCGTCCCGGGCTGCACCTGCGCGTCTGCCTGGCCCTCGGGTTCCACGGCGCCTTGCTCCCCGGAGTCCCCCGTCGTCCCCGAGGCGCCGGGGGCGGGTCCCTCCGAGGCAGCACCGACCGAGCCGGGCTCGGCGGTGGACTGAGCGCTGCGCACGGCATCGGGCGATGCCGACGCACTCGCGGCCGCGGGAGCCGCCTCCTGCGACTCGTTCGTCCAGGCCACGATGCCCGCCGCGGACGCGGCCAGGACGAGCGCAGAAACCGCCGCCACGACGAGTCCGGTCCCCGAGCCCGCGACCACGGCAGTCCCTCGCGCGGGTGCCGCCGCGACCCCCGAGCCGCCACTCGCCGACGCACCCGCGGGAGCGCCCGCGGGATGACCGACGGCCGTGCCGGCCCCGCCGAGGCGACCTGCACTGCCGGCACCCGAGGACGCGGCGACCGTGGGCGCGGAGGCCGGGGCTGCGGCGTCGTGCACCCCGGGCAGCGGGGCCGCGCCCGAGCCGACGCCCAGCAGGGGCAGCCCGGCCAACGAGTCCGCGAGGCGGCCGCCCGCACCACCCCACAGCGGCAGCGCGGCGAGCACGGGAAGCACCCAGGCCCGCATTCCCAGACCCAGGTCCTGCAGCTGGAGGTACTCGGCGGTGCACCGGCAGCACTGGTCCAGGTGCTCCTGCACGGCCCGAGTGCGGGCGGGTGTGAGGGAGCCGCGGGTGAAGGCACCCAGCTGCGAGGCGTACCGCTCGCAGTCCTCCAGCGCCTGCGCGGAGACGTGCTCCTGCACGTACGCGGCGCGCAGCCCTTCACGGGCACGTTTGCCCAGCGCGGACACGGCGTTCGGCTGCACGCCCACCACCGGAGCCACCTGACGGGGCCGGCGCTGCTCCACCTCGAGGTACCACAGCACCTCCTGCCACCGCTCGGGGAGGGAGGCGAAGGCCCGGGCCACCACGGCGGCATCCACCTGGCGCACCACGGAGTCGTCGAAGAGCTCCACACGGTCCAGCGGTCCGTCCGGCTTCGGGTCCTCCGGACGCGTGCGGGTGAGGTCGTTGGCGCGGTCCGCGGCCAGCCGCGACACCGCCGTGACCACGTAGGCCCGGAGGAACTCGCGCGGGCCCTTCCCCTCTCGAAGGAGCGCCAGCACCCGCGTGAAGGCCTCGGAGACCAGGTCCTGGGCGTCGGCGTCGTTGCGGGAGTGCATGCGGGCCACGGCCAGTGCGGCGCCGCGGTGGCGTTCGTAGAGCTCGCCGAAGGCCGCGGTGTCCCCCTCGCGCACGGCACGGAGCAGCTGCTCGTCGCTCGCGGGGCCGGTGGCCTGGGCCGAGGGACGTCCGGAATCCGGGTCTGCTCTGTGGGGCATGACTCTCTCTGACGACGCGCGGTGGGATCCCCACCATTGTGACAGCCGCCGCTGGGAAGCAGCAGACCGTCGCCTGCATGACAGGTGGGCTCCGTGCGGTGCCGCGGTCGGGGGCGGAACCAGCCCCCCGCCGGTCCCGCCCCCGTCTCCTAGCACCGCTCTCTTTCCCCCGGTGCCGGGCAGCCCACCCGGCGAAGAGACGCTCTCGCCCGCCGCGTGCCACGTAATGCGTCCCCGTACTGACCGTGGCACCGGCTCGTCGGTCCCAGAGCGATCGGACCGTCCGGAATCCGGCGCAGCCCGCACCGGATTCACTGTGTAGACACCCGGTTCCACGGATCGTGACGCGAGAACCAGAAAAAAGTTTTCCGGCCCTCGCTGGGGGCGCCGCACGCCTCCCCCGAGTCCGCACTGCCCCCGTTTGGTCGACCTGCGCGCAGGGGTGGCGCATCCCCCGCCGTGGCGCGGCGGACCGCGGGTAAGGGTGCACTAACTATTGTGAATAGCTCAGAATAAGGTTAGAGTCGTGCCCATGGAGACCACCGCCGAGATCGCACCGCATCCCTCACGGGACGCGTGGACCTCGCATCTGCGCTCGCACGGGCGCAGGGTCACCAAGCAGCGTCTCGCGGTGCTCGACGCCGTGGACGCCGTGCCGCACGCCACCGCGGAGGAGACGGTCAGGCAGGTCCGATCGGTCCTGCCGAACATGTCCGTCCAGTCCGTGTACGTGGTCCTCGCGGACCTCGCGGCCATCGGCATGGTGTCCAAGTTCGAACCGCCCGGTTCCCCGGCGCGGTACGAGATCCGCACCGGGGACAACCACCACCACGCGTACTGCATCCGCTGCGGAGTCATCCGCGACGTGCCGTGCGCCGTGGGGCACGCGCCGTGCCTCACGCCCTCGCAGGACCACGGCTTCGAGCTGCTGTCCGCCGAGGTGGTGTACCGGGGCATCTGCCCGCAGTGCCAGCAGGCTGCTGCGGCGGCGGACCTCGAGGCGTAGCACGTCACCACTTCCCGTCGGATCCCATCCATCACCCAGGAGGAATCATGTCTGACACCACTCCCCATGAGCACGGACTGCGCAAGACCGGTTCGTTCACCACCAGCCAGGAGGGCCTGCCGGTCCCCACGAACGCTGACGCCCACTCGCTGAGCGTCGGCGCGGACGGCCCGATCGTCCTGCACGATTCCTACCTCGTCGAGAAGCTCGCCGCGTTCGACCGCGAGCGCGTGCCGGAGCGCGTGGTGCACGCCAAGGGCGCCGGTGCCTTCGGTGAGCTCGAGGTCACCGAGGACGTGTCCCAGTACACCAAGGCCGCCGTGTTCCAGAAGGGCACCAAGACCCCCATGCTGGCGCGCTTCTCCACCGTGGCCGGCGAGCAGGGCTCCCCGGACACCTGGCGCGACCCCCGCGGCTTCGCGCTGAAGTTCTACACCACCGAGGGCAACCTGGACATCGTGGGCAACAACACCCCGATCTTCTTCGTGCGCGACGGCATCAAGTTCCCGGACTTCATCCACTCGCAGAAGCGCCTTCCCGGCTCGGGCATGCGGGACAACACCATGCAGTGGGACTTCTGGACCCAGTCCCCGGAGTCCGCCCACCAGGTGACCTACCTCATGGGCCCCCGCGGCATCCCGAAGACCTACCGCCACATGAACGGCTACGGCTCCCACACCTACCAGTGGAGCAACGAGGCCGGCGAGCGCTTCTGGATCAAGTACCACTTCATCTCCGACCAGGGCACCGAGGGCCTCACCGGTCCGGAGGCCGAGGAGATCGCGGGCAAGGACGCGGATGCGCACCGCCGCGACCTCTACGACTCGATCGAGAAGGGCGACTTCCCGTCCTGGACCATGTACGTGCAGGTCATGCCGTACGAGGACGCCAAGACGTACCGCTTCAACCCGTTCGACGTCACCAAGACGATCTCCAAGAAGGACTACCCGCGCATCAAGGTGGGCAAGTTCACGCTGAACCAGAACCCGCTGAACTACTTCGCGCAGATCGAGCAGGCGGCGTTCTCCCCCGGCAACACCGTTCCCGGTGTGGAGATCTCCCCGGACAAGATGCTGATGACCCGCGTGTTCTCCTACCCGGACACGCACCGTCACCGCATCGGCGCGAACTTCGCGGACCTGCCCGTGAACTTCCCGTACCGCTCGGAGCAGAACTCGTACTCGCAGGACGGCCCCATGCGGTACACGTTCAAGCACCCGAACCAGCCGGTGTACGCGCCCAACACCCAGGGCGGCCCCGTGGCCGGTGCCGGTTCCGCGGTGGCGGACAACATGCGCTGGGAGTCCGACGGCGACCTGCTGCGCACCGCGGCCACCCTGCACTCCGAGGACGACGACTTCGGTCAGGCCGGCACCCTCTACCGTGAGGTCTTCTCCGACGAGGAGAAGGCGGAGACGGTGGAGAACATCGCCGGTCACGTGGGTGACGTGATGGACGAGACCATCAAGGAGGCCGCGTTCCAGTACTGGGAGAAGGTCGACCCCGAGCTGGGCCGCCGCGTCCGCGAGGCCGAGGCCCGCAACTCCGGTTCGGACGCCTACGGCATCTGATCCGTCCCGGTGACCCGGCGCTGCGGCGCCGCTGATCCACAGGCCCCGTTCCCGCTTCGGCGGGGACGGGGCCTGTGGTGTGCCCGGGTTCCCGTGGCCGACGCCGCGGCCGACCCCTCAGGGGCCCGGTCCTCTCGCGGAGCGTCAGGGACCGGCACGGAACGTCCGCGGGTCTCCATGCCGTTCGCGGAGTTCGTCGGGGCGCACTCCGCCGGGCAGCCCGACGCCGCGTGCCCGGGTTCTACTCGGTGTCCTGCGTCCCGGTGCGCTGCTCCTCGCGCTGCGTCACGAGCTCGAGCATCTCCTTGAGCTGCTCGGTGGGCAGGGTGGCCACGGGTGCCATGGCATTGAGGCACACGGCCGCGGCGCCGCAGTCCACGGCGAACTGCAGGATCTGGCGGGCGGGTGCGGAGCGCACCGTCAGGGCGGGGTCCAGGGCGGCGACCTCCGCGGCGGAGGTGAAGACCAGGAGGGTGTCGGGTGCCGCGCCCTCCTGCTCGGGCTGGACCATCACGGGCACGGCGTCCTCGCCGTGGTCCCGGGTGCCGAGCATCAGGTGGGCGTCCGGGTTGAACAGTGCACCCAGCACGTTGGCCATGTTGCCGCTGACCAGGGCCTGCTTGAGGGGCTCGTTCTGCGGGGAGCTGCCCACCCACTCGACCTGCTGCCGGGAGATCCGGGTGGCGTGCGCGGAGGCCGGGTCCACCACGATCTCGTCGTACTGCCCGTCCTGGACCACCATCTGCACCATGGCGCTGGCCCGCTGGCGCAGCAGCACCGGTTCCTGCAGCTCCTCGTTCCGGTTGCTGCGCGTGAACATCTCACGGGCCTGGTCCGCGCTGGTGTAGACGGCCAGCGCCCGGGAGCCGTCCGGCTGGTTCACGGTCTGCACGCGGATGTGGGAGTCCGGGCCGATGGGCTGGCCGTCCTCCCCCGGGACCATGTCGGACCCGGAGACGTCCAGCAGCACCGTGCCCGCCAGCGCCTCGCGCAGCACTCCCGCGAGCGACCGGTCCCCCGGTGCCTCGGCGTGCGCCTGCGCCGCCGCCCGCAGCCGGGGGTGCACGTCCCCGTGGCTCTCGTCCTCCGCGGGATCCGCGAACGGGAGGCTGAGACCCGCGGCGTCCGCGAGCTCCACGGCCCACAGCGGCACGTGCTCCTGGGTGCGGGGGAACTGCGTGAGCTGGGCGAGGACGTCCTGGGCGGTGTAGGAGCCCTCCTGCGCGTACGTGGCGGGCATCTGCTCGAAGTCGTAGGTCGCGTTCGTGCGCAGGGTGGGTTCGGGCCAGCCCTGCGCGGCGATCATGAGGGACATGGTGAGCCAGCTGCCGCGCCCGGCCACCCAGCAGCTGCGCTGCAGCTCCGAGAGCAGCTCCAGCACGGGGCTCTGCTCCTTGATGGGCCCCGCGGCGCCTGGGATCACCGCGCCCTCCCGGTTCTCGATGACCCGCAGGTGCACGCGCCCACCCTGCGGCTTGAACTCCACGAGCATGGAGTCCCAGCCCGGATCGGTGCGCAGCACGGACATCACCCACTCGCCCACCTGGGCCACGAGCTCTCGCTCGGTGCGGGTCGGAGGGGTCGGGCCGGACTCGGGTGCGGAGCTCATGTTCTCGTCAGTGTCCCTTCGGCCCGGTGTCGCCGGGCCAGTCTCGTCACGGGCGTGCGCGGGACTCCCGGTCGGTGGTCCGGGCCGCGTGGCCCCCAGCCTAGCCAACGTGCGCGGCGTCACCCCGGCGGCGTCGTGTGCCGCGTCCCCCGGTGCGCGCGGGCGGCGCGTCCCAGCGGGCCCGAGCCCCGGCCCACTGGTGGCCCCGCTGCACGACGACGCCGCCGCGCCCGGCGCGCGCCCGCCCCCCCCCGTGCGGCCCGGGCGCCCCGATCCTCGTGCGGCCCCGTCCGGCCCGCGCCCAGCGTTCCGGCAGGGCGGGCCGGACGGTGGGACCCCGCACCAGTTGTTAGCCTGGGACCATGACGAAAACTTTGCAGGAGCTGATCGACGAGTCGATCTTCATCTCCACCGAGTACCAGGCAGTGCTGGCCGAGCTGTCGCAGGGTGCGGATTGGGACGTGGACTTCTCCGCGCCGTCGTTCACCCTGCAGACCACCCCGCCGGTCACCCTCACGCCCTACCTGCTGGGCACCGAGTCCGCCGCCCGCGGGACGTTCGTGTGGTGCTGGCAGGAGCTGGGCCACTTCAACCCGCAGGTGGTCTCCGCCGCGGTGCAGGCCAAGCAGGCCGGGGAGCGCCACGAGATCGCGGAGCTGAGCACGGCGGAGCTGCCGCTGCAGGAGGGGCTCGCCCGCCGGGTGACCCTTGCGGCCAAGGCCGTGACCGGTCTCTACGCCCACTACCCCGCACGCGCCGGTGGCAACATCACGGCGTGGCTGCTGCTGGACGGCCAGCAGTTCGAGCTCCCGCGGCTCACCGAGCAGCGCATGATGCAGGTGATCGGGGAGTCCCTCACCACGGACACCGCCGTGGACCACAACCTGGCCGTGGCCAGCTACGCCAAGCTGCGCGGCGCCCACGTGGAGTGGGACACGGACGCCACCTGCGTGGTCACGGTCCACGACGGCGCGCAGCGCTTCTGGTTCGACGACCACCAGATCACCGGCGTGGAACCGGCCGAGCCCTCCGTGGGCGAGGACGAGCTGCGCGAGCTCGAGCGCCAGGCGCAGACCCACCGCGAGGCTCTGGTCCAGGACCGTCAGGCCGCTGTGGCCCAGGCGGAGCGTCTGGGTGAGCAGCAGCGCGCGGAGGCCGCGGAGCGCAAGCGGCGCGAGCGGGAGGAAGCCGCCGCGGCGTCGTCGTCCGCGCCCGCAGCCCAGCCCACGGACGAGGAGCCGCTGCCCACCGAGCTGTCCCCCGAGGACATCGAGGCGCCGGAACCCGAGCAGCCCGCCGGGGACGTGGCCGTGCCCGCGAGCCAGGTGCGGGACGCGGACGCCCCGTTCGACCAGGAGCCCACCGGGCCCGCCGAGCCCGGCCGCGTGGAGACCACCGTGCTGCCCGGCCACCAGGAGGAGACCCTCACCGCCGGACCGCAGGCCTCCCCGCACCCGGACACCACCGCCATGTCGCGGATCCCGGATCCGGACCTTGCGGCCGGCCAGCCCGGGACCGCCGGGGCGGAGACCCACGGCGGGCTCGACCGCGAGGACGACGTGCGCACCGAGCGCGAGAGCGTCACCGTGTCCGAGGAGCGCGTGGTGTGCGAAGACGCCTCCCCCGCCGGCCCGCGTGAGGCCCACGTGGAGCGCGAGGCCGTGGTGACCCGCGAGACCGTGGCCGGGCCCGAGGCCGCGGACGACGACATCTCCGCGCCCGCCGTGGTGGACGGCGAAGAGGTCGAGACCAACGAGCAGACGGAGCGCAAGGGCAAGAAGAAGCGCGGTTTCCTCAGCCGTTTCTTCGACCTGTAGGCCCTCCCTCCGCGTCCTGCACGCCCGACCACCGGCGGTAGGATGCTCCGGTGAGTGATGAGATGACACCCGGCCCGGGACCCGACCAGCACCGTCGGGCCCGGGCCGGAGTCGGTTACGGGTTCGGCGCCTACGCGATCTGGGGGCTGCTGCCGCTGTACTTCGTGCTGCTGGCGCCCGCCACACCCTACGAGATCGTGGCCCTGCGGGTGGTCTTCTCGCTGCTGTTCTGCCTGGCCCTGCTCGCGGTGACGGGCGGGCTGCGGCAGTACCTGCGGGTCTTCCGCGACCGCCGCGCCGTCCTGGCCCTGGGCGCCGCCGGCGTTCTGATCGCCGGGAACTGGTTGCTCTACACCGTGGCCGCCACCACCGGGCACACGCTGGAGGCGTCCCTGGGGTACTTCATCAACCCCATCGTGGCCATCCTGCTGGGCGTGCTCGTGCTGCACGAAAAGCTGCGGCCCCTACAGTGGGCCGCGATCGCCGTGGGAGTGGTGGCGGTGCTGGTGATGTCCGTGTTCTACGGCTCCGTGCCGTGGCTGTCCCTGGGACTCGCGTTCTCCTTCGGCTTCTACGGTCTCGTGAAGTCCCGGCTGGGCTCCCGGTACCCGGCCCTGGTCACTCTGGCCGCGGAGACCACCATGATCACCCCGCTGGCCCTCGTGGCCGTGGCCGTGCTCGGGGTGCAGGGGCAGACCACCCTGCTCTCCGAGGGCGCCGGGCACTTCCTGCGGCTGCTCTCCGCGGGTGTGATCACCGCGGTCCCCCTGCTGCTGTTCGGCGCCGCCGCCTCCCGCCTGCCCCTGAGCACCGTGGGCATGATCCAGTACGTGGCCCCCATCGGGCAGTTCATCCTGGCCACGGCGGTGTTCCACGAGGCCATGCCGCCGGAGCGGTGGGCCGGTTTCGTGCTCGTGTGGATCGCGGTGGTGCTGCTCGTCCTCGACGCCGTTCGCGCACCGCGTGCCCCGCGGCTGCCCCGCCGCTGAGCTCTCGCCGGAAGACGCTGCGGCACCCCGTCGCGGCGAGCCCGCGGCCGAACCGCCCCCGGGGACGACGAAGGCCACTCCCGGAGATCTCCGGGAGTGGCCTTCGTGCGTAGGAGGGTCGGGTCAGAGGTGGCGGCCCGTGGCCTGCTCGGGAGCCTGGGCACCCTCACCTGCGGGGCGCGGTTCACCGCGCAGGTCGCGCGGGTCCTCGGCCGACGTGCTCGGCCGCCCGGCGGCGTCGTCGATGCCCCCGTGGTGCGCCTCAGCGAGCTCGCCCTCGTCCTCGGCGGGCGTGTCGATCTCGTCCTCCAGCTCGGGAGAGCGCTTGATGTTGATCAGCGCAAGCACCAGTCCGCCCCACACCAGGACCATGGCCACGACCATCATGACGATTGCGGTGCCGTTCATCGGTTGTCTCCTTCGGTGTGGCGGGACGTGGCGCCCGCGGAGGTGGTCGCCCGGGTGTCGCGCTCGGTGCTCGAGCGCGACCAGGGCATCCTCCGCCGGACCACGGTGCCGCGGTAGATGGCGCGCAGGGAGAAGTCCTGGCCCAGCGCCGGGGTGCGCCCGGCGGTGTCCGGGTAGTGGGTCAGGGACTCCTGGTTCTCCAGCGCCTTGCGGTCCAGGTAGGCGTCCTGCACCGAGGGTGCCGGGCTGGTGAAGGCCTCCGACGTGCGCCTGCTCCACGGCAGCCGGGAGATCAAGTAGGAGATCACGATGAGACCGACCGCCATGCCCCAGCCGAACACGTTCACGAACCACTGCGGCATGTCGTTGTAGCCCTCGGCCACGGTCTGCGTGAGCTGGTCGATGAGGATGTAGCCCAGGATCACCGGGGTCACACCGCCGGCCATGATCATCCAGGTGCGCCCCAGCTTGAAGGACGAGACCGAGTTGATGTGGTCGCGCAGCGTGGGCAGCGCGGTGAACCCGGAGGTGAGCAGCAGCACCGAGACCAGCGCGGCCGTGACGATGCCGAAGTTGTTCACGAACGCGTCCACCACGTCCAGCAGGTTCAGCCCCGTGGTGGTGGGGAAGAACAGCAGGGACACGGCCGCGAGGGGCAGGACCACCGTGGCCACGGCCGCCTTGCGGGAGAGCCCGAGCTTGTCCCGCACGCCCGCCACGATGACCTCCACGATGGAGATCAGGGACGTGAAGCCCGCGAAGGACAGGGCGCCGAAGAACAGCACGCCCAGAACGGTGCCGAACGGCGCCTCGGAGATGATGGCCGGGAAGGCGATGAACGCCAGGCCGATGCCGGACGTGGCCACCTCGTCCACGCCCACGCCGGAAGCTGTGGCCATGAAGCCCAGGGCGGCGAACACGCCGATGCCGGCGAGGATCTCGAACGAGGAGTTCGCGAAGCCCACCACCAGGGCCGAGCCGGAGAGGTCCGAGCGGGGCTTGAGGTAGGACGCGTAGGTGACCATGATGCCGAAGCCCACGGAGAGGGAGAAGAAGATCTGCCCGTAGGCGGCCACCCACACGGAGGAGTCGCCCAGGGCCTCCCAGTTGGGGGTGAACAGCGCGTTGAGCCCGGCGGAGGCGCCCGGCAGCGTGACGGCCATGACCACCATGATGAGGAACATGACCACGAGCAGCGGCAGGAGCACCACGTTGAGCTTGCCGATGCCGTTCTGCACGCCCATCATCAGCACCACGAGCAGCACGACCCAGGCGATCGCGGTCACCAGGAGCACGGGCCAGATGTAGTCGAAGCCGATGGTCACCTCGTCCGAGACCTGCATGTAGTCCGACATGAAGAACGAGGCGGGATCGTCCCCCCACGCCTTGGTGAAGGAGAACACGGTGTACTGCATGGCCCAGCCGATGATCAGCGCGTAGTAGACCGCGATGACCACGCAGATCCCGAGCTGCCACCAGCCAATGGTCTCGAGCTTGGGGTGCAGCCGCCGGAAGGACAGCGGGGCGGAACCGCGGTAGCGGTGCCCGATCGCGTAGTCCAGCATGAGCAGGGGAATGCCCGCGGTGAGCAGTGCCACCAGGTAGGGGATGATGAAGGCGCCGCCGCCGTTCTCGTAGGCGACGTACGGGAAGCGCCAGATGTTGCCCAGGCCCACGGCCGAGCCGATGGCGGCGAGGATGAACATGGTGCGGCCGGAGAAGGCTTCCTTCGCGGCGCCACCCTGTGGTGTGTCAGTGGTCATGTGTGAACCTCACGGGGGAATTCGTCCCATAGACGCGGCCACCGGGGTCCCGGGGCACGCAAGCGGATCGTGAATGTCCCAAGGATACTGACAACTCAGCCGGTTCTGTGGACCACCGCGTGGGCGAATTCACGGAGTGCGGACTTGGCCACGGAATCGTCCAGGGGCGCGAGCGCCTCGATGGCCTCGTCCGCCCACTGGTTCGCGATCCGCCAGGCCTCTGCGGAGACCGGGTGCTCGGACACGGCGTCCACGGCGCGGGCGAGCGCCTCGTCCTCGGAGAGGTCCCCGTCCACGAGGGCGAGCACCTCGCGCGCCGAGGCCGCCGCCTGCGCGTCGGTTCCCACGGCCTCGCGGCGCAGCAGCAGCACGGGCAGCGTGTCCACGCCCTCGCGCAGGTCCGTGCCGCGGGTCTTGCCGGAGACGTCCGGGTGGCCGGTGAGGTCGATGATGTCGTCCGCGAGCTGGAACGCGAGCCCCAGCTTCTCGCCGTAGACCACCATGAGGTCCACCACGGAGGCGGGGGCACCACCGAGCAGGGCGCCGTACTGGCCGCTCGCGGCGATCAGCGAGCCGGTCTTGCCCGCGATGACGTCCAGGTAGTGCTCCACGGGGTCGTCCCCCTCGGCGGGTCCGGCCGTCTCACGCAGCTGGCCGATGACCAGCCGCTCGAAGGTGCGGGCCTGGATCATGAGGGACTCCTGGCCGAGCTCGGACACCATGGACGAGGCCCGCGCGAAGATCATGTCCCCGGTGAGGATGGCCACCGTGTTGCCCCACACGGTGTGCGCGGTCTCCACGCCCCGGCGCATGGGGGCGGAGTCCATGACGTCGTCGTGGTAGAGGGAGGCCAGGTGGGTCAGTTCCACCACCACCGCGGCCTCGACGACGTCCTCGTTCACGGACCCGGCCACTTCCGCCGCGAGCAGCGCGAGCAGGGGCCGGATGCGCTTGCCGCCGGCGTTGAGCAGGTGGCGCGCGGTGACGTCCGCCAGCTGGTCCGTGGAGCGCACCGCTTCGCCCAGGCGCTCCTCCACGCGCTCGAGCGAGCGCAGCATGAGGGGACCCAGACGAGGGTCCTGGGCGATGAGTTCGAACCCCGCGGGCAGGCGCGGGGAGGCCTCGGGGCGGCTGGGATCAGTCACGGTGCACCACTCTATCGACAATTCAGCGCGCGGGCGTCAGCGCGTCCAGCACCGCGATGGCGCGGTCCGTCACGGTCCGCGCGGGGTGGTCCGAGAGCTCGGTCATCACCTGCACGGCGAAGCGCATCAGGGCGGGCACGTGCATCCCGGCGCGCACCGCCGCGGAGAGCACCGCGGGGTGGCCGATGAGCTCGGCGAGCACCCTGCCCTGCGTGAAGTGGGCTCCCCACTCGTCGCGCACGAGCTGCGGGTAGCGGGCCAGGGCGTTCTCGCGCTGCTGAGAGCCGTTGGCACCGGCGGCGTCCAGGATGCAGGACGCGGCGAAGAGCCCGGACTCCATGGCGTTGGAGATCCCCTCGCCGTTGAACGGGGAGACGAGCCCGGCGGCGTCGCCCAGGAGCATCAGGCCGGGGACGTAGTGGGGGGTGCGGTTGCCGGCCATGGGCAGGGCGGCGGAGCCGATGCGCCCCACCTGGTGCTCGGGGTCGAAGGTCCAGTCCGCGGGCATGGAGGCCACCCAGTCGCGCAGCACCGTGCGGTAGTCCAGCGTGCCGAAGGCGGGGGAGGTGTCCAGGATGCCGAGGCCCACGTTCGCGGTGCCGTCCCCCACGCCGAACACCCAGCCGTAGCCGGGCAGCAGCGAGCGCTGCGGGGAGGTGCCGTCCTGCAGCTCCAGCCAGCCCTCCATCCAGTCCAGCGCGGAGCGCGGGGAGCGGTAGTAGGTGCGCACGGCCACGCCCATGGGCCGGTCGGTGCGCCGGTGCAGGCCCGCCGCCACGGCGGTGCGGGTGGAGTTCCCGTCCGCGGCCAGCACGAGGTCCGCGGTGTGCTCCTCGGTCTCCGCGGTGCGGCGGCCGGTGGCGGGGTCCATCACGGTGGCGCGCACGCCCACCACGCGCCCGGTGCCGTCCCGCAGGACGTCCTTCACGGCACGGTGCTCGACCACGTGCGCACCGGCCCGCTGCGCGTGGCGGATGATGTCCTCGTCGAAGCCCGCGCGGGTGCGGACCAGGCCGTAGGAGGGGAAGTCGGTGAGCTCGGGCCAGGGGAACTCCACGGTGCGCCCGGCCGCCACGAGCCGCAGCCCCTGGTTGCGCGTGTAGCCCTCGGCCTCGCCGTGGGGCAGTCCCATGAGCCGCATCTGCTGCACGGCGCGCGGGGTGAGCCCGTCCCCGCAGACCTTCTCCCGCGGGTAGCCCGTCTTCTCCAGGACGGTCACGGGGATGCCCTGGCTCGCGAGCCAGTACGCCGCCGTGGCGCCGGCGGGACCGCCCCCGCTGATCAGAACCTTCACTGCGCCGCAGCCCTCCGCGTCCTCGTGCACCCCGGGTGCGCGCCGGCCGGCACGCGAGACCCCCTGGAATCCACGGACCATTGTGTCACTGCCCGCCGACGCCGCCCGCTCACCCACCGCCCCCGGCTCCCCCTCGCGGTCGGGCTCCGGTGCGGGCCTCGAGCCCGTCATTGCGCACCACGGGGGCCGGGATCCCGTGAGGGGGCAGGGCGCAGAGGCGGGCTGGGGAGCGGCAGCACCGGTGCCCAGCGCGTCCTATGCTGGTGGGCGATGACACCAGAGTTCCCCGCGCCCCGTCTGAGCGCGCTCACCCTCCCCCTCTCGGACGTCCCCGCCGCCTCGGACTTCGCGCGCGACCCGGACGTGCGCCGCCTGCTCGGCAGCGAGGACCCCGCCACGTGGATCGTGCGCGGCCAGGGCCTCGTGGGCCTCGGGCGCACCGCGGCCTACCGGGTGCGCGGCGGCACGCGGTTCACGTCCGCGCGGGTGTGGTGGGACGCCGTGCGGGACTCCGCGCGCGTCACGGACGAGGTGCGGCGCCCGGGCACCGGGCTGCTGGCCTTCGGTGCGTTCGCGTTCGCCCCGTCCTCCACCGTGGACTCCGGGCTCATGGTGCCCGAGCTCGTGGTGAGCACCAGCGGGGACACCGCCTGGCTCACGCTCGTCACCACCGACCCCTCCCCCACGGTCTCGGACCTCGACGCCGCCTGGCGACGTCTCGCGCGCGTCACCCCCGCCGGGCACGCTGCCCCCGCCGGGCACGACGCCGCCGCGCCGCCTCGCGCGGATGCCGGCCGGGCGGCGTCGTCGCACCCCACGGCGGTGCCCGGTGCGCTGGACGAGGAGCAGTGGATGGCGGCCGTGGCGGACGGCGTGGGCATGATCCGCGCCGGAGAGCTGGACAAGCTCGTGCTCGCGCGGGACGTGGTGGTGGACACCGGCGCGGACATCGACCTGGGCGGGGTGCTCGGGCGGCTGAGCGAGCGCTTCGACACGTGCTGGACGTACTGCGTGCGCCTGGGCGAGGAGGACTCGCCGTGCGCGGGGCGCCTGCTCGGCGCCACCCCGGAGATGCTCATCCGCGTGCACCGCGGCACCGCGACGGCCCGTGTGCTCGCGGGGACCCTGGACCGCCAGGACCTCCCCGAGGGTGCGAACCCGGAGGACTTCGCGGGCACCGAGCTGGGCGGGTCCGAGAAGCAGCAGCGCGAGCACCGCTTTGCCGTGGACTCCCTGGTGGCAGGACTGTCCCCGTACGCGGACGAGGTCTCCGGCGGCGAGCACCCGTTCATCCTGGCGCTGCCCAACGTGTGGCACCTGGCCTCGGACGTCACCGCGCAGCTGCGCACCGGCGTGGACGGCACGCTGCCCTCTGCGCTGGAGCTCGCGGAGGCCGTGCACCCCACCGCCGCGGTGTGCGGAACCCCCACCGAGACCGCGGGCGCGGTCATCGAGGACCTCGAACGCATGGACCGCGGCCTCTACGCGGGCCCCGTGGGCTGGCTCGACGGCGCCGGCAACGGCGAGTGGGGCATCGCCCTGCGCGGGGCGGTCCAGCTGGACGGGCACCGGGCGCGGGTGAGCGCGGGCTGCGGGATCGTGGCGGAGTCCGATCCGCGGGCCGAGCTCGCCGAGACGTGGGCCAAGCTGCGTCCCATGCTGGAGGCGCTGCCCGCGCGCAGCCAGGGGTAGCGGATCCGGCCGGGGCCACGAGGCCGCATAGTACGATCGCCACAGGTCCAGGCCACTCGATGAGGAGTCCCCATGCCAGCGCCACGTCGCACTGCATCCGCGGTCGCCGCCGTCTGCGCGGCCACCGTGGTGCTGGCCGGGTGTGGATCCTCCGCGCAGGAGGAGGCCCAGCAGAGCCCTTCCCCCGAGGCCTTCCGTGTCTGCACCAACTCCCCCTACGCCCCGTTCGAGTTCGAGCGCGACGGCGAGACCGTGGGGTTCGACATGTCCCTGGGCCACGAGATCGCCCGGGACATGGGCCGCACACTCACCGTGGTGCAGGCGGACTTCCACACCCTGGAATCCGGTGAGGCCCTGAACGAGGGACGGTGTGACGCTGCCATCTCCGGGATGACCATCACCGAACGGCGCCGTGAGGCCGTGGACTTCTCGCAGCCCTACTTCAACGACCAGATCGCGCTGCTGACCGCCGAGGGTTCCGGTATCACCGGCTTCGACTCGGTGGGCAGCAGCACCGTGGGGGTCCAGCACGCCACCTCCGGTGAGAAGTACGCGCGGCACAAGAAGCTGAAGGTGCGGGAGTTCGAGGATCTGGACCGGATGTTCTCGGCCCTGCAGGGCGGTCAGGTCAAGGCGGTCTCCGGAAACATCTCCACGCTCTCCCAGGAGGCGAAGAAGCGTCCGGAGCTGCGGCTCGTGCAGACCGTGGACACCAACGAGAACCTCGGTGTGGCCGTCAAGAAGGGCAACACCGAGGTCCTCGACGCCGTGAACCGCACCCTGGACCGGGTCACGAAGGACGGCACCGTGGACCGCCTCAGGCAGGAGTGGATGGGCATGTAGCACCCTCCGGGCGCACCCGCCCGGAGCTCTCCCGGCACCCCGGGCCGGTGGTGCTCAGCGCATCCCGGAGGGGCGCACGGAGATGACCTCCACCTCGGAGGTGCGCTCGGCGTCCACCGCCATGCGGACCGCGGCGGCGATCTGCTCGGGCTGGATCCACTCCTCCGGGCGGTACTCCTGGCCCATGTACTCGTGCAGCTGCTCCTGCATGTCCGTGGCCACGCGGCCCGGGTGCACCGACGCCACGCGCACGCCGTGCTCGCGCTCCTCCTCGCGCAGCGCGTCCGTGAGGGCACGCAGCGCGAACTTGGTGCCGGAGTACAGCGCGGAGGACGCCCGGGACGTGAACCCCGAGCCGGAGTTGATGGCCACCACGTCCCCCTGAGCCGCGCGCAGCTCGGGCAGGGTGAGCCGGGTCAGCTGCGCCACGGAGATCACGTTGACGTCGAAGATCTGCTCCCACATCTTGCGGGGCGCGTCCGCCACGAGGGACTGCGGGGCGATGCCCGCCGAGTGCACCAGGACGTTCAGCGCCCCGAACTCGTCCCGCAGGGGTGCCCAGGCGGCGGCCACCTGCTCGTCGTCGGTCACGTCCGCCACGAACGGGCGGGTCCCGGGGCCCACGCCGGCGAGCTCCGCGCGCACGCGCTCGACGTCCTCGGCGGAGCGTCCTCCCACGAACACCACGTGGTCGGCGGCGAGGTCCCGGGCGATGGCCCGGCCGATGCCGCGGGTGGCGCCCGTGACCAGGGCGGTGCGAGGGGTGCTCTGCTGTGCGGTCTGTTCACTCATGACGCCATGCTAACGAGCGGCCCCGCACCCCGCGCCAGCGGGGTCACCGCCGCGGCCGCGGCGCGGCTCAGCCGCCCGCGAGGTGCTCCTGCGCCGCCCGCGCTCCCGCCTGCCGCGCGGCCGCGTTGACGTCCCGCAGGGTCTCCCGGGACACCGGTACCTCGATGACTCTGCGGCCCCCCACGGGCTCCGCGAGCGCCGCGGTCAGGTCTTCAACCGTGTCCACGCGCACGTGCTC
Organism: Kocuria sp. HMSC066H03; assembly: GCF_001812045.1. Lineage (NCBI taxonomy): Bacteria > Bacillati > Actinomycetota > Actinomycetes > Micrococcales > Micrococcaceae > Kocuria > Kocuria sp. HMSC066H03. The sequence goes on from NZ_KV807506.1 coordinate 382,176, forward strand.
GACGCTGTACGCCGCGCACAGCTGCGCGACCCCCGCCCGGTGCGGGGTCCCGAAGAACCGCTCCACGGCCGCGGTGTAGCGCTCGTCCAGGCCCAGCCCTCCGTGCTCGAGGGTCTGGAAGATTCCCCCGCCGGAGTCGTTGACCACCACCAGGTGCGCGTCCGGAACCTGTTCCCCCGGGCCCACGAGCAGCCCGCCGGCGTCGTGCAGGAACGTGAGGTCTCCCATGACGGCGCGCACCGGGCGCCCGGTGCCCAGCCCCACGCCGAACGCGGTGGCCACCGTGCCGTCGATCCCGGCCAGACCCCGGTTCGCGATCACGGGCACGGGCGAGTCCGCCCGCGCCACGAGGTCCACGTCCCGCACCACCGTGGAGGAACCCACCACCAGCACGGAACCGTCCCGGCAGCTCGCGTCCCACACCGCGCGGGCCACGTGCAGCCGGGTCAGCTGCTCCTGGCCGTCCGCGTAGCGCAGCACCGCGGCGTCGGCGGCGTCCCCCGCCTCGCGCCACGCACCGAGCCAGCCCTCGGCCACGGTCCCGACGGCGCTCGCGGCCTCCGCGAAGCCACGCACCTCGGTCTCGGGGCGGCGCCCCGGCTCGAACCACGGTGTAGGCTCCGGGCGCACCGCCACCATCTGCACGCCGGGACGCTTGAGCAGGGCGGAGACCGCGCGGCTCAAGGTGGGCCGTCCCACGAGCACCACGGTGTCGACCTGCCGCCCGAGGGCGGTGTCCAGGAGGCTCTCGTAGGAGGCGACCGCCTCCCCCTCGCGGGCGTTCGAGGAGGGCTCCGCAAGCAGGGGGATGCCGTGCTCGCGGGCGAATCGAGCGGCGGCCCGCCCGGCGCCGTCGCCCGCGAAGACCACGGGATGGGAAGGTGCTGAGGCCGTGCTCGAGTCGCGGAGCGGTGCGGTCGGGGCGCCGTCGGTCGACAGTTCGGCGGGCAGGAACGGTTCGGGAAGCACCGACCACGGGTGGGCCGTGAGATCGGAGGGGCCGTCGGGCCGGGTGCCGCGCAGCTCTGCGGCCAGTTCCCGGGCCCAGTCCTTGAGGTGCTCGTGGTCCTCGTCCGAGACGGGGTAGAGGGGGTCCCGCAGGGCGATGTTGAGCTGCACCGGACCCGGCGCGGCGTCCCGGCTTCCGGCCAGCGCGGCGAGCGGGGGCTGCAGGGCGGCGGCGATCTCGGCGCGCTGCTCGGCCTCGGTCCCGGTCCCGTCCGGGGGCAGCACGTCCACCTCCGCGCGCACGAAGGTGCTGAACATCCCGGGCTGGCGCGTGGTCTGGTTGGCACCGGTGCCGCGCAGCTCGGGCGGGCGGTCCGCGCTGAGCACCACCACGGGCACCCCCGCGTGGGAGGCCTCCATCACGGCGGGCAGCAGCTCACCCACGGCGGTGCCGCTCGTGGTGAGCACGCCGCACGGGTGGCCCGTGGAACGCGCGACCCCGAGGGCGGTGAACGCGGCGTCCCGCTCGTCGATCCGCACGTGCACGCTCAGCGCACCGCTCGCGTGGGCGGCGGCCGCGGCGTAGGCCAGCGGCGCAGAGCGCGAGCCGGGAGACACCACCAGGTGCCGCATTCCGCGCTCCGCGAGCGCGCGCAGAACCGTGGTGGCCGTGAGGATGCTGGGGGTGATCACCCTCCCGAGGGTACTCAGCCGCACCGACGCAGACGGACCGGTCGACGGCGCCGGGCACGGCAGCCGCCCGGCGGCACCGTGGAACCGGAACGGGCGGCGCGACCGTCTCCTGCGGGCGCGACGGCGCCGGGCACGGCACGCACCCGGCGGCACCGTGGGACGGGACCGGGCGGCGTCGTCAGCCGGGGCTCAGATGGCCCACTCCCCCGCGTCCGCGCGGAGGCTGCCGAGCACGCCCGGGGTGTGGACGCTGTCGTCCTGGACCATGCCCGCGGCCTGGGTGCGCCCGGACTGCGGTTCGATCAGCAAGAACGAACCGAGCGCGTGGGAGGCCGTGTACGCGGTGGTGAACAGGGGTTCGGCCACGCGGATGCTCACGCGCCCGATGTCGTTGAGCTCGAACGCGCCCACGGACTCCGCGGCGAGGCTCTCCAAGTTCAGGCGCCCGTCGAGGGAGCCGACGATGCCGCGGACCACGCGCGTGGTGTGCTTGAGCAGCACGCGCTGGCCCTCACGGAGGGGGTTCTCGTCGTCCAGCCAGCACACCACCGCGTCCACGGTCTTGGAGCCCTGCGGCGCCTCGGCAGGGGCCGCGATCAGGTCGCCGCGGCTGATGTCGATCTGGTCCGCGAGACTCAGCGTGACGGACTGCCCCGCCACGGCCTGCTCGGCGGGGGCGCCGGCCACGTCGATGCGGGTGACCGTGGTGGTGCGCCCCGCGGGCTGGACCGCCACGGAATCGCCCACGGCCACGGTCCCGGAGGCGATCTGCCCCGCGTAGCCGCGGTAGTCCGTGAACTCCGGGGACACCGCGGCGGACTGCGGGCGGATCACGGTCTGCACGGGCAGCGCGAAGGGCTCGGAACGCGTGAGCTGCGAGGAGTCCGGGAGGTTCTCCAGCCAGCCCAGCAAGGAGGGCCCCGCGTACCACGGGGTGGCCTCGGAGGTCTCCACCACGTTGTCCCCGCGAAGTGCTGAGACCGGGATGGTCTGCAGGTCCAGCACGCCCAGCTCGTCCGCGAGCGCATGCAGGTCCCGTTCCAGTGCCTCGAAGGCGTCCTGTGCGTCCGGGACCAGGTCGATCTTGTTGACCGCCACGATCAGGTGCGGCACGCCCAGCAGCGCGGCCACGGCCAGGTGGCGGCGGGTCTGCTCCACGATCCCGTGGGTCACGTCCACCAGCACGATCAGCGCGTCCGCCGTGGACGCCCCCGTGACGGTGTTGCGCGTGTACTGCACGTGGCCGGGGCAGTCGGCCAGGATGAAGCTGCGTGCGGGGGTCGCGAAGTAGCGGTAGGCCACGTCAATGGTGATCCCCTGCTCTCGCTCCGCCCGCAGCCCGTCGGTCAGCAGCGCCAGGTCCGCGGAGCTCAGCCCGCGGGACTCGCTGACCCGTTCAATGGCCTCCAGCTGGTCCACCAGGATGTTCTTGGTGTCGTGCAGCAGCCGCCCCACCAGGGTGGACTTGCCGTCGTCCACGCTGCCGGCCGTGGCGATGCGCAGCAGGCTCGCTTGGTTCTCGGTGCTCATCTCTAGAAGTAGCCCTCTCGCTTGCGGTCCTCCATGGCGGCCTCGGACACGCGGTCGTCCGCGCGGGTGGCCCCGCGCTCGGTGAGCGTGCTGGTCCTGACCTCGGCCAGCACGTCCTGCGCGGTGGTGGCCGGGGACTCGACGGCGCCCGTGCAGCTCATGTCCCCCACCGTCCGGTAGCGCACGGTGCGGATCTGCACGGTCTCGCCCTCGCGCGGGCTCACGTGCTCGCCCACGGCCAGCCACATGCCGTCCCGGCTCACCACGTCCCGCTCGTGGGCGTAGTAGAGGGAGGGCAGCTCGATGCCCTGCTCGGTGATGTAGGACCAGATGTCCAGCTCGGTCCAGTTGGACAGCGGGAACACCCGCACGTGCTCCCCGGGGCGGTGGCGCGTGTTGTACAGGCTCCACAGCTCCGGGCGCTGGTTGCGGGGGTCCCACTGGCCGAACTCGTCCCGCAGGCTGATGATCCGCTCCTTGGCGCGGGCCTTCTCCTCGTCCCGCCGGGCGCCGCCGTAGACCACGTCGTGGCGGCCCTCGGTGATGGCGTCCAGCAGGGGCACGGTCTGCAGCTGGTTCCGGGTGCCGTCCGGGCGCTCCGTGAGCCGGCCGTCGTCGAGGTAGTCCTGCACCTTCGCGACCTCCAGGCGGATGTGCAGGCGCTCCACCGTGCGGTCCCGGAACTCCAGGACCTCCGGGAAGTTGTGCCCGGTGTCCACGTGCAGCACGGGGAACGGGATGGGTGCGGGCCAGAAGGCCTTGGCGGCCAGGTGCAGCATGACCACGGAGTCCTTGCCGCCGGAGAACAGCAGCACGGGGCGCTCGCCCTCCGCCGCGGTCTCCCGGAAGATGTGGATGGACTCGGCCTCGAGCCGCTGCAGCTGGGTCAGCGCAGTACCAGTGGGGGCAGTGGTGGTGCTCACAGGTGGATCCCGCATTCTGTCTTGCCCACGCCGGACCAGCGTCCGGCGCGGGGGTCTTCTCCGGGGGCGACCTTCCGCGTGCACGGGGCGCACCCGATGGACGGGTAGCCCTGGCTCAGCAGCGGGTTGACCACCACCAGGTTCTGCTCGGCGTACTCGACCACGTGGTCGAAGGTCCAGTCCACAATGGCGTTGATCTTGACCATCTGGTGGTGCTCGTCCCACTCCACGGGCGCGGCGTTCGCGCGGTGCGGCGTCTCTTCACGACGCAGCCCGGTCACCCACGCTTCGTACCCGGCCAGGGCCTTGTCCAGCGGCGCGACCTTGCGCATCCCGCAGCACAGCCCCGGGTCACGGTCATGGAGCCGGGCACCGTACTTCTCGTCCTGCTCGGGCACGGTGAGCTCGGGCAGCAGGGTGCGCACGTTCACGGGCCAGTCCCGGGCGAACTCGTCGCGGGTCTGCAGGGTCTCCGGGAAGTGGTAGCCGGTCTCCAGGAACAGCACGTCCACCCCCTTGAGGTGGGTGCTGACCAGTGCGGGCACCACGGTGTCCGAGGCCATGGAGCACGCCACCGCCAGGCGGGGCCCGAAGGTCTCCGCGGCCCACGCGAGCACCTCGTCCGGGTCCGCGTCCCGCTCGCCGAAACGCTCACGCGCCTCCTCCACGAGGGCCTTGAGCTCCTCGGTGGAGCGGGTGCGCCCGGGTGATGTCGTCACGTCAGTGGTGGTCATCGCAGGGAATCCTCCTCGGCGCTCAGCGCCCACTCGGCAAAGGACTGTTCCGGGCCGCGCTCCCGCAGGAAGGTGCGGGTCACGCGCTCCACGTAGTCGGAGAGGTCGTCCGCTGTGACCTTGAGCCCGCGCACGGTGCGACCCAGGCCGCCCTCCTCGCGGTCGGTGGAGGCCAGCCCGCCGCCCAGGTGCACCTGGAACACGTACTCCTCCCCGATGTACTGGCCCTTGAGCCCGATGTCCGCGGTCTGGATGCGGGCGCACGAGTTCGGGCAGCCGTTGATGTGCAGGGAGATGGGCGTGGGGATCTCCACGTCCGCCAGGCGGTCCTCCATGTCGTCGATCACCCGGGCGGCCAGGCCCTTGGTCTCCACGAATGCGAGCTTGCAGAACTCGATGCCCGTGCACGCAATGGTCGAGCGGCGGAACGGGCTGGGCTTCGCGTGCAGTCCCAGGGGCTGCACGGCCTCGATCAGCCCGTCCACGGTGTCCTCGGGCACGTCCAGCACCAGCACCTTCTGGTGCGGGGTCAGGCGGATGCGCTGGGAACCGGCGGCCTCGGCGGCGTCGGCCAGGGCCACGAGCGCGTCCCCGGAGAGCCGGCCCGCGGTGAGCGCGAAGCCCACGTACCGGTTGCCGTCCACCTGCTCGTGCACGCCCACGTGGTCCGAGTGGCCCACCGCGCGCTCCGGGGCGGGACCGTCCGGCAGCTCGAAGCCCAGGTACTCGTCCTGCAGCACCTTCCGGAACTTCTCTGGGCCCCACTCGGCCAGCAGGAACTTCAGGCGGGCCTTGGTGCGCTGCTTGCGGTAGCCGTAGTCACGGAAGATCCCGCACACCCCGGCCCACACGGGCACCACGTTCTCGCGGGAGACAAACGCGCCCAGGCGCTCGCCGAGCCGCGGCGCCACGGACAGCGCCCCGCCCACCCACAGGTCGTATCCGGGGCCCAGCTCGGGGTGGTTCACGCCCACGAAGCTGACGTCGTTGATCTCGTGCACCACGTCCAGCGTGGGGCTGCCGGTGATCGCGGTCTTGAACTTGCGCGGCAGGTTCACGTACTCGGGGTTGCCGATGAACTCCTCGCGCAGCGCGGCCAGCTCCGGCGAGGGGTCGATGATGGCGTTCTTCTCCACACCGGCCACGGGGCTGCCAAGGAACACGCGCGGGGTGTCACCGCAGGCCTCCAGGGTGGTCAGGCCCACGGCCTCCAGGCGCTCCCAGATCTCGGGGACGTCCTCGATGCGGATCCAGTGCAGCTGGATGTTCTGCCGGTCCGAGACGTCCGCGGTGCCGCGCGCGAACTCCCGGGAGATCTCCCCCAGCACGCGCGCCTGCTCGGTGCTCAGCTGCCCGCCGTCCAGGCGGATGCGCTGCATGAAGTACTCGTCCGAGAGGGACTCGGCGTCCAGCTTGGAGGTGCTGGCACCCTCCACGCCCTGCTTGCGCTGCGTGTACAGGCCCAGCCAGCGGAACCGGCCGTGGACGTCGTCCGCGGGGATCGAGGCGTAGCCGGTCTTCGAGTACTCCTCGATGATCCGCTGCTGCACGTTGAGCGAGTTCTCCTCCGCCTTGAACTCCTCGTTGTGGTTCAGGGGCGTGCGCCCGCTGACCTTCCACTGGCCCAGATCGGTGCCCTTACGAGGTCCGCGCACGCGTCCGGACGCGCTCTTGGGGGGCGCGGTCCCGGTGTCTGCGGAGGTGGTCATGGGGTGCTCCTTGGGTGAGAGGGAGGCGAGTCGTTCCAACGTACAGACCGCGCGGTAACCCCCACGAACCCCCGTCACAAACACGTCACATACCCGGCGTCCTCGCACGTCACACCCGGTTTTCGAACCACGACGACGCCGCTCGGCCGGGTTTCCGGCGGGCCGCACCGGACTGCGGAAGGCGCGCGGGCGGCGTCGTCCGCCGGGCATGGAAAAGCGGGCGGGACCGCGGCTGTCCGCGATCCCGCCCGCCTGCTCAGGCCGAGCCGGAGAGTCTCAGCTCTCGTAGCTCTTGGGAGCCTGCTGCGCGCGCTGCTGCAGCTCCTGGGTGGACTTGTCCTCGTAGCCGCGGTACTTGGGCCCGGTCTGGCCGTTCTTGCGCTTCTTGCCCTGGTTCTCGCCCTTGCCCGGCTGGTCGCTCACGCCGCCCGGGAACTGGGGCTTGTTGTTCCGGTTCTTGCGGAAGACCTGGACCACGGAGGGGCGGGGCATCGAGAACTCGCCCGGCTCCAGGCGCGTGGGCAGGGCGTAGTCCGGGAAGTACGAGCGGGGCTGCTCGAACGTGCCGTCCTCACCCGGGTGCTGCACGGAGATGTAGACCATGCCCTCGGTGTCGTGGATCACCGGGCCGCAGGTCTCGGCGTCCTGCGGGACGGACAGGAACTGCTGCACGCGGCCGCGCTCCGAGCCGTTGAGGGTCACCTTGAACAGGCCGTCGTTGTAGCCGATCTTGGAGGGCGCGCCGTCCGTGGAGATCCACAGGTTGCCGGCTTTGTCGAACGCCACGTTGTCCGGGCAGGAGATCGGGGAGACCTTCTCCTTGGGGAACCCGCCGAAGTACGTGCCGGAGTCCTTGGTGGGGTCGCCGCACACCAGCAGCAGGTTCCAGTCGAAGCGCGTGGCCTGGGGGAGGTTGTGGCGCTCGGTGAGCTCCAGGACGTAGCCGTCCCGGTTGCCGGTCTTCGGATTGGCCTCGTCCACGCCAGCCTTGCCCGCCTTGCCGCGGTCCGAGTTGTTGGTCAGCGCCGCGTACACCTTGCCGGTGTGGGGGCTGGGCTCCACGTCCTCGGGGCGGTCCATCTTGGTGGCCCCGGCCTTGTCCGCGGCCAGGCGGGTGTAGACGAGCACCTCCTCCACGGACATGCCCTTGATCATGGACTTGCCGCCCTTGACCAGCGGCAGCCACTCGCCGGAGCCGTCGAACTCGCCGTCCCTGGGCAGGGTGCCGTCCCCGGTGATCTGCTTCTTGGGCGAGTTGCCCTTGAGCCTGGCCACGTAGAGGTCGCCCTCGGACAGGAGGGTCATGTTGTGCTTTTTGTCGCCCTTCTTGTACTTCTTGGCGGAGACGAACTTGTAGATGTACTCGAACTTCTCATCGTCACCGGAGTACGCCACCACGGTGCCGTCGTCGCCCACGCGCACGTTGGCGCCCTCGTGCTTGAAGCGGCCCATTGCGGTGTGCTTGAGCGGGGCGGAGTTCGGGTTCTGGGGGTCGATCTCCACCACCCAGCCGAAGCGGTTGGGCTCGTTCTTGTACCCCGGGATGCGGGCGTCGAAGCGCTTCTCCACCTCGGGCCAGCGGCGGGAGGGCATGGTGGTGGGGAAGCCGTAGCGCTTCTCCTCGGCGGTGCCGGAGGTGATGAAGTACTGGTGGATGTTCTCCTCGCCGGAGAGCACGGTGCCCCACGGGGTCACGCCGCCCGAGCAGTTGTTCTGGGTGCCCAGCACGCGCTTGCCCGTGGGGTCGTCCTGCGTCTTGAGCAGGTCCGAGCCGGCCGCGGGGCCGTCCACCACGAACGGGGTGGTCAGGGTGATGCGCCGGTTGCGGGCACCGCCGCGCACGTAGGTCCAGGGCTCCCCCACCTTGGCGCGGGTGATCTCCACGACCGACATGCCGTGGGCCTGAATGGCGGTCTTCACCATGTTGGTCAGGTTGGTCTTCTCGTAGCCCGTGGGGAACATGGTGTTCTCGTTGGTGTACTCGTGGTTGTTCACCAGCACACCCGTGAGCCCGTTGGGGTCCGGGATGATGTCCAGGTAGTCGGAGTTGTAGCCGAACTGCTTGGCCTGCGCCTCCGGGGTCTGGTTCTTGGGGTCGAACTCCGGGGAGTCGTAGAACAGGGGGTCGCCCCAGCGGATGATGGGCGACCAGTCGTAGCCCTTGGGGACGTTGAGATCGTCCACCGTCATGTTCACCGGCTTGATGGGGGTGAAGTCCAGGCGGGCCTTGCCTTTGCCCCAGTAGCCGTACGTGGCCTCCGCGGGCTGGGCGGTGGCGGCCACCAGACCCACCGTGACGGCTCCGGCGGCACCGAGCCCGAGGGCGGCGCGGCGGGTCATCGCGGCGGAGATGACGTCCTGCACGTACTCGTTGCCGGAGGTGTTGGTGTCCGGGGTGGTGCACTGGCTGCCGCACTTGAGCTCGCACGTGAGCGGGCTGCGCTTGCCGTTCACGTGGCCCAGCATGGGCAGGAGACGGCGGCGTTCGGGTGCTTGGGTCATGGAGTGGCTCCCTGGGTGAGACATGCGTCCGTGCATGTCAGCGAGTGTTTCCGCCCATCACCTCAGCACCCCGGTGTGATCACGCCACGACCAGAGGGCAAACATCGGGTTAACCAGGTCACATCTCCGAGGCTGCCGCCAGCACGGCGTGGGTGCGCCGCAGCCGGTCCAGCCACCAGTCCCGGCGCTCGCCCGCGACGGCGTGCTCGGCGAGCAGGGCCTCGTCCACGGCGACGTCCCGCACGGGCAGGTGCCCGTCCACGGGGCGCAAGGGCTCGGCGGTCACGTCCGCCGCCATGAGCGAGAGGGTGCCCAGCCCGCACGCGTGCGGCAGCTCGGGCAGCGCGGCGGCCAGGGCGACGCCCGCGCGGATCCCCACGGAGGAGTCAATGGCCGAGCTGACGACGGCGGGCAGTCCAGCCTGCGCCACGATCTCCAGGGCGCGGCGCACTCCCCCGAGCGGCGCCACTTTCACGACGATCAGGTCCGCGGCACCCGCGCGCGCAACGGCCAGCGGGTCCTCGGCCTTGCGCACGGACTCGTCCGCGGCAATCAAGGTGCCCACGCCCTGCTCCCGCAGCCGACGCCGCACGCTCGCCAGGCCCTCGACGCTCGCCACGGGCTGCTCGGCGTAGGCGAGGCGGAACTCGCTGAGCGCGCCCAGGGCGGTCACGGCGGCGTCGTCGTCCCATCCTGCATTCGCGTCCACCCGCAGCTCGGCGTCCGGGAGGAGGTGGCGGACGGCGGCCACGCGGGCGACGTCGTCCGCGAGGCCCTGGCCGCGCTCTGCGACCTTGATCTTCACGGCGTGGACCTGACCGGAGTAGCCGCCGAGGACGTCCGCAACGCGCTCGGCGGGGACCGCGGGGACCGTGGCGTTGACCGGGACGCGGTCACGGACGGGCTCCGGGAAGCCCTGCCACGCGGTCTCGATCCCCGCGCGCAGCCATGCGGCGGCCTCGGCGTCCCCGTACTCGGGGAACGGGCCGAACTCGCCCCACCCGGCGGGGCCGCGGAAGACGACGGTCTCGCGCTCGGTGACGCCGCGGAAGGTCACGCGCATGGGGAGGGAGACCACGTGGGCGGAGTCGAGGAGGTCGGAGAGTGGGGGGATGGGGAGGTACGGGGTGGGCATGGGTCCAGGGTAGGCGGCGGCGGCAGAGGATGGGGCTGACACAGGGCCCATTGGACACTCGAACGCGTACAATAGTGAGCGATTGGAGGTGTCATGAGACTGCAAAATCCGCTTGGGGCACTGTGTCCCACCCTGGAATCGGAGACCCTTCTGGCGCTCGCACAGGAGGATGGCCTCACCCCGGGCCAGCTGGTGCGGAGCAAAGGCATCGGGGGGTCCGTCTCGGGTGCCCGGAAGTGCCTGGAGCGGCTTACCAGCGGGGGTCTGGTCCGAGAACGCTCGATCGGGAACCGGCGGGAGTACTCCCTCAACAAGGACCACCTTCTCGCCGAAGTGGTGACCCGGGCGGTGAACGCGCGCGCCCAGTTCTTGTCCCAGCTGCAGTCCCGGATCGCCCAGTGGACCACCAATCCCGTGCAGGTCACACTCTTCGGTTCCGCCGCTCGCGGAGACATGCGGGACGAGTCCGACATCGACCTCCTCGTCATCGTGGAGGACGACCCGGACGACGAGTTCTTCGAAGACCTGAACGACCTTGCCATCCATGCCAACGCACTGACCGGGAACGATGTTCGCCCTCTGGTCTACGAAATCTCCGAGGTCCTGCCCGCACCGATCTTCGACTCGATCCTGCGGGACGGTGTCCACGTGTACGGAGACCAGCAGTGGCTGCGGCAGCGATTGGGCTTGACGGTGGCAGCCTGATGTCCGCTCGATCGGATGCACTCGCTCGCCTGGCAGATGCACAGGCATTTCTCGACGCCGCTGAGACCATTATGGTGATGCACCCTCAGGTCGAGTACGCGGATGTCGTGGCCACCAACGCCATCCATGCTGGGATCGCAGCCTCGGATGCCCTCTGCCTGATCACCCTGGGAGGACATTCCAAGGCAGATAACCACGTTGACGCCGTACGGTACCTCCGCTCTGCTGGCGGTGACCACACCGCCCTGGGCCGCCTGCCCACGATGAAGACACGCGCCGGATACGGGGTCCAGAGTCTGACAGTGGTGAACGCGACGAGGTGCATCGAGTGGGCGAAGAAACTGGTGGCTGCTGCCGAAACGAAGGTTTCCCCGCCGTGAGCCAGCGAGAGTCCTGCGTCAGGAACGTGGCGCGACCCCATTGGCACACAGACACCTCACGGCCTCCGCGAACTGGTCCAGGCGCAGCCGCATGTGGCCCCGCCGCACCGGGGCGCGAAGGCCCAGGTCAGCTTTCTTGTAGTCCACGTCGTGCAGTGGCACCAGACGAGGGCGGGTCCTGTTGATCCAGGGCCAGCGTTCGATGGCGTCCTCATCTCGTACTTGACCTCGGAACAGGGGAATGTCCGTCTTCCACTCCGCTTCGCCCGTTATCTCCACGATGGCGTAACAGTCGTTGGTGTCTCCCGCGCAGATCAACACCAGATCGCCAGCCCTGAACCCCGGGCGACCGCTTTTGGGGCTCGCAAAGAAGTACGGATCCAACCATGCCTCCGGCTTTGGCTCCCCGTACTCGACCTTGATCCACAGCTCTCGGTCCCCATTCTGCGCATCCAGGAGCACCTGCTCGGCCGCGCGGCGCAATCCAGTGGGGTCGGCTGGGTCCGGCACCCGCCCCGGCACGGGAGCGTCGCTCCGCGCCCTCTGCTCCAAATCCTCCAGGTCTGCGTCGGAAACAACGTGGGCGGGCCAGCCTTCTATGGTCTCTCGCAGGGCTACCACCTGATCGGGGGCCACCTCCACCCCGATTTCGCGATTCGGCTCAACGGCATATCCCAGGCCAGCGCCCGTGAGATTTCCGGAACCCACGAGTCCCCGATCCCCCACCAGGAAGCACTTGGCGTGCAAGCGCTTCACGTGGCGCAACTCCACCCCAGCGGCGGCAAGCCTTCTCAATCCCTCCACCGAGAGGTACCCCTGGGCCGCCGCGAAGGGGTCCAGGACGGTGCAGAGGATGATCTCCCGAGTGGATTCCTGCGCGGCGCGCGCCACCCGTGCGCACTCCGTGAAGGACAGGTACGGGCTGGTCAGCAGCACGTCGCCCTCGCCGGACTGCAGGGCATTCTCAAGCCAGAGGCCCGCGTGCTCAACGACCGCTCCATTCATCTGCATGGACCCACCCTAGTGACGACGACCCATCCGCCAACAGACTTCACTCCGAATCGCCCGCCCGATCCACAGCCGCAGGAGGCACTCGCGCCGCCTGGCCAGTTGATCAGATGACTTCCGAAAATTATGAGCAACTGAGTTACTCATAAAAATGCGTCAGCCCGTTATGACTTCGGTGTGCACCGCGCCGCCCCGGCACCTCCCGCCCACGCCCGCACGACGCCGCTCCACCGGCTTCCGCGCCCCCGGCACCCCCGCGCCCTACACTCGGCAGTACCCTCCCGATCTCCACGTAAGGCCCCACAAGTGTTCAACCACGCATCCTTCATCTGGGGTGCCGCGGACATCCTCCGCGGCACCTACAAGCAGCACGAGTACGGGGACGTGATCCTGCCGTTCACGGTCCTCTTCCGCCTGGATGCGGTGCTGGCCCCCACCAAAGAGGCGGTGCTGGAGGCCATCGGCCCCCTGTACGTGGGGGTGGAGCCGCCCATCGCCATGCTGCGCAACCGTGCAGGCCACACCTACAGCTTCTTTAACCGCTCCCAGCACGACCTCAAGTCCATGCAGGGCGATCCGGACAACCTGGAAGAGAACCTCCGGGACTACGTCAACGCGTTCTCCCCGAACGTGCGGGAGATCTTCCAGAAGTACCGGTTCGAGGACACCATCGTGGACCTCGCCAACCACGACCTGCTGCTGCAGATCCTCCAGCACTTCTCCAAGGCCAACCTGCACCCGGACGCCGTCAGCAACGACCAGATGGGCCACATCTTCGAAGAGCTGATCCGCAAGTTCGCGGAGGCGTCCAACGAGACGGCGGGTGAGCACTTCACCCCGCGCGAGGTCATCGACCTCATGGTCACCCTGCTGCTCACGGACGACGCGGACCTCACCGTCCCCGGCCTGATCCGCGAGGTGTACGACCCCACGGCCGGCACCGGCGGCATGCTCTCCGTGGCGGACGACAAGATCACCGCCCTGAACCCGTCCGCCCAGGTGAACCTGCTGGGCCAGGAGATCAACCCTGCGTCCTATGCCATCTGCAAGGCGGACATGGTGGTCAAGGGTCAGCCGATCGACAACATCGTGCTGGGCAACACCCTCACCGAGCCCGCGTTCCGGGGCCGCACTTTCCACTACTGCCTCTCCAACCCGCCGTTCGGGGTGGACTGGAAGCAGAACCGCAAGGAGGTGGAGCGCGAGCACACGGTCGCGGGCTTCGGCGGCCGCTTCGGCCCGGGCCTGCCCCGCGTCTCGGACGGCTCGTTGCTGTTCCTCATGCACATGATCTCCAAGATGCGCGAGCCGGGCTCCGCGGACGAGAACCAGGCGGCGGGCCGCGCGGCCATCGTGCTCAACGGCTCCCCGCTGTTCACGGGCGGCGCGGGTTCCGGCGAGTCGAACATCCGCAAGTGGGTCCTGGAGAACGACTACCTGGAGGCCATCATCGGCCTGCCCACGGACATGTTCTACAACACGGGCATCTCCACATACGTGTGGCTGCTGTCCAAGGACAAGCCCGAGGAACGCCGCGGCAAGGTCCAGCTGATCGACGCCACGGACATGTTCGTGAAAATGCGCAAGTCGGTGGGCTCCAAGCGCAAGCAGCTCTCCGCGGAGAACATCGCGGAGATCGCCCAGCTCTACCGGGACTTCGCGGAGACAAAACGCTCCAAAATCTTCCGCACGGAGGACTTCTTCTACCGCACCATCACGGTGGAGCGCCCGCTCCGGCTCAACTTCGCGTGCACGCCCGAGCGCATCGAGCGCGTCATGGCCGCCAAGCAGGTCTCCAAGCTCCCTCACGACGACGCCGCTGCGCTCCGTTCCGCCCTCACCGGCCTGTCCCAGCGTGGAGACAACACGGTCAGCACCAACCGCGCGCGGTTCACCAATGAGTTCATGGAAGCCGCAACGGAGGCAGGTCTGCGGTTGAAGCCGGCCCTGGTGAAGGTGATTGTGAACGAGCTGAGCGAACGGGACGAGGGCGGCGAACTGCAGACCGGCCGCCTCCACCAGCCCGAGGCCGATGCGACATTGCGGGACACCGAGAACGTCCCCTGGGACGAGGACATTCACGAGTACCTCGAACGCGAGGTCAAGCCGTTCGTACCCGATGCCTGGATCGACGAGTCCAAGACCAAGGAGGGCGCGGAAATCCCCTTCACCCGCCACTTCTACGAGTACGTCCCACCCCGCCCGCTGGAGGAGATCGACCGCGACCTGGACGAGGTCCTGGGCCGCATCCGCGCGCGGCTGGAGGAGGTGAAGAGAGATGCGAAATAGTCACCGTCCTTTATGGCTGAAGAACGTCCCCTCGGGATGGAGCATGGCACCTCTCGGATCGCTGTTTAGGGAAAGAAATGAAGCGACCACGTCGCTCACGGATGCGCCCCTGTCGGTCACGAAATCAGGAGTGGTAGACCAACTCGATCAAGTGGCCGTCTCCGTAGATGGCGCACCCAAAAAACGCGTGCATCAGGGCGACATTGTTATCAACAGCAGGTCCGACCGCAAGGGCTCCGCAGGAGAAGCACCTCGAGATGGATCGGTTTCTGTTATCAACACTGTCTTGATTCCGGAGCGGATAAATAAACGCTTTGCACACCACCTCATAAGAAGCACAGGGTTTCAGGAAGAATTCTACCGCTTCGGTTCGGGTATTGTTGCAGACTTGTGGTCCACTCGATGGTCTGCCATGAAAAATATTAGCTTGCCAGTTCCTCCTGAATTGGAACAGAAGATGATCGCGGACTACCTCGACCACGAGACCGCCGAAATCGATACGCTCATTGCCGACACTGGATCCCTCGTGGATACCGTTGCATTGCGCAGACGGAGTCTCATCGACCGTATATTCATGGACGCAGAATGGCCAGAAGTCGCCCTAAAGTACCGAGGGGAGCTTCGGTCCGGACTAACACTCGGGAAGACCCATGACGGCGCAACGGAAAGCTACCCGTATCTTCGCGTTGCCAACGTTCAAGTTGGCCGTGTCAGTCTTGATGACATTGCCACCGTTGATCTTCCCATCGCTGAGGCCGAACGGTATCGACTTCACGAGGGGGATGTGTTGATGACCGAGGGGGGCGACCGAGACAAACTGGGACGTGGTGCCATTTGGGCCGCGGAGATCGACCCCATGCTTCATCAGAATCACGTCTTTACGTTCCGATGTGGAAGTTTGCTCGCCCCAGAATTTCTCGTCTACGGCCTTGAAGCAACACCGGCGCGAGTGTACTTCGATCAGACGGCACGGCAATCCACCAACCTGGCTTCGACGAACTCCACAGTGGTCAAAAACTTCAGGCTCCCCATGCCCCCACTGGAGGAGCAGCACAGGGTCGTTGCGTCGTTGAACCACGAACTTACGTACATGTCCGACATGGTCGCCAACGCGAAAAAAGTTGCCCACCTCGCTCGCGAGCGCCGAGCCGCCCTCATCACGGCCGCAGCCACGGGCCAGATCGACGTCACCGCCAAGAACAAGCCCGCCGCGGAGCAACTGGAAGACGACATCGCGCAGGGTCTGCACAGGGAGAACTAGGGAGAGCCCATGAGTCAGCAGCACCAGGAGAAGAAGCTCCAGCAGGAGATCGCCACCTACCTCTCGGAGCACGGGTGGCTCCACTCCCCCACCTCGGAGGGGTACGACAAGGAACGCGCGATCTTCCCCGAGGATGTGCTGGGCTGGCTCGAGGACACGGCCCCGGAGAACTTCGCGAAGGTCGTCCCGCCCCACGGTGACGATGCCGCTCGGGCCAAGGGCGAGCGTCTCATCCTGGACCGGCTCACCAGCCAGCTCTCCCAGCCCGAGCGGGACGGCGGCGGGGTGCTGAACGTGCTCCGCAAGGGCTTCCTGGTGCCCGGTGCCCGCCGCTTCAAGATGCTGCAGATGCCCCCGGCGGATGACCGCAACCCCCAGATCGCCGCCCGCTACGCCCAGAACCGGCTGCGCGTGGTCCAGGAGGTCGTGTACTCCACCCGCAAGGCGGATCGGATCGACCTGGTGTTCTTCCTCAACGGCCTGCCCGTGGCCACGGTGGAGATCAAGACCGACTTCACCCAGTCGCTCCAAGCGGCGATCAAACAGTATGAGAACGACCGCACCCCCGCCGGCGAACCCCTGCTGACCCCGTTCAGGGGCGCGCTCGTGCACTTCGCGCTCACGGACCACGACGTCTACATGACCACCGAGCTGAAGGGCCCGGGGACGTCGTTCCTGCCCTTCAACCGCGGCCACCACAACGGCGCGGGCAACCCACCCAACCCGAACGGCGCGCGCTCCTCGTACTTCTGGGAGGAGACCCTGCAGCGGGACACGTGGCTGAGCATCCTCACCAAGTTCGTGTACGTGAACCACCAGAAGAAGGTGGACCCGCGCACGGGTGCGGAGATCGACCGCGCGCAGATCCGCTTCCCCCGCTACCACCAGTGGCGCGCGGTCAACCGGCTCACCGCCGCCGCCCGTGAGGACGGCCCGGGCCACAAGTACCTCATCCAGCACTCCGCCGGTTCCGGCAAGACGGACTCGATTGCGTGGACCGCCCACCGCATGGCCACGCTCCACACCTCTGCGGGCGAAAAGGTGTTCGACACCGTCTTCGTGATCGCGGACCGCCAGGTGCTGGACCGTCAGCTCCAGGACGCCGTGGACCAGCTGGTCAACAGCACGGGCCAGTTCCAGCCCATCACCTCGGGCTCGGAGGGTTCCAAGACCGGGCAGCTCATCGAGGCGCTCTCCGCGGGAGTGCCCATCATCGGCGTGACCCTGCAGACGTTCCCCTATGCGCTCTCCAAGATCCAGGAGGAGGGCGGCTCGTTCGCAGGTAAGCGCTTTGCGGTGATAGCCGACGAGGCCCACTCCTCGCAGTCCGGCAATGCGGCCAGCGCGGTCAAGGAGCTCCTGTACCTCAACGACCCCACCGCCGCCACGGGCACAGACTCCCCCGCAGTGGACGAGAACGGGGACCTGGAACCGGGCGCCGACCAGGACGCCCTGGTCCGCATGGCTGCCCAGGCGGACGATGGCCACCGGATCAGCTACTTCGCGTTCACCGCCACTCCCAAGGCCAAGACCATCGAGCTCTTCGGCACCCCCAACGAGGCGGGCAAGAAGGAGCCGTTCGACCTCTACTCCATGAAGCAGGCCATCCAGGAGGGCTTCATCCTGGACGTGCTGAAGAACTACACCACCTACGAGCGCGTGGCCAAGATCGCCCTGCGGGGTACGGACCCCGCCAATGTGCCCGGCAGGAACGGGGCGAACGGCAGGGAGGGGGCGGCAGCGGCGTCGTCGTCCGGGGAGAGTGCGGAGAGCGGCGAGGTGGACGTGCGCCGGGGCACGCGCGCGTACATCGGGTTCGTGGAGCTGCACCCCACGAACGTGACCTCCAAGGTGGACGTGATCGTCAAGCACTACCTCACCACGGTGCAGCCCGCGCTGAACGGGCGCGGCAAGGCCATGGTGGTCACCGGCTCGCGTGCGGCCGCGGTGCAGTACCAGCGCGCATTCCAGCGCCACATCGAGCGCGAGAACCTGCCACTGAAGACCCTGGTGGCGTTCTCCGGCACACTGCCGGACCCGGACGTGGCGGTGATCGGGGACGGCGAGCGCCCCGAGGTGACCGAGGCGTCCATGAACCCGGACGTGCGCGGGCGGGACCTCGCGGCGGTGTTCAACCAGGACGACCAGAACATCCTGATCGTCGCGAACAAGTACCAGACCGGCTTCGATCAACCCCTGCTGGTTGGCATGTACGTGGACAAGCAGCTCTCCGGCATCGCCGCTGTGCAGACGCTGTCCCGGCTCAACCGCCGCATGGACGGCAAGACGAACACGTACGTGCTGGACTTCGTGAACGATCCGGACCAGATCCTCGCTGCGTTCCAGGAGTACTACGAGGACGCCGAGATCAAGACCCCCTCGGACCTGGACCTGGTGATCAAGCAGCTGGAGAAGCTCAAGGCCGCCGCCATCTTCACGGACGCGGAGGTGGACCAGGTGTGGGAGGCGTGGAACCACGTCCACGGCCGCCACACGGCGCTGCTCCCGGGCCTGGACCCCGCCGTCGCGCGTTTCATGGAGCGCTGGGACCGCGCGGGCGACGACGCCGCGGAGCGGGACACGCTCGAGGAGTTCCGTTCCCTGCTGGGCCAGTACGTGACGTCCTACGCGTTCTTCTCGCAGATCCTCAACTTCGGGGACCCGGAGTTCATCAAGCTGTCCGTGTTCGCGGACCTGCTGGGGCGCCAGCTCAACGCCAGGCTGGACACCGAGATCCCCGAGACGGTCACCGCGGAGGACGTGGTGCTCACGCACTACCACCTGGAGAAGCAGCGCGAAGAAGACTTGAAATTACAGGAAGACCAGGCCGAGGGGCTGCGCGGGCTCACCGAAGTGGGCATGAGCAAGCAGGCGGAACGCGAGCGGGCCGCCAAGGCCGAGCTGGTGGAGAAGGTCAACAAGTACCTCGGTGGGCTGGACGCCTCGGACGAGTACAAGGTGACGTCCGTGGACCTGTGGCTCACCCCTGCCCAGGAGAACGAGAATCTCCGCCAGCAGGCCCGCAACAACACCCCGGCGGACTTTGCCCGCTCCCCCGAGCTGCGGGTGGTGCTGGAGGACAGCGTGTGGCGGCACAACGACCTCTCCGAGAAGTTCGCGAAGCTCCTGCAGGACATGCCCACCGAGGAGCTGGTGTCCCTGGCCATGGCGGCCGGGTTCTACGAGCGGCTGCGGGGGCAGGCGGGGTAGGGCGCGGGGAACCCGTGGTGCATGGGTTTCCGCGGTGCCTGGCGGCCATGTGCTGACGGTTTTCACGGCAGACCTGAACCCGGTTGAGGTCGAGCGCGGGCGCACTGGGCGGCTGCTGGCGGCTACTGACCGAGAGCCGAGAAGAGTGGCCATTCGGCTGATGTGCTGTCCGCTCCATCATGCCAGCGTGAAAGAAGACCAGCCCACGCCCTGCGACGAACGGGGCCAGGACCCGAGGAGTCGTCGTGAGCCAGATCGAGAAATTTCTGCCCGGGATCATCTCCCTGCTGTGCGTGGTGATTGCGCTGCTCCTGCAGTTCCTGTGGCACCAGAGCACCTGGGCTCTCATGATGGGGCTGCTGGGGCTCGTGATCGGCCAGATTCCCGCGCCGGGGACGGCGGCCCGCAAGCGGGCGGCTCAGGAGGCCGCGCGAAACCGTGAGGAGCGCAAGGTCCGAGACCAGCGGCGTCGTCTGCTGGCGGACGTGCAGGCGCACCAGCGCAACGTGGCTCACGGAGGGGGCCCGGCGGCGTCGCGCTGAGTCCCGCGGACGCCCGGGACGGGGCCTGACCGGAGACCCGCTCCGATCACGGACCGACCTGAGCCCACGCTCCATGCCCGCCCCGCCGGGCATCTGGACCGGAAACGGCGCCCACCCGTGTCGCACCCCGGCCCGGCGTTGCCCGCCCCAACCACCGCTGATACCCGTTACGCATAAAACTCGCGAGTAAGTGTCGTAGATCACTTCGTGGCTGTATGAATGAGAACCTCCGGTTCCCCTGGCCGCGCCCACTGGGGCGGGACGCAGGACCCGGTCGATCCGTCGGACCAGCTCAGTGGAGGCCCCATGCCCCGTACACTCAACCGCCGCGCGCTTCTGGCCGCAGCGGCGTCGTTGCCCGTGCTGGCCGGTGTGGCCGGGTGCTCGGGCGGCTCGACGGCCGCCGGGGGCACCCAGCAGCTCGTGTGGTCCACATACGGCGTGGGCACGGGCACGTACAACGACCTCGCCGCGGTGGCCAACACCCTGACCCAGAAGACGGGCCGGCAGATCCGGCTGATGACCTCGGACACCGGCATCGGGCGCCTGGCGCCGCTGATCAACGGGACGGCGCAGTACTCGCGCACCGGGGACGAGTACTACTACGCGTTCGAGGGCAACGACGAGTACTGCTCGGAGCAGTGGGGGCCGCAGGCACTGCGCCTGGTGTGGACTCCCCCGGGCAACTACGGGGTGCTGGTGCGCAAGGACAGCGGCATCGAGACCGTGGCGGACCTCAAGGGCCGGAAGTTCCCCAAGCTGATCGCGAGCACGTCCATCAACCGCAAGATGGAGGCGATCCTTAACTTCGGCGGCCTCACCGGCAAGGACGTCCAGATGGTGGACGTGACCTACAGCGGCCAGATCGAGGCGCTGAAGACCGGGCAGATCGACACCCTGTACCAGAACGTGGTGGGCGCCAACGTCTCCGAGCTGGCCTCCCAGTACCCCATCCGCTGGCTGGACCTGGGCGGCGGCACACCCGCCCAGTACGCCACGTGGAAGGAGCTGGCCCCCATGGTCAAGCCCGGCGAGTTCTCCAAGGGAGCGGGCCTTGCCAAGGGAGAGACAGCGGTGAACATGCAGTACACCATCCCGGTGGTCGCCCGCGCGGACCGGCCCCACGAGGAAGTTGCCTCTCTGGTCGCGGACATGGACCGCTACTACCCGGACTACAAGGACACCACCCCGGACGCCCACCGCTTCGGCGCGGACCAGATCCAGCTCACGCCCCTGGTGATCCCGTTCCACGACGCCATGGTGGAGTTCCTTGAGGGCAAGGGCCGTTGGAGCAAGGACCTGCAGACCCGCCAGGACGCCCTGCTGGAGCGCGAGCGCCGCATGCACGAGGCCTGGCCCGCGTTCTGGCAGGACCACAAGGACCGCGACGACCCTAAGTCCGCGCGCAAGGAGTGGGTGGACTGGAAGAAAGCCAACCTCCCCGAGCTCCCGGACACCCCCGGCACCCTGCCCGGCGCCTCGTCCACCACCGCACCCTCCGGAGGCCACGCATGAGCACCCCGTACCAGTCCGGCGACGCCGCCGGCACCGCCAGTGCCTCGGGTCCCGCTGGCACCACTGGCCCCGTCACCGCCCCCGGACCGGCCATCGACCCCCGCACCGGCGCGGAGATCACCGCCACGCACCCGCACGGGGGCGACGACGCCGCCCAGCCCACCATGCCCTCGGACGTCTCCCTGCACGACGCGAGCCCGCGGCTGACGCCGTTCTGGCGCAGCCTGGTGATCGTGCTGACCGTGGTGGGCGTGCTGCTGACCATGAACCAGGTGTTCTTCTGGAACGTGGGCGGGGTGACCATCCCCACCAACTCGTTCCTGTACCTGCTGATCGCGGTGTTCGTGCCGATCGTGTTCATCGTGACCCCCATTCGCAAGCGCGCCCCCGGGTCCGCGGCTCGGCAGCGGCGGGGCGTGCCGTGGTACGACGTCCTGCTGCTGCTGGCGGTGATGGGCACGTGCGCGTACTTCGCGGTGCACGGCATCGAGATCCAGGAGTACGGCTGGCAGTACATGGCCCCCACCCTGGCCACCGTGCTGAGCTTCGTGTTCTGGGCCCTGATCCTGGAGACCCTGCGCCGTGCCGCCGGTCTGGTGGTGCTCGTGATCGCGTTCCTGTTCTCCGTGTACCCGCTGATCGCGGGGATCATCCCGCTGTCCTTCCTGCAGGGCATCTCCTACGACCTGCCCACCCTGGCCCAGGTGCACACCATGGGCGTGGACAGCGTGCTGGGCCTGCCGCTGCAGACGGCGGGCACCATCCTGGTGGGCTTCCTGCTCTTCGGCGTGGTGCTGCAGCACACCGGCGGCGCGGACTTCTTCCACGAGCTGTCCATGGCCGTGTTCGGCCGCTACCGCGGCGGCTCCGCCAAGGTGGCCGTGGCCAGCTCTGCAGCCATGGGCATGATGAGCGGCTCGGCGGTGTCCAACGTGCTGACCACGGGGCCCATGACCATCCCGGCCATGAAGCGCTCCGGGTTCAGCGCCCGGGTGGCCGGGGCCGTGGAGGCCACTGCGTCCTCCGGCGGCTCCATCACCCCACCCATCATGGGCACCGCGGCGTTCCTCATGGTCTCCTTCGTGGGCGTGCCGTACACGACCATCCTGGTGGCGGCCACCATCCCCGCGATCCTCTACTACCTGGGCATCTTCCTGCAGATCGACGGCTACGCCGCCCAGCGCGGCCTGCGCGGAACGCCCAAGAACCTGCTGCCGCGCGCCCGCCACGCCCTGGCCATGGGCTGGCCGTACCTGGGTGCGCTGGCCGTGCTCACCGTGCTGCTGTTCACCACGGACTCCGAGGCCCAGGTGCCCTACTGGGTGGTGGCCATCCTGCTGCTGATCGCCCTGGTCAAGCCCAGCGTGACGTTCGGTCCCCGCCAGTGGGTGGACATGGGCGTGGACGTGGGCAAGACGCTGGCGCAGATCGTGGGGATCATCGCGGGCGTGGGCCTGATCCTCGGCGGGCTCACCGCCACGGGCGTGGCGCTGTCCCTGTCCCGTGACCTGGTGGCCCTGGTGGGCGACAACGTGGTGCTCATCCTCATCGCGGGTGCCGTGGTGTGCTTCGTCCTGGGCATGGGCCTGACCATCTCCGCCGCGTACGTGTTCCTGGCCATCGTGATGGTCCCGGCCGTCACGGCCCTGGGCGTGGACCCGATCGCCGCGCACCTGTTCGTCATCTACTGGGCCTCGGTCTCCTACATCACCCCGCCCGTGGGGCTCGCGGCCTTCGCGGCGGCGGGCATCTCCAAGGCCTCTCCCATGGCCACGTGCTTCTCCGCGATGAAGCTCGGCGCCGTGAAGTACGTGGTGCCGTTCGGCTTCGCGCTCAACCCCGCACTGGTGGCCCAGGGCCAGCCTGTACACATCGTGCTGGCCTTCCTCTCCAGCCTCGTGGCGGTCTACGCGATCGCCGCGGCCATGGGCGGCTGGCTCACGTTCGTGGAGCGGCAGCTGCCCGTGTACCTGCGGGTCGTTCTTGCGGTGGGCGGATTCATGATGTTCCTGCCCGGCGTGCTCGTCACGGTCATCGGCCTGGCCCTCGTGGTCGCCGCGGCCGCGCTGGCGCGCCTCAGGAAGCCCCGCGCCGTCGTCGACCCCGAGACCGGGGAGATCACCCGGGTCCCCCAGGGTGCGTGACCCACCGCCGAGCGCAACCCCCGGGCGCGTTGCCCGCACCGCAACGGATTGATGCCGGATCGGAATGAATGCCCGGCGAATGCGACCCGCGTCACCTTCAGGCGGTATGAAAGAAGGTGACGACGAGCGCGGGCCGCAAGGCTCCGTACGAGCACACCGAAGGAGAACGCCCCATGAGCACAGAGAACACCGACGTCCTGACCGTGGACGTCACGGACGGGATCGCCCTGGTCACCGTGAACCGGCCGGAGGTGCGCAACGCGATCAACGCGGCCGTGCTGCGGGCCATCACCGAGACCCTCGCGGAACTGGCCGAGAACGAGGACGTGCAGGTGCTGGTCTTCACCGGCGCCGGGGACAAGGCGTTCGTGGCGGGCGCGGACATCAACGAGCTTGCGGTGCGCACGCCCAAGGACGGACTGAAGGCCACCATGCAGGGCGTGTACGAGAAGGTGGAGCAGTTCCCCAAGCCCACCATCGCTGCGGTGAACGGCTACGCGTTCGGCGGTGGGCACGAGCTCGCCCTGGCGTGCGACATCCGCATTGCCTCCACGAACGCGCAGTTTGCACTGCCCGAGACCGGGCTGGGCATCATGCCCGCCGCGGGCGGCACGCAGCGCCTGGCCAAGCTCGTGGGACTGGGCCGCGCCACCGAGATCGTGCTGACCGGGCGCCGGGTGAAGGCCGAGGACGCCCTGGCCATGGGGCTGGTGACCCAGGTGGTGGAGCCGGACGAGTTGCTGGACACCGCCCGCGAGACGGCGCAGGCCATCATGGCCAAGGGTCCGCTGGCCATCCAGCTGGCCAAGACCGTGATCCGCCACGGCTTCGACGTGGACCACCAGACCGGGATCCTGCTGGAGCGCCTGGCCCAGTCCGTGCTCTACAGCAGCGCCGAGAAGGCCGAGGGAACCACGGCGTTCCTGGAGAAGCGCGCCCCCGATTTCCGCACTGCAGCACAGAAGGACGCCCCGCAGAACGCACAGAAGGACGTGAGCAAGTGAGCGAGAACCCCCTGAAGGACATCCGGCACATCACCGTGATCGGCGCCGGGGCCATGGGCTCCCAGATCGCCATGGTGTGCGCCCTGGCCGGGTACGACACGGACGTGGTGGACATCAAGCAGGAAGCCGTGGACAAGGCCTCCGAGCAGCTGCACTCCCGCATGGACCGGGACGTCAGCAAGGGCCGCCGCACCCAGCAGGACGTGGACGCCGCGTTCGAGCGCCTGACGTTCTCCACGGACCGGGACGCGTGCGCCGCGCAGGCGGACTTCGTGATCGAGGCCGCGGTGGAGGACCTCACCATCAAGCGCCAGGTCTTCGCGGAGCTGGACGCGGTGTGCCCCGAGCACACGATCCTGGCCACGAACTCCTCGAACATCGTGTCCTCGCGCGTGGCGGACGCCACCAACCGCCCGGAGAAGGTGTGCAACGTGCACTTCTTCAACCCCGCGCTGGTGATGAAGTGCGTGGAGGTGGTCCCGCACCAGGGCACCTCGCGCGAGACCGTGGAGACCGCCATGGAGCTGGCCCGCTCGATCGGCAAGGCCCCCGTGGAGCTCAAGAAGGAGGTCCCGGGCTTCGTGGCCAACCGCCTGCTGGGCGCGCTGCGCTCCGAGGCGCTGAAGCTCTACGAGGACGGGGTGGCGGACTACAAGGACATCGACGTCGCGGCCAAGACCGCCCTGAACCACCCCATGGGCCCGTTCGAGCTCATGGACATGGTGGGCATCGACGTGGTCTACCTGATCCGCCTGGCCGAGTACGAGCAGACCGGTGACCCCGCCTCCCTGCCCGCGGAGTCGATCAAGGAGAAGTACGAGGCCGGTGACTACGGCCGCAAGACCGGCAAGGGCTGGTACGACTACGAGTAGGACCCGCTAGCTCCCGGGGACCTCTGCGGCCTGGCCGCGGGGGTCCCCGTAGAGGTTCTGGGCCAGGCGCACCACGGCGCGCAGCGCGGGGTTGGGGTCCGCCGCCCGCCACACGAGCTGCACGTCCAGCGGCCGCTGCGGCTGGACGAGGGGCAGAAACACCACGCCGTCCGAGGACACGTTGTCCCGCACGCTGTCCAGGCTCAGGGCGCAGCCGATCTGGGCGGCCACGAGCACCACCAGGGTCCACGAGTCCGGGGCCACCTGCGCCACGCGGGGCACGAAGCCCGCCGCGGTGGCCAGGGAGGTCAGCCGGTTCTGCAGCGCGGCCCCCGGACCCGCGGGCAGCACCACCCAGGACTCCTCGGACAGCTGGGCCATGTCCACGCGGGCGGAATCGGCCAGCGGGTGGTTGCTGGGCAGCACCACCATGACTTCTTCGCGCCCGACCACGGAGCAGCGCAGCTCCGAGGGGATGAAGTCCCACCGCCCGATGGCCACGTCCAGGGATCCGTCCAGGACTTTCTGCATGGCGGTGTGGGAGAACTGCGAGCCGTGCAGCTCCAGGTGGACCCCGGGGCGGTGGGTGCGCACGTGACGCGCCAGCTCCGCGACCTTGCGGTTGATCGAGGCGCCTGCGAATCCCAGGCGCACCCGCCCGGTCTCCCCGGAGACGGACTTGGCGACGGCGCGGCGCGCGTTCTCGGACGCCGCCACCAGCTCGCGCGCGGGATCCAGCAGGGCCTGCCCGGCCGGAGTCAGGGAGACCTGCCGGGTGCTGCGCTCGAACAGCTGAGCCCCCAGGGACTTCTCGATGCTCTTGATGAGCCGGCTCAGGGGTGGTTGCGCGATGCGCAGGGTGGCGGCGGCGCGGCCGAAGTGCAGTTCCTCGGCAACGGCCAGGAACGCCTTGGCCTCGTGGACTTCCATGCCCGGAGCCTACGTGATTGTTGCCACAGGAGCATTACTGAGCATCTCGTCTTGTATTGGACAGAACCCAATGCCGGTGGTTGTGTGTGGTGAAACACAGTCCCCGGCACAGTGGAGCGTTCATGTCCCCCATTCAGGAGTCGACCCCCGGGCCGCTCAGCGGCATCGTCGTCGCGGACTTCTCCCGCGTGCTGGCGGGTCCGTACTGCACCATGCTGCTCGCGGACATGGGTGCCACCGTGATCAAGGTGGAGGGCCCGGCCGGGGACGACACCCGCGGGTTCAAACCTCCCAGCCGGGACGGGGTGGGCACCTACTATCTGTCCGTGAACCGCAACAAGCACTCGATCGTGCTGGACCTGGGCGAGCCCGCAGACCTGGAGACCGCGTACGAGATCATCGACGCCGCGGACGTGTTCATCGAGAACTTCAAGCCCGGCGGGCTGGCCCGCTTCGGCCTGGACCCCGAGACCGTGGCCGAACGGTGGCCCGGGCTCATCCACACGAGCATCACGGGCTTCGGCACGGCCGGCGGCGCTCACCTGCCCGGCTACGACCTGCTGGTGCAGGGGGTCTCGGGCTTCATGTCCGTGACCGGCTCCGCGGACGGCCCTCCGCAGCGCGCGGGTGTGGCGATGTTCGACGTCCTCACCGGGCTGCACGCCGCCGTGGCGGTCCTCGGGGCCCTGCACGAGCGGGACGCCTCCGGGAAGGGCCAGCACATCCACCTGGACCTGCTCTCCTCCGCGCTGTCCTCCCTGGTCAACCAGACCACGGGCTACGCCGCGTGCGGCAACGACCCCCAGCGCATGGGCAACGACCACCCCAGTCTGTTCCCCTACGGCCCCTTCCCCACCGCGGACAAGGACCTCATCATCACGGTGGGCAACAACCCCCAGTTCAGGCGCCTCGTCACGGTGCTGGGCCTGCCCGAGCTCGGCGAGGACCCCCGCTTCGACACCGTGGAGAAGCGCAACAACCACCGGGACGAGCTGCGCCCGCTGCTCAACGAGGCGCTCTCCTCGGACACCGCCGAGGCATGGGCCTCCCGGCTGCAGGCCGAGGGCCTCCCGTGCGCCCCCATCCTCAGCATCCCCGAGGGCGTGGAGTACGCCGCTTCCCTGGGCCTGGAGCCCGTGGTCGAGGTGGGCGAGGGCGAGGAGGCCGTACCCCTGATCAAGAACCCCGTGACCTTCAGCCGCACCCCGGTGCGCTACGACAAGGCCCCGCCCGCCCTCGGCGCGGACGGCACGGAGGTCATGGACTGGCTCCGCTCCCGCCGCACGGCCCACGACGACGCCCCCGCACCAGACCGCGCGGCCGCCGGTGCAGTGCCCACGGCCGCGCACGACGACGCCGCCGGCTCCCCGGACGCCGCCCCGGACCGCGCGTAGTCCCTCCCCGCACCAGAATCCCGCGCCGCAGCGAGGCGACCCACCGCCTCCCGGCCACCGAAAGGACCCGTGATGAGCGAACTGCTCGAGAACCCCGACTTCTTCCTCCTGGACCAGGAGCTCTCCGCCGAGGAGACCGCCCTGCGTGACCGCGTGCGGGCCTACGGCCGGGAGCACGTGCTGCCCACCATCAACGAGGCGTGGGAGGCCGGGGAGCACCCCCTGCCCGTGTTCAAGGGCCTCGCGGACCTGGGCATCGTGGGCACGTTCATTGAGGGCTACGGCTGCCCGGGGCTCTCCCGCCAGGCGGCCGGGCTGGTGGCCCGGGAGATGGGCCGGATCGACGGCTCCGTGAACACGTTCTTCGGCGTGCACTCCAACCTGTGCATGGGCAGCATCTACATGCTCGGCAACGAGGAGCAGCGCCAGCGGTGGCTGCCCACCATGGCGAGGATCGAGAAGACCGGGGCGTTCGCCCTTACCGAGCCCGCCCACGGCTCGGACTCCGTGTCCCTGGAGACCTCCGCTCGCCGGGACGGGGACCACTGGGTGCTCAACGGGCACAAGCGCTGGATCGGCAACGGCCACGCCGCGGACGTCATCGTGCTCTACGCCCGGGACGAGGCGGACGGGCAGGTCAAGTGCTTCGTGGTGGAGAAGCAGGAGGACGGTCAGTACCCGCAGGGCTACCGCCCCGAGGTCATTGCCGGCAAGATCGGCAAGCGCGCCATCAACCAGGCGGACATCGTGATCGAGGACCTGCGGATCGCGGACGAGAACCGGCTGGAGAACTGCCACAGCTTCAAGGACGTCAACAAGGTCCTCAAGGCCACCCGCGGCGGTGCGTCCTGGGAGGCCGTGGGCCACGGCATGGCGGCGTTCGAGATCGCGGCGAACTACGCCCTGGAGCGCGAGCAGTTCGGCATGCCGATCGCCAACTACCAGCTGGTGCAGGAGCGCCTGGCCACCATGCTCTCGGACCTGACCTCCCTGCAGCTGATGTGCACCCGCATGGCCCAGCTGCAGGAGAGCGACCAGCTCACGGACGCCATGGCCTCCCTGGTGAAGATGACCACGTCCCGCAAGGCCCTGGACATGTGCCGCACCGCCCGGGACATGCTGGGCGGCAACGGGCTGCTGCTGGAGAACCACATCGGCCGCCACCTCACGGACATGGAGGTGGTCTCCACCTACGAGGGCACGGACTCCGTCCAGGCGCTGATCGTGGGCCGGGCCATCACCGGCGTCTCCGCGTTCACGCGCTCCCGCCGCTGAGTCCGGGCGGGCAGGGGTGGGAACGGGCCACTCCGGGTGGTTCGCAGCCACCGTCCAGCACCGTGACGTGCGGCTCACAGCCGTGCCCGGGCGGAGCATGTCACCATGGAGGGCCGGGTCCACCATCTCCGAGGGGACCCGTCCGCTGTCTTCCGATGAGGTCCGCCGTCCGTGTCCCACACCCCGTACCCCCCAGGCCCCGACCCCTACCGCGCCGGCCCGCAGCACGGTGATCCGTACCGCGGCGGCCAGTACCCTGCCCCGGCGTACGGCGGCTACGGTGCCCCCGCTCCGGTTCCCGGCTCCCCGGGCCGCATTCCTGTTCCCCCGGCCAGGACACTGAGCGCGGGAACCGTGGTGGCCGCGGCGCTGTCCGTGGCCCTGCTGTGGGGGCTCGTGCTGCTGGTGGCCCATGCCGGGCTGAACACGGTGACCGGTCAGGCCCTGGACGAGACCGCCCTGCAGCAGGCCAAGGCGGACCGCAACACCTTCTTCCCGTCCTTCGTGCTCGTGGCCGCCCAGTTCCTGCCCGAGGTGGTGGCGGTGCTCGCCGGGGCGCTGGCCCTGGTGTGGGCCGTGCGCTACCGCCGGTGGGTGGCCGCCCCGTGCGCAGCGGTGGCCGTGGTCGCCGCCAACGTGAGCACCCAGGTCCTCAAGCACGGGGTCTTCGACAAACCGGATCTGGGGGTGCAGCAGATCGCCTCCAACTCGTTCCCGTCCGGGCACACCACCGCGGCCGCCTCCCTGCTCATGGCCGCGCTGCTCGTGGCCCCGCCGCACCGTCGGGCCCGCGCCGGACGGTGGGGGGCGTTCCTCGCGGCCGTGGTGGGCATGACCACCGTGCTCAACGGCTGGCACCGCCCCACGGACGCCGTGGCCGCCCTGCTCATCGTGGGCGGCTGGGGTGTCCTGGCGGCGCTGGCCACCCAGCTGATCGACGCCGCCGTGGCCCGCACCCGGCTCCGCACCGGGGGCACCCCGGCCGGCAGCTACCGCCGGTTCATGGACGAGCGCTCCCACCGCCGCCAGGAGCGCGCATGGAGCGAGGACCGCGGGGACAGCGCCTACGTGCCGCCCGCGCACGAACGGCAGGCCCGGGAACTGGAGCGGGCGGCGTCGGCGGCGAGGGACGCGGAGCGCCGGAACCGGCCGCGGGCGCAGCGCGGGGCCTGGGATCCCCAGCCGTACGGGTACCGGGGCGCCCTCGTGACCGTTCTCACGAGGCCGCGGCTGGGCACCGCCATCACGCTGACCGTGGTCACCGGCGCACTGCTGGCCGTGGCCATCTGGTGGCCCTATCCCGCGGTGGCGGGCACGTTCGGCGGTCGCGTCACGCTGACGGCGGGGTATCTGGGGATTGCGGCCGCAGCTGCTCTGGGATGGTCGCTGGTGGCACGTCGGCTGCGTTCTGCGACTCGATGAGTGCCCAGCGGTCCAGGAACACGCGGGCCACCCCGGCCTGGTAGGGCAGGCGGTACATCGCCGCGGTGGAGGGGCCCTCCTCCGTGACCTGCACCTCGCGGGCGCGGCGCAGGGCCAGCTCCATGGTGTCCGCCTGCTGCGAGACGAAGTTGACGGTCACGGGCGTGCCGTGACCGGGCACGAACGCGGTGTAGCGCTCCAGGGTGGCCAGCGCGCGCAGGGACTCCACCCAGCGCTGCGGGAAGGCGTCCTCGAAGTTGGGGTCCGCGCCCTCCTCCACGAGGTCCCCGCAGAACACGACGTCGTCCACGCCCACGCAGACGTCGTTGTCCGTGTGGCCGGGGCCCAGGAAGAACAGGGTCACGGGCCGCTCGCCCAGGTCGATGCGTGTGAGGGACGGGCGCAGGCCCGTGCCGGGCAGGGTGTTGGTGGGCAGCACCAGGCGGGTGTCGATCCCCTCGCCCGCGCCCATCTCCGGCTCCTGCGTGCTCACGAAGCTGCGCTGGTACTCCCCCACCTCGGCCATCGCGCTCGCACAGGCCTTGTGCGCCCAGAACTCGGTGGCGCCGGCGCGCGCGAACACCGCGTTGCCCATGAAGTGGTCGTAGTGCGCGTGGGTGTTCACCACGGTCAGCGGCAGGTCCGTGATCTCACGGACGGCGGCCAGGATCTCCCGGCCCTGACGCGGCCCAGCACCCGTGTCCACCACCAGGGCGCGCTGAGTGCCCAGCACCAGACCGGAGTTCAGTCTCCAGTTGTCGGTGCCGATCACGTAGACGCCGGGGCGCAGCTCCTGGGTGCGTGCCATGCGCTTCACTCTATCCGCAACGCACTACCGGTCCCGCATCGGGAAGGGCCTCGCGGAACCCGCGGGACGGGGGCGCAGCGGGCGTGGTGCGAGCCACGCGCTGGTCCGGGCGGGGGCGGGAGCGCAGCCTTCCCGGCCCCGCCCGCACCCCTCGGGTGGACTGGCCGCCGGTGCTACTGTCTCTCGCGTGATTCCCCGCCGCCCCGAGACCGCCCCCGCCCCCGCGGGCCGCTTCGCGCCGTCGCCCTCCGGGGACCTGCACCTGGGCAACCTGCGCACGGCCCTGGCCGCGTGGGGTTTCGCACGCGCCACCGGTCGCCGGTTCCTGCTGCGCGTGGAAGACCTGGACCGGGTGAAGCGGGGCGCCGCCGAGCGCAACGTGGCGGACCTGCGGGCCATCGGTCTGGACTGGGACGGCCCCGTGGACCTGCAGTCCGAGCGCATCCCCCTGTTCCTGGAGCGCGTGCGCACCCTCACGGACGCCGGGCTCACCTACGAGTGCTTCTGCACGCGCAGGGAGATCCACGCGGCGGCCTCCGCGCCCCACGGCATCCCGGGCGCCTACCCGGGCACGTGCCGGAACCTGACCGAGGAGCAGCGGGCACGACGCCGCACGGAGCGTCCTCCCGCCGTGCGGCTGCGCGCAGGGGTGCGTGAGTTCACGGTGCACGACCGCTTCGCGGGCGAGTTCACGGGTGCCGTGGACGACATGGTGCTCGTGCGCAACGACGGCACCCCCGCGTACAACCTGGCCGTGGTGGTGGACGACGCCGAGCAGGGCGTGGACCAGGTGGTGCGCGGGGACGACCTGCTGCCCTCCGCTCCCCGGCAGGCCTACCTGGCGGGACTCATGGGCCACGGCGTCCCCGAGTACGCGCACGTTCCCCTGGTGCTGGGCCCCTCCGGGGACCGGCTGGCCAAACGGGACGGCGCCGTGACCCTGCGGGAGCTGCAGGAGCTCGGGCACACGGCGCAGGACGTGGTGGGGTGGCTGGCCCGCTCGCTGGGGATCACCCACCCGGTGCGCACGGCCGCGGATGTCATGGATCACTGGGACCCCGCGAGCTGGACCAGGGAGCCCACGGTGTTCGAGCCGTGGGATGCGGCTGAGGTCTGACCCGTAGATGAAAGGATTCCGCACGGGTTAAACGAAGAACCCCCAGGACCAATCTGCCCTGGGGGAAACTCCATGTAGTGAACGAGGGACCTTGTCCTCGTGTTGCTCCCAGTCTACCCCAGGACCCTTTTCCGTCACAGAATCAGGGAATGGCTCAACGGTCCTCCCTCCTGCAGATTGCGCACACGCTGCACTCGGCCAGAATGGCCACCTACCTGGGCTCCGCCCACAACGATGTCGCCCGCGCACTTGACCTGTACCGGTGGAACCTCCAGCTGGGAGCGGCATTCCAGGAAGTTCTCGCCGTGACAGAAATCACCCTCCGCAACGCGGTGGACCACGCGCTGCGCACATGGAACGCGGGGCAACCACGCCCCGATGGTGAAGGACTGCACTCCCCGCACTGGCTCCAGGACCCCGCCCGCCCGCTCGCCTCACTGACCCGTAGGACGCGGGACAATGCACGTCGACAGGCCGAAGCTGCACGCTCCGCCCGGCCTCAGAACCACCCCCGGAAGTTCGCGCCCATCACGCACGACGACATTCTCGCCCAGCTGACCTTCGGCGCGTTCGTGAAGCTACTACCAACTTCGGATGAGGATGCCCCCACGTACCGCGCGCGCCACATCCTGTGGAGCGAGGCCATGAGAGCCGCGTTCCCGCACAACGACAGTTACGACCCCCTGGGGATCGTTCTCGCTGACCGCGTGGGGCGCCTGCACGCACTGCGCAACCGGGTCTCCCACCTGGAACCGTTGCTGACCGTCAACGTGTCGGCACGTCACACGGATGTTCTTCGCGTCATAGCCGCTGTCAGCCCAGCCACCAGGGACTGGTGCGCCGGTATGAGCAGAGTCAAGGAGACCAGCCAGCGTCGCCCCACCTGAGGACCCGGCGGCGTACTCTTGTGCTCTGCCTCACTTCATGAATCCCGGTGGATGTTCGCACACCTATACAGTGGGCGCAGTCCAACGACCCCGTACCGGAAGGCACGCGCATGTCCGATCAGGCGTACCAATTCATGGCGATCCTGGCGTACTTCATCGTCATGATCTGCATCGGCCTGTGGGCCAACAGCAAGACCAAGAACCTCGACGACTACATGCTGGGCGGGCGCAACCTCAAGCCCGGCGTGGCCGCGCTCTCCGCGGGGGCGTCGGACATGTCCGGGTGGCTGCTCATGGGTCTGCCCGGTGCGGTGTACCTCTCCGGTCTGGTGGAGGCGTGGCTCGCGATCGGCCTGACCGCGGGTGCGTGGGTGAACTGGAAGATCGTGGCGCCGCGGCTGCGCGCGTACACGGAGGTCTCCCACAACTCCATCACCATCCCGTCCTTCCTGGACAACCGGCTCAAGGGCAACACCCGGGTGCTGCGCGTGATCTCCGGCGTGATCATCCTGGTGTTCTTCACGTTCTACGTGTCCTCCGGCATGGTGGCCGGCGGCGTGTTCTTCCAGTCCTCGTTCGGCACCAGCTACCTCACGGGCATGCTCCTGGTGGCCGGCGTGACCGTCCTGTACACGTTCTTCGGCGGGTTCCTGGGCGCGTCCTACACGGACCTCTTCCAGGGCCTGCTCATGCTGATCGCGCTGCTGCTGGTGCCCATCGTGGGCGTCTTCCTGGTGGGCGGGCCCGGTGAGATGGTCAACCGCATCGAGGCCGTGAACCCGGATGCGCTCTCGCTCTTCGCGGGCGGCACCGCCGTGGGCATCATCTCGTCTCTCGCGTGGGGCCTGGGCTACTTCGGCCAGCCCCACATCATCGTGCGCTTCATGGCGCTGCGCACCCCCGCGGATGCGAAGGCCGGGCGCCGGATCGGCATCGGCTGGATGCTGCTCACGGTGCTGGGCGCGATCGGCACCGCCCTGGTGGGCCTGGCGTACTACGGCAACCGCCCCGGCGAGGAGCCCACCGACCCCGAGGCCATCTTCCTGGACATGTCCCAGGTGCTGTTCCACCCCCTGGTGGCCGGGTTCGTGCTGGCCGCGGTGCTCGCCGCGATCATGTCCACGATCTCCTCGCAGCTGATCGTCTCCTCCTCCGCCCTGGTGGAGGACCTCTACAACCTGGCCGCCAAGCGCACCCCGTCCCCCAGGGCGCAGGTGTGGCTCGGCCGCGGCGGCGTGCTGCTCGTGGCCGTGGTGGCCGCCGCACTGGCGTGGGAGCAGAACTCCACCATCCTGGACCTCGTGGGCTTCGCGTGGGCCGGCTTCGGTGCCGCCTTCGGCCCCGTGGTGCTCATGAGCCTGTTCTGGCGCAAGCTCACCAACGCGGGTGCCATCTCCGCCATGGTGGTGGGCGCCGCCACGGTGTTCCTGTGGCAGTACACCCCGTGGAGCGACCTCTACGAGATCATCCCCGGCTTCATCCTGGGTGGCCTGGTGGGCGTCGTCGTATCCCTGATCACCCACCGGGACAACCCGGAGATCGACCGCGAGTTCGACGAGACCCTGCGCCTGGTCAACCACCCCGAGGAGGCTGACCCCGCTGCCGCCGCCAAGGCCGCTGCCGGTGAGGCCCCCGCCGGGACCGTCTGAGCAGACCCGGCGCCCCGGCGCTGACACGTGAGAACGCCCTCGTACCGTACGGTGCGAGGGCGTTCTCACGTCCACGGCCGTGGCGGTTCCGCCACGAACCGGCTCAGAACCCCAGGTCGCGCAGGGACCCGCGCATGGTCTCCGCGGAAGCGCGCAGCTGCTCCTTCTCGGGCTCACCCATGGGGATCCGCAGGCGCTGGCCCACACCGGTGCCGCCCACCACGGACGGCACGGACAGGGCCACGCCGCTCACGCCGTAGTAGTCGTCCAGCACCGTGGACACGGACAGCACCGCCTGCTGGTCCTTGAGCACGGCCTCGGCGATCCGCACACCGGCCAGGCCGATCGCGTAGTTGGTGGCGCCCTTGCCCTCGATCACGCGGTACGCGGCGTTGACCACCTGGTCCTTGAGCTCCACCAGGCGCTCCGGGGTGAACGGACGGCGCCCGTCCACCTCCCACTCGCTGACCGGCACCTGGCCGATGCTCGCGGAGGACCACACGGGGAACTCGCTGTCCCCGTGCTCACCGATGATGTAGGCGTGCACGCTGCTGGTGTTGACCTGCGCCTCGTTGCCGATCAGCCAGCGCAGGCGGGAGGTGTCCAGCACGGTGCCGGAGCTCATGATCCGCTGGTACGGCAGCCCGGTGATCTGCTGGGCCACCACGGTGAGCACGTCGCACGGGTTGGTGACCAGCACGAAGACCGCCTGCGGGGCCTGCTCCAGCAGCTGCGGCATGAGGGACTTCAGGATCGCGGTGTTGGCACCGGCCAGGTCCAGGCGGGTCTGCCCGGGCTTCTGCTTGGCGCCGGCGGTCACGAACACGATGTCCGCGTCCTTGAGCACGGCGACGTCGTCCGAGCCCTCCACCCGGACCCCCGGGGCGAACATCTGCCCGTGGGAGAGGTCCAGTGCCTCGGCCTGCACCTTGGCGGTCTGCAGGTCGTAGAGCGCGATGTCCGTGGACGTGCCGCGGATCAT
Organism: Kocuria sp. HMSC066H03; assembly: GCF_001812045.1. Classification (NCBI taxonomy): domain Bacteria; kingdom Bacillati; phylum Actinomycetota; class Actinomycetes; order Micrococcales; family Micrococcaceae; genus Kocuria; species Kocuria sp. HMSC066H03. The sequence continues at coordinate 417,744 of NZ_KV807506.1, forward strand.
CGCGGCGTAGGCCAGCGAGGTGCCCACGGACCCCGCTCCCACGATTCCGATCTTGGTACGGCGGACGGTGGTTTCGTTGGACGGGCTCACGGTGTCACTGCTCCATTCGACGCGGACTGTCCGGCCACGCCCGGCCGCTTGGGCGGCACGGACACGGTCCGGTTGGCGGGAACACCTCCCGGTTCCGCGTTCCGCGCCCGGCCGAGGCCGGATACAGGTGGCACCGAAATGCGTTCCCACCACCATCTTCCGCCGTCGCCCCGTCCCGGGCAATGACGCAGCCCACTCCGCGGCGGCGTGTCTCCGCCGGGGCCCAACGACGGGCCGGGAGCCCTCCGCCGCGCCCCCACCGCGGCCGTGCCCGACGGCGCGGGGATGCGCGGGCGCCGGACGTCGCGGGAAGGTGCGGGCAACCGACGAGGCGGGGATGTGCGGGAACCCGACGCCGCGGGGATGTGCTGGCACCGGACGGCGCGGGGGACCTGCGGGCTCCGGACGGGGCGGGGACGTGCGCGCACGAGACGGCGCGGCGTCGTCGCCATCCGGGGATGACGACGCCGCCGCGCCGGGTTCCGCACGAACGCCCGGGTGGGGCGCCGCGCGCTCAGCAGTGGTAGGTGTCCGTGGGGGCCTCGAAGTGCATGTCGTAGCCCTCGGGCAGGCGCATGCCGAACGCCGTGGCCAGGCCCAGCACCTTGCGGGCGCGGGCCAGGCGGGGCAGGTCGGAGCCGTTGCGGATCTGACCGCCGTCCTCCTCGAACTCCTGCAGGAACTCGGTGGCCCAGGACAGCTCGCTCAGGGACGGGGACAGGCCCTCGTTGACCGTGGCGGTCTGCTCGGGCATCAGGCACAGCTTGCCGGTCATGCCGAACTCGTCCGTGACACCGGTGGCCTCGGCGAGCTTGGCGCCGAGCGCCCCGACCGCGGGGCCGTCGATGGGACCCGGGAGGTTCGCCGCGCGGGAGGCGATGGTGAACTGCGAGCGCGTGTACGCGAGCGCCATGGGGCTCTCGCCGAAGCCGGTGTCGCGGCGGTAGTCGCCGATGCCGAACGCCAGGCGGTACGTGGAGCGGGCGGTGGCGATGTCCTGCAGGTTCTGCACCCCGCGGGCGGTCTCCACCAGGGCCACGATCCGGGTGCCGCGCAGCAGCTCCGCGGTGCGGGTGACGTGCTCGGGGGACTCGGTCATGGCGAGCATCACGCCGTCCAGGCCGGGGACGTCACGCAGGGCCTGGAGGTCCTCCTCCCACCACGCGGTGCCGAAGCCGTTGATGCGCACCCACGCGCGGTTGACCTGGCCGTCCTGGTTGCGGGAACCGAGCCACGCAATCACGTTCTCGCGGGCCTGGGCCTTGTCCGCGGGTGCCACGGAGTCCTCGACGTCCAGCACCACGGCGTCCGCGGCGCTCTGGGCGGCCTGGTCGAAGCGGGAGACGTGCGAGCCGTTGACGAGCAGCCACGAACGGGCGAGCTCGGGGCCCACGGCGGGGATCTCGGTGGGGTCGATGGTCATGGCGGTTTCCGCTGTGGTGGTGGTCATGAGAGTCACTTCGCGATCTGTGTCTGAGAACGGACACGCCTCCTCGCCCCTCGGGTCCCGGCGCGGGTGCGGCCGGTGTGCGGCGCGGAGCGCGTGCTCCGGTTCGCTCACCGGCCCGTCCCCGCGGTGGAACGGGTGAGACGGGATGACGCGGGTCAGCCGAGCACTCGAACCAGCCTGGATGATGAGTCGGCTGGTGCGGGTCGTCTGCCAGTCGTGCTGCCCGGGCCCCACCCGTGAGGTGAACGGGCAGGCCCGCGACGCACGTGGTGGTGCGCCCCGGGGATCGGGCGAAACTTCACAGTAACCCAGGTCACATTCCATCTCAACCGGGGTGACAACGGGCGGTCCCGGCCGCACCGCACCCCCTCCGCGGTAACGGGTCGGCAGCCTGCGTCCACCCGCACCGTCCCGCCCCGGACCGGGGCAACCGTCCAGACCCCAGCACCCCGCCACGTGCGCACACCGGGCCCGCGATGGCCGTCCGCGCCCGGACCCTTGCTCAGCAGCCGTCCCGCCGCAGGGCCCGCGAGGTCTTGGCGGTGGCCACCGCGTTCCACGGGTCTTCGGGCCAGGGGTGCTTGGGATAGCGTCCGCGCATCTGCGCGCGCACCTGGGCGTAGGGCCCGGACCAGAACGAGGCGAGGTCCTCGGTGATGGCCAGCGTGGCCTTCCCCGGGGACAGCAGGTGGAACTGCACGGGCACGCGCCCGTCCGCCACGCGCGGGGTCTCGGCCCACCCGAAGCACTCCTGGAGCTTCACGGCCACCACGGGCGGTTGTTCGGGTTCCGCCTCGTCCCAGACCTCCGGGTAGTCGATCCGCGCGGTGTTCCCGCTGGGCACGTCGAGCCGCCGCGGGACCAGTTCGTCCAGGCCGGCGGCCTCGGGCCACGGCAGCAGCCGGCGCAGGGCGTCCGCCACGCGCACCGAGCGCAGCGACCCGCCGCGGGCCACGTCCCGCAGCTCGGGGCCCAGCCACTCCTCGGCGCGGGCGAGCAGGGCGGCGTCGTCCACCGCGGGCCACGGCTCCCCCAGGTGACGACGCAGCAGGGCAAGGCGGGCGCGCAGCCCACGGGCGGCGTCGTCCCAGGGCAGCAGGTCCAGGCCCTCGGCGGTGAGCGCCGCGCGGATGGCGGGCACGGCGGTGTCCGGGTCCGCGCGGACAGGCGTGGCGGAGAGCTCGATCGCGCCCACCGCCCGCACCTCCCGTGTGCTCACGCGCCCGTTCGAGAAGCTCGCGCGCGTCTCGGTGCGGGCGAGCGGACCGGCGACGAGCTGCGCGTGCGACAGGTCCAGGGGTGCCGCCGCGCGGATCACCGCGCCGGTGCCCGCGGCGGCCCTGCCCGCGGCGCGCGTCAGTTCGGCGACGGCCAGCCACTCGTGGTGGCGTAACGGGCTCCCGGCCTCCAGCCCCGCGCGGGTTCCGGAGGCGAGCAGCCACTGGTCCCCGTGGGCGTCCATCCGCCGGGCCACCCACTCGGGCCGCGCCAGGCCCACGACGACGCCCACCCGGACGTCGGCGGGCACCACCGGTTCCGGGCCGCGGGGCGGGGCGTCCGTGTTCTCCCCGGATCCGTCCGCCGAGCCGCCGGCCGCGAGCTGACCCGTCATCCGCTCCAACCGCTGCACCTCGCGGCGCCACCGGGCGGACTCGCCACCGCGGGAGGAGCGCAGACCGCGCACCAGGGCGGGGATGTCCGCGGCGGGCACGCGGGCGCCGTCGGACACCGCGGCGATGACCTCCGCCGCCGTCCTGGTGCCCACGAGGTCCGCGCCGTCCAGCAGGGCGCGACCCCAGCGGGGTTCCACGGGCAGGGAGACCAGCAGGCATCCGAGATCCGTGGCGCGGCCGTCCTCGGTCACCGCACCCAGCCGGGTCAGCTCGGCTTCGGCGTCCGCGCGGGCCCGGGGCGGCAGCGGGTCCGGCAGGGCCATGCCCTCACCACCCGGGCTACCCCACACCGCGAGTGCGAGGCACGCGGCGGTGAGGTCCGCGGTGCGCACCTCGGGAACGGTGTGGGCGGGCATGGCGCCCCAGGCGGCGTCGTCGTAGCAGCGCACCACGGTGCCCGGGCCCTGGCGGGCGGCGCGGCCCGCGCGCTGCTCGGCCGACGCCTTGGATGCGGAGACCGTGACGAGCCCGGAGATTCCGCGCCCGGCGTCCCGGCGGGGCTGGCGGGCCAGGCCGGAGTCCACCACGAGGCGCACCCCGTTGACCGTGAGCGAGGACTCCGCGAGGGACGTGGTCACGACGATGCGCGGGCGCTCCCCCGGCGCGCGGCCCGCCACGGCGCGGTCCTGCTCGCGCGGAGGCAGCTGGCCGTGCAGCTCCAGGACCTCGGCGTCAGTGAGGCCGCGCAGCTCGGCCGCCACGCGGGAGACCTCCCGGGCGCCGGGGAGGAACACGAGGGCGTCCACGGACGGGTCCTGTGCCAGGGCCTTGCGATGTGCGTCGGCCGCTGTGCGGGCCATGTGGGAAAGGAACGCGGGCGTGACGCCCCGCTCGTCGAGGCGCTGCGGGCCTGGCGCCCACTGGACCGTGAGCGGGTGCAGGGCCGACGGGCAGTCCACCACCGGGGCGGGCGCGTCCCCGCCGAGCAGAGCCGCAAACCGCTCCGCCTCCACCGTGGCGGACATGGCTACGAGCACGAGGTCATCCCGCAGCTGCCGCAGCTCCGCGAGCATCCCCACGAGCAGGTCCGACTCCACGCCGCGCTCGTGCACCTCGTCCAGCACCACGGCCGCGGCCCCGACCAGTTCCGGGTCACGCAGCAGGCGGCGCAGGAGGATCCCGGGGGTCACGAACTCCACGCGGGTGGCCTTCGACGTCTCCCGCTCCCCGCGCACGGTCCAGCCGACGACGCCGCCCGGCTCCGTTCCCGTGAGCGCGGCCAGTCGGCGCGCGGCGGCCCGGGCGGCCACCCGGCGGGGCTGGACGACGACGACGCGGGCGGTGGCGGGATTGAGCGCGGGGCCGTCCGCTGAACCATCCGCACCCTCCGTGTCCGCGGGCGGTTCCGTGGCGGCGCTCCCCGCGAGAACCAGGTTCGCCACGACGGGCGGCACCACCGTGGTCTTGCCCGTGCCCGGAGGTGCCTGCACCACGGCCACTCCCCCGGACAGGGCGCGCTCCAGCTCGGGAACGGACTCCGCGAACGGGAGCCCCGAGCCGATGCGGTCCAGGTCGAAGGGGGTGAGCATGGTGTCCAGTATTGCGGAGCCCTCCCCCGTGGTTCACACGAGCAGGTAGAGCGCCCCCAGCACCGTGACCACGATGACCGCAGTGTCGAACACCCGCTGCCGGATGCGGGTGATCGCCCACCGCCCCGCGAACGCGCCGAGCACCACGCCCGGCACCAGCAGGGCGTCGAGCACCAGGGTCTGCGTGGTGATGAGTCCGAGCCCCACGGAGACCGGAACCTTCAGCAGGTTCATCACCGCGAAGAACCACGCCGCGGTGCCCAGGAACGCGTGCTTGGGGAAGCGCGCGGCCAGGAAGTACATGGACATCACCGGTCCCCCGGCATTCGCAACCATGGTGGTGAACCCGCCCAGCGAGCCGTACCCCGCGGCCACGGCGCGAGAGGCAGGGGCGGGCGGAGCGGCGTCGTCGTCCCGGAGTGCGGCGTCCCGGTGACGCTGCCAGAGCGTGAGTGCCATGAGCATCAGCAGCATCACACCGATCACGCGGCGGACGAGCGAGTCCCCCGCGAACGCGAGGAACGCAGCCCCCAGCGCAAGGCCCACCAGAACCGCCGGGAGCATGCGGATCAGCGTGGGCCAGTGCGCGTGCTTGCGGTAGGTCCACAGCGCGAACATGTCCCCCACGATCAGCAGCAGGAGCAGCGCGCCGGTGGACGGCTTGGCGGGGAGCACGGCGGCGAAGATCGCAACCGCCAGGGTGTTGATGCCCGGCAGTGCCGTCTTGGAGAAGCCCACGAGCACCGCGCTCACCGCCAGGGCGGCCCAGGCGAGGGTGCTCAGATCCGGGAGCAGGGTCATGGGAGGTCCTTTCCGCGTGAGGGGCGGAGAACTTCCCCGGCGCCCCGCACAATCTAGTGGAGCAAAGACAGCCCAGCGGCCCGAAATCTGCACTAACGGAGCAAATGGAGATGCCCAGCCGGGGTGGGTGGTGCGGAGGGCAAGCGAGCGAGGCGCATTGGCCGGGCAGGAGTGGGCGGTGCCTGGGCGGAGGTCCGGACCATCGCGGATCTGCCGTGGGGCGCCGGGCAGGAGCGAGCTGCGCCCCGGCGAGGGTGGTGCGGACCGCCGAGGGCACGCGAGGGCACCGCCCACCCCGTCCTACAGTGGTATCCATGACCAACGAGCAGCTTCCCGAACGAGTGTCCGAGATCTTCGACCCCCAGCAGTGGCGGCCCGTGGAGGGCTTCACGGACCTGCAGGACATCACCTACCACCGCGGGGTGCAGCGGGACGCGGACGGCGCCGTGGTCAAGGACCTGCCGTGGGTGCGCATCGCGTTCGACCGCCCGGAGGTGCGCAACGCCTTCCGCCCGGGCACCGTGGACGAGCTCTACCGCACGCTGGACCACGCCCGCATGTCCTCGGACGTGGGCGCCGTGATCCTCACCGGCAACGGGCCTTCCGCCAAGGACGGCGGCTGGGCGTTCTGCTCCGGTGGGGACCAGCGCATCCGCGGCCGGGACGGCTACCACTATGCGGAGGGCGAGACCGCGGACTCCATCGACCCCGCCCGCGCCGGTCGCCTGCACATCCTGGAGGTGCAGCGCCTGATCCGCACCATGCCCAAGGTCGTGATCGCGGCGGTCTCCGGGTGGGCCGCGGGCGGCGGGCACTCGCTGCACGTGGTGTGCGACCTGACCATCGCCTCCGCCGAGCACGGGAAGTTCAAGCAGACGGACGCCACCGTGGGCTCGTTCGACGCCGGCTACGGCTCCGCACTTCTCGCCCGCCAGGTGGGCCAGAAGTTCGCCCGGGAGATCTTCTTCCTCGCGGACGAGTATTCCGCCGAGGACATGCACCGCATGGGCGCCGTGAACCGCGTGGTCCCCCACGCCGATCTGGAGTCCACCGCCCTGGACTGGGCGCGCAAGATCACCGCACAGTCCCCGCAGGCCGTGCGCATGCTCAAGTACGCGTTCAACCTCCCGGACGACGGCATGGTGGGCCAGCAGGTCTTCGCCGGCGAGGCCACCCGCATGGGCTACATGACGGACGAGGCCGTGGAGGGCCGCGACGCCTTCCTGCAGAAGCGGGACCCGGACTGGTCCGCGTTCCCGTACTACTTCTGAGCCGCCGCGTGAGCCCCGACGGCCCCGCACCGGCCCACGACGACACCGTGCCCGCCCACCGCACGCCCGGCACCTCCGCGGCGGGGCCGGGCTCTGCGGTCTCCCCTGCCGTACCGGAATCCCCTGCCCCGGCGGCCCATGCAGCATCCGCTCTGGTGGCCCACCGCGGGCCAGGCACCTCCGCATCCGGACCAGAGCCCGGCCACCCGCTCGACGCACCGCAGGCCGCGGAGCTGCCGAGCGACGTCGTGGTCCTGGACGGCCCCGTGGAGGGGGACCTCACCGAGCTGCTGCCCCGATTGCGGGCGGTGCTGTCCCGCCCGGGGGCCGCGGTGGTCGTGGCCACCTCGGGATCCACGGGACGGCCCAAGAAGACCGTGCTCAGCGCCGAGGCGCTCACGGCATCCGGGCGCGCGACGGAGCGGGCGACCTCCGGGCCCGGCCAGTGGCTGCTGTGTCTGCCCGCGCACTACGTGGCCGGGGTGCAGGTGCTCGCCCGCTCTGTCCTCGCGGGCACCACCCCCGTGGTCATGACCGGCGAGCACTTCACACCCCGGGCGTTCGCCGATGCCGCGGAGGGCATGAACCACCCCGTGCGGTACGTGTCCGTGGTGCCCACCCAGCTGCAGCGCATCCTGGACCCGGCCGACGGCTCCCCCGACCCCCGCGCGGTGGCGGCGCTCGCGCGTTTCGACGCCGTGCTCGTGGGCGGCTCTCCTCTTTCCCCGGCACTGGCACATCTGGCCGACGCCGCCGGGGTGCGCGTGGTCCGCACGTACGGCATGTCGGAGACGTGCGGGGGCTGCGTCTACAACGGCGTCCCGCTGGACACGGTCGCCGTCCGCATCCTGCCCGACGACGCCGGTCCCCACCTCGCGCACGCCCCCGCGCCGAGCGCCCCTCCCGCCGAGGAGGCCTCCGCAGGAACGTTGTCCGCCAAGGAGGAGCCAGTAGGGGCCTCACCCGCAGAGGCGGGGGCCGCGGGGGAGTCCCCCGCCGCATCGTTCGCACATCAGGCGGGCCCGGCGTCACCGCTCGAGGGCCGGATCTGGCTGGGCGGTGAAGTGGTCGCCTCGGGCTACCTGAATGACCCCGAGCAGACCGCCGCCCATTTCCGTGTCTCCGAGGGGCGGCGCTGGTACCGCACCGACGACCTCGGATCGCTGGACGAGAACGGCCGCCTCACCGTGCTGGGACGCACCGACGACGTGATCAACACCGGCGGCGTGAAAGTCTCCGCGGGCCGGGTGGCCGATGTGCTCCTGGACCACGACCGGGTGCGGCAGGCCCTGGTGCTTCCCCTGGCCCACCCGGAGTGGGGCCAGGAGGTGGCCGCAGTGGTGGCCGTGCGGCGGCCCCTGCACAACGAACCCGTCCCGGACGACCACCATCCCGACAGCCGTCTCGACGGCGACCTCGACCCCGGCCTCGAACGAGAGCTGGCCCAGTCGGTGCGCGAACGACTGGGAGCCCCCGCCGTGCCCAAACGCTGGTGCCGGGTGGACCGCCTCCCCCTGCTCGCCACGGGCAAGCCCGACCGCCGTGCAGCCGCCGCGCTGTTCACCGCGGAACCGGGAGCGAGCCCTGGTGCGGGTCCGAGCGTGGGGGCGCATGCCGACACCGCCGCGGAACCCAGCGCGCGCCCCGGCGAACGCTGAACGGCGGAGCGGAGAAACTGTGCCCCTGCACTCCCTGGACCTCGTTCTCGCTCCGGGCGACGACGCCCTCGTCCGCGCCCGGTGGGATGCCCTGAACCGTGCCGGGCTTCCGAGCCAGGCCCGCCACCGCAGCTCCTCGAACGCCCCGCACCTCACGGTGGTCTCGGCCCCGTGCTTCTCCGAGGCAGTGCTGCGGCGGGCCCGGGAGCTGTTCGGCCCCCTGCTGCCGTTCGTCGTGCCCGTCACCGGGCTCACGGTCCTGGGCAGGGGTCCGTACGTGCTGGCCGAGTCGCTCGCGGTTCCGCCCGCTGTCCTCGGCGCCGTGGCCGAGCTGCGGGCCCTGCTGCCGGAGCAGCGCACCCCTTCCGGCCCGTGGGTTCCCCACGTCACCCTCGGCACGCGCCTGGACGCCCCCACCGTGGGCCGGGCGCTGGAGGTGCTGAGCGACGTCGCGCCACCCCGCTCGCTGGACGTCACCGCGCTGCGGCGCTGGGACCCTGACGCGCGAGAGGTCACGGTGGAGGTGCCCTGAGCCCCGCTGCGCCCCGCGCTCGGAGCGCTCCGAGACCGCCCGCGCCGGCGCCGGCGCCGTCCGCACGGCATGTGCACCTGCACAGAGCATGAAACAATGACGGGACGTCCTCGTCCGTTCATGAAAGGTTGCACCGTGGCCACACCAGCTCAGTGGGTCGAAGGGGCACGCCTGCGCACGCTGCCCATGGCCGCGGCCCCGGTGATCGCCGGCACGGCCGCCGCGCAGACCATGTACGAAGCCCGTGTGGTGCCCGCGCTGCTGGCCCTGGTGGTCGCGCTCGCGCTGCAGATCGGTGTGAACTACGCCAACGACTACTCCGACGGCGTGCGGGGCACGGACGACGAGCGCGTGGGCCCCTTGCGCCTGACCGGTTCCGGCGCCGCCACCCCGCGTGAGGTCAAGTCGGCCGCGTTCGCGTGCTTCGGCATTGCCGCCGTGGCGGGTGCCGCCCTTGTGGTGCTCTCGCAGCAGTGGTGGCTCGCTGTGGTGGGGCTGCTCGCCATCGCGGCCGCCTGGGGCTACACGGGTGGGAAGAAGCCGTACGGCTACATGGGCCTCGGGGACCTGTTCGTGTTCCTCTTCTTCGGGCTGGTGGCCACGCTGGGCACCACGATCACCCAGGCCGGCCAGCTGAACATGGACGCCTGGGTCATGGCGGTCTCCACCGGGCTCTTCGCGTGCGCCCTGCTCATGGCCAACAACATCCGGGACATCCCCGGGGACCGCGAGGTGGGCAAGCAGACCCTGGCCGTGCGGCTCGGGGACCCCAAGGCCCGGCTCACGTTCACCGCAGAGCTGTTCGTGGGCATGGTCCTGCCCCTGCTGCTGGTTCCCGGCAACCCGTGGGTGCTGCTGGTCTACGCCATGACGCCCCTGGCCGTGAACGCGGCCTCCACGGTGCTCAAGACTCCCGAGCGGCGCGAGCTGATCCCCGTGCTCAAGATGTGCGGGTTCATCAACCTGGGCGTCACCGTGCTCTACGCGGTGGCGGTGTTCGTGCAGCAGTACGTGGGCTGAGTCCGCTCAGAGCTCCCTGCGGGCCTCGGCGTCCGTGTACGAGTCCTCGATCTCCTGGTCCTCGAGCTCCACACGGTTGGTGGGCTTGGGCGAGCGCGCGATGAAACGGTGGAAGTCCTGGCCCGCGGCGTAGTGCAGCGTGGGGAAGAAGATGTAGCAGATCGCGAACGCGGCCACCACGGCCGCGATCCCGGAGAACACCAGTCCCAGCCCCAGGAGCATGAACAGCAGGAACAGGACCACCAGGATGCCCAGGCGCAGCAGGGAGTACTTCAAGAAGTTCACGGGCCCATTCTAGGTGGTCTCGCTGTGTGCACCCCGGGCGCGGCGCTGCACACCCACGACCGTGAACGCGGTGGCCCCGGCGCACTCCCCTAGGATGATCGGCATGGGCAGAGCCATTCTCATCATCGGGTCCGGCGCACTGGCAGTGGGCCTCGTCATCTACGCGCTCATCGAGTGCGCACAGTCGGAGAGGTACCGGGTGCGGGCCGTCCCCAAGGGCGCGTGGCTGCTCATCATCCTGCTGCTGCCCGTGGTCGGGGCCGTGCTGTGGCCCTTCTTCGGCCGTCCCCGCACGGACGACGCCGCCCGGGACGCCGCACGCGGCCGCGGCCCGGACGACGACCCCCAGTTCCTGCGCAACCTCGAGGAGCGCCGCAAGCAGCAGGAGCAGGCGCGCAAGCTGCAGGAGTGGGAGAACGAGCTCAAGCGCACCGGTCAGGCCCCGGGGGCCAAGCCGCAGGTGGATGAGCCGCTGGACCCCTCCGACCCGCGCTGGACGGAGCCCACCACGGGGTCGCACGCCGCGGAGGACACGCGCAACGGCACGGACGCGAACCCGGACAGCGGGCGGAGCACCGGCCGTGAGCAGCCCACCGACGGGGACCTGGACGAGAACACCGACGGCGACGGCACCGGCCCCGGTCACCCCGAGGGAGAGCCTCCCCGCCACGACTGACCCCGTCCGCGACACGGTCGCTGACCGGCCGCACGCGGTTTCTCCTGGCGTCCGGCCACCGTGCGCCCTCGGCGTCCCCCAGCACCACGGGCACCCCGCTCGCGTCGGGGGCCCTCGAGCACCCAGCAGCCAGCACCGCACGACAGAGCCCGCCTCCGCAGCAGCGGAGGCGGGCTCGTTCGTGGAAGGGTGCGGGCGGCGTCGTCATGCGTGCGGACGCCACCCCGCGCGTCACAGGCCGGAGTAGGAGTGCAGACCCGGGAACAGCGTGTTGACCACGGTGAAGTTGAAGACCACGCACATGTAGCCGGCGATCGACAGCCACGCGGAGCGGTTGCCGTTCCAGCCACGGGTCACGCGGGCGTGCATGTAGGCGGCGTAGACCGTCCACACCACGAAGGTCCAGACCTCCTTGGTGTCCCAGCCCCAGAAGCGGCCCCACGCCTGGTCCGCCCAGATGGCTCCCGCGGCCAGGGTGAAGGTCCAGAACACGAAGCCCACCGAGTTCAGGCGGAACGCGAAGTTCTCCAGCGTGACGGAGTCCGGCACCGCGCGCAGGAAGCCCATGCGGGACTCCTGCCCGGAGGCCAGCAGCCGCTCGCGGCGGGACTGCATGAGCTGCAGCACGGCCATGGCGAACGTGATGGTGAAGACGCCGGACGCCGCGACCGCGATGGACACGTGGATGATCAGCCAGTAGGACTGCAGCGCGGGCTGCAGCGGGGACACCGGGGTGGGGAACGCGATGGTGGCCAGGCACAGCATGGTGAGCACCAGCCCGGAGACCATGGGACCCACGAAGCGCAGGTCCTTGAAGATCAGCGTGACCAGGTACACACCGGAGACCACCAGGGCACCCGTGCTGCAGAACTCGTACATGTTGGCCCACGGCACGCGGTCCGCGGCGATCCCGCGGGAGACCACGGCGAAGGCGTGGAGCACGAACGCGATGACCATGAGGGCCACGGCCACGCGCGCCGCCGGGCGGCGGGTGCTGTGCTGGTAGTTCAGCGCCTCGAACTCGCCGGCACCCTTGGTGGTGTTCTGCGCGGAGGTGCGGAACTCGGCGGAGACCGTCCCGCCCGCGTCCGCCGCCGAGGTGGCCCCGCCGCTCGCGCGCGACGCCGACGGGCCGGCGACCGTACCCGCGGAACCCGCCGCGGAGGAACCGCCCGCGACCCCCGCACCGGCGCCCACGAGCTGCTCGGACTTCCGCTCCGCGGCGGCCTGCTTGGCGGCCCGTGAGCGCTCCTTGACCGCGAGGGTCTTGGAGTGGGTGGCCATGTCCCACACGAAGGCCACGAACGCCACCATGTAGGTCATGGCGGCCAGGAGCATGAACCACTCGCTCCAGTTGCCCAAAGTCACATTGATGTCGCTACCCATTGTTTTGCGCCTTATCCGACGAATCCAGGTGGAACTCCCGCACGCCGCGGTCCTCCCACAATGACGTCCACAGAGCTGTCAGTTTTTCGGCTTCCGCACCCAGGCGGTGGTCCTCGCCACGCGCCAGCAGACCGTACTCCAGAACAGTACACCGCACCCCGTGGGCGTCCTCGGTCTCCACGGCCCGCACCCACGCCCGGCGACGCGCGATGAACAGGCTCATAATGAGCCCGGTGAACGCCACCAGGAAGGAGATGAAGGCCGGGATCCGCCCCGGGTCGTAGTGCACGTCCAGGCCCACGTAGCGCTTGACGTCCACGAACTCCACGCTGCCCTTGCCCTCGGGCAGCGTGGCCGTGCGGTGCTGGCCGTCCAGCACGATGGGCCCGTTGGGAGAGCTCATGGAGTTGAGCTCCTCGAGGTTCTGGGTGTCCAGCACGTACACGTTCTGCGGCTGGCCGCTGTCCAGTCCCAGGTCGCCGCTGAACGAGGAGAGCAGCAGCGCGGGGTTGTTCAGCGCCGGGTCCACGGACTGCGGGATCTTCCCGTCCTGGGAGACCGCCGTGGGCAGCAGGAGACCCACGAAGCCCAGCTGGTCCGGAGCGGCGTCGGGGACCTTGAGGGTCAGGGAGGACGTGTAGACCGAGTCGGAGGGCACCGTGACCACCGGCCCCTCGTAGGCCACGTTGCCCTCGCCGTCCTTCACGCGCAGCACGGGGGCGTAGCCGTTGCCCACCAGGTACACCTTGGTGCCGTCCACGTTCAGCGGCTTGTTGACCTCCAGCTTCACGTCCTCCGGCGCGGCCCCGGGTTCCTCCGTGACGGTGAGGTCCGCGTTGAAGTCCGTGGGCTGGCCGTAGTGCTCGGGGTCCGAGGTGTCACGGCTGAAGGTGGCCTCGAACGAGTCCAGCTGCAGGGAGAACGGGTTGAGGGAGTCCTCGTCGAAGTTGTTGCCCGGCTCGAAGGAGTCGTAGGCCACCAGGGTGTTCACGAACGACTCGCCCTCCACGACCACCTTCTGACCCTTGTACCCGTACAGGGATCCGATGGCCACGGAGATCAGCACGGCCAGCAGCGCCACGTGGAAGAGGATGTTGCCCACTTCCTTGAGCATGCCCCGCTCGGCCGCCACCGACGGCGCCGCGGAGCCCAGGTCCTGGACCTGCACACGGTAGCCGCGCTTCTTCAGCGCCGCAGCCGCCTGCTCGACCGCCTCGTCCGGGGTGGGGCCCGCGCCGCCGTCCCGTCCGCCCAGCATGACCTTGCGGTACTGGGGCATGCGGCTGAGCCGCCGGGGGGTGCGGGGCGGCTTGGAGCGCCACGCCTTGAAGTGCTGGATGGCACGCGGGATCACGCAGCCCACGAGTGAGATGAAGAGCAGGATGTAGATCGCCGAGAACCAGTAGGACTGGTAGACGTCGAAGAGCTGCAGGGTGTCCAGCACCGGGCCGATCGTGGGGTTGGCCTCGATGTAGCTGGTGACGGCCTCCGGGTCCTGCACCCGCTGCGGGAACAGGGACCCGGGCACCGCGGCGATGGCCAGGAGCAGCAGCAGCACCAGCGCCGTGGACATCTTGGTGAGCTGCCGCCACGCCCAGCGCAGCATCCCGACGAACCCGAGGGCCGGGACCTCCACGTCGGGGCGCTTCGGCTTCCGCTCACGCGGAGTGCGCGCTGTCGTCATATCGGCATCACCCAATCGGTTACGAATTCGGACTGGATCCAGGAGACCAGCGCGGACCAGACACCCGTGGCCATGGCCAGGCCGATGAGCACGAGCACCACGCCGCCCACACGCTGCAGGGTGAGGCGGTGGCGGCGGAAGAAGGACATGGCACCCATCCCCCGGCGCATGGCCAGGGCGATGAGAATGAACGGAACCCCGAGTCCCAGGCAGTAGGCGGTGGTCAGCACCACGGCCTTGCCCGTGGAGGCACCGTCCACGTAGGCCAGCGCCTGCACGGCCGCGAAGGTGGGGCCGATGCACGGCGCCCACCCGAGCCCGAAGGTCATGCCCAGCACGGGCGCTCCCCACAGACCCGGCGGCGGCCGGCGTTCGATCTTGCGGTCACGCTGGAACCAGGAGAGCCCGCCCAGGAAGACCACGCCCATGACCATCACCAGGATCCCCAGCACCACCATGATCCACTCCTGGCCCCGGAACCACGCGAAGGCCCCGAGCTGGGCGAGCACCACGGACATCACCACGAACACCAGGGAGAAGCCCAGGACGAAGAGCAGGACCCCCCAGAAGATGCGGCCGCGGCGCTGCTCGCGCAGGTCCGCCCCGGTGAGCCCGGTGATGTACCCCAGGTAGCCCGGGATCAGCGGCAGCACGCACGGGGAGGCGAAGGAGACGAAGCCCGCCAGCAGAGCCACGGGCAGCGCGGCAATCAGTGAGCCGTCGAGGATAACCTCGGCGAAGGGATTGCCGTTCATGCGGACTCGGCCACCGTGTCCTTGATGAGCGCGTCCAGGGTGGACTTGTCCGCCTTGCCGAGGATCCGGGCGGCCACGCGGCCCTGCGAGTCCAGCACCAGGGTGGTGGGCACCGCCTGCGGGGGCACGTACTCGCTCAGGGCCAGCAGCACCTCACCGTTGAGGTCCGTGGCGGAGGGGTACTCCACCCCGAAGGTGCGCTCGAACGCCTCGGCAGTGGCCTGCTGGTCCCGCAGGTTCACGCCCATGAACTGGGCCTGGTCCCCGTACTCGTCGTGCAGCGCCACGAGGTCCGGGGCCTCCGCCCGGCACGGGGCGCACCCGGCGTACCAGAAGTTGAGCACCACGGGCTTGCCGCGAAGGCTGTCGGCGGAGACGGTGGAGCCGTCGTACATGGCGGCGTCGAAGGACACCGGTTCGCCGCGCTGGTCCGGTGCGTACTCGCTCACGGAACCGTCCCCGGCCACGTACCCCTTGTCCCCGCCGGAGTTCGCCTGGTCCGCGAGGTCGTCGGAGGACGCCGAGCAGCCCGTGAGCGCGAGGCCCGCCGCGGCCACCACGGCGATCAGCCCCGTGCGCACACGCGTGCGGGCGCGCGGACGCCGGGCGGAGGAGGGCTGTGGGGTCACGGAGTCATCACCTGAAGACGTGAGGGGGTGCAGTGGGACATCGATTATGAGCCGGGAAGCTGGTTGACACCTGGATAGAGGTGGGCGGCCGGTTCCCGGTAGGTCAGCTGCGGGACCTCGGCGGCGTCAACGTCCCTGAACGTCAGGGAGGTCAGCGACGCGAGGTTGCACTGGCGGCGCCGCGGATCGTGCGGCAGGGGGCGTCCCTCCACCGAGAGGCGGGTCAGCCAGATGGGCAGCTGGTGGGACACGGCCACGGCCTGGGCGCCGTCGCCCCCGATCCGCACGGCTTCCCGGGCGAGCTCCCGCACGGCCTGTGCCATGCGCTCCACCTGCTGGCGGTACGGCTCGCCCCACGAGGGGCGCAGGGGGTTGAGCAGGTGCGGCCAGTGCTTGGGCTTGGCCAGCTCCCGCCCGGACACGTGCAGGCCCTCGAAGTGGTTGGCGGGCTCGATCAGCC
Organism: Kocuria sp. HMSC066H03; assembly: GCF_001812045.1. NCBI lineage: Bacteria > Bacillati > Actinomycetota > Actinomycetes > Micrococcales > Micrococcaceae > Kocuria > Kocuria sp. HMSC066H03. The sequence goes on from NZ_KV807506.1 coordinate 433,643, forward strand.
GCTCGTCCGTGCGGACGTCCAGACCCAGTTCACGGGCCACCGGTGCGGCGGTCTCCCGGGTGCGGGTCAGCGGGGAGGACGCGAGGAGCACGATGTTCTCCCCGTCCTGCACGCGCTGCGCGAGGTCCGTCGCGGCGGCCTCCGCCATGCGGGCGCCCTTCTCGGAGAGGTGGTATTCCGGCAGGCGACCGTAGACCACGTGCTCGGGGTTGTGGACCTCGCCGTGGCGCAGGAGGTGGACGGTAGCTGAAGGCATGGCCCCAGTGTCTCAAACCCCGCCGGGAGGCCCCAATCCGAGGTTCAGGCTCCGAGGTTCAGGCGAGCACCGCGCGCAGCCGCTCGCCGTCGATCCGCCAGCGGTCCCAGGCCGCGCCGTCCACGAACACCACGGGCACGAACTCGGCGTAGTCCCGGACAAGGGCGGGGTCCCCAGTGATGTCCTGCTCGCGCAGCTCGGTGCCGGTCTGTGCGCAGACCCGTTCCACCACGTCCCGGGCGTCGTCGCACAGGTGGCACCCGGGCTTGGTCAGCAGCGTGACCTCGTGCCGCGGACGCGTGCGGGTCCAGTCCACGCCGGACAGCAACCCACCCGTGCGCCCCGCACGCCCGGACGAGCCCGGGCCGGTGCCTGCGGGTGCCTGCGGGGAACGGGGCTGATCGGTCATGGCGACCATGCTACGCACATGGCAAGGCCCCGCTCCCCCACGGGGAACGGGGCCTGGCACGAGCGCTGCCTACTTCTTGTTGCGGCGCTGGTGACGGGTCTTGCGAAGCAGCTTGCGGTGCTTCTTCTTGGACATGCGCTTGCGGCGCTTCTTGATGACCGAACCCATAGGATCCCTCACAATTCTCTGGACAGTGTGTTTGCTGGGGGCTGCGAGTCAACGCCACCCCGCCCCATCGAACTCAGGGGCAACATCCGATTAACGGCAAACTACGCCATAGCCTACCGCGTGACCCCGCCCCGCCTGAAAACGGGGGCGGGGCTCACGCGCTCGCGCGGGGCGCGGCGGAGAACTCGTCGTCCTCGGCGGCCGACTCCGGCGACGCCGCGGCGTCGCCCAGGGCGTGCGGGTCCGCCGCGGTGGTGTGGGCCTGATCCGGGTCCACGCCGGCCTCCTCGTACTGGTACTCGATGTGCTCGCGCACCAGCCGGGCCGCGAGGGTGCAGTCCCCGGCATCCAGGGCCCCGACGATCGCCCGGTGCTCGGCGCGGATGCGGCTGGAGGTGGTGGACCACAGCGGGACGTGACCCACCAGGGCCATCGTGTACTCGTAGATCGAGTCGCGCAGCGCGGTGAACAGTGCCGTGCTGACCGCGTTGCCGCAGGACTTCACCAGGGCGATGTGGAAGCTCACGTAGAGGTCGTGGAACTGCTTGAGCCCCAGGTCCTCCCGGTCCATCTCCGTCATGATCCCCTGCAGCTCGTCCCGGGGGATCCAGCGCTGCTCCGAGGCGTGCAGGGCGGCGGTCTCCAGCAGCACCCGGGTCTGGACGATGTCCCGCAGGGGGTGCTCGGAGGTGGCCATGTGCAGCTGCAGCGCCGGGCCGGCGGACGCGGCGGGCTCCCGCACCAGGATGGGCAGGATGGCCCGGTGGGGGCCCTCGAAGAGCTTGACGATGCCCTGCGCCTCCAGGATCTTCAGGGCCTCTCGCATGGAGTTGCGGGACACGCGGAAGATCGCGGCCATGTCCTTGTCAGTGGGCAGCCGCTGCCCAAGCACCAGGTGTCCGTCGAACAGCTCGTTCTCGAGCCACTGCAGAACCTCTCGATGCGTTGCCATAGTCTCCACCCTAGACTCGACGGGTGACCAACCGCTGGATGCGGCGGTCGGTCATTTTCGCGAGCCCTCGTGCTCTCGTGCTCTCGTGCGCGATCTCAGATGATGCCCTGGGCCACCATGGCGCGTGCCACCTTGATGAACCCGGAGATGTTCGCGCCGGCCACGTAGTTGCCGGGCATGCCGTACTCGTCGGCGGTCGCGGCGCAGGTCTCGTGGATGCCGCGCATGATCTCCTGCAGCCGGTCCTGCGTGTGCTCGAAGCTCCACGAGTCCCGCGAGGCGTTCTGCTGCATCTCCAGCGCGGAGGTGGCCACGCCGCCGGCGTTCGCGGCCTTGCCCGGTGCGAACAGCACGTCCGACTCCTGGAAGAGGTGCACGGCGTCCGTGGTGCAGGGCATGTTCGCGCCCTCGGCCACGGCCACCACGCCGTTCTCCAGCAGTGTCTTGGCCTGGCGGCCGTTGAGCTCGTTCTGGGTGGCGCACGGCAGGGCCACGGATCCCGGGACGTCCCACACGGAACCACCGGCCACGTAGGTGGCGGAGGAGCCGCGGCGCTCGGCGTAGTCGCTCATGCGTCCACGCTCCACCTCCTTGACCTGCTTGAGCAGCTCCAGGTCGATGCCGTCCTTGTCCACCACGTAGCCGCCCGAGTCCGAGGCGGTGAGGGCCTTGGCCCCGAGGGACTGGGCGCGCTCGATCGCGTAGATGGCCACGTTGCCGGAACCGGAGACGATCACGTCCCGGCCGTCGAAGCTCTTGCCCTGCGTCTTGAGCATCTCCTCCGCGAACATCACCGCGCCGTAGCCGGTGGCCTCCGTGCGCACGAGCGAGCCGCCCCAGGACAGGCCCTTGCCCGTGAGCACCCCGGACTCGTAGCGGTTGGTGATCCGCTTGTACTGGCCGAACAGGTAGCCGATCTCCCGGCCGCCCACGCCGATGTCACCGGCGGGAACATCCGTGTACTCGCCGATGTGGCGGTACAGCTCGGTCATGAAGGACTGGCAGAAGCGCATGATCTCGGCGTCGCTGCGCCCGGAGGGGTCGAAGTCCGAGCCACCCTTGCCGCCGCCGATGGGCATGCCCGTGAGCGCGTTCTTGAAGATCTGCTCGAAGCCCAGGAACTTGACGATGCCCAGGTACACCGAGGGGTGGAAGCGCAGCCCGCCCTTGTACGGGCCCAGGGCGGAGTTGAACTCCACGCGGAAACCGCGGTTGATGTGCACCTCGCCCTGGTCGTCCACCCAGGGCACGCGGAAGATGATCTGCCGCTCGGGCTCGCAGATCCGCTCCACGATCGCGGAGTCCAGCACCTCCGGGTGGCGCGCCACCACGGGTCCCAGGGACTCGAAGACCTCGTCCACGGCCTGGTGGAACTCGGACTCTCCCGGGTTGCGTGCCGTGATGATCTGCCGGATGGGGATCAGTTTCTCGTGCATGGCTCTCCTGCCGTCTCGTGGTGTCGGTGGGTGGGGCCCTCAGTCGCGGCGTGTGCCGCGGCCACGGCGCCGGAACCCCGTCAGAGTGGACAGCAGACCGCTCTGACGACGATGCGCCCCACCGCGCGGACGCAGCGGCTCCGCGCTCTCGGAGGGGTCGGACCCCGCAGGATCGCGGGGGCCGGTCTCGCGCGCGGCATCGGACTGCGCGCGAGCGTCGGCAGGGACATCGTGCTCCACACTAGCCTGTGTGACCGGGGTCTCCGCGTCGGGGAGGGGGTCGGCCGAGTGCTCCGCGGTGGTTTCGAGGTCCTCGCTCTCGCGGTCGGCGGCGGGGTCCGTCTCTGCGAACCCTGTGCGGTGCTCCGCGGCCTCGTCCTCGGCGTCAGGCAGGGCGGACGCCCCGGACTCGCGCTCCGCCATCCCGGGCTCGTGGCCCGCCATCCCGGCCCCGGGCGCGTCCTCCACGGAAGCCGGTACGACGCCGGTCCCGGCCTCCTCCTCCTCCGTCACCTCGGTGACCTCCGCGGTGAACCACGGCACGGACCGCTCGGGGGCGGATTCGGCGGCCGGGGAGCGGTCCTCCTCCGAGGACGGTACGGACTCCTGAACGACGGGGGCGAGCTCTGGTGCCGACCCGTCCGGATCGGAGAGCTCGATCGCGGCGCCGATGTCCGCGGCGGCAGTCTCCTCGACGGCTTCACCGGGTTCCGCGGCCTCTGCTGCGGCGGTCTCCTCCGAGTGCGCGGCATCAACAGCGGCGGCGTCGTCCTCCGGCTCAGCGGGGTGGCCGTGCGGCGCTGCGGCATCGTCTGACGCCACCGACGGAACGGGCGCCGGGGCCGGCGCGGGCGGCGTCGTCCCCTCAGCAGGATCCGCGGCGCCGGCGGCGGCGACGAGCTCGCCCAGCCAGGCCACGACCTCCTCCAGGGGTTCCGGGGCGATGCTGTAGAAGCGCTTCTGCCCCTGTGCCCGGGTGCTCACCATGCGGGCGTCACGCAGCACCTTGAGGTGCTTGGACACCGTGGGCTGGGAGACCTCCAGCTCGGTGACGAGCTCGCCCACCGGCCGCGCGCCGTCCTGCAGGGCCGCGAGGATGCGGCGTCGTGTGGGATCGGAGAGCGCGGAATATGCATCGTGGGACATGGGAAACAGCCTAGTGGGAGCGCGCGCGTCCGCCCCAATCCGCCGCCAGGTGCGCCCCGGCCGGCAGATGCGTCAGTCGTACCAGGGGTCCAGCCCCCAGTGGGGGAAGACCTCCTTGCGGGTGGCCATGATGCTGCGGTCGGTCTCGTCGTTGGGGTCGTAGCCGATCTCCCAGGAGCGCCACCACAGGTCCACGTCGTCGCCCATGACCTCGGGGGGCCGGCCGCCGTACGTCTCGCTCATGTAGTCCCGCCAGGACTGCGGCACCCTGGTGGTCACGGCCACGGGGTGACCGGACGCGACACCCACCAGGTGCGCCCAGGAACGCGGCACGGCGTCGTGGACGTCGTAGCCGCCACCGCCCGTGGCGAGCCAGCGGCCCTCGCAGACCTCCTGCGCGAGGTCGCGCACGGCGAGCGCCACCTGACGCTGACCGTCCACGCTCACGCGCAGATGGGTCAGCTCGTCCTGGAAGTGGGAGTCGCAGCCGTGCTGGGAGACGATCACCTCGGGAGCGAACTCCCGCGTGATCGGGGGGACCACGGCGTCGAACGCGCGCAGCCACTGGGCGTCGTCGGAGCGCGTGGGCATGGCCACGTTGACCACCGTTCCGGCGGCCTCGCCCTCGCCGATCTCGTTGGCGAAGCCCGAGCCCGGGAACAGGGAGAGCCCTGTCTCGTGCAGGGAGATGGTCATGACGCGGGGCTCGTCGTAGAAGATCGACTGCGTGCCGTCCCCGTGGTGGCCGTCCACGTCCAGGTAGAGCACGCGCTGCACACCGTTGTCCAGCAGGTGCTGGATGGCCACGGCGCAGTCGTTGTAGACGCAGAAGCCCGAGGCCTTGTCCGCGGCCGCGTGGTGCATGCCGCCGCTGAAGTTGACGGCGTGGACCACCTTTCCGCTCAGCAGCTCCACGGCTCCCTGGTAGCTGCCGCCCACCAGCCGCGCACTGGACTCGTGGATGCCCGCGTAGCCGGGGGTGTCCTCCGTGCCCAGGCCGCACTCCGGGATCTCGCGGGTGGGGTCCTCGGAGACCGCGCGCACGGACTGCACGTACTCCGGGGTGTGCACGAGCTCCAGGACGCTGTCCTCCGGAACCTCCGGCACCGTGACCCGCACGTTCTCCGCCGTGTCCAGGCCGAGGTCCTGCACCAGGCGCATGGTCGCGTCCAGCCGCGTGGGACTCATGGGGTGGTAGTCCCCGAAGTTGTACTGCAGCAGCTGCGGGTCCCAGTAGACGCTGGTGGGGTGCTGGGCGTCGTTGCCCTTTGTCGCGGAGCTCACAAACCCATTAGACCACTCGGGTTGCGGGGCTGTCGCCGCACCGCACCGGGACAGGGAATACTGGGGGACGTTGCGCCCAGCAACCCCCGGGATCCGCTCCGCGCACCCCGGATCACCCCGTGGCCGCCCGAGGAGGTGCCGTGAGCGAGCTCGAGCAACCCAGCGCCGTGGAGGAGCACGACACCGACACCTCCCCCGCGGAACCCCTGACCACGCGCACCGCGCGCGGGATCCGCGACTTCGTGGACCGGATCGCGGACTCCTCCCCCGCGCGGCTGGCCGTGATCGTCTTCGTGATCGTGGACCTCGGCTTCGCGCTGCTGCTGTGGCTGCCGGTCTCCGCGCAGCACGGGCGGCACACGGACTTCGCCGACGCCGTGTTCACCGCCACCTCCGCCGTGACCGTGACGGGGCTGACCACCGTGTCCACCGCCGCGCAGTGGTCCCTGTTCGGGCAGGTGGTCATCCTGGTGGCCATCCAGGTGGGCGGCCTGGGCACCCTGACCATGACCTCCATCCTGGCCCTGGCCATCGGGCGGAAACTGGGGCTGAAGTCCAAGCTCATCACCCAGGAGGCGCTGAACATCGGGCGCCTGGGCGAGGTGGGCTCGCTGCTGCAGATCATCGTGATCACCTCCATCACCATCGAGGCCGCGCTGGCCGTGGTGCTCTCCGTGGGCTTCCTGGCGGAGGGCGAGCCCCTGGGCACAGCCCTGTGGCACGGTGTGTTCTACGCGGTCTCCTCCTTCAACAACGCCGGCTTCACCCCCCACACGGACGGGCTGGTCCCCTACGACCACGCCGGGCCCACGGTGTGGCTCATCCTGCTCCCGGTGTGCGTGGGCGTGGTCATGGGCTCCCTGGGCTTTCCTGTGATCCTGGTGCTGCGCCAGGTGGGCTTCCGCTTCAACCGCTGGAACCTCAACGCCAAGCTCACCGTGGTGACCACCGCGATCCTGCTGCTGCTCGCGTGGGTGCTGTTCCTGGCCGTGGAGTGGAACAACCCCGAGACGCTGGGCGGGAAGTCCGTCCCGGAGCGGATCTTCCAGGGGTTCTTCGCGTCCGTGATGATGCGCTCCGGCGGCTTCAACCTGGTGGACATGCCGGACACCTCCCAGGTCACGCTGCTGCTCACGGACGCCATGATGTTCGCCGGGGGCGGCTCCGCGTCCACCGCGGGCGGGATCAAGGTGACCACGCTCGCCGTCGTGTTCCTGGCGATCCTCGCGGAGGCGCGCGGCGACCAGTCCGTGATCGCGTTCTTCCGCACCATCCCGGACTCCGTGCTGCGCATCGCGATCTCCGTGATCATGATGGGGGCGTCCGTGGTGCTCGCCGGCTCCGCCGTGATGGTGGCGCTCACGCACCTGCCCCTGGACCACGTGCTGTTCGAGGTCATCTCCGCGTACGCCACGTGCGGGTTGAGCACGGGTGTCTCCGCGGCATCCCCGGACGCCGGGAAGTACGTGCTGTCCGTCATCATGCTGGTGGGGCGCATCGGCACCACCACCGTGGCCACCGCCCTGGCGCTGCGCTCCCGCCGCCGACTGTACTCCTACCCGGAAGAGAGGCCGATCATTGGCTAAGAACTCCTCCCACGCCGCTCCCGTCCTGGTGGTCGGTCTCGGCCGGTTCGGCGCGGCCACCGCGCTGCAGCTGATCCAGCAGGGCCGCGAGGTGCTCGGCGTGGAACGCGACGCGAGCCTCGTGCAGAAGATGGCCGGGCAGCTCACCCACGTGGTGGAGGCCGAGGCCACGGACATGGACGCCCTGCGCCAGATCGGCGCCGCGGAGTTCTCCTCCGCGGTGGTGGGCGTGGGCACGTCCATCGAGTCCTCGGTGCTGATCACCGCCAACCTGGTGGACCTGGGCATCGACCGGATCTGGGCCAAGGCCATCTCCCCCGCCCACGGCAAGATCCTGGCGCGCATCGGCGCGCACCACGTGATCTTCCCGGAGGCGGACGCCGGGCGGCGCACCGCGCACCTGGTCTCCGGGCGGCTGCTGGACTACATCGAGTTCGACGACGACTTCGCGATCGTCAAGATGTACCCGCCCCGCGAGACCCAGGGCTTCACGCTGGGCGAGTCCGACATCCGCTCCAAGTACGGCGTGACCGTGGTGGGCGTGAAGTCCCCCGGCGAGGACTTCACCTACGCCCGTCCGGAGACCACGGTGTCCTCACGGGACCTGCTCATCGTCTCCGGGCACGTGGACCTCATCGAGCGCTTCGCCGCCCGCCCGTAGCACGACGCCGCACGGTCGCCTCCCCGGCGCGCATCGCGGCTCAGGCGCGCGGGTCCGCCGTCATCGCCTGCGTGGCCATGTCCATGAGCCCGGGGATCCCGGCGCGGGCGAACGCGCGGCGCTGCCGGATGGCGCCGTTGCCGCGCTCCACGATCCGGCGCACGCCGGACTCCGCGAACTCCCGGTCCGCGGCCGAGGGGTAGTAGTCCCGCGCCCGCTGCAGCAGCGTGTCCACGAGGGTCTCCCCGGGGACGAGCTGCGCGGCCACCGGGTCCAGGACCCGTCCGCTCAGACCCCACCGGGCGGCCTGCCACAGGGCGATGTCCAGGTACTCCTGGCTCAGCTCCACGGTGGGCGGCACGTCCACGGCGTAGTCCGCGAGCGCGCGGATCAGCACCGCGATGGCCACGGAGTCCTGCGCCTCCAGCTGGACGTCGCACGCCCGGATCTCCAGGGTGCCGTGCTTGTGGGACAGCCGGGCCAGCCAGCTCAGGGTGGAGGGGCTCTCCATCACGTCGAACGCGCTGAGCACGGCCACGCGCTGCTCGTGGTCCGCGAGGTCCTTGAAGTGCGGCGGGATGTCGTTCGCGATCCAGCGGCGGTAGTGGATGGAGCGCCAGGACTCGAAGCCGGACTCCGCGCCCCGCCACAGCGGCGAGTTGGCGCCGATCGCCACGAGGGCGGGCAGCCAGCCGCGCAGCCCGTTCAGGGCCCGCACGGCGTCCTCCATGTCCGGGAAGCCCAGGTGCACGTGCATGCCGCTGATGTACTGGTCCGCGGCGATCGCGGGCGTGTACCCGGCGAGGCGCTGGTAGCGCTCGTTCACCGTGATGTCCGCGGGCTCGGGGCGGATGTCCGGCGCGGCGGCCACGCCCACCACGTCCATGCCCATGGCGTCCGTGGCCTCGTGCAGCGCGGTGCGGAAGTCCACGAGCGAGGCCACGGCCCCGGCTGCGTCGTGGAAGATCGGGGAGGTCTCCTCCACCTGGCACGAGAGCCACTCGGGTGTGGCCGCGCCGCCGCCCGCCTCCAGGGAGACCAGCTGCGCGGACTGCTCGGGGGTGGGACGGGCGGGAAGCCTGTCCCCGCGGTCGATCAGGAGGAACTCCTCCTCGATGCCGAACGTGCTCATGGTGTACCGCCTTGCTGGGATCGTGGGGTGGGCGCGGGAGCGGGCGTCACTGCCCGTCGTACTCCTTCTCCATCTCGTCGCCCTTGGTCGCGGAGGCCTCCGCCCCTGCGGCGACGATGTCCCGCAGGCCTTTCTCGTCGAACGTGGTGATGGCCTGTTCGGTGGTGCCGCCCGGGCTGGTGACGGCCCGGCGCAGGGCCGCGGGATCGGCGTCGTCCGGGGCGAGCAGCTCACCCGCGCCCGAGACCGTCTCCTTGGCGAGCACGCGCGCCGTCTCCGGGTCCAGGCCGAGCTTCTCGCCCGCCTGCTGCATGGCCTCGGCCAGGTAGAACACGTACGCGGGGCCCGAGCCGGAGACGCCGGTGACCGCGCGGATCAGGTGCTCGGGGACCTCCACCACGGTGCCCACCGTGGAGAGGACGTCCTTGACCTGGGCGAGCTGCTCCGCCGAGGTGTGCTCGCCCGGCGTCACGGACAGCGCCCCGCGGCCCACGCTGGAGGGCGTGTTGGGCATGCAGCGCACCACGGGCTGGCCGTCCGGCAGGGCCTTCTGCAGCGCATCCAGGGTGACGCCCGCGGCCACGGAGACCACCACGGTGGAGGGGTCCAGCGCGGGCGCGACCTCACGGGCCAGGTCCAGGATGGCGTAGGGCTTCACGCCCAGCAGCACGACGTCCGCGCCCGCCACGGCCTTCCGGTTGGCCTCCGGGTCCGACTCCCCGGCGAAGACCTCCACGCCGGTCTCCTCGTGCAGGGCATCCGCCGACGACGCCGAACGGGTCGTCGCGCGCACCCCGCCCGCCTCCGTGCCCGCGGCCAGCACGCCGCGCAGGATGGAGCCGTTCATGGAACCGGCTCCGAGGAACGTCAGTGTCAGTCCAGCCATGGTGTCTCATCCTCTCGGGCCCCGCGGGCACGCCGGGTGGCGCCGTTCACGGGCTGTGGTGGTCGGGAAGCTCCCTCGACGGTACCGCGCCGCGCCGGGGGCCCGCGAGCGGGGGTGCTCCGTGGCCCGTGGGAGCTCACGACAGGACGAGCCCTCCGGGCCGAGCACACGGGAGCGCTCGCGGGTTGCCCGATTAGGGTTGGGCCCAGCACACCACGCAACGAGTCAGGAGTCCGTGTGTCCGCTTCCCTCCACCGTGCCTCGCGGGGGTGCAGCGCCGTCCAGAGCGTCGGGCAGCGCCTCTGAGCCGCGTCCGCGGATGCCGCGCCGCGTCCGCTCTTGGCGGCTCACCATCCGCGGGTGGACCGCGCAGTGGCACGGCGCCCACGGGTGGTTCCCGTGGCGTCTCTGCGCCCACGGGCGGCCCGCCCGGCGGCTCTGTCTCCGCTGACGGGGCAGGAGGTGCGCGATGTCCTCGGAGCAGCCTGAGGCGCCGACCCCGTCCCGTCCGCGGCGTGGTTCCCACGGGCGCGGTCTGACCAGTTCCATCCGCCCCGTCCGGGCCGTGATCGGGCTGCTGGCAGTGACCGCCACGTACTACGCGATCCCCCTGGACACGGACCGCGACCTGGTGGGACGCATCATCGCCGCACTGCTGGGTCTGGCCGTGGTGGGTGCGGTGATCATCCGCCACCTGCGCCGCGGGGCCGTCCCCGCGCGCGGTGCCGGCCCGGCGACGTCGCCCGGCTGCGTCCACAGCCGCGCTGCCGGTGCGAGCGCGCGGTTCGACAAATGACAGTGCCCGTGCCGGGGCGGCCGCCTCAGCCCTGGACCGTCATGTGACGACGGGCGAAGTCCAGGGACTCCGCGAGCCACTCGTCGCGCTGGTCCGGGGTCTCGCACTTGCGCGTGGAGACCTCCACACCCACCACGCCCTGCCAGCGCTGGTCCCGCAGGTACTCGAGGGTCTGCGCGACCGGCTGCACGCCGTGGCCCGGGAGCAGGTGCTCGTCCGCGAGCGTCTCGCCGGAACCGTCCGTGAGGTGCACGTGGCCCAGCCGGGAGCCGAGCTCCTTCACGGCCGCGAGGGAGTCCATCTTGGCGGTCGCGGCGTGGGAGAAGTCCCACGTGACCCAGTCGTAGTCCTGGCCCAGCGGGCTGTAGTGCGGGGAGTAGACCACGGCCTCCCGCCCGGCCACGCGCCACGGGTACATGTTCTCCACGGAGATCTTGGTGTCCGTCATGCGGGAGACCTCCCGGACCCCGGCCACGAAGTTCCTGGCGTACTTGCGCTGCCACCGGAACGGCGGGTGGGCCACCACCACCTCTGCGCCCACCTGGTGGGTGAGCTTCGCGGCCATCTGGATCTTGGTCCAGGACTTGCCCCACACCTGCTGGGTGAACAGCAGCGTGGGCGCGTGAATGGTGGAGATGGGGATCTGGTACTTCTGCACGCTGTCCAGCAGCTGGTGGGTCAGCTGGCTCATGCGCTCGTGGGTCACGAGCACCTCCACACTGTCGTAGCCCAGGCGCGTGGCGGCCTCGAAGGTCTCCGGGACGCCCTGGGGGTACAACGAGCTCGTGGACAGCGCCACGTGCGGACGGTAGGCGGCGGGGGTCTCGCTCATCGGCGGTTCACCAGGTCCTTCGGGTTGACGGTCTCGCTGGTGGCGTCCCGGGCCAGGCGGTCCATGCGGCGCAGGATCAGGCCCTCGCGCAGCGCCCACGGGGAGATCTGCACGGTGTCCACCGCGAGCATGTCCATCGCGGTCTCCGCGACGATCGCCCCGGCCACCACCTGGGCGGCGCGGTGCTCGGAGACTCCCGGCAGGTCCGCACGCTCACCCACGGTCATGGCCTCCATGCGGCGGGTCCACAGCCGCAGGTCCTCCAGGTGCATGAGCCGTTCCACGTACGGCCCCTGGGCGGACGGCGCCGCGCCACAGATCCGGGCGAGGGAGCGGAAGGTCTTGGAGGTTCCCGCCACGAGGTTCGGGTGCCCACCCCCGGCAATCCGGTCCACGGCGGGGCGCAGCGTGGTGCGCACGTGCTTGCGCAGGGCCTTGAACTGGGCGGGCGAGGCGACGTCGGCCCCCGCCAGGTACGCCCGGTACAGACGACCCGCGCCCAGCGGCACGGAGGTGGCGACCGTGGGCAGCGCATTGGTGCCGATCGCCATCTCGAACGAGCCGCCGCCGATGTCGAAGTCCAGGATGCGCCCCGCGCTCCACCCGAACCAGCGGCGCACCGCGGAGAACGTGATGGCGGCCTCCTGGTCCCCGGACAGCTCCGTGAGCGTCACCCCCGAGGTGGACTGCACGTGCTCCAGCACGTCGTTGCCGTTGGTGGCCTCACGGATGGCCGAGGTGGCGAACGCCAGCAGGTCCTCCGCGCGGTGCTCCACCGCGAAGTCCCGGGCCTCCACCACGAAGGACGTGAGCAGGTCCCGGCCCTCGTCCGTGATCCGCCCCTCGGCGTCCTGGTAGTCCACCAGCCGCAGCGCCACCTTGTGGGACGCGTACGGCTCCGGGCGGGAGCCGGGGTAGACGTCCAGCAGCAGCAGGTGCACCGTGTTGGAGCCGACGTCCAGGACGGACAGACGCATGTGTGCTCCTTCGCTCGCGGGCGGGGCGGGTGCGTGTCCCACCCCGCGGATTCACCGGTCGACGACGCCGCTCGCGGCGTCCCCGGGCTCAGCTCGACTTCTTCGCGGGGGCCTTGCGGGTGGTCCGTGCCGTGCCCGTGGTGCTCTTGGCCTTCGTCGTGGAGGCGCGCTTCGCCGTCGTCGTCCCGGCCTTGGCCTTCGAGGAGGTGCCCTTGGAGGCGGAAGCCTTGGACGTGGAGCTCTTCGACGCGGTGCGGGCCTTGCCGCGCGCCGGGGACTTGGCCGGGGCGGGGCCCTTGGCGCGCTTCTCCGCGAGCAGCTGGGAGGCCCGCGCCGCGGTGATCTGCTCGATCGCCTCCGCGCGCGGCACGGTCACGTTGGTCTCGCCGTCCGTGATGTACGCCCCGAAGCGGCCCTCCTTGATGACCATGCGCTTCTCCGTGAGGGGGTCCGCGCCCAGGTCCGCGAGCGGCGGCCGCGCGGCCTGGCGGCCACGCTGCTTGGGCTGCGCGTAGATGGTCTGCGCCTCCTCCAGGGTGATCGTGAAGATCTGGTCCTCGGAGGAGATCGAGCGGGAGTCCGAGCCCTTCTTCAGGTACGGCCCGTAACGGCCGTTCTGCACCGTGATGGTCTCACCGTCCGTGTCCTGGCCGAGCTCACGCGGCAGGGACAGCAGCTTCAGGGCGTCCTCCAGCGTGATGTCCTGCAGGTTCATGGAGGAGAACAGCGAGGCCGTGCTCGGCTTGGGCTTCTCGATCTTCTTGGGCTTGGGGTTGCCGTTCTTGTAGTACTCGGTGGGGATCGCGTCGAGCTCCTCCTGCGTGGGCTCGGGCACGATCTCCGTGACGTATGGGCCGTAGCGGCCGTCCTTGGCCACGATGGTGCGCCCGTTCGCCGGGTTCACGCCGAGCTCCCGGCCGTCCGCCTTGCCGATCTCCATGAGCTCCTGCGCCTTCTCGGGCGTGAGCTCGTCCGGGGCGAGGTCCAGGGGAACGTTGGCGCGCACGGGATCCGTGATCTCCCCGGTCTCCGGGTCCACGGTGCCGCCGGCCTCCAGGTAGGGGCCGTACTTGCCCACGCGCAGGGTGATCTCGTCCGTAATGGGGATGGAGTTCACCGCGCGGGCGTCGATCTCCCCGAGGTCGTCCACGATGGGCTTGAGCCCGGGCTCGGACGGGTTCTCCCCGAAGTAGAAGCCAGAGAGCCACTTCACGCGCTCGGCCTCGCCGCGGGCGATCCGGTCCAGGTCGTCCTCGAGCTCCGCCGTGAAGTCGTAGTCCACGTAGTCGGAGAAGTGCTCCTCCAGCAGGCGCACCACGGAGAACGCGAGCCAGGACGGGATCAGCGCGGAGCCGCGCACCTGCACGTAGCCGCGGTCCATGATCGTGGAGATCGTGGCGGCGTACGTGGAGGGGCGTCCGATGCCCAGCTCGTCCAGGGTCTTCACCAGGGAGGCCTCGGTGTAGCGGGCCGGCGGGGTGGTGGTGTGCCCGTCCGCGGTGACCTCGGAGGCGTCCAGGGCGTCGCCCTCGGCCATCACGGGCAGACGCTTGTCTTCGTCCTTCGCGCCCTTCTTGCCCGAGTCCGCGGTGAGGTCCGGGTTCACGTCCCGACCCTCCTCGTACGCGGCCAGGAACCCCCGGAAGGTGATGACGGTTCCGGAGGCCGAGAACTCGGCGTCGGCCCCGGCGTGCTCACCGGCGGCGGAGGTGGCCGTGGCGCCCAGACGCACCGTGGCGGTGTCGCCCTTGGCGTCCTGCATCTGGGAGGCCACGGTGCGCTTCCAGATCAGCTCGTAGAGCTTGTACTCGTCCACGGACAGCTGCGAGCGCACCTGGAAGGGCGTGCGGAAGGTGTCCCCGGCGGGGCGCACGGCCTCGTGGGCCTCCTGCGCGTTCTTGGACTTAGAGACGTACACGCGCTTGGAGGACGGCACGAACTCGGGGCCGTAGAGCTCCTTGGCCTGCGCGCGGGCGGCGTTGACGGCCTGGTCGGACAGGGCCACCGAGTCCGTTCGCATGTAGGTGATGTAGCCGTTCTCGTACAGCCGCTGCGCCACGCGCATGGTGGTGCGGGAGGTGAAACGCAGCTTGCGCGCGGCCTCCTGCTGCAGCGTGGAGGTGGTGAACGGTGCGGCGGGGCGGCGCGTGTAGGGCTTGGTCTCCAGGGAACGCACCGAGAAGGGCGCGTCCTGCAGACCGGCCGCGAGCGCCGTCGCCACGGCTTCGTTCAGCGTGACCGGGGCGTTGCCGGACGAGGGGGACTTGAGCTGGCCGCGGTCGTCGAAGTCCTTGCCCGTGGCCACGCGACGGCCGTTGACGGAGCTCAGGCGCGCGGAGAAGGCGCGCCCGGCGTCCTGGCCCTCGGGGCGGGAGAACTGGCCCGTGAGGTCCCAGTAGTCGGCGGGCACGAAGGCGATCCGCTCACGCTCGCGCTGGACCACCAGGCGCGTGGCCACGGACTGCACACGGCCCGCAGACAGGCCCGCGGCCACCTTGCGCCACAGCACCGGGGAGATCTCGTAGCCGTAGAGGCGGTCCAGGATGCGGCGGGTCTCCTGGGCGTCCACGAGGTCCTGGTCGATGTCCCGCAGCTGGCCGAAGCCGCGCTCGATGGCCTCCTTGGTGATCTCGGGGAACGTCAGGCGGTAGACGGGCACCTTGGGCTTGAGCACCTGCAGCAGGTGCCACGCGATGGCCTCGCCCTCGCGGTCCCCATCCGTGGCGAGGTAGAGGGCGTCCGCGTCCTTGAGCTTGCGCTTGAGCTCGGTGACCTTCTTCTTCTTGTCCGGGTTCACCACGTAGTACGGGTCGAACTCGTGCTCCACGTCCACCGCGAACTTGCCGTATGGGCCCTTCTTCATGTCCGTGGGCAGCTCGGAGGGCTGCGGCAGGTCACGGATGTGTCCCATGGAGGACTCCACCTCGTAGGCGTCCCCCAGGTAGCCCGCGATCGTCTTCACCTTGGACGGTGACTCCACGATCAGCAGGCTCTTGCCCGTGCCGGCGGTCTTGGTGGCCTTCGGTGCCAAAGGTGCTCCTCGTCGTGACCCGTGGTTGCGGGGCGGGTCTGTCTGTGGTGGTCGCCGTTCAGCGTAGGCGACGGCGCCCGGTCTGGTGCTCTGTGGGGTGTCTCGTCCCGCGTCTGAGACGTCAGCGTACGTCACGCGGCTCACCGGCCCCGCTGTGTCTCGCAACTGTGCAGACGTTCACACCCGGTGGGCGGCCATGGTCCGGATCAGGATCACGCGCTCGCCCACGGGGTCAGTCTGACACCTCCAGCAGGAACCCGTGGGCGATGAGACCTGCGATCTCGGCCACCAGCTGCTCGGACGGGCCCTCCTCCCACCCCAGCAGCACGCCCAGGGCCGTGAGGATCTGCTGGGCGCTGAGCTCGCCGTCGCACACCCCGGCGAAGCCCGCGGCCTCGCTGGACAGGATCACGGTGCGCCGCAGTCCTGCGCCCTGCCGCAGCAGGATCAGGGACGGGTCCTCCGCGCCCGGGGTGCCGTGGCGCTCCTCGGTGACGTCCGGCGCCACGGTGAGACGACGCTCCAGCCACGCGGGCTGCCCGGCGGCACCGCTCTGGGCGTCCGCCGCCTCCCGGCCCAGGCGCACGGTCCGCTCCCACTCCGCGGCCAGGGCTGGGGCGATCGGCTGCTGGATCGGGTGCGGGACGGTCTCGAAGATCCGCGGCAGGGACGACGACGCCGCACGGCCGGGTTCCACGGTCCCGCTCGCCGTGCGCTCTCCCTCCGGACCGCCGGGGGCTGACACCTCAGGCTGGGAGGCGGCGTGTGCGGCGCTCGGGGCGCCGGCGGCGTCGTCCGCGTCACGGGAGGCACCCCGCGGCGCGCTCGGGGACCCCGCGGCGTCGTCCGTGGTGAGGGCGCCGTGACGGGACTCAGCCGTGCGCTCGGTGTCCTCGGGGCGCTGCAGCCACACCATGCCGAAGCCGATCGCGGCCACGTCCCGGGAGGCGAAGTCGTCCAGATAGGCGGCGTAGGCGCGGTCGAAACCCTCGGGGTCGCGCTGCTGGGAGGCGTCCTGGAGCCAGGTCTCGGCGTACTCGCACGGGTCCTGCAGCTCGCGCTGGATGAGCCATGCCCCGGTGCCCTCCGGGATCCACGACGCCGGACCGCGGGACCACGTGGCCTCGGGGGCGTCCTGCGGATCGTGGGGGATCTCCCAGTTGGCGAGCAGGTGCGCGGTGCCGCCGGGGGCCAGCACGGAGGGCAGCGCGCTCAGCAGCTCACGCACGATCCGGTCCCCGGGCAGGCCGCCGTCCCGGTAGGTGAAGCGTTCGGTGTCCGACTCCTCCGGGGTGCGCGGGGTGATCACGAACGGCGGGTTGGAGACGACCATGTCGAAGTGCTGCCCGGCCACCGGCTCCAGCATGCTGCCCAGCTCCAGGCGCACACGGTCCTCCAGACGCTCGGGGTCCAGGCCCAGGGCCGGGGCGTTGAGCACCAGGTTGAAGCGCGTGGTGGCCAGGGCACGCTCGGAGATGTCCGTGGCGGTGACGTGCTCCGCGTGGGCCAGCAGGTGGAACGTCTGGATGCCGCAGCCCGTGCCGAGGTCCAGGGCCGTGGCCACCGGGCGGCGCGGGGTGGACTGCACCAGGGTGGTGGAGGCGCCGCCGATGCCCAGCACGTGGTCGTGGCGCAGCACGCCCGGACGCTGGAAGGCCCCCAGGTCGCTCGCGACCCAGAGCTCCTCGGAGGAGTCCGTGGCGTAGGGACGCAGGTCCATCGCGGCGCTCAGCAACGGGTCGGTGCCCGCGCCGGAGTCTGCGCCGGTGCCCCCGCCGGTGCTCGTGGGCTCGGAGGTTCCCTCCACCAGCCCGAGGCGCGCCAGTCCGGCGGCACCCACGGTGGGCAGGGCGATGTCGAGCTCTGAGGACTCAACGGGGTCGCCCAGGAGGAAGAACGCCGACAGTGTGCTCAGCGCAGGATCCTGTGACCCGCGCTCGCGCAGGGCGCGCCGGGCGGGCACGGCCTGGTCACGTGACCACGCGGACATGGCCTCCGGGCCCACCAGGTCCGTGACGCGGTCCACCGTGAAGCCCGCCGTGGAGAGGTCCGCGCGCAGGGCGGCGACCAGGGCGGCGTCGTCGGAACGGGGTGCGTCCGGGACGGTGCTGAACCGGGCGGGACCGGAGACGGCCTCGGCCACGCTCAGTGACCCAGCCGGAACGCGCGGCCGGTGATGCGGGTGGGGGTGATCTCCACGAACTCGATCTTCTCGGTGTTCAGCCAGGGCCGCAGCCCGAGCTCCTCCACGCGCTTGATCTCGTCCGCGTCCGTGATCATGGCAGCAGTGCCGCGGACCACCACGGAGTGTGCCTCGGAACCAGCGGTGCGGTCGATCTCCAGGGCCACGTTCGGGTTCAGCTGCAGGTGCAGCACCTTGGTGCCCTTGGCGGAGCGGAAGTAGATCTTCTCGCCGTCGGCCACGATGTTCAGGGGCGTGATGTCGATCTCGTCCCCGTCGCGGGTGGCCAGCCGGGCGAAGCGGGCCTGGCGGAGCAGCTCCCAGCTCTGCTCCTCGCTGAGCTCCGTGACGGGCGAGCCCTGCGGCGCGTCCGCGTGCTCGCCGGAGATGTTCATGGGGTGGGGATGTGCGTCGTTGCTCATGCCCCCATGATTCCACGCAGGTGGGCGCGGTGGGTGAGGGTGGCCGGACGCGTCGTCGGCACCCCGGGCGGGGAGCGGGCAGCGGGCAGCGGGGAGACCAACGGGGCCGGGGCGGGCGAGGCCGCCGATTCGCCGTGTGGCCGGGGTGCGGTGTGGCCGGCGCGGTACGGCTGGCACGCGGTCCGGCCGGGGTGGGAAGCGATGGCGGTGCGGGGCTGCGGCGGTGCGGGCCGCCTTCCGTCCCCGTGAGCCGGGCAGCTCGTTCGTGATCCCCCACCGGGTGGGCGACAATGACGGGATGACGACCTCCCAGGAGATGGTGGACCTGCTCGGCCGCGGACCGCGCCCCGAGCAGGTGCGCCACGTCCGGGAGATTCCCGAGCGCGCCCCGGTCCACGCGCCCTGGCCGGACTGGCTGCACCCGGACGTGGCGGCCGCCTACGAACGCCTGGGCATCCACGAGCCCTACGCCCACCAGGTGGTCGCACTGAACGCCCCGCGGCACGCGATCGTGGCCACCGGCACGGCCTCTGGCAAGTCGCTCGTCTACCAGTCCCTCGTGGTGGACGCCGTGCATCGCGGCCGCCTGGCTGTGGCCGAGCGTCCCGGGATGCTCCACCACCCGGACGAGGCCACCGCCCTCTACCTCTCCCCCACCAAGGCGCTCGCC
This sequence comes from Kocuria sp. HMSC066H03, assembly GCF_001812045.1. NCBI lineage: Bacteria > Bacillati > Actinomycetota > Actinomycetes > Micrococcales > Micrococcaceae > Kocuria > Kocuria sp. HMSC066H03. Next base: position 452,469 of record NZ_KV807506.1, read on the forward strand.
GCGGACCAGCTCACGTCCCTGCGCTCCCTGGGGTTCGACGACGTCCGGGCCGCCACGTACGACGGGGACACCGATCTCGGGGAGCGCCGCTGGATCCGCGAGCACGCGGACGTGATCCTGTGCAACCCGGACATGCTCCACCACGGAGTCCTGCCGAACCACGCCGGGTGGTCCCGGTTCCTGCGGCGGCTGCGCTACGTGATCATCGACGAGGCTCACTCCTATCGCGGTGTCTTCGGCTCGCACGTGGCGGTGGTGCTGCGCCGGCTCGCGCGGATCGCGGCGCACTACGGGGCGTCCCCCCGGTTCATCGGGGCGTCTGCGACGAGTGCGTCCCCGCAGGAGTCCTTCGCCAAGCTCATCGGCTGCCCTCCCGAGGACGTCACGGCGGTCACCGAGGACACCTCTCCCCACGGCTCCCGCACGGTGGTGCTGTGGGAGCCGGAGCAGTCCCCCGGCGGTTCGGACAACGGCGCTCCACGACGCCGCACGGTCACCGCCGAGGCCTCGGACATGCTCACGGACCTGGTGCTGCGCCAGGTGCGCACCATCGCGTTCATCCGTTCCCGGCGGGGCGCGGAGACGATCGCGCAGGCCGCCCACCGGCAGCTGGAAGAGGTTGACCCCTCCCTCGGCCACCGGGTGGCGGCGTACCGCTCCGGTTTCCTCCCGGAGGAGCGGCGCGAGCTGGAGCAGCAGCTGCGGGACGGGCGGCTGCTCGGGGTGGCCAGCACCTCCGCGCTGGAACTGGGGATCGACATCGCGGGCCTCGACGCCGTGCTCGTGGCCGGGTGGCCGGGCACCCGGGCCTCGTTCCTGCAGCAGATCGGCAGGGCCGGGCGGGCCGGGCAGCAGGCGCTCGCGGCGCTGATCGCGGGGGACGACCCGCTGGACGGGTACCTGGTGAACCACCCGGAGGCGATCTTCGACGTCCCCGTGGAGGCCACGGTCTTCGAAGCGTCCAACCCCTACGTGCTCGCACCCCACCTGTGCGCGGCGGCCGCCGAGCTGCCGCTGCGGCCAGAGGAGCTGGAGCGCTTCGGTCCCACGGCCCGCGACGTGGTGGACTCTCTCACCGCGGCGGGCCACCTGCGACGCCGCCCTTCCGGGTGGTTCTGGACCCGCTCCGAGCAGCCCGCGGGCATGGTCTCGATCCGTTCCGGGGACGGCGGACCGGTGCAGATCATCGACTCGGACACCGGTACCGTGCTGGGCACCATGGGCGCGCCGCAGTCCCACTACCAGGCGCACCCGGGGGCGGTGTACGTGCACCAGGGCAGAACCTACCTGGTGGACGAGCTGGATGAGGAGCTGCACGTGGCGGCCGTGCGGCGGGCGTTCCCGGACTTCTACACGGTGGCGCGGGACGTCACCGAGGTGCGGGTGGACTCGGTGGCGGACTCCATGCAGTGGGGTCCCGTGACCGTCCACCGGGGTGCCGTGGACGTGACCACGCAGGTGGTCAGCTACCAGCGCAAGCTCGTGGCCTCCAACGAGGTGGCCGGGGAGGAGCCTCTGGAGCTGCCACCGCGGCAGCTGTCCACGGTGGCCACGTGGTTCACCGTGTCCGGGCCTCAGCTGGCCGCCATGGGCATCGAGGAGCCGGACATCCCCGGAGCCCTGCACGCCGCAGAGCACGCCATGATCGGGCTGCTGCCGCTGCTGGCCTCGTGCGACCGGTGGGACGTGGGCGGGCTGTCCACCGCGCTGCACGTGGACACCGAGCTGCCCACGATCTTCGTGCACGACGGCCACCCCGGCGGCGCGGGTTTCGCCGAACGCGGCTACGACATGTTCCGCACGTGGGTCACCGCCACCCGGGACGCGATCGCCCAGTGCGAGTGCGAGTCCGGCTGCCCGTCCTGCGTGCAGTCCCCCAAGTGCGGCAACCGCAACAACCCGCTGGACAAGGCCGGAGCCCTGAAGCTGCTCCACGGGGTGCTGCGCTTCGCACCCTGAGCGGCCTCCGCGCGGGCGAGTGGGGCCGTGCAGGTGACCTTGGCGTCCGCGGCGCCGGTCGCGACCACCGCGAGAGCGAGGGCGGGCCAGGGCGGACGTCAGACGGTGGTGACTTTCTTCCGAGGACACCGGCCGGCGCCCTCCGTTCCCACCTGACCTCGGCAATACCGGGGGCCTCCCCCGGGTGATGACCATCACGGCTCCCCCGGCGGCGGCCCTGCGCGGGACACCCCGCGCGCCGGGCCGAGCGGGGTCAGGGGCGGCGGCAGGTCGATGGTCGCGGTGACGTCCACCGTGGTGTTCTCCGGGGCCACCACCGCGCACTCGACGGCGTCCGCACCGTTCTCCCGGGCCACCGCCTGGGCGGTCTCGCACGGGATGCCAGGGCTGAGTCCGCGGGCGACGTCCGCGGCCGCGAGCGCCGCCAGGTCCGCGGCCTTGGCGGCCCGGTGGGTGGCGATCCCCGCCTGCGCCACGAGAAGCAGCGCGATCAGCAGCGTGCACAGCACCGCCGCGAGGGTGAGCCCGTGCACCGTCCCGGAACCATCGTCACGGTCCTCCATCACCGGCTCCATCCTGGTCCGTGGCGGGTTCGTTGCCACCGGATCCGTTCGTGGCGCCCTTTTGCTTGAGCTCCTCGGCCTCTCTCTGCCCGTCGTTCGACCGCGCTCCCGCGCCACTCTCCACCGCGGCACTCGCGTTCGCGTCGAGGCGCCAGTTGCTCCACTGACCCAGGATCCCGGGGGCTGGACCGCTCACGGCCACCGTCACGCGACCGGCTGCCCCGCCCACGACAACGTTGGCCGACTCACCGGCGATCTCCCGCGCGGTGCGCTCGACCACCGCCGTGTTCTCACCGCGCGCGGCAGCACGGGCGGACGCCCGCGCCGCTTCCTCGTAGCGGACGGTGGTCATCCCCGCGGCGGCCGCCGCGAGCAGGACCGCGAGCAGCAGCACGAGGGCGGGCATGATGACGGCGGTCTCCACGGTCACCGCACCCCGGTCCGGGTCGGTGTGGTCTGGACGAGCTCTGCTCCGGTCGATCATGGTTCCTCCTGACGGGTGGTGGGTGATTCGGCAGCCCGGTCTCCGTTGCACCGACCCACCGGAGCGCGGGGCGTCCGCCCGTTGCGACGAGCACCCCGCGCTCCGTGGCGTCGGCGGCATCTCAGATGGCCAGGGCCTTCTGGATGATCCCGAGCAGCATCCCGGACACGGAGTCCGAGGAGAGCACCGCGGCCATGACCCCGCCGAACGCGGCGGCGGCCAGCACGATGACCGCGTACTCCGCGGTGGACGCCCCGAGGTCGGGGTCGTCCCGGTCCAGGCAGGCGAGCTCGGAGACGCCGGGGTTCGTGTCGTCCCCCGCGTCCTCGACCGGGTGCTGCGACGGGTCCGTGACCTCGGCAGGGGCCTCGGTGTCCGGCCCGGACGTCGGCTCGGTGACCGGCACGGCCCGGGGCGGCACGTCCACGAGGTGGGCGGCGGCGTCGTGCTCGGGGGTCGAGGTGGCGGGAGTGGCGGAAGCGCAGGTGAGCGTGGACATGTGGGTCTCCTTCGGTGGGTGGAACGGTGGTGTGCAGTGCAGGACGCGAAAAGGGGTGTGGTGGGCGCGCGCAATGGGCCGCGCACGCACGCGAGCGGGCGGGCCCCGCGCCCGAGAAACCCGGTGGATGTGCCGGGCGGTCATGAGCCGAACGCCCTGGGCAGCAGGCTCATGAGCACGGGCACCACGCCCCAGCACATGAACGCGGGCAGGAAGCACAGGCCCAGGGGAAGCACGAGCTTCACCGCGAGGGCTTCGGCGGCGCGCTCCGCCCGGCGGTACTCGGCGCGGCGCACCAGCTCCGCCTGCCCGCGCAGCACGGAGGCGGACGCCGTGGCCGAGGTGGCCGTGAACTCCAGGGCATCCCGGTAGTCGTGGATCTCCTGGGGCAGCGTCTTCTCGCGCGGCCACGCCGTCTCCCACGAGAGACCGAGCCGCAGGGCGGCGGCCGCCCGGGACAGTGCCGGGTACGGGCGTCCCGCGCTACTGTCCGCCAGGACCCCCACGGCCTCGGCGAGAGGCAGCCCGGCGTCCAGCTGGCACGCCGTGAGCTCTACGAGAGCGGCGGCGGGCAGAGCGGGGAACGAATGCTCCTCAGTCCCTGCGCCAGTACGGCGCGGGGCGGAACCGCCGGCCGCGCGGCGTCGTCGGCCCGGCCCGCGTGAGCGGACACCGGACGCGCCCGGTGACATCCACAGGAGCAGGGCACCGGCGGCGAGCAGGCCCGCGAGGACGGCGGCGATCACGACCCGTTCACCCCCTCGGCGCGGTGCATGAGGCTGCGCGTCCACAGCCGGCCCGCAATGCTCAATCCCGCCCCGGCGGCGAGCGCGATCCGGCCCCACACGGTGGTGAGCAGGGTGGTCACGGGATCCGTGCCCATCAGCACGCCGAGCCCCAGGGCCAGGACGGGCAGCCAGGACAGGGTGCGGACGGTGACGCGGGGCCCGGCCAGGGCGCTCTCGCGGGCGGCCTGGGCGTCCAGCTGCGACTCGAAGGACTCCGCGACCCCGGAGAGGGTTCGGGCGAGTGAGGAGCCGGAGCGCTCCGAGATCTCCCAGCACGCCGCGAGCTGGGCGCACACCGAGCGGGCCGTGGTGCCGAGCACGCGGTCCCCCACGGTGGCGGGCCGGCGGGCGAACTGACCGAGCGTCGTCGAGACCGGAATGCCCACGAGAGCCGCGGCGTGCACCTCCTGGCACACCCGGGCGATCCACCGGGATGTGGGATCGGTCGCGGTGGCGCCGGGAGCGATCTCCGCGAACACCGTGGACGGCGCCCGCCCGGCGTGCAGCAGGGCCGCCAGACGACGCACCGCGGTGACCCAGCGCATGGCCTCGGTGGCACGGTCCCGGCGCCGCCACCTCGCCAGCAGCCGCGGGCGCGGCGTCGCGTCCGCGTGCGGCGGGGACGGAACACCTGCCGACCTCAGCCGACCGGCGGGTGCGGCAGTACCTGTGCCGAGGAGCAGGGCGGCGAGCACCAGGCCACCCGCGAGCACGGCGGCCGTCATGATAGCTCCCGACCGCGAGCGAGCAGCTGGGCCAGCCTGGGCCATCCGGGACCCTGGACCGGGTGGCCGTCCGTGGTGGTCAGCGCGGGCAGGGTGCGCAGCACACCGTCTTCCAGTGCCAGGACGCACACCTCGGTCAATCGTCGACCGGCGGGTGTGCGGTCCACGTGGGCCACGAGGTCCAGCGCGCTGGCCGCCTGCAGGTCCACGGCCTCGCGGCTCAGCCCCGCCAGGGATCCGAGCGCGGCGAGCCTGGCGGGCACCGACCGGGCCGAGTTCGAGTGGACCGTGCCCGCTCCGGAGTGGCCCGTGTTCAGCGCGGTCAGCAGCTCACGGACCTCCGCACCGCGGCACTCCCCCACCACGAGCCAGTCCGGGCGCATCCGCAGGGCCTGGCGCACGAGGTCCGAGAGATCCACGGACCCGGCGCCCTCCACGTTCTCCTGGCGGGACTGCAGGCCCACCACGTGCGGGTGCTCCGGGTTCAGCTCCGCGGCGTCCTCCACCAGCACGATCCGCTGCTCGGACGGGCACTGGGACAGCAGCGCGGAGAGCACCGTGGTCTTCCCGGAGCCGGTGGCCCCGCTGATCATGAGGTTCGCCCCGGCCGCCATGGCATCGGTGAGCACGTCCGCGACGAAGGGGTGCACCGTGCCGGAGGCCACGAGATCCGCCAGGGACAGCCGCTGCGGCGCCCGGAACCGGATGGACAGCAGCGTTCCCCCGGTGGACACGGGCGGGATCACGGCGTGCACGCGCAGTCCCGTGGCAGTCTGCACGTCCACGCAGGGGTGGCCGTCGTCCAGCCGCCGCCCGGCGGCCGTCACGAGCCGCACGGCGAGCGCCCGCAGCTGCGCCTCGCCCGTGAACGGGGAGGCCACGCGCTGGATCCCCTCCAGGGTCTCCACGAACACGTTCTCGTGGCCGTTGACGTAGAGATCGCTCAGCCCGGAGGCGGGCAGCAGGGGTTCGAGCGGGCCCAGGCCGGTCAGCTGCGCCTTGATGTGCTGCGCCGCGCGCACCGAGCCCACGGCGCCGAGCACCCGCCCGGTCTCCCGCACGGCGGTGGCGATCCGGGTGTCCGTGATGGCGCCGCCCTCGGCGAGCAGCCGTTCACGCACCTGCTCCACGAACGCGTCGTCGAGCTCGGTGGCGCTCCCGGCGGCGTCGGCGGCCGTGGCACGGTCGTGGCTCGCGCGGGTGGACACCGCGGTCACGACAGCTCCTCCAGGGCCCGGCCGAGCGCCGCAACCGTCTTGGCGTGCTTGGCGGTCCGGCCGCGGCGCAGAACGGTGCCGTCGTCGAGGTGCTGGGGCACGCGCGTGTCGAAGGCGATCGTGGCGGCGCACGGCATCCCGGTGGCGTCGGCGAGGACGCGCGGTTCGAGGTCCGCGACGTTGATGCCCGTGAGCGCGGTGAGCGCGGGCACCGCACCGCAGCGGGCCACGGCGTGCTCGGCCGCCAGCACACCGCGCACCGTGCGCGGGGTCAGCACCAGCACGGCGTCGCACCACCGGGCCTGGCGTTCGAGGTCCGCGCGGGAGAGGTCCACGACCTGCACCGCGGCGGCCCCGCGCAGTGCTGCGACGACCGTGGCCGCGGGCACCGTCTCCGCGTGCGTGGCGCGGCGGTCCCACGAGAGGTAGCGCAGCGCCTCCACACGCGGCATGGCGGCCCACAGCTGGTCCGCGGCCATCGCCCCGGAGAACTGGTTCAGCTCGGGCCAGCGCAGCCCGTCCGCGCCCTCCTCACCGAGCACGAGGTCCAGTCCCGCACCCAGCGGATCCCCGTCCACCAAGGCGGTCTCGTGACCCTGCCCGGCGAAGTGCCCCGCGAGCCAGCACGCCACGGTGGACGCGCCGACCCCTCCGGTGGCCCCGACGACGCCGTACACGCGCCCCAGCGCCCGCGGCACCTCCGCGTCCACGGAGCGGGAGATCAGTTCGGCCAGCCACGCGGCGGCCTGCGGCAGCACCACCACGGCGGACGCCCTGTGCCGTGCCGCGACGTCCCACGCGTCGCCGTGCTCGGCGAGCGCCACGACCACCGCTCCCGGTGGCACGGCCTCCCCCTCCCAGCACGCGTCCACGAGCACCACGTCCGACGACGACGCCGCTCGCACCCCCGTCTCCGCGCCCTCGACCGTGAGAGGTACCGCGGCGCCAATGCACACCGCCTCCACGGCCTCCGCGAGGTCCGGGCAGCTGGTGAGCAGGCGGACGCCGCGCCCGCGGTCCTGCCGTGACCGGGCAGGGGCCGGCCGGGTGCGCCCCCACTGGCGGGGCGCGATGGGCCCGTCCCACGAGGCGGGTCCGGTCCCGTGGCCCACCCGCCCGTCCTCGGTGAACCCGCCAGCCGACGTCGATCCGGCGGCTCCCCGAGGCGGGTGAACGGCCTCCGGAGCCGGGTTAGCGGCGCGACGAGCTCGGCGCGGGCTGTCGACAGCGGGAGCGCCCGGGGCGGTCATGTGTGCGGTGGTCATGGCCCCACGGTGGCGGTCGCACCGAGTCCGCGGTCCGGGTTGTCTCGGGATTGTGGAGCGCCACCGACGGCCGGTCAGGACGGACCGGGCTGTGCAGTGACCCCGCCGCGCGCCGAGGACTCTGGTCGAAGGTCCATTGCCTCCGCTGGCTCGGACGGCAACCATGAGGTGATGGACATCAAGCACGTCACCCGTGCGTCAGTCGTCGGCGCCCTCGCCCTCTGGTTCGTCTACGTGGGGCTCGTGGTGCTCTTCGTCCGCTGGGCGACCGGCCAGTTCGCCCCGATCCTCGTGGCCGCGGCCGTGGTGGCGGGCGTGTCCGCGGCCATCTTCAGTGTGGTGGCCTGGCGCCCCGGCGTCCGCCGGGGCGAGGGGTGGGAACTCACGGTCCACGGCGCCCGCTGCCAGGGCCGGGCCCGTCTGGATGTCCCCGCCGAGGACGTGCCGGGACTGGTGGAGCGGGTGTGCCAGGGCCATGAAGAGGTGGGGCTGCGGACAGTGGCGGCTCACGGTGGCACGGCGGCAACGGGGCCCTCGTTCCGGTCGTGGGGCGAGCGCCTGCGCTTTGCCATCCGCCCGTCCTCCGACGGTGGCTCCGAGGTGGAGGCCACGTGCCGTCCGGTGGTCCCGTTCGTGGTCTCGGACTGGGGACGCAGCGAACGGATCCTCCGCCAGTTCCTGCGCGATCTGCACCAGGAGTCCCTCCAGCCACAGGCCCCGTCCCACACTGCCGGACCGCCACACACCGCGTGAAAGGCACCCCCTCACACGGCCACGAGGGCTCCCCTCACCACCACGCACGCGTGGTGTCCGTGGGCCCGTCCAGCTCGGTCAGCCCGGAATCCGTGACCGTCACCGGCCGCGGCATCCCGGCCCACTCCCGCTCCGAGGGGAACACCACCCGCACGCGGTAGTCGTCCGCCCGCCAGCGGTCCCGCACGTCAGAGGGCATCTGCTCCCACGCGAGCTGCGCGGCGTGCCCGCACTGCGCCGCGAGCTTGCCGCTGGAGATCCCCAGCCCCGGGGCCACCTCCACGGTCACCACGGCGTCCTCGGCCCGTGACGCCCCTCCCGCCGGGAACTGCGTTCCGGACACCTGCAGCTTGTGCAGTTCTCTCGGAAGGGGGCGCACCGGGGCCGGGACGAACGCGCGCACGGCGGCCGCGGCGTCGTCGTCCGAGTCGGCGCGCACCACCGTGACGCCGGGCAGAGACTGGACGTCCTCCCAGCGCTTGCCGTCCGCGCGGCGCACGAGCTTGCGGATCTGCACGTCCCGCCAGGTCCGCACGGCCTCGTGCCAGGGCCCGCCGAGGGCGCTGCGCTCGTCGGCCAGCAGGGTGACGACGGCGCTCGCGGCCGCCTCCGCCACGTCCACCTCTCGTGCCGGATCGGCCCTGTCCCGGTGCACCACCAGCTGCATGGCCCACGGCACGTCCTGCTCCTCGTTCGCCTCGCTCGTCATGCCGCCCAGTCTCCCACCGACCCCGCAGAGCACGACGCCGCCCGCTCCCCGGCCTGCGCGTCCCGGCTTTGGGAGCGGCCGCCGTCGCTTATGCGTGTCCTGGCCATCCGGTAGACCTGGACGCATCAGCGGGACGGGACGTGCTGGCTCCGAGAACGCGTGGGCGGTTCCCCGCCCATGCGCAGCACTCACCGCTCCCGCCCGGCATGCAGGAGGAGCCATGAGCACTCTCACGGACCACGCCAGGGACATCGCCACCCGGGCGCACCGGGGCCAGACGGACAAGAGCGGGGCGGACTACATCGACCACCCCCGCCGAGTGGCGGAGCGGACTCGCCACTACGCCGCCGCGGACCAGCAGGACGCCGCACAGGTGGTGGCGTGGCTGCACGACGTCGTGGAGGACACCGTGGTGACCCTCGACGACCTCCGCGAGGACTTCCCCGAGGACGTCGTTGCCGGGGTGGACGCCATGACCCGGCGGCCGGGTGAGGACGGCGACGACTACTACCGGCGGGTGGCCGCCCACCCCCTGGCGCGCGCCGTGAAGCAGGCGGACCTGGACGACAACACGGACCCGGCCCGCACGGCCCTGCTGGACGAGGACACCCGCGCCCGGCTGGCGCGGAAGTACGCCCACGCCCGGGAGGTGCTCGCGGCCGGGTGAGGTGCTCGCCGCCGGGTGAGTCCGCCAGCTGACCGTGGCGCGTCGGCCTGTTCTGCCGCCCGTCCGCCGCCGGACACTCAGAACACAGGGTCCCCCGCAGAGATCCGGCAGGGCGGAAGCTCGGCGCAGCGGGCCGCCGCTGTCGGAGCCCCGGCCCATAATGAACCCCATGCACATCGTGGTGGCCGCCGCCGAGCCCGGGACCTGGGTCCTGCAGGTGGTCTCCGCCAACGGCGAGCGCGCGGGGCAGGAACTCACGGTCTCGGACGGCGAGCTGCCCGGCGTCGTCGCCCAGCGGGAGGAGGCGGCCGCCCGCGCAGGCGTCCAGCCCCCGGTGTGGACCTGGCAGGACACCTCCGTGCCCGCCGCGCTGCTGTGCGCCGCGGGGGTGTGGGTCACGCGGTGCCGAGACCTGGGACTGTGCGCCACCATCCTGGCCACGGCCTCCACCGCCCCGGGCTCGGGCGCGCCCGACGACGCCGGGGAACCCCGACCCCTCGTCTACCACCCCGTCCTCGAACCGGCGGACCCCCGGCACGTCCCCGGGCCCCGGTCGCCCGCGCCGGCGAGCAACCAGGGATCGCTGTTCGCGGTGGCGGAGGAGCACGGACCGGGGGTCGCGGAGCTGATTGCCGAACTCGCGGCCCAGACCAGCGCGTGTACCACGGCCCGGAACCCGCAGCGTCTCGAACGGCTGCTGAGCCTCGAGTCCCAGGGGGCGCTCGTGGCCGCGGACATGCGCCACCGGGGCATCCCGTGGAACCCCACGGTGCACGAGCAGATCCTGGAGGACATGCTCGGCCCGCGTCCGGCGGGTGAGGAGCGCCCCGCCCGGATGCAGGAGCTCGCGCAGGAGGTCCGCACCGCGCTGGCTGCTCCCACCCTGAACCCGGACTCACCCGTGGAGCTGCTCAAGGCCCTGCGCAACGCCGGGGTGGACGTGGACACCACCCGCGCGTTCAAGCTCCAGGACTGGACGCTCGTCAACGGTCAGCCGCAGGAGCAGCGCGTGGCCACCGTGGCCCCGGTGCTCGAGTACAAGAAGCTCTCCCGCGTCTTCTCCGCCACCGGGTGGCACTGGCTGGACACCTGGGTCCAGGAGGGCCGTTTCCACCCCGAGTACGTGGTGGGCGGCGTCGTCACCGGCCGGTGGGCGGCGCGCGGCGGGGGTGCCCTGCAGATCCCCAAGTACATCCGGGACGCGGTGCGCGCGGACCCCGGGCACGCGCTCGTGGTCGCGGACGCCGCCCAGCTCGAGCCGCGCGTGCTCGCCATCCTCGCGCGCGACGACGCCCTGGCCGAGGCCTCGCGCGGCCGCGACCTCTACACCGCCATCGCGGAGCAGGGCCAGGCCCGCGGTTCCGAGCTCACGGAGCGCTCCCACGCGAAACTCTCGCTGCTCGGGGCCATGTACGGCGCGACGTCCGGGGCGGGCGGGCGGTTCATGCCGCAGCTGACCCGCATGTTCCCGCGGGCCGTGGGCTACGTGGAGCACGCCGCGCGCGTGGGCGAGCTCGGCCAGCAGGTGTGCACCTACCTGGGCCGCTGGTCCCCCGCGCCGGGCCCGGAGTGGTTCGAGGTGCAGCGCGCCACGGACACGCAGGCCGGCGAGCGCCGCGCCGCGCAGGCGTCCCGCAGCCACGGCCGGTTCTCCCGCAACTTCGTGGTCCAGGGCTCGGCCGCGGAGTGGGCGCTCGCGTGGCTCGGCCACATCCGACAGGGCCTGCACAGCGCGGACGTGGACGCGGAACTCGTGTTCTTCCTCCACGACGAGGTCATGGTGCACTGCGCCGAGCAGCACGCGGACCGGGTGCAGCAGATCGTGGAGCATGCCGCGGAGCAGGCGGTGCGCACGGTGTTCGGCACGGTGCCGGTGGAGGTCCCGGTGGCCACGACCGTGGTGACGTCCTACGCGGACGCGAAGTGAGCTGCAGCACACACCGGTGCTATGTTGAGGCGTCTCGCTCCCAACGGCAAAGGCCCCGCAGCGCACAGTGGTGAAGTCTCGCAACCCGTTCCGTCATGCGTCCTACCGACGGTGGTTCGGGGCCACCACGTTCCTGACGGTGTCGTCCAGCACCAACCTGGCGGTTTCCCTGGCCATCATCGACGCCACCGGGAATGTCGCTGTTGCCGGCGTGGCAGCGGGTTGCCTCACGGCACTCGAACTGGTGGCAGGGATCGTGGGCGGCGGGCTCGCGGACCTGAGATCGCGTCGTACGCTCCTGAACCGGGCCGTCCTGGTGCTGTGCGCCGCCGACGTCGCTCTGGCCGCCCTGCTCGTGGCCGTCACCCTGGCGGACGCGGGGCCGTCATGGGGCTTCGCGGTCATTCTCGTCGCTCTCACTGCGGTGGCCTCGGCCGCCTCCGGCCTGTCGGATCCGGCCCTGGACGGATCCCTCAAGACGTTGATCACGCCCGTCGAGTACCCGCGGGCCGTGAGTGCAGGACACGCACGAAGCGCCACGCTCTCCATCGTCGGGTCCCCCGCCTCGGGAGCCCTCTACGGCGTTCTCCCGGGGTTGCCGTTCATTCTGCGCTGCGTGTGCGATGCCGGGTTCCTGCTGTGCCTGCGTGCCATCACCGTCGATCTGGGCCCTCCGCCCACCCCCGGTGCAGACGCCCGGAGACGCATGCTGCCCCGCCAGATCATCGGCGGATACCGCGAGAGTCTGCGCTACCTCGCCAGTGAAGCCGCGCTGCTCCGGGTGCTGATCAGCGCGCCACTGGTGAACCTCATGGTGTTCACCGCCACCACCTGGGCCGTGTTCTCCCTGCGCGCCGAAGGGATGCCCGCATTCCAGATCGGGCTGGTCATGGCCGGGTTCGCGGTGGGAGGCATCCTCGGCAGCGCCATCGCTCCGGTCGTCACCGACCATGTTCCCGCCGGCTGGAACGCCATCCTCGGCCTGGGTTTCATGGTGGCGGCGTTCGGAGCGTTCTTCACGGTGCCGCCCCACCCCGTGCTCATGTTCGTGATCGCGGTGGTGTGCATGCTGCCCTCCCCCGCTCTCAACGGCGGGCTGTTCGGCTACGTCTTCGCCCGCACCGCACCCGGCATGCAGGGACGCGTGCTCGCCACCTTCGGGCTGGTGGGCGGGCTGGCCTCCGTGGTGGCCCCGGTGCTCTCCGGCGCCGCCGTGTCTGCAGGGATGAGCAGCGCCTTGGGCCTGGGCGTGTGCCTCGTGGGACTTGTGGGTGTCCTGCTGCTGGTGACGTCACGACCCGTGCGCACCATGCGCCTCGACGAGGGCTGAGGGGAAGTCTCCAGCAGAGGTCTGTGAGCGGGCGCGGAATCGCCCCACACCGCCCTGCACCATCGGAGTGCACACGTGGTCAGCCACGTCCTCCGAAGCCAGCACGTGAGGCCTCGGTGCAGCGATTTCAGGTCAGCGGCGTTCCCTGGTGGTAGACCTGCTGCCAGTCGCCGCCGCAGCGCCGCCACAAGGATGTCCGGCGAGCACGTTGTTCCCCTCGTCGAGATTCCCAGAACACCTGAACGACGTCGGGGCTCAAGGTGCGTGCCGACAAACCAACAATCTCGATCTCCGCGCTGTCAGATGCACTCGATTCCCTGCTCAGGAGACCAAGGATCGTCTCCAGGTCCCATTGGCGACCGGAAGCACCAATTTCGACGAAATCCGGTGCCAGTAGTTCACGGAGACGCGCACCATCACCTCGAGTGGAACGTGTCTGCAGATCGCACTCCAGTTCCAGGACCCGGTCGATCTCCGACTGCTTCACCGTCATGCGGTGGAGTCTTTCACACGGCCCGCGCCTTCCATGGCACGCCCGAGGTGACCCGATCAGGCGTAGGCCGGTGCCCTGATCGGCGCGATCCACTCCCGCCACAGGCTGCACCGATTCCGGGGCATGCACGGGGTGGCGCGTCCCTCTACTCCTTCGGCCCCATCCCCGGCGCCGGCCGCTTCACCGAGCGGTCCCACTCCACGGACCACCCGAGCCACTCGAGCACGCGGTCCAGCACCACGCCGGTGAAGCCCCACACGGTCACGGTCTCGGGAACCCCGGCCACGGAGACGTCGAACGCCGGGGACTTGTAGGTCTGGCTCCCCCGGGTCACGGTCGCGTAGTAGCGGTGGGCGGGGTTGATGAGGTCCAGCACCGGCACGCGGAACACCAGGGAGGACTCGGCGTGGTCCACCACGTCCACGGGCGACTGGCTGCGCCACCACCCGATCACGGGGGTCACCAGGTGGTTGCTCACGGGCAGCGGCACCTCATGCAGCGCGCCGAGCACCTCCACGCCGTCCGGGTCCACACCGGTCTCCTCGTGCGCCTCGCGCAGCGCCGCGCGCACGTGCGGGGCGCTCACGGTCCCGCCGGGGGTCTCCACGGTGGTGCCCAGCTCGCCGTCGGGAGGGTCGAGGCGCCCGCCCGGAAAGGCCACCTGGCCGGGATGCGCCCGCAGCGTGGAGGCGCGCTGCACCAGCAGCACGTCCAGGTCCCGCCCGGGACCCTCCGCGTGCTCGGCATAGGCGGAGGGCACACTGTCCAGCGCGCCGAACAGGATGAGCACCGCCGAGTGCCGGAAGTTCTCGTCCAGCTGCCCGATCCGCCACGGCTCGCGGTCGTGCATGACCACGGAGTTGCCGTGGCGCGCGAGCTCCACGAGCTGCTCGCGCGGGCTGCCCGGCTGGGCCTGGGAAGTGGTCATCGTCCGTCCTCTCACGCGCTGAGCGTGTGTCCCTCGGCGCGCAGCTGCCGCCGGGTGCGTCCCGCCATGAACCCGGCCAGCAGGTCCTCGCGGCCGGGTTTCAGCTCGTAGCCGAGCAGCGTCCGTGCCGCCTCCGGGTCCGTGGGGCCCTCGCCGTAGGAGGGGCACAGGTCCGCCACCGGGCACACCCCGCACGCCGGCCGGCGCGAGTGGCAGATCCGCCGACCGTGGTAGATCAGCTCGTGGGACAGCTCGGTCCACAGCGCGGGCGGGAACAGCGCGGCCACGTCCGCCTCGACCTTCACCGGATCCTCCTGCGTGCTCCATCCCAGCCTGCGGGCGAGCCGCCCGAAGTGGGTGTCCACGGTGATGCCGGGCACCCCGAAGGCGTTGCCGAGCACCACGTTCGCCGTCTTGCGCCCCACGCCGGGCAGGGTCACGAGCTCCGCGAGCGTGCCGGGCACGGCGCCGTCGTACTCGTCCACGACGCGCGTGGCCAGGGCCTGGATCGAGCGTGCCTTGGAGCGGTAGAAGCCGAGGGAACGCACCATCTCCTGGACGTCCTCGGCGGGCGCCTCGGCCAGCTCGCGCGGGCCGGGGTACGCGGCGAAGAGCCCCGGCGTGACCGCATTGACGCGGATGTCGGTGGTCTGCGCGGACAGGACGGTGGCCACGAGCAGCTGCCAGGCGTCGTCGAAGTCCAGCTCCGCCACGGCGTAGGAGTATGTCTGCGCGAGGATCCGCTGGATGCGCCGCGCGCGCCGCGTCCTGGACAGGGCCGTCTCGCTCCCGGCACGACGACGCCGCGCGGCCGCCTGCTCCGCCTGCCGCGCCGGGACGAAGCGCACGTGCTCGGCTGCGGCGGGGGTCTCCATGCCCTCGATCATGGTGCGCGCCGTGACGGGGGTCAAACCCGCCCGAACAGCACGGAACGAGCCCGACATGCGCCCGCGCGCGATGGAGCGCGCCCGCGCGGTTCCACTAGGCTGAGCGGAAGAATGTGAACTGCACCACGCGTCCGCGCGAGCGGCGCGCACCGGCCCCAGTGAAGGAGCACCATGACCCCGGATCCCGCAGCCCAGCCGAAGACCTTCGCCCCGAGCGAGGAGTTCGCCGCCCAGGCCAACGCCACCGCGGAGCTGTACACGCGGGCCGAGGAGCAAGGCGAGGAGTTCTGGGCGGACCAGGCCCGCGAGCTGCTCACGTGGTCCACCCCGTTCACCGAGGTGCTGGACTGGTCCAACCCGCCCTTCGCCAAGTGGTTCCAGGACGGCACCCTCAACGCCGCGTACAACGCCGTGGACCGCCACGTGGAGGCCGGGAACGGGGACCGCGTGGCCCTGTACTTCGAGGGCGAGCCCGGGGACAGCGCGTCCTACACGTACGCGCGGCTCAAGGACGAGGTCTCCAAGGCCGCGAACGCGTTCGAGGCGCTCGGCGTGGGCAAGGGCGACCGCGTGGCCGTGTACCTGCCCATGATCGCGGAGGCCGTGATCACCATGCTCGCGTGCGCGCGCATCGGAGCGATCCACTCGGTGGTCTTCGGCGGCTTCTCCGCGGACGCCCTGCGCTCGCGCATCGAGGACGGCGAGGCCAAGCTCGTGGTCACCGCGGACGGCTCCTACCGCCGCGGCAAGCCCACCACGCTCAAGCCCGCCGTGGACGCCGCCCTGGAGAAGGGCGGGAGCTCCGTCCAGCACGTGGTGGTGGTCAAGCGCAACGGCGAGGACGTCGCGTTCCAGGACGGCCGGGACGTGTGGTGGCACGAGGTCACCGAGAACGCCTCCACCGAGCACACGCCCTCGGAGCAGAACGCCGAGGACCCGCTGTTCATCCTCTACACCTCCGGCACCACCGGCAAGCCCAAGGGCATCCTGCACACCACCGGCGGCTACCTCACCCAGGCGGCGTTCACGCACAAGAACGTGTTCGACCTCAAGCCGGAGACGGACGTCTACTGGTGCACCGCGGACGTCGGGTGGGTCACCGGCCACACGTACATCACCTACGCGCCGCTCGTGAACGGCGCCACCCAGGTGATCTACGAGGGCACCCCGGACTCCCCGCACCGCGGCCGGTTCTGGGAGATCGTGCAGAAGTACGGCGTGAGCATCCTCTACACGTCCCCCACCGCCATCCGCACCATGATGAAGTGGGGCGAGGACATCCCCGGCGAGTGGGACCTCAGCTCGCTGCGCCTGCTGGGCACCGTGGGCGAGGCCATCAACCCCGAGGCGTGGACCTGGTTCCACCGCGTGATCGGCGGCGGGCGCTGCCCCATCGTGGACACCTGGTGGCAGACCGAGACCGGCGCCATGATGATCTCCCCGCTGCCCGGTGTCACCACCGCCAAGCCGGGCTCCGCGCAGGTGCCGCTGCCGGGCATCGCCGTGGACGTGGTGGACGACGCCGGCACCTCCCTCCCCAACGAGACCGACGGCTTCCTGGTGGTCCGCAAGCCGTGGCCCTCCATGCTGCGCACCATCTGGGGTGACGACGAGCGCTTCGTGAACACCTACTGGGGCCAGTTCGGGGACAAGTACTTCGCCGGTGACGGCGCCAAGCGGGACAAGGACGGCGACGTGTGGATCCTGGGCCGCGTGGACGACGTCATGAACGTCTCCGGCCACCGCCTGTCCACCCCCGAGATCGAGTCCGCGCTGGTCTCCCACCCGTCCGTGGCCGAGGCCGCCGTGGTGGGCGCCAAGGACGAGACCACGGGCCAGGCCGTGTTCGCGTTCGTGATCCTCTCGGACCAGGCCACCGCCGAGAACCGGGACGCCGCCGAGCTCGCCGAGGAGATCCGCGCGCACGTGGGCCGGGAGATCTCCCCGATCGCCAAGCCCAAGAAGGTGCTGATCGTCCCCGAGCTGCCCAAGACCCGCTCGGGCAAGATCATGCGCCGTCTGCTCAAGGACGTCGCCGAGGACCGCCCCGTGGGGGACGTCTCCACGCTCGCGGACCAGACGGTCATGCAGCAGATCGTGGACTCGCTCGGCACCAAGTAGCCCACCGGCACCACCGCGTTCACGACGCCGCCGCGGCGCCTTCCCCACGGGAGGCACCGCGGCGGCGTCGTCCATGGCGAGGGCCCCGCGACGGAGACCGCCGGACGCCCGGGCGGCGCCCGCCGGAGGAACGGCCCGCGCGATCTGCCCGGGAGAGGCACCGCGGCGTCGTGCGCCCGTGGCGAGGTGTGCGGGGCCGATGCGCTTGAATGGGGGCATGAGCGAGCTGCCGATCCACGTCCTCAACGGCCCCAACCTGAACACACTGGGGACGCGCAAGCCCGAGATCTACGGGAGCACCACGCTCGCGGACGTGGAGACGAACGTGCGCGCCAGGGCGCAGAGCTACGGCCTGGAGGTCGTGTTCGAGCAGTCCAACTGGGAGGGCCAGCTCGTGGACTGGATCCAGCGGGCGCGCACGGAGGCCTGCGGCATCGTGATCAACCCCGCCGCCCTGACCCACTACTCCGTGGCCGTCCACGACGCGCTGGAGATGTGCGAGATGCCGGTCGTGGAGGTGCATATCTCCAACGTCCACCGTCGGGAGGCGTTCCGGCACACCTCGTTCGTCTCACCGCAGGCCACGGCCGTGATCGCCGGGGCCGGGGTGCTCGGGTACGAGCTGGCCGTGGACGTGGTGGCCCGCAACCTCGGGATCGGCTGAGAGCACCGCAGCCCCGCCCTGCCACGGCGTGCTCAGCGCGCCCGCGCCACCGGCGGCGGCGTGCTCACTGCGCCCGATCGACCCGCGTCCCCGGGAAGGGACTCAGCCCGCCACGCACTGACCCGTGGGCACTGGAGCGGTGGAGTCACCCGCCGATGCGAGGATCTCGGTGACCCGGTCCACGGGAATGGCGTACCCGGCCTCACCCTCCACGGCCTTGGCGAACACGACGCCCACCACCTGACCGTCGGCGTCGAGCAGCGGACCACCCGAGTTGCCCTGCTCCACGTTGCCGGCGATCTGGATGATGCTGCGCGTCTGCGTCTCGCCCGTGGTCACGTTCTGCACGGGAGCCACCGCCTCACCCTGGATGGTGGCCGGGCGCAGGGTGTAGGGGCCACCCAGGGGGTACCCCGCAAAGGACACGGTCTCCCCCGGGCTCACCTCCCTCTGCATGGGGAGCGGGGCCTCCGGCAGGTCGGGGACGCGCAGCACGGCGAGGTCCGAGGCGGCGTCGTACTGCACCGTCTGGGCCGGGTAGACGCGACCGTCGCGCGTCTCCACCACCGGCTGGTCCACCCCGGCCACCACGTGGGCGTTGGTGACCACGGTGCCTGGCTGCGCCACGAACCCGGAGCCCGTCTGGTTCTGCGCGCACTGAGCGGCCGTGCCGTAGACCTGCACCACGGACTGCCCGGCATCCGCGACCACCTGGGAGTCGGGGGTGTCCTGGGGATCCGGCGCCGCCTCCGTGGGGAAGAGCAGCTCGTCCAGCTGGCGGATGCCCTGCGCGCCGCTGATCGCGTTGCGGGTCTGGGTCATGGCATGGCGCACCGCGTCCGGCGTGAGCCGCTCGATGCCCCGCAGCACCTGTGAGGACGCCACCTGCTGGGACAGTCCCGGCAGACCGAACTGGCCCACCAGAGAACCGAGCAGGGAGATGACCAGCGCCGCCACCGCCACGTTGAGCACCGCACCCCCGAGCCGGTCCAGCAGCCCCACGCCGGATTTCTCCAGCAGCCCCGACAGCGTCCGGCCCAGCACGGTGCCCAGGTACTCCCCGAGCGCCAGCAGCACGAGCACCGTGAGCAGCACGGCGGGGATCTGCCACTGCGGGTCCACGTACGAGGCCACCACGGGGCCGGCCCAGAACGCGAGCACCGCGCCCAGGACCAGCCCGAGGATGGCGGCAAGAGACCGGAAGAACCCCCGGCGGTATCCGGCCACCAGGTACGCCAGGAGCACGACGATCAGCAGCACGTCCAGAAGGTTCAGGGCCAGGGTCATGAAGGTCCTCAAAGGTGGGGGGCCACGCGGGGAGCTGGTGCGTGTCGGGTCGAGCATACGGTGGGTGACGGGGTGGACCATGAATCCGGGCGCCGTGCAATGGGCCCGGGACGGAAATCCGACAGTTCCCTGAACGTTCACTCTGAGCACCACCCGAGGGACTGGACCCGGACCGTGTGAAATTCGTTACGATGGAACGTCATCTAGCACGTGGCCCCCACACGGGCTCACCCTTCTTCGTGAGGAGATCTACCTTGGATACCGACGTCCTGCGCCGCGCTCCGCTTTTCGCTTCCCTGGACGACGAGGCGTTCGCCGCTCTGACCAAGGAGATCACCGAGGTGGATCTCTCCCGCGGCGCCACCTTGTTCCACGAGGGCGATCCCGGCGACCAGCTCTACTTCATCGTCTCCGGCAAGATCAAGCTCGGCCGCACCGCGAGCGACGGCCGCGAGAACCTCGTGGCCGTGATGGGCCCGGGCGAGATCTTCGGCGAGATGGCGCTGTTCGACCCCAGCCCCCGTTCCACGTCCGCCACCGCGGTCTCCGAGACCCGCCTGGCCGGTCTCAAGCACGAGAACCTGCGCAAGGTCATCCAGCACTCCCCCGAGGTCTCCGCCCAGCTGCTGCAGGCACTGGCCCGCCGGCTGCGCCGCACCAACGAGAACCTCGCGGACCTCGTGTTCTCGGACGTCCCCGGCCGCGTGGCCAAGGCGCTGCTGGACCTCGCGGACCGCTTCGGCCGCCCCGCCACGGACGGCATCCTGGTGGCCCACGAGCTCACCCAGGAGGAGCTCGCCCAGCTGGTCGGCGCCTCCCGCGAGACCGTGAACAAGGCCCTGGCCGAGTTCGTCCAGCGCGGCTGGATCCGTCTCGAGGCCCGCGCCGTGGTCATCCTGGACCTGCAGCGCCTCAAGCAGCGCTCGCGCTGATCCGTTCCCCGGAGCACGACGACGCCCGCGGCACCTGCCGCGGGCGTCTCACGTTCTGCGCCGTTCCCGGGGTGCGGACGGGTCTCAGCCGTCGAGCACGAGGACGGGTTCGCCGTCCCGCAGGTCCAGCCGCGGCCGCTTGACGCGCATGTCCCGCCGAGCCGCCAGGAAGGCCACCGCGGAGGACGCCTCGGCCACGGCCTCCACCGCGCACCGCACGCCCGGCGTGGTGAGCTCCTCCAGGTCGAAGTGCCAGGGGTCGTCGCTGCGCGCGGAGTCCTCCGCCTGCCGCCGGAACGTCTCGGGCACGTCCGTGGACCAGGGGTCCTCGAGCAGCGCGCGGGCATCCACCCATCCCAGCCAGGCCCGACCGCGCTGGGTGGCCAGTGCGCAGTGGCGCTGCCCCACGGGCACCGCGGCCGCGAAGAACAGCAGGTCCAGCCGCTGGTGCACGAAGTCCGAGGTGGCCCAGTGGGACAGGGGGCGCAGGCACTCGCTGTGGAACGCCATGCTGCGCTTGGCCAGCAGGTCCGCGAACGAGATGTCCTCCGTGGCCAGCAGCTCGCGCGAGCGCATCCAGTCCACGCCCTCCACGTTCTCCGCCACCCCGTGCATGGGAGTGCCCGCGAACAGGATTCCCGCCTCCACGAACGTCTTGCGTGCCGCCGTCACGAGGCTGCGCCGAGCCAGGCCGATGTCCTCGGAGAGCAGCTTGTGGGCCCACTCCGCCGAGGACGGCCCACGCCAGTCCAGGGGTTCGTCGTCGCTGGTCTCGGTGATGCCGCCGGGGAAGGACAGCGTGCCCATGGCCTGCCGCCCGGGGCGGTGCAGCATGAGGGTCTCCACCCCGCGGTCTCCGTCCCTCACGAAGACGGTGGCCGCGCCGTGCCGCGGTGAGGAGCCGTTGAGCCCGATCCCGCGGTCCAGCCACGCCCGGGCCGCCTTGGCGTGGGCGGGGGGCACGGTGAAGATGCGCTCCCCGCCGCGGTGCCCGGACATGCTCAGGCGAACTCGACGATCAGCTCGACCTCCACCGGGGAGTTCAGCGGCAGGACGCTGACACCCACGGCGGAGCGGGCGTGCACACCGGCACCGGCGAAGACCCGGCCCAGCAGGGTGGACGCGCCGTCCACCACGGCCGGCTGACCGTAGAAGTCCGGGGCGCTGGCCACGAAGCCCGTGACCTTCACGATGCGCTGGACCCGGTCCAGGTCCTCGATCTGCGACTTCACGGCCGCGATGGCGTTGAGCGCGCAGCGCTCGGCGAGCTCCGCGGCGCGCTCGGGGGACACGGTGCCCTCCGCGCCGGAGTCGCTCACCACGCCGGTGGCCGGCAGCGAACCGGACACCAGGGGCAGCTGCCCCGCGGTGTAGACGTGGTTGCCGCTCACCACGGCCGGGGCGTAGGCCGCCAGGGGCTTGGCCACCTCGGGCAGCTGGAGTCCGAGCCGCGCGATCCTGGCTTCGACTTCCTCACTCATGGTGTGATCCTCCCCGCGCTCAGTTCTTGGGACGCTTGAAGTAGGCGATCGGGTTGGTCTGCACGGGCGCCGTCATGTTGCCCGCGGGCGTGTCCGCGGCCTGAGTGCCGGGCAGCACGGTCACGAGCTCCCACCCGTCCTCCCCCCAGTTGTCCAGGATCTGCTTGGTGGCGTGGATCATGAGCGGAACGGTTGCGTATTCCCAAGTGGTCATGGCCACCACACTACTTGCCGGGACGTGCTCGCGCGCGGGTCTGCCTGCCGGGGACATCACAGCCGGACCGCACCTCGGGTGGACCGCCGCGGTCGGACCCGGCTTGTAGACTGGCGCAATGGCATCACGCAACACATCGGGCCCTGAGCCCACCTCGGTCCTGGGCAACGTCATCGCGTTCATCGCGGTTGCCGTGGTTGCCGGAGTGGTCGTGGCCGGGCTCCTGATCCCCCCCGCCGCGGCCGCCGGAATGGCCGCCAACGCCTCCGTCGGCTGGTTCAAGTCCCTGCCCGCCGAGATGGAATCGGGCCCGGTGTCCCAGGCGTCCACCGTGGTGGCCAAGGACGGCACCGAGGTGGCCAAGTTCTTCGCCCAGAACCGCGATCCCGTGCCGCTGGAGGAGATCTCCCCGCACATGGTGGACGCCCTCACCTCCATCGAGGACCGCGACTTCTACGAGCACGGCGGCGTGGACCCGTGGGGCATTGCCCGTGCCATGGCCAACAACCTGGTCAACCCGAGCGCCCGGCAGGGTGCCTCCACCATCACGCAGCAGTACGTGAACAACCTCATCATCGACCAGCAGGTGCGCAACGGCGAGGAGACCAGCACCATCGGCGCCGACAAGGGCGTGGTGGACAAGGTCAAGGAGATCAAGCTCGCCCTGTCCATGGAGCAGGAGAAGTCCAAGGACGAGATCCTCGAGGGCTACCTGAACATCGTGCTCTTCGGCGGCTCCAACTACGGCGTGGAAGCGGCCGCCCAGTACTACTGGGGCATCCCCGCCTCCAAGCTCAGCATCGCGCAGTCCGCCACCCTGGCCGGCATGGTGCAGTCCCCCAACTACTACGACCCCCAGGTGAACCCGGAGGCCTCCACCCAGCGGCGCAACGTGGTGCTGGACACCATGGTGCAGACCGGCGCCATCACGCAGGAGGAGGGTGAGAAGGCGGCCAAGGAGCCGATGACCCTGGACGTGCACCCCACCAACTCGGGCTGCTCCGCGGCGAAGTCGGCACCGTACTTCTGCGACTACGTGGAGAACGAGATCATGCAGTCGGACGTCTACGGGGCCACCCCGGAGGAGCGTCTGGCCACCCTGCAGCGCGGCGGACTGACCATCCAGACCACTCTGGACCCCAAGGCCCAGAAGGCCGCGGAGGAGCAGGTCAACGCCACGCAGCCCAAGGACAACAACCCGGACAACGTCTCCACGGCCCTGGTCTCCCTGGAGCCCAGCAACGGCCACGTGGTGTCCATGGCGCAGAACACCAACTACTCCGCGGCGGAGGGTGACTCCAACACCACGTACAACTTCAACGTGGACAGTTCCATGGGTGGCGCCGGCGGGTTCCAGGTGGGCTCCACGTTCAAGCCGTTCACCCTGGCCGAGTGGATCAACTCGGGCAAGGGCGTCAAGGCCAGCATCGACGCCCGGAAGCTGAACTACCCCGCGGACTACAAGTGGAAAGCCTCGTGCCTGCCCAACGGGTACAAGATCGAGCCCGGGACGAACGGCGAGGGTCTGACCTTCCAGAACGCCACACCGGGCTACAACAAGGTGATGGACGTGGACTACGGCATCTACAACTCCATCAACTCCGCCCTGTACGCCATGGCCGCGGACCTGGACCTGTGCGCGATCGGTGAGATCACCAAGGCCCTGGGCATCCACGACGGCAAGACCGGGGACCCCGTGGACACCACGGTGCTCTCCTCCCTGCTGGGCGGTTCTGCGGACATCTCCCCCATGACCATGGCCCGGGCGTTCTCCGCGTTCGCCAACGACGGCGTGATGTGCGAGCCGCGCGCCATCACCAAGGTCACGGACAGCACCGGGAAGAACTACGAGGTCCCGGCCACCAAGTGCGAGCAGGTGATCAAGAAGGAAGTGGCGCAGGGCGTGAACCACGTCCTGGAACAGGTGATCGTCAAGGGCTCCGCGTACCAGCGCGGGATCGGGTTGCCGAACGCGTCCGCCGCCAAGACGGGCACCACCGACAACTCCACCCAGACGTGGATGCTCGGCTACACCAAGGGTCTGTCCACCGCGTCCTGGGTAGGCAACTACGAGTACGGCTCGCGCTCCCTCAACGGTCTGAACATCGGTGGCAAGACCGGCGGCTCGGGCACCGACTGGGTGGACGGCGCCACCTACGCGGGTGCCCAGTGGCAGAACTACATGAAGGCCGTGGCCCCCAGCTACAGCACGGCGCCCTTCTCGGACCCGCCCGCCAACGTCCTCTCCACCACGAAGTGACCGCAACACCCGAGACCGGCACCGCCCCGGCCGCGCGATTCGTCGCCGCGGCCGGGGCGGGCTTGTTCGCCGCGGGAGCGGGCACACTGGCGTGGGCCTCCCTGGTGGAGCGTCGGCGCTTCCAGCTGCGGCAGGAGACGGTGCGCGTCCTCCCGCGGGGCGCACGGCCGCTGCGCGTGCTGCACATCTCGGACCTGCACACCGTTCCGGGGCAGGAGGCCAAGAAGCGCTTTGTGCACTCCCTGGCCGCACTGGAGCCGGACCTGGTGGTCGACACCGGGGACAACCTCTCCCACATGAAGGCTCTGCCGTACCTGCTGGAGGTCCTCGAGCCCCTGTTCCGCTTCCCCGGCGTGTACGTCCCGGGGTCCAACTGCTACTTCGCGCCGCGCCCCAAGAACCCCGCGCGCTACCTGTGGCGCACCACGGCCAGCGAGAAGAAGGACGAGGCGCCGCGGCTGCCCACCGAGGACATGCACCGGGCCTTCGACGCCCACGGCTGGGTGGGGCTCATCAACCGCTCCCAGCGCCTGGAGGTGGCCGGCGCGGTCCTCGACTTCTCCGGCGTGGACGACCCCCACCTGAACTACGACCGCCACCCCGGTTTCCCCGAGGGCGAGCCGACACCCGCGGACGTGCGGATCGGGGTGGCCCACGCGCCGTACCTCCGGACCCTGGACCGCTTCGCCGCGGACCGCGCGGACATCGTCTTCGCGGGACACACCCACGGCGGCCAGGTCTGCCTGCCCGGGGGTCGCGCGCTGGTCAGCAACTGCGACCTGGACCCGGCGATCTGCAAGGGGCTCATCGAGCACCGGGGCGTCCCCGTGAACATCTCCCAGGGACTCGGGGAATCCCGCTTCGCCCCGGTGCGGCTCTTCTGCCCGCCGCAAGCCGTTCTGGTCACTCTCACGGACTGAGGTACTTCCCATGGCACCGATCCGCCTCCCCCTCCCCACCCACCGGCCCGACGACGCCGCCCCTGCCACCCCTGCCTCCCCGCTGGACCGCGCGGTGGCCAGGATCGAGCGGGAGTGCGGCAGCGGCGTCGTCGTCAGCGGGGAGCTGGAGCGGCGGGCCGTGGCCCACGACGCCTCCCACTACCTGCTGCAGCCCCGCGCGGTGCTGCGTCCGCGGGACGAGTCCGAGGTGGGGCGCATCTTCGCGGCCGCCGCGGAGGCGGGCGCGGGGCTGACGCTGCGCTCGGGCGGCACGTCCCTGTCCGGGCAGGCCGTCACGGACCAGCTGCTCGTGGACGTGCGCCGGCACTTCAAGGCCGTGGAGGTCCTGGACCGGGGCGCCCGCGTGCGCGTCCAGCCGGGCGTCACCGTGCGCCAGGTCAATGCCCGGCTGGCCCCGCACGGGCGGTCGCTGGGCCCGGATCCGGCGAGCGAGTCGGCGTGCACGCTGGGCGGAGTGGTGGCCAACAACTCCTCCGGGATGGCGTGCGGCACGGAGTTCAACACGTACCGCACCCTGGAGTCCATGGTGCTCGTGCTGCCCTCCGGCACGGTCCTGGACACCGCCGCCCCGGACGCCGCCGAGACGTTGCGGGCGCGCGAGCCCGAGCTGTTCGAGGGCCTGCTCCGGCTGCGGGACCGCGTGCGGGGCAACCCGGAGTCCGTGCGGACCGTCGAGCGGCTGTTCGCCATGAAGAACACCATGGGCTACGGGCTGAACTCGTTCCTGGACCACGAGGACCCCGTGGCGATCCTGGAGCACCTCATGATCGGCTCCGAGGGCACGCTGGGGTTCGTGGCGAGCGCGACCCTGCGCACCGTGCCCGTGCACCCGCACGTGGCCACCGGCCTGCTGGTGTTCCCCACCGTGGTGGCCGCCACGAGCGCGGTGCCGGAGCTGGTGGGCTCGCACTGCGCCACCCTGGAGCTGCTGGACGCCACGTCCCTGGCGGTCTCGCAGCGCACGGGGCTCGCCCCGCCCGCGATCATGGACATCCCCGTGGACCAGCAGGCCGCGCTGCTCGTGGAGTACCAGCACGACACCCCGGACGGTGTGCGGGAGCTGGCGCAGGCGGCGTCGTCCACCTTCGATGCGCTGGAGCTGACCGGGCCCGTGTCCCTGACCACTGACCCCCGCGAGCGCGCGAGCCTGTGGACCGTGCGCAAGGGGCTCTACACCACCGTGGCCGGCAACCGGCCGCAGGGCACCAACGCGCTGCTCGAGGACGTGGTGGTGCCCGTGGACCAGCTGGGCGGCACGTGCGAGGAGCTCACCGGGCTGTTCGACGCCCACGGCTACCGGGACTCCGTGATCTTCGGCCACGCCAAGGACGGCAACGTCCACTTCATGCTCAACGAGCAGTTCGACGACCCCGCCCAGCTGGAGCGCTACGAGCGGTTCACCGAGGAGATGGTGGACCTGGTGCTCGGCCGCGGGGGCTCGCTGAAAGCCGAGCACGGCACCGGACGCATCATGGCGCCGTTCGTGCGGCGGCAGTACGGGGACGAGCTGCACTCCGTGATGGTGGAGCTCAAGGCCCTGATCGACCCCGGGAACCGCTTCAACCCCGGCGTGATCCTCACCGAGGACCCGCGCGCGTACCTGCGGGACCTCAAGACCGCCCCGCCCGTGGAGTCCGAGGTGGACCGCTGCGTGGAGTGCGGCTACTGCGAGCCGGTGTGCCCGTCCCAGGACCTCACGCTCACGCCGCGCCAGCGCATCGTGGGCCGCCGGGAGATCGCCCGGGCCGAGGAGCGCGGGGACACCGCCCTGGCCGCACGGCTGCGCCGCGAGTACGACTACGCCGGGCTGCAGACGTGCGCGGTGGACGGCATGTGCGTCACGGCGTGCCCCGTGCACATCAACACGGGTGACCTGGTGCGCCGGCTGCGCGCGGAGAACCACTCCACGGTCGCGGACCTCGCGTGGGGGGCCGCCGCGCGCTCGTGGGCCGCGACGTCCGCCGGGGCGTCCTTCGCCCTCACGCTGGCCTCGCGCATGCCCGCGGTGCTTCCGGTCTCCGCAACCCGCGCGGCCCGCGCCGTGCTCGGCGCGGACACGGTCCCCCGCTACAACGCCACGCTCCCGGCGGGTGGCGGCAACCGCTCCCGGTTGACGACGCCGCCCGCGCCCTCCCCTGCCGAGCGAACGTCCCGAGGGGTTGCGGGCACCCCGGGCGCGAGTGCCGTGGGAACGGGTGCGGCGGAACCGGGGGCGATGGCCGCCCGCGGTGACGCCGCGGCGTCGGCCTCCGCGCAGCACCATCCCGTCCGGGCCGTGTTCTTCCCCGCGTGCATCGGGGCGATGTTCGGCACGGTGACCGGGGAGGGCCCCTCGGCCTCCGAGGCGTTCCTGCGGCTGTGCGAGCGCGCCGGTGTGGCCGTGCGGATCCCGGAGGGCATCGACTCGGCCTGCTGCGGCACCCCGTGGAAGTCCAAGGGGCTGCCCACCGGCTACGCCACGATGACCGAGCGGACCCTCGGGATGCTGCGGGAAGCCTCCGAGCAGGGACGCCTGCCCGTGGTGTGCGATGCGGCGTCCTGCACCGAGGGGCTCGAGACCATGCGGGAGCTGGCCACGGACCATCCCGTGTACCGCGAGCTGCGCTTCGTGGACGCCGTGACCTTCACCGCCGAGCACGTGCTGCCCGGCCTGGACCGGGGAGCACCCCTGGAGACCCTGGCCGTGCACCCCACGTGCTCGTCCGTGCACCTGGGCGCCATCGAAGACCTCATGCGGGTGGCCCGGGCGTGCGCCCGGGAGGTCACCGTGCCCGTGGACTGGGGCTGCTGCGGCTACGCCGGGGACCGCGGGATGCTGCACCCGGAGCTCACGGCCTCCGCCACGCGGCGCGAGGCCGCAGAGGTGCGGGCCGGTGATTTCGGTGCATATGCATCGTTGAACCGGACGTGCGAGCAGGCCCTCACGGAGGCCACGGGCCGGCCCTACGAGCACGTGCTGCAGGTCCTGGAGCGGGTCACCCGGTGAGCCGGACGGACGCGGCTCAGGCGCGCGGCGGCGTCGTGCCCGGATCCGGGACACCCCGTGCCGCGGCGCGCGCCACCGGGACCGCGGAGGCCGCGCACACCAGCACGCCGAAGAGCAGGCACCACACGAAGCCCGTGGTGGGCTCCACCCCCGCCCAGCGGGCCACGGCCGGCGCAACGAGCGACAGCACGAACGGCACCGCGAAACCCGTGTAGGTGAGGGTGTAGAACACGCCGATGAGCGCCCCGAGCTCGTGCGGGCGGGCCATGAGCTCCACCTCGCGCAGCCCGGCCACCATCATGAACCCGTAGCTCACGCCCAGCACCACGGCCGTGGGAACCGCGAGCCAGCTCGAGTGCCAGGTCACCGTCAGCGCGCCGAGGACCAGGCCCACGCTCGCCGCGCCGAGCCCGGTGACGGACAGCGGGAGCCACCCGTGGCGCGCGAGCCGCGCCGCGAGCGGCTGCACCAGCACGCCCGTGAACATCACGGCAGCGGCCACGACGCCCAGGTAGGCCACGGGCCAGCGCACGGTGCTGAGCAGGAAGGACGGGATGCTCGCAAAGGCAATCGTCGCCGTGCCGAACACCCACGGCGCCCACGCCGCGACCACCCAGAAGAACCGGGATGTGCGCGCCACGGCAGGAACCAGGGGCCGTGACGGGCGCGGGCCGCTCGCGGGTGGCTGCGTCTCGGGGACGTTCCACACGAGCACCGCGGCCACCACGGTGAGGACCACGTGCACCACGAACGGGGTGACCTGCGGCGCGGGCAGGAACTGCGCGAGCAGCCCGGCCGCGAGCGGCCCGGCACCAAAGCCCGCGGAGAGCACCACGGTGGCCCGCCGGGGCCCGGCACCCGGGCGGTCGGTGCTCAGCTGCTTGACCCACGCGGACCCGGACGCCATGGCCATCCCCACGCCGAAGCCCATGATCCAGCGGCCCGCGTACAGCAGCCAGTCCGTGGTGTGGGACGCCGCCGCGAGCACCAGGGACGCCACGAGGACCACCGCGAGCGCGGGGCGCATCACGGCGCGCCGGCCCCGGTGGTCGGAGACCGGGCCGAGCACGAGCAGCGCAGGCACGAGGCCCGCCGCGTAGATCCCCAGCATCCCGGTCACGAAGGACTCGCTGAGCCCGTCCTGCGAGCGGTAGACCTCGAGCATCGGGGCGAAAAGGTTGGCACCGAACCCCACGGTGAACATGGCCGCGCCCACGCGCCACCACGTGCGAGGGGTGACGGCCGTCACGGCGGGGTTCTCCATACCAGCGAGGCTACCGGGGCGGCGCGGGGAAATTTCACATTCTCCGGACCCTGACGCTATGCTGAAGCAGTTGTTCGCGGGTCCGCCCGTGCAACTTCCGGGATGTGGCGCAGCTTGGTAGCGCGCGTCGTTCGGGACGACGAGGTCGCAGGTTCAAATCCTGTCATCCCGACCGAAATCCCCTTGCTCCTCCGCAACCGGAGCAAGGGGATTTTTTCATGCCCGTCCCCGCGTCGGGGCCGCGTGGTGGAATCGGGGCATGACCTCCGCATCCCGTTCCCGCCCGTTCGCCCAGGTGGACGTGTTCTCCGCCGAGCCCTTCCTGGGCAATCCCGTGGCCGTCGTCCTGGACGGCGCGGACCTCACGGACGAGCAGATGGCACGGTTCGCGAACTGGACCAACCTCTCCGAGACCACGTTCGTGCTGCCGCCCACCTCCCCCGAGGCGGACTACCGGCTGCGCATCTTCACGCCCGACCGCGAGCTGCCTTTCGCGGGCCACCCCACCCTGGGCTCGACCCGCGCGTGGCTCGCGGCAGGGAACACGCCGCGCGGTGACGTCATCGTCCAGGAGTGCGCCGCGGGCCTGGTCCGCGTCCACCCCACGGACGACGACGCCGCCCTCGCCTTCGAGGCCCCGCCCACCCTCCGCTCGGGGGACCTCGCGCCGGACGTGCTGGAGCCGATCACCACCGGGCTGGGCCTGGACCCGGGCCAGGTGGTGGCGCACCAGTGGGTGGACAACGGCCCCGGGTGGGCCGCGCTGCTTCTCCGCTCCGCGGACGAGGTGCTCGCACTGGAACCCACCTTCGCCGCGCTCGGTGCGCACAAGGTGGGGGTGCTCGGCCCCGCTCCCGAGGTCGCGGAGCACCGCTTCGAGGTGCGCGCGTTCGTGCCCGGGGCCGCTGGGTACGAAGACCCCGTGACCGGCAGCCTCAACGCGGGTCTCGCGCAGTGGCTCGTGCGGACCGGCCGCGCCCCGCAGGACTACACCGCACGTCAGGGCACCCGGATGGGTCGTCGAGGGCTGGTCCGCGTGAGCGCGGATGCCACGGGTGCCGTGCGCATGGGTGGGCACTGCACGGTGTGCGTCTCGGGGAGCGTGGTCCTGTGAGCACCCGGCTGCACGTGGTCTTCGACGGCCGGTGCGGTTTCTGCACCCGCGCGGTGGGCTGGGTGGAACACCTGGACCGCCACGGACGGATCGAGCTGCACGCGTGGCAGCACCCGGGCGTGCCGGAGCGCTTCGGCCTGACCCCGCAGCAGTGCGACGCCTCGGTCTGGGCGGTCCCCCAGGCCGGGGACAACCCCCTGCACACTGCGCGGCGGCCGCGCGGGGGCGGGGCCCCGGTCACTGCCTGCCACGGTCCGCGAGCTGACGCTGTACCACCGGGCACGCCGGGGCCCGCAGATCTCGGGGCCGGGTACGGAGACCCGCAGGCCACGGGCGGGCACGCGGTGAGCGGCGCACGGGCTGTCGCAGACATCCTCGACGCGGCCCTGGGCACGCGCTGCTTCGCAGCGTTCCACGGCCTGCCGCTGGTGGGCCGCACCCAGGAGGTCGTCTACCGGTGGGTGGCCACCCACCGGGGCCGCCTGCCGGGCGTCACCCCGTGGTGCGAGCAGCATCCCAGTCAGTGCGTGGGGCATGCCTGACCTCCGGCCCCGGTTCTTCCACACGCACAGCCACCCTCACCTCTTCCCGTCGTCGACCCGCGGGCAGGGACCCCCGGGGCGACGACGCGTCGTGCCGCCTCCCTGCTCAGGCGGGCAGCGCGTCCCGGAGTTCGCGCGCGGCGGCGGTGACATCGGCGGCCTCGGTGACCGCCCGCACCACCACGATGCGCGAGGCCCCGGTGCCGAGCACGGCGGGGAGCCGGGCGGCGTCGACACCCCCGATCGCGAAGAACGGCGTGTCCCCGGCGTGCTCCGCGGCGTAGCGGGGCAGCTCCAGGCCCACCGCGGCCCGTCCCGGCTTGGTGGGGGTCTCCCAGACCGGTCCGGTGCAGAAGTAGTCGAGCCCGGGATCCGCGAGCGCGGCGTCCACCTGGGCGGGCGAGTGGCACGAGCGGCCGAGCACCACGTCAGGGCCCAGCACCGTGCGGGCCTGCTGCGTGGTGAGATCCCCCTGGCCCACGTGGAACACGTCCGCGCCGGTCAGAAGGGCCACGTCCGCGCGGTCGTTCACCGCGAAGAGCTTGCCGTGCTCACGGGCGACCTCCGCGAGCACCTCGATGGCCTCGATCTCCGCGGCCGCCTCGAGCGTCTTGTCCCGCAGCTGGATGATGTCCGTCCCACCCTCGTACGCGGCGTGCAGGAACTCCCGCAGGTCACCGCGTTCCCGCCGCGCGGTCACGCACACGTAGAGCCGTGCGTCCCGCAGCTTCTCTCGGCGTCGTCGTCCCTGGTCCTCGATGCGTGCCATGCCGCCATCGTGGCACGAACCGGCACTGGGCGCGCGGCGAGCGATCTGCTCCCCGCGAATTCCCCGGGGACGGGGGCCACGGGGAGGACTAGACTGGCGGCGTCGTCCGGCCGCCACCCACCGCGCCGTCCGACGAGCTCCACGGGAGCCCGCACCCGTCCGCACGGACCACCGCAGCGGGCTGAGAGGGCGTGAGCCGCCGACCGGTCACCTGATGCGGATCATGCCGCCGGAGGGAGGAAGAGATGCCCGAGAACACGCCCGCCCACGTGGTAGTGGCCGGGGCCGGTCTGATCGGCCTGGCCACAGCGCTCGAACTGCGACGCCGCGGGGCCGCCGTCACCGTGGCCGATCCCCAGCCCGCGTGGGGCGCCACACGCGCCGCCGCGGGGATGCTGGCGCCCGTCGCGGAGACCCAGTACGGCCAGGAGCGGCTCTACCCCCTGATGCGCGCGTCCGCCGAGGAGTACCCCGGCTTCGTGGAGCGCGTGGCCGCGGCCACGGGACTCGCCACGGGATACCGCACCGAGGAGACGCTGGTGGTCGCCGCCGACGCCGCGGACGCCCGGTCCCTCTCCGACCTCGCCTCCCACCAGATCGCCTCGGGCATGGACGTGGAGGAGATTTCCACGCGCGAGGCCCGCTCCATGGAACCCGCGCTTGCCCCCAGGCTCGGGGGTGCCGTGCGCATTGTCTCCGACCGTCAGGTGGACCCGCGGATGCTGGCCGCCGCCATGGTCGAGGCCCTCAACGCACCGCACGCCGAGACGCTCGAGGGCGCTGCGGATGCCGGCCCGGCCACCTGGCTGACCCACCGGGTGGAGTCGGTGCAGGTCCCCCGCAAGGGCCCCCGCAGGGTGGAGGGTGTGCTCCTGGACAACGGTGAGAGGATCCCCGCGGACGCGGTGGTGGTGGCCTCGGGGCTCACGGCCAACACGATGGGCGGGCTGCCCGAGGACCTGGAGCTGCGGCTGCGACCCGTGTTCGGTGACATCCTGCGGCTGCGCGTCCCCGACTCCGTGCTGGGACCCGGTGAGGAGCACCTGCTGACCCGCACGGTGCGCGCCCAGGTCATGGGCCGCCCGGTCTACATGGTCCCGCGCGTGGACCGCACCCTGGTGGTCGGTGCCACCAACCGCGAGGACGGCCGGGAGTCGGTGCTGGCCGGAGGCGTCCACCAGCTCCTGCGGGACGCCCGCGCGGTGGTTCCCGCGATCGACGACTGCGACGTCCTGGAGATGATGGCCCGGGCCCGCCCGGGCACCCCGGACGACCTCCCCTACCTCGGGACCACCTCCGCGGCCGGGCTGGTGATCAGCACCGGGCACTTCCGCCACGGCATCCTGCTGACCCCGGTGGCCTCGCGTCTGGCGGCGGAGCGCGTGACCGGGATCCTGGACCCCGCCGTGGACCACCAGCGGGACGTGGAGTTCCTCGCCGCCACGGATCCGGGGCGGCACTCCCGCCCGAACGACGACCTGCACGACACCACCGACTTCTCGGGAGGACTCGCATGAGCGCCCCTGCACCGCACACACCAGAGGCCGGCGCCGAGCCCGGTTCTCCGGACACCGGAGGACCGGTGCCCGCCACTGGCGAGCCTCCCGCACCGCGGCACCACGCCGGTCCGGGCACCGCGAGCATCAACGGCTCCCCTGTGGAAGTTGGAGAGGGGTTCACCCTCACCGATGCGGTGGCCCAGCTGACCGGCCGGGAGATCACCCCCCAGGGCACCGCCGCGGGCGGGCACCCCCTGGGGATCGCCGTGGCCGTGGACGACACCGTGGTCCCCCGCTCCCTGTGGGCCACCACCGCCGTGGCACCGGGGCAGTCCGTGGAGGTCGTCACCGCGGTGCAGGGAGGCTGAGCATGACGGACACGGATCTGGGCACAACGCCGCTGACGGTGGCCGGGGTGGAGCTGACCTCACGGCTCATCATGGGCACCGGCGGTCTCACGGACCTCGCCATGCTCGAGCGCGCCCTGCTGGCCTCCGGCACCGAGCTGACCACGGTGGCCCTGCGGCGCTTCTCCCCCGGGCCGTCACGGCCGGGTGCCACCTCCGTTCCCGGTGGCTCCGGAGCGGGGGCGGACGGAGGCGCCCCGCACGGAACGGGAGGCAGCCGCGGGACGGGAGGAGCGGCGTCGTCAGGGGCGCCGCAGGACAGCCTGTACGGGATCCTGCGCCGCCACGGCATCCGGGTGCTGCCCAACACCGCCGGGTGCTACACGGCCCGGGACGCGCTGCTGACCGCGGAACTCGGACGCGAGGCGCTGGAGACGGACTGGGTCAAGCTGGAGATCATCTCTGACGAGGACACCCTGCTGCCGGACGGCGTGGAGCTGCTGGACGCCACCGAGAAGCTCGTGCGGCGTGGCTTCAAGGTCTTCGCGTACACGTCCGACGACCCCGTGCTCGCGCTGCGCCTCGAGGACGCCGGGGCCAGCGCCGTGATGCCCCTGGGTGCACCGATCGGTACGGGACTCGGCATCCTGAACCCCCACAACATCGAGCTGATCGCCTCGCGTGCCGGCGTGCCCGTGGTGCTGGACGCCGGCATCGGCACGGCGTCCGAGGCGGCGCTGGCCATGGAGCTCGGGTGCGACGCCGTGCTGCTCGCCTCCGCGGTGACCCGCGCCCAGGACCCCGTGGCCATGGCGCACGCCATGAAGCACGCCGTGCAGGCTGGTCTGCTCGCGCGCGGCGCGGGACGCATTGCACGCCGAACCCATGCTCTGGCCTCCTCGCCCATGGCCGGCCGAATCGGTGCGGGCGAGGACGCCCCCCGCGGGGACTGGCCCGCCCGGTCCGTGGCCGAGGCCGCGGGGGACGTCACCCGATGAGTGCTCCCTCCCCGTTCGACCCCCTGGTGGAACCGGCCGCAGACCTCACCCGCGAGGAGCTCGAACGGTACTCGCGCCACCTCACGCTTGCGCATTTCGGCCCGGAGGGACAGCGTCGGCTCAAGAACGCGCGCGTGCTCGTGGTCGGCGCCGGCGGCCTGGGCGCACCCGCACTGCAGTACCTCGCGGCCGCCGGTGTGGGAACCCTGGGCGTCGTGGACGACGACGTCGTGTCCGTCTCCAACCTGCAGCGCCAGGTGATCCACACCGTGGCGGACGTGGGACGGCCCAAAGTGGACTCCGCCGCGGACGCCGTGGCCCGCCTCAACCCGCTGGTCACCGTGCGGACCCACGACACCCGGCTCAGCACCGGGAACGCCCTGGAGATCCTGGGGCATTACGACCTGGTGCTGGACGGCGCGGACAACTTCGCCACCCGCTACCTCGTGGCGGACGCCGCCGAGCTCACCGGGATCCCCGTGGTGTGGGGCTCCATCCTGCGCTTCGACGGCCAGGTCTCGGTGTTCTGGGCGGGCCGCGGACCGGTGTACCGGGACCTCTACCCGGAGGCTCCCCCGGCCGGTTCCGTCCCCTCGTGCGCGGAGGGCGGGGTGCTGGGCGTCCTGCCCGCAACCATCGGCTCCGTGATGGCCACCGAGGCCCTCAA
This sequence comes from Kocuria sp. HMSC066H03, assembly GCF_001812045.1. Classification (NCBI taxonomy): domain Bacteria; kingdom Bacillati; phylum Actinomycetota; class Actinomycetes; order Micrococcales; family Micrococcaceae; genus Kocuria; species Kocuria sp. HMSC066H03. Next base: position 487,770 of record NZ_KV807506.1, read on the forward strand.
ACTCCTCACCGGCCTGGGCGCGCCCCTCGTGGGCCGGGTCCTTGTCCACGACGCGCTCGCCCAGACGTGGCGAACCCTCACCGTCCTGCCGGACCCGGAGCGCAAGCCCGTGACCGACCTCTCGCAGGTCTTCGTGGCGTGCGGCCTTCCCTCCCCCGGCGACGACGCGGCGGACCGCGGGGACGTCTCGCCCGCTGCCCCCGAGGCCGGGGTGGGCACCCCGCCGGCCGCACCGAGCGCCGTCGAGACCGTGGACGCCACCGAACTCGCCCGGCTGCTGGAGGCCCGCGAGCGCGGCGAGACCGCCTTCACGCTCGTGGACGTGCGCGAGGACTGGGAGCGGCAGCTGGTCTCGATCCCCGGATCCGTTGCGGTGCCCCTGGACCGGCTGCTCGCCGACGGCGTGCGGGCGCTGCCCGCGGGCACCGAGGGGGACGTTGTCCTGCACTGCAAGGCCGGGGTCCGCTCAGCTCGGGCCCTCGCGGCCCTGCGAGCCGACTATGCCCTGCGGGAGGACGACCTCAAGCACCTGGACGGTGGCATCCTCGCGTGGATCGAGGACGTGGACCCCTCGCAGCCGCGCTACTGAGCAGTGCAGGGGCCACGCGCCGCGAGCGCCTTGTTCCCCTCCCGCACCTCACCAGCCTGGCGCACCGTCAGCACCGCCCTGCGTCCACGCAGAAAAAAGTGCAGATATTGCCATCTACCGGTTGGTAAATGGCAATATCTGCACTTAATCCCTCGGGGTGAACCTGGGCATCAGCTCGTGGGTGGGTCCCCCGGGGCGGGGCCCCGGGGCGCTGCTGCGCGGGCCCGTCGACCGGTCAGACCGTCAGCCCAGCAGGATCACGTCCAGCGTGCGCGGCCCGTGGACACCTTCCACGCGCTCGAGCTCGATGTCCGACGTGGCGGACGGGCCCGAGATCATGGTGGTGGGCGCGGTGGGTTCCACGCGGGCCATGGCCTCGGGGATCAGCTCCACCACGGAGTCCAGCGGCACGACGCAGATGTGGTGGTCCGGCACCAGGGTGATGGCGCGGCGGCCCTCGTCCGGGCGCCCGGACAGGAAGATGGTGCCCGTCTGCGCGCATGAGACCGTGGAGGAGGTCACCACGGCGTCCACCCGGTTGAGGTCCCGCACGGTCAGCGCGGAGGCCTTGCGACCGTCGTTGGGATCCACGATGGCCCGGCGCGCCGCGGTCTCCTCCGGGAGCAGCGCGGTGTCCAGCCCCTCGGGGATCACGTAGCGCGCGGACGCCCCCAGCTGCGTGGCGATGCGCTGCGCCACCGTCCCCGCCGTCTCCCGGTACACGTTGGCCTTGTAGTCCAGCAGCCGGTCCTCGAGCATGTCGACGATCTCGTCGCGCGAGAGCTCCGAGGTGTGCCGGTAGTCCCGGGGGACCTCGGGGGCCTGCGGACGGTCGGAGAGCGCGCCGTGGAGCCGCTCCAGGATCTCGGTCTTGGCGTCCGCGCTCATGCCTGCTCTCCGTTCTGGTCCCCGCGCTCGGCGTGGCCGTTGGGGGCGTCGATGTTGTCCTCGTGCGGATCGCCCGTGGCCTCCTGCTGGCCCCCGGCCACGGCGTCGGGACCGGCACCCGGGGTGGCCGCGTCGTCGCCCGTGCCGGCGGCGGTCTCCGCCACACGGGAGGCCTTGGCCGCGTCCTCGGCCGCGGGAGCGTCCGGGATGGCCGACGCCGCCGCGCTGCCCTCCGCGCGTTCGTCACCGCTGCGCTGCAGGCCGGACGCCGCCGGGGCACCGTCGCGTGCGAGGCGCTCGTCGGTCTCCCCCTCGTGCTTCTTCCACCAGTTGCGGAAGGACTCCTTGGGCGGTTCGGGGATGTCCCGCTCGTCGGTCCAGCCGCCCACCATGCCGGGCAGCCAGCCGATGGCGTGGTCGCGGCCCGCCACCAGTCGGCCCATGGGCAGCCCGCGCTCGACGAGCGACATCCGCTGACCGGAGGACATCACGAAGGACGCGCCCTTCATCATCGCGTCCATCTGCGTGGGCAGTCCTCGGGAGGGGACGGCCCGGCGCATCCGGCGCCCGGCGCGGCGCGCCCGCGAGCCCAGCTGGGACAGGGATCCCTCGGAGGGCGCCGAGTCCTGACCGCCCTGGCCCTCGTCCGCGGTGAGGGACTTCTCCTCGCGCCAGTCATCGGCGCCACCCACGGCCGGGTCCTCGGTGGCGGGAGCCGGTTCGGCCCGGTCCACGCGCTCACCGTGCTGGGTGCGGATGTCCTCGTCCCGCAGGTGCACCAGGATGTCCGGGATGTTGATCTTCACGGGACACACCTGGTAGCACGCACCGCACAGCGAGGACGCGTAGGGCAGGGAGGCGTTCTTCTCGGACGTGATGCCCGTGAGCTGCGGCGAGAGGATCGCCCCGATGGGACCGGGGTAGGTGGAGCCGTAGGAGTGGCCACCCGCGTGCTCGTACACCGGGCACACGTTCAGGCACGCCGAGCAGCGGATGCAGTGCAGCGCGGAGCGCCCCTTGGGGTCCGAGAGCACGGCGGAGCGGCCGTTGTCCAGCAGCACCACGTGGAAGTTCTTGGGGCCGTCCCCCGGGGTCACGCCCGTCCACAGGGAGGTGTACGGGTTCATGCGCTCACCCGTGGAGGAGCGCGGGAGGAGCTGGAAGAACACCTCGAGGTCCTGGTAGGTGGGCAGCAGCTTCTCGATGCCCATCACGGTGATGAGCGTCTCGGGGAGGGTGAGGCACATGCGGCCGTTGCCCTCGGACTCCACCACGGACAGGGTGCCGGTGTCCGCGATGCCGAAGTTCGCGCCGCTGATGGCCACCTTGGAGGTCAGGAACTTCTCCCGCAGGTGCTGCCGGGCCGCCTCCGCGAGGACTCGGGGCTCGCTCGTGAGCTCGTCCGTGACACCGGGCATCTCACGGCTGAAGATCTCGCGGATCTCCTCGCGGTTCTTGTGGATCGCGGGCACCAGGATGTGCGAGGGCTTGTCCCGCCCCAGCTGCACGATGAGCTCGGCCAGGTCCGTCTCCGTGGCGGTGATCCCGTGCTCGGAGAGGTGCTCGTCCAGCCCGATCTCCTGGGTGGCCATGGACTTCACCTTGATGACGTCCGTGGTGTCCTGCTCCTGGACCAGGCGCGTCACGATGGCGTTCGCCTCGTCCGCGTCCCGGGCCCAGTGGACGACGCCGCCGCGTGCCGTCACGTTCGCCTCGAACTGCTCGAGCAGCTCGGGCAGGTGCGCCATCACGGTCTCCTTGATGGCGGAGCCGGCGTCGCGCAGCTCGCTCCAGTCCGGAACCTCCCCCACCACGCCGGCGCGCTTGGCGCGGATGGTGTGGGTGGCGTGCCGGATGTTGGCCCGCATCTGCTCGTTCTGCAGCTCTTTCTTGGCGGCCTTGGGGAACGCCACCTGCGCGTGCAGGTTGCCCTGCCCGTGCACGGGGCGCACTGCGGGCATGCCGAGGGACGTGACGCTCATCGAGTGGCTCCTGCCGTGGTGGCCGGGCTCGCCGAGCGGCGGCCGGGCTGGGGGATGGACAGCTCCACGGGACCCTCCACGTGCAGCGGGTTGGACCGGGTGGACGCGAGGATCTCCGCGAAGTGGACGGTCTGGACGTCCACCTTGCGCTTGGAGGCGGCTCCGCCCAGGTGCATCAGGCAGGAGGCGTCCCCGCCGGTGCACAGCGAGGCGCCGGAGCCGCGTATGTTGTCGAGCTTGGCGTCCGCCATGGCACCGGAGACGTCCGGGTTCTTGAAGGAGAAGGTGCCGCCGAAGCCGCAGCACTCCTCGGCGTCCGGCAGCTCGTGGAACTCGATGTCCGCAACGGAGCGCACGAGGTCCTTCTGGCGGTCCCCGAGCCCCAGCAGCCGCATGCCGTGGCACGAGGGGTGGTACGTCACGGGGTGCGGGAAGTACGAGCCCAGCTGCTCGGCGGCGTCGGTCACGCCCAGCACGTCCACGAGCAGCTCGGAGAGCTCGTACGTGTTCCCGGCGACCATCTCGGCGTCCTCCGCCAGGGCGTCCTCACCGCACTCGCGGGCGACCATGGGCTGCTGGTGGCCCAGGGAGGCCACGCACGAGCCGGACGGTGCCACGGCGACGTCGTAGTCCACGCTGGTGAAGGCGCGCACGTGGTTGCGGATGACCGGCACGGCGTCCTGGAAGTACCCGCTGTTGACGTGCATCTGCGAGCAGCAGCCCTGCCCCTGGGGGAACACGACCTCGTGCCCCAGCCGCTCCAGGATCCGCACGGTGGCCAGCGCCACCTTGGGGTACATGGCGTCCACGATGCACGTGGCGAAGAGCGCGATTCTCATGTGTGTGGTCTCCCAACCGTCTGCGCCGGTCATGCTGTGCCCCGGTCCATCTCTGTGGCCAGACCAGGCTACGCCCGTGAGTCCGGTCACAACAACGCGCAACCCACCCCGGGACAGTTCACCGCAGGGGCACGTGGGGCCCGCACCCGCGGGTGCGCGACTCCTTCACCGTGTGACATGGATCATGTACGCTGTGTGGTCGGACCACTGTGGTCTGACCACTCATCGTACGACCCGTCCCGGACACAACGCACACCGCCCGCCGGGACCGCCCCCTCGATCCGGGAACCACGGTTCCGATCCGGCCCCACCCCTTGGAGAACCCGTGAACACATTCACCGCCGCCACCGATGCCGTGGCGGGCAGCGTGGGCTGGTCAGCCCTGGTCGGCTGCCTGCCCCTGCTGACCTTCTTCGTGATGCTGCTCGCCTTCAAGGCGAGCGCCTACGTGGCGGGGCTGACCTCGCTCGCCGTGGCCCTGCTCGTGGCGGTCTTCGGCTTCGGCATGCCGGCCCAGCTCGCCGCGCTGACTGCCACCCAGGGCGCCGTCTACGGCCTGTTCCCCATCGTGTGGATCGTGGTCATGGCCCTGTGGTTCTACCAGGTGACCGTGCTGTCCGGCCGCTTCGAGGACCTGCGCACGATCTTCGACACCATCGGCGGCGGCGACCTGCGCATCCAGGCCATGCTGATCGCCTTCTGCTTCGGCGGCCTGCTGGAGGCCCTCGCCGGCTTCGGTGCTCCCGTGGCCATCACGGCCACCATGATCCTGGCGCTGGGTCTCAAGCCCCTCAAGACGGCCACCCTGGTCCTGATCGCCAACACCGCCCCCGTGGCCTTCGGCGCCATCGCCATCCCCATCACCACGGCCGGCACCCTGACGGACCTGGATCCCGCGCACATCGGCGCGGTGGTGGGACACCAGGCCCCGTTCTTCGCGTTCGTGGTTCCGTTCTTCCTGCTGATGATCGTCGACGGCGCCCGGGGCCTCAAGCAGGCCTGGCCCGCCGCGCTGGTGGTGGGCGGCAGCTTCGCCGTGGCCCAGTGGTGGTGCGCCACCCACTTCTCCTACGAGCTCACGGACGTGGTGGCCTCGCTGGTGGGCCTCGCGGCCATCGTGGTCCTCATGCGCTTCTGGCGGCCCAAGGGCGCGGAGGAGGTGCGCGCGGACCTGGGCGTCACCCGCCCCGAGAACGCGGCGGTGCTCACGCCGGCACGCGTGTGGATGGCCGTACTGCCCTACGTGCTCGTGGTGGTGGTCTTCGGGATCGCCAAGCTCTGGACCGCGGGGGTCAGCATCCCCAAGGCCCTCGCCTCCACTGACGTGAAGATCCCCTGGCCCGGCCTGCACGGCCACCTGGTCAACGCCCAGGGGGACCCCATCTCCGGGACCGTCTACACGTTCCAGTGGCTCTCGAGCCCCGGAACGCTGCTGCTGTTCACCGGCCTGGTGGTGGCCGTGGTCTACGCCGTGTTCAACCACCACGGCACGTTCCGCCTGAACATCGGCGACGCCCTGGCGGAGATCGGCCGCTGCTTCTGGAAGATGCGCTTCTCCGCCCTGACCATCATGTCGGTCCTGGCCCTGGCCTACGTCATGAACTTCTCCGGCCAGACCCTGGCGATCGGCACGTTCGTCGCGGGACTCGGCGGGGCGTTCGCCTTCTTCTCCCCCGTGCTGGGCTGGGTGGGCACGGCCGTGACCGGATCGGACACCTCCGCCAACGCCCTGTTCGCCAACCTGCAGAAGACCGCGGCCCTGGGCTCCGGGCTGGACCCGTACCTGATGACCGCGGCGAACACGTCCGGCGGTGTGGTGGGCAAGATGATCTCGCCCCAGTCCCTGGCCATCGCGTCCTCGGCCGTGGGGATGCAGGGCAAGGAGTCGCAGATCTTCCGCTCCGTGCTCCCGTGGTCCCTGGGCATGCTGCTCGCGCTGTGCTGCCTGGTGTTCCTGCAGTCGAACGTGCTCGCATGGATGCTGCCGGCGGCCTGAGACGGCCGAGTACAGTGAACGGTCTCGGCCCGCCACCGCAGCTCGCGGTGGCGGGCCATCGCACGTCAGGATCCGGGGAGGAACCATGAGCACTGCACCCGCCTACACGGTGGTGCTGGACTGGCTCGAGCAGCAGCTGCGCTCGGGAGGTCTGCGCGTGGGCGACAAGCTGCCCGCCGAGCGCGCCCTGGCCGAGGACTTCGGCATCTCGCGGGCGTCGGTGCGGGAGGCCGTGCGAATCCTCGCCGCCATGGGGCTGGTGCGCACCGCCACCGGATCGGGTCCGCAGTCCGGCGCCACTGTCATCTCGGATCCCTCGGCGGCCCTGGGCTGGGCGCTGCGGATGCACATCGCCACCCGCTCCCTGCCGGTGGCAGACGTGGTGAGCACCCGCATCCTGCTGGAGACGCAGTCCAGCCTGGACGCGGCGTCGTCGGAGACCGGGGAACGGGACCGCGTGCTCGCGGAGGCCGAGCAGATGCTGGACCGCATGGAGGACCCGGAGGTGGGGAACGAGGAGTTCCACGCCCTGGACGCCCAGTTCCACCTGCACCTGGCCTCGCTGGGCGGCAACGTGGTGCTCGAGACGATCATGGCGTCGCTGCGGGAGGCCACGATCGGCTACGTCCAGGAGACCGTGGCGGCCACGTCCGACTGGCCGGGCATCCGGGAGCGGCTGCAGGAGCAGCACCGGGCGATCCACCGGGCCACGCGAGCCCGGGACGGGGAACGTGCAGCACGGCTGCTGCGTGAGCACATCATGTGGTTCTACGGACACGCACCGGATGCGGCCCGAGTCACGGAGCAGCCCGCGGGCCGCGGTCGCTGAACCGGAGGGAGCAGGGCACAGAAGAACCCCGACGCCCCCTGGTCGAAGGACGCCGGGGCCAGGCTCGTGTCTGCCCTGGACCGCTGACGCAGCGGGGATCCTCGGAGCTGCACGTGAGGTGATCCAGGCCTCACGGAACTCGTTCGGTCACACAGGGGACACGAGAACCCCCGCTGCGAACCCAGCGGTCCGCTCCGTCGGGGATGCGAACGCCGTACAACCGTCCGCCCCACCGGAGCGCGTGGACATCTCATCCGATGTCCACAAACCACTCTGCCGTACGAGGACCCCGAGCCACCATGGCCATTCGGCCAGACTTGCGCGCCGAAGCTGGGCACCGTCTGTGAATCACCGCGGCCCCGGGGCGGAGTCCGTGTCCAGCTCGGGGTGCACGAGACCCCACTGGATGCCGGAGATCAGCACCTGCACCCGGTCCCGCACGGCGAGCTTCTCGCACAGGTGGGACACGTAGGCCTTCACGCTGCCGTGGGACACGGTCATCCGCTCGGCGATCTCCGCGTTGTTGAGCCCCTTGGCGATCCACTCCAGCGTCTCCTGCTCGCGCGGGGTGAGCTTGGGCGCGCCGGGGTGCGGGCCCGGCGGCGGGGACATCGCCGCCTGGGTCAGGGCCCCACGGCCGCGTCCCCGCCGCACGGAGGGCACGGGGACGTCGCCCAGCACGTTGTTGGCCAGGGAGTTCGCCACGGACGGGGACAGGGCCAGCTCGTCGTCGCGGATCAGGGTCACGGCCGAGACGATGTCGTCGTGCCGGGCGTCCTTGACCAGGTAGCCGGAAGCGCCCGCGCGCAGCGCCGGAACCACGTACTCGAGGGTGGAGAACGTGGTCAGCGCCAGCACCCGGGTGTCCGGGCACTGCGCCACGATCTGGCGTGTGGCCTCGATCCCGTCCATCCCGGGCATGCGGATGTCCATGAGCACCACGTCGGGGGACAGCCGCAGACTCTCCGCGACCGCCTCGGCACCCTCGGAGGCCTCCCCCACGACCTCGAACCCCGGCTCGGCGCGGAAGAGGTTCGCGAGGGCGTCCCGCATGAGCGGATGGTCGTCCACCAAAAGAAGCCTGCACAAATCCATGAAACGATCATAAACTTGCGCACATGACTCAGTATTCGCAGGCTCTCGACGCCGCGGCCTCACCCGCCCGCCGCACCTCTCCTCTCCGCGCGGCCGCTGCCGCCGCCCTCGTGTTCTCCATGCTCTTCGCCTCCGCGGGACCCGCCCTGGCGGTCTCCTCCGGTGACTCGGTGCGCGGACCGGGCAGCGCGCTCTGCCGCTTCTTCCCCATTTACTGCAACCCCCGGTGAGTTCCGCCCCCGCCGTGACGGACGGGGTCCACATAGCACGGGGCGGTGGGCTGCCCAGCTGGCTGCGCATCGCCCTGGTGCTGTTCGCCGCGGTGGCGGCATTCGACGACCTTCACGCCTTGCACTGGGCGGAGCTGGATCCGACCACGGCCGCCCTGGTCTCGGCGTGGATCGTCCTGAGCTACGGCGCGGTCGCGCTGCTCGCGTGGTCCGCCGCGGCGAGCGCCCTGGCCATCGTCCCCTCCTACGCCCTGTGCCTGGTGCTGGACGAGTACTCCGTGGCCCTGCTGTGCGGGTGCGTGGTGATGGTCGGCGCCGTGGCCATGCTCGGCCGCGCGGCACTGGTCGCTCACCTTGCCGTGACCGCCGCCTGGGTGGCGGTGACGGCCTGGGTGCTGGAGAGCTCGGACTTCTTCTGGGCACTCGGCATCCCCCTGGGCATCGCCGCGCTGATCGGCGTGGCCGTGCGGTTCTTCCTGGGGCAGTACCGGCTCAACACCCGACGGCTCGCCGTCATGGAGGCCACGCACCAGCGGCTGAGGGAGCAGGAGCGGCTGGCCCTGGCACGCGACCTGCACGACGTCGTGGCCCACGAACTGACCCTCGTGACCATGCAGGCCGCAGGCTCCCAGCGGCAGACCGATCCCGCCGAGCTGCACCGCACCATCGACACCATGGACGCCGCGGCCCGCTCCGGGCTGACCGAGCTGCGCACGCTGCTGCACATCCTGCGGGACTCCCCCGGCGCCGATGACGCCGGGGAGGCCGCCGAGGATCGGGGCAGCGCCTCGGGCCTGACCACCGGTTCCCTGCACGGCGTGGTCCGGACCCTCGAGTCGAGCCTGCGCCAGGCGGGACTGGTGCCGGAGTTCGAGGTGGGCGAGGGCGTGGACGACATCCCCACGTCCATCCGCGGCACCGCGGCCCGGGTGCTGCAGGAGGCATCCACCAACATGATCAAGTACGCGCCCGCGGGGTCACCCTGCCTGGTGCGGCTGGGCGTGCAGGACTCTGCCGTGTGCATCCACACCCAGAACCGGGTGTCTCAGGGTGCCGCGGACCCGGAGCGCCACGAACTGGCCTCCGGCTTCGGTCTGCGGGGCATTAGGGAACGCGTGGCCCTGCTGAACGGCCAGGTGGACTACGGCCCGCAGAACCACGTGTGGCACCTGGACGTGCGGATCCCCGTCGCGTGAGCGGACCAGGCGCGGAGCAGACCCGCCGCGGTGAGGCTGCGGTCGGGGCCGTGCGCGGCGTCGTGCTGGGCATCCCGTCCGGGACCGTGCTCAGCTACGGGGACGTGGCCGAGCTGGCGCAGCTCGGAAGCCCCCGGCTGGCGGCGCGCATCATGAGCTTGGGCCAGGCCGGCGAGGACGTGCCGTGGTGGCGCGTGGTGCGGGCCGACGGCACTCTGCCGGACCGGCTGCAGATCGCCGCGCGAGGGCACTACGAGAGTGAGGGAACGGCCCTCAGAACCACCTCCGCGCACTGGGTGCAGGTGGACATGGCCCGCGCCCGCTGGAACGGCTGACGCCGAGGCCCGAGAGACCGACGCCGCTCTCCCCCGCCTGCGCGCGGGGCTCAGGCGTCGGCGGGGCCCGTCACCTCGAAGAAGCCGCCGCGGGGGTCGAACGCCCGACCCGTGAGCCGTTCGTAGGCCTCCACGTAGCGTTCGCGCGTCTTGACCACCACGTCCTCGGGCAGCGCGGGGACCGGCCCGTGGCCGTCCCAGCCGGAGGCGTCCGAGCGGAGCCAGTCACGCACGTACTGCTTGTCGAAGGACGGCTGGGAGCGGCCCGGTTTGTAGGTCTCCATGTCCCAGAACCGCGAGGAGTCCGGGGTCAGCACCTCGTCCCCCAGGGTGATGGCCCCGCGGTAGGAGTCCAGGCCGAACTCCACCTTGGTGTCCGCCACGATGATTCCCCGTTCACGGGCGATCCGCTCGGCACGCGTGTAGATCTTCAGGGAGAGCTCCCGCAGCCGGTCCGCCACGGAGTTGCCCACCACGTTGGCCATCTCCCGGTAGGTGATGGGCTCGTCGTGCTCACCCAGCTCGGCCTTGCCCGTGGGCGTGAAGATGGGCTGCTCCAGGCGGTCGCCGTCCTGCAGCCCCTCCGGCAGCTCGATCCCGCACACCGCGCCCGTGGCCCGGTAGTCCTTGAGCCCGGAGCCGGTGAGGTAGCCGCGCACGATGTTCTCCACGGGGAACATCGAGAGGTTCTTGCACACCACGGCGCGCCCGCGCACGGACTCGTGGACGTCCGTGGAGAGGATGTGGTTGGGGATCCCGTCCAGCTGCTGGAACCACCACAGGGACAGCTGCGTGAGGATCGTGCCCTTGTCGGGGATCGCGGTGGGCAGCACCTGGTCGAACGCGGAGATCCGGTCGCTCGCGACCACCAGCACGGCGCCCGCGCGGTACTCGGCGTCGTCGTGGATGGCGGCTCCCGTGGCCGCCAGGCGGGACTCGTCCGGAACGTACAGCTCCCGGACCTTGCCCGAGTAGACGTGCTTCCAGCCGGGGATCTCGCGGGGTGTGCCGTGCTCGCTCATGCCTGCTCCTCTGCCGCGTCCGCCGCGGGCCGTCCGTCCACCGCTGGTGCGTGCTCCGCCCCGGGGGACGACGCCGCCGGGGTCACCGGGGTCTCGATCCGCCCCTCGGACGCCGCGAGCGCGATGTCCGTGCGGTAGTGCGATCCGTCCAGGGTGATGTGCTCCATCCCACGATAACCGCGCTCCCGCGCCTGCCGCAGGTCCGCGCCGCGGGACACCACGGCGAGCACCCGGCCGCCGGCGGAGACCAGCTCACCGGCCTCGTTGCGGTCCGTGCCTGCGTGGACCACCCAGGTGTCCGCCTCGCGGGCGGCGTCCTCGAGTCCGGTGATCACGTCCCCCTTGCGCGGGGCACCGGGATAGTTGTGCGCGGCGAGCACGATCGTCACGGACGCCCCGGGCGCCCACTCGAGGGCCCGGTCCTCGTCGAGGCGTCCCCGGGCGGCGTCGAGCAGCAGCTGACCCAGCGGCGTCTGCAGCACGGCCAGGACGGACTGGGTCTCGGGGTCCCCGAAGCGCGCGTTGAACTCGATGACCCGTGTGCCCCGGGAGGTCACGGCCAGACCGCAGTAGAGCACGCCCGTGAACGGGGTGCCGCGGCGTCGCAGCTCGTCCACCACGGGGCGGGCCACGCGGTCCACGACCTCCTGGGTGAACCCCTCGGGCAGCCAGTCCAGCGGCGTGTAGGCGCCCATGCCGCCGGTGTTGGGGCCCTGGTCCCCGTCCCGCACGCGCTTGAAGTCCTGCGCGGGCTGCAGGGGCACCACGTGGGTGCCGTCGCTGAGCACGAAGAGCGAGACCTCGGGGCCGTCCAGGAACTCCTCCACGAGCACCGATCCGCCGGCGTCCAGGCACTCCCGGGCGTGCGCCTCGGCGCGGTCCCGGTCCTCCGTGACCACCACGCCCTTGCCCGCGGCCAACCCGTCGTCCTTGACCACGTAGGGCGCGCCGAACTCCTCGAAGGCCTCGCGCACCCGGGCGAGGTCCGAGGTGGCGACGGCGCGCGCGGTCGGGACACCGGCGGCGGCCATGACCTCCTTGGCGAACGCCTTGGAGCCCTCGATGCGGGCGGCCTCGCGGGACGGGCCGAAGACCGGGATCCCCGCCTCGGTGAGGGCGTCCGCGACACCGGCCACGAGCGGCGCTTCCGGACCGACCACCACGAGGTCCGCGGCCAGGTCCCGCGCGAGCGCCACGACGGCCTCAGGGTCCTGGGCGTTGAGCGGGTGCACGGGGACGTCCTGCGCGATCCCGGCGTTGCCGGGGGCCGCGTGGACCTCGCTGACGTGCGGGTCCCGCAGCAGGGACATGATCATCGCGTGCTCGCGGCCGCCTGGGCCCACCACCAAAACCTTCACGCGCTCAGCGTATCGGCAGGGGCCCCGACGCGGGCAACGGCGGCACCAGGCCCGCTGTCATACTGGGGCCATGCAGACTTTCAGCTCGGACCAGGCCGTCGAACTCGCGGTGGTGCAGCGCAGCGGATACGTGGAGTCCCGCCACAGCGGTTCCGCCGTGGTGCTCGCCCCGGACGGGTCCGTGGCGTTCTCCGTGGGCGCCCCGGAGGAGACGATCTTCCCCCGCTCCACGCTCAAGCCGTTCCAGGCCATCGCCTCCATGAAGGCCGGGGCGGCGCTGCGGGGCGAGCAGGTGGCGATCGCGGCGGCGTCGCACACCGGGACGTTCGACCACCTGGATGCCGTGAGCTCCATCCTGAAGGCCGCAGACCTGGGCCCCGAGGCCCTGCAGTGCCCGCCGGACTGGCCCGAGGACGAGGACACCCGCGCGTGGCTGATCCGCACCGAGCGCGGCAAGAACCGGATGTGCATGAACTGCTCCGGAAAGCACGCGGCCTTCCTGCTCGCGTGCGTGACCAACGGCTGGCCCACGGACTCCTACCTGGAACCGGCCCACCCGCTGCAGCAGCTCGTGGTGGAGACCATCGAGGAGTTCTCCGGCGAGACCGTGGCCCACCTGGGGGCGGACGGCTGCGGGGCGCCGCTCACGGCCATCTCCCTGACCGGTCTGGCGCGCATGTACTCCACCCTGGGCCGCGCCGCGCGCAACATCCAGGCGGACGCCCGCGCCGCCACCGTGGCCACCTCCATGCTCGACTACCCCGAGTACGTCCAGGGTCCGGGCCGCTCCAACACCGTGGTCATGGAGGAGCTGGACGTCATCACCAAGCTGGGCGCCGAGGGCGTGCTGGGCCTCGGCACCCGCTCCGGCTGGTCCGTGGCCATCAAGATGCTCGACGGCTCCTCCCGCGCCAACTCCCTGGTGGGCCTCAACCTCCTCGTCCACGCGGGCGCCATCTCCCGGGCCGACGCCGACCGCGTCCTCGCGCGCGTCACGCACCCCATCACCGCGGCGGGGCAGCCGGTGGGCGCCATCGAGCTCGCCCAGCCGCTGCTCGACCTCATGGCCTAAGGACAGCCCTGGCATGCGACGCAGGATCGACCCCGCGGACGGCTCCCTCGCGCTCGCGCGCTGGCGCCGGGACCCCGAGAACGCGGACCGCAGGACCACCGCCACCGCGGTGCGCTACTGCCTCGAGGAGCTCGGCTCCCGGGCCGAGGGCAACTCCGTGGAGGTGCGTGTGCCGCCCTTCGGCGTGACCCAGTGCGTCCCCGGACCACGGCACACCCGCGGCACCCCGCCCAACGTGGTGGAGACGGACGCGGCCACCTGGCTGGCCCTCGCCACGGGCGCCGAGACCTGGGCGCACGCGGTCGCGGAGGGGACCGTGGCGGCGTCGGGAACCCGCACGGACCTCAGCGCGTGGCTGCCGCTGTTCGGGTGACACCAACTCCCAGCGGATCGCCAGCCCGCCCTCAGCGGGCTCGGCGCGCGGTCCCCGGAACGCGAGATAGCCTGGAGACCATGAGTTCCGCGAGACCCGAAACCCCCGACCGCCAGCCGCCGTCCGTGTCCCGGACACAGGAGGTGACGGTGCGCCGCGCCCCCAACCTCCTGGCGTTCGTGGCCACCGGCGCCGCGGTCGGCGCCCTCGTGGGGCTCCTCGTGGGGGCGCTCGGCCCGGGCTCGATCGCCTACACCCGCGCCGCGATCATCGGCTTCTTCCTCATGATGTTCCTGATCCTGGGCGCCACCCTGGGTGCCGTGGTGGGCCTGCTGCTGGACCGGGTCTCGTTGAAGCGCTCACGGAACGCGTCCGCCGAGGTCGAGGACGTTCACGAAGGCGGGCACCGCACGCACTCGTGAGACACTGTCTCTCGTGGTTCGAGCTGACGGAAAACTCTCCCATGACCTTCTTCCCGGTGAGAAAGGCCCCCAGGACGCGTGCGGCGTGTTCGGCGTGTGGGCTCCCGGCGAGGACGTCGCCAAGCTGACCTACTACGGTCTCTACGCGCTGCAGCACCGCGGGCAGGAGTCCGCGGGCATCGCCACCTCGGACGGCGAGCGGATCTCGGTCTACAAGGACATGGGGCTCGTGTCCCAGGTCTTCGACGAGACCACCCTCAACACCCTCAAGGGGCACCTGGCCGTGGGCCACGCCCGGTACTCCACCACGGGCGCCTCCCACTGGGCCAACGCGCAGCCCACCCTGGGGGCCACGCCGCACGGCACCCTGGCGCTCGCGCACAACGGCAACCTGACGAACTCCGCGGAGCTCTACGACCTGCTGCTGGACAAGTCCGGGTTCCCGTCCCGGGGCGAGATGGCGCGCGGCAACACCACGGACACCGCCCTGATCACGGCACTGCTGGCCGAGCACCCCCTCAACTCGCTCGAGGAAGCAGCCATGAAGCTGCTCCCCCAGCTCGTGGGATCGTTCTGCCTCACGTTCATGGACGAGACCACCCTCTACGCCGCCCGTGATCCGCTGGGTGTGCGCCCCCTCGTGCTGGGCCGTCTCGAACGCGGCTGGGTGGTGGCCTCCGAGACCGCCGCGCTGGACATCGTGGGCGCCTCACTGGTGCGCGAGGTCGAGCCCGGGGAGTTCATCGCGATCGACGAGAACGGACTGCGCTCGAGCCGTTTCGCGGAGCCCACGCCCGCCGGGTGCGTCTTCGAGTACGTGTACCTGGCGCGCCCGGACACCACCATCAACGGCCGCTCGGTGTACGAGTCCCGCGTGGAGATGGGGCGCCGACTCGCACAGGAGCACGCGGTGGACGCGGACCTCGTGATGCCCACTCCCGAGTCCGGCACCCCGGCCGCGATCGGCTACGCCGAGGCCGCCGGGATCCCCTTCGGCCACGGCCTGGTGAAGAACTCCTACGTGGGGCGGACGTTCATCGAGCCCTCGGACACCATCCGTCAGCTCGGCATCCGGCTCAAGCTCAACCCCCTGCGCTCGATCGTGGCCGGCAAACGCCTGGTGGTCGTGGACGACTCGATCGTGCGCGGCAACACCCAGCGTGCCCTGGTGCGGATGCTGCGGGAGGCCGGGGCCGCGGAGATCCACGTGCGGATCTCCTCCCCGCCCATCAAGTGGCCGTGCTTCTACGGCATCGACTTCGCCTCCCCGGCCGAGCTGATCGCCAACGGCCTCACCGTGGAGGACGTCCGCGCCTCCCTGGGCGCGGACTCCCTGGGCTACATCTCCGAGGACGCCATGATCGAGGCCACCGCGCAGTCCCGCGGCAACCTGTGCACGGCGTGCTTCTCCGGCGAGTACCCCACGGCGCTGCCCAAGGCGGACCGCCTGGGCAAGGCCGTCCTCGAGGCTCCCGGTGCCCACGCGGAGCCCTCCGCGGACCTCGTGGAGCCCCTCACCGACCGACCCGACGACGCCGCCACCCAGGAGACCCGCGCATGAGCCAGCAGCCCCACGAGCCCCAGTCCGTCACGTACGCGAGTGCCGGTGTGGACGTGGACGCCGGGGACCGCGCCGTCGAGCTCATGAAGGCCGCAGTGAAGGCCACCCACACGCCCGGCGTGGTGGGCGGCGTGGGCGGGTTCGCGGGTCTCTTCGACGTCTCGGAGCTCACCGCCTACCGCAAGCCGTACCTGGCCACGTCCACGGACGGGGTGGGCACCAAGGTGGCAATCGCCCAGTCCCTGGACGTCCACGACACCATCGGGTGGGACCTCGTGGGCATGGTCGTGGACGACATCGTGGTGGTGGGCGCCAAGCCCCTGTTCATGACCGACTACATCGCCACCGGCAAGGTGGTCCCCGAGCGCATCGCCGGCATCGTGCGGGGCATCGCCGCCGCCTGCGAGGCCGCCGGCACCGCACTGGTGGGCGGGGAGACCGCGGAGCACCCCGGCCTTCTCGGAGTGGACGAGTACGACGTCGCCGGCGCCGCCACCGGCGTGGTCGAGGCCGACGAGCTGCTCGGCCCGCAGCGCGTGAAGGACGGGGACGTCATCATCGGCATGGCCTCCTCCGGCCTGCACTCCAACGGCTACTCCCTGGTGCGCCGGGTCATCAACGTGGCCGGCTGGCAGCTGGACCGGCAGGTCAGCGAGCTGGGCCGCACCCTGGGCGAGGAGCTGCTGGAGCCCACCCGCGTCTACGCCGCCGACGTCCTGGACCTCGCCCGAACCTTCCCCGTCAACGGGGAGGACGGCGCCACGGGCCATGGCGTGCGCGGCTTCTCCCACGTGACCGGCGGGGGCCTGGCGGCCAACCTCGCCCGCGTGCTCCCCGCGGACCTGCAGGCCACCGTGGACCGTTCCACGTGGTCCCTGCCGCCGGTCTTCCGCCTGGTGGCGGAGCTGGGCAACGTGCCGCAGCCGGACCTGGAGCGCACTCTGAACCTCGGGGTGGGCATGGTCGCGATCGTGGACCCGGCAGTGGCCGACGCCGCCGTGACCCACCTCAACGAGCGCGGTCTCCCCTCGTGGGTCATGGGCCGTGTGGGCCCCGTGGACCCGGACGCCGCCCGGCACGGCACCGACTGGGTGCAGGGCGCCAAGGGCGTGGCCGGTGGCGGCGTGCTGATGACCGGCGACTACGCCGACTGACCGACGGTACGCAACGAACCGCCCACACGGCGGTGTGGGCGGTTCGTTGCTGTGCTGAAGTCGAGCGGCGCGCTCACCGCGCCGGACGCCGGGTCAGTCGTAGTCGGAGTACTTCTCCACGTAGGTCGAGTAGTCGTCCTCGTCCTCGGGTCGTTCCTCGTGGTCCACGGCTCGGGAGGACGGTGTCGTGCCTCGCAGCTCGCGCTGCAGGGCCGAGTAGTCGGTCTGCGGGCTGAAGTACTTGATCTCCCGCGCCTGTCGTGTCGCCTTCGCCTTTTGACGGCCGCGCCCCATGGCGTGACCCCCTCTGCGTCTCGTGTCCGGTGGGCGGTGCCGTGTTGAGCACACAGAACGGCCCCGGAGTGTCTTGTCAGTTTTTCGTGAGTCCAGGGTACATGTTTTGAACGCTTCTCGCGTACCGGCCACCTGTGCGTTCACCCCCGGCCGATCCGGGGCTGCGGGGGTGCGGAGCCGGGCCGGTACAGTGGAACGGCCCGGGCGCCCCGACCCGCGCGCCGCCGCCCCAGAACGCAGGTTCCCATGAGCTCCTTCCCCCGCCAGGACCCGCCCGCCGGCAGCCGCTACCCGCACGACACCCATCCCGGTCTGGTGCCCGGGGTGTCCGTGGAGGAGCAGCGGGTGCGCTACCGCACCGACCGCATCACCTTCGGCGTGGCCGGTGCGCTGATCATCGGCTTCGTGGTGTGGGGGGCGGTCTCCACCGAGTCCCTGACCACCGTGTCCAAGGGTGCGCTGGACGCCGTGGTCACCTACGGCGGGTGGATCTTCACCCTGCTGGCCGCGGTGGTGCTGCTGTTCCTGCTCTACGTGGGCTTCTCGCGCTACGGCAGGATCCCCCTGGGCAAGGACGACGAAGCGCCCGCGTACTCCATGGGCTCCTGGATCGCGATGCTCTTCGCCGCGGGCATGGGTGTGGGGCTCATCTTCTTCGGCGTGTACGAGCCCGTGTCCTACTACATGAGCCCGCCCCCGGGCCGCGCCGAGCCCGAGAGCTACCACGCGATGCACTCGGCGATGGCCCAGACGATCTTCCACTGGGGGCTGCAGGCCTGGGCCATCTACGCGCTCGTGGGCGCCGCGGTGGGCTACGCCGCCTACCGGCGCGGACGGCCCCTGCTGATGTCCGCGATCTTCGGGCAGCGGGCCCACCTGAGCGTGGGCGGGCGGCTCATCGACATGTTCGCGATCGTGGGGATCCTCTTCGCCACCTCCGCCTCCCTGGGGCTGGGCACGCTGCAGATCGGAAGGGGGCTGCAGATCGTCACCGGCATCGGGGAGGTGGGCAACGGTGTGCTGATCGGGATCATCGCGGTGCTCACGTGCGTGTTCCTGGTCTCCGCCGTCTCGGGGGTGGCCAAGGGCATCCGCCGGCTGTCCAACATCAACATGGTGCTGGCCGCCGCGCTGGCGTTCTTCCTGTTCGTGGCCGGACCCACCGTGTTCCTGCTGGACTTCATCCCCTCCGTGGTGGGCACATACTTCGGGGAGATGTTCCAGATGCTCTCCCTCTCCGCGTCATGGGGCCCGGAGGCCGAGCAGTTCATGCGCTCCTGGACCCTGTTCTACTGGGCGTGGTGGGTGTCCTGGGCCCCTTTCGTGGGGGTGTTCGTGGCCCGGATCTCCCGAGGCCGCACCCTGCGCCAGTACGTGAGCGTGGTGCTGCTGGCTCCCACCGTGATCTGCGTGCTGGCCTTCTCGATCTTCGGCGGCACGGCCATCTGGCTGCAGCGCTCCGGCACGGACATCGCCGGAGCGGCCTCTCCCGAGGACATGCTGTTCCGGGTGCTCGACGCCCTGCCCCTCTCGCAGCTCACCCCGGTGGCCGTGATGGTGCTGCTGGCCATCTTCTTCGTCACCTCCGCAGACTCCGCGACCCTGGTGATGGCGTCCATGTCCCAGCAGGGCAAGCCGGTCCCGGACCGCAGGATCGTGGTGTTCTGGGGCCTCGCACTCGCGGGCGTCTCCGCCGTGATGCTCGCGGTGGGCGGTGCCGATGCCGTGCAGGGCCTCCAGGACCTCGTGACCGTGGCGGCCCTGCCGTTCGCACTCATCCTGCTGGCCCTGATCCCGGCGTTCCTGCGGGACCTCTCCACCGACCCCATGAGCCTGCGCCACCGCTACGCTCGCACCGCACTGGAGAACGCCGTGCGCCAGGGCATGGGCGAGCACGGCGACGACTTCGCCCTGCAGGTGCGCCACGAGCCCGGGCCCGCGGCGGCGGGCCACGACGTGGACTCCACCGGCGAGCGGATGAGCTCGTGGTACCGGCGCACGGACGAGGACGGCCGCCCCGTGGCCTACGACTACGCCCGGGACAGCTACGTGGAGCCGGACCCGCCCGAGCACCGCTGAGGCACGACGCCGCCCTCCCACCGCGTGTGCCCGCCGCCCCGCGGCACGCGGTCCCCGCCCGGCGCCCCGCCCGGCAGGGAACCGGACCGCACGACGAAGCGCCGGATCGGATGTGCAGGAATCCGATCCGGCGCTTCTGTCTCGGGTGCACGAGGACACGGGCTCCCCGCGCCCCCGGCTCACGCGGAGGTCACTCGTCCACGATCTCCGCGTCCACGATGTCGTCGTCCCCCATGTCCCGGGAGGCCGCGGAGCCGCCCCGTTCGGTCGTGACCGTGAGGCCGTCCTCGGCGACGTCCGGGTCCACGTCCACCACCACGGTGTCGCCGTCCAGGATGGCCCCGGACAGCAGGCCCTTGGCCAGGCGGTCGCCGATCTCGCGCTGCACGAGCCGACGCAGCGGGCGGGCACCGTAGGCGGGGTCGTAGCCGGTCATGCCCAGCCACTCGCTCGCCGCGGGTGTGACCACCAGGGCCAGGCGGCGCTGCGCGAGACGCGTGGCCAGCTGGGCCACCTGGATGTCCACGATCTTCGCGAGGTCCTCGGTGCTCAGCGGCTCGAACATGATGATGTCGTCCAGCCGGTTGAGGAACTCCGGCTTGAAGGACGCGTTCACCACGCCCATCACGGCGTCGTTCTTGGCCTTGTCCTCCAGGGTGGGGTCCACCAGGAACTGGCTGCCCATGTTGGACGTGAGGATCAGGATCACGTTGCGGAAGTCCACGGTGCGGCCCTGGCCGTCGGTCAGGCGGCCGTCGTCCAGCACCTGCAGCAGGATGTCGAAGACCTCGGGGTGGGCCTTCTCCACCTCGTCCAGCAGCACCACGGAGTAGGGGCGGCGCCGCACGGCCTCGGTGAGCTGACCACCCTCGTCGTAGCCCACGTACCCGGGAGGGGCACCGACCAGCCGGGAGACGGAGTGCTTCTCCGAGTACTCGGACATGTCGATGCGGATCAGGGCGCGCTCGTCGTCGAACTGGAACTCCGCCAGGGACTTGGCCAGCTCGGTCTTGCCCACGCCCGTGGGGCCCAGGAACATGAACGAGCCGATGGGACGGTCCGGGTCGGAGATGCCTGCCCGGGAGCGGCGCACCGCGTCCGCCACGGCGGTCACGGCCTGGCGCTGCCCGATCAGCCGCTTGCCCAGGACGTCCTCCATGTGCAGCAGCTTCTCGGACTCGCCCTGCAGCATCTTGCCCGCGGGGATGCCCGTCCAGGCCGAGATGACCTCGGCGATGTCGTCCGCGGTGACCTCCTCGGACACCATGGTGTCCTCGCTCAGTCCGCTCGCGTCCTCCTGGGCCTGGGCGGCGTCGAGCTCCTTCTGGGCGGCGGGAATCTCGCCGTAGAGCAGGCGGGAGGCCTCGCCGAGGTCGCCGTTGCGCTGGGCGCGCTCGGCCTGCGAGCGCAGGTCGTCGATCCGGGCCTTCAGTTCGCCCACCTGGTTCAGACCGGCCTTCTCCGACTCCCACCGGGCGTTCAGCGCGTCCAGCTCGGCCTGCTTGTCCGCCTTGTCCTGGCGCAGGGCGGCCAGGCGCTCCACGGAGGCGGGGTCGCTCTCGCCGTCCAGCGCGAGCTCCTCCATGGTGAGGCGGTCCACGGCGCGGCGCAGCTCGTCGATCTCCTCCGGGGCGGAGTCGATCTCCATGCGCAGCCGGGACGCGGCCTCGTCGATCAGGTCGATGGCCTTGTCCGGCAGCTGGCGGCTGGGGATGTACCGGGTGGACAGCTGGGCCGCGGCCACCAGGGCGGAGTCCGCGATCTGCACCTTGTGGTGCGCCTCGTAGCGCTCCTTGAGCCCGCGCAGGATGGCCACGGTGTCCTCCACCGAGGGCTCCCCCACGTAGACCTGCTGGAAGCGGCGTTCCAGGGCGGCGTCCTTCTCGATGTTCTCGCGGTACTCGTCCAGCGTGGTGGCACCGATCAGGCGCAGCTCACCGCGGGCCAGCATGGGCTTGAGCATGTTGCCGGCGTCCATGGAGCCCTCGGACGCACCCGCACCGACCACGGTGTGGATCTCGTCGATGAACGTGACGATCTGCCCCTCGGACTTCTTGATCTCGTCCAGGACGGCCTTGAGCCGCTCCTCGAACTCACCGCGGTACTTGGCACCCGCCACCATGGACCCGAGGTCCAGGGAGATCAGGGTCTTCCCGCGCAGGGACTCGGGGACGTCCCCGGCCACCATGCGCTGGGCGAGGCCCTCGACCACGGCGGTCTTGCCCACACCGGGCTCACCGATCAGCACGGGGTTGTTCTTGGTGCGCCGGGAGAGCACCTGGACCACGCGGCGGATCTCCGAGTCGCGCCCGATCACCGGGTCCAGCTTGCCGTCCCGGGCGATCGCGGTGAGGTCCGTGCCGTACTTCTCGAGCGACTGGAAGGTGCCCTCGGGGTCCGGGCTGGTCACCCGGCGGTCTCCGCGCACCTGCGGAATGGCCTCCGCGAGCGCCTCGGCCGTGACGCCGGCACTGGAGAGTGCCTCTGCGGTCTTGTCGTGGCCCGCCGCGAGTCCGTACAGGATGTGCTCCGTGGAGACGTACTCGTCCTGCAGCTCGCGCGCGTAGTTCTCCGCGGACTGCAGCGCCTGCAGGGCACCGCGGCCCAGCTGCGGCTGGGCGGTGGAGGCCCCGGAGGCACTCGGCAGTGCCTTGATGAGCGAGCTGGCCTTGAGGGACACGGAGTCCGCGTTGGCTCCCGTGGCCTGCAGGACGGCGACGGCCACACCGTCACGCTGGTCCATCAGGGCCTTGAGCAGGTGGGCGGGTTCGATGGTGGGGTTGCCCGCCGTGGCGGCGTTCGTGGCCGCGGCGTTCAGGGCCTCTTGAGACTTGGTGGTGAACTTGGTGTCCACGGCATCTCCTTTGCTTGACTAAAGGTTTGTCACTTGCCTTGAGTCTACTCCGCTCAACCTCAGAAGGGAAGAGTTTTCCACAGGTTGTTCTGCGGTCGGCTATCCCGTCCACACCCCGGAGGACCCCCTGCGGTGGCTGCCCAGCAGGTGCGTGTCCACCATGCCGATCGCCTCCATGAGTGCGTGCACGGTGGTGGGCCCCACGAACGCGAACCCCCGCCGCTTCAGCTCCTTGGACAGCGCGGTGCTCTCCTCCGAGGTGGTGGGCACCTCCGCGAAGCGCGTCGGCTCGGGCGTGCGCCCTGGCTGGTACGACCACACGAGCGCCACGAGCCCCTCGTGCTCCCGCAGCGCCACGGTCGCCCGGGCGTTGGTCACGGCCGCGCGGATCTTGCGCTCGTTGCGGATGATCCGGGCGTCCCCCGTGAGCCGCGCCACGTCCGCTTCGGTCATCGCGGCCACGGCGTCCGGGTCGAAGCCGTGGAACACCTCGCGGAACGCGGGGCGTTTGGCGAGCACTGTGCGCCACGAAAGCCCGGCCTGGAACCCCTCCAGCACGACCCGCTCGTACAGCCCGGCCTCGTCCCGCACCGGCATGCCCCACTCGGTGTCGTAGTACTCGCGCAGCAGCGGGTCGGTCGCGGCCCACACCGGCCGGGCCAGACCGTCCTCGTCGGTCACCAGGTCCGGGTTCCCGGTCACGACCTGCCCCAGCTGTCCCGCGACCCGTCGACGACGCCGCCCAGCCCGTCGCTCCCGCACCGACGTCCCGCGTCCCGGCCCGGGGGTTCTGCATCCGCGGCCGTGCACCCCGCGGGCCCGTGGTCTCCGGGAGCCCCGGGGCCCGACGACGTGCGGCCCGTTGCAGGGGCGTTGGCGTCGGCCGGGGCAGTGATCTCGAAGAGCGCGCACTCGGCGTCGTAGTAGGCGCGGCTGAGTCCGAGCGACCGCATGCCCAGCCGCCGACAGACCGCCTGTGAAGCCTGGTTGCCGGGGTGGGTCACGGCGACCACGCGTGTGACTCCCGCGGAGAAGGCGTGATCCAGCACGCCCCGCGCTGCCTCGGTGGCGTACCCGTGGCCCCACGCCCGGGGGTGGAGGTGCCACCCGATCTCGATGTCGCGGGCGGTGTCCGCACCCGAGTCCGGAATGGGCTTGAGCAGCAGGGTCCCCAGGGGCTCGCCCTCGTGGGTGCTCACGAGCCACACGCCGTGCACGGGGTGGCTGCCGTGCAGCTCGTTCCAGCGCTCGATCTTCTCCCGTGCCGCGGCAAGGGTCCGCACCCGCTGGGTGCCGTCTCCGAGCCACCGCTGCACCTCCGCACGGGAGTAGAGGTCCAGGACGAAAGGGGCGTCCGCGGCGTCGTAGCCCCGCAGGGTCAGCCGCTCGGTGCGCAGGGCGACGGTCACGGCTGCTCGCCCGACGACGCCGCCCGGTCCGCCCGCGCCTCGTCCCCGGTCCCGCTCGCGGGACCCCGCGGCGTCGTGCCCGCGCGGGAAGCGGCAGCGGCCCCGGAATCATGTGGCGTGGCAGGGCCCGGGACGTCCTGCTCCTGGTCGCGCTCGAGCCGGTCCAGGCGCTCGTCCTCCGTGAGCGGCTCACCCCGCAGCCTGCGCGCCGTGACCCGCAGGTCCGTGACCGCCAGCAGCACCAGGGCCACCGCCATGGCCACCGAGAGCACGCCGAGGATGTTCACGAATCCGTAGCCCAGTTCGAGGTACTCGTCCCCGGCCACATGGGTGAACACGGAGCGCATGCCCTCCGGCGTGGAGTCCGGGAGGAAGAAGCCGAAGCCCCACGTGATGACCCACGAGGCCACGGCCGTGGCGATCGTCCGCCCGGTGACCGCGTGGGAGGGGTAGTTCAGGTTGTCCCGGCGGAACAGGGCGGCCGCGACCACGTGCAGCACCAGGAGGGGAAGGGCGAGCGCCACCGCGTACACCGGGGTGAGGGCACCCAGCAGCCCCACGATCCCCCGGCCGAAGCCCACCCAGAGCGCCAGCAGCACGGCCATGACCACCATGACCACGGGGAAGCCGCGTGAGAACGCGGACCCCGGCCTGGACGGGACGGCGGACGGGTGATCCGGGGAGCTCATGGACCCATCGTAGGATGGCGGGGATGTCGGCACCGGGACGTAGCGTGGAGGCATGACCACCACAGACTTCCCTCGCGCAGTGCTCTTCGACCACGACGGAACCCTGGTGGACACCGAGCCCCTGTGGGAGCTGGGCAAGCAGCGCCTCGTGGCGGCCCACGGCGGTGAGTGGACGGACCAGGACACGCAGGACACCCTGGGCCGACCGCTGGCCGCCACGGTGCAGCGCCTCGCCGAGCTCGGGGTGCCCGGCACCCCCGAGCAGGTCTTCCGGGAGTTCTTCGGCGTCCTGGAGGAGGTGCTGGAGCAGAACCCGCCCACGTTCATCCCCGGCATCCGGCCGCTGCTGGAGCAGCTGGACCGCGCGGGCATCCCCGCGGCGATCGTCACGAACGCCACCTCCGAGGTGGCCCGCTACACCGCGGGACTCGCACCGGACAACCTGTTCCGGGTGATCATCGGGGACGAGGAGGTGGCGCAGGGCGTGAAGGCCAAGCCGGATCCGGATGCCTACCTCGAGGCCGCCCGGCGTCTCGGTGTGGACGCCGAGGACTGCGTGGTGCTCGAGGACTCCCCCTCGGGAGCCGCCGCGGGAGTGGCCGCCGGCATCACCACGGTGGTGGTGCCCGGCGTCCAGCAGGTTCCGGAGGGGCCGGGCGTGGTGCACGTCCGCGAGCACGCAGACGTGACCCTTGAGTTCCTGCGCTCTCTGCGCCCTCGCCCCTGACGCCTCGGGCCCCGCGCACCATGGCCCGGGGTCCCGCCTCTCATGGCCTGGGTACCCGCGCCCCGCCGCCACTAGACTGGCCCCGTTCCAGCACGCCGGACCGCACCGGCACAGTGCGGCTCCGCCCGGCCGAGCTGAGCCCCCGCGGGCACCGCACGACCCGCGGGCCGCACCCACTGCACTGCCGCAGAACCCCGTTCCCGCGGCACCGCACCGAAAGGCACCCATGACGTACCCCCTGGCCGTTCTCTTCGACCACGACGGCACCCTGGTGGACACCGAGCCCCAGTGGGCCCGGGCCAAGCGGGCCGTGGCCGAGCACTACGGCCAGAGCTGGAGCGTGGCGGACGACCACGCCACACTCGGCGGCACCGTCCAGGACGCCGCGCGCACGTTCGTGGACCGGGGCGCCCCCGACTCCGTCGAGGAGATCACCGAGCGGCTCGCCCAGCACGTGCTCGAGAGCATGGGTGACGAGATCCCCTTCCTGCCCGGCGTCCGCGCCCTGCTGGACGAGCTGCGGGACGCGGGGATCCCCGCCGCGATCGTCACCAACGCGCTCACCGTGATCGCCCGCCACACCGCCGAGGGCGCCCCGGAGGTGCTCACCCGGATCGTCTCCCACGACGACGTCACCCGTGCGAAGCCGGACCCCGAGCCGTACCTGCGCGGCGCGGAGCTGCTCGGGGTGGAGCCGCGCACCTGCGTGGCCGTGGAGGACTCGGAACCGGGCGTCCGCGCCGCGGTGGCCGCGGGCATGACCGTGGTGGTGGTCCCGGGCGACAAGCCCGTCCCGGACGGCCCGCACCGGGTGTTCGTGGACTCCCACGAGGACGTCACGCTCGAGTTCCTGCGCTCGCTCACGCCTCCGGCCTGACCCGCACGCGCCCGACCGGCGCCAGAGCTCACTGGGCGCACGTGCGCCCTGCGCCGCCAGGGCGACGACGGCGCGGGACGCCACACACGCCCCCGTCACGTCAGGGAGACAACCGTGCGTTCCGCCCCGGAAGCACGGACCCCGGCAGCAGAGAACCCCCGCCTCGATGACGTCGAGCCGGGGGTTCTGCTGTGGTGCACCGGGGTGTCAGCGCGCCGACTGCCCCGAACGGTTGTTCGCACGACGCCGCTGCGCCGCCGCCATCGCGCGGTCCGGCACCTGACCCGCCGACTGGCCACGCTGGGCGGAGCCGCCGCGGGAGGAACGGGAGGATGCCGTGCGCCCGGAACCGGACCCGGCGGCGTCGCCGGAACCGCGACGCGGGGACGAGGACCGGCCGCCGCCGTTGCGCGCGGGAGCGCCGCCGCGGGCGGAGTCGGTGCGACCGCCGCCCGAGCGTCCACCGCTGCGGCCGGATCCCTGACCCGCGCCCTGCTCGGAGCGCTGGGCGGAGCCCTGGCCGGATCGCTGGGCACTGCCGCGTCCACCACCGGAGCGGCCACCGCCCTGACGGGACCCGCCGGAGCGGCCACCCGAGCGCCCGGTGGAGCGGCCGCCCGAACGGTTGCCGCCGCCGTTCTGCTGAGTGGGAGCCGGTGCGTAGGCCACGAGCTCGGCCCGCTCGCCCACGAGCTCCCTGACGATCTCGGAGTCCGGTGCCACCTCGTCCACGCGGGGCGTGACGCCGGCCTTCTTCATGAGCTTGTTGACGTCCGAGCGCTCCTCGGTGGTGGCGATCGTGATCACGGCACCGGAGGCACCGGCGCGCGCGGTGCGCCCGGAGCGGTGGAGGTAGGACTTGTGCTCGGCGGGCGGGTCGATGTGGACCACGAGCTCGACGTCGTCCACGTGCACGCCGCGGGCGGCGACGTCCGTGGCCACGAGCACGCGCACGTCACCGTCGGAGAACGCCCCGAGGTTGCGGTCGCGGGCGCCCTGCGAGAGGTTGCCCTGCAGGTCAACGGCGGGGATGCCGGCCTGGCTGAGCTTCTTGGCCATCTTCTTGGCGCGGTACTTGGTGCGCGTGAACATCATGCGCCGGCCCGTGCCGGAGGCGAGCGCCTCGATGAGGGCCTGCTTGTCGTCCGCATGGGTCACCAGCACCTGGTGCTCCATGGTGGTCACCGCGGCCTGGGCGTTGTCCGCCGAGTGCAGCACCGGGTCCTTGAGGAACTTCTTGACCAGCACGTCCACACCGTTGTCCAGCGTGGCGGAGAACAGCAGCCGCTGCGAGCCCTGCGGGGTCTTGGAGAGGATGCGGGTGACCACGGGCAGGAAGCCCATGTCGGCCATGTGGTCGGCCTCGTCCAGCACGGTGACGCGGACGTCGTCGAGCGTGAGCAGGCCCTGCTTGATGAGGTCCTCGAGACGCCCGGGGCAGGCCACCACGATGTCCACGCCGTTGGCGAGCGCCTTCTCCTGGTGCTTCTGGGAGACGCCGCCGAAGATCACGGTGGTGTTCAGGCCCGCGGCCTTGGCCAGCGGAGCCACGGTGCGGTCGATCTGGGTGGCGAGCTCCCGCGTGGGGGCCAGCACCAGACCGGTGGGGCGGTTCGCACGGCGGGACACCCGGCTGGAGCCGGGGGCGAGACCCGCGAGGCGGGAGACCAGCGGCAGCGCGAACGCCACCGTCTTGCCGGAGCCCGTGCGGCCGCGGCCGAGCACGTCCCGCCCGGCCAGGGAATCGGGGAGGGTCTTCTCTTGGATGGGGAAAGCTTCCGTGATGCCCACGCGGGCGAGATCAGAGGAAAGCGCCTCGGGCACACCGAGGTCTTCGAAAGAATGAGACAAGGAACGTCTTTCAGGGTTGGTCCGCGCAAAACGATTTCACGCGCACGCGCCACACGGGGCGCGGTCTGCGCGCCTAGGACCGGCGCGCCTTCTACCCCGCGCTGTGCACGGGGGAACTGCTCGAGTCTACACCCCACGCGGTGCCCGCACGTGCGAGCCGCCTCACACCCGCCACAGCGGCGCGACTCACACCGCGGTGTACCCGCCGTCCACCAGGTAGTAGGAGCCGGTGATGAAGGAGGCCGCGTCCGAGAGCAGGAACACCGTCAGCTGCGCCACCTCCTCGGGCGTGCCCAGCCGGCCCATGGGGTGCTTGGCGATCAGCTCCGCGAGCACCTGCGGCGGGAGGTTCTGCAGCAGCGGGGTGTCGATGTACGCCGGCCCCACCGCGTTCACGCGGATCCCGCGCTGCGCGTAGTCCACGCCGGTCTGCCTGGTGAGCCCCACGAGCCCGTGCTTGGCGGTGGTGTAGGCGCTGTTGCCCACGGTGGTGGCCACCGTGGAGTGGATGGAGCCCACGTTCACGATCGCCCCGCCCCCGTGCTGCTCGATCACCGGCAGCTGGGCGTGCATCCCGTAGGCCACACCGTGCAGGTCGATCGCCACCGTGCGCTCCCACGCCTCGAGGTCGGTCTCCCCGAGCGCCTCGGTCTGTCCGCCCACACCGGCGTTGTTCACGGCGTAGTGCAGCCCACCGTAGGTCTGCACCGCGAAGTCCACGGCCGCGGCGGCGTCGTCCCTGCTGGAGACGTCCTGCCGGATCCCGGCGGCGTCCCCGCCCGCGGCCATGATGGCCTGCACCACGTCGTCGATCCCCGTGGAGTCCACGTCCGTGACCACCACCTTGGCGCCCTGCCGGGCCAGGTGCATGGCGATTGCCGCCCCGATCCCGGAGGCCGCTCCGGTGACCAGCGCTGTGCGTGAGGTGAACTCTGACATGGGGACTCCTGGGCGTCGATCTCCGTGCGGATGCCCCCAGTCTCACCCGGGGCGGGCACCCCCGGCCAGGGGGTTCACGAATGAGTCAGGGCCGGGGCGACGCCGCGGCGTCACCCCGGCCCCGCTGCGGACCGTGCCCGGGACGCTCAGTCCTCGTCGTCGGCCTTCTCGGCGTCGTGCTCGGCGCGCAGCTCCTGAGCGGCCTGCTCCTCCTCGGCCTTCTGCTCGCGCACCACCTCGGTGAGCAGCTTGGTCATCTCCTTGGCCACACCGGCCGCGGACTGGGGGTTCTGCCCGGTGACGAGGCGCTCGTCCACCTGGACGTTCTCCTCCCAGTTCTCCGCCACCTTGACGGTGGCGCCCTGCTCCTCGAGCTTGTCCTGCAGCAGGTAGGGCACCGTGTCCTTCTTGCCCACTTCCTCCTCCTCGGCGGTGGTGAACGCGGCCACCTTCCGCCCGGAGAGCAGGTTCACGCCGTTGGAGAGCTCCACGTCCACCAGCCCGGACGGGCCGTGGCACACGGCGCCCACCACTCCGCCGGAGTCGTAGACGGCGGCCACGAGCTTCTGCAGCCCCTCGTTGCCGGTGAAGTCCCACATGGTGCCGTGCCCGCCCACCAGGTACACGGCGTCGTACTGGGAGGGGTCCACCACGGAGACCTTGGGGGTGTTGTAGAGGGAGGCCTTGGCGGTCTCGTCCTGCGTGAACTCCACCTGGACGGGATCGTCCTCCTGCACGGCGTCCCGCGGGGGCTGACCGCCCGCGATGGAGGCAAAGTCCACGAAGTAGCCCGCGTCCCGGAACACCTTCCACGGGTGGGCCGCCTCCGCCACGTTGTAGCCGGTGGCCTCGCCCGTCTCGCCCAGGGTGTCCTGGCTGGTCAGGACCAGGAGGATCTTCTTCATGGTGGTGATGTCCACGGGTTCTCCTTTCGTGAGCGCGCGGTGCGCGCAGCGTGGCACCACCCTAGACAGCGCCGCGCGGACCCGCGCCGGCCGTTCGCTGTGGGCATGGAGCCTGCCCCGACCCCCGGAAAGTCCCCGCTGTTAGCATGTTCAGCGATCCCCGGTGGAGGTGCTCACACCCCCGCGAGACCCCCGCCGCTCCACGACGAAAGGCTCGATCATGCGCATCTCCAACGTCATCCTGCGCGGCGTCCCCGGCGCCTACCTGCTCCAGTCCGGCTACGGCAAGCTCAGCATGGACGCCCAGTCCGCCGAGGGCCTCCAGCAGTTCGCCGCCACGGGCGTGCCGCAGTTCGCGGAGTGGGACCCCAAGACCTTCGCCACGTTCGTCGCGGGCTCGGAGCTCGCCATCGGCGGTGCGCTGCTCACCCCGTTCGTGTCCAAGCGTCTGGCCGGCGCGGGGCTGCTCGCGTTCAGCGCCGGGCTGCTGTCCATGTACTTCCGCAACCCGCAGATGACCCAGGAGGACGGCATCCGCCCCTCCGAGGCCGGCATCTCCCTCTCCAAGGACGTCTTCCTCTCCGCCATCGGCGCCGCGCTGGTGATGCAGAAGAAGTAGTCCCACCCCGTTCCACCACGACGCCGCCCGAGGGCCTTCGCGCAGAAGGCCACCGGGCGGCGTCGTCGTTTCCCGTGGGCCACGCGGGCGCGTCTGCCGCGGAACGGAAGGCGACTGCTAAGTTGGTCACCACTTCGACCCGCGTCTCACGGAAAGCTCCGTACCCCCCATGGAATCCCTGCAAAGCAGCTTGGACACCGTTCGTGACCTGATCTGGGGGCCGTGGTTGCTCCTGCCCCTGCTCTTCGGCACGGGCGTCTTCATGACCATCCGTCTGCGCGGCATCCAGCTCCGCCTGTTCACCAAGGCCATGAGCCTGGGGTTCGGGCGCCGCTCCCGCGCGAGCGGCGAGAAGGGGGACATCTCCTCGTTCGCGGCCATGTCCACCGCGCTGGCCGCGACCGTGGGCACCGGCAACATCGTGGGTGTTGCCGCCGCCATCTCGATCGGCGGGCCCGGCGCGCTCTTCTGGATGTGGATCACCGCGCTGTTCGGCATGGCCTCCAAGTACGCGGAGTGCTTCCTGGGCGTGCGCTTCCGCACCCGTGACACCGCGGGCCAGCTCACGGGCGGCCCGCAGGTCTACCTGGCGCGCGGCATCCCCAACAAGTTCGGCCGGTTGCTGTCCGTGATGTTCGCGGTGTGCTGCGTGGTGGCCACGTTCGGGATCGGCAACATGACCCAGGGCAACGCGATCGCCTCCAACCTGGAGCACTCGTTCAGCGTCCCGCCCGTGGCCACCGCGGTCGTCCTGGGCGTGGGCACCGGCCTGGCACTGGTGGGCGGCATCAAGTCGATCGCCAAGGTCACCACGTTCATGGTGCCGCTCATGATCGTGCTGTACATCGGCTTCGGGCTCTACATCATCGCCGTGAACTACCAGGGCATCCCCGAGGCCGTGGGGCTGATCCTCTCCGGCGCGTTCACCCCCATGGGGGCGGCCGGGGGCTTCGTGGGGTCCACGGTGCTCGTGGCCATCCAGATGGGTGCGGCCCGGTCCCTGTTCTCCAACGAGTCCGGGATGGGCACGGCCTCGATCGCTGCGTCCATCGCGCAGACCAGCCACCCCGTGCGCCAGGGCCTGGTGTCCATGACGCAGACGTTCGTGGACACCCTGGTGGTCATCTCCATCACGGGCTTCGTGATCCTGACCACCGGGATGTGGACCGAGGGGGATCCCGCGACCATGACCTCCCGCGCGTTCGCCACCGGGCTGCCCGGCGAGTGGGGCGGCACGATCGTGACGATCTGCCTGGTGCTGCTCGGCTACTCCACGGTGCTCGGCTGGGCCTACTACGGAGAGCGCAACGTGGAGCGGCTCGCGGGCGCCCGCGCGGCCATCGTGTACCGGGTGATCTTCTCGGTCGCGGCCGGCCTGGGTGCCCTGGCACCCCTGGCGCTCGTGTGGACGTTCTCGGACATCATGAACGGGCTCATGGCCATCCCCAACCTGATCGGACTGGTGCTGCTGTCCGGGCTGGTGGTGCGGGAGACCAAGCTGTACCTGGACCACGACCCGAAGTTCAACGCCACCACGGAGCAGATCAACGAGTTCATGGGCACCCACCCCGGGGCGCTGGACGCGCAGCTGCACCACACGGTGGACCTCAGCTCCCCGAACCCGGCGCTGTCCGAGACCGGTTCCGCGCCGGGCCCCGCGGCCACCACGGGCCGCTGAGCCGCGGCGTCGCCTACTGCTCGGCGGGGAGCTCCCGCACCTCGACCACCTGGGCGATGGTGTGGGTCTCCCCCGCCGCCAGGCGCACCGGGGAACCCATGACGTTGCCGGCCTCGACGCACAGCATGGTCTTCCACTCGTCGTCCGCGAAGTCGCTCATGCCCACGGCCTTGTCCGCCCACGGGTTCCACACCACGGTGCTGTCCGAGCCCTCCTTGCCGATCACGAGCTCACGGCCGAGCGCGGGATCCGCCACGCGCACCTCGCCGCGGTGGGCGAACACGGCGTCGGTCTCCCCCGTGAGACGCAGCTCGCCCTGCTGGACGCGCTGCTCCTTGGCCACCTTGTCGTAGAAGGAGGCGCCCTCCAGCCCGGACACCGTGATCCGCTCGGAGTCCCCCACGTGCAGGTAGGTGTGCAGGGCCTCCTCGACCTCGAAGGTCTCCGAGCCGGTGTTGGTCACGGTGAGCTCCAGGCGGAGCGTGCGCCCTGCGGTCATCCGGAAGCGCGCGGAGAAGTCGTGGGGGAACACCTCGCGCAGCTCCGGTGCGACGTCCTCGGAGGTGAGGGCGAACTCGGCGAACGGGTCGCCCTGCTCGTCCTCGCCCTGCTCCGCGAGCGTCCACTCCGTGATGCGCGCGAAGCCGTGGGCGGGCTCCATGTCCCCGGTGCGGCCGGGGCCGAACCACGGGAAACACAGGGGCACGCCGCCTCGGATGGCGCGGCCCGTCTCGTTGTACGCGCGGGAGGACACCCACAGCACGGGCTCGTGCCCCTCCGGGGCCCAGGACAGTGCGTGGGCTCCGTAGCTCAACACCGCTCCGTGGCCGTTGCGTCCGGACAGGGTCAGGGGTTCGGGCAGTCGTGTCATGCCTCCACCTAAGCACGCTCCCCGGTCGTTGCCGAGGAGCACCACGGCAGGTTACCGCCGGGTTACGAGTCGCTGGGCGCCGCCGTCTCCGGCTCCGACACCTCCCGCTTGAACCACTCGAAGGCCTGCTGGTGGGACTCCGTGCGGCGCACGAAGAACCAGGAGACCCACAGCACCGCGAGCCACACGGGCACCGCGACGAGCCCGGCGGCCGTCTCGCTGTCCGTGCTCAGCGCCCACACCACGAAGGCGAAGAACGCCATCACCACGAAGCACATGGGCACGCCGCCCGGCATCTTGTACTCGGAGGCGGCGTGGCGCTGCGGGAACTTCCGGCGGAAGCTGATGTAGGAGATCAGGATCATGGTCCACACGAAGATGAACAGGGTGGATGCCACGGACGTGATCAGCGTAAACGCCTCGATGATCGAGTCCCCGGCGTAGAGCACCGGGATGGTCAGCAGCAGCACCAGGGCCGTGAGGAACAGGGCGCGCACGGGCACGCCCACCTTGTTCAGCCCCCGGAAGAACCGCGGCGCGCTGCCCTCGGCGGAGAGCCCGAACAGCATGCGGGACGTGGAGAACACCCCGGAGTTGGAGGAGGACATCGCGGAGGTCAGCACCACGAAGTTCACCACGGAGGCCGCGGCTCCGAGCCCGGCCAGGGAGAACATGGCCACGAAGGGCGACTGCTCCGGGTCGATCGAACGCCACGGGGTGACCACCAGGATGGCCAGCAGGGAGCCCACGTAGAAGATCAGGATGCGCAGGGGAACCGAGTTGATGGCCCGGGGCAGCGTGGTGCGGGGATCACGGGCCTCGGCGGCCGTGGTGCCCACCAGCTCCACGCCCACGAAGGCGAAGACCGCGATCTGGAACCCCGCGACCACGCCCATGGCCCCGTTCGGGAACCACCCGCCGTCGTTCCACAGGTTGGACACCTGTGCCACGTGCCCGTCCGGGGACGTGAAGTGCGTGAGGGCCATGACGGCCCCCACCACGATCAGCGCCAGGATGGCCACGATCTTGATGAGCGCGAACCAGAACTCCATCTCCCCGAAGCTCTTCACGCTCATGGCGTTGAGCAGGAACACGATGACCAGCACCGCCACCGTGGGCAGCCACAGCGGCACGGTGGGCCACCAGAACTGCACGTACCCGGTGATGGCCACGAGCTCAGCGATCGCGGTGACGATCCAGCAGAACCAGTAGGACCAGCCCACGAAGAACCCTGCCCAGGGGCCGATCAGGTCCGCCGCGAAGTCCGCGAACGTCTTGTAGTGCAGGTTGGACAGCAGCAGCTCACCCATGGCCCGCATCACGAAGAAGAGGAAGAAGCCGATGGCCATGTAGACGAACACCACGGCGGGGCCCGCCAGGGAGACCGTGCGGCCCGAGCCCATGAACAGCCCGGTGCCAATGGCACCGCCGATCGCGATCAGCTGGATGTGGCGGTTGCTCAGACCTCGGGCGGGTCCGGAGTGGGAGTGGGGCGGCGACACCGCGGTGGAGCTGTTGGTCATGGCTCACGAGGGTACACGGGCATTCCTGGACGTCGTGGCCTGGGGCACACCGCGCCGCGGTGCCTGCCACAGGGTGTGGAAGCGCGCCGTGGGAACGGCAAGGGCCCCGTGCCACCCGGGGACTCCGGGGGCACGGGGCCCTGGTGCCGGGCGGGGTCACCGTGCGGAGCCCCCCCGTTCCGGGGAGGCTTCCGGCGGCGCCACGCCGAGGCGCTGCCGTCAGCGCGCGCGGGCCGAGCTCGCGGTCCCCGGCAGCACGTAGCTGTCGATCGCGCCCGGGTGGCCGTCCATGAAGCCGTCGATCTGCAGCTTGGAGGCGCGCAGCTGCGGGTCGTTGCGCAGGTAGTGCCTGGTCTCGCGGGCCACCAGACCGGAGAGGATCACCAGACCGATCAGGTTGGGGATGGCCATGAGCCCGTTCATCAGGTCCGCGAAGGACCACACGATGGCCAGGGGCACGCTGCA
Source organism: Kocuria sp. HMSC066H03 (assembly GCF_001812045.1). Taxonomy (NCBI): domain Bacteria; kingdom Bacillati; phylum Actinomycetota; class Actinomycetes; order Micrococcales; family Micrococcaceae; genus Kocuria; species Kocuria sp. HMSC066H03. Next base: position 522,491 of record NZ_KV807506.1, read on the forward strand.
GCCCACGAACACCACGGCGGAGAAGAACACGCGGTAGGGCATCACCGAGCCGCGCCCGAAGAGCCGCTCCATGCACCGCTCGCCGTAGTAGGCCCAGCCCAGGATGGTGGAGTACGCGAACAGAACGAGCCCGAGGGTCACGATCAGGTGCCCCCACGCCCCGGGGAGGCCGTGGCTGAAGGCGTCGCCGGTCATGGTGGCCGCGAAATCCTCGCCCTGCTCCCACACCCCGGTGGTCACGATCACGAGGCCCGTGCAGGTCACCACCACGATGGTGTCGATGAACGTCTGGGTCATGGAGACCAGGCCCTGGCGCACCGGGTGGGTGGTCTGCGCCGCTGCGGCCGCGATGGCCGCGGAGCCCATGCCGGACTCATTGGAGAAGATGCCGCGTGCCACGCCCATCTGCACCACCACCATGATGGCCGAGCCGGTGAACCCGCCCACGGCCGCGTGGCCGGTGAAGGCGGAGGTGAAGATGGTGGCGAACGCGGCGGGCACGGCCTCGATGTTGACCACCAGGATGAACAGCGCGCCCAGCACGTAGAAGAGGATCATCACGGGCACCAGCGCGGAGGTCACCTTGCCGATGGACTTGATGCCGCCCACGAGCACGAGCAGGGTCATGACCGCGAGCACGAGGCCCGTGATCCACACGGGCACGCCGAAGGACGACTCCACGTTCGCGGAGATCGAGTTGCCCTGGGTCATGTTGCCGATCCCGAAGGACGCGAGCACGGCGGCAATCGCGAAGAACAGGGAGAGGAACTTGCCGAAGCCGTTGGGAATGCCGCGGAACAGGTAGTACTGCGGGCCGCCGGAGATCTCCCCCTTGGCGTCCCGGGCGCGGAAGCGCACGCCGAGGAACGCCTCCGAGTACTTGGACGCCATGCCCAGCACACCGGTGACCCACATCCAGAACAGGGCGCCGGGGCCGCCGATCGAGATGGCCGTGGCCACACCCACGATGTTGCCGGTGCCCACGGTGGCCGCGAGCGCGGTGGTCAGGGCCTGGAACTGAGAGACGTCACCGCCGGGGGCGTCCTTGTCCTTGCGCTCGAACAGTGCGAGCCGCAGGGCGGGGATCAGCTTGGTGACCTGCAGCCCCGCCAGCCGGGCGGTCAGCAGGATGCCCGTCCCGAGCAGCAGCGGCATCAGGACGAACGGTCCCCACACGACGCCGTCGATCGTGTCGAGGATGGTCTGGAGCGAATCGAGCATGGAGGTGTCCCTCGTTCGAGCGGGAGGCGCGGAGCCACGGATCAACTGTGAAGCACGTCACTGCTGGGCACAGTGAACCACATCGCACGCCTGTCCCAGCGCCCATTCGGCTTCGTTGCGACGGTGTTGGGTCACGGGTGTCACGGGACGGGCACGACGACGCCGCGCGGCCGGCCCCCGGCCGCGCAGCAGCTACCGCCGGGCCGCGAGCACCAGACCCAGCGAGACCACGGCGCACACCGCCATGCACACGAGCATGGGGACGGCGGTGAACTCTCCCCCGAGCCCCGTGAGCGGCGTGACCGCTCCCGCCATCGCGAACTGTGCCGTGCCCACCACGGCGGCACCCGTGCCGGAGAGCCCCCGAGACTGCGCCCGGCGCTGCGCCAGGGCCACGGAGTTGCCCAGCACGAAGCCCATGCAGGACTGCGCGAGGAAGATCAGCACGAGGGTTGCGGTGCCCACCACGCCCAGCAGGGCGAGCACGAGGTTGAGCGTGGAGAACACCGCGAGCCCGCAGACTCCGGCGAGCAGCAGGGGCTGCGGCGCACGGGATCCTACGAGCCGTGTGTTGAGGATTCCCGTGGCGATCGACCCGCACGCGTTCACCGCGAAGACCACGGAGTAGCCCAGCGCGCTGAACCCCAGCACGTTCTGGACCACGAACGAGGACGCGGAGATGTAGGAGAACAGCGCCCCGAACGCGAAGGCGAACCCCAGGGCGTGGAGGGTGAACCGCCGGTCCCCCACCACCCGCACGGCATTGCGCAGGATCCGCCCCACCCCGCCCGCGGCGCGCGCGTGACGCGGCAGCGTCTCAGGGATCACGAACACCGAGCACGTGAGCATGACCGCCCCGAAGACCGCGAGCACCGCGAAGGCGGTGCGCCAGTCCGCCACGGTGGCGATCACCCCTCCCGCGAGCGGGGCCACCACGGGCGCCAGGGAGGTGATGAGCGAGAGCACGGAGTACATCTGCGCGGCCCGGTGTCCGCGGGCGACGTCCGAGACCACCGCGCGGGCGATCACCACACCGGCCGCCCCGGAGATCCCCTGCAGCAGCCGCAGCGCGAGCACCACCCCGATTCCCGGCGCCAGGATGATCCCCACCGACGACAGCAGGAACACCAGGTTGCCGGCCACCATCAGCCGGTGGCGCCCCACCACGTCCGAGAGCGGCCCGAGCAGGAACTGCCCGGCCGCCATGCCCACCATGTAGGCGGTCAGACTCAGCTGGACCAGGCTCACGGGCGTGCCGAACCACTGCGCCATCTCCGGCATGGACGCGAGGTACATGTCCGTGGCCATGGGGCTCACCGCCGAGAGCACGCCCAGCGAGCCCACGAGCGCGATCCGGTCCCAGCGCGGCGGCAGCCCCAGCCGGCTGCGGACGGCCCCGGGCCCGCCGGGCGCGGAGGCGTGCGGCTCGTGGTCCTGGGGCATGCGGTTCTCCTGCGCGGCGCGGGTGGCGGGTGCCCCTCCATCGTAGGGTCCGCCCGCCACGCCGTGACCTCCCGTGACGGCCCGCCTAGGATGTCCCTCGATGGAATCCAGCGACCAGACACCCCAGGCTCTCCCGAACGACGCCACCCCGCCGGCCTCCCCCGCCGACGCTCCCGAGGGCACCGCCACGCCCGCGGCCTTCCACCGCCAGCCGTACTCCTTCGTGCGCCGCGGCGACCGGCTCTCCCCCAAGCGCCAGAAGGCGTGGGACGAGCACGCCGGTGAGTGGGTCCTGGACATCCCCCGCGTCATGACCGACACCTCCGTGGATCCCTCGTACCGGCTCGACCACGAGGCGGTCTTCGGACGGACGGCCCCGCTCGTGGTGGAGATCGGCTCGGGACTGGGTGAGGCGATCGTCGCGCACGCCGCCGCGCACCCGGAGCTGGACCACCTGGCCGTGGAGGTGTACAAGCCCGGCGTGGCGGACCTGCTCATGAAGGCCGCCCAGGCGGGGGTGACCAACGTGCGTGTGGCGCAGGCCAACGCCCCCGAGGTCCTGGAGCACATGCTCGAACCGGCATCGGTCCGCGAGCTGTGGGTGTTCTTCCCGGACCCGTGGCACAAGACCCGCCACCACAAGCGCCGCCTGGTCTCCCCCGGTTTCGCGGAGCTCGCCGCGCGCGTGCTCGAACCGGGCGGACTGTGGCGGCTGGCCACGGACTGGCAGGAGTACGCCGTGGTCATGCGCGAGGTCCTGGACGCCGCAGACGCCGAGTTCGAGAACGTCCACCCCGGCCCGGCCGCGGACGACGAGCACCCCGACACCGGATGGGCACCGCGCTGGGACGGCCGGATACTCACGAGCTTCGAGCGCAAGGCCACCGAGGCCGGGCGCGTCCCCCGGGACCTGACCTACCGGCGTCGCTGACCCGGCGGCGAGAAGAGTGCCGACCGGGGCTGTTCGGCCGCTGAGACCACGGATGTGACCCCGTACCCCTCCGCCCCGGGATGCCACGGAGTGGGCAGATGCGCAGGAACCCCGCACCAGCTCGTGGTGCGGGGTTCCATCGTGCCGAGGCACCTCGCTCCGCTCAGGACGCGCTGCGGCTGCGCTTCGTCCCGCGTGCTGACGGGGCACCGGCGGCGCCGGTGTCGCGGCCACCGTGCTCCGGCTTGGCCGGGCGGTACAGCATCAGCGCCTGGGACACCTTGCGCGCGGGCCGGCGGGTGCCGCGGGCGATCCGCACCACGTCCCCCTCGGAGCCCGCGGTGAAGATCATGTCCCGCTCGCGCCGTGCCTCGCGCTCCCGGTCGAGCTCCTCGCTCAGCTCGGTGACCCGGGACTGCAGCGCCTGCACCTGGTTCTCCAGCTGCATGATGCGCTTGATCCCCTCCAGGGACACCCCCTCCTGCGAGAGCTCCTGGATCTGGCGCAGCTTCTGCACGTCCATCTGGGAGTAGCGCCGCGCCCTGCCGGAGGCGCGGGACGGTGTCACGAGGCCCATGCGGTCGTACTGCCGCAGCGTCTGCGGGTGCATGTCCGCGAGCTCGGCGGCCACCGAGATCACGAACACGGGCTGGGTGAAGTCCAGAGCCATCTCAGACCGCCGCCTCCTCGCTCAGGGACGCACGGGGGTCGAAGCCCTCCGTGGCCCGGGCGAACTCGCGCAGGGCGTCCTGCGCGGCGTCGTCGAGATCCGCGGGAAGCTGGACCTGGACGGTGACGATCATGTTGCCCGTGGTGGACCCGGACGTGAATCCCTTGCCCTTCACGCGCATGCGGTGCCCGGAGGACGTGCCCGCCGGGACCTTGAGGTTCACGTGGCCCTCGTCCAGGGTGGGCACCTGAACGGTGGCACCCAGACCGGCCTCGGAGACGGTGACCGGGACGGTGACGTGCACGTCCTGGCCCTCGCGGGTGAAGAACGGGTGCTCCTTGACCTTCACGGTCACCAGGAGGTCGCCGCTGCCGCCCGGACCCGAGTGGCCCTTGCCCGCGATCTTCAGCCGCTGGCCGTCCTTCACGCCCTGCGGGATGCGCACCGTGGTGGTCTGGCCGTTGCCCCGGCGCAGCTTGACCGTGGTGCCGCGGTAGGCCGAGCGCAGCGGGATGGTGGTGGTCGTGTGGATGTCCTCGCCCTTGCGGGGCGGTGCCTGGTACCCGCCGTAGCCGCCCTGGCCGCCGAATCCCCCGCCGGTGCCGAACCGCGGGTCCCCGCCCTGCGCGCCGCCGAACTGCGCGAAGAGGTCCTCGAAGCCGCCACCGCCGCTCGAGGTGGTGTAGCGACGTCGCCCGCCGCCACCGCCGTTGAACAGGTCCCCGAAGATGTCCTCGAAACCGGCACCCCCGGCGCCGCCCGCGGGCCCACCGGCCGTGAAGCGTGCACCCGACCCCATGGCGCGGATGGCGTCGTACTGCTCACGCTCCTCGGGGTCGGACAGCACCGCGTTGGCCTCGGTGATGTCCTTGAACTTCTTCTCCGCGGCCGCGTCCCCCGGGTTCTGGTCCGGGTGGTACGTGCGGGCCAGCTTGCGGTACGCCTTCTTGACGTCCTCCTGTGATGCGTCCTTGGAGACGCCCAGCACGCTGTAGAAATCCTTGTCGATCCAGTCCTGACTGGCCATGACGCCTCCTTCCTGTGAGGTCTTCCGTGGTGTGACTCGGGGCGGGTCCCGTCATGTGGACCCGCCCCGAGGAGTTGCTGCGCCCTACGGCTGCGCCGCGACGGCCACCTGGGCCGCGCGGACCACCTTGGCACCGACCTTGAAGCCCGACCGCAGCACCATGGACACGTGGTCCGGCTCCACCTCGTCGGTGGGCTGCTGCATCACGGCCTCGTGGACGGTGGGGTCGAAGCTCTCCCCCACCTCGCCGATGCGGGTGAGCCCCTTCTTGCCCAGGGCGTCCTCGAGCTTGGTGGCGATCGCCGCGAACGGGCCGTCCTCGAGGTCGCCCGCCTTGCGGGCGGCGTCGATGTCGTCCAGCACCGGCAGCAGCGCGGAGACCAGCTCGCCCGAGACGAAGTCCCGCAGCTGGTCCTTCTCCCGCACCGTGCGGTTCTTGTAGTTCACGAACTCCGCCTGCAGGCGCCGCAGGTCCTCGAGCCGCTCGTCCGCGAGCCGCTGGGCCTCGGAGTCGCCCTCCGCGGCGGCGTCGCCGGTCGACGACGCCGCGTCCGCGGACTCCGCGTCCTGGGACTGGGGGGTGTCGAGGATGTCGTCCACGGTGAGCCCCCCGTCCTGGGATGCGTCCTGCTGGTGCTGAGCGGGCTGCTCCGGATCCTCCGGCACGGACTGGCCGTGGCCCTCGGTGTTCTCGGAATCGCTCATGCTCACTTCTTCCCGTCGTTGTCGTCGTCCACGACCTCGGCGTCGACGATGTCGTCGTCCGATGCCTGGGCGCCCTCGGCACCGGCGGCGCCGGCCTCGGCGCCCGCGGCACCCTCGGCCTGGGACTGGGCGTACAGGGCCTCGCCGATCTTGGTCTGCGAGGTCTGCAGCTTCTCGAACGCGGTCTTCACGGCGTCGTCGTCATCGCCCTCGAGCGCGGCCTTGACGGCGTCCACGTCCGCCTGGACCTCGGTCTTGACGTCCTCGGGGATGGCGCCCTCGTCGTCCTTGATCAGCTTCTCCACCGAGTACGCGGTCTGCTCCGCGTTGTTGCGGCGGTCCGCGGCCTCGCGGCGCTGCTTGTCGGCGTCCGCGTTCGCCTCGGCGTCCTTGACCATGCGGTCGATGTCCTCCTTGGACAGCGAGGTGCCGCCCGTGATGGTCATCGACTGCTCCTTGCCCGTGCCCTTGTCCTTGGCGGACACGTGCACGATGCCGTTGGCGTCGATGTCGAAGGTGACCTCGATCTGCGGCATGCCGCGCGGGGCCGGCGCGATGCCGGTCAGCTCGAACGTGCCCAGGTTCTTGTTGTCCCGGGTGAACTCGCGCTCACCCTGGAAGACCTGGATGGACACGGACGGCTGGTTGTCCTCCGCCGTGGTGAAGGTCTCGGAACGCTTGGTGGGGATGGCCGTGTTGCGCTCGATGAGCTTGGTCATCACGCCGCCCTTGGTCTCGATGCCCAGCGACAGCGGGGTCACGTCGATCAGCAGCACGTCCTTGCGGTCGCCCTTGAGCACACCGGCCTGGATGGCGGCACCGATGGCCACGACCTCGTCCGGGTTCACGCCCTTGTTGGGAGCCTTGCCGGCCATCTCCGTGACCTTCTCGGCCACGGCGGGCATGCGGGTGGACCCACCCACGAGCACCACGTGGTCGATGTCGGAGACGTTGATCCCGGCCTCGGTGATGACGTCCTTGAACGGCTTTTCCGTGCGGGCCAGCAGGTCCTTGGTGAGGTCCTCGAACTTGGCGCGGGAGAGCTTCTCGTCCAGGTGCACCGGACCCTCGGGGGTCACGGACAGGTACTGCAGGGAGATGGTGGTGGAGGTGGCCGAGGAGAGCTCCTTCTTGGCCTGCTCCGCGGACTCCTTCAGGCGCTGCAGGGCGATCTTGTCCTTGGACAGGTCCGCACCGGTCTTGGACTTCACCTGCTCCAGCAGCCAGTCCACGATCCGCTGGTCCCAGTCGTCGCCGCCGAGGCGGTTGTCGCCGGCGGTGGCGCGGACCTGGATGGTGGAGAAGTCGTCCTCGTCCTTGCCGACCTCCAGCAGGGAGACGTCGAAGGTGCCGCCACCCAGGTCGAAGACCAGGATGAGCTCGTCCTCCTTGCCCTTCTCCAGGCCGTAGGCCAGGGCCGCGGCGGTGGGCTCGTTGACGATGCGCAGCACGTTCATGCCCGCGACCTCGCCAGCCTCCTTGGTGGCCTGGCGCTCGGCGTCGTTGAAGTACGCGGGGACGGTGATCACGGCGTCCGTGACCTTGTCACCCAGGTAGGACTCCGCGTCCGCCTTGAGCTTCATGAGCGTGCGGGCCGAGATCTCCTGCGGGGTGTACTTCTTGCCGTCGATCTCAGTGGTCCAGTCGGTGCCCATGTGGCGCTTCACGGAGGCCACGGTGCGGTCCACGTTGGTCACGGCCTGGCGCTTGGCCACGTCACCCACGAGGGTCTCGCCGTCCTTGGAGAATGCGACGACGGACGGGGTGGTGCGCGCACCCTCGGCGTTGGCGATGACGACGGGCTCGCCGCCCTCCAGCACTGCGACCACGGAGTTGGTGGTGCCGAGGTCGATTCCTACTGCACGAGACATTCTCTGTCCTTTCGTTGGTGCGGGGCGGTCCGGGGCTCCCCGTGGGGCTCCGATCCGGACCGTCAATCCTTGAGCTTTCGAGACTCAAGTTTACTCATTGAGTCGATGGTGTCAACCTAAGTTGAGTGCTGGTCACTCAACTCCGCGCGGCCCGCGGGCTTGCGGCGCCCCGCGGGTGAGTTAGGGCGCCTACCGATTCGGCGTTACAATCGTGAGTTTGTACGCCCAGGGCGAAACACCGCCCGTTCCCGGGCGCGCGCCCACCACGTCCACGGGAGACCACACACCTTCACGACATTCCACACTCCCCCGCCGCAGTCAGGAGAACTGTCTTGAGCACGCCACCGCATTCCCCGGAATCGGAACCGCAGCAACCACCCGCCCACCACGGCTCCTCCACCGGATCCACGACCCGCAGCAGGTCGCGGCAGATCTTCGACGAGCTGACGTACCCCCACGGCATCCACCCGGCACTGGTTCCGGGCGTGGGTGTGGAGGACCGCAAGGTGCGGTTCTCCACGGACAAGGCGGTGTTCATCATCACCGCCCTGCTGATCGTGGGATTCATCGCCTGGGGTGTGCTGGGGACCGAGAGCCTCTCCACCGTCTCCTCGACCGCGCTGGCCTGGGTCACGGAGAACACGGGGTGGTTCTTCATCCTGCTCTCCACCGCGGCCGTGTTCTTCATGCTGTTCATCGGATTCACCCGCACCGGGCGCATCAAGCTCGGCCGTGACGACGAGGAGCCCGAGTACTCCTTCTTCTCCTGGCTCGCCATGCTCTTCGCCGCCGGGATGGGCATCGGGCTCATGTTCTACGGGGCCTTCGAGCCCATGAGCTACTTCGAGGGCGGGATCCCCGGGTTCTCCCACGTGGCCGAGGCCGGTGAGGAGTCCATGGCGGTCTACGCCCTCGTGCAGTCCGCCTTCCACTGGGCACTGAACCCGTGGGCCATCTACGCCGTGGTCGGCGTCTCCGTGGCCTACGGCGCATACCGCCGCGGCCGCGCGCCCCTGATCTCCCGCGTGTTCACCGCCCTGCTCGGACACAAGCGCGTGGACGGGCCCCTGGGCAAGCTCATCGACGTGTTCGCCATCTTCGCCACCCTGTTCGGCACAGCTGCCTCTCTGGGCGTGGGCGCCATGCAGATCGGCTCCGGCATCACGATCGTGGGCGGGATCGGCGAGCTGGGCAACAACGCCCTGATCGTGATCATCGCGGTGCTGTCCGTGGGCTTCATCATCTCGGCCGTCTCGGGCGTCTCCCGCGGCATCCGCTACCTCTCGAACATCAACCTGACGCTCGCGTTCGTCCTCGCGCTGTTCGTGTTCTTCGTGGGCCCCACCGTCTACCTGCTGACGCTGATCCCCTCCACCTTCTCCACGTACCTGCAGGAGTTCCTGTTCATGACAGGCCAGTCCGCGGCGTGGGGTCCCGAGAGCGCAGAGTTCTCGAACACCTGGACCGTCTACTACTGGGCCTGGTGGCTCTCCTGGTCCCCGTTCGTGGGCATGTTCATCGCGAAGATCTCCCGCGGGCGCTCCATCCGCCAGTTCGTGACCGTGGTCCTCGTGGTTCCCGCCTCCGTGTGCGTGCTGTGGTTCATCGTCTTCGGCGGATCGGCCATGTACTTCGCCAAGAACGGCGCGGACCTCTCCGTGGAGGACGGCGCGGAGTCCATGCTGTTCGGCCTCTTCGACCAGCTGCCGCTGACCGGGGTCACGTCCGTGCTCGCCATGGTCGTGATCGGCATCTTCTTCATCACCAGCGCGGACTCCGCCTCCGTGGTCATGGGCACCATGACCCAGCGCGGGCGCCCCGAGCCCAGCAAGTGGATCGTGGTCTTCTGGGGCGTGTGCCTCTCCGGCATCGCCATCGTGATGCTGCTGGTGGGCGGCGACGACGCCCTGGCTGGGATGCAGAACCTGGTGATCGTCTCCGCGCTGCCGTTCGCGTTCATCCTGGCGTTCATGATGGTGGCGCTCTACCGCGACCTGCGCAACGATCCCGCCACCCTGCGCACGCGCTTCGCGCTGTCCGCGGTGGAGAAGGCCGTGTCCACGGGCCTGGCCGAGCACGGCGACAACTTCGCGCTGCAGGTGGAGCACGCCGAGGGCCACCGTGCCGCCGGCGACTCCTTCGACTCGCACGATCCGGCCATCACCGAGTGGTACCGCCAGACGGACGAGAACGGGGACGAGACGGACTTCCAGTACAAGTCCCGCTGGGTCTCCTCCGCGGTGGACGACATCGTGGATCAGACGCCCCAGGGCGAGGCCCCCTGGGACCAGACCACCCCCCACAACGCCAACCAGAAGTAGTGCGGGGGCGGTGACGCCCTCCTGAGAAGCACCGACCAACGGGGTGCACGTCCACGGACGTGCACCCCGTTGCTCGTGGGCGCGCGGAACCCGTCAGCGCTCCTCCGTCTGCCGGGAGTCCGGCGTGCGCAGACCCACGGCGGCCACCACCAGCACCGCGAGCAGCGCGAACGAGATCTGCTGCGCGTGCACGAGCGCGAGGACGGTGTCGGGGTCCCACGCTCCGGTGGGGCAGGCGTTGAGGTCCCGCTGATCACGGGAACGGCCACACTGAGGATGGAGTTGTCCACCATCTCCACGAGCTGGGTGAGGCACAGGCCCAGCAGTGCGGGCCACGCGGCACGCAGGCTCTGGGGCGCGGTGGCGGCGCGGTGCCGCGCGCCGCCGTCGACGAGTCGGGTTGTGACAGGCCCCGCCAGGGAAGTCGAGCATGTTCGTCAATCGAATTAGGTTCGAGAATGGAACAATGTTTGATTCCACGCAACCCCCTGCGTACCCTGACCCTCATGGCAACCCCCCACGGACCCGCAGCAGAGCCCTCCCCCGACCCGCACGCACGAGTGCCGCCGCGGGAGACGCAGGATGGCAGCCCCGGTCCGCGGACTCGCGGCGCGAGTGCCAGGGCGGGCGGGCGGCGTCGTGCGAGCCTGTCCGTGGAGTCGATCGTGGACACCGCGATCGCCATGCTGGACCGGGACGGCGCCGCGCGCCTGACCCTGCGGGGACTGGCCGCCGAGCTCAGCAGCGGCGTGGCGAGCCTCTACTGGTACGCCTCGGGCAAGGACGAGCTCATGGCCATGGTCGCGGACGAGGTGCTGGGCCGCGCGCTCGCGCAATTCGAGACGCTGCGGGCGGCGGGGCAGAGCGCACCCGAGCAGTTTGCGCAGCTGCGGGCCCCGGAACCGGACCCCCGCACGAGCGCCCGCACCCGGGAAGCCCTCGTGGACCTGCGTCGGCTCTGCCTGTGCCTGTTCGCCCAGATGCTGGAGCACCTCTGGCTCGCGGAGCAGCTGGTGCACGCGGGCCCGGACGAGGAGAACGCCCTGCGCACGTGGGAGTGCACCGGGCAGATCCTGCAGCGCATGGAGCTGAGCACCTCGCAGCAGTTCCACGCCTCCATGGCCGTGAGCAACTACGCCTCCGGGATGGGCGCGGAGATCTCCCAGCGCCAGGCCCAGCGCCACGAGCAGGACGCCGAGCAGATGTTCCGCGAGCAGCTCGAGCGCTGGGACCACGCGAGCGCGCAGGACTTCCCGTTCCTGCACTCGGTGCTGGGCGAGTTCCGCCGCCACGACGACCGCGCCGAGTACGCGGCGGGTCTCGACCTGCTGCTCTCGGGCATCGAGCGCCAGACGTGGGCGGGACGCCCGGCACGGTGACGCACTCGCCGCCGACGGATTTTTCGTACAGTGGTGGCCATGATCGAAATCGTCACGGTGTGCACCGGCAACATCTGCCGCTCCCCCATGGCCGAGGCTCTGCTTCGCCGTGAGATCGAGCGCGCCGGGCTCGGTGACGCCGTCACCGTGGGCTCCGCCGGCGTGAGCGACGAGGAGCACGGCAACCCCGTGGACCCCCGCGCCGACGCCGTCCTCGCGGACAACGGGCTGGAGCTGCCGGAGCACAGCGCGCACCGCGTCACGGACCGCGAGCTCGCGGAGGCGGATCTGCTGCTCGCCATGACCGCCGAGCACGCCCGCAGGCTGCGTCAGCGGCTGCCCGAGGGCCACCCGGACACCGTGCGCCTGCTGCGCAGCTTCGACCCGGCCGTGGACCCCGAGCACACGGACCTGGACATTGCCGACCCCTGGTACGGCGGATCCGAGGACTTCGACACCGCGTGGGAGCAGATCAGCGCGGCCGTGCCCGGCGTGGTCTCGTGGCTGGGCGAACGGGTGTCCGCCTCGTGATCGCCCCCGACGAGGTGTTCCAGCCGGAGGAGATCGAGAACTTCCCGGACGGGGTCAACCTGGCGCGGCTGCTCCCGGCGGCCACGCGCAGACCCTGCCTGGTGGGCATCGACGGGCGTTCCGGGGCGGGCAAAACCACGCTCACGGACCAGCTCGCGGCCGTGCTGCGCCGCTCGCACGACGTCGTGGTCTTCCGTCTGGAGGACCTCTATCCCGGGTGGGACGGCCTGCTGGAGGGCATGGCCGCGTACCGCACGGAGATCCTCGAGCCCCTGCGCCACGGCCAGGACGCGCACTGGACGGCGTGGGACTGGCTGACGAGTGAGCCGGGCACCCCGCGGCTCACCCGCACCGCCGAGATCGTCCTGCTGGAGGGCGTGGGCGCGTGCCACCGCGAGGCCCGGATGCTCCTGGACACGTCCGTGTGGGTGGAGCTGCCCACCTCCCAGCGGCGACGGCGCGCCCTGGAGCGTGACGGCGCAGCCTACGAGGGCCACTGGGACCAGTGGGCCGCCCAGGAGGAGGAGTACCTCGCGGAGGATCCCGTGTGGGAGTGCGCGGACATCATCCACCCCGGCCCGTCCTCGGGGGAGCCCGGCCCGGAGGATCGGGACCCCTCATGACCTCACGCGGCGGCGCGGCCGTGATGATCTCGCCCGCGGGTGAACCGCGGCTCGTGGACCCTGAGCGTCCGCACGTGGTCCTCGAGGACCAGGCACTGACCCGCGGGGACGGCGTGTTCGAGACGATGCACGTTCTGGACGGGAACGCCTACAAGTTCGCCGCCCACCACGATCGGCTGTGCTCCTCAGCGCGCAGCGCCGCACTGCCCGCTCCCTCCGCCGCCACCTGCCGCACCGCTCTGCGCATGGCGCTCGACGCCGCCGGGCCCGGTTCCCGGGACGAGCTCCTGGACCTCGGGGCGGAGCACGCGGTGAAGCTCAGCATCTCTCGGGGCGTCCCGGGCGGAGCACCCTGGGCATGGCTCACCGCCTCCCCGGTTCCCGCCGCCACGTTCGCGGCACGCCGCGACGGGTTGCGCGTCCTGCTGCTGGAACGCGGTCACGACCCCGCCGAGGACGCCGACCTGCCGTGGCTGCTGCCCGGTGTGAAGACCCTCTCCTACGCCGTGAACATGGCCGCGGTGCGCTACGCACGGGAGAACGGCGCGCAGGACGCCGTGTTCATGACGTCCTCCGACCACCGCATCCTGGAGGGTGCCACGTCCTCGGTGATCTGCGCTCGCACCGCCCCCGGCGTCCCGCCCACCCTCGTCACGCCCGAACCGTCCCGCGGGATCCTTCCCGGGACCTCCCAGGCGCGGATCTTCGAGACTGCCCGCGCCCACGGCTGGGCGGCGGAGCACCGTCCCCTGTACCCACGGGACCTGCTGCGAGCGGATGCCGTGTGGTTGACGTCCTCGGTCCGCCTGGCCGTCCCCGTGACCGCCGTGGACGGGCACCCGGTGCCCACGGACCCGGAGCTCACGCGCGCGCTCACCGGCTTCCTGGTGGGTTGAGCCGCCCCGTGGCACCGCCCGGCGCAAGTGCGCACTTCCCACCACTGGCCGCCTCCGGTGCGCAGAGAGCCGGCACGCCGGGCGGCGTCGGCGGCCTCACTGCCAGATGAAGCGGTGTGTGCCCAGCGCCAGGGAGACCACCAGGGCACCCACCGCGGTGAGCACCACGGCGGTGCCCACGAGAACGTCCACGCGGCTGCAGTGCAGACTCCGCGCCCACGTGCGCGGCCCGGCGCCGAAGCCACGCGCCTCCATGGTCATGGCCAGGCGCGTGGCCCGGCGCAGGGACTGGACGAGCAGGGCGAACGCCTGACCGCCGAACTCCTGCGCAGCCCCCACCGGGCCGCTCCGGCCCCCCGCGCCGCGTGCCCGGCGGGCGGATGCGAGCACGCTCCACTCGGTGACCATGACCTCTACCAGCCGCATGGCCGCGAGCGCCGCGAGCACGAACCGCGCCGGCAGTCTGAGGGTCTGGGCGAGCCCGTCCGCGAGATCCGTGGGGTCGGTGGTCAGCAGCACGGTGATCCCGGGCAGGGCGATCGCAAGTCCGCGCAGGGCGATCGCGCCGCCCGCGGCCAGGGACCCGGTGGTGATCGTGAGCCAGCCGACCTCCACGAGGCCCGTGCCGCCCGCGGGCGAGAGCATCGCGGTGCCCCAGCCGCTGATCAGCGCGGCCACCGCGAGGGGCCACAGCAGCCGCAGGAGCCGCCACGGGCCGAGCCCCACCCCCGCGAGGAGCACGAGCTGCCCCGCGAGGGCCACGGCGTTGGTCACGGGGTCCGCGCTCACCACGATCACGAGCGTGATCAACAGGGCCCCCAGCAGCTTGACCACCGGGTTGGCGCGGGACAGCAGCCCCGTGCGGGGACCGAACATGGACGGCGCCACGGGCGTGCTCATGAGCCGAGCCTCACGTCCTGCGCCTCCAGCGCCGCCACGAGGTCGCGGTCGTGGGTCACGGCGACCACCGCCGTGCCCCGGTCCATCTCCGCCACGAGCAGGTCCACGAGCTCCCTCCAGGTCTGGGCGTCCTGGCCGAACGTGGGTTCGTCCAGGATCAGCACGCGCGGGGCCGCCGCGAGCACGGTGGCCACCGACAGCCGGCGCTTCTGACCACCGGAGAGCGTGAAGGGGTTGGTGTCCGCGAGGTCCTCGAGGCGCAGGCGACGCAGCAGGTCCTCCACCCGGGCGGCGTCGTGCTCCGGCAGCTCGTCCTTCGAGGCTCCGGCGCGGCGCAGCAGCTGACGCGGTCCGAACTCGAGCTCGGCGCGCACGGTGGGACGCAGGAACTGGTGCTCGGGGTGCTGGAAGACCGTGCCCACGCGCGGGATCAGCTCCCCGCCGTCCCACAGCGAGGGGTCCTGCGGCGCGCCGTCCGCGAGCGCCGCGGAGGCCCGCACCGTGCCGCGCACGGGCACGAGCAGACCCGCCAGCGTCAGCGCCAGGGTGGACTTGCCCGCCCCGTTCACGCCGGTCACGGCGAGCGCACGGCCCGCGCGGACGTCCAGGCTGATGCCCTCGGCGGCCACGGGCGCGTCCCAGCCGTCCAGGGGGTCCGCAGCCGCGTCCGTGCCGTGCCGCCAGGCCTTCCGGGCACGACGCCGCCTGCGGGCGATCTCGCGCCGCGTCGGCTGCACGCGGGAGACGGCGAGGTTCCGGGCGCTCAGCAGCACCTCCCCGGCGTCCGGGCCGCGGGTGTCCGCCGGGGCGGGTGCGCGCGTGGTCGGAACCCAGCCGGGCACCCACGTGCCCTGCTCCTGGAGCAGGTGGCGGGCGTCGTGGAGGGTCTCGCGCGTGGGACCGTCGAAGGCCACCCGGCCGTGCTCGTCCAGCACGATGACCCGGTCCACCACGGGTTCCCACAGGGCCACCCGGTGCTCCACGACCACGAGCGTGATGCCGTCCCGCGACACCGCCTCGGAGACGGCCCGGCACAGCTGCTCCGCGCCCTCCTGGTCCACGCTCGCGGTGGGCTCGTCCAGCAGCAGCAGCCGAGGCCGCATGGCCATGACGCCCGCGAGCGCGAGACGCTGCTTCTGCCCGCCGGACAGGGCCGTGGTGGAGTGCGCGAGGGGCAGCGTCAGCCCCACCCGCGCGAGCGCCTCGTCCACGCGGGGCCAGATCTGCTCGGGGGGCACCGAGATGTTCTCCAGCCCGAACGCGACGTCGTCCCCCACGCGGGAGAGGATCACCTGGGTCTCGGGGTCCTGGTGCATGAAGCCCACGGCCCCTCGCGCCTCCCGTGGGTCCACGCCGTCCACGCTCAGCCCGCCGGAGCGGGACTGCCCGTCCGGATCCTGTTCCACCCCCGCGAGGGCCTGCAGCAGCGTGGACTTCCCGGCGCCGGACGGCCCCAGCAGCAGCACGCGCTCCCCGGGTTCGACCACGGCGGTGACGTCACGCAGGCTCGGATCCTGACGGCCGGGGTAGTGCCACCCGAACCGCTCCAGCCGCACGGCCGCGCCGGTGGGCGCAGACCCCGCCGGTTCCGTCATCGACGGCGCGTGGCGCCGGAGGCCAGGGCCCCCAGCACCCCGGTGGCCTGCAGTGCACGCACCACGAGCCACATCAGGGCACCGGCGATCACCGCACCGGAGAGGGTGGTGAGGGCGGCGTAGACGACCTTCTGGTCCAGCGCCCACTCGTAGTTGTACATGATGTCCTCGCTCACCCCGAGGAAGAGTCCCGAGAGCGCACCGGCCGCGGTGGCCACGGCCAGGCCGAAGCGGCGGTAGCGCGTCAGGAGGAACACGAGCTCCACTCCGAGACCCTGGACGAGACCGGAGATCACCACGGTCCACCCGAAGTGGGTTCCCAGGAAGCCCTCCAGCACCGCCGCGAGCAGCTCGCAGAACAGGGCCGCGCCGGGCTTGCGGATGATGAGCGCGCCCAGGGTGCCCGCCACGAGCCAGCCGCCCGAGATCAGCCCCGCCGAGGGCGGATACGCCACCGCGGCCGTGGACACCACGGGGTACAGCAGGTTGGACCACATCCAGAAGATCACCGCGCACGCCGCGGCGAGGACCGCCGCCACCACGATGTCCACGACCCGCCAGGACTGCGTGCGGGCGGTACCCCGTGCGGTTCCGGTGGGGGTGCTGCTGAGCTGTGTCATGAGAACTCCTCCTGAAGGTTCCAGGAGGGGAAGAGCCCCCGCGCACCGCGGACGGGCTCTTGAGATGCTCGACTCCCTAGCGCCGGTATGAACCGGATCAGGTTCGAGGGTCTGCGCTCGCGCGCACTCTCAGCGCCTCGGTGGCGCTCCCCTGTCGTTGAGCCATCAGTCTAGACCACCACGGCGGTCGGCCGGGGTGCTCGAGGCGCCCCGGCCGACCGCCGTGGTGCGAGGTGCGCGCCGCACCCCGGTGCCGCGCACTCCCGCCGCGAGGACGCGTCCAGTGACGCGTGGCCCTCACCGGCGGGCGTGCGCGGGAGCAGGACTCAGATCTCGGTCTGCGAGGACTTCGTGGAGTCGTTGTCGTCGGACTGCATCTTGGACACCTGGCGGGCGATGCCCACCTTGATGACCGTGCCCACCACACCGGTGATCATGGCCCAGATGATGATGTCGCGCCAGGCCTCGTCCTCGTCCGGGTTCTTGGCGGGGGGCTCGTTGCCCGTGACCTGCTTCCACGCCACGGTCAGAGCCTTGTTGGCCACGGCCACGCCGCCCAGGGAGGCCACCGTGCCGAAAATGTCCATCGCCTTGTTCATGGGATTCTCCTCGGTTTTCGAAAGTGCCGCCGGCGCGTGGTGGCCGGCGGCGTCGTGCTCCCACCCCAGCATACGAACCCGTGAGCCGGGGTGGCGCCACCTGCCCGGGTGGCACCACCGCGTGTGTCGTCAGTCGGGACGGTCCTCGCCGGCGCGGGCCACCACGTCACGCAGCTCGTCCGTCACGAGGTTCTCCTCGTGCAGGTGCTTGGAACGGTAGGCCGCACGGCCCACCATGTGCGCGGAGACCGGGACCGTGAGCAGCTGGAAGATCCACGCGAGGACCAGCAGGGGGATCATCCGGGGCTCCCCGCTGGCGAACGCGAGGGCGGTGAGCAGCAGGAGCAGCCCGAAGACCTGGGGCTTGGTGCCCGCGTGCATGCGGGAGAGCAGATCGGGGAAGCGCACGAGACCCACCGCGGCCGCGAGCGACATGAACGTCCCCGCGACCAGGCACACCACTGCTGCCACGTCCGTCACCGTGTGCCAGTTCATGAGCGGTCCAGCCCCACGTTGCGCGCCACCGTGACGGATCCCAGGAACCCTACGAGGGAGACGATCACGAGCAGCACCAGGTTGTCCGTGTGGCGGTGGTACACCATCTCCACGGCCAGCGCGGCGCCCACGATGGCCAGGAGGACGTCCGTGGCGATCACCCGGTCCAGCAGGGACGGTCCCTTGGCCAGGCGGTAGATGGTGCCCGCGGCCGCGAGCGCGAGGATCGCACCGCACACCCACACGGCGACGTCGAACAGGGTCATGACCGTTCCTCTCCGGGCCCGCTCCCGGCCTCGTCCATGTCTTCGGTGGGGGACTCGACGGCGCCCGTGGCCTCCGTGCGGTCGGGGTCCCCCTTGACCGGCAGCAGCGCCAGGTCCTCCCGCGAGCCCATGATGCGGATCCAGGCGGCCTCGGTGTCCAGCACCGAGCGCCGGAACGCCTCGGCCTGCTCCGGCGTGGCGATGTCCAGGACGTGGAAGTAGAGGATCCCGTTCCCCCGGTCCACCTCGACCACCAGTGACCCGGGGATCAGCGCCATGGTGTGCCCCACGGCGGTCATCAGCAGATCGTTGTTCTGACGCAGCGGCACCCGCAGCACGGCGTTGTGCACGCGCGGTCCCTGCACCAGCGCCACTCGGAACACGTGGATGCTCGCCTTGGCCACCTGCCACACGAACGTGACCACGAACAGCACGAAGTGCACCACGTTGAAGCGCCCGGACAGCCGGACCGGGGGCAGCACCAGGGTGCGCGTGACCAGCAGGGCCAGCAGCAGCCCGAAGACCAGGTTGCCGGGGCTCCAGTCCCCCCACAGCGCTCCCCACACCACCACGAGCCACAGGATCAGCGGCAGCTCGGCCCGCAGGGAGTTGCGGGCCTGGCGACGGACGGCGGATGTGCTCATGGTGCCTCCTCGCTCACGCCGCCCTCGCCCACGGGGGCCAGCACGGCGTCGACGTAGCGGTCCGGGTGCACCTGGTTGTCCGCGGCGCTGCCCGCGAGGTCGAAGAGCGGGCCCGCGAAGACCGTGAGCGCCACCCCCACCACCACGAGTGCGGTGGTGGCCCCCACCATGGTCCGGGGCAGCAGCACCACCTCGGAGCTGCCGGCCAGCACGCTGCCCGGGTTGCCGGTCACCACGCGCGAGCTGTGCGGGTGGTGTCCCTGGGCCGTGGTGGCCCGCAGCACGGGATCCGGGTACTCGGCGTCCTCCACGCGGCGCAGGAACACGCGGTTCCACACGCGGATCAGCGCCAGCAGCGTGAGCAGCGAGACGAGCACGGACACGCCCACCAGCAGGTAGTCCAGCCAGGTGCCGCTCGCGATGCCCGCCTCGAGCAGCCCCACCTTGCCCAGGAAGCCGGAGAACGGAGGGATCCCGCCCAGGTTCAGCGCGGGGATCAGGTACAGCACTCCCAGCAGCGGGGAGATCCGCAGCATTCCCGCGAGCCGGTCCACGTTGGTGGACCCGCCGCGGCGCTCGATCAGCCCCGCCACCAGGAACAGGCTGGTCTGGATGACGATGTGGTGGGCGATGTAGTAGACCACGGCCGCCAGAGCCTGAGGCGTGCCCACGGCAATCCCGAAGATCATGTAGCCGATGTGGCTGATGAGCGTGAAGGACAGCATGCGCTTGATGTCGATCTGGGCCAGCGCACCCAGGATGCCCACGAGCATGGTCAGCAGAGCCACCCACATCAGCAGCCCGTTGATCTGCCGGTCCGGGAACAGCAGGGTCTCGGTGCGGATGATCGAGTAGACACCCACCTTGGTCAGCAGCCCCGCGAACACGGCCGTCACCGGCGCGGAGGCGGTGGGGTAGGAGTCGGGGAGCCAGAAGGACAGCGGGAACACCGCGGCCTTGACCCCGAACGCGATCAGCAGCATGAGGTGCAGCTGCAGCTGCGTGCCCTGCGGGAGGTCCGCGAGCTTCACGGAGAGGTCCGCCATGTTCACGGTGCCGGTGGCGCCGTAGATCATCCCCAGGGTGATGAGGAACAGGATCGAGGAGATCACGGAGACCACCACGTAGGTCACGCCCGCCCGGATGCGCTGCGCGGTCCCTCCCATGGTGAGCAGCACGTAGGAGGCCGTCAGGAGGATCTCGAAGCCCACGTAGAGGTTGAACAGGTCCCCCGCCAGGAACGCGTTGGAGACACCGGCCACGAGCAGCAGGAACGTGGGGTAGAAGATCGAGATGGGACCCTCGTCGTCCCCGCCGGCCACGCCCTCGCTCACCGCGTAGACGAGCACCGCGAGGGACACGACCACCGACACCACGAGCATGAGCGCGGAGAGCTGGTCGACCACCATGACGATCCCGTACGGGGCCGCCCAGCCACCCAGGTGCACGGCCTGGGGGCCCTGGTTCCACACGTCCGCGAGCATGACGGCATCCAGGACCAGCGTCAGTGCCATGGCTCCCACGGTCACGGTGCGCTGGAGCCTGTTGCGGTGCACGATCACGAAGTTCAGAGCCGCACCGAGGAACGGGATGAGCACCGCGAGCGGTGCCAGCTGCGCCAGGTCAGTGCTCATGCGGATCCCTCCTGTCCGTGCGCAGCTGCGTCTCGACCCTGTGGTGGCCCGGTGACTCCGAGGCCTCCTCGGCGTTGTGGCGCGAGGGCGTGAAGGGGGCGTCCGGGGTGGCGAACTCCGAGGCGTCCTGCGGGATGGCGTCGTCGTCCTCGGCGTCGTACGAGGACTGCTGCGCCACGCGGCGGTCCTCGAGGTCGTCCTGGATCTCGTCCCGGCGGGCCAGGATCCAGGAGCGCCAGATCATGGACAGCAGGAAGGCCGTGGTGGCCAGGGAGATCACGATGGACGTCAGCACGAGGGCCTGGGGCAGCGGGTCCGAGTACTCGGAGGGGTCCAGGGACGAGTCGTAGAGCGGTGCCACGCCCGGCACCCCACTGGTGTGCAGGATCAGCAGGTTCGCGCCGTTGGTCAGCAGCATGAGGCCCAGCAGCACGCGCGTGAGGGAACGCTCCAGGAGCAAGTACACCCCCACGGAGAACAGCACGCCCATCACCACGAGCAGAGTCAGGTTCACGGTCACGGCCGCACCTCCGAGGTCTCGTCCCCCGAGACCATGGAGCCCTCGGGGGCGTCCGGGTCCTCGGAGCGGGTGGCGGTCATCACGGGCCCGTTGCGGGTCAGGCGGATGCGGGAGCCCCGGCCCGTGCGCTTGCGGTCGTCCTCGACCGCCGAGCGCTCGATGCGCTCGTCGATCCGCCCGCCCAGCGAGCGCAGGATGTCGAGCACCAGGCCCACCACGATCAGGTACACGCCCACGTCGAAGATCAGCGCGGTCACGAACTTCACGTGCCCGAACAGCGGCAGGTCCCACTCGAACGTGTAGCTCTCCATGACCGCCCCGCCGAGGAACAGGGGCGACAGGGCGTACAGGGAGGCCAGTGCGAGCCCTGCTCCGAGCATCCACCCGGCGTTGACGGGCGTGGCCCGCTCGAGCTCGTACCGGCCGCCGGCCAGGTAGCGCAGCGTCAGGGCCAGGGAGGCCATGAGCCCTCCGGCGAACCCGCCGCCGGGATCGTTGTGCCCCGCGAGCAGGAGGTAGAGGGAGACCAGCATGAACGTGTGGAACAGCAACCGCGCCACGACCTCGAAGATGATCGAGCGCCGCTCGGGGGCGAGCGTGCGTCCGGCCAGCAGGAACGGGTCCGCGTCCGGACGGGACGAGAAGCGCCGGGCCACCTCGATCTCCTGGGTCCTGGCCTGTGTGGAGTGGGCCGCGGAGTCGGCGCCGCGCAACGCCTGCAGCCGCCGGGTGTCCAGCTGGTGGCGCTCGCTGCGCAGCCGGTCGCCACGGCCCTTCACGAAGATCAGGGAGGCAATCCCGGTGGCGGCCACGGTGAGCACGGAGATCTCCCCCATGGTGTCCCACGCCCGGATGTCCACGAGGATCACGTTCACCACGTTCTCGCCGTGGCCCAGCTCGTATGCCATGGATGGCATGTCCAGGGAGATCCGCTCCGCGGTGCGGGAGGACATCGAGAAGGCGGCGAGCGCCATCATGAAGAGGCCGAAGACCACCGCGAAGACCGCGCGGAAGACCCGGTGCCCGGCCTTGCGCCGGTTCCACAGCGGGCCGGGCAGCGAGCGCAGCGCCAGCACGAAGGCCACCAGGGAGATCGTCTCCACGAGCATCTGGGTGAGCGCGAGGTCCGGGGCGCCGTGCAGCGCGAAGAGCAGGGCCAGCCCGTAGCCCGTGACGGAGACCAGCAGCACCGCCAGGAACCGCTTGCCCGCGGTGAGCACGAGCAGCGCGGCCACGACCATGGCGATCCCGGTGGCCAGCTGCGCCGGGGAGTCCGTCACGCGGAAGCCCGCGAGGGGTGGGGTCTCGAACCAGAACAGGGCCACGAGCGGCACCACCACGGCCGTCACGAGGATCACGGACAGGTAGAACATGAGCGAACCACGCTGGGTGCGCCCGGTCAGCCACACCGCCACGATGTCCAGCACGTTGATGATCCAGCGGTACACGTAGTCGCCCGAGGGCAGCGCGGGGAGCCGCCGCTGGAGGCGGGACACCGGCCTGCGCGCCCTGTGCAGCAGCAGCCCGGCCACGATGATGAACGCGGAGAAGCCCAGCGCCGGGGTCAGCCCGTGCCACAGCTCGAGGTGCACGTGGGACTCGTCCGCGTGGGGGAACAGCTCCTGGTACGGCGCTATCCCGGCTTCCAGGGGCGCGGGGAACAGGCCGAGCACCACGGTGGCTCCGGCGAGGGCCATGGGCGCCATGAGGAAGGCCCACGAGGCCGGCGTGAAGTCGCTGATGACCGACTGGCCGTCGGGGGCGGCGTCGAGATCCGAGAAGGACGCGGACTTGCGGGCGAAGCCGCCCCACAGGAAGCGGGCGCTGTACGCGACCGTGAGCACGGACCCGACCACGGCGCAGACCAGGGCCACCGCCCCGGCGAGTTCGGAGACGTCACCCCAGAACGCGGTGAGCACGGCTTCCTTGGCCACGAATCCCAGCAGTGGCGGAATCCCCGCCATGGAGGCCGCACCGATCACGGACACCGTGAACAGCTTGGGGGCCATGCGGCCCACGCCCGAGAGCCGGCGGATGTCACGGGTCCCGGCCTGGTGGTCGATCACACCCACGGCGAGGAACAGGGTGGCCTTGAACAGGCCGTGGGCCATGACCATGCCCATGCCCGCCATGGCCGTGTCCGCGGTGCCGAAGGACACCACCGCCGTGATGAACCCGAGCTGGCTCACGGTGCCGTAGGCCAGGATGAGCTTGAGGTCGTACTGCCGCAGCGCCACCCAGCCGCCGAAGATCATGGTGCCGAGCCCCAGGGTCAGCGTGAGCGGGAGCCAGTACTGCGTCTGTGCGAACCCGGGGGCGAGCCGGGCCACGAGGTAGATGCCCGCCTTCACCATGGCCGCGGCGTGGAGGTAGGCGGAGACCGGGGTGGGCGCGGCCATGGCGGCGGGCAGCCAGAAGTGCGTGGGGAACAGCGCGGACTTGGTCACCACGCCCGCGAGCACCAGCACCACGGCGACGTCCACCGTGGTGGAGCCCAGCATCTCCGGGGCGGCCGCGAGCACGCCGGAGATCCGGAACGTCCCGGCCTCGGTCCCCAGCATGATGAGCCCCACGAGCATGGCCAGCCCACCCGCCGTGGTGATCACGAGGGCCTGCAGCGCGGCACGCCGTGCGGCCAGCTTGGTCCGGGAGTAGGAGATGAGGAGGAAGGAGAGTACCGAGGTGATCTCCCAGAAGACGAACAGCACCATGAGGTCGTCCGCCGTGACCAGACCGAACATGGCCCCGGCGAACGCCACGAGCTGCGCCGCGAACGAGCCGATGTCCCGTGCATCCGCCTTGAAGTAGCGCGCGCAGTACGCGAGCACCAGGGTTCCCACACCGAGCACCAGCAGGCACATCATGTAGGCCAGGGCGTCCATGCGGAACGAGAGGGTGATCCCCAGCTGGGGGATCCACTCCAGGGTGGTGGACCAGCCGTGCTCGGGGCCGTAGACGCGCGAGGTCTGGGACACCAGCCACACGAGGCCCGCCAGGGGGGCGAGGGCCACCACGTAGAAACCGGAGCGCCCGGTGCGCTTGAGGATCGCGGGTGCGAACAGTGCCATGACTCCGTGGAGCAGCAGCACCGGGATCATGGGGTCCCACCTTTCGTGCCGCTGTTGGAGCACACCGGTTCCCAGGAAAGGCGCAGCAGGCACGCAGGGGAAGCGGGGAGTGTTGTCGAGATCCCATCGTAACAAAGGCGGTGGTTGACGTGTCCCCGACCCGGCCCCGGTGAACTCCCGGCAACATCTCCTCCCCCGCCCCCTCCGGCTGCGGGCCGTGACGCGCGCCGCACCGTAGGGTGAGCCGCATGACCGCTGAGCGCACGAGCACGGCCCCGCACGGCCCCACCGACCCCGTCGACGCCGCGGCGGGAGGTTCCCGCGCGAGGGTGCTGATGTGGTGCCTCTGGGACACGGGCACCTCCGCCTACAACTCCGTGATGCTCACGTTCGTGTTCACGGTGTACCTCACGAGCTCGGCCTTCGGCACCCCCGAGCACACCTCCACCGTGCTGAGCATCGGCATGACGGTGGCGGGATTCGCGATCGCGCTCACCGCCCCGATCGTGGGCCAGCGCAGCGACACCGCCCGCTCCCGCGCCTCGTTCCTCACGTGGAACACCGTGGTGCTCGTGGCCTGCACCGCGCTGGCCTTCTTCGCCCGGCCGGAGCCCTCCTACCTGTTCCTCGGTGTGGCGCTCGTGGCCGCGGGCAGCGTGGCCCAGGAGTTCGCCACCGTGGGGTACAACTCGATGCTCCCCGCCCTGGCCGGTCCCGTGCGCATGGGCAAGGTCTCCGGCTGGGGCTGGGGCGCGGGGTACGTGGGCGGGATCTTCGCCCTGGCGTTCGTGCTCTTCGGCTTCGTCACGCCCGGGTTCCTGGGCATCCCCACCGAGGACGCCCTCAACTACCGGGCCGTGGCGCTGTTCAGCGCCGCGTGGATCCTCGTCTTCTGCCTCCCCCTGCTCTTCGCGGCGCGCTCCATGCCGTTCCGCGCATACGACGGCGCAGTGCGCGGCCCGTCCCCCGCCGCGACCCCCACGCTCGGCGGTCTCGCCGTGCCCGACGCCGCCCCCTCGCCCGAGCCGCGGCACCGGCGCGGGATCCTGGGGGCCTACCGGGAGCTCTTCGCCACGATCGCCGGGCTCTGGCGGGTCTCGCGGGGCACCGTGCTCTTCCTGCTCTCCTCCGCCGTCTACCGGGACGGACTGGCCGGGGTCTTCACGTTCGGTGGTGTGCTTGCAGCCGGCTCCTTCGGCTTCTCGCTCACCGAGGTCATCGTGTTCGCGGTGGCCGCCAACCTCATTGCCGCGCTCGGCGCGTTCGTGGGCGGCTCGCTCGACGACGCCCTGGGCCCCCGCAGGGTCATCGTCGGTTCGCTCGTGGGGGTCATGGCGGCCGGGATCGCGCTGCTGTTCTGGCACGGCAAGCCCGCGTTCTGGGTGTGCGGACTGGCACTGTGCCTGTTCGTGGGACCGGCCCAGGCGGCGTCGCGCACGTACCTGGGGCGGCTCATCCCCCCGGGGCGCGACGGGGAGATCTACGGGCTCTACGCCACCACCGGCCGCGCCGTGAGCTTCATGGCCCCGGGGCTGTTCGGCCTGTTCGTGTCCCTGATGGGCGCCCAGATCTACGGGATCCTGGGGATCCTCACGGTCGTGGCCGTGGGTCTGGCCCTGCTGCTGCTGACCCCCAAACCGCCCGAGGGGTTCACGACCACCCGCGTGTGACGCCCTACTCGATGACCGTGCGGTGGAAGTTCACGTGGCTGCGGGACGCCGTGGGGCCGCGCTGACCCTGGTACCGGTTGCCGTACGCGCCGCTGCCGTAGGGGTGCTCGGTGGGAGAGGAGAGCTGGAAGAAGCACAGCTGCCCCACCTTGGAACCCGGCCACAGCTTGATGGGCAGGGTGGCCATGTTGGACAGCTCCAGCGTCACGTGGCCCGAGAACCCGGGGTCGATGAACCCGGCCGTCGAGTGGGTGAGCAGACCCAGGCGCCCGAGCGAGGACTTGCCCTCCAGACGGGCGGCCACGTCCTCCGGCAGCGTGACCTTCTCGTACGTGGCACCCAGCACGAACTCCCCCGGGTGCAGCACGAACGGCTCGTCCGGGGCCACCTCCACCAGACGGGTGAGCTCGGGCTGCTCCTGCTCCGGGTCGATGTGCGCGTACTTGTGGTTGTCGAACAGCCGGAACCAGCGGTCCAGGCGCACATCCACGCTCGCGGGCTGGATCATGGCGGGATCGCAGGGCTCCAGGCGCACGTGTCCCGAGTCCAGGTGGCGGCGGATGTCGCGGTCTGAGATGAGCACAACATCCACGGTAGTCCACGGGCCGTGCTCACGGGTCGCGGACCGCCTCCGGACGCCGGGGCCCACGATCCGCCAGGCGGGCCCCGACGCGGTGACGTCCCGGTGTCGGGGCCCCCGACCGGGGCGGGCGCCGATGCCCTCGGCGTCCGGGGCGGGCGCCGCGGTTCCGCGGGGGCCGGCGGGCGGGGGAACAGCGCCGCGCCCCAACGTGTTGTACAGTGGGGGGCGTTCTGTCCGGGCCGTTCACGAACGGCTCCCAGAGCAGTGCGGCTGTAGCTCAATGGTAGAGCGCACGCTTCCCAAGCCTGATACGCGGGTTCGATTCCCGTCAGCCGCTCCGCACCGATCGGTGAACGCCCCGGGTACCTGCCAAGGTCCCGGGGCATTTCCGTCGGTCCACCGCCCCGCACCCTCCCGGCCCGGGACGCACCGGATCCCACACACCGCACCAGGAGCCACCATGCTGCGCACCATGTTCACCGGCAAGATCCACCGGGCCACCGTGACCCAGGCGGACCTGCACTACGTGGGTTCCGTGACCGTGGACCAGGACCTGCTCGACGCCGCGAACATCCTCCCCGGCGAGCTCGTGGCCATCGTGGACATCACCAACGGCGCCCGGCTCGAGACCTACACGATCGCGGGCGAACGCGGCAGCGGGGTGCTGGGCATCAACGGCGCCGCCGCCCACCTGGTGCACCCGGGCGACCTCGTGATCCTGATCGCCTACGGTCTCATGGACACCGCCGAGGCGCAGGCCTACGAGCCCCACGTGGTGCACGTGGACGAGCACAACAGGATCGTGGCCCTGGGCTCGGACCCCGCGGACGCCGTCGTCGGGGACATGGTGCGCCCACCCCACGCCCTGGACCACGACGCCGCCCGGGAGGACGCCGCCGTCTCCGGCGCCTGATGCGCCCCGCAGGACGGTCCGGTCGACGCCGCGGGGCGGCAGCGGCGTCGCCCTCCCGGAAGGGAGCACCCCGCGCACCCGACCGTCCGTGGTGCGCCCCGTCTCCTGCGGCGCCCCGCCCACGGGCGAGCAGCGCATCCACCGCCCCCGACCCGAGGAGCTGCCGGTCATGACAGGAGTGCTCTCGGGGTTCTTCATCGTGTGGGCCGTGATCGGGCTGGGCTACGGCATCGGGCGCCTGGGCGTGCTCGGCGCGGACGCCCAGCAGGTGCTGTCCCGGCTCGCGTTCTACGTGGGCTCCCCGCCGCTGCTGTTCCTGACGCTGTCCGAGGCGGACGTCCACCGGGTGTTCTCCGCCCCGCTGCTCGTGGCGGCCGGTTCCGCGTGGCTCACGATGCTCGCGTACGGGCTGGTCTCCCGGTTCGTGCTCCGCCGCGATGCCTCCACGGTGGTGATGGGAGCGCAGGCCGCGGGGCAGGTCAACGCCGCGAACCTGGGGATCCCCATCGCCATGTTCGTGCTGGGGGACGCCTCCCAGGTGGCCCCGGTGATGCTGTTCCAGCTGACCCTGAACACCCCCCTGTACCTGACGGTCATGGACACCCTCACGGGCGGGCGGCGGCCCACGGTGTCCTCCGTGCTGCGGAGCATCGTGACCAACCCGCTGATCGTGGGCTCCGCCCTGGGCATCCTCTGCGCGGCCACGGGTCTCACCCTCCCCGACCTGGTCCTGGAGCCCGTGCGGATCGTCGCGGGCGCCGCGGTGCCTGCGATGCTGCTCGCGTTCGGCATCTCCCTGGTGCGCGCCCGCCCCCTGTCCGTCCCCGGCGCGCGCGTGGACACCCTGCTGGCCGCGGGAGCCAAGGTGGTGCTCCACCCGGCGCTGGCCTTCGCCCTCGCGTGGGCGCTGGGTCTCACCGGTCCCGCCCTGTACGCCGCGGTCGTCATGGCCTCCCTCCCCACCGCCCAGAACCTCTACGTGGCCGCGGTGCGCTACGACCGGGCGACCACCGTGTGCCGGGACACCGTCCTGCTCACCACGGTGTCCTCCATGCTCACGATGACGGCGGTGGCAGTTTTTCTCTCGTGACGTCGAGTCACACGTCACACGTGATGCGGGCCACCCGTAGACTGGACGAACGCTGGATCGGCCGCGACACCCGCGCAAGGACGCGCCGCATCGCCCAGCCCATGCGCTCTCCAGGGGAGGAACCACCGTGAAGTCCACTCACCACTCACACAGGGCCGGGAAACCGCGCACCGTCCGCAGCGTTGCGGCCGCCGCGGCCGCGTCCGCCATGCTGCTCACGGGGTGCAGCGGCGGGGAGGCCGGCCCGCCCACGCTCACGTGGTACATCAACCCCGACGACGGCGGACAGGCCGTCATCGCGCAGGACTGCTCCGAGGCCTCCGGAGGGAAGTACACCATCCAAACCTCCCTGCTGCCCCGCGACGCGTCCTCCCAGCGCGAGCAGCTCGCACGCCGCCTGGCCGCCGGCGACACCTCCATGGACATCATGAGCCTGGACCCGCCCTTCGTGCCCGAGCTCGCCGAGCCCGGCTTCCTGGCCAAGCCCCCGCAGGACGTCGTGGAGGCCACCACCAAGGACACCCTTGAGGGTCCGCTGCAGGGCGCCACGTGGAACGACGAGCTCGTGGCCATCCCGTTCTGGGCCAACACCCAGCTGCTGTGGTACCGGGACTCCGTGGCCAAGGCCGCCGGGCTGGACATGTCCAAGCCCGTCACCTGGGACCAGATCATCAAGGCGGCACAGACCCAGGACAAGTACCTGGGCGTGCAGGGCACCCGCGGCGAGTCCATGTCCGTGTGGGTCAACGGACTCGTGGAGTCCGGTGGCGGCCAGATCGTCACGGACGGCGAGGCCGGTCAGGACGCCCAGGTCGACCTGGACTCGGAGGCGGGGCAGAAGGCCGCCGAGATCATCGGGACCATCGGCAAGGAGGGCCTGGGGGGCCCCGGCCTGGCCACCCAGGACGAGAACGCCTCCATGATCCAGTTCCAGGGGGACAAGGGCTCGTTCATGGTCAACTACCCGTTCATCTACTCCGCGTCCAAGGCCGCGGTGGAGGACGGCTCCCTGGAGCAGTCCGTGGTGGACGACATCAAGTGGACCACGTGGCCCCGCGTGGACGCGGACACCCCGTCCGCTCCCCCGCTGGGCGGGATCAACCTCGGCGTGGGCTCGGCGTCCAAGCACCAGGACCTCGCGTGGGACGCGGTGCAGTGCATCGTCTCCACCGAGCACCAGGCGCAGTACTTCGCCACCAACGGCAACCCGCCCTCGTCCGCCAAGGCCTTCGACGACCCCGCGGCCAAGGAGGCGTTCCCCATGGCGGACACCATCCGCACGTCCCTGGACGCTGCCAAGCCGCGCGCCCAGACCCCGTACTACAACGAGATCTCCACCGCGATCCAGCAGCACTGGACCCCGCCCAGCGAGGTGGACGAGAACACCCCTCGTGAGACCACCGCATTCATCGAGGAAGTCCTGAAGGGAGATGCGCTGCTGTGAGCACCACGGTCGATTCGCGCACTCGCGCCACCGGAACCGGGAAGCCGCGCCAGAAGGCGCAGCTCTCGGACCGGGCCCGCTCCGAGCGGAAGCTGGGGTGGCTGCTCGCCGGTCCGGCGTTCGTCATCATGCTCCTGGTCACGCTCTACCCGATCGTGCAGGCGCTGTGGGACTCCCTGTTCTCCTTCCGCCTCACGGCACCGGGTGACAAGGAGTTCGTGGGCCTCAGCAACTACGCCACGGTGTTCTCGGACATCGTGTTCTGGCGGGACCTCGGGGTCACCGTGCTCATCACCGTGGTCACCGTGGTCGTGGAGCTCGTGCTCGGTCTCGCGCTCGCCCTCGTGATGCACAGCGCGGTCAAGGCCACCCGCGGGATCCTGCGCACCGCGATCCTGGTGCCCTACGGCATCATCACCGTGGTCTCCGCATTCGCGTGGTTCTACGCCTTCGACATCACCACCGGCTACGTGAACAACTGGCTCTCGTGGCTGCCCATGATCGGCCCGGACTTCAACTGGTTCGGCTCCGCCGGCCCGGCCCTGGTCGTGATCATGGCCTCGGAGATCTGGAAGACCACGCCGTTCATCTCCCTGCTGCTGCTCTCCGGGCTGGCGCAGGTCCCCGGTGAGCTCACGGAGGCCGCGCGCGTGGACGGCGCCTCCGCGTGGCAGCGCCTGGTGCGGGTGGTCCTGCCGAACATGAAGGCCGCCATCATGGTGGCCGTGGTGTTCCGCGCGCTGGACGCCTTCCGCATCTTCGACAACGTCTTCATCATGACCCAGGGACAGTACGGCACCGAGACGCTCTCGCTGCTCGCGTACCGCACGTCCATCGGTCGTCTGGAAATCGGCCTGGGTTCGGCCATCTCGGTGATCCTGTTCGCGTGCGTGATGCTCATCGCGCTCGTGGCGATCAAGATCTTCAAGGTGGACCTGACCGGTGGCTCTGGGAAGGGGAAGTGACCCGCCATGCTGAGCACTAAACAGAAGATCGGTTGGGCCGTCATCTCCGTGGTGGTGCTGGTCTACGCACTGTTCCCGGTGCTGTCCATCCTGATGACGTCCTTCAAGTCCCCCTCGGACCTGAACTCCGGGAAGTTCCTGCCCACCGAGTTCGTCACCGAGAACTACGAGCAGATCTTCGTGGGCGACGCCAAGGACCTGTTCCTCCCGGCGCTGCGCAACTCGATCGGCATCTCGCTGATCGCCACGTTCATCGCCGTGGTGCTGGCCACGCTGTGCGCCTACGCGATCGCCCGGCTGGACTTCCCGGGCAAGAAGCTCGTGCTGACCACCGCCCTGGTGGTCTCCATGTTCCCGGTCATCTCGATCGTCACGCCGCTGTTCAACCTGTGGCGCCAGGTGGGGCTCTACGACACCTGGCTCGGCCTGATCATCCCCTACCTCTCGCTGACGCTGCCGATCTCCATCTGGACGCTCGCGGCGTACTTCCAGCAGATCCCGTGGGACCTGGAGCGCGCGGCGCAGGTGGACGGTGCCACCACGTGGCAGGCCTTCCGCAAGGTCATCGTGCCGCTGACCCTGCCGGGCGTGTTCACCACCGCCATCATCGCCTTCTTCATCGCGTGGAACGACTTCGTCTACGGCATCGGACTGACCTCCACCTCGGCAGCACGCCCTGTTCCCGCGGCCCTGGCGTTCTTCACGGGTGCGTCCCAGTTCGAGGACCCGGCCGGTGCCATCGCGGCCGCGGCGATCATCGTGACGATCCCCGTGGTGATCCTGGTGCTGGCCTTCCAGCGCCAGATCGTCTCCGGTTTGACCCAGGGCGCCGTCAAGGGCTGAGCCCGGCCCCTCCACACGCTCAGACACAGTTAGGACTGACACAACATGGCAGCTATCACCATGGAGCACCTCGTCAAGAAGTACGACGACGGCTTCCCTGCGGTCAACGACATCTCCATCGACATCGCCGACGGCGAGTTCCTCATCCTCGTGGGCCCCTCGGGCTGCGGCAAGTCCACGCTGCTGCGCATGGTCGTGGGCCTCGAGGACATCACCAGCGGGGACCTGAAGATCAACGGGGAGCGCGTCAACGAGCGGCAGCCGCGCGAGCGCAACCTGTCGATGGTGTTCCAGAACTACGCCCTCTACCCGCACCTCTCCGTCTTCGAGAACATCGCGTTTCCGCTGCGCCTGGCCAAGGGCCAGTTCAGCAACGACGAGATCGACCGGAAGGTGCGCGAGGCCGCGGACACCCTGGACCTCACCGAGCACCTCGAGCGCAAGCCGGCGAACCTCTCGGGCGGTCAGCGCCAGCGTGTGGCCATGGGCCGCGCGATCGTGCGTGACGCGGACGCGTTCCTCTTCGACGAGCCGCTGTCCAACCTGGACGCCAAGCTCCGCGGTCAGATGCGCACGGAGATCGCGCAGCTGCAGCGCCGCATGGGCATCACGTCGATCTACGTGACCCACGACCAGACGGAGGCCATGACGCTGGGCGACCGCGTGGCCGTGCTCAAGCGTGGTCAGCTGCAGCAGATCGCCTCCCCGCGCGAGCTCTACGAACAGCCCGTCAACCTGTTCGTGGCCGGGTTCATCGGCGCGCCGTCCATGAACTTCATCCCGGCGCGCATCGAGGGTGGGACGTTCCGCACGCCCATCGGTGACATCGAGGTTCCGGAGCGTGTCCGGGCCAGGCTCTCCGGGGCTCCCGAGCTCGTGCTGCTGGGGCTGCGCCCGGAGCACTTCGAGGACGCCAAGTTCGTGGACGAGGCCAAGGTGGGCCACGGCACCATGTTCGATGCCGAGTTCACGCACACGGAGTGGCTGGGCAACCAGCAGTACGGCTACATCCACTACCAGCAGGACGACACGGTCCAGCACAAGCTCAACGAGCTGGCCCAGGAGCTGGACGCGGACGAGATGCCCGCACAGGTGGTCGTGTCCCTGGATGCGTCCTCCCGCATCCGCGGTGGCTCGAACTCCAAGATCTGGCTGGACAGCCGCCGCATGCACGTCTTCAACCCCGAGACGGGCGAGAACCTCACCCGCGACGCCGAGGCGGGAGCGGAGCTGACCCGTGAGGCCAACGAGGAGCGCGAGTCCGAGATCGCACGGGCCCGGCAGCGCGACGGGGCCGCCACGACCTCCGGCGCTCCCGCACGCGAGGGCCAGGGCGCGGACGGCGGCAGCAGCGCCGCACGCTGACCCCGACTGACCCGGCAACGCCCGGTCCGCACGAGAACGGCCGGTCCCCCGCGGGGACCGGCCGTTCTCGTGCGCGGATGTGGGGCATCACTCCGTCAACCGGCGCCACTCACGGCGTCGCGGTTCATGGCCGTCGTGGTCGCGGTCGCCGTGCGTGGCCGTGGTACTGGTGCGCGGTCGTGGTGCGTGGCCGTGGTGCTGGGGGCACACCAGGAGAACTCGCGGCAGCAGGGCACAGCTGGGGTGCGGCGTCGCCCCGGATTCACCCCGCGCCCGGGAAGAACGCCCACCAGACGAGCGCGACCACCACGGCCACGAGGGCCGCCGAGGAGAGCGCGTAGCGCACCCGGGGGAAGCGCACCCGCCAGGAGACGAGCCGGGGCCAGTGCTCGCTCACCTGCGCGGGCGTGGCCCGCTTGAAGTTCACGTGCTGGGCCCCGCTGAGCCGGGCGATCTTCTGCAGGGTCCTGGCGTCCCACACCGTGCCGTCCAGGGACAGGGCGCAGCGTCCCGCGGCGGTCACGAACCACAGGTGGGGCCGGCCACGGGTGCGCCCCTGCGCCGCGTGCGGCGGGAGCAGCGCCTCCACGGTGACCACCTGGGGAACCCGTTCCCGTTCCACGGCCCGGAATCCCACCCAGCGAGACGTCAGCACGTGGCTCTGCGTGAGGACCACGAGTGCCGGGCGGAGGTAGGCGTAGCAGGCCACGGCTCCCACGAGCGCCAGCAGCACCAGCAGCACCAGGGCGAGGCCGCCCGCGCGGCGGAACCAGATCATGGCCACCGCCAGACCCACGAGCGCCAGCGGTGGGCACGCGGCCAGCACCCGCCGCCCGTAGGATCCGATGCGCGGGTGGAACACGTGCTCGGGCTCCCCGTACCGGGGCGGCACCTGTCGGACGGTCTCTGCCATGTGCTGCCTCCGCGCTGGCGGTTCTGTGTGGGGCTCCGCCCTGGGGCGGATCTGCGGTGGGGCGCGACGCCACGGCGTCGCCCGGTCCAGCCTAGTTCCACCGGCGGGGCCCGGGACCCGTCTGCGCCGTGGGCACGGCCCCCGCCGCCCAAGAACCTGGGATCGGACCGGGACCCTGCCACAACCTGGGCCGGCCACGGGCCCGCCGTCCGGGGACACAGGTCTGCTCCCGGCCCGGTCATCCACTAACGTGAAGATCCATGGAACGCAGCGATCGCATCATCAGGGCCGTGGGGGCGTGGTTCTTCCTGATCGTGCTGTCGGTCGCGGCGGCGGCGGTCACCATCGCCCTGGTGAACAAGTACCAGTACGGTCCGGAGACGGATGTCCGCGAGTACTTCCAGGCCCTGCAGGACGGGGACGGCGGCAAGGCTCTGGGGCTGCTGAACGCCCAGGTGCCGGACTCGAACGCGGCGCTGCTGGACGGGGGCGCCCTCGCGGAGGCGGGCAGCCACCTGGACAAGGTGGAGGTGTCCACCGTGTCCTCCGACAAGGACCACGCGGTGGTGCGCGCGAGCTACCTGCTGGACGGGAAGCCGGCCTCCTCGGAGTTCACGCTGCACCCGGCGGAGACCCAGTGGGGGTTCTTCACGGTGTGGGACTTCGACCCGTCCACGCTGCCCACCATGACCGTGTCCATGCCCGGCTCCACCGCGGTGGACATCAACGGCGCCTCCGTGGCGCTGCCGGAATCCTCCCGGGACTTCGCGGTGTTCTACCCCGGGGTCTACACGGGGTCCTACAGCTCCCCCATGATCACGGCGGAGCCCCGCGAGGTGCCGGTCAGCGACGAGGACCAGCACACCACCATGGAGCTCACGGCCGTCCCGTCCGAGACGATGAAGCAGCAGGTGGACGAGCAGATCCACGCGCACCTGGACCGGTGCGCGGAGCAGGACAGCCTCTACCCCGAGGGGTGCCCGTTCTCCCACGACTTCCCGGGGCGGATCCAGGGTGAGGTCTCCTGGAGCATCAAGGACTACCCCCGGCCGGAGGTGCGCCTGGCCGGTCCGCACGCGGACCAGTGGTCGCTGCCGGACAGCAGGGGCACCGCCCACATCGAGTTCACCGCGGTGGACCTGTACGACGGCCGGACGTCCACGGTGTCCCAGGACGTGCCCTTCACTTTCTCCGCGGGCCTGAAGGTCACGGGGGACCAGGCCACCGTCACCCCGAAGTAGCGTCCCGCCGCGGGGTCAGTCGGTGCCGCGCAGCTCGAGGGTCAGCTCCGCGGGGGCCGCAGGATCCACGGTGAACGGGATCCCCCAGTCCTGCTGGTAGAGGTGGCACGCGGCGTGCTCGGGGATCTCCCCGTCCGGGGAGCCGTCGCACGCGGCCGCGCGGGCGGTCACGTGCAGGACCCCTTCGGTGACACCGTCCGCGAGACGCAGCGTGCGGGTCAGGCCCTGGGACGTCCCGCCACCCTCGGCGAGCGCGTCCTCCGGGGAGGAGGAGACCTTCAGCTGGGTGGGGTCCCCCCACCGGGTGTCGAGCTTCTGGCCCGCCGGCGCGGAGAAACGCACCGCGAGCGCCAGCTCACCGGGTGCCACCGGGGTCCGCTTGCGCTGCACCTGGGCGGCGCCCTCGTCCACGGTCTGCGCCTTCTTGGGCACGGGCACGCGCACGAGGCGGTGCGCGTTGGTCTCCACGACCACCAGCACGGGCTCCTCGTGGGAGGTGTCCAGCAGCACGTCCGAGGGCTCCGCGAGTCCGCGCGTGAGCGTGGAGACCTCGCCGGTGGCCGGGTCGTAGCGGCGCACGGCACCGTTGTAGGTGTCCGCCGCGGCCACGGAGCCGTCCGGGAGCACGGTCACGCCCAGGCAGTGCTGGAGGCGCGCCTCGGCGGCGGGGCCGTCCCGGAACCCGAAGTCGAAGAGCCCCAGCCCCACGGCGGACTCCACCGAGACCTCGGCAGCGGCGTCCACGGTGGCGGGTGCCCCGGAACTGGTCGGCGACGCCGCGGCGTCGGGACGCGCGGGGGCGTCCCCGTCAGATCCCGCAGAGTCCGGCCCGGCGGAGGACCCGGCCGGGTCGCCCACGGCCGTGGGTGCGTGGGGAGCCGCGGCTGCCTCAGGACCGGTGGGCGACGCCGCGGCGTCGCCAGCCGCGCACCGCACCCGTCGCAGGGCGGAGGACTCCGAGTCCGCGACCCACAGGTCCCCGTGGGCGTCCTGGGCCAGCCCGGAGGGCTGCGCGAACCAGGACTCCCGGGCGGCGCCGTCCCGCAGGCCCTCGTCCCCGGTGCCGGCCAGCACGGCGAGCGCACCGGTGCGGGGGTCGAAGGAGAAGAGCTGGTGGGTCCCGGCCATCGCGACCACCAGGGTGTCGGCGGCGTCGGACCACACGAGGTCCCACGGGGAGGACAGTGCCACCTCGGTGGGATCGGTGGCGGTGATGACGTTCGGGTCCGTGCCGCGGGCGCGGGCGTCGTCGAGCAGCCGCTGTACGCCGCTGCCCGCCAGGGTGCGCACGGAGCCGGAGCCCAGGTCCACACCGCGCAGCCGGTGGTTCACGGTGTCCGCGACCACGAGGTCGTAGCCCACCTCGGCGCGGACGTGCGCCGGGAGTGTGGCGATGCCCTGGGGCTCGTTGAAGCGGGCGAGCTCCCGCGGGCCGTCCACCCAGCCGCGCGTGCCGTCGCCGATCGCGCGGCGCACCGTGCTCAGGTCCGACTCGAGCTGCACCAGGCGGTGGTGGCCCGTGTCGCTCACCATGAACGAGCCGTCCGGCAGCCCGACCACCTTGCCCGGGAAGCGCAGCTCGCCCTCGGGGCGCGGGCGCGGCACGTAGGGCCCGTCCCCTCGGTGCAGCGTGCCCTTGGCCTCGTGCTCGGCCACGAGCTCCGCGACCAGGGACTCGAGCCCCGACACGTGGCCCTCGCCGGAGAGGTGCGCCACGATGTACCCCTCCGGGTCCACGACCACCAGGGTGGGCCACGCGCGGGCGGTGTACGCGTCCCACGTGCTCAGCTCGGGGTCGTCCAGGACGGGGTGGGTGATCTCGTAGCGGTCCACCGCGGCGGCCAGGGCGTCCGGGTCCGCCTCGTGCTCGAACTTGGGAGAGTGCACCCCCACGGTCACCACCACGTCCGAGTGCTTCTCCTCGAGCGGGCGCAGCTCGTCCAGCACGTGCAGGCAGTTGATGCAGCAGAAGGACCAGAAGTCCAGGATCACGATCTTCCCGCGCAGCGCCTGCAGGTCCAGTTCCCGGCCCCCGGTGTTGAGCCAGGCGCGGCCTGTCAGCTCGGAGGCGCGAACGGGGGTCTTCATGCGTGCAGCGGTCACGGGGGTCCTTCCACGGGGGTCAGGGGGTCTCTCAGGATCCAACGCTATCCGCGCGCCCACACTTCCCGTGCATCGCATGACGCCCCGCACACCGGCCCACCGCTCCGAACCCCCGCGCTGCGCTCTGCGCCCGGCGCGGCCCGTGCCTGCGGCGGGGGACGACGCCGGCCGCCCACCCCGAGGACGCCCGTCCCCTCCGCGGCCCGGTGGCCGTGCGGCGTCGTCGGGCCCCCGCCCCGGCTCAGCGGCGGGGCTGGTCCCGTTCGGCGAGCTCGGCCATCATGTCGTTGTACGCCCGCAGCTCGGCGTCGTCCGTGCGGTCCGCCTGGCGGTCCACGCGACGGTTCTCCTTGCTGCCCTCCATGGCCCACAGCACGGCCATGATGACGGCCAGCAGGAACGTGGGGAACTCGCCGATCCCCCACATCAGCATGCCGCCCAGCTGCTGGTCCTCCAGCGCGCTGGGACCCCACGGGCGGCCCATGTTGCCGAACCAGGAGGCCTGCAGCACCGTGGTCAGGCTCATGATGCTGATGCCGATGAACGCGTGCGCGGCCATGGTGGCCAGCAGCAGCACCAGGCGCATGGGGTACGTGGGGCGGCGCGGGATGGGGTCGATGCCGATCAGCACCAGGGCGAACATGTACCCCGTGAACAGGAAGTGCACCATCATGAACTCGTGGCCCACGTGGTAGCGCAGCGTGAAGCTGAACAGGTCCGTGAAGTAGAACAGCACGATTGAGAACGCGAAGTTGGCGGCCGCGAAGATCGGGTGGGTCACGATCTTCCCCCACGTGGAGTGCACGAGCCGGAGGATCCACTCGCGGGGTCCGCGGGTGCCGTCCCGGCGCGGCTCGAGCGCCTTGAGCACCACCGTGACGGGCGCGCCGGAGACCAGGAACAGCGGCACGATCATGGTCAGCGTCATGTGCTCCACCATGTGGGCGGAGAACAGCACGCGGGCGTAGATGGACACGCCGCCGCACGTGGCGTAGAGCAGTGCCGCGAGGCCCACGAACCAGGACGCGGTGCGCAGCGGGGACCACGTGTCACCGCGGCGCCACACCTTCACGGCCGCCCACAGGTAGACCACCGCGAAGAACGCCACCACGGCCACCCAGAACCAGTCCCAGCGCCACAGCGTGAACCAGTTGCCCAGGGTGGGCTCCGGGGGAAGCTCGTACCACGTGAGGATGCGAGCGGGTGACGCGTCCGGCTCCAGCTCCTCCGGAACGGGAGGGGCCGTGCGGCTCAGGGCGGTCGCGATGCCCATGAGCAGACCCATGAGCACCACCTCCACCACGATCACGCGCCACAGGGAGGCCGTGCGGGACCGGGAGCCGTCCGCCACACCGGGGATCAGCCACTGCCGGTGCGCGAACCCGGCCGCGGCCAGCAACACGGTCAGGCCCAGCTTGCTCAGCGCGATCACCCCGTATGACGACGTCAGCTGATCCCAGGAGCCGATCCGCACCGCGGCGTTGACAATCCCCGAGAGCAGCACGAGCACGTAGCAGCCCAGCGCCACGGCGGAGTACCGGCGCAGAACCACCGCGAGCAGCGGCTCGCGGCGGGTGCTGTCACCGCGGCGGCTCACCACGCTGGTCTCCCGGGAGAGCAGCGGGCCCACCCAGATCAGCACGATGAGCCCGCCCACCCACAGGCACACGCCCAGCAGGTGCAGACCGAGGGAGTTGACCGCACCCATGTGGTCCGCGCCCCCGGCCGCGTGGCCGGTGAGCGCCAGGGCCACGAGGGCCACGAAGGACAGCGCGAGGGTGCAGAGCAGCCCCAGCAGCGAGCGCACCCCGAACACCAGGGTGGTGACCACCGCGGCAACCATCACGATCACGGCCTGGGACTGGCCCGTGGCCAGCCCGGTGATGTAGTGCAGCAGCTCCTGGGTGTAGCTCTCACCGCGCCCGAAGCCCGAGCCGGAGACGTCCGCGTACGTGAACACGAGCACCGCCACAGCGGACACCGTCCACACCACGGAGGCGGCCTCCACGAGCCGCAGCACCTCCCGGTAGACCGGGTGCTCCGGCTCCCCCGCCTGGTCCCTGCTGTTGCGCGGGGGCCGCTTGCGCGAGGTGTCCGCGAAGCGCGGCACCACGCCGATGGCGAGCAGCAGCCCGCCCATGACCACCGACATCGCGATGTTGTGCACGGTCTCCACCACGGGCAGGCCCCACCGCACGAGCGCCCCGGGGTCCGCGACCTGCCGGGGTGCGGCCGCGCCGCCGAACACCAGCGCGGCCGACATCCCGATCATCGCGGCCACCAGGACCACCGAGATGGTCCACGGGCTCACGCTGACACCCCGGTTCTGCGGGGGTGCCGGCGTGCTCTTCCGGGCCGGGGCCGCGCCCCGGCTCCGTGCGGTGGTGCTCATCCTGGTGCTCCTCAGGCCTTCCGGCCGATCGCTGCGGTGCTTCCGGGGCGTGGTGCTCCCGGGCTCGTGCTCGGTGCTGTGCGGCTCACGTGAACAGCGCGTCCCCGATGAACCCGCCCGGCTGGCAGCCCGGCGGGATCGCGAACACCGCGGACCCGATGGGAACGGTCCACGTGTTCAGCATGTCCAGCTCGTCCAGCCGCTTCTGGATGGGCACGAACTGCCGGTCGGGGTCCGACTGGTAGGACGCGAAGATCAGTCCCGTGCTGGACACCCCGCCGGACACGTCGCCGGAGCGGCTCTGTCCCGAGGCGTCACTCACCGCCAGATCATAGTTGTAGACCCTGCGGAAGATCTTCTCGTCCGGGTTCTCGCTGCGGGAGCGGCGCACGTGGCTGTAGGAGGAGATGACCGGGAACCCCAGGGGCCCCTTGGCCTCGAAGTCCGGTTCGTCGTGCTCCTGGCTGCCCGTGAGGGGCGCGCCGTCCGAGAGCCTGCGGCCCACCGCGTCCTCCCGGGCGGGCATGTCCGCCTCGTCCCACGTGTCCAGGTTCATGTGGATGCGCCGGATCACCACGGAGGTGCCGTCCTGGATCCAGGGCGTGAAGCCGCCCTGGCCGTAGACCACCTTCTCGTGGTCGCTCTCCCCGGGGTAGGGGTTCACGGTGCCGTCCACCTGGCCGAACAGGTTGCGCATGGTCTGGCCGTCCGGGGTGGCCCCCACCGTGTTGCGGAAGCCGTCCTGGACCCACCGCACGCTCGCGAAGGAGCGCGAGTCCTTGAGCAGCACCCGCTGGGCGTGGGCCAGGGTGAGCTTGTCGTCGCAGCACAGCTGCAGCAGCAGATCGCCCTGGTTCCACCGGGACTGCAGCTTGTCCACACCGAACGCGGGCAGCGGCCGCAGCCACCGCGGGGCGCGCGCGGGGTCGATCAGCTTCACCGTCCGGGGGCCGAAGCCCACGGTCACGGTGAGCCGCGAGGGGTTCTCCGCGAGCCAGGGCTCCTGGTCGTTGAGGGGCGCCTGCCCCTGGGTGAGCGCGGCGGCGTCGTCCGTGAGCACCCGCAGCATGCGCCGCAGGGAGTCGCGCGTGGCCCCCTCGTCGAGGTCCAGGGCCACGAAGGCGCAGAACGCCTGGGGCAGCGTGGCCACCCCCGCCTGGCGCGCCCCGTGGAACGGTTCGGTCTTCACTCCGGGGCGGGGTTTGTCCTGTACTGCGGAGAACCGGGGGTCCCCGGCGCCCAGGGCCGCTGCGGAGACCGCGCCGAGACCCGTGGCGCCGGCGCCGGCGACCGCTCCCGTGAGGAGCGACCGCCGGCTCCACCCCGAGGAGGGGCTGCGATCAGTGGGCATGGCATTCCGGAAGGGCAGAGGAGGACGGCGACGCCGCGCCGGTGTGGCCCGCGTGGTCCTCCGTGGCGGGCGAGGACGTCGTGCCCTCGCCGTGGGAGGCGTGGCCCTCGTCCGAGCCGTGCTCGTGGGAGCCGTTCTCGTGGGCGCTGTGGTCGTCCGAGGAGCCGCTCGCGTCCTCGCCGGGCGCGTAGTTCTCCTTGGCCCCCGAGTAGTCCCGGACCGGCACGGTCACGTCCTGGGTGCCGCCGTCGGTCTCGAGCTGCAGGGGGAGATCGCTGCCGGCCTGCAGCGAACAGGTGAGGCCCATGAGCATGATGTGGTTCGCACCGGGTTCCAGCTTCACGCTCTGCCCCGGGGCGATCGTGAAGCCGCCGTCCTTCTTCTTCATCTGCGTGGACCCGCTCGAGGCGTCCATCGCGGTCTCGTGGAGCTCCACGTCCTCCGCGATCCCGTGCGCGGAGGCACCCTTGAGCGTGACCTCCTGGTCCGAGGTGTTCGTGACGGTGCCGAACACCGCCGTCATCCCGGACGGGGCGGCCTTGGCCCAGCCGTCGCTGAGCTCGAGGGGGCCCGCGGCCGTGCTCCGGCTCGCCGTGCTCTGCCCGGAGTCCGACGCCGCCTGGTCACCGCCCTGCGCGGAGCATCCCGTCAGGGCCGCCAGCCCCAGGCCGAGCGCCGCCGCGGCGGCGAGGGCCCGGTGGACGGGACGACCGGACTGCCCCGGTGTGAGGGCCGTGGCGGCGGTGTGGTTGTTCGTGGTGTGGTCGTTCATGGTGTGTGTCCTTCGCGTGAATCTGTGGACCGGCTGTGCACGGGGTCTGCGGGGCGCCCCGGGGCGGCGCCACCGGACGTCGTACGGGGCGCGGAGTCGAGTCCCGCCGAGCACGCCGTGCGGTGGGCACCGCCGGCTGCGCCCCATGGGCCGTGGGCGGACCGTCGGGGAGCATCCCCGGCTCCCGCCGCACGCTCTGCGCCTGCCGCCCGGTGGACCCTGCGCCTCGTCAGTGGTCGCGGTGCGAGCACCGGATCCGAGGCGGTCGCCACGGCTGCCACCGCGGCAGGGGCGCCTGCGGTCTCCGTGGCTGACACCGGCGGCCGGTGCGGCCCGTGGCTGCGTCCCGGGGCTTTCGCGCCCGTTTCGCATGCCGGTCTGAGTATGAACAAGTGGACCCGGTGTGGACCGGGAGGGTGAACCGGGCTCAGCGCTGCTTGGGGCGCGTGGCAAACACCAGGATCACGAGGAGCAGGACCAGGGCCACAACCCCGCCGATCACGGGGAGGACCCAGCTGGGGATCCCCGTTCCGGTCACGGTCTCCTCGCCGGACTCCGCGGCGGAGTCCGGCGATCCCGAGGCCACGGGCGCGGGGGACGCGGTGGTCCCGGCGCCCTCACCCACCGTGTAGGTGTACGTGCCCTCGATGGGGTGCCCGTCCTGCGAGACCACTCGCCACGTGACGGTGTAGGTCTCGTCCGTGTCCCCGCCCTCGCGCAGCGGCTGGGACACCTTGGTGTTCTGCACCGCGAGCGTGCCGCGGGTGACGTCCGTGCCCCGGGAGTCGGTGACCCTGATCTCGCCGCCGATGTCCTGGATCTCTCCGGAGAACGTCAGCTCGAGCGTGGTGGGTGCCTTCTCCAGCGTGGCCCCGGCCTCGGGGCTGCTGCGCAGCAGCTCGTCGTGCGCCGCAGCGGGAGCGGCCGGCGCCAGCACGAGGGCCAGCGCGAGCAGCGCGGTGCACAGCGCCGGCAGGACCGCGCGAAGCCCCCCGCCGGTGGCCGTGGACCACGCGGGCGACGCCGCGGCGTCGGCTCCGTGCTCCGAGCCTCCCGACGTTCGGGTGGGCATGGACATGGGGTGGTGTGTCATGGGGGTGCTCTCCTGCGCCGGTGGGCGCGTTCGTGCCGCGAGGTGCGGCGAAGCGGATGCGATGAACGCTGACGGCGGCACCGGATCCGCGGGGTGCAGCACCCCGGGCGATGCCTAGGCGATCACCGGAGGCCCCCGGTAGCCGCACACGGAGGGCAGCAGCAGCTGGTCGCTCAGCGACCGCGGCGAGGTCCAGGAGACGCGGCGCGGCACCGTGGCCACGGGGCGCAGCACGGGTGCGAGAATGCGCTGGATGCGCAGGGACAGCGAGCCCAGCAGCCGGAAGCCCGCCACTTCACCGTGACGGAGCAGGAGGTAGGTGGCCAGCGCCGCGACCACGTGGGCGGCGAGCATGCTGCCGCCGTGGTGCGCCACGGGGGCCACGGAGATCACCACGGCGGGACCGTCGGCCACCGCGGCCACGTGGTGGTGGGTGTGGTCCACGGCCGTCACGGCGCCGGCGGACTGGGCGAAGAGCGTGTGCAGCAGCGCCTGTGACAGCACCACGCTCAGGGCCACGCACCAGCGGGAGAGCGTGCGCCCGGCCAGGAGCATGCACAGCGGTGCGGCCAGACACGTGGACAGCGCCACGATCATCAGGGAGGGCCAGGTGCCGTCCACCGCCGCGTGCGAACCCGCGGCGAGCGTGGTGGCCACGACGGCGGCCACCCAGCCCCGGGCAAGACGGCGGGCACGACGGGACACCGAACACCTCCGGGGCAGACACAGTGGATGGAACTCCCATTATGCGCCACCGGGGGCCTGAGTTCGACCACCCGGGGACACGCAGAGGGACCGCTCACGCGCAGTGCGTGAGCGGTCCCTCGAACGGTTGCGGGTAGCTGCGACCCGCTTCCGCGCTACCTCACTTGGAGGAGACAGCAGCCTTGAGCTTGGAGCCCGCGGTGAGCTTCACACCGTGGCCGGCCGGGATCTGGATGGCCTCTCCGGTCTGCGGGTTGCGGCCCTGGCGAGCGGCACGGTCGGTGCGCTCCACGGCCATCCACCCGGGGATGGTGATCTTCTCGCCCTTGGAGACGGAGCTCTCGAAGACCTCGAAGAGGGCATCCAGCACGCCGTTGACGGCGGCCTGGGTGTTGCCGGACTTCTCGGCAACCTCGGCGACGAGTTCGCTGCGGTTCATAGCCATGTGCTTGTCCTCCTGGACTTGGTGGGCGTTCTCTGGGGAAGGCGCGACCGGGGGTCGGCTTCCGGTGCAGAAATTACCAGCTGGACTTGTAGATGCCGGGCAACTCGCCGCGGTGAGCCATGTCGCGGAAGCGCACGCGGGAGATCCCGAAGCGCTGGAACGTGCCACGGGGGCGTCCGTCGATCTGGTCGCGGTTGCGCACGCGGATCGGGGAGGCGTCACGGGGGAGCTTCTGCAGACCCAGACGGGCCTCCTCGCGGGCCTCGGGGGACGCGTTCTCGTCCACGAGGGTCTTCTTCAGCTCAGCGCGCTTGGCCGCATAGCGCTCGACGATGACCTTGCGCTGCTCGTTCTTGGCGATCTTGGACTTCTTGGCCATGGATTCAGCGCTCCTCGCGGAAATCGACGTGCTTGCGGACCACCGGGTCGTACTTCTTCATGACGAGGCGGTCGGGGTTGTTGCGGCGGTTCTTGCGGGTGACGTAGGTGAACCCGGTACCGGCCGTGGACTTCAGCTTGATGATGGGACGTACGTCCTTGTCCTTGGCCATCTCAGATCTTCTCCCCACGTGCGATGAGCTCGTTGACCACGGCATCGATGCCGCGGGCGTCGATGACCTTGATGCCCTTGGCGCTCAGGTTGAGCGTGACGTTGCGACGCAACGAGGGCACCCAGTAGCGCTTCTTCTGGATGTTCGGGTTCCACCGGCGCTTGGTGCGGCGGTGCGAGTGCGAGATGCTGTGGCCAAAGCCCGGCTGGGCCCCGGTCACCTGGCAGTGCGCTGCCATAGTGTTCTCCTCCAATGTCCAATGT
Source organism: Kocuria sp. HMSC066H03 (assembly GCF_001812045.1). Lineage (NCBI taxonomy): Bacteria > Bacillati > Actinomycetota > Actinomycetes > Micrococcales > Micrococcaceae > Kocuria > Kocuria sp. HMSC066H03. Next base: position 567,152 of record NZ_KV807506.1, read on the forward strand.
CGACGAAATGACGGCACGCATGGTGGCCGCCGAGCGGTGCTCCGCCGGCAGCCGTGGCCACGAGTGATCCGCCACCTCAAGAAAATGCCACCGTTCGCGCGCCGGGCGTGATGGGTCTCTGCCCCGCGGCAGTACCGGTCAGGGCACTCGCTACGACGAAGACGGTGAAGATCAAGGCGCCGGTAGATGGACTCCACCACACGACAGCCTTAGATTCTAGGCTTCTGCGGGCTCTCTCGCAAACGCGGAACGCAGAACGGTGCGATTGAGCGCCCCTCGATCGTAGCCGGTGCCCCGCCCTCGGCCAATTCGACGGCAAAAATGCACCCGGGGCGGCGGACCGTCCATGACCCGGCCCACCGCCCCGCGTGTTTCCTGCGATCCCATCCCCTCACCCAGGAGATTAGGTAAGACCAGTGTTACCTAATTGCCCGTCGGAGGCAACCCTGCGGCGCACCGGCTCAGGAGGCGCCCCTGAACGGGTCCGCCTGGTCCCGGCGCTCGGGCTGCACGGGGGCCTTGACGTCCGCGGTGCGCCGGTGGGTGCCGAGTGCTGCGTTGACCACGTCCACGAGGGAGTTGACCCGGTCCAGCTGCGGCAGGGAGCCCAGCATCACCGGCCGTCCCTCGGCGTCCGCGAGGGGCACCCGCCAGTTGGGGTACTCGTCGCTCGTGCCGGGCTGGTTCTGGATCCGCTTCTCCCCCACGGCATCCACGAGGGAGACGTTGAGCAGCAGCGAGGGCGCATCGCACAGGTAGCGGTACAGCGCCTCGATCCTGCGCCGGTCCTCCGCTTCCTTCCCCTCGGGGAGGTAGCCCGCGTCCGCGACGGCGGCGAAAAACGTGTCCAGCTGCTTGCGGGCCTCCTCCCGCTCCTCCTCCGGGGACCGTGCGAGCAGCCCGAGGTCCTCCCGCAGCTGCAGCTGGACCCCCTCCAGGTAGCCCGGCGTGGGTGGCAGGTCATGGGTGTTGACCGAGGCCATGCACAGCTCGCGGTAGCGGGACGGGTCCAGCGGCACGTCCCCGTCCATCTCGAACCACAGGATGGACGTGCCCAGCACGCCCTTGCTCCCGAGGTACTCCCGCACGCTGTCCTCCACGGTGCCGAGGTCCTCGCCCACGACCACCACGCCGGCGAGCTCGGCCTCCAGAGCCAGCACCCCCACCATGGCCTCGTGGTCGTAGTAGACGTATGTGCCGTCGGAGGCATTGTTGCCCTCGGGAATCCACCACAGCCGGAACAGGCCCGCCACGTGGTCGATCCGCACGCCTCCCGCGTGCCGGAAGATGGTGCGCATCATCTGCCGCCAGGGACGGTAGCCGAGCTCCGCGAGCTTCTCCGGATCCCACGGGGGCTGGCTCCAGTCCTGACCCAGCTGGTTGTACATGTCCGCGGGGGCACCCACACTCACCCCGGGCGCCATGGCGTCCTGAAGGGCCCACGCGTCCGCACCGTGCTTGTGCACGCCCACCGCGAGGTCGTGCACCACACCGATGTCCATCCCCGCCCGGTGGGCCGCACGCTGGGCGGCCTCGAGCTGCTCGTCCAGCAGCCACTGCATCCACACGTGGAAGTTGATGCGGTGACGCAGCCGAGTGCGAGCTTCCTGCGCGTAGGGGGACTCGGGGGAGCGCGCCTCGTCCCGCCACAGCGGGGAGTCCTCCCCCAGCTCCTCGCGCAGGGCGCACCACAGGGCGAAGTCCTGCAGCGGCTGCCCGGCCTGAGCCACGAACGCCTCGAGCTGCTGCTGGCGGTACGGCGAGCGCCGCACGGTGTAGAGCAGTTCCAGGGCCTTGAGCTTGGCCGCGTACGCGGCGTCGCGGTCGATCGTGGAGGGGTCCAGCACGGCCTTGCGCTGGATGGCGGCCAGACGGTCCACCACCTCGCGGTCCGCGGGGCGCAGGTACGGGAACTCGGCCACGTCCGCCACCCGCAGGTAGAGGGGGTTGAAGAACCGTCGGCTCGAGGGCAGGTACGGGGAAGGCTCCACGGGCGGCTCCGGCTCCGCGGCGTGCAGCGGGTTGATGAGCACGTAGTCCGCGCCCTGCACACCGCTGATGGCCGCGAGGGAGGCCAGGTCCGAGAGGTCCCCCACGCCCCACGAGCGTGAGGACATCACCGAGTAGAGCTGCGCCATGTACCCCCAGCGGCGGCGCCCGCGCAGCCGGTCGGTGGTGCTCAACCGGCGCGGTGTCACCGCCACGTCCACGGCACTCTGCTCGCCCGAGTCCGTCACGGCCTCCAGGCGGTACCAGCCGAGGGGCAGCTCCCGGGGCAGCTCGTACTGCGTCCGCCGCCGCGTGAGGCCGTCCACCTCGCGTGTCTCGGCCTCCACCCCGGGAGCGGGGTGCAGCTCCCGGACCTGCTCCGGCTCGCCCTCGGGCCACACCCGCACGCGCACCGGATCGCCCTGGGCCGTGGTCACGGCCACGCGCGCGCCCTGCTCCTCCTCCGCGATCACCACGGGGGGCAGCAGTCGGCGCCACGGTGCCAGCTCGCGCTCGCGCAGGGTGCGCGCGGCGGCGTCGTCGTCCGTGACGTCCGCGCCCAGCGCGGTGAGCACGCTGCGCAGCGTCTGCTCCGGAACGGTGACGGTGTCCCCCTCGAACCCCCGGTACTCGGTGGCCACACCGTACTCGGCGGCCAGTCGCTGCACCGTGCTCACCCCTGATTTGCCTGCGTCGTCAGCCATGCTCCCACTCTAGTCAGCCGACTGAGCCCACCCGCCCGGTCGACGACGCCGCCCCGCCTCCCCCGCGGCCGGCGGCACCCCGGGGGCGTGGTTGACTGGGGTCATGCAACCGACCCTGCCCGGCCCCGACCCGTCATGGCGTCCGCGCGCCGTCGTCTTCGACTGCGACGGTGTGCTCATGGACACCGAGCGTGCCTGGGCGCGCGTGCAGCACCGGGTGGCCGAGCAGGTGGGCGTGACGATCGACGAGCGCACCGAGGCCGGCCTCATGGGCCTGTCCGCGCGTGACATCGCCACCTTCATCGCCGCGCGCGCCCGGGAGGCCGCCGGCGCGTCCGCTCCCGGCGAGGACGAGATCCACGACCGGCTCGTGGGCACCGAGGCGGACGTCGTCGGGGCGTCGATGGACCCGCTGCCCGGAGCGGTGGAGACGGTGCGCGCCGCGGCACGCCACGTCCCGGTGGCGGTGGCCAGCAACTCCACGCGCGCGATCCTGGACCGCAAGATGCACGCGGTGGGGCTCGCGGACGTCCTGCAGACCTGGGTCAGCGCCGAGGACGTCCCGCGCGGCAAGCCCGCACCGGACATCTACGAGGAGGCGGTGTGCCGCCTGGGAGTCGACGCCGCGGACAGCCTGGCCGTGGAGGACTCCCCCGCCGGGGCCACGGCGGCCCGGACCGCGGGCCTGTGGGTTCTGGGGGCACCGCTCGGGCACAGCGAGCCGATGGCCACGCACTTCCTGGTGGGGTCCCTCGGGGACCCCACACTGCAGCCGATGCTGCGCGCCTGGGGCCTGGCCGACTGAGCACCGCGGGACCCTCGGGGTGCCACCCCGGCTCCGGGCCCCGCGCGGTGCTCAGCTGTTCCAGAGGCCGTAGGTCTCCGCGAGCTCCGACACCTTCTTGGCGCGTGCCAGGCGGGGGAGGTAGGAACCGTCCGCTCCCCCGTGTCCCGAGTTCGCCTGCTCGATCATCTCCCGCGCCCACCGGATCTCCTGGTCGCTCGGCGCCAGCGCGTGGTTGATCGCGTCGGTCTGGGCCGGGTCCAAGCACAGCTTGCCGGTCATGCCCATGGACTGGGTGACCTTGCACGCTGCCTCGAGCTCGTCCCCGGACACACCGTTGCTCGGCCCGTCGATGGGCCCCGGCAGCTCCCCCACGCGGGACGCCGTGACCAGGGTGGAGCGCGCGAACGCGAGGGCCATGGGATCCCCCGAGGCGCCGGTGTCCTTGCGGAAGTCCCCCACGCCGAAGGCCAGACGGAACACCCCGGGAGCCCGGGCGATGTCGTAGGCGTTCATGAGACCCACGGCGGACTCGATGAGCGCGACCACGGGGGTGCCCGCGCGGCTCATCATGGCGGTCTTGGTGATGTGGTCCGGGTGCTCCGTCTTGGCCAGCACGATGCCCCGCAGGTTGGGGACCTCGGTCAGCGCCGCCAGGTCCTTCTCCCAGTGCGGGGTGGTGATGTCGTTGATGCGCACCCACGCGGACACGCCGTCCTGCATGGCGGCGACCATCTCCCCGCGAGCGCGGTCCTTGTCCTCCTCCGGGACGGCGTCCTCGATGTCCAGGACCACGGAGTCCGCCTCCGAGGCCATGGCGGGGGCGAACAGAGAGGTGTCCGCCGCTGAGGTGAGCAGCCACGTGCGGGAGAGCCGTGCGGGAAGTGCTGCTGCGCGCTGGTTGCGGTACGGGGCCATGGATCTCCTCGATCGGGTGCGTGAACGGTGGACGCCGGTGGCGGCGCCGGGGTGGTTGGTGCTCTGCGCGGCCGGGGACCGCCCGGCCCGGGCGGGGACACAGCGCGCACAAGCCGCCTCAGGGGTGGTGGTGTGCGGAAGTGCCGCGGGGATCAGGCGCGGAGCACCCGCTCAACCCTAGTGGCCCCGCGCGGGGCCGGTCCCGAGGGGTGGGCACAAAAGGCCCCGCCCGGGATTTGTGCGGTTCCCACCACCGCACGCCGCGCCGGATCAGCCCAGCAACAGCTCAACGCCCTGCCCGCTCAACCCACCGTCCGCTCAGCCCCCGCCCGCTCAGCCAGGACCGGCTCAGCCCAGCGCTGCTCAGGAGGCCAGAGGGGTGTGCTCCGGGGCCACCCGCTCCTCGGCGCGCACCGGGCCGGGGGCCGTGGCGCCGGGCGCGAACGGCGAGCCGCCGAGCGCCTCCCGGCCGTGCGGCGTCGTCCAGGGGGAGAGATCGGGGCCGAGCGGCACGATGCCCGAGGGGTTGATGTCCCGGTGCACCACGAAGTAGTGCTCCTTGATCTGCTGGAAGTCCACCGTGTCCCCGAAGCCGGGGGTCTGGAAGAGGTCCCGGGCGTAGCCCCACAGGTTGGGCATTTCGGTGAGCTTGTTGCGGGAGGCCTTGAAGTGGCCCACGTAGACGGGGTCGAAGCGCACCAGGGTGGTGAACAGCCGCACGTCCGCCTCGGTGATGTGCTCCCCCATGAGGTAACGCCGCGTGCCCAGCCGGTCCTCCACCCAGTCGAGGGCGGTCCACAGCCGCTCGTACGCGGCGTCGTAGGCCTGCTGGGAACCGGCGAAGCCGCAGCGGTACACGCCGTTGTTGATCTCGGTGTAGACGCGCTTCATCACCCGTCGCATCTCGGGAACCAGCTCGGCGGGCCACAGGTCCGGGGCACCCTCGCGGTGGAACGCGGTCCACTGGGTGGCGAAGTCCTCGGTGATCTGTGGGAAGTCGTTGGTGACCACCTGCCCCGTGGGGACGTCCACGATCGCGGGCACCGTGATGCCGCGCGGGTAGTCCGGGAACCGCGCGAGGTAGTTCTGCTGCAGCCGCTGCGTGCCGAGCACCGGATCCCGGCCGTCGGGGTCCAGGTCGAAGCGCCAGGACCGGGCGTCGTGCGTGGGTCCGGGCATCCCCACGGAGATCGCGTCCTCCAGGCCCAGCAGCCGGCGCACGATCAGCGTGCGGTTGGCCCACGGGCACGCCCGCGCCGCGACCAGCCGGTACCGCCCTGCCTCGACCGGCCACGCGCGAGCGCCGGGGGCGAGCTCGGCGCTGTCCGGCTCCGTCACGATCCGGTCCTCGATGTACGTGGTGTCCCGCGTGTACTCCTCCCCCGCGTGGACGTAGAGCCCCGCGGTGGAGTGGGTGGTGCTCGTGGTGGGATCCGTCATGGCGTCCTCTTCCGGTGGTGTGACTTGATGATACGTCACGCTTTTTCCGCCCCCTGGCCCGCGACGGTCCCGGGCCGAGCGGACTACAGTGGCGGTGTCCAGCCCGTTCGCGGCACGGTCCGCACGGCACCGCCGACCACACCTTCGGATCGCCACCATGAACCCCGATCAGCGCCCCCGGGACGAGCACGACTCGCCGGATCCTCGCGCCGTGGACCCGCACGCCCAGAACCCTCGTGCCCGCAACTCCGCCGACCGCCCGCAGTACGGCATCCGCGTTGATCCCGCACAGACACCGCCTCAGAGCCCGGGCGGGGCGCCCACCAGCGGGACCGCCGCAGCTCACGGCCCCGCGCACGGTGCGCGGGCGGCGTCGCCCACCGGGTCCGCGCACGACGCCGCCCCGGCCGGCTCCGAGGCCCGCACCACCGCGACCCGCGCCGCCCGGAGGATGGGCCGAGGGCTCTCCTTCACCGTGATCATGCTGGGGCTGCTCGCAGGACTGGCCCTCGTGGCCATGGACCTGTGGTTCGGCTGGGTGCTGGGCGCGATCCTCGTGGTGCTCGGCGTCCTGGGGTACGCGCTCGTGCAGACGCGCGCCCTGCCCGTCTTCCAGGATCCCGGCGAGCCCGAGCGCCGCTCGTGGTCCAAGCTCTGGCTGATCCCCGCCGTCCTGCTCGTCCCCGGCTTCGCGTGCCTGGGGATGGCGTTCGTGGTGCCCTCGTGGCTCGGCCCGTCCGTCCCCGCCGACCTGCTGGACGACTACGTCCTCGCGTTCATCGTGGGAGGGATGACCATGGTCGTGGGCGCCGGGCTGGGTTTCGGGCTCGTGGCGACCGCCCGCTTCACCCGCCCCGACGACGACGACTCGCCCCTGCGCCCCACGGACTACGCCGACCGGCTGCGTGAGCGCGAGCGCGGCACCGGCGGCACCCACTACGATTCGGACTGGATCAAACGCGACCCCCGCGCCTGAGACACCCCCCCTCCCGGCACGGGGTGCCTCCCCGAGGAAGCAGCAGAGCATGGACAGCACATCGAGCAACCGCACCCCACCCTGGCTGAACGCCCGGGAGCAGGAGGTGTGGCGGGCCTTCCTGGAACTGTCCCGCAGCATGGAGCGCGCCGTGGACCGGCAGCTGCAGCGCGACAGCGAGCTGTCCGGCTCCGAGTACGAGGTCCTGGTCCCGCTCTCGGAGTCGGCCACCGGCGAGCTGCCCTCCCGCGAGCTGCTGCGCATGCTCGGCTGGGAGCGCTCGCGGCTGTCCCACATGCTCTCCCGCATGGAGCGCCGCGACATGATCCGACGCTCACCCAGCCCCACCGATGCCCGCGGCCTGGTGGTGGGGATTACCGAGCACGGGCGCAGCTCCATCACCCGCGCGGCCCCCGCCCACATCGCCATGGTCCGGGCCGCCTTCGTGGACCAGCTGACCGAGGACGAGAGCACGGCCCTGCTGAGCATCGCCCACAAGGTGGTTCCCCGTCTGGGGGATCTGAAACTGGCCTGAGGCGCCGCACCGGGCGGGAGGACTCCGCGCCTCACCCGGTGCGGTCCGTTCGGGAAGGAGCCGGAAAGGCCCGTTAACAGGGGACGGGTCCTGCCACTTGGGGGATCGGCAGGACCCGTCGGACATCCCGAATCTGGGGGAGATCGGGACGCCGACCAGCCGGGGGATCATCCGGGTGCGCATTTGGGGGGGATGCACCCGGGCCACTTCGGCCGACATCACCACTTTATGCGGCAAGTCCATCCAGACGCAAGTAAACCCGCAAAACAGCGCTGCAACCGGCCTCTGACCTGCACCGTTGCGGAACGTCGCTCGCACCGTCGAGCCACGGAGCAACGACCGCCTCGTCCTTCTCCCCCGTTCCCTGTCCCCCGGGTGAGCCACAGGGTCCGGGTGCTCCGAGGCGCCCCGCCGGGAGCGGAGACGGCCCGGATGAGCCCATCCGGCCCGCGGACACGCTGCGGTGGCCCGCGCAGCTGCCGCCCGGCGGGAGTCAACCGCGCGGCCCGGACCCGTCAGCGCGCCGCAGGGCTCGTGCCCGTGGCTCCCGCGGAGTCAACCCACCCCAGTGCAACATCCAGGAAAGCCCGCAGCCGGGCGGAGCGGTCCTCGTCACGCCAGGCGAGCGCGAGGTCGATCTGCGGGGACCCCTCGAGCTCCGCGTACACGACCTCCCGCAGCTGCAGGGCCCGCACGGACGCGGGAACCAGCGCCACCCCGCCTCCCGCCGCCACGAGTGACAGCATGCTCGCCGTGTCCTGCGCCACCTGCCCGATGCGCAGGGGGAGCCCCGCGGCGAGGAACAGCTCCTGGGCGGCCCGGTGCAGCGGTGACCCGGGCGGGTGCGCAACCACCGGAAGACCCTCCAGGGCGCCCACGCCAACCGACGGCCGCGCGGTCAGCGGTGCGTCGACGGGCAGGGCCACCACGAGGGGCTCACGCCCCACGACGCGGTGGCGGATGCCCGGCGAGGCCACGGGCGGGTGCAGCAGTGCCGCGTCCAGGCTCCCGTCCCGCAGCCCGGACTCCAGCGCCGGTGACGGCAGCTCACCCCGCAGGCTCAGGGTGACGCCGGGCAGCCCCGCCCGGACCGCGCGCGCCAGCTCCGGGACGACGTAGTACGCCGCGGCCCCGGCGAACCCCAGCCGGAGCACACCCGTCGAGGCGTCGCCCTCCCGCCGGACATCGGCCTCGAGCAGCTCGAGGTCGTGGAGGACCCGCCTCCCCCGGTCCAGCAGCTCCTGACCCGCGGGGGTGAGGTCCACCCTGCGCGTGGTGCGGTCCAGGAGTCTGGCACCCAGGTTCTCCTCCAGCTGACGGATCAGCAGGGACAGCGCCGGCTGCGCCATGTGCAGCCGCTCGGCGGCCCGGCCGAAGTGACGTTCCTCGGCCACCGCGACGAAGCAGGTCAGCTGCCGGATCTCCATGTCGGGCCACCTCCTCGGGTCCGGAGCCACGGCCTCCCGGCGGGCCGCCGAGAACGTGCTCCAGCCAGCCCACCCGGGCCGTTCCCCGGATGCGTCACCCCGCTGCCGCCCGTGGCACCGGGTGCGCGGTGCGGTCAGGAGTCCAGGAGCTTCTTCTCCAGGATCTCCTCCTTGACGGCCCGTCGCAGGGTCTTGCCGAGCATCGTGCGGGGAAGATCGTCCATGGCGATGATCCGGCGGGGGACCTTGTACCGGGTGACCTTGTCGTAGCAGTGCTGGCGCAGGGCAGCCTCGTCGAGGCTCACCCCGGGTTCCAGCACCACGGCGGCCACCACGGTCTCGTTGCCGTCGTCGTTGGGGATCCCCACCACGGCGGCGTCGGCCACGCTGTCGTGCAGCTTCAGGGCGGTCTCCACCTCGGTGGGGGCCACGTTGAACCCGCCGGTGATGATGACCTCCTTGATGCGGTCCACCACCCGCAGGAAGCCGTCCTGGTCCACGGTGACGATGTCCCCGGAGCGCAGCCAGCCGTCCTCGGTGAAGAGCTTGGCGGTCTCCTCCGGGCGCTTCCAGTAGCCCTGGGTGGTCTGCGGGCCCTTGACCAGCAGCTCGCCCTCGCCATCCAGCGGAACGTCCTCACCCGTCTCCGGGTCCACCATGCGGATGTCGGTGCCGGGGAACGGGATGCCGATCGACCCCGCCCGGCGGTGGTCGTTGAGGGGGTTGCACGCCACCAGGGGTGAGCACTCGGTCAGCCCGTACCCCTCGATCAGCATGCCGCCCGTGGCCTGCTCCCATGTGGCCACCAGGGGCACGGGCAGGCTCATGGCACCGGAAACCGCCACACGGATGCCCGAGATGTCCTTGCCCTGCTCCCGCGCGGCGTCGAGCACCTTCTGGTACACCGGGGGAACCGCCGGCAGCACGGTGGGCATGGACTTCTTCATGGCCTTCAGGATCAGATCCGCACGCACCGTGGGGAACAGCACCAGCTTGGCCCCGAGTGACATGGCGAACGTGAGACCCAGTGTGAGCCCGAAGGCGTGGAACAGGGGAAGCACGCCGTAGACGACCTCGTCCGAGGAGCTGTCCAGCCAGTGCTGCCCCATCAGCGCGTTGGACTCCAGGTTCCGGTGGCTCAGCATCGCGCCCTTGGGCTGGCCCGTGGTGCCGGAGGTGTACTGCAGCAGGGCGATGTCCGTGGCACTCGGGCGGGGGTGGTCCGAGCGCAGGGGCGCGGAGTCCAGGAGGGACTTCCAGGCGATCGTGCCCGGAGCGGCGGCCGTGAGCTGGCGCCGCTGCTCCGCGAGCTTCTTGAGGGGCAGCCGCAGGCCCAGGCGCATGGCCGCGGGCATGGCGGCGGTGATGTCCACGGACACCACGTGCTCCACGGCCAGGTCCTTGGGCATGCTGGTGATCCGCGACGCCACCTTGTCCCACGCGATCACCACGCGGGCACCGTGGTCCTCGAACTGGTGGCGCAGCTCGGGGGTCGTGTAGAGGGGGTTGTGCTCCACCACGATCGCACCGAGCCGCAGCACGGCGTAGAACGCCACGATGTGCTGGGGGCAGTTGGGCAGCACGATCGCCACCCGGTCCCCGGCCTGCACGCCCAGCACCCGCAGCCCCTCGGCCACGCTCTGCACCTGCTCCCCGAGCTGCGCGTAGGTGGTTCCCGCGCCGAAGAACTCGACCGCGGTCTTGGCCCCGTGCCGCGCCACGGACTTCTCGAGCATGTGCACCAGGGAGGTCTCGGGCAGGTCCAGGTCCCGAGGGACCCCGGGGTCGTAGCTCGCCGTCCAGGGTCGGGTCGCCAGGAAGTCACGGGAATTCACGTCAGCCATGACAGCGAGATTACCCGCCCTGCGGCAGGCGCCCCGGCAGGCGGGGCACCGCTCCTGCCGGGCGCCCCGCCCTCGATAGACTTCGGGGGACCCGCCACAGGACTCCCCGCCGAATCGAGGCCCCCGCATGTCCCCCTCCTCCGCCCGCGACCCCTTCGACGACGGCAACGCGCCCTGGACGGGCGGACACGGCTCGGCGCGGCCCGACTCCGCCTCCCAGGACACCCGGCCCCTTCCCCGTCCCGACCACCGGTCCGGTCCCGACGGCCAGCCCGGGTCCGCCGCTGCGCAGGAGGCCCGCACCGCGGCCGTTCCCGCCTCCACGGCGGACGACGCCGCACGGACCCGCCCCCTGCCCAGCGCCCCTCCCACGGGCCGCACCGGCGTGGCCTCCGGGCGTCTGCACCCCCGGGACCAGCACTCCGGCCCGGCCAACCCGGTGGGCGACGACCACCTCACCCACCCCCAGGAGAGGATCTCCGCCGAGGCGTCGTGGGACACGATGCGACCCGCGGTCCGCCCCGGAGGCGCCTCCGCGGCCCCGCGTCTCACGGCGGAGGCCCTGCGCGCCCGGCAGCGTCAGCGTTTCGGGGGTCTGCAGATCGTCCCCGGGCTCATGGGGCTGCTCACGGCGGCGGCGCTGGGTGCGCTGCTGACGGCCCTCGCCATCCTCGCGGGCCCCGCCGTGGGCCTCGACACCGGGCTCAGCGCGGGAGACGCCCTGGCGCGGGCCTGGAACGAGCCGGGGTCCGCGCAGCTGTGGGGCGGCGTCGTCGTCCTGGGTGCGGTCGAGCTGCTGTCGATGCTGGCGGGCGGCTACGTGGCCGGGCGCATGGCCCGGTTCTCGGGAGCCGCGCAGGGGGTGTGCGTGTGGCTGTGGTCGGTCGTCGCCCGGGCCGCGGCCTCCGCCGCCGTGCTGCTGTGGGCGGGACAGGCCGCCGTGGAGGACGGTTCCCGCTGGGTGGCCCAGGAGATGATCGGGGCGAATCCAACCGTGGGTCTTGTGGCGATCGGCGGGCTGCTGGTGCTGGGTCTCGTGGGCGCGGTCCTCGGCGGACTGTGGGGAATGTACTACCACCGCAAAGTGGACGCGTGGAGCATTTCGCATGCAATAAGCCAGTAGACTTCCGTACTGTCGGGGGCCTGGGCTGGGCCTCCACAGGGGAGTACGGAGGAAACATCCATGCCTTCAACACTCGTCGCGATCGTCGACGACCATGAAGTGGTTCGGGAAGGTGTCCGACTGGTGTCCATGACATCGCTGGCGGACGTCAAGCTGGTGGGGTCCTCGGACTCCGTGACCACGCTGCTGGACCAGTTGGGCCGGGACCCGGAGAATCCCGCCCTCACGGCGCAGGGGGCCAAGCGCATCGAGTGCGACGTCGTCCTGCTGGACCTGTCCCTGGCGGACAAGTCCCGCCCCGCGAGCAACGTGGAGCGGCTGCGCAGCGCGGGCATGAAGGTGCTGATCTTCAGCATCGCCGAGAACGCGGCACTGATCAGGGAGGCTCTGCGCGCCGGCGCACTGGGCCTGGTGCGCAAGTCCGACCCGCTGGAGCACGCCATCGAGGAGGCGCGCGCCATCGCGGACGGCAAGCCGGTGATCACCAAGGAGCTGGCCGCGGCGATCGACGGGGACGTGGAGTTCTCGCGCGCCGCCCTGTCCCCTCGCGAGCGCGAGACCCTGCGGCTGTACGCCTCCGGGTTCGCGCAGGTCCAGGTGGCGCGGCGCATGGGCATCAAGCAGTCCGCGGTGAAGACGAACATCGACAGGATCCGGGAGAAGTACGCCCGCATCGGACGCCCCGCGCCCACCAAGATCGATCTGCGCATCCGCGCCATCGAGGACGGTCTGGTGGATCCGGAGGACGACGTCACCACGGCTGAGAAGAAGCTGTGACGAGCACCCCGGGCACCCCGTGACCCTGCGCGGCAGGAGCTCGGGGAGCAGAGCCCGCTCCTACCGCGTGGTCAGCACCCAGCTGCGGTGGAAGCGGTTCTTCGCCACCACCGCGCCGGGGGAACTGGGGGTCTACACCTACCGCGCCCACTGGCTCGCGATGATCGGGGTGGGGGTCTTCGGGGTGACCCACCTGATCGAGGTGTTGCCCATCTTCGCCCAGCAGCAGTCGCACCTGCACGGCTGGTACAGCATCTTCCTGGCCGCGCTCGGTGTCCTGACGGGTCTCACCCTCTACTACGGGCTGCACCACTCGGTGCGCCCGTGGGTGTTCCGGGCGTACACCGCGGTGGTGGCCGCATCCATCCTGACGCTGCCCCTGGCCTACACCGGGGGCATGCTGCCCCAGAACCCGTGGATCTCGGGGTTCATCATCCTGGCCTCCGGGGCCGCGGCCGTGCTGTGGAGTCCCGCGGCCGCGGTGCTGTACACCGTGGGGATCGAGGCGCTCTACGCCCTGGTCTCCGTCCTGGTCGTCTCCGTGTCCCCCAACGCTGAGTCCTGGGTGGCCGGGGGACTCTCCCGCCTGGTGTTTGCCCTCACGCTCATCATGATCATCACGGTGGGCAAGCGTGGCACCGAGCGCATGGACCGCAACTACGCCGAGGCGCTGTCCGAGACGCTCGCCATGACCCGCAGCCGGTCGGAGACGGAGGACCAGGAACGGATCGACCGTCTGATCCACGACAACGTCATGGCCGCGCTGCTCGACGCCTCCCGCAACCACGGGGTGCTGCCCCGCAGGACCCGCGAGCTCGCCGCGCGGGCCCAGGATGTGCTGGCCGAGGAGTCCAGCCGTGCCTCGGGCGCGCACACCGTGATGGTGCACGACCTCATGGACGAGCTGATGGAGGCCCTGTCCCCGTGGCGGGACCGCGTGCGCTTTACCAACCTGCGGGCGCCCATGCGGCCCGTCGGTGAGCCCCGAGTGTTCGTCCCCGCCTACGTGGCCCACGGGCTCACGCAGGCCGTCACGGAGGCCGTGTCCAACAGCGCACGGCACTCCGGCAGCGCGATCACCACCGTGGCCATGGAGGGCGAGATCTGCGAGGCGAGCCCCATCAATCCCGAGGGCTTCTACCTGCGCTTCACCATCAGCGACAACGGCCGGGGCTTCAACTACCACGACGTGCCGAACCGCAGGCTCGGTGTGCGCGTGTCCATCATGGAGAACGTGGACTCCATCGGCGGGGTGGTCCACCTGGACTCCGCCCCGGGCCGGGGCACCCGGGTGGACCTCGTGTGGCCCAAGGACGTGGTGGCATGAGCGAGGTCACCCGCCCGGTCTTCGCCCACCGCTTCATGGGGCTCCTCGTCCTGGCCACGTTCGGCGCACCGTTCGTGGACGCGCTGCGTCACCTCGAGGACGCGACCTCCAGGTGGGCGATGTTCGTCTCCCTCACGGCGTACGCGGTGTCCGGGCTGATCATCGCCCTGCCGGCGTGGGACGGCCGCCGGTTCCACGTGGTCCCCACCGCGCTGAGCGCCACCCTGTTCCTGGTGGCGGCGCAGCAGGGCTACGCGGCCACTCCACTGACCACGGACGCCGGGCAGTCCCCGTGGTTCCACCTGGGGTTCATCGCGGAGCTGTTCGCCCTGGGCATGCGTCGCAGACCGGGGTGGGCGCTGCTGGTGTGGCTCGGCGTGACGGTCATGTCCGTGCTGCGCTGGCCCGTGGTGAACGGTGTCCCCCTCCCCATCGAGGCCTACCACGTGGTGGGTGTGGCCGTGATGATCGTGACCTGGATGGTGGAGCGGCAGTACAACTTCTTCATGAACCGGCGGGAGGAGACGCAGCGGATCCTCGAAGCCGCTCGCAGCGGCGACGAGGTCGAGAAGGGCATGCGCCACGCCTCGAGCCGCCGCGTGGACGAGGTGCGCCGCCTCGCCGGCGGTCTCCTGGAGCAGATCGCCCAGGAGTCCACGGTGGTCACCGACTACGACGTGCAGCAGTTCCGCCTCACGGAGGCGCAGCTGCGGGACAGCATCCGTGGCCGCGCGATCGCCACCCCCCACATCCTGGAGCTCACCCGGGCGGCACGTGCTCGCGGGATCACGGTGGACATCCTCGACGAGCGCGGCACCCCGCCGTCCGACGCGGTGCTCTCCGCCACCGCCCGCCAGCTCTCCGAGATCTTCGCCCACGTCCGCTCGGGAGTGGTCACGGTCCGCGCCCTGCCCCCGGGCGATCCCGCCGCCGTGTTCATCGTCCACGACTCCCAGAACCCCGACGACGACCCCCTGGCCGTGGAGATCGAGGACGTCACGGGCGCCGTGTCCACCTTCTGACCGGGGCCGCCACCTGCTCCGACCGGGCGTCCTCCGGCGGGGCCGGTGATCGACGCCACGCACCGTGCACCGCGCACTTGCCAGGCGGCACCCGTCCTCCGGCTCGCCCGGGCGCGCCCCGCGGCGAGCGCCCTGCACACCCGGGTCCTCAGCCGCAGTCACCATCCCGCACTCCACAGAGCTGCCGCCCCACGGCACCGGGGCCTCACGTGCGTCCTAGCCTCCTGCCATGACGACGACGGCACGTTCCCTCCCCTGCCCGGCGCAGCCACCAGCCCCGGCACCAGATCCCCCGGCTCCCGGGCCGGCGCTGCCCACGTCCGGGACGCTCCCCGCGGCCGGCGGGAGCCATCAGCGCCCCACCGCCAGCCCCCGCGACGCCTTCCGCTCAGTGCTGTGCGGGGACGGTGTGTCCCGCTGCCCCTGGGCGCTCGGCACGGCCGGCGCACTCGCGGACCACGACGACGAGTGGGGGACCCCTCCGAGCACCCCCGCCGAGCACTTCGCCGCCCTCATGCTCGAACTGGTCGACTCGGGGCTGGCCCGGTGGTCGCAGTCCGCACGCCACGGGGCCTGGTACCTGCACATGGCCCACCTGCGCCCGGAGCGCGTGGCGCTGTTCGACGAGGACGACGTCGAGGACCTCCTGGTGACCGCTGACCTGATCCGCAACCGGGCCAAGATCGAGGCGGTGATCCACAACGCGGAGGTGTGCCAGGACTGGGACGTCACCCGGTGGAACGAGCTGCTCACCGAAGCCCAGGTGCCACCGGCGGAGGCACCACCGCAGAACGCGCTGGACCTGCCGGACAGCACCGCCGCGTCCCGCAGGCTGTCCCTCACCCTGCGCTCCCACGGGATCGTGCTGGTGGGTCCGGTGACCGCCCACCGGTGGCTGCAGCGGATCGGGCGGGCGCCCGGTCACGTGGCGGGGTGCTTCCGCGCCACGTGACACGCGCCCGGGACGACCCGTCCGTTCCCCGCTGCGGCGAGGCACTCCGGGCGGTGCCGCGGTTCACGGCGCCCGGCACGACGGAGGGGCGCCCGGCGCGGCGGAGGGGCGCCCGGCGCATCGAGGGGCACCCGCGTGTGCCGCGGGTGCCCCTCGATGCGTCTGCGCCGAGCCCCGGAAGGGCCCGGTCAGCCGTGACTCACTCCAGCAGCAGTGCCGGCTCCTCCACGATCCGGGCCACGTCCGACATGAAGCGGGCAGCCAGCTCCCCGTCCACCACGCGGTGGTCGAACGAGCCGGAGAGGGTGGTGATCCAGCGGGGGACCACTTCCCCGTCCACCACCCACGGCTTCTGCTTGATGGCCCCGAACGCCAGGATGCCCGACTCCCCGGGATTGATGATCGGGGTGCCCGTGTCCGCTCCCAGGACGCCGATGTTCGTGATCGACAGCGTGCCGCCCTGCATCTCCGCGGGCTGCGTGCGTCCGGCACGTGCCGTCTCGGTGAGCTGCTGCAGCGCCACGGCGAGCTCGCGCAGCGAGAGATCCTGCGCGTCCTTGATGTTGGGCACCAGCAGACCCCGCGGCGTGGCCGCCGCGATCCCCAGGTTCATGAAGTGCTTCACGATGATCTCGGTGTCCGACCACGTGGCGTTCACGTCCGGGTTGCGCTCCGCAGCCCAGATCACGGCCTTGGCCACGATCAGCAGCGGGGAGATCTTCACGCCCTCCATGCGCGGGGACTGCTTGAGCCGCTTGACGAACTCCATGGTCCGGGTGGCATCCACCTCCACGAAGATGGACACGTGGGGCGCGGTGAACGCGGACTTGACCATGTTCTGGGCCGTGGCCTTGCGGACGCCCTTGACCTTGATCCGCTCGACACGCTCCCCGCTCTCGCGGACAGCCACGGGAGCCGCGGTGCCGGACGCGACTCCGGAGACACCGCCGCGCTCCGCGTGGGCCAGCAGGTCGCGCTTGGTGACCTGACCGGCCTCACCCGTGGCCTGCACGTCCGCGAGGTCGATGCCCATCTCCTTGGCGGCCTTGCGCACGGGGGGCTTGGCCAGACCGGGCCGCCGTGGCACCACGCCACCGGCGGGGGCCGTGGCACCGGCGGGGTCCCCGCCGCCTGCACCGGCCGGAGCCTGAGCGGGCGGTGCGCTCTCCGCCGCAGTCTCCTCGCGCTCCTGCACCGCGCTGGACGCCGGACGGCTGCGTCGCCGCCGACGCACGGGATCCGCCTTGGGCCCGGAGCCCACGAGGGCCTGGCCCTGGGGCTGGTCCTCGCCCTCCGCCCCCGTGGCCGCACCGTCCGCACCGGCTAGTCCGTTCTGCGGCACCGTACCGGTGTACCCGGGGTCGGTGCCGCCCGCGGGGGCGTCGTCACCCGAGCTGACCGTGATGATGGGCGTGCCCACGTCCACGGTGTCGCCCTCGGCGACCATGAGCTCCTGCACCGTTCCCGCGTACGGGGAAGGCAGCTCCACCACGGACTTGGCGGTCTCGATCTCCACGAGCACCTGGTTGACGGACACGGTGTCGCCCTTGGACACCTTCCAGGCCAGGATGTCGGCCTCGGTCAGCCCTTCGCCCACATCGGGCAGTGTGAAAACCTGGGACATCTGTTCTCCCTCCTGGGGACACCGCGCTCGTCGACGACCGCGGTGATGGTCTGAATGTCTAGTAGGTGAAGGAACGGTCGAGTGCGTCGAGCACCCGGTCCAGATCCGGGACGTAGTGCTCCTCCACCGCGGCCGGCGGGTACGGCATGTGGAACGCGCCCACGCGCAGCACCGGGGCCTCGAGCGAGTAGAAGGCCTGCTCTGTCACGCGCGCGGCGATCTCTCCGCCCAGGCCGCCGAACGTGGGGGCCTCGTGGGCGATCACCAGGCGACCGGTCTTGCGGACCGAGGCGGTGAGCGAGTCGAAGTCGATCGGCGAGATGCTGCGCAGGTCGATCACCTCCACGCTGCGCCCGTCCTCCTCGGCGGCGTTCGCCGCGGCCAGTGCCACGGGTACCAGGGGACCCCAGGCCACCACGGTGGCATCCTCGCCCTCGCGGATCACGGACGCGGAGAACGGGTCCATGGGTTCGGCGGTCTCGTCCACCTCGCCCTTGAGCCAGTAGCGGCGCTTGGGCTCGAAGATGATGACGGGGTCGTCGCTCGCGATCGCCTGCTGCTCCATCCAGTAGGCGTCGTGCGCGTTGGACGGGGTGATGATCCGCAGCCCCGCGGTGTGCGCGTACAGCGCCTCCGGGGACTCGGAGTGGTGCTCGACCGAGCCGATGACACCGCCGTACGGGATGCGGATGGTCATGGGCAGCTTGAGCTTGCCCTCGGAGCGCGCGTGGATCTTGGCCACCTGCGTGGTGATCTGGTTGAACGCGGGGAAGGTGAACCCGTCGAACTGGATCTCGCACACCGGGCGGTAGCCGCGGTGGGCGAGCCCCACCGCGGTGCCCACGATCCCCGCCTCGCCCAGAGGGCTGTCCAGCACGCGGTGCGCACCGAACCGGGCCTTGAGCCCCTCCGTCACGCGGTACACGCCACCCAGGGAGCCGATGTCCTCCCCCATGAGCATGACCTTGGGGTTGTCCTCCATGGCTCGCGTGAGCCCTGCGGTGATGGCCTTGGCAATGGTCAGCTTGCTCACGCGCCCGCTCCTTCCGGTTCCGAGTTCTGGGCTTCGTCCGCGACGTCGAATCCGGCCTGGTACTCCAGGTACTCGGCGCGCTCGGCGTCCACGAGCGAGTGCGGTTCGGCGTAGACGTTGTCGAACCGGTCCACGAACTCGGGCGGCGTCATGGCGAGGACGTCCGCGCGCATCCGGTTCGCGAGGTCGTCGTTCTCCTGCGCCACGGTGTCGAAGAACAAGTCCTCCACACCGTGCTCGGTGCGCAGGTGGACCTTGAGCCGCTCGATGGGATCGAGCAGGCCCCACTGGTCCTCCTCCTCCCGCTTGCGGTACTTGGTGGGATCGTCCGCCGTGGTGTGCGCGCCCATGCGGTAGGTCTCCGCCTCGATGAGGACGGGGCCCTCGCCCTTGCGGATCTTCTCCAGGGCGTAGCGGGTTGCGGCCACCACGGCCAGGATGTCGTTGCCGTCCACCCGCAGGCCCTCGAAGCCGTAGCCGGCCGCCCTCGTGGCCAGCGGCACGCGGGACTGCGTGGAGAAGGGCACCGAGATGGCCCACTGGTTGTTCTGGATGAAGAACAGCACCGGTGCGTCGTAGGACGCCGCGAAGACCATGGACTCGTGAACCTCACCCTCGGTGCTGGCGCCGTCCCCGAAGTACGCGACCACGGCCTCGGGGTCGGTCTCCAGCGGCGTGCCGGCGTCCTCGGCGGCCTTGCGGTCCATCATGGTGCCCATGGCGTAGCCCACGGCGTGGGGGGCCTGCGAGCCGAGCACCACGGTGTAGAGGTTGAGGTTGTGCTTCTCGGGGTCCCAGCCGCCCGCGGTGTGTCCGCGGAAGTAGCGCATGAGCTCGGAGGGCTCCACGCCGCGCTCGAAGGCCACGGCGTGCTCGCGGTAGGAGGGGTAGAGCCTGTCGGTGGGTCGCGTGGGCCACGCGGAGCCGATCTGCGCGGCTTCCTGGCCCCGCAGCGGCACCCACAGCACCAGCTGTCCCTGGCGCTGCAACGAGGTGCCTTCCTCGTCGATCCGCCGCGACATGGTCATTGAGCGGTAGAGGTGCTTGAGGTCATCGACGCTGATGTCCTCGGCATAGGGGGTCAGGAGCGGGTTCTGCGTGACGACGCCGCGCTCGTCCAGCAGCTGGTGCCGGGGGAGCGTGCTCTGCACAGCACCCGGATGGGTACGTGGTTCCATGGTCGGTCGTGGTCCTTCCACTGTCTTCATGACCGGAGGATCGCCCCGGTCATGTCGAGCCTTGCGAACACAGGTCCTCGGGGGCGCTCCGCGTCCGTTGCACTGCCGGGGTGTCGGCATGGTGCGCGGGTGCGGGTAGGTGGCGCTGAGTTCCAGGAAACGGGCGTTCGCCTCGGGTTCACCAGAGCCTACACGGGCGCCGGATGAAGTGTTGCAGGTCACATTGCGGGCGTGTTTGCTCGTCCGCCGTCACGGGAATTCGGACGAACCTGGTTCCGCGGCGCCCTTGCGAGTGCACGGAGATCCCCCGGGCTTCGTGCACGGCGCGCGACCCGTGGGAACGCGCCGCGTGCCCGCCGCCCCCCCTCCTTCGAGCGACCAGCACGACCCACCCGGAGCGCCGACCGGACCGAGCCGCCGTTGGATCCGCCCGCTTCTGCGAGAACTCACAGGCAACCGGACGTCTGAGTGCGTGGTGGCGTCCTCGGCGGACAGGCCTCCCGCCCAGGCCGGCACTCCCCGGCCTGCGTGCCCGGACCCGCGTCGACCAGCCCGCCTCGGCCACCCGGCCGCCGAGGGTTGCCGGTGCCGGCAGCGGGGGCGAAGGACGGGCGGCCGCGCACGGCGGCGCCTCCCGCTCACCGGACCGGCGGTGCGCCGCCGGCCGGGCTCTCCTCCACGTCCAGACCCGCATGCTCCTCCCACCCGGCGTACACGTAGGTCTCGGTCCGGACTCCCGGCCCGTGGGGAACAGCTGCGGCCAGCCGGTGCTCGTGCGCCTCCACGGTGGGGTCTCCGGACCCGGAGATGCCCTGGGCACCCACGACGTAGAGGTTCATCTCGTGCGCCGCGGTTCCCAGTGGTCCGTCCTTGTAGCGCAACGCGCCCGCGTAGGGTGTGCTCACCCGGACCGTGGACCGGTGTTCGCCGTCCGGGTTGGGCACGCCGTCCAGGGTGGGCACCAGGTCGTCGACGTGCTCCACGGCCATCACCGAGGTCTCGGCAGGAATCGCGAAGTCCCCCACGGGCGCCCCGTACGTGGTGACCGCCTGGACGTCGTAGCGGCTGCGGAACTCCTGGTTCGCGGCGAGCCCCGCGGCGTCGATCCCACCCAGGCTGTGCCCCGTGAGCACCACGGTGTCCCCCGGGCGGATGCCCGCGTCCTGCAGTGCCTGCACCGCCATGCGCTGGGCCTGCGGGAGCTCAGTGAGGGAGTCCGCGGGGGACGCGGTCATGCCCTGGCCGATGCCTTTGATGTCGTGCACGCCGGGACCGTCCGACCACTGCTCGGTCCCGGTGAGAACCACCGAGTACGCGGTGCGCCCGTCCGCACCGGTGGCCTTCTGCACCATCACCGTGCTGTTCTCCACGGGTTCGCCATCCGCGTCCGCGCCCGACACCATGGTCTTGGCGTCCTTGAGCGCCGCGGCCGTCCCCGCCACGGTGGTGGGGACGGCGCCGTCGTAGCGCACACCGGCGGGCAGCGGCCTGCGGGGCAACGGCGTCATGTGGTGCTCGCGGGCGCTGCGCGGCGTGATGCCGGTGAACACCTCCCGCCGGGCGGGGTACAGGGGATGGTCCTCCTCCAGGTTCCGAACCGTTCCCCTGAGAACCGCCCCGGTGCGTTCCGCCGGGTTCAGCCGACGGCCTTCGCGATACAGCGCATACACACCGGCCGCCCCGGGCACAGCCATCGCCATCGCGGCCACGGTCACCTCCAGTTCCGAGATGTCCGCGCCGTCCGCGGCAGGAGGTTCCTGAGCAGGGGCTCCGTCCGTCATCCGGCGACCCGCGGCGGAGAGCCGCTCCACCAGGATGTTCCGCAGCTGCTGGCCGATCGTCGGGCGCCGCCCTGTGGTCGACGCCGCGGGGCCCGCAGCCGCGCCGGACGCCCCCTCGGCCGCGCTGTCCTCCGCCGTGCTCCCGGAACCGGCCGCGGCGCCGTCGGGCCACGCCAGCTGGAGACCCCCGTCCAGGAGGTCGTCCACACCGGGACCTCGGATCACGGCGTCCGTGCCGCGGGGACCCCCACCGCGCACGAGGACCCCGAACAGGGTGAGATGGACCCGGTCCCGGAAAGACTCGGGGCTGTCGATCCCGGCGCGGGTGAAGGCCACCTCGAAATCCTCGATCGTGCCTGCCATGTCCCGCAGGAACGCCACTCCCGCTCCCGGCCAGGGTGCCTCCAGCTGCTCGGCTGTGAAGGACCCGGTGACAACCTGCTCGGCCGCCTCGTAGCGCTGCGCGGCCGCCTCGAGCTTCCGGGCCGTCAGCGCGACCTCGGCCGCGTGGTCCAACAGACCCGTCACGAGCAGTCCCGACATCACTGCCGCATCACCCAGCAGGGGTTCTCCGGTCAGGGCCCACAGCTGCGTCTCGACCGCGAGCGGCGTGAGACCGGCCGCCACCTCCCCGCACTCCGACGCCACGCGTGAGAGGTCCCCGGAGGTGGCCCGCATCCCGTCCGTGTCCACCGCGGTCCCGCCGGCCGCTCCCGCGCCCCCGTACACGGTCATGGTCTCCCGGGCGCCATCCACCGCGGCCGCGACGTCCTGTTCGGACTCGAACCCCTCCGCCGCGGGGCGGGGCGCCGCCGCGTCACCGTACAGCTCACCCTGCAGGTCCTCCGCGGGACCGCGGACCTCCGTGACGGCCCCACCCGGCGACGCCGCCTGGCGGGGTTCGTGGGCCGGTGGCACCGGATGCGTCGGGCGGCCCGCACCGTCCACGGGGCTCATGGCCGACGCCCCGCGGGTGCGGTCAGGAGACCCGGCCCCAGGACGGCCCCGAGGGCGGAGAGCAGCGGGGCGCCGATCCCCGCCGCGGTCTCGAGCTCGGCAAGGCGGTCGGCGAGCGCGGTCGCGGCCCAGCGCAGCGTTCGGGATGCCTCCCGGCAGCTCGCGATGTCCTCCCCCAGGCCGGCCACGTCGCGTTCCACCTGGACGGTGAAGAGGCGGGCGCCTGGTCCGCGCCAGGTTTCATGGGTCTCCCCGGCCTCGGCCACCCGGGTGCGCAGGGCACCCAGGTGTTCGGCGGCGTCGTCGTACCGCTGCGCGAGAGCCGTGAGGTGCTCGTGGACCAGTCCGCTGATCCCGGGGAACGCCCCGGGCGCGGCCGCGAGTGCCGTGGGTGTCATGTGGTGTCCTCTCCGCACTGCGCGGACGGGGGCCCGGCGCGCGGGACCAGGCTAGAAAGGGGCGTGGCCGAGCGAGAACCGCCCGGCGGGGACTGGGGACTCGGACCTCCCGGGCCACCCCGGGTGCCCGGCGGTGCAGGTCCCTCGCCGCGGCACCTCGCACCGGGCGGGCGCCCCCTGGCCCGTGGAAGAATGGGAACCATGTCGAACGCCGCGCAGACCCTCCCGTCCGGACGAGTGGCCCTGGGCCAGCAGAGCCCCGCCTTGGCGCTGGGGCCGTTGGACGGCCGCTACCGCCCTCAGACCGCCCCCCTGGTGGACCACCTGTCGGAGGCCGCACTGAACCGCGAGCGCGTGCACGTGGAGGTCGAGTGGTTCATCCACCTGTGCGAGCAGCGCGCCCTGGCCGGCCTGGAGCCCCTCACGGCCGAGCAGGAAGCGGGGCTGCGCGCCATCGTGACCGGCTTCGACGCCGCCGCCGTGGCGGAACTCGCGGAGCTCGAGGCCGTGACGGTCCACGACGTGAAGGCGGTGGAGTACTTCATCGGACGGCGCCTGCCGGAGCTGGGTCTCGGGCACCTCACTCCCCTGGTGCACTTCGCGTGCACCTCCGAGGACATCAACAACCTCTCCTACGCGCTGGGCATCAAGGACGCCGTGGAGCAGGTCTGGCTGCCCGCGGCGCACGGTCTCGTGGCGGCCGTCTCCGCCATGGCGCGTGAGACCAAGGCTGTGCCCATGCTCTCGCGCACGCACGGCCAGCCCGCCACACCCACCACCCTGGGCAAGGAGCTCGCGGTGTTCGCGCACCGTCTGGACCGTCAGGTGCAGCGCGTGGCCGGCACCGAGTTCCTGGGCAAGCTCAACGGCGCCACCGGAACCTTCGCGGCCCACACCGCCGCCGCACCGGACACGGACTGGCCGGGGATCTCCCGCTCGTTCGTGACCGGCCTGGGGCTCACGTGGAATCCCCTGACCACCCAGATCGAGTCCCACGACTGGCAGGCGGAGCTCTACGCGGACGTGGCGCGCTTCAACCGGATCCTGCACAACCTGTGCACGGACGTGTGGTCCTACATCTCGATCGGCTACTTCCAGCAGATCCCGGTGGAGGGTGCCACGGGATCCTCCACCATGCCGCACAAGGTCAACCCCATCCGGTTCGAGAACGCGGAGGCCAACGCGGAGATCTCCTGCTCCCTGCTGGACACCCTGGCCGCCACGCTCGTGACCTCCCGGTGGCAGCGGGACCTCACCGACTCGTCCTCCCAGCGCAACATCGGCGTGGCCTTCGGGCATTCGCTGCTGGCCATCTCCAACGTGGTCAAGGGCCTGGACCGCCTGGACGTCGCGGAGGCCACCCTGGCGGAGGACCTCGACCAGAACTGGGAGGTGCTCGGGGAGGCCGTCCAGACCGCCATGCGGGCGGAGGCCGTTGCCGGGCGCGAGGGGATGGACAACCCCTACGAGCGGCTCAAGGACCTGACCCGCGGTCACCGTGTGGACGCCCAGCGCATGCGGGAGTTCATCGGGGAGCTGGGGCTGTCCGAGGAGACCGCCCAGCGCCTCAGCGCCCTGACCCCGGGCGGGTACACCGGGCTGGCGGAACGGCTCGTGGACTCCTACGGCCTCTGAGCCGCCGGAACCAGTTCACGCTCCCGAACGCCTCGGCCGTGCGCCGAGGCGTTCTGCGCAGAGTCGACGTGCTCGGTGCTCCAGCGGCGGACGAGCGCGGGCACGTTGGTGGTGATCTGCTGGACCCCCAGGGCCAGGCACACGTGGGTGTCCGCGAAGGTGTCCACCGTCCACACCCGCAGCACGGCTCCGCGCTGGAGCCACTGCTCCACCAGCCGGGGGTTGTCCCGCACGAACCGGATCCCCGGCCCCGCGAGCTCCACCTCCCCACGGGAGATGAGGGGCACCCCGGGAGGCATCACGAGGCGCATGCCCGCGCGGCACACGGCCGCGGTGGCGGTGCCCACGCCGAGACCGGCGCGCACCGACTCCACGGTGGACTGAGAGACCAGCTGGCACACGTGGCGCGGTGGCACGTGGTCCAGCACGTGGCGCACGGCATCCGGGTGGAAGCTCATGATCGAGACCGTCACGGTTCCGAGCATCCCGGTCTCCGGGTTCCAGCCGCGCCGCATGAGCAGCACGAGCAGGGCCTCCTCCAGCCCGTGGCCGTACGGGCTGGGGTGCTTGGTCTCCACGGCGAGGCCCATGGGACGCCCGGCGGCCAGCAGCAGGTCCAGCAGCTCGTCCAGCGTGAGCAGCTGCTCGTGGGCCGCCCCGTGGGACGGCGGGATCTCCACACCCTTCCACGAGGTGAAGTCCAGCTCCCGCAGCTGCGCCAGGGTGTGCTGGGCCACTGGCCCGGAGCCGTTGGACGTGCGGCCCAGCTGGGCGTCGTGGTGCAGCACCAGGTGGCCGTCACGTGTCAGGTGGACGTCGCACTCCACGCCGTCCGCGCCGTCGGCGATCGCCTGGACGTAGGCCGCCCGGGTCAGCTCCGGATAGCGGTGCGAGGATCCGCGGTGCGCGTAGATCAGAGGACGGGCGGGAGGACGTTCGGTCGAGGCAGCCACGGCCCCACGGTAGGAAGCCGCGGCGACGGGAGACCGAGCACCAACTGACGCGCCAGTAGCCTTGGGATGACGTCCGCGTGAACGAACAGGCGCCCCGAGGACGGTGGTCCCCGGGGCGCCCGCTCCGTCACGCGGCCTGCAGTGTCACTCGCGCCCGGTGGTGGCGGTCTCCAGGGCCTCCTGCTGGGAGGCTGTGGTCCCGCCCTCGAACGCCTCTGCGCGGTCCCCGAGGGTCAGGTTGGGAGGGAACTGCTCCGGGAACTCCCCGAACGCCTCGTCGGCGGACTTGATGACCTGACGGGCCATGGCCAGGTTGGCGCCGCCGCCCACGAACGCGCCGATCCCGAAGGGCAGGGCGCGGCCCAGCATGGCACCGGACTGGCGGGCGATGAAGCGCTTGACGAACATGCTGCGGATGGACCGGCCCACGTCGAAGAACTTGGCGTTGCTGCCGGACTTGCCCATCATGAGCCCCCACTTGTTGGAGATGCTCTTGCTCGTGGAGGAGCTGGTGAGCAGCTGGCCCATGAGCGCCTGCCCGTCGTCCCCGAGCATCAGGGCCATGACCATGGTGCGGTTCTGGTCCTCGTCCTTGGGCTCGACCCCGTGCAGCTCCGCGACCGCCTGGGCGTAGAGCGCGGTCGCCTCGAGGTAGCCGGTGACGGCCACCGAGGACAGCCCGAAGGAGGTCAGGGTCCCGATCCCCGGAATCGCGGCGGTGGCGCCCACCGCGCCGCCGCCCGCGGTCACCGAGCGCACGTAGAGCTTGCGTGCGCGCTTGGCGAGCTGCGCGGGCGTCTCGTCGGGGTGCTGCCTGCGCATGTGCTTGATCATCTTGACCACCCAGGGCCGCTGGACGCGCAACGCGTGGTTCAGGAACTTCTCCACGCCCGGCGACGGCTGCCCGTGCTCGTCGAACGCCTTGTTCAGGGGGTTTACGCGCATCTGTGTCCACTCCTCGAGACGGATAGGGGCTGCTCGGCGGCCGAGGCCGAGCACATCGGACTCACTATGGCACAGCGCTCGCGGCGGCGCGCGGGCCCGCGCACCCCGTACGCCCAGGGCACACAAGCCCCGGGCCCGGCAGACGGCACGCTCCGGGGCGGGTCAGCGCACGAAGTCCTCCCACGCGTTCAGCCGTCGCAGCAGGTCCGTCTTCTTGGAGGCGTGCCCGGACATCCGCTCGAGCACCGAGGACAGGGTGCGGATGGCCTCCACCACGAAGGGCCCCTTGTTGAGCATCACGCACTCGGCCTGCTGGCCCTGGGCGGCGTCCGTGATCTCCGCACGGGAGGGCAGCCCCTTCTTGGCGAGGGTCTCCAGCACCTGCGTGGCCCAGATGACGGGAACGTGCGCGGCCTCGCACAGCCACAGGATCTCCTGCTGGACCTCCGCCATGCGCTCGAAACCGGTCTCCACGGCCAGGTCCCCGCGGGCGATCATCACACCGGAGTCCTGCCACCGCATGGCCTCGAGCAGCACCATGGGCAGGTGCTCGAAGCCGCCCACGGTCTCGATCTTGAGCGTGATGTCCACCGAGTCGGCCCCCAGCGCCTGCAGCTCGGCCAGGAGGTCTGCCACGTCCTGGGCGCTGCGCACGAAGGACATGTTGACGATGTCCGCGTGCTGGACGACGAACGCCAGGTCCTCCCGGTCCTTCGCAGTCAGCGCGGGGATCCGCAGATCCGTGTCGGGGAAGTTGATGCCCTTCTCGGCCTTGAGCTTGCTGCCCGCCGGGCTCGCGTGGGTGATCTCCACGTCCATGTGACCGGCGTGCACATGGCGGATCACGCCGCCGATCTTCCCGTCGTCCAACCACACGCGCTGGCCCGCGGCCGCGTCCTGGAACGCCTCGGGCAGTGTGCACCCGATCCGCACCGGGGACGGCCCGCCCACCTGGACGGGTTCCGTGCTGTTGAGCAGCCGCAGCGTGTCCCCCGTGGCCACGCGGAGGTACTGCTCGGTCTCCGGCAGCTCCCCCAGGGTGGCCTCGGAACCGTCCCGGGTGCGCAGCACCAGACCCGTGGCGAAGTAGACGGTCTTGGAGAACTCCACCAGCACGGCGTCGTCGTGGGTCTCAACGACCCGCAGGGTGCGACCGGAGTCCCGCGCGTCCCGCAGCTGGAGGCGTTCGCCCACCGTGCGCTCGGCGAGCCACTGCTCGGGTGCGACCGCCACCGCGGGGACGTCCTCCGAGTGCTGGGCCCCGAGCCACAGGCGAGCGGGGCGGATCACGTGACCCGTGGCGTCCCGCTCGGGCTTGATCTTCTCGACGCGCGGCCCGGGCTCCACGGGGCCGGTGCGCACCTTGGGCCCGGCCAGGTCCATGGCGATGCGCACGTCCGTGCCCAGGTCCGACGCCGCGGCCCGCAGGTGCTCGATCATGCTGGACCACTCCTGCGGTCCGTCGTGGGCGCAGTTGATGCGGGCCACGTCCGTGCCCGCGGCCACCATGCGGGAGACGAGCGCGGGGTCCTGCGCCGCCTCAGAGGGCATGGTGACCATGATGCGCGTGGCCCTGCCCTCCGGCGCCTGGCCCACCAGCCGCACGGTGTTCCGCGCCAGTGTGACCGGTCCGGGGCGCAGGTCCTCCCCGGGGAGCAGCCCGGGGTCGAGGTCAGGCAGCTGCGGGTCCGGCAGCCCCGCCACGGCGGCGAGGGTGCGGGCCACGGCCGTGAGGTGCTCGGCCACGCCCGACTCCATGCGCCCCAGGGAGGAGACGCCCAGGCCCGCGAGCTGAATCTGCAGGTCGCGGACATCCTCGGAGCGCACCGCGGTGTAGTCCACCAGGTTGACCGCGGAGTGCCGGTGACGGGGGGCCACCCCGTTGATGCCCTCGAGCCGCACCTCGCGTGCCGCACGGATCCGCAGCAGCAGCTCGCGCACCCGCTCCAGGCACTGGGCGGCGCGCTCGGCCCGCGGGGGGATCTCCTCGGACTCCGTGACGGTCATGGTTCTCCTCGTGTGGCGGACTGCGAGTGCCCCCACCGTAGGCCGCGCAGGTCAACCGGAGGTGAACAGCGCCGGCCGTGCGGTCTCAGTGGGTGCTGAAGTCCGTGTACTGCCCCGTGGCGGGACCGAAGTGCTCGTCCACGGTGATCACAGCACCCGGGGTGTCCCGTGAGATCAGCGCCTGCAGGAAGTCCCCCACGGCCCAGCGCGGGCCCTCGGCGACGACGCCCACGGTGCCGTCCTCGTTGTTGGTCGCGGTGCCCGTGAGCCCCAGCTTCTCGGCCTGCCGCCAGCACCAGTACCTGAACCCCACGCCCTGGACCGTGCCGTGCACCACGGCGGTGAGGGCGATGACCTCGCTGAGGTCCAGGGGCTCCTGGTCGCGGCCGTCGGAGGATTCGGGGTGGATCGATGGCATCTGCATGCCCTCAGCCTAGAAGAACGCCCGGTGGGCGACACCCCTGTCAGGGCGTCGCCCACCGGGCGGTGCGGACTGCCTGGTCGCGGTCCGAGCTGCTGCGGCCGCTCGACCACGGCTCGAACCGGTGCGGCGGCGGGAGCCCCGGTCAGTCGAGCGAGTCGACGGCCTCGGCCACGGGGGTGTCCCCGTCCGCGAACTCGATGAACTTCTTCGCGGTCCCCCGGGGATCCGCGAGCACCCGGGCGGCCACGAGGGCCACGTTGCCGCGGGCGGTGGTGTTGGACTCGCCCTCCCCGGCCCTGCCGAGCGCGATGGCGCCCGTGGCGGCGTCGTCGGTGAGCATTCCGGGGCCCAGGATCGTCCAGGTGAGCGAGCTGGCGCGCAGATGGTCGTCAGCGTCCGCCTTGGACTGGGCGTACGCGTGGAAGTCGTTGTCCTCCGGGACCCCGTGGTCCTGGCCGGCCCCCATGTAGGAGACCATGACGTAGTGCTTCACCCCGGCGGCCTCCGCGGCGTCCATCGAGCGGATGGCCGCGTCCCGGTCCACGGCGTAGGTGCGCTCCGGGGACCCTCCGCCCGCGCCCGCGGACCAGACCACGGCGTCCTGGCCGGACAGCAGCTCCGTGAGGGCGGCCACGTCCATGTCCTGGACGTCCGCCACCACCGGGTTCGCCCCCGTGTCCTGGACGTCCTGGCGCTGCTCCTCCTTGCGGATCACGGCGTTGACCGTGTCCCCCTGTGCGGCGAGCAGCCTGCTCAGCTGGAGCCCCACCTTGCCGTGGCCGCCGATGATCGTGATCTCAGTCATCTCGAGTCCCTCCTGTCGGAACAAGTCCTCCGGGGAACCGTGTCCGTCCCCGGGCCACGTACAGCGGTGCGCGGCACGCGAATATTCCACGGTTCCCGCGCCACCCTCCGAGCCCGGCGGGCCGGTTCGGACCAGCTGCGTCTCAGCAGCTCACGGACGCGGCCAGACCAGAGGTCAGCT